>CAWGEH010000026.1:0-88543 GCA_963821505.1 uncultured Alphaproteobacteria bacterium
GCGCGCCGGAACGCCTCGGGCGAGATGCCGCGAGCTGCGAGCGCCGCGTTGACCGGCACGATTTCGAAGGCGCGCACATAGCCGCCGAGGGCATTGACGTCGGCCACGCCAGGCACCGTACGTAACGCCGGCCGGATCACCCAGTCCAGCAGCGTCCGGCGCTCGGCGAGCGACAGGTCGGGGCTGTCGATCGTGAACATGAACATCTCGCCGAGCGGGCTGGTGATCGGGGCGAGGCCGCCGCTCACCCCCTCCGGCAGGTCGCGCGCGATGTTGGACAGGCGCTCCGTGACCTGGTTGCGCGCCCAGTAGATGTCGGTGCCGTCCTCGAAATCGAGGGTGATGTCGGCGAGCGCGTATTTCGTCGTTGAGCGCAGGATCTTCTTGTTCGGGATCCCGAGCAGCTCGAGCTCGATCGGCACGGTGATCCGCTGCTCGACCTCCTCGGGGGTGAGGCCCGGCGCCTTCATGATCACTTTCACCTGGACGGGCGAGACGTCGGGAAATGCATCGATCGGCAAGGTGGGCAGGAAAACGGCGCCGGCGCCGATGAGGAGCAGCACGGCCAGGAGAACGAATAGCCGCTGCGACAGCGCGAACTCGACCAGGCGTTCGAGCATCACTCAGCCGTCCCGAGCCCCTGCAGAATGCCCCGCAGCGCCGATACACCGCTGATCGCCACCGCGTCCTTGTCGTTGATTGCGCCGGAGACCACCACGTGGTCTTGGTCCTCGGCGACGAGCGTGACTGGCACCAGCCGAAAACCGCCCTCGATCGCGACGAAGACGGACGCGGCCTCGCCGCGCCGGATGAGCGCGCTGTACGGGATCTCCCAGGCGGCCTCCCCGGGCGAGACAAAACTGATTCGCGCCGCAGCGGTCTGCCCCGGCCGCAGCTCTCCCGTGTTCGGCACTTCGGCGCGGACAAGCACGGTTTGGGTCGCCGCATCGGCCGTCTCCGAGACCAACACGACCCGGCCCGGCGTGGCGTAGCCCTCGACATCCACCCGCGCGCCTGGCCGGATAGTGCGCACGCCGGATGCCGGGACGGCAATCTCGACCCACAGCGTCGACAGGCGTGCGAGCTTCAGGAGCGGGGCCGATTGCTCGATCCGCTGGCCGGGGGCGATCACGATGTCGACCACCGTTCCGGCTTCGGGCGCGTTCACCGACAGCGTCGCCGTGATCGCGGCCTCGTCGGTGAGCCGAGAAAGCGCAGTATCGGATATGCCGCTGAGGCGCAGCATCTGACGGCGCTCGGCCACGGCGATGCTCGCCTGGCGGGCTTCGGTCTGGCTGGTCTCCACGACTCGCCACGGTACGGCATTGCCCTTGAACAGCTCGCTGTTACGGCGCAGCTGCTGGGTCACCAGCACCTCCTGTTGGACCGCGTGGAGGTACTCGCGCTGAAGCGACACGAAGCTCGGGCTCTCGAGGATCATCAGCGGCTGGCCCTGCTTTACCTGATCGCCGCGGGCGACGGAGAGGCTGCTGACCATGCCGGCGACCGGCGCGCTGACGACCCAGAGCTGCGGGGTCGGAATGACGATCTGCGCAGGGAACGCCAGAGTCTGGTCGGTCCGGCTCGAGATCGGATGCGCGACGCGAACGCCGAGGCTTTGGATCTGCGCCTGGCTGAGCTTGACCTCGGCTTCGGCTGTCGATGCGGCCACCGGCCAGGTGAGGCCGACCGCAAGGATTATCCCGGTCAGCATTTGCCCTCTGCGGCGACTTGGCACCGGCTGAAGAGACTGCGCCATCGATGAGGCACCTCCGTGGGCGCGCGCGATCCCCAACGCCAAACCAATTAAAAGCCTACGTCCCCCATCGTTCGGCGTGTTGATCTGCGTCAATCGCCGTCGCCTCTTGCGGGGTGGGTCCCCTTTGTGCGCGGCAGGTCCTCTTTGCAACCCGTGATCATTGCTTTGACCAGGTTCTCTCTGTGCTCGAAGCTAGCGATCACAACGCCGAGCACGTGGACGACGATGAGGCCGACGACCAGATTGGCTGCCGTTTCGTGGAGTTCTTCGATCCATTTCGATCCCCAGAACGCGTCCGTCGTCATCATGTAGCCAGTGATGCAGGTGCTGGTCAGTGCCGCCAGAAGGGCGATGATCATGGCACCGCCCGCGGGATTATGCCCGAGGTAACGCGGTGCCCTGAGCAGGGCTAGATCACGCAGATAGGCGAGCACCTCCCGCGGGGGCCGCACGAAGCTGCGGAACCGGGCATGACGGCTACCAATGAACCCCCAGATGAAGCGTGCTGCGACCAGACCGGCAATGGCATAGCCGGCGGCGACGTGCACCTGCTCGACCTCGTCCCCGGTCGCGTAGGCCACCAGAAACAACGTGGCCAGCGACCAGTGGAAAACCCGAATGAAGGGGTCCCATACTTTGATCGTTGCCGGCGGCGTCTCGCCGCCGGCTTCGATCGTGTCGTTCACCGCGCTCATGGCGCACGCCGTCAGAGCTGGCCGATGATCTGGCCGCTGGTCGGGTCGACGAAGAGTTCGACCCGGCCGCCGTTCTTGTCGATTGTATAAAGCTCCCCGCAGGCGTTCTTCAGCTTGGCCTTCTGCACCTTGTAGCCGAGGGCTTCGACCTTGGCCTGCAATTCCTGGATCGGCAGCCACTGGCTCTGGGGCGCCGACGTACACGGACGCCCAAGGCTGCCGGCCTGCGCGGTGGCGACAACGCCGAGGACCGCGGCGACACCGGCAGAAATAGCGATCTTGCGCATGGATGGTCTCCACTCTTCGGCCCGGCCGCACCATGCGGCGGGCCACGACGGGAGACTGCCCGAATGGGACTGACGGCCGCCTGTTGATCTATGTCAGCAACCTGTCAGGTCGGCTGTGGCAGCCTATTTCGCGTGCCGGCGCCGTCCGCCGTGCGCCGACGCCCGCCACGCGGCGCCCGCGGAGGCGCCCCGAGCGACCCGCGCGCGGCGCCGCCGAGAGACGACCCCCGCGGCACGTCCGCCGACGCGGCCCCGCCGCGCCCGGCGAGATGGCCGGCGCGCACGCCCGCCGCGACCGCCCGGCGCGCAAGACCACCGCCGGCCAGCAGCCCAGCGCCAACGGGCGCGGCCGCGGAGGGCGAGCCGCGCGCCACCAGCAGGGCCCCCGCCGGTGAGCGCGCCGCGCCGGGGCGCGGCCCGCCGCGCCGCCCAGGGCCCGACAAAGCGCCGCGGCCGGTAGACGCCGAACCGCCGACCCCGACGCCAAGGCGAGTCCTCATCGCGACGCCGGCGTCTGCAGCCAGCAGGAGGGGCCCGCTTGAGCTTCCGCGCCGGGCTCTACCCCGTCAAAATCGCCCGAGCCGTTGCGCTCGTATTGGGTCAATGTGACACGATAGCGAACATCGACCGTGCCCCTCGTCTGAGGCACGGACCACCAGCTGAATCGAATGGCCGGCGCGAGTGCCCAGAAAATTCTTCACCGCCAAGCAGGGCCAGTATCTGGCCTATATCCACCAGTACACGCGGTTGCACCGCCGTCCTCCGGCCGAAACCGACAGCAGGAACTTCCGCGTCAGCCCACCATCGGTTCACCAGATGGTGCTGACGCTCGAACGGGCGGGCTTCATCCGGAGGCAGCCGAGGACCCCCCGCAGCATCGAACTGCTCGTTGATCCCACCAACTGCCGGACGACTCTGATCCAAGGCTCAATCGGCAAAACAGGAGAGTACTAGTCGAATTGTGGGCTTGTCCATGGCGTTAAGGGCTCGTGCGGGAATGCGCGCATTAGTGCTGGCGGCGACAGTGTTGGTCGCGGGAGGGCTTGGCCAGGCGCATGGGCGCGACCACGACGCGGCCCGCCGCGCGGTCAAGGCCGGAGAGATCCGTCCGCTGATGGACATTTTGAACGAAATCCGCAGCCAGCTGCCGGGGGAGATCATCGGGGTCGAGATCGAACAAAAGAAGGGCCGCTGGGTTTATGAATTTCGCGCTATCGACAGTAAAGGGCGTCTGTTCGAGATCCATGTCGATGCGCGCAGCGGTGCGATCGAGGGCGTGAAGGAGAAGTAATGCGCGCGCTCCTTGTCGAGGACGAGCGGCGGATTGCTTCGGACATTTCACGCGCGCTCGAAGCTTCGGGCTACGTGGTCGAGACCGTGAGCAACGGCGAGGATGCGTGGTTCCGGGGCGACACCGAGGAATACGGGGTCGTGATCCTCGATCTTGGCCTGCCCGGCATGGACGGCCTTGCGGTCCTCAAGCGTTGGCGCGCGAACGGGCGGCACATGCCCGTCCTCATTTTGAGCGCGCGCGGAAGTTGGGCCGAGCGGGTCGACGGCATCGATGCCGGCGCTGACGATTACTTACCGAAGCCCTTCCAAATGGAGGAATTGCTGGCGCGGCTCCGCTCGATCGTGCGCCGCTCCGCAGGGCACGCGTCATCTGTCATCACCGCAGGCGACCTTAGGCTCGACGAGCGGCAGATGAAGGTGAGCGTGCGGGGCGTGCCGATCGCGCTCTCGGTTCTAGAGTATCGGCTCGTCGCTTACCTGTTTCGGCATCGTGGCCGAGTTGTATCGCAGCAGGAGCTGGATGAGAACGTCTACGGTCACGGGGAAGAGCACGATTCGAACACTCTGGAAGTTCTGATCGGCCGCGTGCGCAGGAAACTGGGCGCCAATGTGATCGAGACGCGCCGCGGATTCGGCTACATGATTCCGGAGGTGCCGGCATGAGATGGAACTCGCTGCGGCTGCGGCTCATGGCCGGTGGAATCGGCGCAATCCTGCTCGCGCTCCTGGTCGCCGGCGGCGGCTTGATCCTGCTGTTCGAGCGTCACGTCGCCCGCACGCTCGCCGATGGTCTCGACGTCCATCTCCAGCAATTGCTTGCCGGCATCGATGTCGATCCGCAGGGTCATCTTGTGGTCACGCGGCCGCCGGCCGATCCCCGCTTCGCCGATCCTCTCTCGGGTCTGTATTGGCAGGTGAGCGATGATCGCGGTGATCTCCTGCGCTCACGCTCGCTGTGGGACACGACGATGGCGTTGCCGGTCGATGAGCCTGCGCCGGGGCAGGTCCATCGTCACGAGGTGCGGGGGCCAGGCGGGGTTCGCATGCTTGTCGCAGAGCGGGTGGTCAGCCTTGCTGTCGACGATCGCCGCGTGCCGGTGCGCGTGGCGGTGGCCGCCGATCTCGCGCGGGTGTCGGCGGCCACAACCGCGTTCGCGAAGGACCTTACCATCGCGCTTTCGCTCCTTGCTCTTGTGCTCGCCATCGCCACTTCGATGCAGGTCGGTCTCGGCCTGCGGCCGCTCGATCTGCTGCGCCGGGGCGTAGCCGACATCAGCGCCGGGCGCAGCCGTCATCTACCGTCCGCGGTGCCGTTCGAGGTTCGGCCGCTGGTCGAGGAGGTCAACGCGCTGCTCGATGCCCAGGAGCGGGAGATTGAGCGCTCGCGCTCCCAGGCAGCCGATCTGGCCCATGGGCTCAAGACGCCGCTTGCAGCGCTCGCTGCGGATGCGGCTCGGTTGCGCGAACATGGCGAGCACGCAATCGCGCGGGATGTCGAGACGGTGGGCGAGACCATGAGCCGCCACGTCGATCGCGAGCTGGCGCGGGCCCGCGTGCGTGGGGGCCTCCGGCGCGGTGCAAGGTTCTCCACCGAGCTTGCGCCGCTCGTGCACTCGCTCGTTTCGACGCTTGCTCGGACACCTGTCGGCACGCGGGTCGCGTTCGAGCCGGACATTGCGGACGACCTCCGCCTGCCGCTCGACCGGACCGACCTCGCTGAAGTGCTCGGCAACCTGCTCGAAAACGCCGCGCGCCATGCGGCATCACGCGTCCGCATCGCAGCCGGTCGCGCCTCCGCGCGTCCGTCAATCGTTATCGAGGACGACGGAGAGGGGATCGCGCCGGCCCAATTGCCGCGCGTGCTCGAACGAGGCGCGCGTCTCGACGAGAGCGGCGAGGGCGCCGGCCTCGGACTCGCGATCGCCCAGGATGTTCTCGACGCCTATGGCTGGCGTATCGATCTCGCCAGATCGGAACTCGGCGGCGTCAAGGCTACTGTATCACCCAAACCCATGCATTCTGCCCGAAGCCAGGAGTAGCTTGCGTTGCTCGAGTATTCAGGGTCCCCGTCCCCTGATTGGGCTTCATGCCCGGGGCAATCAATCGAAACAGGGCGTCTTCGCATGCAGATGCTGACGGCGCTTTTCTTCGGAGCAATTCTCGTGGGTTGGTCTTATCCGGCGTGGTCACAGCAACAACATTCACATTCAGCCCCCTCACCTCACCCCAGCCAGGTCATCAACGCGGCCATAGCCGAAGGTGAAGCGTTCGCTCGGCTTCTAGCGTGCAAACCAGAATGCGATCGCAAGCGGGAGGCGGTCGCGGCATCGCCGAAATTATGAATGGTATCGGCGAGCAGCGCCACGCTGCCGGAGACAAAGACGACCAAGAGCTGCAATAGGCGGTGGCGGCGAGGCCGACCCGACCACATAGTCCCCGGTCGCTGGTCGCGATCAAGGGATCGACGATGCCATGGGTGTGGCCATGGCCAGCCGAATGATCATGCCCATGATCGTATGATTGTTCGCCCAGATGATCATTCATTGTCGAACTCCATTACCCGTGCTCTTCAACAACGTGCCGGTAGTGCCGACATCGTGTTTTGGGCGCGCTTCCCCCGTAAAGCGCGCGTAGAGCGCCGGCAGCACGAATAGCGTCAGTAACGTGGCGGTGATCAGTCCCCCGATTACGACGGTTGCGAGTGGCTTCTGCACTTCCGCGCCGGTTCCAGACGCAAACGCCATGGGCACAAATCCAAGCGAGGCGACGAGGGCGGTGATCACGACGGGACGCAAGCGGGTGAGCGCACCCACTCGGATCGCGTCGTTCTTCGTTGCGCCCTGCTGGATCAATTGCCGCATGAAGCTCAGCATCACCAGTCCATTGAGAACGGCGACGCCGGACAGCGCGATGAACCCGACCGCAGCCGAGACCGAGAACGTCATGTCGCGCAGCCACAAGGCAGCAATCCCGCCGGTGAGCGCCAGCGGGACCGCGCTGAACACGAGCAGCGCGTCGCGGGCGGAGCCCAAGGCGCTCAACAAAAGGAGGAAGATCAATGCAAAGCACACCGGCACCACAATCGTGAGGCGCTGCCGCGCTGCCTCGAAATTCTCGAATTGTCCGCCCCATGCCAGCCAATAGCCCGCCGGCAAGGAGACCTGCTCTGCGACCTTTCTTTGCGCCTCCTCGACCAGAGAGCCGATATCGCGCCCACGCACCTCGGCGGTCACGACGACGCGGCGCTTGCCGTTCTCCCGACTGATCTGGTTCGGCCCTTCCGAGAAGTGGAAGGTGGCGAGTTGGCGCAATGGGATGGTCAGCGATCCTGTCCCGGGGGCGCCTTGCGGCAGGGAGACCGGCAAATTCTCCAACGTGTCGACGTCGCTGCGCACCGCATCAGCCAGACGCACAATGATCTGGAAGCGGCGGTCGCCTTCGAACACCAGCCCGGCTGCGCGTCCGCCGATGGCGATGCCGATGACGTCCTGCACGTCCGAAAGGCTCAAGCCGCGGCGCGCGATCTCGCCTTTGTCGATCCTGATGTCCAGGAACGGCAGGCCCGCCACCTCCTCGATCTTGACGTTCTTGGCGCCTTCCACTCCACGAAGAATGGAGGCGATTTGACCCGCCGCACGCAGCATCGGCCCGAATTCGTCACCGAACACCTTGACCGCCAAATCCTCTCGCACCCCTGCGATCAGCTCGTTGAAACGCATCTGGATCGGCTGTGAGAAGCCGATTTTGTTGCCCGGCAATTTCGACGCCTCGGTATCCAGTTCGTGGATCAAATCCTCCTTCGACAGGTCGGGATCTGGCCATTGGTCGCGTGGCTTCAAGATGATGTAGGTGTCGGAAGCGCTCGGCGGCATCGGATCGGCGGCGAGGTCGGGGGTGCCGGTGCGCGAGAAGACGAAGGCGACCTGTGGAAAGCGGCCAGCCATATTCTCGTTGGCCAGCTGCATGGATTGCGATTGCGAAAGCGATGTGCTCGGAATCCGCTTGACCTCCATGACGATGTTCTTCTCATCGAGCGTCGGGGTGAACTCCTGACCAAGGCGCGTGAACAACAGGGCCGCCGCCGCGAACAGAAGGACCGCGCCGGCGATCACGGGCAAAGGCGAGCGAATGGCTCCGGCCAATGCCGGCCGATAAAGCACCTTCAAACCACGGACCAGGACATTTTCCTTTTCCTGCACGCGACCGGTCACCGCGATCGCGATCATTGCCGGCACGAAGGTGAGCGACAGCACGAACGCGGTCGCGAGCGCGATGATCACGGTCATCGCCATCGGCATGAATGTCTTGCCTTCCACGCCGGTGAAGGTGAGAAGCGGTACGTAAACGAGAATGATGATGGCTTGGCCGTAGACCGTCGGCTGGATCATCTCCTTCGCCGAGGTCGTGACCGTGTCGAGGCGCTCGTCGAGCGAAAGGATCCGGCCGAGCTCGCGCTGGCGCTCGGCCAAGTGCCGCAGGCTGTTCTCGACGATGATGACGGCGCCGTCCACGATCAGCCCGAAGTCGAGCGCTCCCAGGCTCATCAGGTTTGCGCTGAGCTTTGCCTCCAGCATTCCCGTCGCGGTGATCAGCATGGTGATCGGAATGACCAATGCCGTGATCAGCGCGGCGCGGAAGTTCCCGAGCAGCAGGAAGAGGACAAGAACCACCAGTAGCGCACCTTCCGCTAGGTTCGTCGCCACTGTGCGAATCGTGGCTTCGACGAGCTCGGTGCGATTGAGCACCGTCTTCGCACGGATGCTCGGAAGGGAGCGCGCGATTGATCTCCTTGATCTTGGCGTCCGCCGCCGCCGCCACGGTTCGGCTGTTGCGCCCGATCAGCATGAGCGCGGTGCCGAGAACGACTTCGCGCCCGTTCACGCTTGCGCTCCCAGTTCGGAGCTCGCGTCCCAGTGTGACCTCGGCGACGTCCTTGATGCGTACCGGCACCGCCCCACGCGTTGCGACGATAGTGTCCTCGATGTCCGCCAGGCTCTCGACGCGGCCGCTGGCGCGCACGACGTAGCCTTCGCCGTTTCGCTCGATATAATTCGCGCCCCGGCTGACATTGTTGGCTTCGATCGCTTTTACGATTTGGCCGAAAGAAATCCCATAGGCGATCAGGCGTGCCGGATCGGGCTGCACCTGGTATTGCTTGACGTAGCCGCCGATGGCATCGGCGCCGGCCACACCGGGCACGGACTTCATCTGCGGCCGGATGATCCAATCCTGGACCGTGCGCAGATAGACGGTGCGCTGGAACTCGTCGGTGAGGCGCTCGCCTTCAGGCGTCAGATACGCGCCATCGCTCTGCCAACCGGGCTTGCCATCGCGCACCGGCGCCCCCTGGCCGGGCGGCGTGTATTCGACCGACCACCAATAGATTTCTCCCAGTCCGGTCGAGATCGGGCCCATCTTCACGTCGACGCCCGGCGGCAGATTTGTCTTGACGTCGGTGACGCGCTCGACCACCTGCTGGCGGGCGAAGTAGATGTCGGTCTTGTCGGTGAAGACGGCAGTGACCTGGGCGAAACCGTTGCGCGAGAACGAACGGGTGGATTCGAGGCCCGGCGTGCCCGCGAGCGCCGTTTCGATCGGATACGTGACCTGCTTCTCGATCTCGATTGGCGACAGCGCCGGAGCGACGGCGTTGATCTGGACTTGGACATTGGTCACGTCCGGCACGGCATCGATCGGAAGCTTGGTCAGAGACCAGGCGCCCGAAATCGCGGCAGCGAGCGTAATGAGCAAGACGAGCCAGCGGCGGTGGACCGAGAATGCGAGAATACGCTCCATCATCCTCAGTCCTCGGCTGCGCCCTTCATGAACTCGGCCTTGAGCGGAAACGTGTTGGTCGCGGCTATGATCTCCCCCGGCTGAAGACCCGCTGTGATTTCCGTGAACCGATGGTCGCTGCGGCCAGCGACAACCGGGCGCTTCTCGAATCCGTCGGGCGTGTGGACGAACACGACTTTTTCGCCGCCGATCGTCTGGATGGCGGTGGCGGGCACCACCAGCGGAGCCGGTTGTTCCTCGACCGCAATCGCGGCGGTCACGAACGAGCCGGGCCGCCAGACGCCCTCGCTATTGGCGATCTCCGCCACCACGCGCGCCGACCGGGTCTCCTTGTCCATAAGCGGGCTGATGAACACGATCTTGCCGTCGGCCTTTTCCGCGATGCCGCGGGTCGTGATCGACACGGCCTGGCCTTCCTTGACGACGGGCAGGTCGGCTGGATTGACCGCGAGCTCGACCCAGACGCGGTCGAGATCGACGATCACAAAAAGTTCGGTTTCCAAATTGTCGCGGCCGACAACCGTCCCGAGATCGACCTTGCGTTCCACGACGCGGCCAGCCATGGGCGAGCGGACCTCTTGCCGGCGCAGCAATGCTTCGGGCTGGCTTGGCAGATTTGCGATCTCGTTGTCGTCAAGCCCGAGGGCAAACAACTTCTGGCGCGCGATGTTCAGCTTCATGCCCGCCTGCGCCGCAATGTTGCGCGACCTCAAGTATTGCTGTTCGGGCGCGAAGCGTTTCTCCCAAAGACTCTTGTCCCGATCCGCTAGGTCCTGGAGCAATTCGTTGGTCAGACGTGCGGCGAGGTACTCGCTCTTTGCGTCGGCCACCTCGCGACTCTCGAGGATGGCCAGAACTTCGTCCTTGAAGACCGTCTCGCCGAGCCTTTTTCGTAGTTCGGCGACGGTGCCCGACAATTTCACCGAGACACGTGCAATCCGGTCCGCGTGCGGGACGATCGCACCGGGGACCGTAATGCGGCGAGCGAGCGTGCCACCTTGAGCCGCAACCAGATCGATGTGCGCGGCGGACAGCTGCTCTTGCGACAGCTTGATGCTCTGCTTTTCATCTGCAGCTTCGGTATTAGGTTTGCGGTCGGCGCTGCTTATTGCGATGCCTTGGGGTTGCGCAGCGCCCCGCACTGAAAGCAGTCCTACGGTCTTGCGCACCGACTGTGACAGTCCCGGCATAAAGCTTGCGATGGCTATGCCGAGCGCGACGGCAACAACCAATAGGGCCAAGCGACCGATCATGCCGACATTCTCAAACTCGTTGCGCGACGGTCAACCGGTCGCGCGTATTCACTCGTGCAGCCGACTTAAAGATATTTCGAAATGGCCTTGAACTCGCCGACGACAGAACGAGTTGTTTTTCCAGCGCCGTTGGCCGCGGCATCGAGGCAATGATCGACGTGGTCGTGGATCAGTGTCTTTTTGGCCTCGCCAATGGCCTTTTCCACGGCGTGAAGCTGCTGAGCAACGTCGAGACAAGATCGAGCTTCCTCGATCATCGAAATGACGCGGCGAAGATGCCCTTCGGCACGTTTCAGCCGTTTCACGATATCAGGATGGGATTGATGAGTATGATTGATTGACATGCCGCATATCCTATCCCCCTCCATAGGATACGGCAAGCGGTCCCGATCGGTTTTTGAACAACCCCTCGCCTGCGGTCGCGTCCTCGACCTCAAATAATGGTCGGCGCGAGGAGCCGCTACAAAATGCGGCCCGTCGACGCCGATTGGCAACGGATGTGACGCGGTTCACATTCCACGCATTCAATCTGTGGTGAGGTCCAACTGAAAATAAATAGTGGTAGCGAGGGGCTCAAGGCCATGGCGCAACTACTGCCGTCTGAACCCACCACGTTCACGTTGGATAACATGGGGCGCTTCCTGTGCAATACTTTGCAGGAGGCACGCGATAGCGCGCGCGAGATCCTCGGCGGAAGACCACGTGACTTCGATGTCATCATTGTCGGCGGCGGGACGTTCGGTTCCGTCGTCGCGGAGCACCTCTTCATTGCAGATGCAACGCGCAGTCGTCGCATTCTGGTGCTCGAAGCCGGGCCATTCGTGCTGCCCGAGCACGTGCAAAACATGCCGTTCATGGGTGGCGCTCCGGACATGCGCGTGCCGTGGGTGAACCACCCGGCGCTCAACTACGCCGGCCTTATCTTCGCGGTTGGGGGACGTTCGCTGACTTGGGGCGGCTGGTCGCCCGAGCTGCTCGACGAGGAACTTGTCGCGTGGCCCCCGTCGACGCGCAAAGCACTGCGTCCTGCAGCCCCCAATCAAGGGTACTTCGCACAAGCGAGCCGCCAGATAGGTGTGAAGGAAACGAATGATTTCATCTACGGCCCGCTTCATACCGCGCTTCGCAAGCAGCTTCATGCCGGGCTGAAAGTCGCGGGCAACGCGACGGGGTTCACGTTTGCCGATCTGCTCGACCACCCCGCGGTGCGCTACCCCGACCCGGGAGAGCCTCCGATTGATGCCAAACTGCTTCGCGATTGGCTCGGACTGCCGGCGACGGACGCGACCCCGTTGGTCGAGCTGCATGAGCTTTTCAAACTGGAAGCGCCGCTCGCCGTCCAGTCCACCACGTTACCGGGCTTCTTCCCGACAAACAAATTCAGCGCGGTCCCCGGCCTGATCCGTGCGGCACGGCTCGCCAGCGCCGAGGCCGATGGCGTCGGAGCCGCCGCCGATGCGCGCAAGCGACTCATGGTTGTTCCGAACTGCCACGTGCAAGAGCTCATCACCGAGACGCAGAACGACAATTGGGTGAACGTGACGGGCGTGCGCGTCTGGCAAAACGGGGCCTCGACGGACATCATGCTCGCGCCGCCTCGCAATGGTGGAAAGAGCGCGGTCGTGATTGCTCTCGGCACAATCGAGACCACGCGCGTTGCGCTCACGACCTTCCGGCAATCCCTGGCCGGGCGCGCCGCGGACCGGATGGGCAAAAACCTCATCGCACATCTACGTTCCAACCTTGCGATCCGCATACCGAGAGCGGCGATCGAGGCCAATCTGCCGCCGACGGTAATCCCAAGTCTTCAGTGCTCGGCGTTGCTCGTCAAAGGCAAAGCAGCGAATGGCCGTACATTCCATTTCCAGATCACGGCTGCTGGCTTGAACAAGCTCGGCGTCGATTCCGAAGCGGAACTCTTCAAAAAACTTCCGACCCTCGAGCACATGGACGCCATGTTGCGAGCGACCGACGATACCGTCGTGATCACGATCCGGGGCATCGGCGAGATGACGCCGCGCAACCCGGACAGCTTTATCGATCTCTCGACGACTGAAACCGATTTCGGGCGCCCCAAGGCACTAGTTGCGCTCGGTAACTCGAAGGCCGACGCGCAGCAATTCCCCGGCAGCCCGGAGACCAATGCCGACCGTGCTACGTGGGACGAGATGGATGCCGTATCCGACAAGATTGCACTGATCTTCGCCGGAAATGAGCCATTCGAAATTCTGGCAAGTGCAAACAGCGTGATCCCGGTCGCGGCGGGTCCTCGTGCCCAGCGTCTTGCCGCGCTCGCTGCATTCACAAATCGACGTGACGACCTCGGCACCACACACCACGACGCCGGCACGCTGCGCATGGGCGACAACATCGCGGATGCCGTTACCAACGACTTCGGTCGGATTCACGACACCACAAATTGCTACATCGCCGGACCGACCCTCTTCCCGACCAGCGGCTCGCCGAATCCGATGCTCACAGGCGTCGCGCTGGGGCGCCGCACTGGCGACTTGCTAAATACCAGCGTGCTTCCCCCGCCGGATCCGATATTCAGTCCGCAACCTGAGGCGGGCTTCCGCCCGCTGTTCGACGGGACGGCCCAAACGTTTTCAAAGTGGCGCCTCGCCGGTCCCGGTGGAGGCGGCATGCTCCACATCAACGGTGAAATGGTCAGCTACGGCGACGGGGGCCTGCGATTGTTCTACTACGCGACCGAAGCGTTCGGGGACTTCACGTTGCGCCTCCAATTCCGGATTTTCGACACCGCGAAACATAACAGCGGTGTGTTCCTCCGCTTCCCGCGCCCGACGCTCGACCTTGCAACGGCCGAGTTGCAGCGGCGCGCGGGTAATGAAGCGGCGTTCGATCCGGGCAATCCGGCGTGGAAGCCGGTAATTGCCGGCTTTGAGGTTCAAGTCGATGACAACGCCTTGGGCGATTCAACCAAGGACTTCTATGGCATCCGCCCGGAACCCAACGGTCTGTTCAAGAACCGCACTGGTGCGATCTACAAAATCCAGGCCGGCGACCGCATCTGGCATTTGAACAGGAATGAGCCTGCGGTGCAGAACTACACACCGGGCCCGCCTCTGGTACCTGGCATCTGGTTTGAATACGAGATCGTGGTGCAAGGCAACGACTTCACCGTCTTCCTGACCAACACACTGACCGGGGAGCGTAAGCAGACAACATCATTCCACAACACGGACGCCGAACGCGGCCGCACACCCGGCTTCATCGGCGTGCAGGCGTATTCCGGCAATACCGTGGCGTGGCGCCACATCCGCATCAAGGCGTAGACTAACGCTAGAACTCATTAGTCACTTCCGATCCAGCGGAGCCACCTAATAAAGCCTTTCGTCGGGCCAACGGTCGTCACGAAGCAATAACAAAAAGCCCTTCCGATGCTCGGTTCAATGCTTATCGAGATATCACTGCCCTACCGCAAGGCCCGAGACGCAAACGGTCTCTTACCGCCCCAAAGATCGGCTGGATCGCTGGATGGCTTCCTGTTGCACCGAAAACGCGAAGGTCAGACCGGCGCGCAGTTCGGTCTCCGGCTGGCGATTGATCCATGCCTCGCGAAGCCCCACATCAAACGAGAGCTTGTCACTCACCTGCCAAATCGCCCCGCCGAGAACGGAGAATCGTTCTGTCGTGTTGAACTCCCGCTCATAGACCACTTCAGCCACCGGGCGGACTTTCCAATCGTACGGCCCCTCAATAATGGTTCCCACAAACAAGTCGGCGCGATGCTCTCGCGTGAGAGCGATGCCAAGATCGAAGTGAACCGTTCCCCCGGACCATCGCTGCGACACAATGCCAAGCCAGCTCCCGCCCACGCCAGGCTCATCGTTGATGCCCGGTAGAAGAACTCCGAACTCGGTTGCCACGCTGGGTCCGGTCTTGTCCTGCAGGACGCCTTCTCGCAGAACCCCCTTGAGAAAGAGGCCACTTTCGACCAGCCTGCTCCGGGTGTCCTCCGCGGGCGGCTGCGGATGCTCTCCTTGCCCCTCCAGCACGAGCTCCCAATTCTTGACGAGGCCGTAGTTAAGAACGTAGGCGGGCGCGATCACGGTGCGCTCGGTGTCGGATCGGCGGAATTCAGCAGGGCCCAATTCGGTCTCGAGCTCTCCGACATCGGCTACCGCTGCATCGGTGGAGTCGAACGGCCGATAGGCGAATGAAGTTCCGGGCCAGCCGATGAAACAAGCCGACACCTGCAAAAGTAGCGCGATCCTTTTGGTGGAACTCATGGCGCTCCCGTCGCCGGCCCCAAGCCCACTCCCCACGACACTAGTCCTTGCAAGACCGGAGATAAGACATTTCTTCAAATGTTTCCTCGATGTGGCGCGCGGGTCACAGCGGCGCTCTGATACCGCGGAAGCCGCTGTCGATCGAGATCACGTAGCCAAAGGATCTTTGACTTGAGCGTTGACGGCAGGGCAGCGGCCGAATCCGTCCCAATCACTCCGCGCTGTCCGCGCGCACGATCAAACTATCGAATGCCGTGATGGAATCAGCCTTGGTCCAGAGGCCGATCTGTCCCGCGCTGAAACGTTGGTCGCGGTGATCGATGAGCGCTTGGCCGTCCAGCCATCCCCGTATGCGGTCGCCCTTAGCGGTAACGCGCAACCCGTGCCACTGACCGAATGTTGGAGGGGCCACACGCTCGCTGGTAATCTCGGAGCGACCCTGGTCGAAGTAGTAAAAAGTGAGGTTGTCCTCGAGCGCGTTCGCGCGGATGACGTAATACCGCCCCGCTGCAAAGCGGAACACGATCCCGCCCGAGGCGTCTTCGCGGCCCGATATGGGTTTGAATCTGACGGACACGTCCAGGTCCGTGTAAGGACCGCCGGGGACGACGATGATGTTGAATGCGTTGTTGGTTGCGCGTTGCACCAGCGCACGTCCTGTCGCGGCATCCGCGACATTCTCGATCGCCCATTCTCCGGTCTCGATTCGCCACCCGTCGAGCGAGCCCCTGAAGTCAAATTGCGCTGGCGATCCGGTGGCCCCGGCGGAGTTCCTGTTCATCAAGCTCAGCGCCCCTGCGGCATGCGCGGAAGCCAAGAATTGACGCCTCGACACTCTGATCATGCCACCCTCCGCGCACGCCGAGCACTAACACCACCAGACGCAGCGCCGATGATTTCGCCCAGCCGAAATTCACGAGCGCTTATGCCCCGATCCGCATCAGTGCTGCCTTCAAGCCCTTGGCTAATTCCACGGCGTCGCCATAAGCCCAGAAATGCATGAAGATCAGCCGTGGCTCGTCATCCAGCATGTGATTGTGCACCGATGCCACTTCGATGTTGTTGGCCCGCAGGGCCTTGATCACGGGATTCACTTCAGTAGGGAGCAGCATGAAATCTCCGTTTATCGCGGCATTCTTGCCGTCGAGCTGGAAATTCAGCGGCGTGTTCATGCCCATGCTGCCTGGAATGGCGGCGCCCGTCGCGTGCACGTGCACATCGTTGCGGGGCACGGTGATGTGGAAGACGCCTCCCCCCATACCGCCTTCATAGCCGATGATCCGCTCGATCTCCTTGGCGAGTTCGGGTTTTATCTCCGGGCTTGAAGGCGTCGAAATCAGCGGGGATTTGGTGAGCGCCAGCGCCTCCCGAATTCCCTTCGCCATCTCCACCTCGTTGCCACTGCCGACGAAATGGATGTACATGACCCGAGGATTCTCATGCAGGAGATGGTTATGGAGGGCGGATAACTCGATACCTCTCTCCTCAAGTTTGCTGATGACCGGATTGATCTCATCGTCGAGCAGCACGAGATCGCCATAGCTGACCGCAGCATTGCCTGATTTGACGAACGCAGCCCAGCTCATGAGGGCCAAGGCAGGCTTGATGACTACGTTGCCGACTTTGACGGTCAGATCCGACCGCGGGAAGGAGACTTTGTACATCTCTCCGGTGAGCTCGCCCTCCTTTCCCATGGCGTTTGCGATCCCAGCGGTATTCAGCCGCTGAACGTTGCTTTGGGCAAAGACGGGGCCTGCGACCAACAGGAGACCCACCACGAGCCCGGGCACCAGTTTGTAGGATTTCATCGTTTCCTCCTTTGAACGCAAACTGCGTGGAAAAAACCAAGAAACATATTGTCACGAGATCTGCTCATTGATCCAAATCAAGCTCCTCCTCGGCTGTCACGTTAGCGACCAACGAAGAATTTGCTGGCGCATTCACAGGCGCCACCAAACCACGCCGACTTCAGCACCTACGGCAATAAATTTGCGCCAGACATTATTTGCCGACGCTCGCGCTGTCGTAGGTGACGCGATAGACCGCGCCGTTGAAGTCATCCGAGATCAGCATCGAACCGTCCTTGAGCACCAGCACGTCGGCCGGGCGTCCGAGATAATTGTTATTTTCGATGAAGCCCGTGATGAACGGATCAACCGATCTCACCGTGCCGTTTTCGTTGAGTGACACCAGGGCGATGTCGCCGCCGAATTTCTTCGTTCAATTCCACGAGCCGTGGCGTGCGACCAAGATGGCATTGCGGTATTCCGACGGGAACATGCTCCCGGTATAGAATCGCATGCCCAGCGGGGCTGCATGCGGCCCCATTAATGCGACCGGTTTCGTGAACTCGTCACACGAGCGTCCCCAGCCGAATTCCTGGTCCGGGATGTTGCCTTGGTGACAATATGGATATCCGAAATTGTCCTTGCCCGGTTGGGTGAGCCGATTGAGCTTGTCCTGCGGTATGTCCTCCGACAGCCAATCGCGGCTGTTTTCGGTGAAGTAGAGCTGCCGTAACACCGGATGCCAGTCCATTCCGACGACCTGGCAAATCCCGCGCGCCACGACTTCCGCGCCGCTGCCGTCAAGATTGATACGACGGAGCTGCGCGTGGGCGGGCGACGGCATGCAGATATTGCAGGGTGCGCCAACGTTGAAATAGAGCTTGTTGTCGGGACCGATGGCGAGGAACTTCCAGCCGTGCGCCTCGTCTTTGGGCAGATCGTCGTAGATCACGACCGGCTTGGGCGCGTTATCGAGCTTGGCCTCGACGTTCTCGACCTTGGAGATCTTCGAGAGTTCGGCGATGTAGAGCGTGCCGTGGTCGAAAGCGAGGCCGTTCGGGCGATAGAGTCCCGAGTAGAGCGTCTTGACCTCGTGTCTGCCGGCTTGGTCAGTGATAGCGTAGATCTTGTCTAAGAGCCGGGTGCTAACGAACACGGTGCCCTTGTCGCCTTGCCGCAATGAACGCGCATTCGCGAGACCGCTTGCATAGACTTCGATCTTGAATCCTTTGGGTGCTTTCAACTTTGCAGTTGGTAATTTATCGGCTTCCGTGGCGAGCGGTGGCGGTGCGATCGGCGCGAGCTTGGCCCCAATTGCCGTCTCAGGTCGACCCTGCGCCCATGGCGGAGGGGCCTCCGACGCTGCAGGCGTCTGCTGGGCGGCCGCCGGCCACGCGACGGCGAGCGTTCCAATGGTTCCAGCGAGCAGCAAATAGCGCCGACTTGCGGAGCACATGATCATGTTGATCCTCCCTTTGGCGAAGCTGGACTTTTATCGATGGCATGGCCATCGAGAGCGGCGATGCGAAGCCTGTCAAAAGCGAACTCGGCTCACTCCCCGCCCCATCTAGGAAAAACAATTTCGATCCTGCGAGAGCGCGGCTCGACGATAGCCACCAGTTCTTCGACGACAACGTAACGGCGGTCGCGAAGTTGCGGCGCTAACTCCACGGCATCGGAAGGAAGCGCGTAGAGCGGGATGTCCGAAGGCACCACGCCGTCGACGGCAACCGAAAAAGACGGGTTTGCGAGGGGCGCCGTTTGCTTCGTGATCAGCTTGGAGATCTTCGTCTTTTGCTCGAGTGAGAGCAACTCGGCTTTGGACGCCGCGGACTGCGACGATGTTTGAGCCGCAGCGGCGGAAACGAGGAAACAAGCGCCCGCGGCAAGAGCCAAGATCCTATGCATGCAGACCTCCCGGTTATGGGCAGACCCTGTCGGTCGAACTTCCCGACCAGCCTTTCCTGCCCAGCCCCGGCCCGGCTACATTTCAAGCTCAAATGATACATGTGTTGCATCTGCATTTCAACGTTGATACAGTGTCGATCTCATGAATGTCGGAGCACCCAGGACGCTGGCGTACAGCTGGCTGCTGCTCATCCATCAACTGCCGGCGAAGCCGGCCTATCTCCGGGTCAAGATCTGGCGCCGGCTGCAGGATCTCGGCGCCATCGCGGTCAAGAACGCGGTGCATGCGTTGCCGATGAACGAGGAGACCCAGGAGGATTTTGAGTGGCTGTTGCGCGAGATCGTCGAAGGAGGCGGTGAGGCGATCGTCTGCGAGGCGCGTCTGATCGACGGACTTTCCGACGAGGAGGTGCGGGCGCTGTTCGACCGGGCTCGCGACGCCGACTACGAGGACTTGGCCAAGAGCGCGCGCACCTTGACCAAGTCACTGCGGCCCAACGCAAAGCCCGACGCGATCGCCGAGCTTCGCACGCAGGTTGCTCGCCTGCGCAAGCGCCTAGCCGAGGTGGTTTCGATCGATTTCTTCGGCGCCATCGGTCGCGAAAAGGCGGAGAGCTTGCTCCGGGGTCTGGAAACTCGATTGAACGAGGACGAGGCGGTGACGGACAAAACGACGGTCGATCCTGCGGCAAGCGCCTTGGGGGCTCTTCGCGACAGAACCTGGGTCACGCGACAAGGCGTCTACGTCGATCGGATCGCCAGCGCCTGGCTGATACGTCGCTTCATCGACCCCGATGCCCGCTTCAAATTCGTGTCCGGCAAAGGGTATCGCCCGAACGAAGGCGAGCTACGCTTCGACATGTTCGAGGCCGAGTTCACCCACGAGGGCGACAAATGCACGTTCGAGGTGCTGCTCGAGCGCGCCGCGCTCAACGACCCCGCGCTGCGCGCCATTGCTGAGATCATCCACGACATCGACCTGAAGGACGACAAGTTCGGCCGCACCGAAGTGGCCGGCATCCGGACGCTGATCGAAGGCATCAGCGTCGCGACGAAGGATGACTCGGAGCGGCTTACCCGAGGCAGCGAGGTGTTCAACAACCTCTACGAATTTTTCAAGAAGAAACGCCGCTAGCAGGACTGTTACCGACGAAGATGCTCGAGGTGAATCGTCATGGAGCAAACTCTTCCTTCAATCTCGCCGGTCGACCTTTATGCCCGGCTCGGTACCGCCTCCGCGCCGACCGTTGTGGATGTTCGGCGTCCCGCCGATTTTGCGAAGGCCGGCGAGCTCATCGTATCTGCGTTCCATCGGCCCCCGGATGACGTGGAGCGCTGGCGGAAGGACCTGCCCGGCGGACGCCAGGTGGTCGTGCATTGCGTGCATGGGCGTGAGGTCAGCCAAGGCGTAACCGCTGCCCTGCGCACGGCAGGCGTCGATGCAGTCTATCTGCGGGACGGGATTGCCGGCTGGATTGCCGAGGGTCTTCCAACGCACCGAACGGTGGGCGCGATGCCGGGCAAGTGGGTGACGCGAGAGCGCCCGAAGATCGACCGCATCGCTTGTCCGTGGCTGATCCGGCGTTTCATCGATCCGCAGGCGGAGTTCATCTACGTCCCGGCCAAAGATGTTCTCAGCGTCGCCAAAGAGACGGGTGGAACGCCTTACGATATCGACGGCGTTGAATTCTCCCATGAAGGCGAGCGCTGCTCGTTCGATACCATCCTGCGCATCTACGGCATCAAGGATCCGGCGCTCGACCATTTGGCGGAAATCGTCAGAGGCGCCGACACTTCGCGCCACGATCTGACCCCGCAGTGCGGCGGCCTGTTCGCCATCTCGTTGGGCCTGTCCGCAAACTTCCCGAACGACCACGAAATGCTCGGGCACGGGATGGTGATGTACGACGCGCTCTATACCTGGTGTCGCAAGCTCCAGGCGGAGACCCACAACTGGCCGGCCACGCGCATGAAAGAGGCCCGACGTGGCTGAACTCTCGATTGCGGAGGCGGATCAATACGCCTCGCGACACGGAGTGTCGCTGCGAGAAGCGTTTCGGGTATGGCTTCGCGTCGCCCTGCTCAGCTTCGGAGGGCCTGCCGGGCAAATTGCGGTGATGCACCGCATCCTGGTCGAGGAGAAGCGATGGATTTCCGAGAGTCGTTTCTTGCATGCGCTCAACTATTGCATGCTGTTGCCCGGCCCCGAAGCGCAGCAACTCGCGACCTATATCGGCTGGCTGATGCATCGGACGCTCGGCGGCATCATGGCCGGCGTCCTTTTTGTCGTGCCCGGCATTATCTCGATCATGGCGCTGAGCTACGTCTACGCCGCGTGGGGCCAGGTTCCCATCATCGTTGCGCTGTTCTTCGGGTTAAAGGCCGCCGTTCTTGCAATCGTGCTTGAAGCGGTGTCTCGCATCGGCAAGCGCGCGCTCAGGAACCGCGTGATGCTTGCGATCGCCGCGCTCGCGTTCATTGGGATATTTTTCTTCGACGTCCCGTTTCCCATCATCGTGTTCGGCGCAGCCTTCATCGGCTTCGTCGGCGGCAAGCTCGGCCTTGCCGCCTTTCAAGGCGGCGACGGGCACGGCGGCAGGGGCAAGCCGCCCGCGAGCGACAGCGTGCTGGGAGAAACATTGCCCGAACATGCCCGGCCGACCGTGGCGCGCGCATTGGCCGTCTCAGCGATCTGGCTCGCACTCTGGCTCGTTCCGGTCGTGGCGCTCCTCGCCACATTGGGCGGCGCCAATGTCTTCAGCCAGATCGCGCTTTTCTTCAGCAAGATGGCGATGGTGACGTTCGGCGGTGCCTACGCGGTTCTCGCCTATGTCGCCCAGCAGGCGGTCGAGCATTACGGCTGGGTCAAGCCCGGCGAGATGCTCGACGGTCTCGGAATGGCCGAGACGACGCCGGGTCCGCTGATCATGGTTCTGCAGTTCGTGGGCTTCATGGCGGCGTACCGGGATCCGGGCGCGCTGTCGCCGATGGTGGCGGGGACGCTGGGCGGCCTGCTCGCAACCTGGGTCACGTTCACGCCCTGCTTTCTCTGGATCTTCCTCGGGGCTCCGTTCATCGAGACCTTGCGCGGGAACAAGGCGCTCAACGCCGCGCTGTCCGCCATCACCGCGGCGGTGGTCGGCGTCGTTTTGAACCTGGCGATCTGGTTCGCGATCCATACGGTATTTCGCGAAACCGTGCCGGTGCGCGTTCCCCCACTCGACTTTGCTGCGCCGAATCTCCTCAGCGTCGACCCGTGGGCTCTGGTGCTGTCGGTCTCCGCCGCGATTGCGATCTTTCGGTTCAAGGCCGGCATGATCCAGACGCTGGCCGTCTGCTGCCTGGCGGGGATTGTTCTCTATCTGCTGGGAGCGATCCTATGACAGGCCGAACAATAGTTCTTCGCGCGATTTCGGCCGCCATGCTGGCCGCATGCATGATTGCGCCGGCATCTGCTGTGGACGACGAGACAGTCACCAACTTCAGCGAAAACAGGGTCGGCGCGCCGCCCGAAGACTTCGATTTCGGGATCACGGGCCCGGGCCAACCCGGCCGATGGATCGTGGTTCGCGATGTGACGGCGATGGGAGGCGTTGCCATCGAGCAATCCAGCTCGGATCCGACGGAGGAACGGTTCCCGCTCGCGATCTACAAGCCTTTATCCCTCAGGAACGCCGCGGTGCGCGTCCGTTTGAAGGTGATCAAGGGAACGATGCAGACCGCCGGCATGGCCTTCCGTGTCGTGGACGCGGATGACTATTACGTCGTGAGCGCGAGCGCGCTGGAAGAACGGGTCGATCTGTTTCGTGTGCTGGCGGGTAAGATGGAGCGGATCGGGGGCACCGACGCCTACGTCGCCCTCAACTATTGGCACGTGCTCGGCGTCGTGGCGGACCGTGATCATTTCGCGATTTCGCTGGATGGCAGGCCGCTCTTCACGGTTTCAGATCGCACCTTCTTGAAGGAAGGCCGCATCGGCCTCTGGACCGAAGAGGACACCGTCACGCGATTCGATCGGCTCGAGATCACGGCTCTTCCATGGTCGGAGGACCGCTGATGTCGTACCGAATGAAGCCGCTGTCCTGCGACCCGGCCAAGATCAAGGGCATGTCCGAGCGGCTGATCGTCAGCCACTACGAGAACAACTACGGCGGGGCGGTCAAGCGTCTCAACCTGATCGACGAGCAGCTCGCGGAGCTCGATTACGCGAGCGCCGCCGGCTTTCTCGTCAACGGCCTCAAGCGCGAGCAGCTCGTCGCGATGAACTCGATGATCTTGCACGAGCTGTTTTTCGACGGGCTTGGGGACGGAAGCGATCCCGGCCCGGCGCTGCGCGACGCGCTCGCGCGCGATTTCGGGTCGTTCGACCGCTGGCGATCGGAATTCGTGGCGATGGGCAAGGCGCTCGGCGGCGGCTCCGGATGGGTGCTGCTGTCATGGTCGCCGCGCGACCGCAAGCTCGTCAACCAATGGGCGTCCGACCATTGTCACACATTGGCGGGCGGCACCCCGATTCTCGCGCTCGATATGTACGAGCACTCCTATCACATGGACTTCGGCGCCAAGGCGGCGAGTTACGTCGACACCTTCATGGATGTCATCCGCTGGAACAATTTGGAGCGACTGCTTGTTCAAGCGACAGACAGTCGAGGAATTGGGGGCGCTATCGAGCAGGAAGCTCAACTCAGGAGGTCATGATCATGCGTGCTTTTTATGTGCTCGCGATTGGCGCACTGACTACGATTGCCACCGCCGCCAGGGCCCAGGAGATCGATTGGAAGAAGGTCGACGAAGCGCTTGGCAGAACCGCCGCGGTATCCGGCGATGTTCATCGCTATGGATTTCCACGCACCGACCTCACGGTGACGCTCGACGGCGTCACCATCAAGCCGGCGCTGGCGCTCGGTGGCTGGACGGCGTTCAAGCCGGCGCACGGCGGCGCGATGGTGATGGGTGACCTCGTCCTGCTCCAGACTGAGATCAACCCGGTCATGGCCAAGCTGATCGAGAACGGTCTCGAGATCACTGCCGTGCACAATCACTTGCTGCGCGCCAATCCGCTGACGTTCTACATGCACGTCGGCGGGCACGGCGATCCGGTGAAGCTCGCGACGGCGCTGCACACTGCCTTGGCGGCAAGCAAGACGCCCCTGGCCGCGCCGGCGGCTGCGGCTCCGCCGCCCGCGGTCGATCTCGACACCGCCCAGCTCGATCAGATCATCGGCGCCAAGGGCCAAGCCGTCGGCGGGGTCTACCAGTTCGGGGTGCCGCGCCGCGAACCGGTCAGCGACAACGGGATGCAAATGAGCCCGGCCGGGCCCATGGGCGTGGCGACGGGCATCAACTTCCAGCCGACCGGCGGCGGCAAGGCCGCCATCACCGGCGACTTCGTGCTCGCGGGCGAGGAAGTCAACCCGGTGATCAAGGCCCTGCGGTCGAACGGCATCGAGGTAACCGCGGTCCACAGCCATATGCTGACCGAGCAGCCCCGGCTGTTCTTCCTGCACTTCTGGGCCAATGACGACGCGATCAAGCTCGCCAAGGGGCTGCGCGCCGCGCTCGACAAGACGGCGAGCGTGAAGAGCTGAGTGCGGCAATCGAGTACGCAACGCCGTTGGGTCGCGATCGAAGCGACCCAACTCCGTCCGTCACGCACGCACTTTTTCGGTGCCGCAACCGAAGAGCGGAAGGGCAACGCCGGAAGCACGAATCCCTCGCAACCTGATGATGGAGGCCGACATGTCCAGAACAATCTCCGTACTCGTCACCGCGACGTTCCTGACCTTGGCGAGCGGTACCGCCGTTTGGTCCGAAGAGGCCAAGGACCAGGACGCCCTCGCCAAGGCGATGGGCGGAGCGAAGGTTCGTTTGCAGCAGGGGCTGACGGCCAGCCAAAAAGAAGGCCAGCCGATTTCCGGCAAGTTCGAACTGGACGACGGCAAGCTCCAGCTTTCCGTCTACACGTCGAAGGATGGCAAGTACTTCGAGGTCATCGTTGATCACAGGAACGGCAAGGTCTCGAAATCCGAGCCGATCTCGGAAGGCGACGATCTCAGCCACGCCAAATCTCAAAGCGCGGCAATGGCCAAGGCCAAGATTTCGCTGAAGGAAGGCGTCGACAAGGCGGTGCGAGGCTCCGCCGGCTTCCGCGCCGTGAGCGCAACTCCCGACGTGAAGGATGGGCATTCCATTGCGGCAGTCGTCCTCATGAAGGGAAATCAATTCAAGACTGTCGAGCAGCAGTTGGACTAGCGCGCTCAACATTGACGGCGGTCAGCGGCATGCGTCGGTCGGAGAAGGTGAAGATGGACCGATACGCTGTGACGAGCGGGGGACAGGATCGCGACACCGCTGCCAGTCCGTCGGGCGCGCCCGATCATCGAGAACCGACGATGAAGACATCAGTGCCATCACCCCCGTCGTTGCGGCGGTGGCCGTCTCGGCGTTTCGCCGTTCGGATATCTATCGTAGCGGCGACGCTGCTGGTCGGAGTTCGGTCGACCGACCGCGCAAACGGTGAATTCGTCACCGTTGCGGCTCGAGGCCAAGATTTCCCTCGGCGAGGTCCGCGGTCGCATCGATCACATGGCGATCGATCTGTCGCGGCAACGTCTCTTCGTTGCCGAACTCGGCAACGACAGCGTTGGGATTGTGGACCTGAAAGCCCGCAAGGTCATCCGCACCATCGACGGAATGAAGGAGCCGCAGGGCGTCGGGTACGTGCCGCCGATCGACGCACTGTACGTCTCGAACGCGGGCGACGGATCGGTGCGCGCTTTCCGGGGCGCGGACTATGCGGCCGCCGGACAGATCGATCTCGGCGACGATGCCGACAACATCCGGATAGACAGCGCCGCCAATCAGGTCTTCGTCGGATATGGCAGCGGCGGGCTGGCGGTGATCGACGCCAAGAGCTTCCAGAAGGTCGCCGACATTCCACTGCGCGCCCATCCGGAAAGCTTCCAGCTCGATCCGGACAGCAACCGAATTTTCGTCAATCTGCCCGATGCGCATGCGATTGCGGTGGTCGATCGCCGCGCCGGGCAGCAGACGGCAAATTGGCCGATCACCATCGCCGGCGGCAATTTTCCCATGGCGCTCCACCGAGCGGCGCAGCAAGTCCTCACCATTTTCCGCAACCCCGCCAAGCTCGGTGCATTCTCCAGCAAAGATGGCACGCTCATCGCCAGCCCGGAAATCTGTGGGGACGCCGACGACCTGTTCGTCGACCCCAAGCGCAGCCGCATCTACGTCAGTTGCGGCGAAGGATTCTTGGACGTGCTCGACCCCGAAGCAAATGCGTTCAAACGCATCGCGCACATTCCGACGGTCTTGGGAGCGCGGACGTCGCTCTTTGTTGCCGAGCTGGACCGGCTTCTGCTCGCCGTGAGGGCGCAAGCCGGGGAGTCGGCGGGCATCTGGGTGTTTCGCCCGGAACCTTAACGCCATCCGAGTGAGTTAGACATGGTTGAACTCCGTGACATCTCGGCCTCGACGCTGGCACATAAGATCTGCCTGTCCATCGCCTGCCTGTGCCTGGTCGCCATGGCGGCCAAGCCCGCTCTTGCCTTCCGGCCGTTCGACGGCACAGACGCTGCCGTTGCCGATCCGGGAAAAATGGAAATCGAGCTGCAGCCGGCCGGCACTTTGCATGATGACTCGGGGACCACGCTGATCGCGCCTGCAACGCGCTTCAATTACGGCGTGACCGAAGGATGGGAGGCCGTCCTGGAGGGTCTGATCGAGACCCCGCTTTCACCCACGGGTCCTTCGAGCTTGTCGGCGGCCGGAGCATTCCTGAAAGGCGTGGTCAGACCTGGCAGCCTTCAGGATAAGGCCGGACCGAGTGTCGCCACGGAATTCGGCGTGCTGCTGCCGGACAGCATCGGCGATACGACATACGGCGCAAGTTGGGCATGGATCGTGTCCCAGCGTTGGGACTGGGGAACGGTCAGCCTGAACGCCGCCACGACGCTTACGCGTGAGCATCACGGAGACATCTTTCTGGGCAGCATCATCGAGGGTCCGGCGAAATGGACGGTGCGGCCCGTCGCGGAGATCTTCTACGAGAAGGAATTCGGGCAGTTCGAAACCGTATCCGGCCTCGTCGGATTGATCTGGCAGGTCAACGAAGATCTCGCCGTCGATGTCGGAGTGCGCCATGCGATCACGAACAACCGGCCGGTTGACGAACTCAGGGCGGGCGTAACGTTCGGATTCCCGGTGTGGCGCAATGGTCCCGTTCGACACTGAATCCTCCGGCTTGAGCAAGCGCATGCGGGCGTTCGCGAGGAACCGGCCAGCAGGGGAAATCGACGATGCGAAATCCGATGATTTTCGCTTTGATGCTGGCCGGCGCGCCGGGAGCGACATTGGCACAGGACGCGAGTTCCGAACCCGCCCCCTATTGCGGGGAGCTGAACCGGGTAGCCGCCCTCGCGATGACGAGAGAGAAGTTTGCGTCCATCACCGGCAATGCCCGGGACGGCAATTTTCTGGACACGACCCTCCCGCTGCCGGGTTGGAAGAATTGCTCCCTCTACGGACCAGGGACCTATACGTGCGATTCGCAAGAATTGAGAACCGCCGAAGACGCCGAGAAGGCACAAGCAAGAACCGTGCACGAGATCAAAGCTTGCCTCGGACAGGCATGGGCTGAGGCCAAAGATCGATCCTCTTCCAGGTATGTCGTCTTGCACAGTGCAGCACGGCCCGTTTCCATCACGCTGAGCACCGACGAGACGGACAAAAAAGAACACGTCGTCCGTCTCATCCTTTTCGTCCGGCGAAACTAGGTCCGGGAAATGACCGCATCGACCACCATCGCGCGCGATCCCACCGCCGGTTGCGCGCCCGCGCTGATGCAGGTTGCCGGGCTCGCCAAGCGGTACGGCGAGCAGCGCGCGCTCGCCGATATTTCGTTTGGGGTGAACGCCGGGGAGGTTCTGGGCCTGATCGGACCGAACGGCGCCGGCAAGACCACGCTGCTGGAGGCGATCGCCGGCATTCTGCCCGCCGACGGCGGCCGCATTTTCTGGCGCGGGACATCCCTTCCCCTGCCGCGCCGTCGCGAGCTCATGTTCTACCTGCCGGATGGACTGCGCCCTTGGGAAGACCAGTACGCTGCCGACGTGATTGAATTCTTCACCGCTGCATATGGCAGGCCCGCAAGCTTCGCGGCGTCAGCGGTCCGCTCGCTCGGCCTCGCGCCGGTTCTGCACAAGCGCGTCGGCGCCTTGTCGAAAGGCTATGCCCGCCGCCTCATGCTGGCGCTCGCGCTCGTCACACCGCAGCCTCTGCTGCTGATGGACGAGCCATTTGACGGTTTCGATCTCAGACAGACGCGCGAGATCATGGGCGTGCTCCGTGAACTCGCCCGCAGTGGGCGCACGCTCGTTCTGGCCATTCACCAGTTGATCGACGCCGAACGGGTCTGCGACCGCTTCGTGCTGCTGGTCGAGGGCCGGATCCGCGGTATCGGCACGCTGGCGCAGCTGCGCGCGCAGATCGGGATGGCCTCGGCCGGATTGGAGGACGTGTTCCTTGCGCTCACCTGATCCAGCGGTCGTCCGGCATGCTCCCTTTCGCCCGTTGCTGGCCAAGGAGCTGCGGGAAATCGCGAGCGGCCGCGCGCTATGGACCTTGCTGCTGCTGCTCTGCCCGCTCGTCGGCTACAGCTTCTGGCAAGCGGTCGTGCTTTACGGTGAGGCCAGCGCGGCCGCGCGCGATGCGCCGGTGCTTGCCGGCGGGCTCTCGCCGCTTGACGGCGTGCTGGTCCCGACCTTCGGCGCGCTCTACGTCGCCGTCACCCTGCTGTTTCCATTCGTGGCTATTCGAAGCCTCGGGCGCGAGAAGGAGACCGGCGCGCTGCGCTTGCTGGTGCAGTTGCCCTATCGGGTGCCGACATTGATCGCGGCCAAGATGGCGGCGATTTTCGCCGCCTGGCTTGCCGCGCTCATTCCCGCGGCTTCCGCCCTGGCGATCTGGGCCGCGCTCGGCGGCCACCTCTATGGGCCGGAAACACTCAATCTTCTCCTGGGTCATCTGCTCTACGGGTTGCTGGTCGGCGCCATCGCGCTGTTTTCGGCGAGCATTTCCGAAAGCTCGGCAACGGCAGCGATCCTCGCGCTCGCCTTCACGATCGGCTCGTGGGTGCTGGACTTTGCGCTGGCCGGACAACCCGGCGCCCTCGATTGGATCTCGCGGCTGTCGCTGACGCAGACGCTGCGCGGTTTCGAGCAGGGGCTCCTGTCGCCGGGCCTCTTGCTGGGCGTCGTTGCGGCGATCGGAGCCTTTGCCGCGCTGTCGGCGGTGTGGCTGCATCCCGGCGTGGCGCTCGGCACCAAGGTCATGCGGTCCACGGTCTGCGCGGCCATCGCCGCGGCCGTGTTCGCCGCGGCCGCCCAGGTCGGAGGATCGGTCGATCTCACCGAGGATCGCCGCAATTCGTTTCCTGCCGCGGACGAGCGGGCGCTCGCCGGGCTTCGCGACCCGCTGGTCATCACGGTTCACCTGGCGCCGGAAGACCCGCGCTACGTCGATCTGCGCCGCAGCGTGCTGGCCAAGCTCGAGCGGGCGCTTCCGCGCGTCACCATTCGGCTCGCCACGACCGGCCAAAGCGTCGTGGGCAGCACCGGCGACGAGGCTTACGGAGAGATCGAGTATTCCTATGGCGGCCGTTCCGACAAGAGCAGATCCACCAGCCCGCGCGAAATCCTGCCCTTGCTCTACGCGCTGGCGGGAAAGCCGGCTCCGGCATCGGCCGGTGGCGAGGAGTATCCCGGCTACCCGAAGATCGCCGGCGGGCAATGGACGCTGGCCTGGTTCCTCGTCGGCCTCCCGTTGCTGATCGCCGTTGCGTGGTGGTGGAGCCGCCGCGCGCCGCGCGTTGCCGCACGAACTCGTCAATGATGGAGGTCAACCATGAAAATCGCCAGAAGCACCATCACGACAGCTATTGCCTGCACCGGCTTTGCCGCGCTGCTGGTATGCGCAAGCGCGGCGGACTCGCTGAAACTCGAGTTCTCGGACGATACCGTCGGGGCCGAGCCGAAATCATTCTTGAGCGTCGTCGGCGTCTGGCGGATCGAGGCCGAAGGAAACAACAAGGTGCTCGCCGTCGACGGCCGGCAGTGGAAGGAAGGACAGACCGCGGCCGGCATCGCGGACAAGGCGCGCGCGCTCTATGGCGACCGCTATGCCGAGTTCCTCGATCGCGTTCAGGCCTACGCCTATTTCCCCTACACCGTCGCCAAGGACGTGACGGATTTCCGCGATGGCGACATCACCGTGCGTTTCGAAGGAATTTCGGGCCGCATCGATCAAGGCGCGGGAATCCTGTTCAACCTCAAGCCGAACGGCGACTACCTGACGATTCGCGCAAACCCGCTCGAGAACAATCTGGTGCTGTGGAAATTCGAGAAGGGCAAGCGCTCTTCGGTCAAATGGATTCGCAATACGCCGACCGCAACACGGCAGTGGCACGACCTCAAAGTCCGCATCGCCGGGGCCAAGGTCGCGGGCTATCTCGACGGCAAGCTCTACCTGGAGCACGTCCTGCCGGCGCCGGTCGCCGGACGCATCGGCCTGTGGTCCAAGTCCGACAGCCACGTGTACTTCGACGACTTTACCGTCACACCTGCCGACTGATCATCGCAGCCAAATCGCATGACGGCGCCGTCGCGCCCGGGGTCCAAAGCGTGAGCAGACCATGGAACGTGTTCTACCTTTACGCGGCGCGCGCGGCGCGCGGGTTCGGGGACGGATTCGCCGCCATCATCCTGCCGGCCTACTTGATCGAGGTCGGCTTCGACCCGTTCCAGATCGGAATCGTGGCGACCGCGGCGCTTCTGGGTTCGGCGGCCACGACCTTGGCCATCGGGTTTTTGGCTCCGCGCTACGACCTGCGCACGCTTCTCCTGGTGTGTGCGTTGCTGATGATCGTGACGGGGGTCGTCATCCCGAACGTCCAGCACCTCGTCTTCATCGCGGCGATCGCCTTCGTCGGCACCATGAATCCGACCACGGGAGACATCGGAATTCATGTGCCGCTGGAGCAGGCCGCTCTCGCCCAACGCGCTGCGGACCGGGAGAGGACGCACATTTTCGCGCGCTACAGCCTGGTCGGCGCACTATCCATCGCAGCCGGCGCGCTCGCAGCCGGGGCCCCGGACCTCTTGGTTTCGTTCGGGCTGGGCAAGATCGCCGCGCTGCAGGCCATGTTCTACCTCTATGCCGCGCTCGGGCTGCTGGGGGCGGCCTTCTATTCGTATCTCCCTCGCAGCAAGACGAAGGACACAGCGCGGCACACCACCGCGTTGGGCCCGTCGCGCCGCACCGTTTACAAGCTCGCCGCGCTCTTCAGCCTGGATTCCTTCGCGGGCGGCTTCACCGTGCAATCGCTGCTGGCGCTCTGGCTGTTCGAGCGCTTCGAGCTCACGCTTGCCGCCGCGAGCGCCTTCTTCTTCTGGTCAAACGTTCTGACCGCCTTCTCGTATCTTGCGGCGGTGCGCCTGGGCAGGCGCTTCGGCCTCGTCAACACGATGGTCTTTACCCACATCCCGTCGAGCATCTGCCTCATTCTCGCGGCGTTCTCGTCGAATCTCACGATCGTCCTTGGCCTGCTGCTGGTGCGGTCCGCGTTCGCGCAGATGGACGTGCCCACGCGCACATCCTACGTGATGGCGGTCGTGACGCCGGCCGAGCGCACGGCCGCCGCGAGCGTGACGGCGGTCCCACGCAGCTTGGCGTCGGCGATCAGCCCGGCGTTGTCCGGCGCGCTGTTGTCGACGTCGTTCTCGGGATTGCCGCTCGTCATTTGCGGCGTGTTGAAGATCATCTACGACCTGTCGCTGCTGTTTTCGTTTCGGCACATAAAACCGCCTGAGGAAGAGGAAGCGCCGAAGTAAGCTTCCGCGGCGCGCAAGCTCGATCCGCGAGCCGGACACGCGAAGGTCCGGCGCGTGCGGCGCGACATCGATTCGAGCAGTCCGTCGCCTTGCCCTATGCAGCGATGCTCAACAACCGCAGGCAATTGCCGGCGGCGATGGCGTCCTGCTCGTCGTCCGAAAGTCCGGCGTTCTGCATCGCGTCCGTAAGCGGGCCGCGAACGGGCCCACCCGCGATCGGGAAGTCGCTACCCGCAACGACATTGTCGGCGCCCAGCAGATCGACCGATGCGCGGATCAGCGCGGGGTGAAACAAGCTCGTGTCGATGAACACGTGTTGGCGCATCACGTCGATGGTGCCGGAAGGCAGGCGACTCTGGCTCGAGAGGCCCGCTGCCATTGCCAGGCCGCCAATCGCATGCGCCGTCACGACCACGCGCAAGCCGGGCAACTCGGTGAACACCCCGCCTTCGGCCATGGCGATAAGGGAAGCCGAATTTACCGTGCCGCGCGCGAACAGCGTCCCGATAAGCCCATAGGGAGCCATCTGGCGCGTGAGCGGCTGCGGCGCCACCGGATGCACGAAGACCGGCACGCCGAGCTTCGCGGCAACTTCAAGCGTGGGGCGCGCCTGCGAGGCATCGATCATGAGGTCGCCGCGCGCACAGTCGACGAAAAGCCCGCGCAATCCAAGATCGCCGATCGCACGCTCGGCCTCGCGGGCGGACCTGTCGCCGTCGTAGCCATCGACCGACGCCAGCCCGTGAATACGGCCCGGACCAGCCCTGCGAGATGGTCGTTCGTCGCCATGATGGTTTCGTGCGGCACGCGGCCTTCCGCATCCGCGATCAGCGCGGCGGGTATGTTGACGACACGCGCGCTTATTTCGCCCTCGCGAATGTCCTTCAGCAAAAGGTCCTCGTCGGACAGCCTGCGCGCAATCGCTTCCCAGCGGACGCGCTGGTTTGCGGGAGCGCTCTGCGCGGCGGTCAATTCGAAGCGCGCAGGAATGTGGTGATTGTGAAAGTCGATAATGCTTGAATGCGCGTGCGACATTTTTCGTTCTCCCGAAGCGATGCCGGACGATCGCGTCCAAAGGGGCCTGGAGGCCCGCCGACAAGAGGGAAATCACTGGAAATCGGTCTTGCCGGCGAAGCGTTCTTTCCCCACGTCGCCTGCCCGTCCTAGATCAGTATTTTGGACGGTGCGAGAGCGCCCACTTGCGCGCGTGCTCGATCGGATCACGCGGGGGCAGCGCCGCGCGAAAGCGCTTGACCGTGGGCAGCGCTTCCATCCGTGCGCGCCACTGGAAAAAGGCGGGATATTTCGGACACATCGCCTTGCCCTCCTCGGTCAGCCCGAAGGCGTAGGTGCTCGGCAGCATAAAAAAATCGGCGAGCGTCAGCTCGCTGCCGAGGAGATACTCGGCTCCGTGGCCGAGTGCCTTCTCCATCACCTCCAGTCCGCGCTCCACCTTGGGCAGGGCATGCGCGACCACTTTCTCGTCGGACGCGATTCCCAGTTGCGGAAATACCAATCGTTCATGCACGACGTGATAGATCAGGTACGGGTAGTAGTAGGAATTGACCGAACTGATCCACTGGTTCATGCGAGCGCGCGCGCGGACGTCCTTGGGCTGCAACGCCGGGCCTTCGAATGCTTCGTCGACATAGGCGGCGATTGCGCTGGTTTCGTAGAGCGTGAAGTCGTCATGGCGCAGGATCGGGACGCGATCGAAAGGATGCAGCGCCAGATGGGTGGCGGAGCCCATCTCCGGCTCGAGATCGTGGAACGTGTACCGGACGCCTTTATGCGTGAGCACGAGACGGACGATATGGACATAGGTGCTGCGGGGAAAACCGAACACGACGACGTTGGTCATTGGAGCGACCCCTGGATGAGTTCCGTTCCAAGACAGGCCGAAATGGTCTTGCAGGCAAAGCATCATTTCTCTACGCTGCCCTAGTTTTTCTCATGACGTTGGCTGCCTCATGCCGCGCCGGCTGCCGCCGCTCAATGCGCTCAAGGCCTTCGAGGCCGCGGCTCGCCATGAGAGCTTCACGCGCGCCGCCGAAGAGCTCTGCGTCACCCAGGGCGCCGTCAGCCATCAGGTGAAAGCGCTCGAGGCCGAGCTCGGGTTGAAGCTTTTCAATCGCGAACGGCAGCGGCTGTTGATCACGGAGGCGGGTCGCGGCTATCTCGCGGTGGTGCGCGATGCCTTCGATCGCATCGCCGATGGAACCGAACGGTTGCTGCAACGTCAGAGCGGCGGGGCGCTCACGGTCAGCACCTCGCCGAACTTTGCAGCGAAGTGGCTGGTCCATCGGCTGGGCCGTTTCGCCGAGGCGCACCCCGAGATCGATCTCAGGGTCAGCGCTTCGCTCCATCACGTCGACTTCGCGCGCGAGGATATCGATCTCGCGATCCGCCACGGTGACGGAACCGCCTCCGGCCTCCACGTCGCTCGTCTCTGTACGGAGGAGCTGTTTCCGGTCTGCAGCCCGAAGCTTCTCGATGGCCGCAAGCCGCTGCGCGCGCTCTCGGACCTCGGCCGATTTCCGCTCCTGCATGTCAATGATCGGCAAGGCTGGAGCCAATGGCTCGATTTTGCCGGCGTGACAGGCGTGGACCGCTCACGCGGCCCCGTTCTCAACCAGGCGAGCATGGCGATCGACGCCGCCGTTGACGGCCAGGGGGTCGTGCTGGCCCGCACGGCGCTTGCGGCATGGGATTTGATCGCCGGCCGTCTCGTCCGTCCATTCGATATCGCGATGCCCGTCTCTTACGCCTATTGGATCGTCTGCTCGAAGGCGACCGCCAAGTTGCCGAAAATCGTGGCGTTCAGCGATTGGCTCCTCGCCGAGGCTGCCGACGACGCCCGGCAGCTCAGCGGACTGAAATCCAAGTCAAGGCAGACCGCGCGGGCTTCCCGCTGACCCCGTATGTGCGGTCGGGCTCCGCGCCGAGCAATGACGCAAGAGTAGCCGCAAGAGTAACCGCGAGAGTAACTACGCCCCGCCGGCAAAATATAATGGCTTGGCCCTTTCCCGCGTCACCTGTGGAGGGCTGAGGCCGATGCCGAGCGCCTCTCTCACCGCCTGGTCGTGAGCAATGCCCCTCGACCTCAAATCTTCGTACCGGCGAGACGCGGCGAGGCCTTCACGCAACGCGTCGCAAATCATGCGCAGCGTTGGAGTTGGCCAGCCGGACGCGGCGGTCGGCTGCGCCGACCGACCTGTCAGTTTCGTCGCCTGGCGGATTTCGTCGAAAGGGAGTGCGTCATGAAAGCAGCTGCGCAACATTTTTCGTGCTCCTGAAATGCCGGACAGGAGATGTCCCGTCCTGGAGCCATGGAAATAGGGCGTTGGGTGACTTGCTACAAAGCATCGTTTCTCGAGCCTGCCTTAGAATTTCTCATGATGAAGGGATGTCGGGGCCGGCCCGGTCATCATCCGCGCACGGCCCGGGGCCCATGCCGGAGGCCCTCGCGCGACGCGGGCGCCGTCAGCCACCGGGAGGAAGCGCTCAGCGCCCGGATCGCCGATGCGGGTCGCACCTCGTGTTGTGCCCGCCGGCCCCCTGCGCGTTACGCGATCTGGATGGAGCGGACATTAGAGCGCATCCCGATTGGGTCGAATCGTGATGCGCTCTAGATTCTTCGATTTTGCGCATGTTCTGTTCGGAAAACCGGTTCCCACTTTTCCGGAACATGCGCTAGCTTGCGGATTTCCATTGCGACCGCGGCGGAGATAGCAGATCACCATCGGATCACACCGGTGCCCCTCCATGAATGCACGCCTCAACTCGAGCTCCGACATGGCAAACGATCAACCACGCCAGCATCTCCTCGGCACCTGGAAGCTCATCGCGGCTGTGCGGGAGGAAATTCCCTCCGGCGCCAAGACCGATTTTCTCGGCGCCGATGCGATCGGCTACATCAACTACGCGCCCGACGGCCGCATGATGGTGCTCAATGTGGCAAGCGGCCGCCGCAAGCCGGCGGGAGCGACGGCGACCCCGGCGGAGGCGGAGGCGCTGTTCCGCAGCATGACCAGCTACGCCGGCACCTACACGATCGACGGCAACGAGATTACGCACCACGTCGAGGTCTCGTGGAACGAGACCTGGACCGGCACCAGGCAGAAGCGCGTCGCCCGCTTCGATGGCGATCGCGTCTATCTGTCCACGCAGCCCTCGCCTGATCCGCTCACCGGCACGATGAGCGTGCGCACCATGACGTGGGAGAAGGTCGGTTAGATTAGAGCTTGATCCCGAAAAGTTGCGCCGCAGACTTTTCGAATAAAATAAGATCATGCGACCAACAAATGCTCAGAGCGAAATCGCGATTCAATGTGAAGCGATTTCGCTCAAGCGCTTCGTGATGACGCGTTTTTTGCAGGGACCGGTTCCCGCTGCGCGGGCAATCGCTGGAGCGGCCCGGCCACGCCCACGCGGGATCGACAGCCGATCCCGCGTCACCGGACAAGATCAGTACAGCCCGCCCGTGCCCGTCCGTACCGCGCGATCGGCCTCGGGCGAGACCCCGAGCGGGCGGCCGTCGGCGTCGGTCACTCCGATCGCCGAATAGTTGTCGGGCGGCGCGGTGCCGGGCTTGAAGGCCTCCAGGATCACGCGCTGATCGCCGGGACCCGCCCGCATGCCGGACTTGGGATCGATGCGGATGAGCTTGATGCCGGCCGGCACCCGGAACGGCACCGCCGGCTTGTCGGCGAGCGCGACCTTCATGAAATCCCGCACGATCGGCGCCGCCAGCACCCCGCCGGTGGCGCCGCGGCCGAGATGACGCGGCTTGTCGTAGCCGAGATAGACGCCGACCACGAGATCGGGCGAGAAGCCGATGAACCAGGCGTCCTTCTCGTCGTTGGTGGTGCCGGTCTTGCCGGCGATCGGTTTGCCCACCTCCTTGACCACGGTCGCCGTGCCGCGCTGCACGACGCCTTCCATGATCGAGGTGATCTGGTAGGCGGTCATCGGATCGAGGACGCGCTCACTCTTGTCGACCAGTGTCGGCTCGTTCTGATTGGCCCACTTGTCGGCGTCGCAGCCGCGGCATTCGCGCGCATCGTGCTTGTAGACGGTGTGACCGTAGCGATCCTGGATACGGTCGATCAAGGTCGGCTGGATTTTCCTGCCGCCGTTGTCGAACATCGCATAGGCGCCGACCATGCGCAGCAGCGTGGTCTCGCCCGCGCCCAGCGCAAACGACAGGTAAGGCGGCAGGCTGTCGTAGACGCCGAAGCGCTTGGCGTATTCGCCGATCAGCGGCATGCCGATGTCCTGCGCCAGCCGCACCGTCATGACATTGCGCGACTGCTCGATGCCGAAGCGCAGCGTCGAGGGGCCGTAGTATTTGCGGGTATAGTTTTCCGGCGCCCAGATGCCGCTGCCGGTGTCGATCTCGATCGGCGCGTCCAACACCACCGTCGAAGGCGTATAGCCGTTGTCGAGCGCGGCGGCGTAGACCAGCGGCTTGAACGACGAGCCCGGCTGACGCAACGCCTGGGTGGCGCGGTTGAACTGACTTTGATCGTAGGAGAAGCCGCCGACCATCGCCAGCACGCGTCCGGTCTGCGGATCCATGACCACCATGGCTCCGGATACCTCCGGCACCTGGCGCAGGCGGAACTGGCCGTCCTTGCCGGGGAGCGGCTCGACATAGACGACGTCGCCCACCTCCAGCACTTGCGACACCTTGGTCGGCGCCTTGCCCCTCATCGGGCCGCTCGTCGGCTTTGCCCATTTCACGCCTTCGAGCGCGACGGCGCCGGTCTCGCGTTCCTTGGACACCGCCCCGCCCGGATCGCGGCCGGGCTGCAGCCCGATGCGGGCGGAGGCGTCGCCGCTCTCCAGCACCACCGCGAGCCGCCACGGCGCCACGTCGGAAAGCGCCTTGACGTCGGCGAGCTTGGCGCCCCACTCGCCCGTCATGTCGAGCTTGTGGGCAGCGCCGCGATAGCCCTGCTGCTCGTCGAAATTCACGAAGCCGTCGACCAGCACCTTGCGCGCCAGCACCTGCATCTTGGGGTCGAGCGTGGTGCGCACCGACAGGCCACCCTCGTAGAGCTTCTTCTCGGTGTAATTCTCGTAGATGTAGCGGCGCACCTCCTCGGCGAAGTATTCGGCCGCGAAGATGTGCGCGCCGGTCGGTCGCGGAGTGACCTTGAGCGGCTCCTTCTTTGCCTTCTCGGCATCCTGCGCGGTGATGTAGTGGTCCTCGGCCATGCGATCGATGACATAGTTGCGCCGTTCGATCGCCCGCTCGCGCTGACGGAAGGGATGATAGTTGTTGGGCGCCTTGGGCAGTGCCGCGAGATAGGCCGCTTCCGCGACCGATAGCTCATGCACCGACTTGTCGAAATAGAGGAGCGAGGCGGCGGCGACCCCGTAGGCGCCCATGCCGAGATAGATCTCGTTGAGATAGAGTTCGAGGATCTTCTCCTTTGAGAAGGTCCGCTCGATCTTCATCGACAGCAGCGCTTCCTTGATCTTGCGCGAGAAGGAGACTTCGTTTGTGAGCAGGAAGTTCTTGGCGACCTGCTGGGTGATGGTGGAGGCGCCCTGCGGACGCCGGCCGCTGCCGTATTGCTGCACGTAGAGCATGGCGGCGCGCGCGATGCCGAAGAAGTCGATGCCGCCGTGCTCGTAGAAATTCTTGTCCTCGGCCGCGACGAAAGCGTGGGTGACGAGCTTGGGCACCGCCTGAATCGGGATGTAGAGCCGGCGCTCGCGCGCATATTCGGCGAGCAGCGAGCCGTCGGCGGCATGCACCCGCGTCATGACCGCGGGCTCGTAATCCTGGAGCTGGGAGTAGTCGGGAAGCTCCTTGGAATAGTGCCACAGCAACCCGGCCGCTGCGGCGACGCCGACGACGAAGATGATCGTTCCGGCTGCGAACAACAGGCCGAAGAAGCGCAGCAACAATCTCATCGCCGAAGTCCCCCCTGCGCAGAACCGTCCCAGCCGCGATGTCTCCCCAGCCGCCTCGGGGGCAACCGGATCAACAGCGATCTTGGCGGATTTTTCCCCGGGATGCCGCCCCCTCGCGTCGGTCGATCCGAACGTCTAAGTCGCTCTGTTTTATGTTAAAACTGAGGCTGAACGGCCACAATCCCTTCAATTTTGGCCGCCTCCGGCGAGGCGGGTGGTGAAGAACGCATCGACCGCCTGCACGATGGAATTGGCGGCGCGGTCCCGCCATTCCGCCGAGATCAGCGATTTCAGGTCGGCCTTGTTCGAGACATAGCCGAGCTCGACCAGGACCGACGGCACGTCGGGGGCCTTGAGCACCACGAAGCTTGCGGACTTGAGCGGATTTTGATGCAGCCGGGCGGCGCGTTTGAGGTGGCCGACGACCGCCTGGGCGAACTGCAGCGAAAACGTCTTGGTTTCGCGCCGGGCGAGATCGATGAGAATGTCGGCGACATCCTTCTCCTCGGCGGAGAGGTCGAGACCCGCGATCGCGTCGGCCTGGTTCTCGGCCTCGGCAAGGCGTGCGGCGCGGGCATCCGACGCGCGCTCCGAGAGCGTGTAGATCGTCGCCCCCTGGGCATCGCCCTCCCGCCGTCGCAACGCATCGGCGTGAATTGAGATGAACAGCGCTGCTTGGCGCGCACGCGCGAAGTGGACGCGCTCGCCGAGCGGCACGAAGGTGTCGTCGGTGCGGGTCATGGCGACGCGGTATTTGCCGGCGCTTTCGATCTTGTCGCGCAGCATCAGCGAGAATTCGAGGACGATGGTCTTCTCCATCTGCCCGCTCGCGGCCCTGGTGCCGTTGTCGATGCCGCCATGGCCGGGATCGATCACCACCAGCGGTCGCGGATCGCTGCCGGGCTTGCTCTCCGCGGGCGTCTCCGCCGCACGGACCTCCGGCGCGCGGTTCTCGAGCGCGATGGTGCGCATGAACGCCTCGCGGTCGGTCGCGGCGAGCTCGAGCACGAGGCGGGCCGGCTGATCGTTGGCGGCATCGATCACGAAGGCCTTGTCGACGCGCGCGGGGCGCGCCAGATCGATGACGATGCGCGAGCCGCCCTGCATGACGAGGCCGAAGCGGAATGCCTTGATCAGGCCGCGACCCACCTCCCCCGCCTTGGCCGGAAGCTGGAACGTGACCTGCGGCATGTCGATCACCACCCGGTACGGATTGGCGAGCGTGAAGGCGTGGATGTCGATCTTGCGGTTCAGATCGACGATCAGGCGCGTCTGCGCGTCATCGCCGCCCAGCCGCGCCTCGCTCGCCACCGGAAAATCATTTGGCCCGCGGCCCGGCGGTCCGGCCGCGCCGCTGGGCTCGGCCGCGCAAAGACCGCCGAGAACCGTCGCGGCGAAGAGAAGGAGCAAGCTCGTCGCGCGCACAGACATGGGTCTTACAGCCCCTCCGAGCCCGTAATTTACTCCATTACGGAGCCGCGGTTAACCCAAACTTAACCTCGCAAGGCAGCGCGGCATCCGCGCCGTCGCGCCCCCCTCCCTTGCCATCGCAGGCCGCCAGCCCTAATAAGAGGGTGCTGACGGTTACAGTTCCGGTTGCGCCGCGTTCGGACATCCGGCTGGTCCGCGGAAGGTTCGCTCCCCGGCAAGCGAGGGAGGGAACTTGGCGGGCGAAATCGGTCCGCGGCCTCCGCAGGGGTGCGGTGCGCGCTGACCACCAGGCCGATGTTCTTGTGGACGACAACCGGGGTTGCGTGCGGCGGATGCCTCCCGTGACGGAGCGCCGGCTTATGCTTTCCACGGCGCCTTGAGTCGAAGATCGTCAGCCAAGAGAACCCGCGGTCGCGCGTGCCAAGCGCTGCCGCCCCGTCATGGGCCAAAAGGTCATGCTGCGACCGCGCACCGATAACTTCGTCGCTCGCTGCCCAAGCAAGATCGCGCCGCGGCGCGGCGCCACTGCTCTTTCAGCAGTCCGCGCAAGCTCGGCTCTTTGCGGCGCATCGATTGCGCGCGCACTCGAGGTCCATCCTTTCAACCACCGTCAGGCCGGTTTCCGGTCGCGCCATCGTGCGTCGCCCCAGTGGCGACGAACGGCGGCCGCGCGCCAACCGGTCATCAAGAGATTGGTCAATGCCCAACAAAATGCTCATCGATGCGACCCATCCGGAGGAGACCCGGGTGGTTGTTCTGCGCGGCCATCGTGTCGAGGAATTCGACTTCGAGTCAGCCAATCGTAAACAGCTTCGCGGCAACATCTATCTCGCCAAGGTGACGCGCGTGGAGCCGTCGCTGCAGGCCGCGTTCGTCGACTACGGCGGCAACCGACATGGCTTTCTCGCCTTCGGCGAAATCCATCCCGACTATTACCAGATTCCCGTCGCCGACCGGCAGGCGCTGATCGCAGAGGACGAGCGCGCCCAACGCGCCGCCGATGCCGAGGCCGACCACCGCGCCGGGCGCCGGCACGGACCGCGGGAGCGCGGGAGCGCTCGCCAGCGCGACGAGATCAAGAGCGAGCCGGTCGAGACCGAAGGCGAAGCCATGGCGGCGGCCTCCGAACAGATGGCGCCGCAGGCCAGCTCGACCGAAAGCCTGGCGCCGGAACAACCGGGCGCGGCGGCCGAGATCGCGGCAGAGCCGATACCGCCCGAGCACGGCGAGGATGCTCCGCCCACGGCGGTTTCGATCGAAGCCCCGATCGAGCTCGCCGAGCTGGAAGCGAGCAGCGCGTCCGAGCCGGTCCCGACCGCGGGCGAGGGGCTCGCCGCGGACACGGACCACCTCGCGCCGGCGGCCGACATCACCACGGTGCCGGAGAGGAGCGTGGGCGAAGCGGGCGACGTCATCGAAACGGCCAACAACATCACCGAGGTCAACGGGCATGGCCCCGAAGGCGAGGACGAGGTCGTCGAATCGGTGGGCGGGGCCGACGCAATGGAGGAGGTACCCGAGCGCACGCCTCGGCTGCGCCGGCAATACAAGATTCAAGAGGTCATCAAGCGGCGCCAGGTGATGCTGGTGCAGGTGGTCAAGGAGGAACGCGGCACCAAGGGCGCGGCGCTCACCACCTATCTGTCGCTTGCCGGCCGCTATTCGGTGCTGATGCCGAACACGGCGCGCGGCGGCGGCATCAGCCGCAAGATCACCAGCGCCGACGATCGCCGACGGCTGAAGGAGATCGCCCAAGAGCTGGAGGTGCCGGAAGGCATGGGCGTGATCCTGCGCACCGCCGGCGCGAGCCGTACCAAGACCGAGGTCAAACGCGATTTCGAATACCTGCTGCGGCTGTGGGAGACCGTGCGCGATCTCACGCTCAAATCGACGGCGCCGACCCTCGTCTACGAGGAAGGCTCGCTGGTCAAACGCTCGATCCGCGACCTCTACAACAAGGACATCGACGAGATCCTGGTCGCCGGGGACGACGCCTACAAGGAAGCCAAAGAGTTCATGCGCATGCTCATGCCGAGCCATGCCAAGAACGTGAAAGCCTATCGCGACACCCTGCCGGTCTTCACCCGCCACGGCATCGAGAGCCAGCTCGACGCCATGTTCACGCCGGTGATGCAGCTGCGCTCCGGCGGCTACATCGTGCTCAATCAGGCCGAGGCGCTGGTCGCGATCGACGTCAATTCCGGGCGCGCCACCCGCGAGCACCACATCGAGGACACGGCGCTCAAGACCAACCTCGAAGCCGCCGAAGAAATAGCGCGGCAATTGCGCTTGCGCGATCTCGCCGGCCTGATCGTCATCGACTTCATCGACATGGACGAGAAGCGCAACAACCGCGCGGTCGAGCGCCGATTGAAGGAGTGCCTGCGGCATGACCGCGCCCGCATCCAGGTCGGACATATCTCGCATTTCGGGCTGCTGGAAATGTCCCGCCAGCGCATCCGCTCGAGCGTGCTGGAGAGCTCGACCGAGAAATGTCCGCATTGCGGCGGCACCGGCCACGTGCGCTCGGTTTCCTCGGTCGCGCTGCAGCTGCTGCGCTCGCTCGACGAAATGCTGCTCAAGGGCGCGACGCACAATCTCACGGTGCGGACGCGCTCCGAGATCGCGCTTTATCTCCTCAACCACAAGCGCGCCCATCTGCGCGCGCTGGAGGAACGCTTCCGCATCGTCATCATGGTCAATGCCGATGCCACCGTCGGCGGGCAATTGTCATTCGTGATCGAAAAAGGCGAGCAGGTGCACAGCCCGGAACAGGCAAAGGCGCTGGCGCTGCAGCCGGCGACCGCCGTTCCCATCGAAGAAGAGGACGAGGAGGAATACGAGGCGGAAGAGGCGGCCGAATCCGAAGATGCCGCCGACACCGCCGCCCCGCACGAGGAGGCGCAGCCCGAGGGCGAGCAGGGTCCCGATCAGGGTCAGGGCCGCAAGCGGCGGCGCCGGCGGCGCGGCCGGCGCGGCGGCGAGGGCCGCGAGGCGTTGCAGCCGGATCACGACGGCGGCGCATCCCCGCACGAACAGGCGGCGGAGTTCGCCCCCGTCCCGAGTGAGGACGTCGGTGGCGCCGACGAGGCGGGCGCGGCCGAGCAGGGCGCAGCCGGCCCGGAGACGCCGGGAGAAACGGCTGGCGAGGCCGAGCGCCGCCGGCGCCGCCGCGGACGGCGGGGTGGACGGCGCAACCGTCGCGACCGCGAGGACCAGGGCGAGGGCTCCGCGCTGGAGAACGGCAACATGGTCGAGCCGGAACTCACGCGCGCCGTCGCGGATTTCGACCGCGGTCCTCTCGTCGAGCCCGAAGCGGCGGCGGTGCCGCAGGCGACCGCCGAGCCGAGCGACGTGTTTGTGCCGGCCGCGGCCGAGCCGCCACAGGATCGGACTTCCGCGATCGCCGCCCCGACCGTTTCCGAGACAACGGTCGCCGAACAGCCGATTTCCGAACCGCCGCGCCGACGCTCGACCGTACGCGAGCCAGCGCCCCGCAGCTCGCGCGACGAGGGACAGTTGCACGACGAAAGCGCCCTGCCCGCGCCCGCCTTCACGCCGCCCATGCCGGGGGTGGAGCCCGTGGTCTCGAGCTCGGCGGAGAGCGCCAGCAGCGATCGTCCCCGCCGTTCCGGTTGGTGGAGCAAGCGTGTGCTCGGCAAGGACTGAGGCCGTTTGCTCGACTTGCACCCGTCCCGCCATGGCCGCGCCGGGAGAGGCGCGCGACGCTGCCCGGTCGCGTGAGAGGAGCTAGCCGATGAAAAGCGGCTGGGTCGATGCCGAGGCGCAGGCGGTGATCGATCGCTATGCGCGAGAAGGCATCGGCCGCGATCTTGCTTTGCGCGTCTACACGACGCGCCTGCTCGGCCGCGATCCCAAGCTCGTGCTGCATGGCGGCGGCAACACGTCGGTAAAGACCACCATGCCCGACCTTCTCGGCGAGGAGGTCGCAGTGTTGTGCGTCAAGGGCTCGGGCGCGGACATGGCGGCAATCGAGCCGGCAGGGCTCCCGGCCGTCCGGCTCGATCGGCTGCGCCGGCTGCGCGCGCGCGCGGCACTCAGCGACGAGGACATGGTGCGCGTGCAGCGCGAGAACCTGCTCGAACCGGCGGCGCCGAACCCCTCGGTCGAGACCCTGCTGCACGCCTTCCTGCCGCACAAATTCGTCGACCACACCCACGCCAATGCCGTGCTGAGCCTTGTCGACCAGCCGGACGGCGCGGCCATCTGCGCCGAAGTCTATGACGGGCAGACGAGCGTGGTGCCCTACGTGATGCCCGGCTTCGCGCTCGCAAAGGCGGCGGCGGAGATCTACGACGCCAAGCCCGGCGTCGACGGGCTGATCCTTCACAAGCATGGCATTTTCACCTTCGGGGACAGCGCGCGCGAAAGCTATGAGCGCATGATCGCGCTGGTGACCCTGGCCGAGGAACGGCTGACCAAGAACCGCAAGGCGGTGTTCGTGACCGCGCAGCTGCCGCAGGCGGTCGCGCCGGTCAACGCGGTCGCGCCGATCCTGCGCGGCGCCTGCAGCCTCGAGGACGAAAAGATCGCAGGCGCCTGGCGCCGCCTGATCCTCGACTTCCGCAGCGGCCCGGCGATCCTCAGTTTCGTCAACGGTGCCGACATTGTGCGCTACAGCCAGGCGGGCTTGGTCACGCCCGACCACACCATCCGCACCAAGAACTGGCCGCTCGTCGTGGCCGCGCCGGAGAACGGCAAGACGGACGATTTCAAAGCCGCCGCGCGCGCGGCGGTGAAGGCTTTCGTCGAGCGCTATCGAGGCTATTTCGCCCGCCAGAATGCTCGCGTCGGCGGGATCAAGACCGCGCTCGATCCGATGCCGCGGGTCGCGCTCGTCCCCGGCCTCGGCTTGTTCGGCCTCGGCCGGTCGAAGCGGGACGCCAAGATCGCAGCCGATCTCGCGGAATGCGCGGTCAGGATCATCACCGATGCCGAGGCGATCGGCCGCTTCGAATCGATTTCGGAAGCCGAGATGTTCGACATGGAATACTGGTCGCTCGAGCAGGCGAAGCTCGGCAAGATTGCCGAGAAGCCGCTCGCCGGCCAGATCGTCGTCGTCACCGGCGGCGGCGGCACGATCGGCGCGGCGACCGCCAAGGCCTTCGCGGTCGCGGGCGCGGAGGTCGCCCTGCTCGACCTCGACGAGCGCGCGGCCAAGGACCGGGCCGAGTCCATCGGCGGGGCGGCGCTGGCGGTGAAATGCGACGTGACCGATGCCGCCTCCGTGCGCGCGGCCTTCGACCGGGTGGTCGAGGCATTCGGCGGTGCCGACATCGTCGTGTCGAACGCCGGTGCAGCCTGGCAGGGAAGGATCGGCGAGGTCGACGAAGAGGTGCTGCGAAAGAGCTTCGAGTTGAATTTCTACGGCCACCAGCGGGTGGCGCAGGCGGCGGTCAAGACCATGCTGGCGCAGGACACCGGCGGCTGCCTGCTGTTCAACGTCTCGAAGCAGGCAGTGAACCCGGGGCCGAATTTCGGTCCCTACGGACTGCCGAAGGCGGCGACACTGTTCCTGGTGCGCCAATACGCGCTCGAATACGGCAAGGACGGCATCCGTGCCAATGCGGTCAACGCCGATCGCATCCGCTCGGGGCTGCTCACCGACGCCTTCATCGCCGAGCGCGCCACGGCGCGCGGCGTGAGCGAAAAGGATTACCTCAGCGGCAACCTGCTCGGCCGCGAGGTCACGGCCGAGGACGTGGCGCAGGCATTCCTGCATCAAGCCCTGGAGCTCAAGACCACCGGCGACGTCACCACCGTCGACGGCGGCAACATCGCCGCGGCGATGCGGTAGCCGCGCTCGGCTATCCTTGCCCTCCTCGCCGCGCGCTCGCCCAGGCGAAAATTCCGTACATGATGGCCAGCGGCAGCAACAAGCCCCCCACCCCGATCACGACGTAGGCAAACGCGCCGGCCGCGGTCCCGAGCAGAAATCCGAACATGATCGCAAACAGGGCGGCGAGCCGTGCGCGCGCCGCCTGGTAGGCCGCGGAGGCCGCGGCATCGGCGGGCGTTCGGCGCCGGGCATGCCATGCGAGCACGAGCTCGGTCGCGTCGATGGCGATTTGCGTCGTGTTCGTCGTCATCACGTTGGTCGATGCCACGCTTTTCATCAGGAGCCGCACCGTCGCGCTCTGGGTGCCCATGGCAAAAAGGCCGAGCAGACTTGCGACCACCACGGCCGCGGCATTGGGGTTGGAAAGCGGCGCGCCGATCAACACCGCGAGCAGAAAACTAGTCAGCACCGCGCATTCCAGTCCCAGCGCCCATGTGATCGCCGCGCGGCCGCGACGCTCGACCAGAACGGCGAGCACCGTGGTCACCACGGCGGCGAGCAGAAACACCGGAATCGCGAGTACCTTGGTCACCGCACCCTGCTCCTTGGTGACGAACGCCACGGCCGCGAGCACGAAGCTGCCGGTAACCTGCGCCACGAACAGCCCGAACAGAGCCAGCGCGGTACAGCTGTCGACGAAGCCGGCGACGAAGCTCAGCAGCGGCGGAATGGCGGCCGGGACGGGCCGCGGGCATGGGACAAAAATCTCGCTCATGATGCCCTCGGGCGCGTTCGGCAAAGGACGAGAGCCGATCTGCGGGCAGCGCGCCGCTCCTCGGTCTTCAATGCTTGAGCCAGGTTCCGATCCGCTCCACCGCCTCGTGCATGTCCGCCGCCGCTCCCGCGTAGCAGAAGCGGATGAAGTGACTGCCCCGCAGCGGATCGAAATCGACGCCTGGCGTCGCCGCCACATGCGTCTGCGCCAGCATGCGCTTGGCGAAATCGAAACTGTCGCTGCAAAAGCGCGACACGTCGGCATAGAGATAGAAGGCGCCGTCAACCGGGAGAATTTCGTCGAACCCGGCCTTCGGCAAGCCGTCGAGCAGGATGCGGCGGTTCTCCTCGTAGCCGTGCTTCACCGCCTCCATCTCGGCGCGGCCGTCGAACGCGGCCTCGGCCGCGATCTGCGAGAGCGTCGGAACCGAGATGGCGAGATTGCCCTGCAGGCGATCGATCGGACGCACGAGCTGCTCCGGCACCAGCATCCAGCCGATGCGCCATCCGGTCATGCAGAAATATTTCGAGAACGAGTTGATGATCACGGCATTGTCGGACAGGCGCGCGGCGGTTTCGGCCGCGAAGGCATAGTCGAGGCCATGATAGATCTCATCCGAGATGAATCTGATCCCGGCATCTTCGGCGGCGGCCACGAGATCGCGCAGCGCCGGCCCCGCCATCATGGTTCCGGTCGGGTTGGCCGGGCTTGCGATCAGCACGCCCTTGAGCGGCGCCTTGCGATGCGCCGCCATGAGCATCTCCGGCGTGATCGCCCAGCGCGTCGCCCGCGTCGTCTCGATGGCCACCGGCTCGCAGCCGAGCGCGCTGAGGATATGCCGATAGGGTGGATAGCCCGGCAACGCGACCGCGACCCGATCGCCGGGCTCGAACAGCGCGAGAAAAGCCAGGATGAATCCGGCCGACGATCCGGTGGTGACGACGACGCGCGCCGGATCGACCGCAAGCCCGTAGGTCTCGCGATAGTGCCGCGCAATTCTCGCGCGCAACGTCGGAATGCCCAGGGTCTCGGTGTAGCCGAGGCGCCCGGACCCGAGCGCCGCTCGCGCAGCCGCGATCGCGCTTGCCGGCGCCGACGCGGCCGGCTGCCCGACCTCCAGGTGGATGACGCGGGCGCCCGCCGCCTCGATGCGCGCCGCGGCCGCCATCACGTCCATGACCATGAAGGCGGGGACATCGCTGCGAGCCGAAGGCGTCACCAACCGTCTAGCCGCATCCAGCATCGTCTCCGGGCCTTGCTGCCTCGCTGGGGCTCCGCCCCGCTGTCGCCGCATTTCTGCGGACATTTTGCGCTGCGGAGGCCCACGCAATCAGACGTGATCGCAACCGCGTTGACCGTGCTCGGACGCACCACTAGGTTGCGCGGCAAATGGTGCCTAGTGCGGTGGATTTGAAGTTCCTATCATTGTAGCCGCACGCTCGTTTAGGAACTTCAAATCCAAACCCGCATTAGAGTCAAAAGGTTGCTAGTGTCCCTTTGATTCCGAAGTTCGCATCAGAGGGTGCCGCGAGGGTTTGCGAACTTCGGAATCGGGACACTAGCCCAAGCGGACATGATCGGAACCGAGACACCTATCAGGGCGCGGCGAACGACGCCAGCGGCCCGTGCCATTGCCCTGGTGACCGCGACCGCGCTCGCCGGCGCGAGCGTTCCGGCGCACGCGCAAAAGGGTCCGCCGATCATCCGCGACGCCGAAGTCGAGCAATTGCTGAGAGAGTATACCCAGCCGATCCTGCATACGGCGGGGCTCGCCAAGCAGAATGTTCAGGTCGTCATCATCAACGACCGCGCGTTCAACGCCTTCGTCGCCGACGGCCGCCGCATCTTCGTGAACGCCGGCGCGCTGATGGAATCGGAGACGCCGAATCAGATCATCGGCGTGCTCGCGCACGAGACCGGTCACATCGCCGGCGGACATTTGGCGCGCATGCGCGAGACATTGGCTGCGGCGACGACGCAGTCGATCATCGCCTTGCTTCTCGGCGTCGGCGCGATGGTTGCCGCCGGCCGCAGCGGCGGTTCGGATTTGGGCCAGGCCGGGGCCGCCGCCATCGCCGGACCGACCCAGGCGATCCAGAATACGATGTTCGGTTATATGCGTGCCCAGGAGGAGCAGGCCGACCGCGCGGGCGTCAAGTTCCTCACCGCAACCGGCCAGTCGCCGAAGGGCATGTATGACACCTTCAAACGGCTCGCCGACCAGACGCTCTACCAGACCCGCTATGCCAATCCCTACCTGCAGACCCACCCGCTGCCGAGCGAGCGCGTGGCGGCGCTGGAGGGGATGGCGAGGGCCAGTCCCTACTGGGACAAGCATGACGCGCCGGCGCTGCAGGCCCGGCACGACCTGATGCGCGCCAAGCTCGTCGGCTTTCTGGAACGGCCGGATGCGGTGGCACGCCGCTACCCGCGCAGCGATACCTCGCTTGCCGCCCGCTACGCGCGTGCCATCTCCACCTATCGTTTCTCCGATCCGCGCGCCGCGCTGGCGCAGATCGACGCCCTGATCCAGGCACAGCCGCAAAATCCGTATTTTCATGAGCTCAAAGGCCAGGCCCTGTTGGAAGCGGGCAGGCCCGCCGAAGCGGTCGCGCCGTTGCGGCACGCGGCCCAGCTCGCGCCCAATCCGGCGCTGATCCAGATCATGCTGGGACAGGCGCTCATCGCCACGCACGATCGCGCGCGCGTCGACGAGGCGGTGTCGATCCTGCAGGCGGCGCTGACCCGCGAATCGGAATCGCCCGACGCTTACAGCCAGCTGGCGATGGCCTACGGCCAGAAGAACGACCTCGCCCATGCCGATCTCGCCTCGGCCCAGGCGGCGTTTATGCGCGGCGACCTCAAGACCGCGCGCGAGATTGCCACGCGGGCCAAGACGCGCTTTCCGATCGGATCGCCGGGCTGGGTCAAAGCCGACGACCTCGCCAGCCTGAAGCTGCCGCAGAGCGCCCGGCGCAATTGAACACAGAAGGACGAACGACGATGAAACTTGATCCGCGCCTATTCGCCGCCGCGCTGCTCGCGGTCCCGCTGGCCTTGTCGGTCGCGGCCCCCGCCCGCGCGCAGTCCTTCACCGGCGATCAGCGCGGCGAGATCGAGCGCATCGTCAAGGAATATCTGCTGAGCCATCCCGACCTGCTGCAGGACGTGATGAATGAGCTCGACAAGCGGCAGGTCATGGCGGAAGCGGAAAAGCATCGCGCCAGCGTCAAGGAGCACAGCGCCGCCATCTTCACCTCACCCCGCCAGGTCACACTGGGCAATCCGCAGGGCGACGTCACCGTGGTCGAGTTCTTCGATTACAATTGCAGCTACTGCAAGCGCGCCATGAGCGACATGCTCGACCTGCTCAAGAACGACGGCAAGCTCAAATTCGTGCTCAAGGAGTTTCCGGTGCTGGGCGACGGTTCGATGCAGGCGGCGCAGGTGGCGGCGGCCGTGCGCATGCAGGACAAGACCGGCGGCAAGAAATATCTCGAATTCCACCAGAAGCTGCTCGGCGGCCGCGGCCAGGCCGACAAGACCCGCGCGCTTGCGGCCGCCAAGGAAGCCGGCCTCGACATTGCCCGCATCGAGAAGGACATGGCGAGCGACGAGGTGAAGGCCACGATCGAGGAAAACTTCAAGCTCGCCGAGGCGCTTGGCCTCAACGGCACGCCGAGCTACATCGTGGGCAGCGACGTCGTGGTCGGCGCCGTCGGCCTCAATACGCTCAAGGAAAAGATCAACTCCGCGCGCTGCGGCAAGGCGGCGTGCTGAGGCCCGCCGCAGCCCTCCTGCTGATGACGTGATCCTCCCCGGGCTCGCCGCCGCGAGCGCGACGCACCGGCTTGCGGCGATTAGAGCGCATCCCGATTGGATCGAATCGTGATGCGCTCTAGATTCTTCGATTTTGCGCATGTTCTATTCGGAAAACCGGTTCCCACTTTTCCGGAACATGCGCTAGGACCGCAAGAGCCGGGCAAGCCCCGCCCAGGCCGCCGCGCTGCGCCGCCGCGGCTTCCCCTTTGCGCGCGAGGCCCCTATAAGGCGGGAGACTCTCCTGGTCGCGGCGCCGGACCGTCCATGGCGAAAACCGTTTACGTCCTCAACGGCCCCAACCTCAATCTCCTCGGCACGCGCGAGCCCAAGACCTATGGCCGCGCAACTCTCAAGGACTTGGAGAAGCTTTGCCGCGCGGCCGCCGGGCGCCATGCGCTGGAGATCGAATTTCGCCAGTCGAATCACGAGGGCGAGATCGTCGATTTCGATCCACCAGGCCGGCGCCGAGAACGCCGCCGGAATCATCATCAATGCCGGCGCCTATACCCACACCTCGGTGGCGATCCGCGACGCGATCGCGGCGATCGAGGTGCCGGTCGTCGAAGTCCATATCAGCAACATCTTCGCGCGCGAGAGCTTTCGCCATCATTCCCACATCGCACCGGTGGCGAAGGCGAGCCTGTGCGGCTTCGGGGTCGATGGCTACGCGCTCGCGATCGATGGCTTGGCCGCGATGATCGACGCGCGGCGAAAGGGCTGAAGTCATGGCCGGCGAGCGCAGAGGCAAGGACGTTTCCAAGGACAAGCCCGCCGTCGATCACGACTTGATCCGCGAATTGGCGCAGCTGCTCGACGAGACCGGGCTGAGCGAGATCGAGTTCGAACGCGACGGGCAGCGCGTGCGGGTCGCCCGCCAAGCGCAAGCGCCGGCGACCGCGCCGGCGCGCGTGACCGCTGCGGCGGACGAACCCGCGCCTGTCGCCGATAACGCGCCGGCCGACCCCGCCAAGCATCCAGGCGTGGTCACGTCGCCGATGGTCGGCACCGCCTATGTCGGTGCCGAGCCGGGGGCGCGGCCTTTCGTCGAGGTCGGCAGCCGGGTGGAGGTAGGCGACACGCTCCTCATCGTCGAGGCCATGAAGACCATGAACCAGATCCCCTCCCCGCGCAGCGGAACGGTGATTCAGGTTCTGATCGAGGACGGCCAGCCGGTCGAATTCGGCGAGCCGTTGATGATTGTCGAGTGACGGGACCGAGCGCCCGTCCGAGGCTCTGCGTGCGTCGCCCCGGAAACGCCAACCAAGATGCCGAAATGTTCGACAAGATCCTGATCGCGAACCGCGGCGAAGTGGCGTTGCGCGTGTTGCGCGCGTGCAAGGAGCTGGGCATCCCCTCGGTCGCCGTGCACTCGACCGCGGACGAGGACGCCATGCATGTGCGGCTCGCCGACGAAAGCGTGTGCATCGGGCCGCCCGCGGCGCGCGACAGCTATCTCAACATTCCCTCGCTGCTCGCCGCCTGCGAGATCACCGGCGCCGACGCGGTGCATCCAGGCTATGGCTTTCTCTCGGAGAACGCGCGCTTTGCCGAAATCCTCGCGGATCACGACATCCATTTCATCGGCCCGAAGCCCGCGCATATCCGCCTGATGGGCGACAAGATCGAAGCCAAGCGCACCGCCAAACGCCTGGGCATTCCGGTGGTGCCGGGCTCGGATAAGGCGGTTTCCTCCGACCAGGAGGCGATATCGATCGCGCACGCGATCGGCTTTCCGGTCCTGGTCAAGGCCGCGGCGGGCGGCGGCGGACGCGGCATGAAGGTGGCGGAGGGGCCCGATGAGCTCGCCGCCGCAATCAGTATCGCGCGCGCCGAGGCCAAGGCTACCTTCGGCGACGATACGCTTTATCTCGAAAAATATCTCGCGCGCCCGCGCCACATCGAAATTCAGGTCCTGGGCGACGGCCGCGGCCACGCCATCCATCTCGGCGAGCGCGACTGCTCCCTGCAGCGCCGCTATCAGAAGGTGTGGGAGGAAGGTCCCTGCTCCGCGCTCAACGAGGCCGCCCGTGGCGCCATCGGCGAGACGGTCGCGAGGGCGATGCGCGAATTCGAGTATCTCGGCGTCGGCACGGTCGAGTTCCTCTACGAGGACGGCAAGTTCTATTTCATCGAGATGAACACGCGCATCCAGGTCGAGCATCCCGTCACCGAGATGATCACCGACATCGACCTCGTCCTGGAGCAGATTCGTGTCGCCGCCGGCAACGAGCTCGAACTCTCCCAGCGTGACGTGAAGTTTCACGGCCACGCCATCGAGTGTCGCATCAATGCGGAAAATCCCGTTTCGTTCCGTCCCTCGCCCGGCAAGATCGTGCACTATCACCCGCCCGGCGGGCTGGGCGTGCGCGTCGATTCCGCCGTCTATCACGGCTACACGATCCCGCCCTATTACGACTCGCTCGTCGGCAAGCTCATCGTCCACGGCAAGACGCGCGGCGAGTGCCTGATGCGCCTCAAGCGCGCGCTCGATGAATTCGTCATCGACGGCATCGAGACCACCTTGCCGCTGTTCCGCGCGCTGGTGCGGGAAAAGGACGTCATCGACGGCGACTACCACATCCGCTGGCTCGAGGAATTCCTGGCCCGCGGCGGCATGGAGGGCTAGCGCATGTTCCGGAAAAGTGGGAACCGGTTTTCCGAACAGGACATGCGCAAGATCGTAAGACTCTAGAGCGCATCACGAACCGACCCAATCGGGATGCGCTCTAGCGGCGCCGCCGCTTGGTGGCGATTGCCCCTACAGGCATGCGCCGGCCCGCACGCGCTTCGCCAGCACGAGATGTTGCAGAAGCCGGCCGACGTCGAACAGGTCGTAGGGTTTGGGAACGAATATCGCCCCCGCGACCGGATTGGGCTGCTCGACCAGCGACCGCCGGCCCGACGTATAGATCACCGGCAGATCGGGGCGCAATTCGCGCGCGCGCTTCGCCAGCACGGCGCCGTCCATGCCGCCGGGCAGGTTGACGTCGGTGAACAGCGCGTCGATCGGGCAAGCCGCCGCGAGGCGGCGCAAAGCGTCGGCGGCGTTCGACACCGCCTCGACCTCGAAGCCCTGTTCCTGCAGCGCCTCGGCGGCGACCGCGCTGATCAACGGCTCGTCCTCGACCAGCAGCACGCTCGGCGGCTGTCCCCTCTGCGTCACAGCAAGCATGGCCGCTCCCCCTCCTTCTCCGCGATCGGCGCAGTCCTCGCGAGCGCAACGTGCCGGCGCAATGATGGTTCGGATGGCGCGAAAGTTTGCGCGGATCGTGGCTAAAGGCGGGTTAACCCCGCCGCAGGTCTTGCGAAAGAATTAAGGTTACGCACGCGTGGTGCGGCGAAGGGGGGCCGGCTCGCCGTCACGGACATGCGCCGCTCGAAGCGTCCAGAGCGTGTCCCGATCCGAAGAAATGGGACGCGCGTTGGCGGCCAATCCCGCACGCTTACGGCACCCGCGGCAGCACCACCGTGTCCTCGATTGTCACCTTCTCGAAATCGCTGATCAGGATTTCCACCCGCAGGTTCCATCGCCCCGCGACCGGGATGCGCAGGTCGTCGATCCGCCAGTTGTTGTCGCCTGCCGGCGCGGCAGCCAGGCGCAGGGGCTCGATCCCGGCGGCGGGATTGGCGAGCACGAGCGTGACCTCCTTGACCGCGAAGGGCTGGAAGGCGCCGTCGAGCACCAGCAGGCTGGCCCGCGCGCGCCCCCCGCTTTGCCGCGCGATCTCGATCTCGGCCATCGCCTTCGCGCCATGGACGTGGAGCGAGATCGGGGCGTCGGAAGCGAGCGCGCGCGGCGGTGGGGTGAAACGCCACAGCGCCACCAGGCCCAGGATCGCCACTGCGATGGCGAGTTCGAGCGCGATCGAGGCCACGAACGGGCGCGCGGCCGCCGCGCCGTGGGTTTCGAACTTCGGCACCAGCCAATATCGGTTGGCCGCGGCCAGCGCGAACAAAGCCGTGACGCAGGCAAGCTTGCACGCGAGCACCAAGCCATAGCTCGTCGTCCACAGCGCATCGATGCGACCGAGCTGAACCACGGCGAGCCAGAACCCGCTCACCAGAAGGAGCACGACCACAAACGGAATCGCTCGCGAAAACCGCTCGAGTTCCATGACCCCATCAGCGGAGCCGCGCAGGCCGGCCGCGCGCACCGCCGCGTAGAGCGGCAGCAGCGAGCCAAGCCAGAAAGCGACGGCGAGGGCGTGCAGCAATACCGCCGAACGGCTGACCAGCCGCGGCTCGGCCGTGCTGGCATGCCCGCTGAGCGAAAGCGCAAGGCCGATGCCCAACACTCCGAGCAGGGACAAGCCGCGGGCCATGCGGGCCGACTTTGCCGCGAACGTGAACAGGCCGGCGAACAGGGCGAAAGCGGCTGCGATCGCGGTGAGTCCGTAGGCCGTGTCGAGGCCGCTGCGCCAGGCAAGCGCCCCCGTCAAACCGGAGAGCGGAAGCTCGAGGGCATCGAGGCCCTGCAACCCGGCCGACAATGGCACCGCGACGAGCCCGGCGGCGATGAGCGTCACGATCCACCTTCCGGCGGCGCGGGAAGCCGGTGTGGCGATCCAGGCGCGGAAGAACGCGCCGCCGACACCAAGGAACAGCCCGACATAGATGACGACCTTGACCGCCCAGAGCGCGGGCCGGACGAATGGGGTGCCGACATTCTCGCCTCCGGCCGCGGCCTGCGTGCTCGGTGCGCCGATCGAGAACATCAGCGAGCCGCCGACCGGATGTCCGTCGGCCGAGATCACGCGCCAGCTGAGCACGTGCGTGCCGCGCTGCAAGCTCTGCGGCGGGGTGATGGTGACGGTCGCGTCTTGGGCGACGACAGCGGACGGCGCCATCGGCTCGCCATCCGGTCCGATCAGTCGGATCACCAGCGGCGCGACCGGCTCGTTGAACGTCAAGGTCAGCGCCGCCGGCGCAAGCGGCACCACCGCCCCGTCCGCCGGCGTCGCCTTGACCAGCGAGGCGTGCGCGCGCGCCTGCGACGCGAGCGCGACGACGATCAGCAGCGCCGTGAAAAAGGCGGCGACACAGGCGAGGCCGCGCCGGCTGATCTCCACGACCTACATCTTCGGCAACAGCTTGAGCGCCGGTGCCGGCTCGGGAGAGTCGCCCGCGGAGTTCCCCGCGGCGGGGATCTCGATCCAGCGATGAACGCCTTTCTCGCATTCCTGCACCACCGGGAAATAGAGCATCGTTCCGGGTTCGAGATCGCCGGCGAGAAAGCCGGTGAAGACGAACTCGTCGTAGTAGGCGTCGGGCAGGCTGCCGCCGCTGAACCGGATCTCGGTCACGCCTTCGGAAAGCTTGGCGCCGTGAAAATAGCCGTAGGTCCTGGGGTACTTGCCGTTGACGGTATCGATCTTCCATCCCGGCTTCGGCATCGGCTTGACCGCGATCATTCCGTCGGGGACGCGCACGCGCAGCGCGATGGTGGCCGTGCCTTCGCAGCCATGCGGAACGCGCAGCACCGCCTTGTAAGGCGCGCCGACGGGCGCTTCGCGCGTTTCGAGGGTGACGTGTGCGGACGCCGTGCCGATGAAAGCAACGGCGCCAGCGGCGCCGAGGATGAGCTCGCGAACCATTTTGCATCTCCAAGCTTATGGCATGAACGGCGGGCGAAAGGCTCGCCCGCAGCAGCTACGACTCGTTCATGCAAGACTTGGAGGCGCCTGCGAGAGCCCCGCGCGGATGGCGCCGCGCGCGATGATGACGGTGAAGCTCGAACGGGCGACCGGGCGTGACGCCTGCGGCGCTTGCGCTACGCTCGGTACAACCGGCGGCGCGATGCCGGGCGCCGCCGCCATGCAATAGGCGCAACAAAGATGCCGGACCTTGGCGGGTTCCGGCCCCGTCGCATCGCCGGGACCGGGGGCGCCCGATCCATGGCAGATCGCGTCGGCTGGGCCGGACGCCAGCATCGCAGCCGCCTGCGCGGCCGCAACGCCCGCCAGCAGAGCCTGCACCACGACGAGGCACGTCGCGATCAGCACGATCGGGCGTCGGCACGGATGCGCGGCAAATCCGGTTGGCACGAGAACCTCTCGCATGACAGGCTAGCACACCTTATCTTTGGAAATCATCCGCGCCGCCGGCTCGGAAGCAAACGCATGGCCAACCGCGAAACCGCCCTCATCGAGATCACGCCGGAAGTGCTGCTCAAGGCCTATGCCTGCGGCATCTTTCCCATGGCGGACAGCGCGGAGGACCCTGCCCTCTACTGGATCGAGCCGGAGATGCGCGGCGTCATTCCGCTCGATCGCTTTCATGTTCCCACGCGGCTCGCCCGAACGGTGCGTTCCGACCGCTTCACCGTCACCGTCAACCGCGACTTCGACGGCGTGCTGGAAGGTTGCGCGGAGGCTCGCGACGGCCGGCCGCGCACGTGGATCAATGCGCGCATCCGCGTGCTCTATCGCAAGCTCTACGAGCGCCGCCATTGCCACAGCCTCGAAGTCTACGAGGGCGACGCGCTGGTCGGCGGGCTCTACGGGGTCACGCTCGGGCGGGCCTTCTTCGGCGAGAGCATGTTCCATCGCGCGCGCGACGCGTCCAAAGTCGCGCTCGTGCATCTCATGGCCCGGCTCAAGGTCGGCGGATTCAAGCTGCTCGACACCCAGTACGTGACCGATCACCTCAGGACCTTCGGCGCCATCGAGGTGCCGCGGCGGCAATATCACAAGCTGCTGGAAGCCGCGCTCTCGGGCGAAGGCGACTTCGCTGCGCTCGGCACCAGACGCCCGGTCAAGGGCGCGCACGTGCTCGCCCAGCTCGCGCGGGATCGATCACTCTATTGAAGAATTGAAGAGTGGTCCGGCCGCAGGCTGTTGTCGGGACGAATCCGCAACGGTCAGGATCAGCCTTAGGACGCAAGCGCGATCAACGGCGCAGCTGCGGCTGCGGACCGCGTCGCGGCGCGGCCGGCGGCGGCTTCGCCGGTTGTGCCGCGGGCGCCGGCGGGGGCTCGGGCGGCGCGGTGGCAGCGACCACCGGATTCTTGCAGTCCGTGAGCCAGACGTCGTAGATCGGGTGCTCGACCGCATGCAGGCCCGGACTCGATGCGAACATCCAGCCGGTGAAGATGCGCTTGACCTCGCCTTGCAGCGTCACCTCGTCCACCTCGATGAACGCGTCGGTGTTGGGCGTCTCGGTCGGCGGGCGGGTGTAGCATACGCGCGGCGTCACCTGCAGCGCGCCGAATTGCACGGTCTCGCCGATGGCGGCATCGAAGGTAATGATGCGCCCCGTGATTTTGTCGAGGCCGGAGAACAGCGCGCCCTTGTTCGCGATCTTCTGCGACGGCGGCTCGGACACGATCTCGTCGCCGGGCTGCGGCGAGGTATCGGCGGGTCGCGGCGCGCCGGGCGGCTGGCGCTGTCCGGGCGGCAGACCGGGCAGCGCCGGCTGCCCGCTGGGCGCGCTCACGGAGGGATCGACCGCCGCGGAGGTTCCGTCGGGCGGAGGCAGCGGCTGCGATTGAACTCCGCTGTCGGGCGGCGCCGGCCGGGCCTGGCCGGGATATTGCTGCCCGGGATATCGCTGCTCCGGATAGGACTGCTGGGGATCCTGCGGATAGCCTTGCGGTTGCGGCACCGGCGCCTGCGGCCGGCCCGCGGGGACGCTCGACGGCGGACGCGGCGGAGGACCAAAAAGCGCTTCGAACGGATTGATGAACTGCGCCGCCGCGGGAAGAACGCCGAGCGCGGCGAGGATCGTGACCGGAGCGACGATCAAGCAGGCGGTGCGGAACGATGGTGCCATCGGGCGAGTCGGTGCTCGAAAACGTGCGGGTATCTGCCGCCGGTCTGGGCTGGTCAGGTTAATAAGGGGAATACGGCGAATCAGAGGTCAGGGGGTCGCGCGAGCGCCGCCGGGGCCCCTCGGCCACGCAGCCGAAAGCTCAACAACCAGAATGACTTCGATTGTCCGGCGGCGGCCGCCCATCGGCCGGTCATCGGCCCGGAGTCCAGGCCTTGTAGTCGCCGGTGGCCTTCGGCCTGCGGCCCTGGGCGAGGGTGGAGCCGGTCGGGCGATGGGCGCCCGGCGTGCCGGTGAGATTGGGCCGGTGCGGCTTCCACCACGGCTGCGGCGTGACTTTTTCCTCCGTGGGAGGCGTGTCGACGGTGTGGTGGAGCCAGCCATGCCAGGACGGCGGCACGGTCGAGGCTTCGGCGACGCCGCTGTAGATCACCCAACGCCGCTCAAAGCCCAGTCCCGGATCGATCTTGCCCCCTCTGGTGCGGAAGTAGCGGTTGCCGAACTCGTCCTCGCCGACGAACTCGCCGTAGAGCCAGGTCCACAGCAGGGTGCCGAAGGTCGCCCCGTTCCACCAGGTGAAGACGCGCAGGAAGAAATTCTTCATCACACTCGCTGCTCGTAACGCGGCGCGCGCCGCTCGATCCGCTGAAAAGCCGGACGTGTTCCCCGGGCGCGGAGCGTTCCAACGTCGAGGCGCGTTGATGCCACCGCGCTCAGGCGGTGTCCAGGGCCGCGCGCCCGGACGGCCGCGGCGCGACGCACGGGGTCGCGACGCACGGGGGTCGCGACGCACGGCAGGCGAGAACCGCAGCGCACTGATCGGCCGGCGTGCGCCTGTTGCTCATGACGAGTTCGCGTGCCTATGGTGACCGCGCACGCGACCACACGGGAGGACCAGGATGACGCCGTTGCGCCTATGGCAGGTTGCCGGAGCCTTGCTGCTGACGGTTCCGCAGACCGCCTTCGCACAGACCTGGCCCGAGCGGACGATCCAGGCGATCGTGCCGTTCGCTGCCGGAGCCGCCAACGACATCGTCGGACGCATCGTGCTCGAGCAGGTATCGAAGCAGGTCAACCAGCCGATCGTGATCGAGAACCGGCCGGGCGCGGGCGGCACCATCGGCGTCACCGCCGTCGCCAAGGCACAGCCCAACGGCTACACCATCCTGGTGCACTCCTCCTCCTTCAGTGCCGCCTATTCGCTTTACAAGAGCCTGCCCTACGACACGCTCAACGACTTCACCGCGGTGATTCCGCTCGGCAAAACACCGACCGTGCTGGTGGCGTCGCCGGCCAAGGGCTTCAAGACCGCCGGCGATCTGATCGCCGCCGCCAAGGCCAAGCCCGGCGCCATGAACTTCGCTTCCGCCGGCATCGGCTCGGTATCGCATCTCGCCGCCGAGCGCTTTCGCCTCAGCGCCGGGATCGAAGCGCAGCACATCCCCTTCCGCGGGCCGAACGAGGCATTCACCGAGTTGATGGCCGGACGCATCGATTTTTATTTTCTGCCGCTCGCACCGGCGCTGCCGCTGGTCAAGCAAGGCCAGTTGATCGCGCTCGCGGTGAGCACCGACACACGGGCGGCCGCCCTGCCCGACGTGCCGACGACGACGGAGCTCGGCTTTAAGGATTCGACGTATGTGTTCTGGACCGGGATTTTCGTTCCCGCCAAGACGCCGCGCGACATCGTGGACAGGATTTACCCGGAATCGCACAAGGCCATGCAGGTGCCGGCGGTGCAGGAACGGCTCGCCAAGGTCGGCACCGAGACGATGGCGATGAGCGCGGACGAATTCGGAAAATATTTCCGCGACGACGTGCTCTCGACCGCCAAGCTCATGCAGCAGGTCGGGGTCAAGCCACGGGATTGATCGCCGGCGAGTTCCCGATCCGCCCCTCGAGCCTAGCGCATGTTCCGGAAAAGTGGGAACCGGTTTTCCGAAGAGACCATGCGCAGAATTGAAGATCTAGAGCGCATCACGATTCGACCTGATCGGGATGCGCTCTAGCGCTGCGCGCTCAGCCGGGCTCGCGGCAATAGATCCTGTGCAAGTCCGTAGTGTCGTAATGCGGCGGCGCGCAGTATTGAGCCAGGGACCTGCCGCCCTCCGGTCCTGTTCGGGTTTGCGCGTAGGTGCGGGCCGTCGCGGTCAAGGCAAGCGCGCCCGCCAGGGTGATCGTCACCGCATATTGCATTGCTGCCGTTTTCATCGTCGTACCTCGATTTGCGAAGGGGGCTGCTGGCGCGAACGCCGGCCGCTTGGGAAACGCGATGGATCGGAGCGCCGGATCCTGATCAGTAGCCTTCGCTGCCGAAGTCGCGGCGCATCTGCAGGCGAACGTTCGCGTCCGGATCCTGTCCGAGGTTCTTGCCGCCCACGATCACGTCGTCGGGCGACGCGGCCATGGCGGCGTGGGTGAAGGCCGGCGCAACGAAGGCGGTGGCCAGGGCCACAGCGGCGATGAACGTCTTCATGTTACGTCTCCTTGCTACGGATCCTTGTCCGTACCTTTGTGCATAGGCGGAAGCCGGAGGGGGCCAACGCCTGCTGGTCACCATATGCCACCGGTAATTGCATCCGGCCTGTGATGTATCTCACAGAGAGAGAAATTTGCTGCGCCGCCATGTGGCCCGGCGGCCGCCCCCCACCGGCCTGCAACCCGCGCTCGCAGGCGGACCCCGGATCGCTTGGGCGCGCGCGGCAAGGAGCAGGGGGCGCCACGCACGGCCTGGTCGCCGGGACGTGTTGCGCCCCGCGCGAACGCCTGCCTATCCTTTGCTTCGGACTTGTCTCCGGGCTGGCGCGTCGCTCGCGCCGCAACACGAAGCCGACGAGAGCTTCGCAATCAACAACGCACGACGGGAGGTGAAGATGACGTCATTGCGCCTGTGGCACGCCGCGTTCGGGGGCGCCATGCTGGCCGCCGCCTATGCAACGCCCACCGCTTTCGCGCAGGCCCCGGCGCCCGCCGCGCCGAGTGCGGCCAATCCCTGGTCCCAGGGCGCGCCGTTCCCGGAAGCGTCGGAGGAAGTGCTCGGCGCAACCGCCGGCGGCAAGTTCTACGTCTTCGCCGGCCTTGCGCCGGGCTGGAAGCCGAAGGCGATGGTGTTCGAATACGATCCCGCTTCCAATCAATGGACCAAGAAGCGGCCGATGCGGCTTGCCTCCCACCACGTCGCATTCGCCAGCCTGAACAACAAAATCTACGCCTTCGGCGGGTTCACCTATCCGGAGTCCGGCCCCCCCGGTTGGAGCCCGGTCAACAACGCCTGGGAATACGACCCGGCGACCGACGAATGGAAGGAGCTCGCGCCGATGCCGACCAAACGCGGCGCGGCCGCGGCCGGCGTCGCGAACGGCAAGATCTACGTCACCGGCGGCGCCAACTCGCTTCCCGGCGTGAACGAGAACGGCATCCATCCGGCGCGCCCGCACAACGTGATGCCGACGGTCGAGGAATACGACCCGGCGGCGAATACCTGGAAAACCGTCCGTCCGCTGCTGCTGGCGCGCAACCATCATGTGGCGGTCGGCGTCGGCGACAAGATCTATGTCATCGGCGGCCGGGTCGGCTCGGCCTTCATCTCCGGCACCAGCAACAATGTTGATCTGGTGGAGATGTACGACCCCGACACAAATCTATGGATGCCGCGCACGCGCATGCCGACGGCGCGCAGCGCGATCGGGGCCGGCGTCTACAACAACCAGATCCTCGTCGCCGGCGGCGAAGGCCAGGACCAGCGCTTCCTCGCTGCGTTCAAGGCGGTGGAAGCCTATGACCCCGTCCTCAATCGCTGGCAGATGCTGCCGTCGATGCCGCACCCGCGCCATGGGCTTGCGGTGGGCGCCATCGGCAATCGCCTCTACACCGTGAGCGGCGACGGCCAGTCGGCCGCCAGCGGCATCGAGCATTCCGCCGTGGCCTTCAACGAGATCCTGCAGGTCGATCTGGTCCTGAAGTGACAGCGGACGACCGAGGACCGCCAACGGCGGATGGTGGCGCGGCCGCGTCGGGCGTCTTCCGGCGCGGGCCATTGTAAACAACAATGAAATAACAACGGAGCCGAGGGGTCCGCGATCGGCTGCGCCAGGAGAGACAGAGAGACAGAGAGACAGAAGGGGACCGCCCTCCCATTCCCTCGCCACGCATGTGATCGCGCCGCAGCGCGGGGATCGGCGGCGTGCCCGCCGGGCATGCCCAGTTTCCGGATTGCTCGAGCGTTGCGCGCGGCCTCCCCCGCCCGCTGCCTCCACCCGCTGCCTCCACCCGCTGCCTTCCACGCGCCGCCTTGCACGCGCCGCCTTCCCACGCGCTGCCGAACGCGGAAGCGCAGCCGGCGGAATGGCCCATGCACAATTTTGGAGGATGCGTTAGTCGTAGGTGATTCGTGTAACGCGTGTCCATAGCAAAATGAGCGGCGCGCGCCTTCCCTCCCGCCTCCTCGTGCCGGGGGAGAGAATCGCCGGGGCCAATCCGGTCGATGCGCGCGAATTCGGGCAAACTAGCCGTGCAGGCCCGCTGCGCTGCGGACCGCCGGTTGCGACGGCCGCCCTTTGCGGGGGTGGCGGCGGCCCCCGCCCGACCGGCGCGAAGGGCTCCGGTGCGCAGATTTGTCGCTTGACAACAATTTCATGACAACGCCCGCGCCGCTGCTGTGGACGGGAGGCTTCCGAATCCGCCGCCGATATCCGATACTTGCCGCACCGCACCTGAGTCGCCCCCGTATTTCACAGCTTCGCACTACATTTAGCAGTTTGTTTACGGGCGCCATACTAAGCCTTGACGAGCGACAGGGGCCGGCTTAGCTTTTGAAAGTTCGGCGCGAGTGGTTCGAAGTCCCGCCGGGCGCTCTCCTGAAAGGGTCTGCGTAACCGCTCTGCCTGCCGCAACGGCTGTCGGAGAGAGGCTCTCTGTTGCCGCAAGGGACGAGCGCGCCGGCGACGTGCCGCAACAAATCCGGGCCCACGCAAGGGCTTCGGAACAAGGCGTTGAACAGACCTGAAACGAGCCAGTCCGAGCGCGGCCGGGAGGCCAGGGTCGCGTCGCGGGTACCGCGTCGGCAGCCTATATTAGCGGGGTTCCCCCGCCGGGCGGCCGCGCCAACGACAAAGGGGCAAACAATGCGGATTGAGCGGCGATACACCAAGGCAGGACAGTCCCCCTACGCGGACATCGCGTTCCGGCTGACCGCGAGCGAGATTCGCAACCCCGACGGCTCGGTGGTGTTCCGCGCCGACGACGTCGAGGTGCCCACCTCCTGGTCGCAGGTCGCCGCCGACGTGCTGGCGCAAAAATATTTCCGCAAGGCCGGGGTGCCGGCGCGGCTGAGGAAGGTCGAGGAGGAGACCGTCCCGTCGTGGCTGTGGCGCTCGACCGCGGACGAGACCGCGCTGCAGGAGCTGCCGGAAAAAGAGCGCAGCACCGGCGAGCGCTCGTCCAAGCAGGTGTTCGAGCGGCTCGCCGGCACCTGGACCTATTGGGGCTGGAAGGGCGGCTATTTCGATTCGGAGGAGGACGCGCGCGCCTTCTTCGACGAGCTCGTCTGCATGCTGGCGATGCAGATGGCGGCGCCGAACTCGCCGCAATGGTTCAACACCGGCTTGTTCTGGGCCTACGGCATCGACGGGCCGAGCCAGGGGCACTTCTACGTCGACTTCAAGACCGGCAAGCTCGTGAAGTCGAAGTCCGCCTACGAGCATCCGCAGCCGCACGCCTGCTTCATTCAGTCGATCGCCGACGATCTCGTCAACGAAGGCGGGATCATGGATCTGTGGGTACGCGAGGCGCGGCTGTTCAAATACGGCTCCGGCACCGGCTCGAACTTCTCGCGCCTGCGCGGCGAGGGTGAACGCCTCGCCGGCGGCGGCAAGTCCTCCGGCCTGATGAGCTTCCTCAAGATCGGCGACCGCGCCGCGGGCGCCATCAAGTCGGGCGGCACCACGCGCCGCGCCGCCAAGATGGTGATCGTCGATACCGACCATCCCGACATCGAGCAGTTCATCGACTGGAAGGTGATCGAGGAGCAGAAGGTCGCCGCCCTCGTCACCGGTTCCAAGATCAACCAGAAGCACCTCAAGCTGATCCTCAAAGCCTGCGTGAACTGCGAGGGCTCGGGCGACGACTGCTTCGATCCGGAGAAGAACCCGGTGCTGCGGCGCGAGATCAAGGCCGCGCGCAAGAACCATGTGCCGGACAACCTGATCAAGCGCGTGATCCAGTTCGCCAAGCAGGGCTACAGCGACATCCATTTCCCGGTCTACGACACCGACTGGGATTCGGACGCCTACCTCACCGTCTCCGGGCAGAACTCCAACAATTCGGTGCGCGTCACCGACGAGTTCCTCAAGGCGGTCGAGTCCGATGCCGACTGGGACCTGTTCTGGCGCACCAAGCCGGGCAAGATCGCCAAGACGATCAAAGCGAAAGATCTGTGGGAGAAGATCGGCCACGCCGCCTGGGCCTGCGCCGATCCCGGCCTGCAGTACCACACCACGGTGAACGACTGGCACACCTGCCCGGCCTCGGGGCCGATCCGCGCCAGCAATCCGTGCTCGGAATACATGTTCCTCGACGATACCGCGTGCAATCTCGCCTCGATGAACCTGCTCGCGTTCCGCGACAGCGCGACGCGGCAGTTCGACCTCGACGGCTACGAGCACGCGGTGCGGCTGTGGACCGTCGTGCTCGAAATCTCGGTGCTGATGGCGCAGTTCCCCTCGCGCGAGATCGCGACCCTGTCCTACGAATTCCGCACGCTCGGGCTGGGCTACGCCAATCTCGGCGGCCTGCTGATGTCGTCGGGCCTGTCCTACGATTCGGACGCCGGCCGCCAGATCGCGGGCTCGCTCACCGCCATCATGACCGGGGTGAGCTACGCCACCTCGGCCGAGATGGCGGGGCTCCTCGGCGCCTTCCCCGGCTACCGGAAGAACCGCGAGCACATGCTGCGCGTCATCCGCAACCACCGGCGCGCCGCCCACGGCGAGCGCACCGGCTATGAGAGGGTCGCGACCCCGCCGGTGCCGCTCGACCACAAGGCCTGCCCCGACCCGCGCATGGTCGAGCATGCCGAGCGCGCCTGGGACCGCGCGCTCGCGCTCGGCGAGCGGCACGGCTATCGCAACGCGCAGGTCTCGGTGATCGCGCCGACCGGCACCATCGGCCTGGTGATGGACTGCGACACCACGGGGATCGAGCCCGACTTCGCCCTGGTCAAGTTCAAGAAGCTCGCCGGCGGCGGCTACTTCAAGATCATTAACCGCGCGGTGCCGGAGGCGCTGCGCGTGCTCGGCTACTCGGAATCGCAGATCGCCGAGATCGAGGCCTACGCGGTCGGCCACGGCAGCCTCGGGCAGGCGCCCGGCATCAACCACACCACGCTCAAGCAGAAAGGCTTCACGCCGGAGGCGATCGAGAAGGTGGAGAAGGCGCTGCCCACCGCCTTCGACATCAAGTTCGCCTTCAACAAGTGGACGCTCGGCGAGGAGTTCGTGGCCAAGCTCGGCCTTCCGCCCGAAAAGCTCGCCGATCCGCGCTTCGACCTGCTTTCCGCGCTCGGCTTCACCAGGCGCGAGATCGAGGCCGCCAACATCCACGTCTGCGGCGCGATGACGGTCGAAGGCGCCCCGCATCTTAAGGCCGAGCACTATCCGGTGTTCGACTGCGCCAATCCCTGCGGGCGCAACGGCAAGCGCTATCTCTCGGTCGAGAGCCACATCCGCATGATGGCGGCGGCGCAGCCCTTCATCTCGGGCGCGATCTCCAAGACCATCAACATGCCCAACGACGCCACCGTCGAGGACTGCAAGGCCGCGTATCTCCTCTCCTGGAAGCTCGCGCTCAAGGCCAACGCGCTCTACCGCGACGGCTCCAAGCTCTCGCAGCCGCTGCAAAGCCAGCTCATCGCCGACGAGGACGAGGACGACGACGTCATCGAGGCCTTCATCGAGAAGCCGACCGCCGCGCGCGCCTCGGCGCTGGCGGAGAAGGTGGTGGAGCGGGTGGTCGAGCGCATGGTGATCATGCGCGAGCGCGAGCGCATGCCCGACCGCCGCAAGGGCTACACGCAGAAGGCGGTGGTCGGCGGCCACAAGGTCTACCTGCGCACCGGCGAATACGACGACGGCCGGCTGGGCGAGATCTTCATCGACATGCACAAGGAGGGCGCGGCGCTGCGCTCGCTCCTCAACAACTTCGCGATCGCGGTCTCGCTCGGCCTGCAATACGGCGTGCCGCTCGAGGAATACGTCGACGCCTTCACCTTCACGCGCTTCGAGCCGTCCGGCCCCGTGCAGGGCAACGACTTCGATCAAATACGCCACCTCGATCCTGGACTACGTCTTCCGCGAGCTAGCGGTGAGCTACCTCGAGCGCTTCGACCTCGCCCATGTCGATCCGACCGACAGCGGCTTCGACGCGCTCGGCAAGGGCGTGGAGGAAGGCAAGCCCGGCGGGACGGCGGCGACGAGATACGTCTCCAGGGGCCTCACGCGCTCGCGCACGGACAAGCTTTCGGTTCTGGCAGGAGGTGCGACGACCTCCTCCGCCCCACCCTCCTCCCTCGCGGGAGAGGGTCGGGGTGGGGGGAAGGTCACCGCCTTCGGCGGCCGCGAGCCGCGCGCGGAAATCTCCGGCACCGCCGCGCTGAAAGCCGAGCCCGAGCACAAGCTCTCGCCCGCCGAGCAGCTCGAGCAGCAGCACCTGCCGCTCGCGCGCAGCGAGGCACGGGCGGACGCGCGGGCGATGGCCGCCGAGAAGCGCGCCGAGGCCAAGGCCAAGGGCTACGAAGGCGAAGCCTGCGGCGAATGCGGCAACTTCACCTTGGTGCGCAACGGCACCTGCCTCAAGTGCGACACGTGCGGTGGGACCACGGGGTGTAGTTAGACAGAAGCCAAGCCGTAACAACAGCGAAGGGCGATCGGTCACTCCGATCGCCCTTTTTGTTTAACCTTGCTGGGGTGCGATAGCTAACGCATTGTTCGATGACGAACTCACATCGCCGAGGAGTGGCATATCACGAGGCCGGTCACGCCGTTGCGGCTTCGGCCTTGGGCCTGCGAGTGAAGAAAATACAGATCGAATTCGACGGCGACGCTTCCCCCGGAGGGATAAGCATTGAGCCTCCCGCCAAAGAGCTATCGACGGTTGACAGGATAGCAATTTGCTTCGCATCCGAGGCTGCGGCGGAGATCTTCGATGCGCCTATGAAACCTAAGTCCTATTGGGCTGACCGTTACCAAGCGGACAAATTGACAGAAGGTCTAGACGATGAATCAAAATCGGCTCTTAAGCACGAGGGCTATCAACGCGCCGTTGAGCTTTTGACCGCAAACAGGGAACAAGTAGTCAAAGTGGCGGAATATCTAATCGAGAATTGCAAGATAGATCACAACGCAGGCTTCGAATTGCTGGATTTGAGCGACGCGCTTATAGCCGAATAAATCGGCCGCGGTGCCGGACACCAGCCTCGCCTAGGTCCCGATCTTTCGACGACGTTTTTGCGGGCTACCGGCCGCCGGCCGGGCCGCCCTTGATGATCGTCCCGGCAGCGTCGAACACGAGCTGGCTGGTTTGGGAAGTCAGGGGAGTGACGGGGATATTCTCGAAATCATTACAGGTGATGAAGAACCCATGCTGGAACGTACACGATGCGAGCAGGGATGCAGCCAGGATGACGAAGGGCGCCAGGAAACCCGACCGCAGGGATAGACGCTTCGTGGTCATCGCGATCTTCCTTCGCCGATCTTTTTGAGCCGATTGATCTTGCACCCCGCACGCGTGGCGCGTGTGTGAGGAGCTTCATACCGGGGACGTGGTTTAGGTGGCGAGATGCCGGCGGCGTGCGCGCAGGCGATCTTGTTGCCTGTGCTGCATCCGGACGAACCCGACGCACGTATCAAACGTGCCAACCCCCACGCTCGCGAAGCCCCGCAAGGGAGGTCGAGTCATGCGCGCGCTTGCAAAATACGGCCTGACCACCGTGCTCGTCACCTCGGCCGTCGTGTCCAACCTTCTCCTCGCGCTGTCGGTCCTGTCGAGCGCGGATGCGCAAGGGCGCGGGCGCCAGGGGGAAAGCCTCGACTGGCAGACGTTCCTGGTTCCCGAGTTCGGGACCACGGTGGAATATCCCGCCGACATCTTCTCGGTGCCGGACGGGAAGGCGGACAAGGGACTTGGCCAGCGCTTCAACAGCGCCGACGGGCGCTCCGTGCTCACCATCTACGCCCGCGAGAACGAGGACGACGATACGCCGGCGAGCTACCTGAGGAAGAATCTGCGCGTCGCACGATCCAGCCTCGATTACGAGCGGGTCACGCGCTCCTTCTTCGCGATCTCCTCGGAGCACCAGGACATCGTGCTCTACAGCCGGTGCAATTTCTCCACCGACGCCGGCGGAGCGATCCATTGCTTCGACCTGGTCTATCCGCGGGAGGACAAGCGCGCCTGGGACAGCATCGTCACCCGCATCAGCCGCTCGCTGCGTCCGCTCGAAAGCTAGCGCGCATCCCGATTGGATCGAATCGTGATGCGCTCTAGATTCTTCGATTTTGTGCATGTTCTGTTCGGAAAACCGGTTCCCACTTTTCCGGAACATGCGCTAGCGCACTTTCCACCTGTATCTAACCGCACGTGCAACGTCATGGCCGCGCTCGGCACTGCAAGTCGGGTCTATCTACCCGACTTGCAGCGCTTTCATCGTGCGGAACGCGGGCAAGCCCGCGTTCCGGTGCCATCCACGTCTTCAATGCAATGCAGGCCCTAAAAGACGTGGATGCCCGCGACAAGCGCGGGCATGACGGAGAGGGCGATGCCACTGAAATCTGCTGTGGCGCGTGGAGCAACGCCGCGAGCTCGGTGAACTTCCTCTCCCACCCGAAATCGGGTTTACCCGAGCTCGGGATTTGAAGCTGGCCGAAGTCGGATAAATCCGACTTGGGTTGGGAGGACGACGAGCGGGGGGCAGCCCCAAGCAGCGGACTAGAAGAACGAGCGGGGTCCGTTGGACCGACTGGCGTGACCGCCGTAGGAGCGAGCGCCGTAGGGCCGACCCCCGTTGAACCCACCCGAGAAGAAATCCCAGAAATTTTGCGGCGCTCTGGCCGCTCGCTCGCGTGCCACGCGCTTGTGGGCCGGCTTCTTCGGTTCCACGGCGTTGGTCTTTTCCGCGCTGTCCGCGGTCGCCATCGGCGTCTCTGCCGGCGCGATTGCCGCCGCCGCTACCGGGGCCGCGGTCGGCGCCGCTGCCGGGGTCATTGCCGGTATCGTGGCCGGCCCCTGTGCCGCCGCCACTGCCGGTGCCGCGCTCGGCGCCACTATCAGCGTCATTGCCGGGATCGCGGCCGGCGCCGCTGCCGGGGATGTTGCCGCCGTCGCTGCCGGCACCGCTTTCGCCGCCGGCGCGGCTTTCGCTGCCGGCGTCGCTTTCGGTGCCGGCGCTGCCGGCATCGCGGCGGTCGACGCCGGCGATCTTGAGGCGACAGGAGGCAGCGGTACCGGGTTGGCCCGAGCCGCAAACGCCGCGGCCGAGTACGGCAGCACGGGGTCGGGCGGCGGCTGGTTTTTGGCCAGGGAGGGCTCTACCAGTGAACGAAAGCCGACGGCGCAGACGACATATACGCCAAGGCAGGCCCCGACCGTTAACAGGACGGACGGTCGCCGATGATGCTGTAAGGTCCCCACACGCACTGCAATGCCCCCCAAAACAAGCCCGGACGGGCTCCCGGAAGTTAGTCGCAGCAACGGGCACGCCGGTTCAATCCGGGCCGCAAGATTCCCATGCCCGACCCCCCTGCCCCGGGGGGTCAAGCCCGAGACCCGGGGACGACGCATGGTGGACGAAGATCGGTTGTACACTGCGGTCCGCAAATGTCCCGCCCGGCCGAAAAATCCTTCGCGCTTGCGAAATCCGACGCCAGGCGCATCTGGCTGCGCGCGCAGCGGCTCGACCGGTCCGCGCCGTTCGGCGACGGGCCCGCGGCGACGCGCGCGGCGGTGGAGCATCTGGGCTATGTGCAGATCGACACCATCAACGTGATCGAACGCTGCCATCACCACATCCTGTATTCGCGCATTCCGGGATACCGGCGCGAGCATCTGCGCCAGGCGCAGACCATCGACAAGACCGTGTTCGAATACTGGACGCATGCCTTGTCCTACCTGCCGACCGCCGACATGCGGTTCTACGTCGGCGCCATGAAGCGGCACTGGCAGCGCCGCAGCGTCTGGTTCACGTCGGTGACGCCGGCGGATTTGCGCAAGGTGCTCCGCCGCATCCGAACGCAGGGCGCGCTGACGATCCGCGACATCGACGACGACGTGCTGGTGGAAAAGGACCATGCCTGGGCGAGCCGCAAGCCGTCGAAGCGCGCGCTGCAACTGGCCTTCTACCGCGGCCTCCTCACCGTCAGCGAGCGGAGCGGGATGCTCAAGACCTACGAGCTGACGACCCGGCATTTCGGCTGGGACCGATTGCCGAAGGCCGCGCCCGAGCGGGAAATCCTGAACTATCTGCTCGACCGGGCGCTGCGGTCGCAGGGCGTCGTGAGTCTCGATTCGGTCTGCTATCTCGACCCCCGGCGCAAGCCGGCCATGCGCCGATCGATCGAGACCAGGATGCGCCGCAAGGAGCTGGTGCCCATCGAGCTCGAGGGCGCCGGCAAGCTGCAGCACTGGCTGCGGCCGGAGACGCTCGATGCCGCCGCCGACGGCGCCGACGAGACGGTCCACATCCTGTCGCCGTTCGATCCGCTGATCAATCAGCGCAAGCGGCTGCACCTGTTCTTCGACTACGAGCACCGCTTCGAGGCTTACGTGCCCAAGGAGAAACGGTTGTTCGGCTACTTCGCGCTCCCCGTGCTCATCGGAGACGAAATCGTCGCGCTCCTCGATCTCAAGGCCGACCGGGCGCAGCGCAAGCTGCTGCTGCAGCGATGGACCTGGCTCGGCCGGCAGGCACGCCGATCGCACAAGAAACGGATCGAAGAGGCGCTGCACCGGTTCGAACGCTTCCAGCTCGCGCGCTGACCCGCAGTTGAAGTAAAATCCTGTGCCGTTGAGCTTGTCAGCGCGCTGGACGCCGACCAACGATCGCTGCCGACGGTTGCCGGGAAAGCGAGGCCCCAGCCTAGTGTCCCGATTCCGAAGTTCGGATCATTGTGCGGCACCCTCGTTTGCGAACTCCGGAATCGAATGACACTAGGGCGTGTACTCAGTAAACGGGGCGTTACTATAAACGCGCGGGCAATGTCGGCTTTCGGGGTAATAGCGGACGTGGCCTGGGCATCGCGGAATGTCCGCTAATGACCCTGGCTGTGTGAAAACGCACTGAATTATTTGATTCGCGCTGTATGATTCCGCCGCGATTTGCGGAGGGATCAGATGAGGCGCTTCGTTGAGGGGGTCGATCGCGGGCAGACGACGCTGTTTCCCGAGTGCCTGGAGGACTGGATCGATGAGGGCAATCCGGTTCGGGTGATCGACGCCTTTGTTGAGAAACTCGACCTCTCGGGCCTGGGGTTCGATGGGGTCGCTCCCGAGGCGACCGGGCGGCCTTCATATCATCCCTCTGGGCTGCTGAAGCTCTACATTTACGGCTACCTCAATCGCGTTCAGTCGAGTCGGCGGCTTGAGCGTGAAGCTGGGCGCAATGTTGAGGTGATGTGGCTGACGTGCCGGCTCATTCCCGATCACAAGACGATTGCCGACTTCCGCAAGGATAGTGGGCCGGCGATCAAGCAGGTCTGCGTGCAATTTATCGAATTGTGCCGCCAGATGGGCCTGCTCACGACAGCGAGCATTGCGATCGATGGGAGTAAGTTCAAAGCCGTCAACACCCGCGACAAGAACTTCACGCGCGGGAAAGTGGAGCGGCGCCGCGCACAATTGGAGAAGAGCGTGGCGCGTTATCTCGCGCAACTCGACACGGCCGACTTGCAGGAGCCATCCGAAGAGCTGGCAGCGAAGACGGCCCATCTGAAGGAGAAACTGGTCAAGCTGGAAAGCGAGATGCAGCGTCTGGCGGCGATGGAGAAGCTGATGCTGGCATCACCCGATCAGCAGATCTCGCTCACTGATCCCGACAGCCGCTCGATGGCGACCAGCGGCCGCGGCTCCGGCGTGGTCGGTTACAATGTGCAGGTCGCAGTCGATACTGAACATCATCTGATCATCACGCATGAGGTGACGAACGATGGCTCAGATCGAGCGCAACTCGCAAACATTGCCTCCCAGGCGAAGGAAGTCCTCGGCGTCGATGAACTCGAAGTCGTTGCCGATCGCGGTTACTACAGCGGCGAGGAAATCCTCGCCTGCGATAAAGCCGGAATTGCGATTACGCTTCCCAAACCGATGACATCAGGAATTGAGGCAAAGGGTCGCTTCGGCAAGCAGGACTTTGTCTATCTCAGCGACGAGGATGCGTATCGCTGTCCGGCTGGCGAAAAGCTGAAGTACTACTATACGAACGAGGAGGACGGGCAGAAGCTGCGACGCTATTGGACAAATGCGTGTCGCCACTGTGCGCTCAAGCAACGCTGCACCACCGGCATGCAACGGCGCATCGCGCGCTGGGAGCATGAGGATGTGCTGGAGGCCGTACAGAAGCGCCTCGACAAAAACCCGCAGGCCATGCGGCAGCGTCGTGAGACGGTCGAACATCCCTTCGGCACGCTAAAAATGAGGATGGGGGCGACGCACTTTTTAATGAAGCGTCTGCCGAAGGTTGCCACCGAGATGGCGCTGCACGTGCTTGCCTACAACCTCACCCGCGTGATGAACATTATTGGCATTCAGCCGCTGATGGCCGCGATCAGGGCATAGTCAAGGTCGGGAAAAATAGCTCGCGTCGCCACTTCGTCTAGTTCTGACCTCTTACAGGAAAACGTTTTAACACGGCCAAGACCCAAAGCGGACATCGTTGCAGTGCCGAAGCTAACCGAACAGCTATCGGCGGCACGTGCCCGATGCGCCGATTGCCCGACGTGACGACCTATGGAGGTGACCAAGTGAGCGGCGCGAGTTCATCACGCTGCTCGGCGGTGCGGCAGCGGTATATCCGCTTACCGTACGCGCGCAGCAGCCGGCACGGATGTCGCGGATCGGGTGGATCGGAATGGCACGCCCCAGGGATCGGAGTTCCTTGATGCCGTTAAAGAGGGACTGCGGCAGTTGGACTACGTCGAGGGTCGATCCATCATCATCGAACCACGTTGGCCGGCCGATATCCGTGATCGCGTGCCAGAACTCGTGCGCGAACTGCTTGCGCTCAACGTACAGGTTATCGTGGCGCAGGGAGCGATCGTGCCCCTCGTGCGCCGAGCAATCGACTGGACTCCCGTGGTGTTCGGTTATAGCGGCGATCCGGTGGAGGCTGGGCTGGTGAATAGCTTCAGCCGGCCCGGCGGAAATTTCACCGGCGCAACATTCATGTCCTACGAGGTGAATGCGAAGCGGGTCGAGCTGTTGCATGAGGCATTTCCGCACGTCACGCGCGTGGCGATATTGTCCAACCCGTTACATCCGGGGGAGCAACGCGAGCTGAAAAATCCGAGCACGGCGCCCAACGGCTCGGTATGGGGCTTTCCTATACTCAAATGCGATCGGACGCCGAAATCGAGCCGGCGTTCGAGCGCATACGTGCAGCGGACGCCGAAGCAATAATCGTCCTGCCGGATGGGCTGGTCATGCAGCATCGGAAGCGGATCATGGATTTGCAGCACTCCAGCGTATTCCGGTTATTTCTGGATGGTCCGAATTCGCCAAATCGGGCGGCACCATGACCTACGGGCCCAACCTCAAAACTGTATTCCAGCGGCTCGCAATCTATGTCGACAAGATTTTAAAGGAGCGAATCCGGGCGAGTTGGCCATCGAGCAACCGACCAAGTTCGAACTTGTGATCAATCTCAAGGCGGCGAAGGCGCTCGGCCTAGGGGTGCCAGCGATATTGCTCGCGCGCGCCGACGAGGTGATCGAATAACGCTGTCTTTGCTGCATGTGCCTCAGGCCGCTTGTGCGCAGGTTTTCGGACGCCGGCAATCACGATGTAACCATGCGCGCGGGCGGCCGGCGTTTGAAAAGCGCCAAGGCACGAAATCGCGGCGGGAGGTGGTGCGGGGCGGTGCCGCGGGCGCTATGGGGATTTGGCCGCGGCGTGAAGGTGGAGGAGGTTGGCGCGGAGCGGGAGCGGCGATCGGTTGCTGGCAATGTTGGGGTGAAGACGCGGCAGAGTCGTGGTCGGCTGGATGGTGGGCGCCCGGATTGGCAGCGCAGCGAGCTGTGAATCGAGCGCAGCATCGCGAGCGCTACCGTTGCTGGACACGAACCAGCGAGAATGACGCCTGTCACTACGGTCGTCGATCGGTTGCGACGGGGTCATGAGGTATCGATCCTGATCTCTTGCGATGTGGGGGTTGGCCGGTGCGTAGGCTGGCATCCGCGTGCGAAGCTCTCGATGATGATCATGCGGCCACCGCAACAGGGACATGGTCGCGGCAGCACGTGCGGCTCGTCGGCCGCTGCGGCCTCGGACGTCTCGGGCTGTTTCGGGCGGGACGGAGCGGCGAGCAACTGGCGGGCGCGTGCGATGGTGGCGACGCGGTTACCGCTGGCGAGCAGTCCATAGTGGCGGATGCGGTGTCCGCCAATTTCATGTCGGCCACCGTTTGCCCATCCCCGCCACTGTCCACAGAAATCGCCATCCTAAAGGGCTCTAGCGTCTATCAGCGTCTATGTTCGGCGGACGATGTATGTTAACATCCGCCTTGTCGTGATGGGCATAGTGATGGGCAACAGGAGCGGGCCACATGGCGCGCATGCTCGGACGGCTCTCGGCGGTCCGGGTGCAGAGCGTCCGAGAGCGCGGCTACTACGGCGATGGCGGCGGGCTCTATCTGCACGTCGCGCCCGGTGGCACGAAGGGCTGGATATTTCGCTACGGTGGGCGCGGCCGGCGGCGCGACATGGGGCTAGGCGGGTATCCCGCCATCGGCCTCGCCAAGGCGCGCGAACTGGCCGGCGACTGCCGCAGCGTGCTTGCCGCCGGCCTCGACCCCATCGCGGCGCGCAACGAGAAGCGCGCGGCGGCTGCCGTCGAGGCCGCAAAGGCGATGACGTTCGACGACTGTGCTGCCGCATACATCAACGCCCACGAAGCCGGGTGGCGAAACCCGAAGCATCGCCAGCAGTGGAAGAACACGCTCGCCACCTACGTGAGCCCGGTGTTCGGCAAGCTGCCGGTGTCGGCAGTCGATACCGGGCTCGTGTTCAAGGTGCTCGAACCTATCTGGACCAGGAAGCCCGAGACGGCCTCGCGGGTGCGCGGGCGCATGGAAGCCGTGCTCGATTGGGCCAAGCGCGCGGCTATCGCACGGGTGAGAACCCGGCCAGATGGCGCGGGCACCTCGACCACCTGCTACCCGCCAAGGCCAAGGTGCGGAAGGTCGAGCATCACGCGGCGCTACCGTATGCCCGGATCGGTGCCTTCTTGGCCGCGTTGCGAAAGCAGAACGGCATTGCCGCCCGCGCCCTCGAATTTCTCGTCCTTACCGCCACCCGCACCGGCGAGACGTTGGGCGCGACCTGGAACGAAGTCGATCTCGGGGCGAAGCTGTGGACCATCCCGGCCGGTCGCATGAAGGCGGGAAAGGAACACCGCGTGCCGCTCTCCGATGCCGCGCTCGCGGTGCTGCAGCAGATGCACGACATCCGGCACAGCGACTACGTGTTTCCCGGCGGTCGCGACCGCCGGCCGCTCTCGGAAACGTCGCTGTTGATGCTGCTGCGGCGCATGGGCCACGGGGACATCACCGCGCACGGTTTCCGATCGACCTTCCGCGACTGGGCGGCCGAGCGCACCACCTTCGCGCGCGAGGTGGCGGAGATGGCGCTCGCGCACGCCATCCCCGACGCGGTGGAGGCGGCCTACCGGCGCGGCGACCTGTTCGAGAAGCGGCGCAAGCTGATGGCACGCCTGGGCCGCGTACTGCGCCAAGATCGAGACGGACGCGGGCAAGGTGGTCGCGCTGGCGCAGAGTCAAAAGAAATTCGAGACGGCACGCGGCTGGGCGCTCCTCTAGGGTGCGGAAAACGGATGTGCGGCGCGATGGAAGCCGACCCTTTCGAGCAACCGTATTGGAACCTTGATAATACCTCATTTGGCTGGCCAGTCGCGATCCTGCCGCCGTTCTCAGGGCGACCAATCGTCCAAATGCAGGCACGAACCCGCCAACCGGTTGTGCGCGTACATCAGGAATTGAAAGTCGATCGTCAAAAAGTTGAGACGGAGGCCATTCGGGCCATTAAGGGCGGGTACATCAAGGCTTCGTGTCAAGTTCAACGGAAAGTGGTTTACGCCTGACGATCCTCAATGGTTTGCGGACTTGGTCATCGAATTCGAGGGTGAGCCCACTTTAGCTGCGGTGCTTGCGGGATCGACAAAGCACGGGAAGCGAAAAAAATTCAGGCCGCAATTCGATCCGCAGAGGATTGCGCGAGCTCTACCCAGCCCCCACTCCGAGCAACGTGCGCGACAGGCCCGATATCGAGAACGCCGACGTTGGCCCCTTCGTTGCGTACTATGACTCATGGCGTTGGCTCGCGGAATGCATTTCTCTGGGGAAGTCACTTCCAATTGATGAAGCGGGCTCGCTCGCTGAGAAGACCATCAGATACATCTGCATGAACACCCCCGAGAAATTAACGATGTGGGGGTTTCGTAAAGGCGACCCGGACGCTGAGCTGAAAGCCGTCAGCCCGCAGGCTTGGCAGGGCTCTCGATCAATCCCTTGGCTGGTCAGCCCGAAGCCGATCTGAAAGCCGTAGGTTATCGGCGCGAGTACGGAGCGGCAACCAAGGGTGAATACGGCTCGGTGATTTGGTCGGGCCTCTGCTTCGATCGAAAACAGTTCGTTGCAGCGACCGCCGACTGCTGGCGGCAACGGGCCGCCCACTCACACGCCCGCGGCTCGACCGACGCCGCCGCACGAACGAACACCGCGCAGGCAACCAAAACGTGAACGAGTACGAAGGGCACTCGACGAACTCTACCCAAACGGTGACCCTGACCAAACCAGCAAGTCGGATGCGGAACTGGTCACCGCCGTAAATGTCCATATCAAGAAGCGCAGGCAGCAGGGCGTCTCGCGCGACACGATCCTGCGAGCTGCTGGACGCCGCAAGTAGCGCAATGCGCTAGTTGCTGTTGTTGCTGAATTGCGCATGGCGGCAACGGCATTCAAATGTCGTCCATCGCCGTCAGTCCCGACGGCCCCCAACGCAGGACGACACACATGCCGCAGAACACTACCGACACTGGCCGCCGCGCGCACAGCATCGCGGAGACGTGCGCGCTCACCGGCCTCGGCCGAGATACGGTGTACACCGCGATCCGCGACGGACACCTCGTGGCGCGCAAGCTCGGACGCCGCACGCTCATCACCGAAGACGACCTACGCCAGTTTCTTGCTGGGTTGCCGCGCGCCGGCGGCCGCGAGCAGGCGAGCGCATGAGCCATGCCCCGCACAAATGGTGTGGGCACTACTGCCCCTCCCGGCAGTGGCGCCCAAAGATGTGCTCAGGCCTCCGAGCGCAAGCATCGCACCGATAGCACGACCGGCCCGGCCACAACGTCGAATGCAATTGACCCCCGGCGGTTGGCTGCGCTTTGCGCCGACCTGGTCGGGTGCGACATCTGCACCGCTGCCGGCATCATCGCCCGCAGCAACGCGCCCGTGCCGGCGCTATGCCGCCGCCTGATCAAGGCCGGAAAAAGCCCGAAAATCACGCAGATCAGCGATCGCAGGATCGGGATCACCGTCGGCAATAACCGCGCATGGCAGCAGTCGCGGGAGCGAGGCGGAGGCGCGCCGCCTCCTGAACAGCAAAACGCCGCCCCCGGTTGGGAGCGGCGTCTTTCGTTTCACGGGGCGGCAGGTTCGCGGGACCCGGCCTTCGAAGCCACTGGTCCCTTCGGTTCGATCCCGAACGCTTCCGCCACCATCAAGGGCTACAACAGTTCTCTGGCGAGCGCTGTGTAGCCCGAAAGCGGCCAAGGCCGCAAGGGAGCTGCACATGCTCATCATCCGAAAGCCCGACGGCAGCACCGAAGGCGCTGACCCGCGCCGCCTCGGCCGCACCGGGCTTGAGGCTGCCGGCTATGGCGGGACGCCGCTGCTCAAGGTCATCCGCGCAAAGTGCCTCGACTGCAGCTGCGGCCAGGCCGTGGAGGTTGCCCGCTGCACCGCAACCGGGTGCCCATTGTGGCCGTACCGGATGGGCAGCAATCCGTTCACGAACCGACAGGGGGGCACTTTCCCCAAGGCTGGCGGTTTTTCTGAAAAAACCCCGGCATTGCCGAGCGCCGCCGGCGGCGACCGCCCTTCTAAAGGGAATGGTGGGGCGCCATGACCGACCGCGCCCGCCTGCCGAACCGGCGCGCAAGCACGACCTTCCAGCTTGAGCTGCATGGGCTCGCCTACACCGTTACGTTCTCGCGTGGCAGCGACGGCCGCATCCTCGAAATATTTTTGCAAAACCATAAACCAGGCAGCCAGAGCGACGCGAACGCCCGTGATAGCGCGATCGCGGCGAGCTTGGCCCTCCAATTCGGCTGCCCGCTGGAAGTACTGCAACGCGCATTAGTGCGCGACAACCAAGGCCGGCCGTCAACGCCGCTCGGCGCCGCAATCGACCTCGTCGCGGAGCGGCAGCCGTGACCCGCCGCAACCAACCCGAGGCCCAGCTGCAACGGTCGCTGGTCGAGCACCTGCGGTGGAGCGCTCGCGGCGATGTGTGGTGGACGCACATCCCCAATGGTGGTTGGCGATCCCCAATTGAAGCCGCGATTTTCAAAAGCCTCGGCGTCCGCCCAGGCAGTCCCGATCTGCTGATCGTCCGCGCCGGCCAGCCGCTGTTCCTCGAACTTAAGGCCCCCGGTCGCAAACTCTCGCCAGCACAGGTCGAGACCCACGACGCGCTGCGGCGCGCGGGCGCAACGGTCGAGACGGCAGACAATATCGACGCGGCGCTTGCATCTCTGCGGCGGCTTGGGGTGCTGCGATGACCGAGCGCCCCACCTTTATCCTGCGGCTGCGCGCCGAGCCCGGCGTCGTCGACCCGATCCGCGGTTTGCGCGCGTTGCTGAAGACCGCACTGCGCGGGTTGGGGCTGCGCGCGGTCGACGTACGCCTAGTCACCATTTCCGAGCTTCGCCGCAACCGCGGCAAGCCGTCTCGATCAATAGCGCAGATCGAGCCGGAGCAAAGCGCGCTGCATGCCGAAAGGAAAGGTCTCATGGACATGACCAAATATGCGGGGTCGACCTTCATCAAGGTCGAGGACCTTGCAGGTGGGTCGCTACGGAAGACGATCGCAGACGTGGAAGAGGGCAAGTTCGAAAAGCCGGTCGCGACGTTTCGAGACGGGCCCAAGCTGTCGCTCAACAAGACCAACGTGCGGACGCTGATCCGCGCGTTTGGCGATGACAGCAGCGACTGGATCGATCGATTCGTCGAGCTCTACGTGGGCACGGTCTCTGACAAGAACGGCGAGCCGATGCCCAGCGTGCTGGTGCGGCCCGTCCCGCCGCCGGCTGCGGCAAAGGCAATACCCGGGCCGCAGCCGGCGCGTGGGCCGATGGATGACGAAATACCTTTTAACTGAGGAGGCGAGAGCGAGAGAGGCCGGATGCGGGTCCGGCTCTCTCGCCTCCATGCTTACGCAATGGGCCGCACGGGTCAATCCGATTACGAGCTTTCCGGGCGGGAGCGACAGCAATGATCGCTTCCTTCGATTGCCAAGATCGCCGAATTGCTCGGCGGCGACGCGCAGGGCGGGCAAGTCCTTTGTCCCGGGCCCGGACATGCCGCGAGCGATCGCAGCCTATCGGTCAAACCAGATAAGGATGACGCCGAAGGCTTCGTTGTGCATTCGTTTGCCGGTGACGACTTCAAAGCGTGCCGCGATCACGTGCGCGCGAAGCTTGGCCTGCCGGAACCCAAAAAGAATGGTGGCGGCAAGGCGTGGACGCTGATCAGCCGAGCACATCTATCACGACGAGCACGGCGAGCGGTTTCTCAAAGTCCGCAAATGCCGCGATGGCGACGGCAAGAAGCAATATCCGCAATATCACTGGGACGGTAACGGCTGGGCGAAGGGAAAGCCGGAAGCGGCCGAAGATACCGTATCGCTTGCCGCAACTGATCGCGGCGCCAACCGCTGCGATCGTGTATTTCGTCGAGGGCGAGAAAGATGCCGACAACCTCGCCAAGCTCGGCTTCGTGGCCACGACGGCGATCCGAGGGCGCCGCGGCCAAATGGGATCCGGCGCTCACGCCCTATTTCAAGGATCGGCATGTCGTGATCCTGCCTGATGCCGATCGGCCCGGCCGTGCGCATGCGGCAGAAGGTCGCCAAGGCGATCAACGGCGTTGCCGCATCGGTGCGGATTCTCGATCTCTATCCCGAGCGGCACGACGGCAGCGATGTTTCGAATTGGCTTGTGGATGATACTGCTGGCGCGAAGCTGGCGAAGTTGGCGAAAGAGGCGCCGCTATGGGAGCCGGGCGGCGCCACCGACACAGTCGAACAGGCAGTCGATCGCAGCGAGGGCGCGGCGCCGCGTCCTAAAGCCAAGCCTGAGAAAGTCGATCGTAGCGAAGGCGCGGCATTGCTCGAAGACGTGCGGCGTTTCCTGGCGCGCTTCGTCATCTATCCGTCGGAGCACGCACACGTCGCGCATGTATTATGGATCGCGCATGCGCATCTCATGGGCGCGTGGGAGAGCACGCCACGGCTTGCCTTTCTGTCGCCCGAGCCGGCGTCGGGAAAGACCCGATCAATGGAAGTGTCGGAGCTTCTCGTTCCCGATCCGGTCGCGGCCGTGAACGTCACGCCGGCTTATCTTGTTCCGGAAGGTTGGCGGCGAGGACGGGCCGCCGACGATCTTGTTTGACGAGATCGACACGGTTTTCGGTCGCGAAGGCGAAGGAGCACGAGGAGCTGCGCGCCCTGTTGAATAGCGGCCATCGGCGCGGCGCCGTTGCTGGTCGTTGTGTCGTCCGTGGCGCGACCGTCGAGACGGAGGAGATCTCCATCTTATTCGGCCGTCGCGCTGGCCGGGCTTGGCTGGCTGCCGGATACGATCTTGTCGCGCTCGATCATCGTCCGCATGCGCCGGCGCGCACCGGAGGAAAAGGTCGAGGCGTTCCGGCGCCGGGTTCATGCGCCGATCGGCGAGGCCCTGCGTCGGCGGCTGGCGGGCTGGGCGGCAACGATCCTCGACGAGGCGACGGAGGCTCGACCGGAAATGCCGGCCGGCGTCGATGATCGCGACGCCGATATGTGGGAGCCGCTGCTTGGCCGTCGCCGACATTGCCGGCGGCGAGTGGCCGAAGCGGGCCCGCGAGGCGGCGATGGCGCTGGTGGCGGTGGCCCGCGAGGTCGAGCCGAGCCTGAACATCCGGCTGCTGGCCGATCTGCGGACCGTGTTCGGCGACGAAGAGCAGATGACCACGAAGACAGATCCTGGCCGAGCTGTGCGTGCTCGAGGATGCGCCCTGGAACGATCTCAAGGGCAAGCCGCTCAGCGACAACCAACTGGCCCGACGGCTGAGGCAATACGGCGTGAAGTCGAAGAATGTTCGAATTGGGGACGCCGTCCTCAAGGGCTATGCCCGCGCCGATCTCTATGACGTCATGGCGGCGCTACCTTCCCCCCTTAGCCGATAAACCCGCTACAGCCGCTACAGCCGCTACATCGCAGTCTTTTCAAGACGTTAGCGTAGCGGCCGCAGAATCCAAAGCCGCTACAGACGAGCCGAGCCGCTACAGGAGGCTCCGATGTAGCGCCTGTAGCGGGTGACGTAGAGGCTTGTAGCGGCTCCCCTTATGGAAGAAATGCCGATGAAATGGGTATTGTAGCGCCTGTAGCGGCTGTAGCGCCTTTTCCGGGGAATGGGGGCGACGAGCCGGGCTTGAGCGAGCGGGAGATCAAGGCTCTTGCCCGCTGGTACGAGGACCGCGCCGATGCCCTGCGCCATGATGGAATTGAAGTGGATCAAGAGGAACTGGATGCCGGCTTACGGCAGGTGCTCCGCGAGCGGGTGCTCCCTGAATTCATCGAGTACGAGTTCGAGAGGATCATGAGGGCTGTGTTCAACTGAACGCAGGGGGAACCGCCTCCGCCCGCGCGTTTCTATGGCCGGATAACGTCGTAGTTCTGACATGATGCCCCCGGTCGAGTTGTCCGCGGTATCCGGCGCGCGTTCTACGCCAATCCCGGCCGCGAGCCGCCAACGGGTGGCAATACTTGCACCCCGGGTAGCTGCAGAAATTACCTCCAAAAGTCCTTGAACCGATCCGTGAGCCAGGGATACTTCCCGGGATTCTGCTGGGCGCGCCGCAACACAGCGATCGCCCCGACGACGAGATGCGCCGCAGTAGCGATCTCCCTGCTTGGAGATCGGTCCGAGCTTCTGCTTGCCCCCGGTCGAATCCTGCCGCGGCACCAGTCCGATCCAGGCCGCGAAATCGCGTCCCGACCGGAAGATAGTCGGGTCCGCCACCGTCGCCACGATCGCAGTCGCCCCGATAACCCCGATGCCCGGGATCGCCTCAACCCGCTGGCTCGCCTCGCTCGAGCGATGCTGCATCTTGATCCGCTTTTCGATCGCTCCGATCACACTCTCCAACGCCTCAAGCTGCACAGCCAGCAGCCCAACTCTGCGTGCTGGGCGCTAGACAGTCCTAACCGGAATCACTCGCGCGTGGCGAGCGTGACAAGCACCAGCGTGGCGATCAACAGGGCGAGGACAGCAAGCACCAGCAAGGCGATCTGCGGGGTGATGAACGACATGATGTCGTCGATCTTAGGCATGGCGATCACCGTGAGAAAGGCGTGCTCTCCCGGATCGCGTCGTCACGGTGCATGCGCGCGAGCGCGGCTTCGCCGCCGGCGGTCGCGTGGTAGAGATCGAGCGCCTCGAATTCGTCGTCTCGTGGCGGCGCGATCGCGAGGTCCGTGTAGGTCCAGCGGTTCGGCGCCGCTAGCACTTCGTCGAGGATGGACTTGCATTGCCGATATACCGACCAGTAACGCCACATCTTGACGGCGCTCTCCCCGAGATAGCGCGGATAGAATAGGGCCGGATTCTCTCGCGGCAGGCCATCCCGACGGTCGCGGCGGAATTTTCGCCGAAATGCACCGCCTTCGAGCGGATGAACGCCTTCGTATGCGCTCACGAGCTTGAACCACAGAAGCGTCGTCAGAGTCGTCTTCGGCCGCCCAAGGCGGCAGGCCGCGGCGCGGCGCAGGATCGTGCGGATATGCTCAGGAGCATAGAAGGCTTCCCAGGCCGCGCGATAGGCGTCCTCCCATTCCGCATCCGACATTTTGGGATGATGCGCCACGCGATGATTGAGGTCGTACTTGTTCATGTCGGGATCCATCGAGACCCCCTTTTGCCAAAGTACTTTGTGGTCCTCTGACCCGGGCAACGGAGTGAGATAAAATAATTCGAGGATGTCGAGAGGCAGCTCACGCTTGATGATCTCGATGTCGCGCAGGATCGATGCCTTGCTGTCGCCAGGAAACCCGATGATGTAGCCGGCACAGGTGATGGCACCGTGCTCGCGCCATTTCTGCAGCATCCGCCGGTAGTCAGTGATCTTGTTCTGGCGTTTCTTGGCCGCGATGAGATTGTCCGGGTTGATGTTCTCCAGTCCAATGAACACTCGGCGGACGCCTGCCTGGGCTGCCTTCTCAATAAAATTCGGGATCTTGTGGCACAGCGTGTCGACCTGGATGGTGAAGCCAATCTTCGGGCAATCGCTAGCGCGCAACTCGATCAGGCGGTCGAACAGCAGCTCCCAATCGCGGTTACGAGCGAAATTGTCATCGGTGATGAAAAACCGCCTGATGTTCCGGGCATAGTTCTCGCGGACAATCTTTTCAAGATCGTCCGGCGAACGGAATTTACTCTTGCGGCCCTGCACGTTGATGATCGTGCAGAAGGAGCATTGGTAAGGACATCCGCGTCCCAGATCGATGCTCGAGAGCGATCCGGAGGTTCGGCGGACGTGCTTTCGTGGCAGGATGGGCGGCGGCTGCCCTTGCAGATTTGGGAGCTTGTCCATGTGATTGTAGAGCGGCGCGAGTTTCCCGTCCCATGCATCGCGCAAGACCGCGTCGAACCGGCCCTCTTCGGCCTCGCCGGCAAAAAACGAAATACCTAACGCTTGCGCTTCGCGCATGTCCTGCGGCATTTCCGGCAACATGGCGATGCAGCCTGAAATGTGGAAGCCGCCGATGCAGACCGGCAGTTCGGCGGCAAGGAATGGACGGGCGAGGTCGACGGCGCGTGGAAATTGGTTGGACTGCACGCCGACAAGACCGATCAACGCCTTACCCCCCGCCTTGCGGATCTCTCGGATGATCCGGTCCGGCTGGACCCGCCGGTTGGTCTCGTCATAGGTATACAGGCGGATTTCGACATCGGGTCCAAGCACATTCCGGCGGTGTGCATCCTCCGCCAGGCCGTTCAGGCATGCCAGCGTGTTGGAGGGAATGGCCGACCGGAACCATTGAATGGGATAGCCGTCGTCATCGTAGTGCGTCGGCTTGATCATCACGAAATGGAAAAGCCGCCCTGCAAGAGCCGGAGAGATCAGTACTGCGTCGCTCCTTGAACCCATAGCTGACCCTTACTGCTTCCACGGGGTGGTCTCAACTGACATCGACCTACCGACGTGGCACAATAAAATCCCTCCGGAATGGAGCATTGCAATGCCGCTGCAGCGAGGCGAGCTACCGGCCCTCCGATGATACCGGCCCTCCGATGAAATGGAAGGACCACCCTAACTTGCGCAAGCGGCCGCGCGCGCCGTCCAAGGGGCGCGGGCCGGTTCAGCGGGCAATCAGGCGCGCCTTTGCCGCGAGCGGTACCGAGGCGCTGACTTCGAGCGCGATCTATGACTGGGCACACATCCGCCGCCGGCGGGGCCGCCGCAAGTCGATGTCGTTCGGCATCTATTCGCGGACGCTGCGGACGCTCCGGGCAATGTGTGATCCGGTCGAGCGCGGGCCGCCGCATGGTGCGTGGCTGTGGCGATTGCGCAACACTGTAGACGATTAAGCACTGTGTGGAAAAACCCTCATAAAAACGAGCTTCGTGATCGCAACAAAACCGGCCTTTTCCGCGATCGCTTTCGATGTATGCTAAAACAGCCGTTTTTCCACGCGGTGTATGGTATGGTTCGGCGTCTCAAATCGGGAGGCCAAGCCATGCGCCCAGCGGTTATCTACCTCCGCGTCAGCACCATCGAACAGACCACGGCCAACCAAGAGCGTGAACTGCGCGAGATCGCCAGCCGCATGGGCTGCGAGATCGTCAAGGTCTACCGGGACCATGGCATCAGTGGCGCCAAAGGCCGCGACAAGCGACCGGCCTTCGACAAGCTGTGCCGCGACGCCGCGCGACGCGAATTCGACATGGTCATGGCGTGGTCGGTGGACCGGCTGGGCCGCAGCCTGCAGGACTTGGTCGGTTTCCTGTCCGAGCTGCACGCACTCAAGATCGATCTCTTCCTGCGTCAACAGGGGCTCGACACCACGACGCCTGCCGGCAAGGCGATGTTTCAGATGATGGGTGTATTTGCCGAGTTCGAGCGCGCCATGATCGCGGAACGCGTCCGCGCGGGACTTGCGAGGGCCAGGAGCGAGGGGAAGCGTCTTGGTCGGCCTCCGATAGCCCCTGCGCTGGAGAAACGAATCCGTGAGGCTCTGGCAACTCCTGGGCGGCCTGGCATACGGGTCATTGCCGAGCGGTTCGGCGTCAATCCATCGACGGTGCAGCGCATCAGCCGCCCTTTCGACGGCGCAAGCGTCGCCGTGGCGTAGCCGCTAGGGGCGCGAAAAGAGGCATATGATCCCCTGGGGCTAGTCGTCTATTTCCAGACAGATACCACCGAACCGCTATCTGCCATTGGAAGTGCCTGAGGGCCCGGCCGCCGCCACCTCGATTCAGAACAATTCAGGTCGCCCATAAGACTTGCCAAGCCACTCTATGGCAGGCTGAGAGTGCGGTAGACCGACTCCGGAGGGGGAGGTCCAACATGAGACGTCGCGAGTTCATCACGCTGCTCGGCGGCGCGGCGGCGTGGCCGTTGATGGGGTACGCGCAGGAGATTCCGGTTATCGGGATTCTGCTGCCCCGGCGGCAGGACCGCTTCACGACCAAATAACCGCGTTCCGCCTCGGGCTGAGCCAATCCGGATTTGTGGAAGGTGACAATGTGGCTATCGAATACCGATGGGCCGAGGGGCATTACGATCGACTTCCATCAATGGCCGACGATCTGGTCGGCCGCAGGGTCGCCGTGATAGTTGCGCTTGCACCAGCGGCGGCGGTGGCAGCAAAGGCATCGACCGCGACAATTCCTATTGTGTTCGTGATCGGCGCTGATCCGGTTGAGCTCAGGTTGATCAGGAGCCTCAACCAGCCGGGCGGAAATGTCACCGGCGTGAATTTTCTCATCAATGCGCTGGGGGGCAAACGCCTACAGCTCATTCGCGAATTGGTCCCAACTGCTGGTACGGTCGGACTGCTGGTCAATCCGAGCGCTCCAGGAACTGACCTCGACCGTCAGGAGGCTGAACAGGTCGCCAAGGCGGTCGGTCAGAAACTTCTCGTCGTGAACGCCACTACCGAGCGTGATTTCGAGGCGGCGTTTGCGATGCTCGTTCGCGAGCGGGTTGGCGCGCTTATTATTAGCCCTGATGCATTATTCACAACTAATCGCGTCCAGCTAGTCGCACTGGCGGCGCATGACTCGCTGCCGACCATCTATCACCTCCGGGAAGCGGTGGCGGCTGGCGGACTGATTAGTTATGGCACGAGCATAACGGACGCCCACCGCCTCGCGGCGCTTACGCCGGCCGCATTCTTAAAGGCGAAAAGGCCGCCGATTTGCCGGTTCAGCAATCCACGAAATTCGAACTGGTGATCAATCTCAGGACGGCCAGGCGCTCGGCCTCACCGTGCCGGACAAACTGCTCGCGCTCGCCGACGAGGTGATCGAATGACTGTGGGGCGCCGCGAGTTCATCACGCTGCTCGGCGGCGCGGCCTCGGCGCCGCTGGCGGCGCGCGCGCAGGAGCCAGGCCGGACGTATCGCCTCGGCGGCTTGTCCCCCAGCCCACGTGAAGCACCGCAAATCGTCGCACTGTTCGAAGAACTTCGGCGGTCCGGCTTCATCGAGGGTCAGAACCTCACAATCGATTGGCGGGGGTATGGACAGCGCGTTGAGCTGGTTTCGGAGTTTGCGGCGGAACTGGTCGAGCGCACGTCGATGTCATTATGGCCGGCGGAGATTTTGGAATTCGCGCCGCACAGCAGGCGACGGCCACAATTCCAATCGTCGGATTTACCGACGATATGCTGGATCCCCAACTCGTCAATTCGCTCGCCCACCCCGGCGGTAATACGACCGGCGTTAGCTTGTTGGCTACTGACCTCGACGGCAAGCGGCAGGAAATTTTGATCGAGGCGGCGCCCGGAGTTCGCCGCATGGCGGCATTCGCCGATATCGGCACGAGCTCCCGCGCCAGCTTCAAGCGCTACGGGATGCGGCTCACGCCCGCGGGGTCGAGCTGTCGATCCATCAGGTCGCCAAAGCCGAGGAGATCGCGCCAGCAATCGATGCCGCGAAGGCGTCGAATGCCGCCGCACTCAACATCCTGGCCTCGCCTCTCCTGTTCGCCAATCGCAAGATCATCATTGAACGTGCCGCGACGCTGCGCCTGCCGGCGATTTACCAGTGGCCGGAAGTGGCAGAGGAAGGAGGCTTCATCGGCTATGGCCCGCGCCTCGTCCAGCTCTTTCGGGTTTTGCTGGCCCGGCAATTCATCAAGATTTTACGCGGCGCGAAACCGCTGGATCTGCCGGTCGAGCAGCCGACGAACTTCGAGCTGGTCATCGATCTCCGGACCGCGAAGGAGATCGGTCACGAGGTTCCCGCCGGGCTCGTGCTTCGCGCAGACAAGGTGATCGAATGAACCGCCGCGAGTTCAACACGCTGCTCGGC
>CAWGEH010000027.1:0-63895 GCA_963821505.1 uncultured Alphaproteobacteria bacterium
TTCCTTTCTACTCACATTTTGTCCGTGGTTCGGTTCCGCTTCTCCCACGAGATATAGCGCCATGATGCGCTATGTGAATCCCAGGAGTGAGTAGAATTGTGAGTAGGGCGCTTCTGCGCATTTTCCTCCTACTCACCAAACTGGCGGTGGTTCGATTCCCACTGTCCACAACGAATGATTGCACGACGCCTGATCTGTGTTTCAATGAATGTTGAAGACCAGTGCCGAGGCGGTTGCTGCAAGGTGTGCACACCCCCATAAGGTCGCGCAGGCACAACGGCTTTCGGTTCGCAATGCCAATCAGTCGTTTCCGACGCAAGGCCCCGTACTGCAACTGGATACGGGGTTTTTGTGTAGGTCGGCACGTCGCACGCGAACGAATTCATGTCTGAATGAACGCACGGAGGTGAAGTTGGCCACCAAGACATTCATAGTTGATTGCCCCCATTGCAAAGCGAAGGTTGCCTCTGAAGAAACCGGTCGGGCGGAAGATGCTGGCTTCGACAGCGAAGTTAGCGAACCTTACGGATGGCGCCTGGTCGTCGGTAAGTGCCCTCGGTGCACAAGTGTTCTTGCTGCCGAATCCCGCCAACTCAAATTTAAGGGATGGGAAGGTGATGACGAGGACGTTTGGTCGGAGCCGGTGCGAGTTTATCCAAAGCCGCCAAAGACGTTTTCCAGTTTCCGCATTCCCAGCACTGTGACTAGGTCTCTTACTGAGGCGGACATTGCTTTGCAAGGAAATGCCAATCACGCTGCATGCGTGATGTTCGGACGAGCGCTTGAGGGCGTGTGCAGAGATGTTCTCTTTACCCGCGAAGAGAAGAAAGCCATTCGAGCGGGTACTAGTACGAAACGGCTCATGCTCGGAAATGGAATTAAGCAGCTTCGGGAGAAGAACTTCATCGACAACCGACTGTACGACTGGAGCCAACACCTTCACGCTTTCAGGAATCTCGCCTCTCATCCTGATATTGAAGGCGTGTCAATAACACGCGAAGATGCTGAAGACCTGCAAGTGTTCGTCTATGCGATCATCGAATACATCTACGACTTGGCTGACCGCTACAAGGAGTTCAAAGAACGACAGGAGAGACGCGCAAAGGCCAAAGCCAAGTCAAAGGCTGCTTCTGCCGTTTGGGGCAGCGACGAGGACTGAGCAATCGGACGGCATTCGCGTCGCCCCTTATTGAAACTCCTGTCGGCCTAATTTTCGTAGCTCCGCGAGAAATGCCTTTCGCGCATCCGTGTACTTCGTTAGGACATCGTCGTGTCCGATCAATTTTTCATATCCCGGCTCGTTTCTAATTCGCTTTTGTCCTGTGTCCAATATCCATATCTCATAATTATTGCTCGCAGAGTCGAGTTGCCGTACTAAATCTTTGAACTCTGGAAAGTACAAGCTTGCAATGGCCTCTATCTTTGTAATGGGCGACAAAGTGGGCTGACTTCCTTGACCAGAAATGAAAAAAAATCTCATGACCGCGAACCAGTGATAGTGCTCGACCACGGCGGCTACAAGCTCCTCGAATTTTTCCGCACGCTTCCTTTTCTTCTCAGCCTTCTGTTGCAGATGATGCAGAAACGGCGGGCCGACCAATCCGCCAGCAAGCCCAATTACGCCGCCGACTATCACCGGCACGAGGGTGTTGAGCATCGACGTGGTTGCAGGATCAGGCATGCTTCAACATCCGCGATTCGTCACGAATTATACCGCCCTGCCGCTTCCCCAAGATGGCGGGAGTAGGCGTGTGAGTAGGTAATCTTGTTGCGCCGAGAAAGCGCCTGATTCATCAATGTGTTAACCGATCAATTGGGGTCAGCCCCTGGGCACCACCATTTGCCCATCTCTCCGCTCGCTGAAATCCAGCTAGCATTCTCTGAAGTGCGGCGCATGCGCCTCGCGTCAGGTGCAGCAGGAGCACTCGAGCTGCACCCTGCCGGCGCATGTGGAATTGCAGGCTCGCTCGTTCCACATTGCCGCAAAATCGCGCGCGTCGTGGCAATCCGAGTCAAGTCATTTCCGTCGGAATGAGTAAATGAATTGCGCCTGGTTGGCGCCGGTCGGCGTTTGACTTGCGCTTCGCCCGCGGCGCCGGCATCGCAGCTTGCGTGGGGCTGAGGCCTTGCCCGGCGCAAGCGCCGACCGCAACCGAAGGTACCTGACTGAAGCATCCGAGGAGCAGCATCCATGGCTCGTCAAGCCGAAACTCTCGAAATCGACATGGAGCTTGCCGCGATTTCCGGCACATCGCTCAAAGTATCGCCCGTCGCGATCGGTACCTGGGCCATCGGCGGGTGGATGTGGGGCGGAACCGATGAAGCTCAATCTGTTTCCACCATCCGTGCGGCGTTGGAGCATGGCATCAATCTCATCGACACAGCACCGGTCTATGGATTCGGACGCTCCGAGGAGATCGTCGGCAAGGCGATCGCCGACGCCAACCTGCGCTCGCGCGTGCTTCTCGCCACCAAGGCCGGACTTGCATGGGAGGGCGGCCGCGTATCTCGCAACGCCAGCCGGGTCCGCATCATGCGGGAGATCGAGGATTCCTTGCGCAGGCTGCGAACCGATTACATCGACATCTATCAGGTTCACTGGCCCGACCCGTTGGTTGCGATCGAAGAAACCGCCGAGGCCATGCACACGCTGTTTCGGCAGGGAAAGATCCGCGCCATCGGCGTCAGCAATTTTTCGGTTGGCCAGATGGAGCGCTTTCGCGGCGTGGCGCCGCTGCACGTGCTGCAGCCGCCCTACAATCTGTTCGAACGCGGAATCGAGGCCGACCTGCTGCCCTATTGCCGCCGGAACAAGATCGCGACGCTGGGTTATGGTGCGCTCTGTCGAGGTCTCCTGTCCGGGCGGATGCGGCAGGATACCGTTTTCGATGGTGACGATCTGCGACGCACCGACCCGAAGTTCCGCGCGCCCCGGTTCGCACAATACCTGACCGCCGTGGAAAGGCTCGATCGGCTGGCCAAGGAGCGTTTCGGCAAGCGCGTGATTCAACTTGCGGTCCGCTGGATGCTCGATCGTGGCATCACCACGGCGCTATGGGGGGCGCGCCATCCCGATCAACTGCAGCCGGTCGACGAGGTGATGGGATGGTGGCTGGATGCCCCCGCCATGGCGGAGATCGATCGCATCCTGCGCGAAACGATTGCCGATCCGGTCGGTCCGGAATTCATGGCTCCGCCGGCGCGCAGTGTCGCGGCGTGACGCAACAGGTTGCGCGATCGCCGCGGCGGTGAGGAGTGACCACGCAACGCCGCATGAACGGGCTTGCAGGCCGACGAGCGCTTCCTGCCGGTCCTGCGCCGGGCGGCAGATCAGCTCGCCCACGCCTTGTAACCGGCCTGATCCGCCGATTCGTCCGCATCATGAGACAGGCCGGGCGGGGCGCTGCGGCGGCGGCGGCCGACCGCCGCGAGGTTTGGCCGCATGCAACAGGCGCTATTGCATGCCGATGAGCGCCTTGAGCTCCTTGACCGCCTGCTGGCAATCCGGATTGTTCTGATTGTCCAGCGCGCGCGCGTGATCGAGGGCGGCCGTATAGTGCGTGTCCGCTTTCTGTTCGGCACGATCCACCGAAGACGGTGTCGGCTGTCGGCCCAGTTGGGCGCCGACCGACTGCCGGCCGGTAGGAGCGAAAGGTGAATTGGGCTCGTTCAGGGCTTTCTCGATTTTCTGAATCTCGGTGGTACAGGGCCCCGCGCCGGCGCAAGCGACGCCAAAACCGAGGATGATGCCGGTCACCACGACGAAGCGAGTCATCTGACTTGATCTTTTATTTGATCTTTCATTCCGCTCGCGCTTGGTCCGATTTGGATCAATTGCTTGCGCCCGTAAGGGCATAAAATAGCAAAAACCAAATACCGTTCAACATCGCTCACGTGAGCGGCATGAGAAGAGCGCCATTCCTTCAACGCGGCGTCGGGTGGCCAAGAAGCAGCGCCGTTTGACCGGAGCCGGTTCAGTCGGATGACTGCGCTTGGAAGGAGCATACCAGTGACAATGACGACGCCGCTTGGGAGCCGAAGGCAGATTCGGGAGGATGTCGGCCATTTGGCCGTGGGCAACAAGCGCTACGCCGAACAGCCCATGACGATGAATACCAACTCGATGCGCGATCGATGAAGCGGTGGACGTCTATGACAACAGCTTTGGCGGTTGGGCGATCTTGCGAGGAGACCGAGGCAGGTCGCGCAACCGTCAACTCGCTTGCTGGATGCGGGTCCTCGACGCCGCCTTGGGAGCCAGGAATTTCGAGTCCTCCTTGTGCCACAGGTGCTCGCAGGCGCAGAAGGGACAGAATTTGCGCGTGAAGGGACCGAAAGCGCGTGCGAATTCCTTGGGATCGGCATCCATTCCCATGAACATGTAATGGCCGGTCAGCCGGCATCGCGTGATGACCTGGGCCATCGCACTCCTCCATCGTCGCCCGCGTAATAAAATCGAGGAGACAACTTCCCCGGTCGGGCAAAGTTCCGCCGGCCCGTGCGCTTCAAGAAACTTCGGTCGTACGAGGCGGGGGGTTGTCGCTACCGGACGTTCGCGGCGATTTCGGTGATGAGCTTCTTGAGGATGGCGTCGGCGAAGGTCTCATAATTTTGCGCCGCGACGACGAAGGCGCCGGGACCACCGATCACGCTGTCGTAATAGTAGCGGTCGAGGTCGGGCTCGAGCGCGAGGATCGGCAAGCCGTTGATCCCGATGCCGGCGGCGACCGCCTCGTCGCGGGCCAACGTGACCGGCCGGCCCCGATTGTTCGAGCCGTCGCCGGAGACGTCGATGACGCGCCGGCTCGCGCGAAACGGGCTCCTGGGAAACAGCGTGGCGGCATGGTCGATGGCGCCGCTGATCGAGGTCCCACCGCCGAACAGCTGGCGCGGCGAGCGCTCGATGGCAGCGGCGAAAGCGGCCGCGGTTTCCTCGTCGCCGATCAGCGTCCATCCGACCATCTCCACCTGCAGCATCGGCCCCGTCCATTGCACCATGGTGACGGCGATCGACTGGTTGGGCCCTGAGCGGATGGCCTGCAGCACGCGCGCATGACGGAACGCCGCCACATAGCCACGCTTCTGCAGCTCGAAACGAATCTGATCGACGCTGCCCGAAGCGTCGACCGCGAGCACGAGTTGCAGGTCGACCGTGGTTTGCGCCGCCGCCGGCGCCGCCACAGCGAGCGCGAGCATCAGCGCCGCGATCGCGGCGCTCCACATCCTCGCGATGCGGCGACCACCGTCACGGTGGGCTTCCATTGCCGCCGCTCGAGCGCGCCTTAGGCGCACGGAGCGCAGGCCCCCGCGTGGGCGCGACAGGCCGAAGGCGGCGGCACTCGCGCCGCCCGAGGCGACGGCAGGGACAGTGCTGCGCCGCATGTGTCGGCCTCTAGCGCATGTTCCGGAAAAGTGGGAACCGGTTTTCCGAACAGAACATGCGCAAATCGAAAAATCTAGAGCGCATCACGATTCGATCCAATCGAGATGCGCTCTAGATGCGCTGCAGGGTGCACTCGGTCTCGATCGGGATTTTTGCATCGGCGCTCGGCGGCCGTACGCGCCGCAAAGTCTTGAGCTGCTTGTAGCCCTGCTTGTCGCACGCGATTTCGACGTCTTTCGGATCGACGTCCTTGCCGAAGCCGGGGACCTTGTAAGCGCCGAGCGCGTCGGTGCGGGTGACGACGCCGCCGCGATCCTTGATGCCGACGGTCACCTTGGCATCGGGCAGGGTGGCGCCGTTGGTGTCCTTGACGAAGCCGAAATAAGACGGCCCTTCCTCCTCGCTGTTGTCGTCGTCGTCGCCGAATCCCGCGCCGCCGGCCCACAGGGCGGTCGAGAGGATGCAAGTCAGGCCAACGACCACGCCTGCGATTGATCCGCGCCGACCTGGGAAATTCATTCCGGACCTCCTGATGGCTCGCGGCGCATCGGCGATTTCGAGCCGTTCGAAACCGTCCGCTCGGCCGCGGGCAATTCGGCCATCTGCGACCCGCATTGCGCCGCCGGCCTGGCGACGCAATTCTACCGCATCGGCGGCAGCCATTTCCACTTCGTCCGCAACGGCATCAGCGAATGGCGATGAAGGGGGGCAGGGCTGTGAACAGCCGTATCGGTCCCAGCCATCTTCCAAAGGCTACGTCATTTCTGCGGGTAAGCCGAAGCAGCAGCCGCGCTCTCCGCCGCATTCGCCCGCCAGTTCATGCCGGACATGTAACCGCTCCCCAAGAACACGAGGCAGCTCGCGCTATAGGGCACGTTGTCGCTGTCGGGGCAGGCGGCGGCTGGCGCGGGAGCGATCAGCTCGGTGGACGCCGGCGGCTCGATGACGATGCGATGTCGGTGCTCGAGCCAGAGCGCCCCGCCGGCGACGACAGCCAGGATCACCGCGAGATCGAGCTTCGACATGGTCCTCATTGCGTGTTGCCCATCACTACATTTGCGACCGACCAGCGCCAAATGACGATTTCCGGCGATGCTGGAATCGCTCCGCCCGAAAACGCGGCGACGGAAAGACTGCGAGCGGAGCTCCGATTCGAACGGCGCGGCACTCAGGAATATTCATCCCCGAACCTCCCGATGGCCGGCGGCGGCTCCTGCGGGCGTCGTCGTCGTCGACGGTCCGACTACGGATGCGTCCAGAAGGGCATCAACGTATAGGCCATGACGAGAATCGCCAGTATCGGAAGCACCCAGACGAGAGCCAGCGGAATCTTCCTTGTCACGCTTTCGGGAAGGAGCGTGGCAGCGATGCCCACGATAACTCCTACAATGAGGACCGTCGCGGTCCAGCCGTACCAGTACATGGCCGGTCCCTCGCCGCTCCTGGCCGCCTCCCACCACCAGGCGAACCGGTTCGTGGCCGGATGGAATGTAAACAGGGGCAGGTTCCAGAGAACGCAGATCACATACATCACCGGGGCCGCGATACCCGCCGCGACGGTGAATGCCCTGAACTTGGCCGATGACGCCAATGACGGTGTCGCCGGAGTAGCCCTGGTCGATGATGTCGATTGCGCCGCTGTGGTCGTGCTCATGATCCGAACCCCCGGACATTGTTGAGGACGTGACCGACCAGAAACAGGAACCAGCACATGGCGGTCAGCAAGACGGTCAGCGCCTTGCGTGCACTGTCGTATTCCGGGTTGTGGGAGTTCTTCCAGAAGTACCAGTAGACCGGAAGGGTCACCAGTCCGAGCGTCGCGACATGCTCCTTCAAATCGAAGAAGCCTTGCGTTTTCCAAAAGCCGGCCTGCTCAATCGGAATCCTGACGTAGATGCGATACTTGGTGTAGATCCACGCGCCCATGATGAACGTGAGAACCCACAGGACGCAGATCGCCGTAGCGTAGCCGGCGCCGTTGACGGCGCGGAAACGCGTGACAAATCCTCCGGGTCCGGCTGCGTGACGTACGGGCATCATGACGGACACCGCTTGGTGCGTGAGTGCACCGAGCAGGGCGATCGCCAGCAGTCCATGGACGATGAGCAGGATCGTCCAAAACGTGTTGATCGATATCGGCATGCGTCTCCCCCAGTTCCACGGGCGCTTCATCGCGTGGGCTGTGCCAGCTCTCGTGCGCCGCCCCGCTGACCCGCGTCTGATCTATTCCTTCCCTTGCGTGTGCCGCTTTATTCTCGTTGTCGTTCAACTCTAGCCGGACATCTTGGGACTGGCAATTTGCAGACTCGGACTTGAATTGGAAGCGCTGCAAAAGTGCGGGACAATATTCGGCAAAAGGGAGACGAGACGAACGGCCTTCGAATTGCCGTATCCCGCCGCACGGCGGTGCAATATTGTCGGCGGGCCCTTCCGGCAACTCGGCGACCTCGACCGCTCCTTGATCTCGACCGCTCCATGGTGAGACGCTCCATGGTGAGACGCTCCAAGCCATGGTAATTCGTAGCTGCAATCGCTGCCGGACGTGGTTGAGCGGGCAGGCAACGTTGAGGAAGAATGGGGAGGAGGAGCTTCGACCAGCTCCGCAGGCAGCCGGGAGAAGACGATGAAATACCAGGCGTGGTTCGCTGCCGTGATCACGGCTCTGACACCGTTCGCGCCGTCACCCGCCGGCGCCGAGACTATCGCCGTCTTCACCAAGAGCGTGGGCAATCCGATCTCCCGAGCGTCGCGTGCGGGCGCGGAGGCGGTGGCGAAGGCGCACGGGGTCACCGTGTTCCACTACATTCCGACATCGCCCGACAATGTCCCGCAGCAGACCGCGCTGGTCGATGAGGCCTTGAGCGCCAAGCGCGACGCGATCGTGTTCACCCCCGTCGACGTCAAGGCGATGGTTCCGGCGGTGCAGAAGGTCAATGCGGCCAATATTCCGCTGGTCAATATCAGCGACCGTTTGGCCGGCGGCTCCGCCGTCGCGTTCATCGGCACGGACGATTACGGCATTGCGCTCGAGACCGCCCGCACGCTTCTCAAGGCGATGGGCGGCACGGGCAATGTCGTGGTGTTGGAGGGCCCCGACACCATACCCACCGCCGCCGCGCGCCTGCGCGGTTTCAAGGACGCGCTGAAGGAATTCCCGGGCGTGAAGGTCGTGCTCTCGAAAAACGCAATGTACGCCCGCCCGGCAGCTTCCAACCTGCTCAAGGCGGCTATGAAATTGAACCCGCCGCCGCAGATCGACGGCGTTTTCGCCGCCAATGACGCAATGGCGCTGGGTGCGGTCGAGGCATTCAAGGAGGCAAAAAGGAAACTGCCGCCGATCGTCGGGATCAATGCCAGCAAGGAAGCGGTCGAGTTGATCAAGGCCGGGGACATGCTCGCCAGCGGCGACTACAACGGCTTGGTCGAGGGCTGCCTCGGCGCCGAGATCGCAATCCGCACGCTGCACAAGCAGCCGGTGCCCAAGGAAGTGCTGGCACGGACCGCGGTGGTCGACAAGACCAATTATCAGGCCTACGAGATTCCAGCGGAGCGACGACCTTGCCCGACGCTGGAGAGCATGGCGACCAAGTGAGCCGCTCGAGTACGCGCATAACCGGCGCGTAAAGGCCGACCGCGATTTCCACCTGCCTCGAGGCGGGGCCGGGCAGGAGCGGGCAGAAAATAGCTCGTGCCCCGGCCCGCGCGTGCAGGCTGGAAGCTCGCCCACGCCGCTTGTTCGATCGGCGATGCTCGTCCAATCCAGCGGTTCGCAACCGAAGCGCGCCTTGCGCGCTTCGGAATACCGCAAAATCGGGGCGCGCCTTTCATCATTGAGTTTCCCCCGGTCTTTCGGGAATTGCGGCGCTAACCTAGAATGGCGCAGATATTTGTCGTCGCTGTCATTGAACCGTGAAATGATGTGCGATGCGTTCCGCTCGGCAATCAGCCATTCGACTGCTGCAGCTGATGATGGTTGCGTCGGTGGTCTTGCCCGCCGTACTTTTCGCATTTGCGTGCTGGCTGAACTATCGTCACGAGTATGCCGTCGCCGATGACCGGATCGAGCGCTCCCTCGACATCGTTCATGAGCATGCGCTCAAGGTGTTCCAGACTGGCGAGCGCGCGATCGCAGAGGTCGAGGAAGTCATTCGCGGGATGCCTGACGATGCGATCGTCGCCAACCAGCAACGTCTGCATGACCGGCTGAAGCAAATCGTCGATGCGGTTCCTCAATTCCAGGCGATCCTGGTGATCGATCGCCAGGGCAAGCCGCTCGCTTCGAGCTCGCTTGCAACGGTTCCGCCCGACGTCAGCGTAGCGGACCGGGCCTATTTTCAGGCCCATGCCGCGGGCGCCGACGGCACCCTGATCGGCGAAGCATTGACTCCGCGATGGACGGGCATTTCGACCCGCTTCTTCACGCTGTCGCGTCGGCGCCTGGCGGCTGACGGTTCCTTCAACGGGGCCGTCGCCGTCGCTGTCCTGCCGCGCTATTTCGAGGAATTCTACGCGTTGATCGGACACAGTCCAGGCAGTCTCTACGCTCTGATCCGTGCGGACGGCAAGTTTCTCGCCCGCTATCCGGAACCCCCGGACCGCGAGCGCAGCCTCGAGCCGGGAAGCGGTCTCTACCGGGCGATCGCCGAAGGCCGGGAACGCGTCATCTACACCGTGCCGAAAACCCAGCTCGATGGGGTCGACCGGCGCACCGGTTATCGCAAGCTCGAGGGTTTTCCGATCTATGTCGTGGCGGGTATCGACGGCTCGGCGATCCGGGCGGAGTGGCTCGCAAGCATGGCGAGCCATTTGATCTTCGGCCTGCCGGCGACGGTCTTTCTCCTGCTCGTCATCGCCGTCGCGCTGCGGCGCACACGGCGGCTGTACGCCGAGGCGGAACGCCGCGAAGCCGCGGAGACCGCGTTGCGGCAAGCTCACCGCCTGGAGGCCATCGGACAATTGACCGGCGGCGTCGCGCACGATTTCAACAATCTCTTGATGATCGTGAGTGGCAGCGTGCAGCGCCTGCGGCGCGATCTCACGGCGGAAAAGCACGTGCGCCTGCTCGACATGATCACCAACGCGACCAATCGCGGCGAAAGCCTCACCCGACAATTGCTCGCGTTCTCGCGCCGTCAGATGCTCACGCCATCCGTCATCGATCTCGCCGAACGGCTTCCCGAGCTCAAGGAGATGCTGAGCCGCTCGCTGCGCGGCGACATCACCACGACCGTCGTCGTTCCCGACAAGAGTTGCGCGATCAAGGTCGACCCGAGCGAGTTCGAGCTCGCGTTGCTCAATCTCGCGGTGAATGCCCGCGACGCCATGCCGAACGGCGGCGCGCTCAGCATCATCGCCGAGCCGGTGGTGCTCAAGGGAAAGGCCGCGGAGGAGGGATTGCAGGGCGAGTTCGTGGCCATCCGTGTCGCCGACACCGGGAGCGGCATCCCCGCCGACGTCCTGCCGCACGTGTTCGAGCCGTTCTTCACGACCAAGGAGATCGGCAAGGGTACCGGCCTGGGACTGAGTCAGGTCTACGGCTTCGCCAAGCAGTCCGGCGGCACCGCCACCATCACCAGCATGGTCGGCCGCGGGACGGTGATTACGCTCTACCTGCCGCGCACGCGGGAGTCGCCGGCGCCCGTCGTCATGCATGCCGAGCCGGATGCCGTGCCACAACGCGCCGGGACGGTTCTGTTGGTCGAAGACAACTCCGAGGTCGCCGAGATCGCCACCGCCTATTTCCAGCAACTCGGCTACATGGTGAAGCAAGTTGCCAGCGCCCGCGAAGCGCTGGAGCTGCTCCCCAACGACCCGAAGATCGATCTCGTTTTTTCCGATGTCCTGATGCCGGGCGGGATGAACGGCCTGCAACTCGGGCACGCCATTGCCCGGCTCTATCCGGCAATGCCCGTGCTGCTGGCGACCGGGTACAGCGACAGCGCTCGCGACGCCGTGCTGCAAGGCTTTGTCGTGCTGCAAAAGCCGTTTGATCTTGCGGCGCTCGAGCAGGGGCTGCGCGAGGCGCGCAAGCGCAAGGTCGAGCAGGCGGCTACCCAGCGCGCGGCGGGATAGTCGCCGGCCCGAACCGATGCGTTGAACGCCGAAAAGGCTGCGTGCCGACGCGGCGCGCTTGCGGCGACGGTGCCGGGCGGTCCTGGGATACGGCGATTGCCCGCGTGATAATCATCGCCCATGCGAATGGCGCATCATCGGTTCCAATCTGTGTGATTTTTGCAACGCTCCAGAATTCTTTCGAGAGCGCCATAGTGCGGGACGGATTTTCTGTTCCCCTGTCGCAGATTTACTACAAGCGGGGGTGTCTCATGAAGTCTCCAGTCGTCAAGCGCTCAGTCGTCGTCGCTGGCCATAAAACCAGCGTAAGCCTCGAGGATGCATTCTGGAAAGGCCTGAAGGAAATTGCCGGCGGCCGGCACATGACCTTGTCGGACTTGGTTGCCGTGATCGATTCGCAGCGCCAACACGGCAATCTGTCGTCGGCTCTTCGGCTGTTCGTGCTCGATTTCTATCGCGCTCAGCTTGCCGCGCTCAAGGACGGACGCAATGAAACGCACGAGATGATGGTTCACGCGGCGTCCGCCTTGTCTTGAGCGCGTGAAGTGACGGGTCGAGCGTAGCGAAACCCGTCACCTCCCGCGCAACCAGGTCTGATCTCGCCTGGGCGCGCCTCCCGTCGGGGGCCGCCGGTCGGAAGATCGCGCCGATCGCTGCCGCCGCGGATTCAGAGCGGCGCGGCCGCCGCGGCCGGCTTCGGCTCGTCCGAACCACGCCGCCCCGGTTTGCGTGTGCGAACGCCGCCATGGCCCGCGGCGCCGTGGCCGGCAGCGCGGACGGCTATCCTCCGATCTGCGGGATCTTCGCGTCGGTGATCACCTTCTTCCATTTGGCGAGATCGGCCTTGATGTAGGCCGCGAACTCGGCCGACGACATTCCGCTTGGCTCGAGGCCCAGTGCGAGCATCTTGTCCTTGACATCGGGCGCCTCGACGATGCGTGCAATGGCCGTCTGCAGCAGATCGATGATCGGCGTCGGCGTGCCGGCAGGCACCAGCACGCCTTGCATGGTCTCGGCCTCCTGGTTCTTGATTCCGAGTTCATCCAGTGTGGGCACATCCGGCAACGCCGGCGAGCGCGTCTTGGCGGTGATCGCGAGCGCGCGCAGCTTCCCGTCCTTCACCAGCGCGGTCGCGGGGGGAATTGCCTGGAAGCACATCGGCGTGTGCCCTGCCACGACCGATTGGATCGATGGCCCGCCGCCCGGAAACGGCGCGAGCGCGAAATCGAGCCCGAAGGTGAGCTTGAACAGCTCGCTCGAAAGGTGCGGCGTGGTGCCGATGCCGGGCGAGGCGAAGGTGTACTTGCCCGGATTGGCCTTGAGCAGATCCACCAGTTCCTTCACCGATTTCGCCGGAATGCTGGGATTGACGAAGAGCCCGTTGGGCGAGCCAGCGGCCTTGGTCACGGGCGCGAAATCCCGGTCGGGGTCGTAGGGCGGCTTGGCGTAGAGGCTCGGATTGACCGTGTAGCTCGAGGACGCGAACAGGATGGTATAGCCGTCGGCCGGCGCCCGGGCGGCTGCCGCCATGCCGAGATTGCCGCCGGCGCCCGCCATGTCCTCGATGTAGAACTGCTGGCCAAACTTTTCCGACAGCTTCTGCGCGATCAGCCGCGCCACCACGTCGGTCGGCCCGCCGGCCGCAAACGGTACGATGATCTTGACGGGGTGGTCGGGATAGGCGGGTCTTTGCGCCATGGCGGCGGAGGCGAGCAGGAGTGCGGCGCAGGCTGCCAGCACGCGGGCGGTCACGTTGGTCATTGTCATCGGCGTTCCTCTGGATGTGCCATCCGGCGCTCGTTTCGCGGCCCGGTCATGCACGGTGACCCATTCATGCGGTTTACACTGCCGGCCTATGATCTCGGAATGGGACGAGCGCCGAGAGAGTGAAGAATGACCCCGCAGAATGCAAACCCCCGCTTGCGCGACCGAATGTCCATGCCGGGAGGAAACCGGCTCAAGCTCGGCCTGTTCGGAGCCAACTGCTCGTCAGGGCGCGCGGTCACCAAGGTGCCGGAGCGCTGGTCGGGCTCCTGGCCCGACAACCTCAAGCTTGCGCGCATGGCCGACCAAGCCGGCATCGATTTCATGCTGCCGATCGGGCGCTGGAAGGGCTACGGGGGCGAGACCGACTACCAGGGCGCCACGCTCGAAACCATCACCTGGGCGACCGCGCTGTTGGCGGCGACCCGCCGGATCACGTGCTTCGGCACGGTGCATGCGCCGCTGTTCCATCCCGTCATTGCCGCCAAGGAGATGGTGACGGCGGATCATATCGGCGAAGGACGGTTCGGGTTGAATATCGTGGTCGGCTGGAATGAGGACGAATTCGAGATGTTCGGCGTCGAGCAGCGCGATCACGAGGCGCGCTACGACTACGCGCAGGAATGGATCGATGCCATCAAGCTGATCTGGTCGGAGCGCGAAGATTTCGATTTCGCCGGTCGCTACATCAAGCTCAAGGGCGTGCGCGCCAAGCCCAAGCCTTTCGGCGGCAGCCGCCCGATCATCATGAATGCCGGCGCCTCCCCGACCGGGCAGGCCTTCGCGGTGAAGAACTGCGACGCCTTCTTCATGCAGGCCTCGCGCGTGTCGGTCGCCGAGACCGCGGAGCGCGTCGCCGCGGTCAAGCACCTTGCCCGGCAGCACGGGCGCGAGATCAGCGTCTATACGGTCGGGGTCATCACCTGCCGGCCGACGATGCGGGAGGCCGAGGACTATCACCCCCACTGCGTGGTCGACGAGGCCGACTGGTCGGCCGTCGACCGGCTGCTGGCGATGCGCCGCATCACGCGTGAGACTGTATCGGCGGAGGAGTTCGCCAGACAGCGCAGCCAATTCGCGCACGGCAACAGTGGATTGCCCATCATCGGCGACCCTGACCACGTGGCGGGCCAGCTCGCCGCGCTGAGCCAGGCCGGTCTGACCGGGATCGCGGTCTCGCTCGTGAACTACGCCGGCGAGCTCCCCTATCTCTGTGACGAGGTGCTGCCGCGCCTCGCGCGGGCGGGATTGCGGGAGCGGCGGTAGCGGCGATGCGGCGGCCGCGCTCAAGAGAAGTGAGTCGCGGTGGTTCGAACCGAATGAAGACTATGGTTTTCCCGTTCATTCGGGTCTGCGCGATCTGTTGATTGGCGATGACAAGAAGTTTTGATTCTGCTTTTCCGTCCTTCGCGATGGGTTGCGCTGCGCTCGACGTTGCGACTTGGTCCTTGCCTTTCGACGTGATTTCACACTCGCAATTCCACGATGTCCGGGTGCAGGCGCTGGCCCGACACCCGAACCCGCGCGACCGTGATCGGCAGCGTAAAGCGGCGGGGGCCGGCGCTGCCCGGATTGAGAAACAGGACGCCCCCACGCGTTTCGATCATGGGGCGATGTGAATGCCCGAACACCACCGCCGCAAAACCCGCGGTCGCCGGGTCGAGGTCGAGGCAGGCAATCTCGTGCAGCACGAAGAAACGAAGCGTGCCGACCTCGAGGCGTTGCGTCATGGGAAGGCGCGCTGCCCAGTTTCCCTTGTCGATATTGCCCCGAACGGCGAAGGTGGGCGCAACGCCGCCGAGTTGCTCGATCACCTCTGGCTTCCCGACGTCCCCGGCATGAATGATGATGTCGCAGCCCCGGAGCGCGTCGATTGCTTCCGGGCGAAGCAGCCCGTGGGTATCCGAGATGACGCCCGCGATGATCTCGCGTTCCGATCGCTCCGGAGCGCCGTCAGCCACAGCGCTGGACTTTCACCCCGGGAAAACCCGGCTCCCTGTATTCCGCAAGTTCGACCGTGCCGACATTCGTAAAGACATTGGCAGCGACGTCGCTTGGGACCTCATGCGTGAGCGGGGTGATCGGCTGATTGTTGTCGCCGCACTTCACCGCAATGCCGAAGCTCCATGAGTGCAGCGCCGCGCCGCCCTTGCTGCGAACGATGACGTTCAATTTTGCAGGTTCGGGCGTGAGATAGCCGAAAGACGAGACGTTGCAGGAAAAGGTCATTTTCAGCTGGCCTCCGGCCTCGCTACGAAGAAACGCGACCGAAATGTTGCTGATTTGAAATTGACGCTCCTTCTGACCCTCTTTCCCGTGCCAGAGCAGCTCCTGTCCTTTCTGCACCGTCTCCTTCAGGCTTCCGGTGCTTGCGGCGATGTCAAAGACGGCCGGCCGCTCGAGCTCCGCAAATTCGCCGGCGTTCGGCTTGCTTGTCTCCGCACGGATCGGCGATGCGACAAACGCTGAAAATCCAATGAGTGCCGCGCGGCGCGTAACCATCGTCATCGCCATTTTCTCCTAAACGCCTTGCCGACCGATCGAACGGACGATCCAAAAGGACCCTGCAAACCCAAGCTGCACGCTTCTCCCCTTGCCGACAAGGTGCCACCGGAGGGTTGCGGGCATGCGAGGAGACGCGCGATCTCGCGGTTGCGCGGGCAGCGCGGACAAGCAATCCGTACCAATTCTCTTGCGCCCGCGATTGGCGACACTTAGAGCGCATCCCGATTGGATCGAATCGTGATGCGCTCTAGCACGCGCCTGTCTGCGCGCCGGAGCTATCATAAGAGGGGATGCAGGCCGCCCGCTGCCACCCCGGCGCTTCCGATGCGGCCTCGCGCCGCAGCGCCTTTGTTTCAGGGGGCCGCCGTTTCCGAGTAACCGCTATTGCGGGTTCCGGATCGTGCGTCGAGCGACCCGTCGCCTCCGGCTCCGGCGCCACCAGGGCGGCAGGGGCGGGCGGCTCCGCGCTGCTCGAGGATTCGACCGGGCCTGCGCGCGACGATCGTACAGACGTGATCACCGCGCCGGGCGGAGGTTTGTACGCGGCCAGACCAGGGTTGGGAATGCGCGACGGCTGCAGCAGCGCGTACAAGCCAAACGCGAAGCATCCGGCCACGGCACAGTAGACGCAAAGATGGATGGCGAGCGCCGCCGCCAAGCCTTCGTGCTGATGTCGAGAATGCCCAACCATGAGGGTCAAACGTCGGTGGCGCGATTGCAGTTCCGGAAAATCTGGGTGGAGACCCGGCGTGCGCAATCATCTGTGACGAAGAGCTGCCGGCGCCCCGGTCGCTGCGACCTGCCGGTAGTGGCGTCGCCGGTAGCGTCGTCGCCTGATGTAGCGGCGTCACCTGATGGGGCCGTCATCGGCCGCGCGAAGTGGGTTCGCAAGGAGGGGCCGCCGCGTCGGCGGCCCCCGAGGTCAAAGAAGCGAACCGGCCATGGTTACCTGGTTTGGCGCGGCGCCGGAGCGGTGGGAGACCCCGTGGTGGCCGGGGCGTCTTCCGGCGTCCAAGTCATCGCATTGCGGTCATACTTGAATCCCTTTGCGCTCTTCAGCGCGTCTTTGGTGGAATTCATCACGAGGTACCATTTGTTGTTATCCTTGGTGGTGGCTCGGACGGCATTGAAGGGAACGGCCACGTCCTTCTCGCCCATGCCGAGGAACCCGCCGACGCCGATGATCAGCGCGGAAACCTTGCCGTCGCGATCAACGAGCACGTCCATGATCTCGCCGATCTTGTTGTCCGAGGGATCGTAGACATTCTGCTTGTACCAGTGCGTCACCGTCACGCTTTCGGCCGGAAGAGTGGTGTGAATCTGGGCGGCCGGGCCTTGTCGCGGGGCAGCCGGAGCGGGTTGCGGAGTTTGCGCGCTTGCGACCGTAGTCATGAGCGCAAGCAGGATTGAAGCATGGGCAAGTCTTGTCATGGGGCGTCTCCTCTGGTGAGGGATGAGGGATTCATCCTGCGGATGAACGTGACAGTGGGAGCTAGGTTCCACGTCGAGTTCCGGCGACGGTCTCTCCGCATCATCGTGACGTGTGCGGGCCATCCCAAGGTCGGCGAGTTCAGCTCGATCGAGCAGCGCAAGCTCGGCCAACGCTGTGCCTTCCCCCCAGGGCATGCGAGGATCGCGGCATGCATGGCGCGACGAGCGACCGCATCCGCGCCGGGCTTCCTTTGCGCCTATGGGTCGCATGCCGGCGCGCGGCGCAACGGAATCGGCGATCGCCCAGCTCGGCGAGGTCGTGCAGAAGGAGAGGGGGCAAAAAAACTGCGCGCGGGCCGTTTGGAACTCTCGCCCTCCGAGAGCATTGTATTCGACAGGCGTCAGGACAGCGTCCGGCATCCAAGTCATGGATGCGAGAGATCAAGCGCTCCGGTCGCCTGCTACGACAACTGCGGCCCGATAACGACCCGCCCCGTCACTCGCGCCAGTTCCTCCTTGCGGGATCCGTTTTCGGTTCGGACGCGCGGACGCTGAAGCGAGCTCAGTTTTTCAACGGGCTGAATGCGCGCTCAGATCAACCAATGCCCGCCCGCTGTCGCTCTCACCATCGCCGTGCATATCGCAATGATGCGTCCTGCGCCGGGACGATCATCTTGCCGATCGGCCAGAGCGCGAGTCCGGCGAGCTTCAAGTGCGCCCACGCGAAGGGAATGCCGATGAGCGTGCAAGCGAGAAGAACGGCGGTGATGAGATGGCCGAGCGCCAACCACCACCCCGCGAGGATCAGCCACACGAGATTGCCGAGTACGCCGAGAGGTCCGGTGCCGATATCCTCGCGGCCGGAATAGGCCGCGCGCGGCACCGCCTTGTAGCCGAAAGGGAGGAGCGTATAGGCGGCGATGTTGAAGGCGGCCCGGGCCCAAGGCAGACCGATGATGGTGATCGCCATCACGATGCCGGCTATCACCCAGCCGATGGCCATCCATAGGCCGCCGAAAACGATCCACAGCAGGTTCAGCAAGAGGGATAACGCGGACATGGGGTTTCCGGGTGCGGTCATGGGGAATTGAGCACGAGCATGATGTAGACACCCGGGGGCTGCTGCGCCAGCGTGACCGGGGCCGTTATTTTCGAGCGGCGGGCGCGGCTGCGCCGCAGGCCGGTTCGCGAACCGCGGGTGGAGCTCCGGTTCTTGCAACGTCGTCAACCGGGGGAGTGCAGTCCTTCACGCCGGCACGGCTTGCCCATGTCGATCATTCGGCTCCGCAAGGCGCGATGGCCATGCCTATCCCTGGTTCGGAAGCTTCAAGTTGGCCAGCCGCCAGGTCGGGGGATGACCGAGCATTGCCTTAAGCCGCCAACCGTGGACGTCCTGTTCAATCCAAGCGCGGACAACCTCGCGCGTCGGGAGGTCAAGAAACCTTTCGACCGCAGCAAATGTTTCGACCGCGCCGCGCTCATAGCCGCGACGATAAGAGATTTCCGGATCGTCATTATCCGTGAACGGCATGTCGGCCCCCTTTGCTCATCCAGCACGTCGTAACCCGGCGGAAAATCGACAGCCAAATGCAGACGAAATCGACGGCGTATTCATCGCGAGACAACAGCGCGGCGACGTCGGCCGATCGCCTTCGACCCTTCAGAACCCCGGCCGGCGGCCGCATCCACGAGACGGTATGGGGTCCCAGTGCCCCGAACCCGAAGTTCGCGCACATCGCGCGGCACGTTCAATCGCGAACTTCGGGTTCAAAAGGGGCACTAGAATCATAGAGTTGCTAGTGGTCCTTAGATTCCGAAGTTCGCATCATAACGTGCCGCGAGCGCTGGCGAACTTCGGAATCGGACCACTAGTCAAGCAATTGGCCGCTGCGGCCCCGTAGTCTTGGGTAGCTCAATCATTGTATATTGTGGCGCAGGAATCAAACGACGCACGGGGCTCGCATGAAAGTCGTCGAAATCATTCCGCGCGAACGGACGCGCCTCTATGGGATGCTGGTGGCGAAAGAGGCTGCCATTCGCAAAGGCGGACGCGGTACCTACGTTCGGGTCGGCCCGAAGAAGCGGGACGCGGCGCGGTGGAAGCACAGGAACTACCGCGGTTCGGTCCAGCTCAAGCGCGGCGCCGCGGAGGTCGTCACCGCCCAGGTGCGCGCCGCTACGGCGGAAGACGAGCGTAAACTGCTGTCATCGTTTCTGGGTTTCGTCGACCGCCATTCCGGCGACCAGGTGGCGACGATTACCATCCATTACCGGTGACTTCGTCGGCCCGCCGCTCCCGCTGGCTGCTGAGCGCGACGGAACGAAGCGGCATACTTGCCGCGAGGCGAACACGACGGTCAACGCGTCACAGCTTGGACAATTGCAGCAGTTGGCGATCGCCGACCCAGGTCTTCGCGAGTTCTTCCTCCGCCTTGCGCGCCGCGCCCGTGTCGCCACGCGCGTTGTAGAGCTGGACGAGGCCATAATAGGACCAGCCGTTGTTCGGCGCGCGCATCAGCGCGCGCCGGAACTGGTCCTCCGCGGCGTCGAGCCGGCCGGCCTGCATCAAGCGCGGCGGCAAGCGATTGGCGCACCGGGTAATACCAGATACGGCGGCTCCGTGTAGGGCAGCGCATCCTGCAGCACCGCCGCCTGTCTCGAAGTGCTCGGCAGCGCCGTTGGGATCGCCGCGCGCCTGGGCGACGCGGCCCTCGACCACGGCCGCGCGAGCTTGAGCACGTCGTGGGCCGGAATGCCCGGCCGTCGTCAGCAGCGAGAAGTCGCCGTGCGCTCGATCGTCGTCGATCGCGTCGGCCTCGGCCGGGCCGCCGCAGGAAGATCGTGCCGCGCCGCATAGGCGACGCCGCGCGCATAGTGCCACATCGCCTTCACGTAGGGGATCGCGTCGCCGGGATCGGGCAGCGCCAGGATGGTCTCGGGCGGGCTGAACTGGCGCATGGGCGAAGTACGGGCGCGGCCTTCACCGGATGCGCCGGCGCGATGCCGCGAGCGCAGCCTCGTCGGGGATCGAGGCCGCGCAGCTTCTCCGCCGCCGCGATGACGGTCGGCCCGTCGCCCGCCATCTGCGCCGACGCCATGACGAAGTGGACGTTGTGCGGATAGTAGCCGAGCCGGTAGACGCCCATCGGCGCGTCGCGTCGCCGCCAGATATTTCTCGTCCACCGCGACCGCCGTCTTGTTGTCCACGAGCGCGTCGAGATAGCGGCCGACGCGGTAGTAGATGTGGCTCGGCATGTGCACGAGGTGGCCGGCGCCCGGAATGGCGCCGCGCAGCCGGTCGGCGTAGGGCTCGGCGCGCTTCCGGCTGGTCCGACGCCTCGACCGCGTGGATGTAGATAATGGATCGCGCCCGGATGGTTCGGGCTCCTTGGCGAGCACCCGCTCCAACGTCGGCACGATGTCGGCGCTCTGCGGGTTCGGCTCTCGTCCGCCCGGCTGCCAGTAGTTCCACGGGCTGAGATCCATCAGCGACTCGGCGTAAAGCACCGCGATATCGTTATCGTCGGGGAACTGCGCCGCGACCTTGGCCATGGCGGCGGCATAGGCCGCGATCGAGCGGCGCCCGGTCGGCCTTGGCGTCCGCCGACGTAGCGCGTCGACAGCGCTGCGATCAGCGCCTGCTCGCGCGGGTCCGCCTTGGCGGCGAGCGCCTCGCGCGTTCTGCATCGCGGCGAAGGCGGGCGCGACCGCCTCTTCTAGCATCGGCAGGTTGATGTTGGGGCCGAGCACCAGCGCCTCGCCCCAGAAGCACATGGCGCAGTCGGGATCGAGCTTCTGCGCCTTGCGGAACGCGCGCTGCGCCTCGCTCGTGATTGAATGCGTAGGTCAGCCGCAGTCCTTGGTCGAAATAGGCTTGCGCCGCGGCGCTCGAGGTCGTGATCTTGTAGGTCAGGGAGCCGAGGCCGTCCCACAGCGGCGGATCGCTGTCGGCAAACGCCAGTGCCGGCGATGCGGCGTTCGTTTTCGCCTGCGGCACCTCGGTCTGCGTGGCAGCCAGGCGGATCATGCTGCGCGTCGCCGTCGGCGACGTGTGGCATAGAATGAAATCCGAACTGATTTGCGGTCCTCCGGCCGGCGCGGCATGCGAGGATGCCGCGTTCGCGGATGCGAGCCGTGTATCGGCAAGGAGACGCTCGCCGCCGAGGAGGGACAATGCAACTCCGCCTGCGAATGCTGCCGCACCGGCGACGAACAGCGGAGTGCGCGATAGACCAGATCTCTTCATGATGTCACCCGCTGAAATTGAGCGATGCGTGCGGCGCTGGGCGACGCCTTCGGACGCCGCGAAATGAAGGCTGTGGGTTTGCGTCCGCCGGGCGCGAGCTTATCGGCCGTCCCGGGGGGGCCGCAAGCCGCTACGGGCAGTCGCCCGTGCGCTGGCCCTCGATCGACGTGCGAACCGACTGCATGAGACGTCCCTGCATGAACGACCGCGCGGTGATGGTGGCGGCGTAGTGCTCGGGGTTTTCGAAGGTGAACTCGCCCACCACGTCCATGTCGATCTGACCGGTGCATTGCAGGCGCCATCTCAGCCGCTGCGGCGTGCTCTCATGCTCGACGCGCTCGCAAGTCGAGTTCGTGGTTCGGCTGACCGGGCTGAAGGTCTTGTCGAGATCGGCCACTGCTTCCGGCGTCAGACAGCGTGTGCCTTGTTGCGCCGGGCCGGCGACGCCGTTGATTTCGGGCGTCTGCAGGGTCTGCCACTGGCCGGCGCGCAGGCCGTCGGCGCACGCCCCCGCTATCGCCGTGAGAAAAAGCGCAAGGGCGAGCGCGCCGACGCGCTCATGGTGAAAGCCCGTCCAATTCATGCAATCCACTTTCGCTGCCGGGTGCGGATGATAGCACGCGCCGCGTCGCGGTCACTCCGGCTTGATATTGGCGTCGCGGATCACCTTGGCCCATTTCGGAATTTCCGTCTTGATCCGCGCGGCGAATTCCGCCGGTGTGCTGCCGATCGGCTCGAAGCCGATGGCGGCGAGCGTCTGCTTGACGTCGGGCAACGCGATCACCCGCGCCGTCTCGCGATAAAGCAGATCGATGACGTCTTTCGGCGCGCCCTTTGGCAGCAGAATGCCCTGCGGCGTGTCGCCTTCGGCCATGGTCGGTATATCCGGCACTGCGACGCTGCGCTTGGCGCTCGTCACCGCAAGCGCGCGGATGCGGCCCGCCCTGATCTGGGGCGCCGCCGGCGGCATCGACGAGAACGCGATCGGCGTGTGGCCGCCGAGCACCGACTGGATCATCGGTCCGCCGCCCTGAAACGGCACCGCGACCATATCGAGCTTGAGCGCGAGCTTGAACATCTCGCCGGAAAGATGCGACGGCGTTCCGGTCCCGGGATCGGCGTAGCTCAACTTGCCGGGGCTCGCGCGCACCAGGCTGACGAGCTCTGCGACCGTCTTCGCCCGCAGCGAGGGATGGACGACCAGGACGTTCGGCGTGGTGGCGATTTCCGTCACCGGGTCGAAGTCGTTGTATGGATCGTAGGGGACCTTGGCGTAGAGGCCGGGGTTGATCATGAAGCTCGAGCTGGCGACGAGGATCGTGTAGCCGTCGGGTGCCGAGCGTGCGGCGAGCGCCGTGCCGAGGTTGCCGCCCCCGCCGGCGTGGTTCTCCACGTAGAATTGCTGACCCAGGCTTTCGGAAAATTTCTGCGCCAGGAGCCGTGCAATGACGTCCGACGGTCCCCCCGGCGCGAACGGAACGATGACTTTGACCGGACGGCTGGGATAGCCCGCCTGCGCATGGGCGGCGCTCGCAAAGCACAGCGCCATCAGCACGGCGATGGCCCGGAAAATCGTGATCATGATGGGATGCTTCCTCGGTGCGGCTTCAGCGTGACTCTAGAGCATGATCCCGAAAAGTGGATACCGGTTTTCGGAGAAGATCATGCTCCAGCAAGGATGCCCGAGCAGTCCACCGACGGTGCGGCCCCCACGCGCCATATGACGAGCGGGCCGGGGGAGGGGATCGCAGGATTTCTCGATGGAGCCGCCGCCTTTATCCCGGCTCGAACCGATGAAAATGGTTCTTCTTGCGCGTGATCACCGGCGGATCCGCTGCCCGGCCGGATTCACTGCGCCTTGATATCGGTCGCGCGAATGACCTTCGCCCATTTCTCGATTTCCCATTTGATCCGGTCGGCGAATTCCTTCGGCGTGCTGGCGATCGGCTCGAACCCGAGTGCGGAAAGACGCGCGTGCACGTCCGGCATCGCGACGATACCGGCGATCTCCCGATGCAGGCGCTCGATGATGGCTTGCGGCGTGCCTCCCGGCACGAGCATGCCGAGGATGATGTCGGATTCCTGCCCGGGGGCGCCCGCTTCCGCCAAGGTCGGAACCTCCGGCAGCGCCGGCGAGCGGCGGGCGCCGGTGACCGCGAGCGCGCGCACGCTGCCTTGCCGGATGTGCCCGGCCGCGGTCGAGATCGAGGTGTAGAGGATCGGTGTGTGGCCGCCGATGGTCGAGGTGATGGCGGGACCTCCGCCGTTGAAGGAGACGGCCACGAGGTCGAGCCCGAACGCCTGCTTGAGCATTTCCCCGGCGAGATAGCCGGGCGTTCCCAGGCCGGCATGAGCGTAGCTGTACTTGCCGGGGCTCGCCTTGACCCAGGCGACGAGCTCTCCGACGCTGGTCGCCGGCACCGACGGGTGCACCAGCAGCACTTGCGGCGACACGCCGATGAGAGAGATCGGGGCGAGATCGGTCGTGGTGTCGAAGCCGAGCTTGGCGAACAGGCTCGGATTGACGACCAGCGTGCTGCTGATGACGAGGATGGTGTAGCCGTCGGCCGGCGCCTTGGCCACCAGCGCGGTGCCGATATTGCCGCTGCCGCCGGGATGGTTCTCCACGTAGAACTGCTGGCCGAGACTTCTCCGAGAGCTTCGGCGCCAGCACGCGCGCAACCGCGTCGACCGGGCCGCCCGGGGCGAAGGGCGCGATGAGCTTCACCGGTCGATTGGGATAGTCGGGTGTTTGCGCCAGGCTCGCGGATGCGAACAAAAGCGCGGCCACGGCAGACGCGATCGCCTTCATTGTCGTGTTCTTTTCCTTTTCAGGAAACGCTTTACCTTTCGGCCTGGAGCATGATCTCCCAAACGCATGCTTGGAGCGAAATCGCGCTTGAATGTGAAGCGATTTCGCTCTGGTCGGGGCGCGGATGGCTCAGCCGCGAGCCGCGCAACGAACCTCAATCCGCTCGGAGGTTCGCGTCGTGGACGACCTTGCTCCACTTCGCGATCTCGCTCTTGATGCGCGCCTCGAATTCGTCCGGGCTGTTGGCGACCGGAGCAAAGCCCAGCGTTTCCAGGCGCTGCTTGACCTCGGGCGATGCGACCATTTTGACGATATCACCGCGCCAGCGCTCGATGACCTCCTTCGGGGTGCCGGCCGGCGCCACGATGCCGGTCAGCGTGTCGCTTTCGAGACCGGGAATACCCGCCTCCGCATTGGTCGGCACGTCCGGCAGGGCCGGCGAGCGCGCGCTCGCCAGCACGGCGAGCCCGCGCAGCTTGCCCTCCTTGATGTTGCTCATGGCCGGCGGCAGTGCCGTGAATGCGATCGGCGTGTGGCCTCCGATGGTGGAGTTGACCGCGAGCGCCGCCCCGTTGAACGGCACGGTGACGAGGTCGAGGGCGTATTTCTGCTTGAACAGTTCGCCGGCGAGGTGCGGGGTCGAGCCGGTGGCGGGCTGCGCGAAGCTGTATTTGCCCGGATTGGACTTCACCAGATCGACCAGCGCTTTCATCGATTTTGCCGGAAAGTCGGGATTGACCGAGACGACGTTGGGCGAGGCGGCGACCAAGGTGATCGGTGCGAAATCCTTCACCGGATCGTAGGGGATTTTCGCGTACATGCTGGGATTGACGATGAAACCGGTGCTCACCACGAGAATGGTGTAGCCGTCGGCGGGCGCGCGCGCCGCCATTGCGACGCCGGTATTGCCGCCGGCGCCGGGGATATTTTCGGTGTAGACCTGCTGGCCCCAGGCCTCCGACAGTTTTTGCGCGACGATGCGCGCGATCACGTCGGTCGGACCGCCGGCCGCGAACGGCACGATCAGGCGGACCGGATGCGCCGGATAGCTCTCCGCCGATGCGCTCCCGGCAAGCGCCAGCCCCGACCACAGCAGCGCGGCCACAGCGCCAAGCGCGCGGAAGACCATGGCATCCTCCCTTGATCTTTTCGTTGATGCTATCATCGTCCTTGCGTGCGGCGCAGTAAACACCCCTGGGCCGCGCGTCCGCGCCCGCCGCCAATCCGGCCGACAGCCAGCCCAGATAAAGGAATTCCCATGACGTCGAAGAAAATCACGCGCCAGGACCTCCGCGACGCGGCGGAGAAATATAAGAACTGGGGCAAGTGGGGACCCGAGGACGAGATCGGTACGCTCAATTACACCTCGCCCGAGGACATCATCGCGGCCGCCCGCCTCGTGCGCAAAGGCAAGGTGATCTCGCTCGCGCTCAATTTCGATCATACCGGCCCGCAAGGCGCCAAAAGCAATTATCCCGCGATGGGGCGCACCAATCCGATCCACACCATGATCCGCACCGGCACCGATGCCTATTCCGGCGTGCTCGACAAGCGCGGAATTCGTGCGGCCGACGACATGGTCACCATGCCGCTTCAGTGCGGCACGCAATGGGACGGACTCGGCCACATCTTTTATGAAAGTCACATGTGGAACGGCTACGACTGCCGCGAAGTCACGTCGGCCGGCGCGCAGAAGTGCGGTATCGAGAAGACCAAGAACAAGATGGTCGGCCGCGGCGTGTTCCTCGACGTCGCCCGCGCGCTCGGCAAGGAATCGCTGGAGGACGGCTACGGCATCACCTGCGAGGATCTCAACAATACCGCCGAGGCGCACGGCGTCACCATCAAGCGCGGCGACTATGTGATCGTGCGCACGGGACAGATGGAGCGCTGCCTCAAGGCCGGAAGCTGGGACGGCTATCCCGGCGGCGACGCGCCCGGCTTTGCCTTCGAGACGCTGGAATGGGTGGCGCGCACCGAGCTCGCGGCGCTGGCGAGCGACACCTGGGGCTGCGAGGTCCGCCCGAACAACACCGAGGGCGGCATCAACCAGCCGTGGCATTGGATCACCATCCCGATCATGGGCATGACCATGGGCGAGATCTTCTACCTGAAGGATCTCGCCGAGGACTGTGCCGCCGACAAGGTCTACGACTTCATGTTCGTCGCCCCCGCGATTCCCATCACCGGCGCCGTGGGATCGCCGACCAATCCGCTCGCCATCAAGTGAGCCGGGGGTGCCGACAACATCGCTGTCGCGCCGTCCGGCCCGGTGATTTATCCGAGATCGGCAAACTCAGAGCGCAAGCCGCCTATGGCCGGCTTGCGTGGGGGGCGTCCGGTACCCCGCCATGCTGGCGGTCTGATCGCGAGGTCAGTGGGGACCTGGAGCCGCCTGCGCGGATTGACGACATCGGGCGTCGGGCGCCCGCATTCCGAGCCGGCCGTGCAGAACGGCTCCGGCGCACGGCCCTTCGCAGAGGCGGAACACCATCATGAACATCGCCATCAATCCGCTGATCGCACTCGGCGTCGTTGCTTCGACCGCGGCGACCGACGCGGCCTATGTGTTCTTCAACGCGGCGGTCTCCGGCCGGCGCCGCGTCTGGGCCGCGAACTGGAGCGCGATCTGGTACATGTTGTCCGCGTTTGCCGTGATCAGCTATACCGAAAACGCCTTGTACGTCGTATTTGCAGCTCTGGGATCCTGGCTGGGGGCATTCGCGTCGGTGACCTGGCTCCACCGCGGCGGGCTCCTGACCCCGCCGCGTCACGATCCGCCGTGACGCTGCTGCCCCCGCGCAACCTCACGTCATTTCCTGCTGCCTGAAAGGTTCATCCATGCTCGGACATAACCGGAAAATGAGCGGGGCGGAATGTCTCGCCGACATGCTCAAGGGCTACGGCGTCACCCACGTATTCCACGTGCCGGCGGTGCTGCGCAAAACCTTCGCCGTGATGGAAACGCGCACCGACATCAAGCGCCTGCACGTGCACGGCGAGAAGGCCGCCGCCTACATGGCCGACGGCTATGCGCGCGCATCGGGCAAGCCCGGCATCTGCGCCGCGCAAGTGATCGGCGCGCTCAATCTCGCCGCCGGCCTGCGCGACGCCTGGCTGGCGCATTCGCCGGTGATCGCCATGACCGGTGGGCGCGACCCGAAGACCAAGTTCCGCAAGGTCTATCAGGAGATCGACGACGTGCCGGCGTTCGAGCCGGTGACCAAGTTCAACGCCACGATCGACGACGTGGCGCGCTTTCCCGATATGGTGCGCCAGGCGTTTCGCGTTGCGACCTCGGGCACGCCCGGGCCGGTGCACCTGCAATTCCGCGGCAACGAGGGCCAACTCGATGCTGAGGAGGCGGAGATGGAGCCGCTGTGCGAGCCGCAGTTCGCGCGCGTGCCGCCGTTCCGGCCGGCATCCGACGATGCAAGCGTGACGGCGGTGCTCCGGCCTCTGCAGGAGGCGCAGCGGCCGGTGATCGTCGCGGGCGGGGGCGTGCGCGCCTCGGGTGCGTCGGCCGAGCTGATCGCGCTCGCCGAGGCATTGCAGATCCCGGTCGCGACCTCGCTCAACGGCAAGGACGTGATCCCCGGCAATCACCCGCTTGCGGTGGGCGTGGTCGGTACCTATTCGCGCGAGAGCGCCAACCGGGTGGTCGCCGGTGCTGATCTCGTCTGCTTCATCGGCAGCGAAACCGGCGGCATGACCACGCATTTCTGGGCGGTGCCGAAGATCGGCACCCCGGCGATCCAGATCGACATCGATCCCGAGGCGCTCGGCCGCAATTATCCGCTGCTCGCCGGCGTCAACGGCGACGCCAAGGTGACGCTCGCGCGCATGCTGGCGCGCGCCGACCGCGCCAGCGCCGGCAGGCGCAAGGCCTGGGTCGAGGAAGCGCGGAAGATCTGCAAGGAATGGGCGGCGAAGTACAAGCCGGCGCTCACCTCCGACGCCGTGCCGATCCGGCCCGAGCGCATCTGCGCCGAGCTCACCCGGCACGTGCCGGACAACGGCATCGTCGTGGTCGATACCGGCCACGGCGGCATGTGGATGGGCGGCTTTTACGATCTCACCAGCCCCACCCAGAGCTATATGCGCAGCGCCGGCCACCTCGGCTGGGCTTTCCCGGCAGGGCTCGGAGCGAAGTGCGCATGCCCGGACCGGCCGGTGATCACGTTCACGGGCGATGCCGGCCTCTGGTACCACATCGCCGAGATCGAGACCGCCGCGCGCTGGGGCATCAACGCGGTGACGGTGGTCAACAACAATGCGAGCGGCAACCAGTCGAAGCGCGGCTTCGATCGCGTCTATGGCGGCACGCAGACCGAGAAGGCGCGGGAAATGTGGACCTTCAGCAAGGTCAATTTCGCCCGCATCGCACAGGACATGGGCGCGCTCGGCATAAGAGTGGAAAAGCCGGCGGAGATCGGAGACGCCATCGAGCAGGCCTTGAAGGCGAACCGCCCGGTGATCATCGACGTCGTCACCGACATCGACGCCCTTGCGCCGCTGGCGGTCAGCTGACAGCCGTACGGTTTCCTCTCTCCGCATCTTGAAACCTGCCTGGAGGGCGAGGTTTTTTCCCCGGCAAACAGTGCTGGCTTTCTTCCGCCATTCGGGGCTCCCCGGCCAGCAGCCAACGCTCGTCGGCAATGGGAACTTAGACCACTCGGCCGAATTGAAGGGGACGGATGCTTTCGTCTCGGGTTCGCCGCGGGCGATCGCGTGCGAACGCGTGCGGCCGGGGAACTTTGTTGTGCTTGCCGGAAATGCATTTGCCTTTGGAGAAAGAACAAATGCCTCGATACTTTTTTGACCTCGTGGACGACAAGAAGGTTTACGACAAGAAAGGCGTATCGCTTCCAAACGATAAAGCCGCACACCAATACGCCCTGACCTTTGCGCGGGAGTTGATGCAAACTCAGCCCGAGCTCATGGGGGAGTCATGGCAGGCCTGGTCGATCCAGGTTTGCAACGGCAAATTCGATCGAATCCTGAAAATTCCCTTCTTGGGCGTCGTCGAGCCCGAGTCTTGACTGCAGCGCCTTGATAGCAGGCGTCTTGATTGGCCCGTGTTTGCTAGACGCTCGATGCCCCGGGGCCTTCTGCGCAGACCTTCAGCTCGCCTTGCGCCGCGCCGCCTTCGTGATCTCGTCCGCATGGGTCCGCTGCTGCAGATTCACCACCTTCGTTCTGAAAATCTCCTTGCCGGCCTCGTCGGTAACACAGATTGCGAGATGCTCGATTTCGTTCGGCGGCCGGTTGCGTCCCAATTCCGCTGCGACGCCCAAGGCGAAGGCCTTGGCCTCCTCGACAGTGCCGCACGGGGTCGCTTGGTCATCGGGGAACGTATCCCCGTTGGTGAGTTGAAAAAAGAAGTTTGGCATCTGCGCACCTGTTCGCCTTGTACAACGACTTATGATCAAACCCGTTCCAGATCCCCGCAGCCGTGAACGTGATCACCCCGGCACGATATCGCCCGTCGGCGCCTCGAACTGCATGACTGCATGATGGAAACAAGGCGGAAGTGTCAAATTGGAGGAGGACGTATTCCTGGTCCGCATCGCGTTCCTGGTGCGCATCGCGTGGCAATCCGCGCGGCGAAGCCACCCCACCAAGCGGCGTGAAAGCGCGCAAGCATGGCTCAATGCAGCGCGGGACTACCCGTGAGCGCCAGCTCCAGATGCAGGCGGCCGATCGCCTCGCTTTCCTCCGCCAGCTGATCGGCGCTCATGAAGCCGCTTTCATTTGCCAGTGCGACCCATAGATCTCGCAAATTCTTCAAGATCATCTTCTGCTGCGGGTCCGCGGCGATTTGCAAGGCGCGCTCGCAATCTGCCGCCTTCTCCCAGGGGTCTATTCGAGTCATCTCGCGCCTCCCGTCTGCGCGACCATTGCGAAGGACTCAACGTGAGAATGGAACTTTAGTTCCGCCGGCATCGTCCCTCGCCGGCCAACCGGGGGCGGCCATCCCGGATGGATTGCGTGTCAGCGCGCCGGTCGCGCAGATTTTCCTCGCTTTGCGAGTCTGTTCTTGTTGGCTCGGACTCTCTTTTCGAGCACGTTCAAGACCTTCTTGGCGGTCTTGTGGCTATTGCCAGGGAGCGCCGCCGGCGCGGCGGCGACTTGGACCTCCGCCAGCGCGGCCACCTTGTCGGTGACCATCAGCCGCGCTTCGGTGAGGCCAGGGACGCCGCCGCCTGCCAATCGCAGCAGCCGCAGCGCTATCACATTCTGAGTTTCTAGACCGACCTTCGCAGCTTGGAAAGCAAGTTCGAGCCAAGGGTTGAACATTTGCGCACGCTCCGGGACGGTGTGAGGATCGAATGGATCGCTTGTGTCGAGTTGAATGAGGGCTCGCCAGGGCAGTTTCAATCCCGCCGTGCCATGCGACCGATCAGCCAGCCGACGCAAAGCGCTGCGAAAGCCGTCGTGTACGGACGCTGTTCGATGACGCGGCGGACGTAATCCTCGGCGTCGATAGCGCTTTGGCGCACCACCTGGGCGGTTTCCGAGGCAGTGTCTTTTGCCTGACCATAGAAATCCTGCGCCGCCCCTGCCGCCTGGTTGATGAGCCCGTCGGCCTGGCTTTTGGCGTCGCCCGTGACGCGGCCAAAGCCTTCTTGCACCTTGCCGCCAAGATTCCTGGCGGTGCCGGCTACGCGATCTTCATTCATCGGAATGTCCTTGCTGGGGTGGGTGGTGCCTCTGCAACCCGCGAGCAATGGGTTTGGTTCAACGCGAGAGCAACGAAGGGGCGTGCCGTGTGCGCCGCGCGGTTGACGCCCGCCGCTGCTCGTGCACTCGGCCCGCGTGTCGAGGGGCTCGGGTCGCAATGAGGGAGGAGCCGCTGTCCCAGCGGCTCCTCCCTCGTGCTTGTCGTGAGGGAATTATCGCCTCAGATAGAGGTCGCGCTCCTTGCGGATTTGATCCGCCGTGTAGGCGTTGGCCTTCGGATCAAACGACTGCCACCCCGATTGGCGGTAAGCCGCGGCCCGGTCGGCAATATTCACGGCCGACCGGTCCATGACGGCCTGCAGCCTTGCGGCATCGCGATCGGCGACGCGCGCGCTCACGACGGCGCCGCCTCGACGCAGGCCCTCGGCGTAGATATCGGCGTCTTCCTTGCTCACGCCGGCTTGCGTCAGTGCGCCGATCACGCTTCCGGCGGCACCCCCGGCAGCAGCGCCGGCAAGAGTGGATACCAGCCATCCGGCGGCAACCACCGGCCCAACCCCGGGGATGGCCATGATGCCGAGGCCGGTGAGCAGGCCCGCGACGCCGCCCACGGCTGCACCCACGCCGGCGCCCGTTCCTGCGGCTTCGGCGCGATCGTCTCTCCCGTCGAGATCGCGATCGGGGTAGCTGTTGACCTTGCGGTCGTCCGAATACCAGTTGTCCGCATTGCTCGCGATAATGGAGATGTCGTTGTGTCCGACGCCGGCGGCTTCGAGATTGCTGACGGCTTCTCTCGCGTCGGCGTAGCTATTGTAGAGCCGGGAAATTGTAACGGTCATGGAGGCCTCCTGAGACCCGCGTTGTTGAACGCGTTGTTGGATTTGTTTGGTGATGAAGCGATGAAGACCGCTACCGCGCGGTCACGTTGCCTTGGAAATCGAGGCTGACGCTGACGCTCTTGCCGTCCTTCATGGCCGTGCCGCGCCAAACTCCTTGATCGTCTTTCCTCAGCCCGCTCACACTGGCATAGCCGTGCCCTTCGATGCGGGACTTGGCCTGGCCTTCCGTGAAGCTGTTTGCACCCGCTGCCGGAGCGCCGGGATTGGGCGGGCTATTGCGCGTGTTGACTGCGGGCGTGTTGGCATCGCGGTTTGCCGGCTGTGCGGCAGCAAACGTGGGGATCATCGCGGCGACTGCCGCGATCGCAAGAAAGCTACGCATATTTTTGTTTCCTTTGTGAGAGTATCGACGCTCACAAACTGCCTTGAGCCAAGAAAGGTTCCTGGAGCGCAGTCACGAGAATGTTTCCGACGTTGGACTTGCGCCGAACATTTTCCCCTGCGCCCTAACTCGATGAATTGGATACGGCGGCCAAGCCGTCCGCCGAAAGCAAAGACGGCAAAGGCTGATCGGAGGTCCGATTCCGGTCAATGGAAGCAAGAGACCTCGAGCCATCGGTTCGATGGCTCCTCCCAACGTCGCATCCGGTGTTTGGTTCCGAAATGCCTTTTGGCGCCGCGATGCCGGTTTGCCGAGGTGGGATGGCGCTAGGCGGCCTTGCGATTGTTTAGGGCGGGCGCCAGGTGGCGCTCGAAGAAATCGATGAAGGCATCCTGTTCCGGCCCGACCTGGACCAGGATGATGTGATCGTAGCCGGCCTGGACGTAGCGATCGATCGCCTGGAGATGGCGCTCCGGCGCCGGCCCGCAGCTGACGAGTTGGGCGACGGTCTCGGGAGAGACATGCTTGCTCGCCGCCGCGAAGCCTTCGGTGTCGGGCAGTTCGGCCATCACCGGCCAGCCCGCGACCGACCAGCGGAAATAATGGTGAGCCGTTTTCCGCGCGTCCTCTTCCCGCTGGGCGTAGCACACCGCCACCTCGGCGTAGCGCGGGCCGGAGCCGCCGCTCGCAACGAACGCGTCGATGAGATCGGCGCGCGGCTCGGTCGCGATCAGGGCATCCCCCTTCCGACCGGCGAGGCGGGCCGCTTCGATGCCGCCGGCGGCGATGGCGACGGCCGGCTTGCGATCGGGCCGATCGAACAGGCGGGCATGATCGAGCCGGCAGTACTGTCCGCGGTAGTTCGTCAGGGTGCCCGCCAGCAGGCCCTGGATGATGTCGACTGCTTCCGACAAGCGCTCGTGGCGCTCACCCCTGCCGGGCCATCCCGCGCCGATGATGTGCTCGTTCAGCCGTTCGCCCGCGCCCAGTCCGAGGGTGAATCGGTTGTCGCTGAGCAGGGCCAAGGTGGCGGCGCCTTGGGCGATGATCGCGGGATGGTAGCGCATGATCGGGCAGGTGACCGCGGTCATCAAACCGATCCGCCGCGTCGCGTTCGCTAGCGCTCCCAGCACCGACCATGCCAGCGGCGCATGGCCTTGCTCCTCGAGCCAGGGAAAGAAGTGATCGGAAATCGCGGCGAATTCGAAACCGGCCCGTTCGGCACGCCTGGCGTTGCGTACCAAGTCGCCCGGGCCGTGTTCCTCCGACGCGGGCTTCGACGAGTTTATGGCCGTAAATGCAGCAATTCAGCCGCGCGGGTAACATCTGGGGTACCAGCTAGGAAGCCCGCTGGCGCGTTTTACGGGCCGGCCGGTAGGGGGTAGCAGCCCGCCCCGGCAGGCGCACGGGCGCCCGGTTTCTGTGGCGGCGCACACCGGCGGGGCAGGGAACAACTGTCGCTTTTTTGCTCAGAGGTTCGCTTGCGAGCAGGCACCGTCTCGCTCAGACTCAGGCGGTCGAAGGGGATTCGCTTTCGCTGATTCCGCGCCCCTTTCGACCGCCTCGGAGCGGTGTAGCTCAATGAAGAGCACCCGGCTTTCAACCTACCGGGCTGGACTCACCATTCGGTACTGTAGGGGTCGGGGGGGGGATGCAGGTGCAAGCCCTGTCGCCGCCTCCAGGCACGCTACTCGCGCCGCGCCTTCATGAAGTTGCTGCCGCCGTATTGCGTCTCGCCGACCTGCGAAAAGGTCATGTCGTCGAGCCGGACACCTTGCGATGCGACATTGGAAGGCTGCGGCTCAAACCGCGCCCCGGGCTCGGTCATAATCCGGTGCTCGATCGACCTGTCGTTGTTAATCCGATCCATCGCCGCGAAGTCGGCGGCGGCGCGCTCGTCCATCAATTGCTCGCGCGTTTTGGCCGGGGCCGGGGGCGCAGGGGGGATTGCAGCGGGCTTCTTGGGCATTTTGGATTACCAGTTGTAACCAGGGGACCAGGCGTCACCGATGCTGCCTGGCAATGGCCCGTACGACGCCTGGTCAAAGGATATTGGCGCGTGAATGTTCGGCTCGGCTGGCACACGTGAACCCAACACCGCTGCGTGCGCAGCCATTGCCAGCGCGACAACAACGTCAATCTTGTGGGACACCTTCTCCTTGCTGATCTTCCAGCCGCGCGGCGTTTCAACAGCGACGGCGCGCGAGATCGCAAGGCGCAAGGCAGCATCGAAATAGGCAACAAGACCGCGCGCCTTGATCAACTCGAAAAGGTTGCTGCCGATCTCGGTGAGGTTGCCGACCGTCTGCGGATACTCGCGCATGGGCACGCCAACGTGTTGCAGACCCTGCGCCACGGCCGCCATTTGATAAGGATCATAGAACACGCCGCGCACGGCGAAACGGGCGGTGAGCTCGCGCACGGTGTGTGCGATCGTGGCCTCGAAGTTCAGCGGTTCCTTCGCGCTCGGTTGAAATATGCGGTGGAACACAATCCGAACCTTGCTGGTCTCCGTGTCCCACGTGACCGCGACGATCGCGGTGCTGTCCCTCTTCGTGCTGGCATCGACACCAACCCAGATGGGCAGCGCTCGATCCGACACCAACGGCGCCACGGCGGGATCCACACAGGCGTCCCAATCTTCCATATCGACGAATGAGCTCTCCGTCGTGACAAAGCGGTTTTCGATCATGCGCAGATATTGGTTCGGCCGCAGGCTGCGGCGCATGTCGGCAAGCCAGCGCTCGGTCTGCCAAGGCGCGACCGGCGCGTGCGACCAAAACATTAACAGACCGTCGCCCGCATGCAGGCTCGGCCCGGCCTCCGGCTGCGCCAAGCCGCGCTTGTATAGCTCCTCCAACAACGTGCTCTCGCCCTCGAACCCGGCATAGGTGGTGACCAGCCGCGCGCTGATCCGGCGCACCGGCGAGGGGATCATTTCGTCCCAGAGGCGGCGGCTGCGCTCGGAGGTGTAGCCCCACAACTCGTCAAACGAGGAAATGACCGGATTGGCGCCGGCGCTGCCGACATAGTCGGCGCCGATCGCTTGGATCACAGCGCCGGTCTGCGGAAACTCAATGCGCGATTGCGTGACGTTACACTCGCGGCGCAGATGCGGCGAGGCTTCGCAGACGCGCCGCACCGCTTGAAACACCCGGCCTTGCGCCTGCTCAAAGTCATTGGCGATGGCGTAGCCCTCGGCGAAACGACCGCCGAAGACCAGCGTGGTGGTGAGCAGGTGCATTCCCGCAAAGCCGGTCTTGCCCGATTTCTTCGGTGCGCCATAGACCTGCTCGGGATACACCAACCGGCCGTCGTCGTCGGTCTGGTAGGCGTGATCGAGGAAAGCGCGCTCGGCGTCGAGCAGCACGAACGGCTTGCCGGTTTCCGGATCACGCAGGATTTCAGTGATGAACCTGACGGGCTGTCGCCGCCAACGATCAAGCGCAGAGTGGTCGAGCGCCTCAGCCATGCGCACCTTCCTGCCGCTGGTCAGCGCGCAAGAGGTCGCCGAGCGATGGCCCAACGTCCTTCGCCCGGCGCTGCAAGCCGACCGCTTCGAGCAGTCGGCGCAAGCTGTTTGCACAGCGCTGATAAGCGTCGAGATCGTCAGCCGAGGCTTCGCCGGCCGTCGCAAACCTAACTTCCAACTGTTCTAACTCGGTGGTGAGAACCGCGGCGCGGCGGATGATCGAGCGTTCGGCCGCACTGGTATTATCCTCGCCACCCAGATCGGACAGATGGGCGGCAATAACGTCCTTGCAGCGCCGAACCCACGGCGAGCGGCCATCCACGCCGGAGAGGAGCGCGGTGCCGTTGGTGATCCGGCTGCGTTGCGGGTTCTTCCGGCGGGCGACCACGGGGCGATCGGTGGGCGATCTGGCGGCGACTTCCATGCGGGTTTCGACCTCCGGCAAACAGAGCCATTTCCGACCGATTTCATTACCCCACAACGCTACCCCAGACAAGCCTCTGTCCATCTTGCTTTGTTTTGCCCTGTGCCACAAGGGCTCGCGAGGGTTTGCCCAAGTGCCAGCCCGTGCTCCGCCAGCACAAGCACAGACGTTTTTGCTCAGTGAAAATGTCGCTCGCAGGTGGTCAATAATCGACCGGCGCGGGCGCCAGCTTTTGTGCGCGGTTGGCGCGGTCGGCTGATCGTGGAAAGCCCATGGCGGGCCCAGAAAGGTGCACGCGACATTGTTAAAACTTGGTTCGGAGCTTCGCGGGCTGGGATGTATCCAAAAAATAGGTGGAACGGAACAGTCAGCCAACATAATGGCGCTCAGTGTGGGGCCAAGAATGCGTCAGGGGCGCCTCAGCTTTCTCCGGCCACCCGAGAACACGGCGCGGCAGGCCGGGCTGAGATAGCGCCGGTAATGGGACATGCAGGCTGAGGTGCGCTGAACGTCGGGGACGTACTGGCTGCAGAGCCGCATCGCGTCGGGCTCGCAGGCGGCGCGTTGCTCCGGCGTCCACTGCTGCTGCGCGGCAGCGGGTGAAATTGGGAATATCAGCCGCGAGAGCGAGCAGCGCCGCAGCGATCAGGAGCCGCCGCAGCGGCGGTTGTGTCGGTTGCATTTCCATCATCGATCCTCCCCATTTTGCTCTCAGGAGCGCTGGCGCGGTCGGCGCCCAAACACGCGCGGCGCGTCATTCAATCATCGGACAAGTCAACCATTGCAAGTAGTTGCCCTACAACCTGCACCGCGCAAATTCCAGGTCCTGCTATCGGAATTTGCCAAGCCTCGTGTGTCAAATTACGATCTTACCGCTCGCCCATGTTGGGCGGGAGATAGGGAGGAGGACATCGTGAAAACTCAGTACACGGTCGCATTGTCGATGATCGCAGGCGCCGCGCTCGGTGCTATGGCTATTCAGGGCCTCCACGCTCAGGCCAAGCCGAAAGCCTACAGTGTTAGCGAACTCGAAACCCTCGATGCTGCGGCCAACGCCGCGTTCGTTCCTCTTGTCCAGGCTGCGCAAAAGGCTGCCGGCGGTCACAATCTGAACACTGGCGGTGGAAAGATTGTTGCAATGGAGGGGACGGCGCCCAAGCGTGTCGCTATCACGGAGTGGGACAGCCTTGAGCAGGCGGAGGCATTTTACAAATCGAAGGCCTGGAATGACCTTGCACCGCAGCGCGACAAGGCCCTCAAGACAATCCGGCGGTACGCCGTCGAAGCTGTGAAGTAGTATCGCGCCACGCGCGGTCGGAAACCCGAAACTGGCGACAGCTACCGAGGCCGCCTCCCGGAGGCGGACTCTTCCTGGCTGTACCGTTTAACGCGCGTCCGCTTGGCGCGCGCATCGAGCAACCAACGAGGAGGAATACAATGGATCGGCGTAACGTTTTAAGTCTGTCTGCGATTACAGCGTTGGGACTCGCCCTGCTGTCGGGCAATGCGGTCGCCCAACAAGCGGCGGACGTGGATGGAGTGAAAGCAGCGAGTAAGGCCTTTTATACAGCGTTGGCGGCGCTCGACGGTGGCGCAGCAATGGAAAAGGTGTGGGCTCACACGCCTTACGTCACATACGTAGGCCCGCGCGCCAAAGCGATTATTGTCGGCTGGGATGCCCAAAAGAAGTATTGGGTAGATACAGATAAACTTTTTTCGTCGAGGAACGTCTCGTTGTCAGACCAGCATATTCACGTCAACGGCAACCTCGCGTGGGAAATGGGTCAGGAGAGCGGGACACCAAAAATGAAGGATGGCAAAGACGCCACTGCCGACTACATCGTTACCAACGTCTACGAGAAAATCGACGGCCGCTGGCTTATCGTTTCTCATCACGTGCAACCGAAACCTCAATAACTGAAGTAGGCTGCGCTAGGTTCTCAGCGGGCTCCGCTTGGTCTCAGCCAAGCGGGGGCCTTTTGCTATTCGCAAGCCACTAGTAGCTCTGCACGGTGATTTTGACCGATTGAGCCTTGGATCAGAGTAGGTCCGGCAGTTGGATGGGATCAACGAGCAGTTCGATGCTGCGGGGGGTCCTCGGCTGCCTCCGGATGAAGCCCGCCCGTTCGAGCGTCAGCACCATCTGGTGAACCGATGGTGGGCTGACGCGGAAGTATTCCTGCATGTCGGTTTCGGCCGGAGGACGGCGGTGCAACCGCGTGTACTGGTGGATATAGGCCAGATACTGGCCCTGCTTGGCGGTGAAGAATTTTCTGGAGCGACTCACGCCGGCCATTCGATTCAGCTGGTGGTCCGTGCCTCAAGACGAGGAGGCACGGATGAATGTACGCTATCGTGTCACATTGACCCAATACGAGCGCAACGAGCTCAGGGCGATTTTGAACGGGGGTAAGAGCCCGGCGCGGAAGCTCAAGCGGGCCCAGATCCTGCTGGCTGCAGACGCCGGCGTCAGCGATGAGGACATCGCCTTGAGCGTCGGGGTCGGCGGTTCGAGCGTCTACCGGACCAAGCGGCGCTTTGTCGAAGGCAACCTGGAGCGAGCGCTGAGCGAAGAGCCGCGCCCCGGCGCAGAGCGCAAGCTCACCGGCAAGGAGGAAGCCCTGCTGGTGGCGACTGCGTGCTCGAACCCTCCAGCAGGCCGCGCCCGTTGGACGCTGGAGCTGCTGGCCGGCGAGATGGTCAAATTGACCGCGCACGAGAGCGTGTCACGCGAGACGGTGCGTCGCCGCCTCGCCGAGAACCATCTCAAGCCGTGGCGCAAGGACATGTGGTGCATTCCGCAGATCGATGCGGAATACGTCGCCCGCATGGAGGACGTACTCGATCTCTACGGCGAAGCGCCCGATCCGAAACGACCGGTGGTCTGCTTCGACGAGAGCCCGATCCAACTCATCGGCGAGGTGCGCCAGCCGATCCCGGCCACGCCGGGACAGATCGAGCGCTACGACTGCGAGTACCGGCGCAACGGCACCGCGAACCTGTTCGTGTTCCTGGACGTGAACCGCCCCTGGCGCAAGGTGAAAGTCACCGAGCGGCGTGCCGCCGAGGACTTCGCCGCCTGCATGCGCGATCTCGCCGACGTCCATTATCCCGGCGCGGACCGCATTCGCGTGGTGCTCGACAACCTGTCGACGCATTCGGCCGGCGCGCTCTACCAGACATTCCAGGCGGATGAAGCGCGACGCATTCTGCGTCGCGTGGAGTTCCATTACGTCCCCAAGCACGCAAGCTGGCTTAACATGGTCGAAATCGAGATCGGCGTCCTGGCCGGCCAATGTCTCGATCGGCGCATCGACAGCTACGCCCGGCTCGTCGCCGAGACCGCCGCCTGGGAGAAACGACGAAATGCCGAACGCGCGCGCATCAACTGGATGTTCACAACCGAAAAAGCCCGCGCCAAAATGCGTCGCGCCTATCCAAAGCCCGCCGCCAAATCAGGCCGACCTGAAAGAGTCAAATCCTCTGTGACGAGGTACTAGGGTAAAAACTCATTAATTCTTCTACTCTGACAATACGATCCTGATTCGTTTTTGGAAGGGGATTGGGATCGTGCGCAGGAATCTGTTTTGGCTAAGCGATGAGCAATGGGCTCGAATTGAGCCTCATTTGCCAACCGATGTTCGCGGTGTGGAGCGGGTTGACGATCGCCGGGTTATCAGCGGGATCGTGCATGTTCTCAAGAGCGGTTGCCGCTGGTGCGATTGCCCGCCGGAATATGGGCCTCCGACAACGATTTATAACCGGTTTGTGCGCTGGGCGCGACGCGGCATCTGGGAAAACCTGTTTCGAGAGTTTGCTGGAAACGGACGATCCGCGGGCACGCAGATGATCAACTCCACGCACGTCAAAGCGCACCGCTCGGCGGCGGGCGGAAAAGGGGGGAGAAAAAGCAGGCTGTGGGCCGTTCGCGCGGAGGGCGCAACACGAAGATACACGCACTCGCAGATGCTAAAGGGCGCCTGATCGCCATCCTGTTGACTGGAGGCGAAGCTCACGATTGCCCGGTCGCAGAGCGCTTGATCCGCAGAGTGAAGTCACCAGAACGCCTGCTCGGCGACAAGGCGTATGACAGCGCCGAGTTGCGCGAAGAGTTGAACGAGCGCGGGACCAAGCCGGTCATTCCCAACCGCTGCAACAGAAAGCAACCATTCAGCTTCAGCAAGCGCCTCTACAAACTGCGTTGGCATATCGAGAGTGCGTTCAACAGGTTGAAGGACTTCAGACGCATCGCCACGCGATACGACAGGCTGGCCCGAAACTACCTGGCCTCTGTCTGCCTCGCCGCCGCTCTTGTATGGTGGATTTAATAAGTCCGGACCCTAGCTCCGCCGCCAGTGTCGGCAGGCGTTCATTGTGACCGTCGGCCCAGCGATATTCGATCGCGACATTTTGACCTTCGACGAAGCCGGCTTGGCTCAGCTCCTTGCGGAATGCGGCCACGAGAGCCGCAAAGGCCGCAGCCGATGCGCTGTGAAGAAACCCGACCACCGGCACCGCGGGCTGCTGCCCGCGCGCGGTCAGGGGCCACGCCGCCGCGCCACCGAGCAGCTTGATGAACTCGCGGCGTCTCACTCGGATTACCTCATCGCACCAGGATTCGACCCTAGGCCAATCGCCTTAACATCCACGTTTCAGAACGCAATCACGACACTGACCCCCGGTTTTCCGCTTTCATCAGTCTCGTCTTGCACATTGACGCGCATAACGACTTTAGAATTTTTCACGCGCGCTTTCGCCCATTCGCGCTCAATAATTTCCGCCTTTTCGAACTCAGTAAGGAGGCGCTGCATGAATATCCTCCATGACACGCGGCCGCCGCTCCACCGAGGAGCGTGATGAAGTCGCGCCGCCTCATGTCGAACATGGGGCGTCCTCCGCCGTTGTGCCGGTGCCGCCGCTCATGACAGCAGCAAGCGACGGCCGCCCGCAGTCGGTTTGCCGCACGGATCGTCACCGCTTGTCAAACACTATTCAAGTCACCGTGAAAGGCCAAACGCCGCGGTCGAGATAAGTCCCAACGTCGTGCCAGTTGAATTGCATGAGGCACGTATTGCCGATGTAATTGGTCTTTTGGACGCCAGCCGGAACCTGCATGGCGAAATTAATCGTGAGAGACGTTGACGGATCGATCGAAGCTCCGGGGAACGCCGGCTCGGTCAGGCGCGGAAAGCGCGTATCGACATTCTGCAGGAACATGCCGACTACCGGATCGACATTGCCAGATCCGACAAAGGCATGGGCGAACAGCCAGATTGCCGCCGTCGGGTCGGGATTCCAGATCCCGACATTGTAGTTGATCGTTCCTCCCGGGGGCGCCGAACCGCTCCATCCCTGGAAGATAATCATAGGAGATTTCACGCGCTTGAGCTTCTTCTCGATATCCTCCGGTTTCACCTCCGTGAAGTTTTGGCCTCGGTGGCGGCCCTTCTCCTTCTCGATAGCTTCCTGAATTCTTTTGATCTGTTGCTTGATCTGGGCGGCGGTGAACTTGGGCATTGCTGTACTCCCTATTCGCGTAGAACTGGGGGTGGCGTTGTCCTATTTTGACGCACTCATCCCATCGGTAGCTATCAACAAAATCCTGGCTCTTTACTTGGCGGATGAATGGTCAAAATCAGATATGGGGAGATTTCACCTGCTTGAGCTTCTTCTTAATATCCTCCGGTTGCACCTCCGTGAAGTTTTGGTCCCTGTGGCGGCCCTTTTCCTTCTCGATAGCTTCCTGAATTCTCTTGATCTGCTGCTTGATCTGGGCGTCGGCGAGCTTGGGCATTGCCGTACTCCCTCTCATCCCCCGTTCACGCACCACTGGGGAAGTGGTATTGATGTGGTGGACGGCGCCCGCTCCCGGCATCGATGTGCCATAGGGTGCTTCGTCGGAAGCGAATCACATGAGGGGAGCCGTCCAAATGCAAATTACCACGATCGGGTTGGATATCGCCAAGAACGTGTTTCAGGTCCACGGCATCGACGCCAACGAGACGGTCGTTGTCAGGAAGCAACTCCGGCGTAGCCAGGTGCTGGCGTTCTTCAAAGCGCTGCCGCCGTGCCTCATCGGCATGGAGGCCTGCGCCACGGCTCATTATTGGGCGCGCGAGCTCACGAAGCTCGGCCACCGGGTGCGGCTGATGCCAGCAAAAGACGTGAAGGCCTACGTCAAGCGCAACAAGAACGATGCCGCCGACGCCGAGGCGATCTGTGAGGCGGTGCGGCGCCCGACCATGCGTTTCGTGCGGATCAAGTCGGCCGAGCAGCAAGGTCAGTTGATGCAGCACCGTACGCGCGATCTGCTGATGCGCCAACGCACCCAGTCGATCAACGCGTTGCGCGCGCATCTGGCCGAACTCGGCATTGTGGCTGCGCAGGGCGACAAAGGGGTGAAGGAATTGCTCTCGATCGTGGCGGACGAAAAGGATGCGCGCTTGCCGATCGATGCACGCGCGAGCGTCATTGTGCTGGCGGCGCAGCTTCAGGCCGTGCAAACGCTGATCGGATCGATCGAGAAACGAATCAAGACGCAGCACCGCTCGAACGAGGCGAGCAAGCGGCTTGAGACGATCCCGGGCATCGGTGTCATCGGGGCGAGCGCGATCGCGGCGACGGTAGCGGACCCAACGGTTTTTCGGTCGGGGCGCGATTTTGCGGCTTGGATCGGACTGGTGCCGCGACAGGATTCAACCGGGGGCAAGCAGAAGCTTGGGCCGATCTCCAAGCAAGGCGACCGCTACTTGCGGCGCATTCTTGTCGTCGGCGCGCATTCCGTCTTGCGGCGCGCCAAGCAGAATCCTGAGAAATATCTCTGGCTCACGCAGCTCCTGGCGCGGCGGCCCTTCAAGGTCGTGGCGGTGGCACTTGCCAACAAGATGGCTCGCATGGCCTGGGCGCTGCTGGCCCATGGCGCCACCTATCGGGCGCCTGTGCTTGCGGCAGCGGCGTAAGGAGTCTGGCGATGGAAGGATGAGGTTCTGTTCGTGCGTTCATGAACTGCAGGGGTGATGAAGACATTGATGCGAAACGGTCGAGACCGTCGATCGGAAAACCCGTGATGGGTCACGCGAGGAAAGAGCGCGTGGTTTTGTTTGGGACCGATCAGCGGATCACATCAGGGCCAGCGGCCAAACGGCCGCATTCAAAGGCCGAATACATGACCGCACCCGAACGCTTCGCTGATAGTCAAATTCCTCTTGCACCGCGGGCGCCGTCCATACATGACCCATCTATGGCAGGCAAAAAACATTATAAGCCAATATTTGAGCGCTCCGATGGTTGAAGTGCTGCAATATTGCGCGAGTTCATCGCGCTGCTCGGCGGTGCGGCGGCTGCGTGGCCGCTCGCGGCACGCGCGGCATCGGGGGATCGACGAAATTACCGTAAGGGGCATTTTGCGGCCAGCCGGCATGCCGAGCGCGTAGCATGAGGGCGCGGGGCCGGTCGAGGCATGCCCCGCGCCACATCTGTTCCTCATTCCCGTCGCCAGCTCTTGGCGAAGGCGGCCATCGCAGCCTCGCGCGTCGGCTCGTAGCCGTGCGTCGGCGTGCGGTCCTTGTGGTGGCCGTAGGCGAGGGTCCACATCCACGGCGCGCCCACGGGCGCTGCAACGCCTTCATGATGCGGCCGACGTTTGATTCTGAGAGAGTGGCCCGTTTTGCCAATGGCGAAAAAATGTCTCGCTTGTCTCCAGTAATAGGCGCACGTTGTGCAAATCATCGGCAGCGGCTCTGTGCCAGGCGCCGGTGGCTGAGAGACCGGTCGCGCTCCCGCCTGCCAGGCGATGGAGCTGCAAATGTGGATCACGATATTCGCCCTAACTTTCGCCATAGCAATTACCTTCGGTGTGGCATCAGTTATGTTGCACACTAAATATTTCGCTCGTTTCAACGCATAAAAAGCCCACAACGCCCTCGGCGAGCACGTCGTAGTCGTCGTCGCTCCACTCGCCGGATGGGCGGGAGGCATTCGCGCGTTTGAGGAGTAGCTGGCCCACGTCAAGGCCAGCGCCTGTGGGTTGCGCCAAGAGCGGCGACTACACCGAGCGCAAAAAAGACCGAGCCGAAAACAGCGCGATCTTCAACCCAGGCGAAGCCTGCGAGGAAGAGCGACACGGCGGCGAGCGCAACAAGGCCGCGCGTTTTGGCGTCCATTTCCGCTCCGATTTAGAAAGGGGCAGCGACCAGGCTGCCCCCCTCTAGCGTGAGTCGATGGCCTTGAGCCGGTATGAAGTCCCGCGGCAGACGGCAGGCCATCTTTCTGGGAGCGGCCGAGCCACACGCTGCCCGGCCGGAGAGATCCCCGCCGCGAGGATGCTTGCGCCGTTAGTAGGCCAAGGCCGGTTGACAGTTGTCAACGCCCCCAATCCTCCTCCGCCTCCCGCTTCACCGCTGCGCAGTGTAAATCGGCGTCCAACTTGGACCCCTGGCAAAACCGCTGAACCCATTCCAGTCAAAGATTTTTCGAGAGCAAAGACGGGGTCACGGTTGGACGCTGATCGAACGCTCCCGAAATAAACAATTCATCTTCTACTTCAATGGTTTAGTGGTCAATCGGAGTGGGGTCCAAGTTGGACGCCGATTTACACGCCATGGCAGTTACGAGGCAATCCCCCCGCAAGCGTGGACGGCATTTGCTGATGCCCAGCTTGAATGGGAACTTCGCGAAGATGTCGCAAGCATCCGCGAGTGTGATGGCCATCACGAAATGTCCGATTCCGGCGCCGACGGTGAACGAGTTCACACCATCGCTGAGAGCGGCGCGCAAGTGTGCCCGCACCAGCGATTAAATGGTCCACGCTGGCTTGGATGGAGAAGGTTCCATGAGCAAGACCACGATGCATAATTCCAAAGCCAGCTTCGAAGTCCGCGAGCTTAAGGACGAGCTGAGCGGGGAGCAGCTACAGAAGGTCTCCGGGGGGAACCCGTCCGCTCCAGGAGAAAGCAGTGCGTCCTTCCACGATTTCAATTTCACGCACCACTATGACAAGGCTTCGCCCGTCCTCTGACCACTGCAACTGACGGAGAAAGATCATGAGCATGACCCCCATGCACAATTCCAAAGCCATGAGTAACCATGTGCGCGAGCTACGAGTTATGACCATGGCAACCGGCGAACTGCGGGACGACGAGTTGGATGGAGTGACCGGCGGCCTCGTTGTGATCGCGATAATTGCTATCTTGTTCGGTCAGTTGCTCCCGGTAGTTAATCCTCCTCCAGTTAATCCTCCCAAGGCGTCTTGATCACATACAGCGAATGGAGCTGACAATGACCACTACAAGCAACCATGTGCGAGAACTAACGAACCAAGCGAACGAACTGACCGTGGACGAACTCGAACACGTCTCGGGCGGAAAGCCGCAGGATGGGAGGCCGGTGAAGTACATGGAATTTCAATTGAAAGAGGTGTTTATCACATCGGTCCACTAGTTTGGGCGCTGCGGCCGCGGCGGTGCCAGATGGTCCGTCCGCCGGTTTGACGGAGAAAGATCATGAGCAAGACCAACGACACTTCGAAGCTCGGTCGCGCCACGCAGGACCGAGAATTACAGGACGATGAGCTGAATGCAGCAGTGTCCGGCGGCGGCGGAAACGGCAATCTGTACGTCTCGGAAACGATAACAGGAAGAAGGATTCAAAAGCTGACTATGTCCGCGCCGGTTTGATGGAGAAAGATCATGAGCAAGACCAGTAAGGCAACAAGCGACCAAACACGCGAACTAACGGCGGATGAACTTGATCAAATCGCCGGAGGGACCCCGAGCATTCCAATTCCCCCGCCGGCCCCCAATGTTACCGTAAATGGGGGGCTAATGGGGTTTGTTGCGCCGCTGCATGTCGCTCGATCCTGAGCGGTCGCCGCGCCGTTATGGAGAGAGATCATGAGCAAGACCAACGACACTTCGAACCTCGATCACAGCACGCTCGACGATCACGGGACGCTCGCGGATACCGAGTTGGATGCGGTGACCGGTGGGCGTTCGTCCCTTAAACCTTCTGGAGTTCAGATTTCTCCGTCACAGCAAAAGGTGCTAGTTGGGGCTTGAAGGCATCGCGTCGAGCAAGTGGGTGCCCTAGCTCTCGCGTCGCCAAGACTTGGCGAACGCCGCCATCGCGGCCTCGCGCGTCGGCTCGTATCCGTGCGTCGGCGGAGCGGCGTCTTGGTAAAGAGTACCCGACCGAACCCGCGCTGCTGCCCGGATATTCGACGCTCGGTCTGCTGGCGCCGGCCGCGCTCATCCTCCTGCGCATGGTGCAGGGACTTTCGGGTCGGCGGCGAAATACGAGTTCGATGGTGTTTCTGGTCGAGCACGCGCCGGAGGGTCGCCGCGGCTTGATGGGCGCCCTGGCAGCTGGCGGAGCCGGCGTCGGCACGCTCCTCGGCTCGGCCACGGGCGCAGCTTTTGCCGCAAGCATGTCGGCTGCAGCGCTGGAAGGGTGGGTTGGCGGATTCCTTTCCTGCTCGGCCTCGTGATCGGAATTGTCGGCTACTTTCTTCGACGAAATGTCCTGGATACGATGCCCATGGAGCCGCGGAAGCGCGCCCCGATCGTCGAAACGTTACAGGATCACTGGCGGATTGTTCTCGGATTCGCCGGCTTGTCCGTATTCAACGCGGTGGGGTTCTACGTCGGCTTCGTGTATCTCGCGAGCTCGCTGCAAACGGCCGATGGCATTCCGCCAGCGCGCGCGCTCGAGATTAATTCTTTTAGCATGACGATCATCTTGGCCGTGGTTATTGCGGCCGGCCTCTTGAGCGACCGGTTCGGACGCAAGCCCCTTCTCCTCTTTCCAGTCATTCTAGGCTTTGTTGGCGCCGTGCCGCTGTTCTGGCTAATGAACAATCCCTCCGCGCTACTTGCGCAGGTAGGGCAACTCGGCCTCGTATTGATTGTCGGTCTCTATGGTGGCACGCAGCCCGCCGTCTTGGTGGAGGCGGCGCCACCTCAGGTGCGCTGCACGGCGGTGGCGTTGGGTTACAATATCTGTTTTGGTGTGATCGGGGGCTCGACGGCCGCTCGCAGCGACTTGGCTGGTCGAACGCACCGGCAACGAGATTGCCCCGGCGTTTCTGATCATGGCGGCAGCGGCCGTCGCGTTCTTAACGATATTGCGCTTTCGCGAAACCCGCCGCGCCCCATTCGCTAGAGCGACTTCAAGTGTGGCCAGAGTCTATGCATGACAGTCCACGCAAGTTTGGCTACCGCGTACCCTGTCGGCCGGATTCATCGCGCCGTGCTCCCCAAAGCCATAGGCGACCCTAATCTGAGCTTCCGAGAAATCCAGAAATTCGCTACTATTCACGCCAGTCGGGGGGGCATCCGGAGAGCCCGGTTCACGGGAAGAGGAGTCCCTTCAATGTGTGACTATAGTTTGCACAATGTCGCGACCCGGCCTGCCCAGATCGAGGACAAGCTGGTGACCACCAGGTTCAACAATTCCATCACCCGCGGCTTCGCCGCGGTCGGGGAGCCGCATGTTGCGGTCTGTCTGCTGCCGGGCACCGAGATTGCGTTCGACCACAATGTAGAATGCGAGCCGTGGTTCGGCGTCGGCGTTCTCGCGAACAAGAAAATCGGACAGCAGCTCGCGCGCTTCCGGCAGATCAACATGCACAACGCCATGACCCATCATGATGCGTTGGAGTTTCCGGACGGGCAGATAGTGCTGCTCTCGCGAATGTGCGAGGGCCAGCGCGCCACCGTGCTGCAGTTGCCCGCCGCCGCTCGCCCCGAAGCTGCGAAGGAGCCGGCGATGCCAGAGGTTCGCGAGTCTTCGCTTTCGTCCTAATAGCGCGCATGGGAACACCCGTGCTTATCGATCGCTGGCACCCACTAACGCGAGCCGGGTGACGGCGGTGTCGCGTGGCTAGCCTGATCAAGAATCGGCGGCCACGTCGCCGTTGGCCTCATTACCGGCTACGATCAGGCGGAGGCGATCGTCGGTACCGGAGATGCCGATTTCGTCGCTCTTGCCCGGGCCATCGTCTACGATCGCGCTGGCCCCGCACGCGGCCGCATACCTCGTCGCAAGTGTAAGAGCGCCGAAGCAGTATATGCGATCACAACCGGCCGACATCGCAATCTGTTCGAAAGATGACTTACAGGCCCAACCTAGTTGCAACGAAGGAACAACGACATGACCGGACATCAAATGCGAAGGCCGCGTTGCTTGATGACAGGCTGTCTGACCACTGCCGCTCTATTAAGCGCTTGCTTGGCCCTGACCGCGGCGACGGCGCAGGATCGCGCGCCCGATTATGCCGCCATCGTCGCCGCGCCCGACCGCACCGAAGCGGACCTGCAGACTGACAAGCGGCGCGACCCGGTCAAGCTCTTGGCCTTCACCAGCGCGCGTCCGGGCATGAAGGTGCTCGATATGGGCGCGGGCGGCGGCTACAGCACGGAATTGATGGCGCGCGCGGTGGCCCCGAGTGGCGTCGTCTACGGTCAAAATCCCGCGGACATCGGCGAGCGCGCGAAGACGCGGTTCGAGGCCCGGTTGAAAACCCCGGGCGGCAAGAATATCGTGAGCCTGGCGCGGCCGTTCGACGATCCGCTGCCCGCCGACGTGCGCGACCTCGACCTCATCACGTTTCTGTTCTTCTACCACGACACCACCTACATGCCGGTCGAGCGCGCCGAGATGAACCGCAAGCTCTACGCGGCGCTCAAGCCCGGCGGGATGCTCGTGATCGCCGACCATTCCGCGAAACCCGGCGCCGGCACATCGGTCGGCAAGAGCCTCCACCGCATCGAGGAAAACGCGCTGCGCCGCGAAGTCGAGGCGGCGGGATTCAAGCTCGTCGCCGAAGGCGATTTCTGGCGCCACCCCGAGGATGCGCGCGACTTCTCTATTCAACCGCCGAGCGGCAAGGCGGTCGACGAGTTCGTGCTCAAATTCCAAAAGCCGATGTGATCGGCCGCCGGCGCATGATGTCCCGAGCCGGGGCTGGTAGCCGAGCCGCCGGGCCGTCCATTGTGTCGCGCCCCAGATGGCCGTGAGCACGATTGCGCCATATCGCATTATCGGCTCGCTGCGTCGCAGGGCGCTGACGGGAGACGGTCCCATTAGCGGACGTCGGCCCGCCGGCCTAGGACCATAGCTTGGACCCTGATAGGACACGTTGGCCTTGGGGAATTGGATCAGCGTTCTGCAGGCGGCTGGACGCGCGGGGCGGGGCCTGTCCTACGATGCGCTCGCGTCGCCCGTCCGGTCGGCGCGGTGAGCATAGATGTAGAGCGGCCGCGCGGTGCCCTCGACCACCTCTTTGGAGATGACGACCTCTTCGACGCCTTCGAGGCTCGGCAGGTCGAACATGGTGTCGAGCAGGATACCCTCCATGATCGAGCGCAGTCCGCGCGCCCCGGTCTTGCGGTCGATGGCCTTGCGGGCGATGGCGCCCAGCGCCTCTTCCGCCAGCGTGAGATCGATCGATTCCATCTCGAACAGCCGCTGGTACTGCTTCACAAGCGCGTTCTTGGGCTGGGTGAGAATGAGCTTGAGCGAAGGCTCGTCGAGGTCCTCGAGCGTCGCGACCACGGGCAGCCGACCGACGAATTCGGGGATCAGGCCATATTTCAAGAGGTCCTCGGGCTCGACCTCACGGAAAATTTCGCCGGCGCTTGCGATCCTCCGGCGCCAGTACCTTGGCGCTGAAGCCAATCGAGGCCGACCGCCCGCGCGCCGAGATGATCTTCTCGAGCCCGTTGAAGGCGCCGCCGCACACGAACAGCATGTTGGTGGTGTCGACCTGCAGGAATTCCTGCTGCGGATGCTTGCGGCCGCCCTGCGGCGGCACCGACGCGATGGTGCCTTCCATGATCTTGAGCAGCGCCTGCTGCACGCCCTCCCCCGACACGTCGCGGGTGATCGACGGGTTGTCGGACTTGCGGCTGATCTTGTCGATCTCGTCGATATAGACGATGCCGCGCTGCGCGCGCTCGACATTGTAGTCGGCCGATTGCAGCAGCTTGAGGATGATGTTCTCGACGTCCTCGCCGACATAGCCGGCTTCGGTAAGCGTCGTCGCATCGGCCATGGTGAAGGGCACGTCCAGGATGCGCGCGAGCGTTTGCGCCAGCAGCGTCTTGCCGGAGCCGGTTGGCCCGATCAGCAGGATGTTCGACTTCGCAAGCTCGACGTCGTTGTGCTTGGTCTGATGGTTGAGCCGCTTGTAGTGGTTGTGCACCGCGACCGAGAGTACCTTCTTGGCGTGAACCTGACCGATTACATAGTCATCGAGAACCTTGCGTATTTCCTTGGGGGTCGAAATCCCGTCGTCCGATTTCGCCAGCGAGAATTTATTCTCCTCGCGGATGATGTCCATGCACAGCTCGACGCACTCGTCGCAGATGAAAACGGTCGGGCCGGCAATGAGCTTGCGCACCTCGTGCTGGCTCTTGCCGCAGAACGAACAGTAGAGCGTGTTTTTGGAGTCGATACTCCCTACCTTGCTCATCTCAGTTCATCAGCCCTTAACCCCGCAGGCCAAACCCAATCCCACACGATCGAGAAGGCTAAGATATATAGAAAACCAGCGCTCGACCTGTTGGACATACAATCTATTTTTTGAACTACGACTAAGGTGTGGCGCGATTTTTTGGATCCTACTTGTACCGTTATTGCTCTTCGATTTACCGTATTGCATCCGGCGTCCTCCGTAATCCCCCCGACAAGAGCTCGCCGGCAGCCCCGCCATAGGACGCTTCCCCTACCCATGGCGGGGCATCACCGTAAAGTCGGCTCATAACCATCGGCGCCCGTCGCATCATGACATGAAACGTTGCGCGCAATGCCACGGCAAGCTTGGCCTCGGTGTTCGCTTCCGCCACTTGTGGACTGGCCGTTGGTGGGTCCACCTTCGATTCTGCTCCTCTTATTGCGAAACACTCTACGATCTGGTGTGTCGCGATCAAGTCGCTAGAAGTCGCTGGCACAATTTTCTCGCTGACGACGGTGGATGGTCTTAGGAAGGCGGACTTGCTGGTCTCGGGTAGTGTCTGAATTTTAGGACTGCCCACCTTAGCTGTGAAGCTCTCATTGCCGTGAGTCGCACGAGCGTTTCGCAGGCGCACGTGAGGGCGCGACAATAGATCATGTCCATCTGCTCCAGCTCCACCGCGAAATGCACGTGGACGCCGCGATAGGGCGGTCAACTTTCGCTCAACCGTGGGATCGCCAACCGCAACGACAGCTATTTGCTACCCGCTTGTCAGACGATCCTCAATGTTATTGGCGACCTCTTCGCAGACGGCTGCCAAGTCAAGGAGTTCATTCTTGTTGAAGGCATCCACGGTTTTTTCGGCAAGTTGCCGATACATGGCCGCCTGTTGCCGTAGATAGTCATCCCAATCCATGCTTCGCATTGCCCCGCGAGACCACTTCTGAAGTGCCCGGCGACACTCTCGTGCAGCCATCCCTCGGCGCGCGTCCGAATATCGAACCTCGCGTCGGCTCGGCCAAAATTGGCCACCAGAGACTATTCGCGTTTGAGCTGCGGCGTTGGGGATACGCAACTCGGACCCCATGCCAGGATCTCAGCAGACATCGTTGCGCGGCAAGGCGAAGAACCTGAACGCGCCGGCGATAAGACGAGAGGCCGAAGAGGACTGGGGCTGAAATCCTCCGCTAGGCGACCCCTCCACCTCTCCAACCATTCAACCTGCTCCGCCAGCGCGACCCAATGGTATGCAACCTCCTCGAATGCGGCCTTTGCGAATGAAAGGTCAGGCGCTTGAACCGCACGCTGCCGCGCCTCGATAGCCCGCCGCCGATAATGGTCTGCCTGCGAGTACAGATAAGTCGAGTAATGCATGAAGCCGCCCCCGTTGTTATTGGGTGACACGGCACCAGAAAATCAGTCCCGGACTATGACACTTCTCAAAAAAATGCAGAGCGTTGCAAAAACCCCACAACTGTACGGGGGTAAGCCCTGCCAGCACAAGCTCCGGCGGCGGGTTTTTCTTGAGCTCGGCAAGAGTTACCATGCCAACACTGAAACTTGGCATCGATCTCTTGTCGGTCATAAGTGCTCATTGAGATAGCCCCAAACCGACCGGACACGGGGTCTCCCACTTGGCAAGTGTGAGGCATACAACCGTGTCTACGGGCAATCATGCGGATCGAGTTGAGATCATCACATCGGTTCAGCGCCGTCGGCGCTGGACAGCGTCTGAGAAGGTTCGGATCGTCGAGGAGACGTTCGAGCCGGGCATGACCGTAAGCTTGGTGGCTCGCCGCCATGGCGTTGCCCCGAATTACGCATGCGAAAATCGCAAGGCTGCTGCCATCAATGCGGCACATGGAGCGTGAGACAGTCATGAAAGCCCCTGCGCCGGCCTACGTCCCGCTGGAGGACACAGACCTGTTCAAGGTCAAGGAGCCGGGATGGTACGCATTTGATGATGACCACATTCCCGTGCTCGGCCCATTCAATTCAATCGAAGAATGCGTGGAAGCAATCAAGAAGGCCGTGGCGTGACGCTACGTTCTCGCGCTCGACATAGCCCGTTTCTTCTTGACCTTCGATGACGGACGGCCCCGCGCTCCCCGGCAGGTTGCGCGGGGCTTTTTTCTGGGCCACCAAGATCAAATCCAGGCTTGAGCTGCATTCCCCAACGCCGCATCTCAAGCGCGAATAATCTCTGGTAGCGAGGTTTAGCCGAGCCGACGCCAGTTATCACGACATCTCAAATACATAGCTCGCGCTCGGATTCCTGAGTTCGAGTCTCACCACCCCAGCCACGCAGTCCTGTCTCAGTGGGCTGCGTCTGCGTGGCAAGAATACGCGCGACATTTCCGAAAGTTGGCGCCCCACCGTCACCACGGCCAAAGCAGATGGCTGCAGCAAAGGGGGCAGACCGACGCTCGGCCCGATTTTTCCCGAGTTGCGGGGGAGCTGTGCGGGAGCACGTGTTTGGATCGACTGGATTGTTCCCCGTTCGCGATTTTGCCGCATAGAAAAGAGGGCAGACCGACACTCTCAGGGTCCTTCCCAGGGGCGTTCCTGCAATGGGACGATCAGAACAGTATCGGGCATTCGCGCAGGAGTGCTTGGAGATGGCCCGCACCGCGGAGGACCCGCAAGGGCGGGCTACGCTTTTCCACATGGCGGAAGTCCTTCCGCCGCGCCAATCTCACCTCCCCCAGGCGGCGGTCTCGCCTCGAAGGAGAGAACTTCTTTTTGTGTTGTCTTGCTGCCCGCGGCTCTGATGCGTTAAAGGATTAAGGCGCAATTAAGCATTTCGGCACGCTTCCAAGCCCAGTCGGAGCCGATCGTGCATTCCGATCAGCCCTCTGCATCAGATTCGCCTTTCGAAGTGGCCGACGACGTAGATGAAGCGGCGCTCGCACGCGTGATGCGCGTTGTACCGCTGGGCGCTGGCGTATTAGCGGGAGGTGCCGTCGCGCTGCTCGTCCTCGGTTACCTGGCGATTTATCTACTCGTCTTCATTCCGCGCGGCACGATCGGGTAACGGCATGACCCAGCTTCACCCCGAAATGCACGAGCGGCGCATCCTCGGGACCGAGCTGTTGTGGGCCTTCGGTGTCGGCGTGCTGGTTGCCGCGACGTTAAGCATGATCGTGTTCACTGCCCTGACGATGAGCATCAACCCGCCCAGCAATGTCGAGCGGATCGATCCGAAGACGTTGCATCTGTCCGGCGAGTTCGCGGAGCAAAATCTCGGCACTACGGTTGCGGCGGATGGCAGCGTGACGACACGGGTGGTCACGACGCAGTTCATGTTCGTTCCGCGCTGCATCGCGGTACCGCAGGGACGGACCGTTACGCTGCGGTTCACCACGCCGGACGTGATCCACGGCCTGCTCATTACCGGCACGAACGTGAACACGATGGTGGTGCCGGGTTACGTTGCGCAGGTGCATACGGAATTTACCCGTAGCGGCGATCTGTTGATGCCCTGCCATGAATATTGCGGGCTTGGGCACAGCGAGATGTGGGCAACCGTTCAGGTTTTGCCGGAGAGCGAGTTCAGGCCGGATTCCGGGGGAAGGATTGCCTGTGCGCAACGTTGAGCGGCTCTGTCTCGCGCATTTCTGGGTTGCCTTCGCAGCCTTCCTCGCCGCCGCGGTCCTGGGGGCGTGGCAGATGTGGGTGCGCAGTCCGCTCGGCGCCGATGTAGGCACGCCCGGACAATATTTCATATCGGTCACCGCGCACGGCGTGGCGATGGCATATGTGTTGACCACGTTTTTCATCATGGGTTTCGGCTATTTCGTTGCTGTGACCGCGCTTGCCCGTCCGCTACCGGGAAAAATATGGGCTTGGTTCGCGTTCTGGATGGCGATCATCGGCGTGGTCCTGATAGTGGCGCCGGTTGCGAGCGGCACCGCGTCGGTTCTCTTCACGTTCTATCCGCCGCTCACCGGCAGCCCGTGGTTCTATATCGGCCTCGTGCTGGTGGTGGCCGGGTCCTGGATCTGGTGCGTCCTGATGATCGTCGCAATGGCGGGTTGGAAGCACGAGAATCCAGGACGTCCGGTACCGCTGGCGATGTTCGCGACCGTGGCGAACGCGATCATGTGGCTGTGGACTACCGTCGGCGTCGCGGCCGAGCTGTTGTTCCAAGTCATTCCAGCCGCGCTCGGCTTGACACAGACCGTCGACGTCGGGCTGGCGCGCACGCTGTTCTCCTGGACTTTGCACGCAATCGTCTATTTCTGGCTGCTCCCGGCCTACATCGCGTTCTATACGATGGTGCCACGCGCAGCCGGGGGACGACTCTACAGCGACACCATGGGCCGGCTGACCTTCATTCTATTTCTGATCTACAGCCTGCCGGTCGGCATGCACCATCTGCTGATGGATCCGGAACATGGCAATGGGACGAAATTCATCCAGGTGCTGCTAACCGCTTTCGTGTCGGTACCCACGCTGCTCACGATCTTCACCATAACCGCGTCCCTGGAGATCGCGGGAAGGCTGCGTGGCGGACGCGGCTTGTTCGGCTGGATCGCGGCGCTGCCGTGGGAGCGCCCCATGGTGCTCGCGACTGGGCTTTCGTTCGTGATGCTCGGCTTCGGCGGCTTCGGCGGGCTCATCAATATGGGTTACGGCATGAATGCGATGGTCCACAACACATCCTGGGTCACCGCGCATTTTCACCTCATCTTCGGCGGCTCCGTCGTCATCATGTATTTCGCGATCGCCTACGAGATCTGGCCTCGCCTTACCGGCCGCGAATACACGTCGCTCGCGCTGCTGCGGGCGCAGCTGTGGCTGTGGTTCATCGGCATGATGGTAATGACGCTGCCCTGGCACTGGCTCGGCCTGCAGGGACAATGGCGACGCGTCGCCAATTTCAATTATGCCGATCCGATCATTGCCGGCTGGGGCCCGTGGGTCATCGTGTCTTTCGTCGCCGGGCTCGTCCTGCTTGCCTCTGCGCTGTTGTTCGTGCGCAACCTCCTGGTGCTTCACCGAAGCTCGCTGGCGGCGATCGCGCGACCGCTCTATGCGCTGGCGGTCCATCCGCCGCAGCGGGTTCCGGCGGCGCTCAACGGTTTCGCGCTGTGGAATGTGCTCGTGCTCATCCTGATGCTCCTTGCCTACGGCTATCCCATCGCGCAATTCGCAATCGCGCCATCGCCGAGCGCGATCGTGCATCGCATCCAGTAGGAGCGCGCCATTGTCCGAGCCGCGCATGTCCGAGCCTCATGTCCTCGACCAGCCGTGGCGGGTCTGGGCTACTGTGGCGGTCCTCGCCATCGTGTTCAGCGGGATCGTGCTCGGCGTTGTGATCATTCCGGTCGTGCAGGGCCGCAGCGTCGGGCTCGACGCCTACACCGCGATCTGCCGCGCGCTCGGCATTCTGCCTGGTTCACCGGCGCAACCACAGCCATCTGACCGCACACCGCCGACACCGGTTTCGCAGGTGACGTGGACGCCGGAAGTCCTGCAAATTCTCGCCCGCGCCGATCCCGAACGGGGCCGCGCCAAGGTGGTGGAGGTCTGCGCCGCCTGCCACGGCGAGCAGGGGGTCTCCGTCGGTCCCCAATTTCCGAATCTCGCCGGACAGTCCGGCGCCGCAATCTACAAGCAGCTGCACGACTACCGGACCGACAGCCGCACGCATCCGCAGATGACTGCCATCGCCAAAGCCTTGGAGGATGCGCAGATCGCCGATGTTGCGGCCTATTACGCCGGCCAGCCGAAGCGCAATCCCAATCCGGCGACGCTGGCTGAATTGCCTGAGGCGATCGTGCGGCTGGTTGAGCTGGGCGACCCCGCTCGCAACATCCCGCCGTGTGCGGCCTGCCATCGGGCGGGCGCTGGCGGCCCGATCGAGGCGCCGATCCTATCGGAGCAGGACCGCGACTATCTGATTCGTCAGCTCAAGATGTACGCCTCTGGCGAGCGGCGAAACGACGTGTATGGGCGCATGCGAACCGTCGCGGCGAGGCTGACGACGGCCGAGATCGAGGGACTCGCCACCTACTACCGCGCAGGATTTCCGTGAATCGGTGCTGCCATCTGGCAGAACTTCGAACCTGCAATGTCGACCCGTGATGCACGGGCGCGAGGTGTGCGAACGGCTATCGTCTCATCTTCTCAGAACTGTGCGGCGGTGCTCGATGCGGCAGGCCTCACCCAGCTTTTTGATGTGCGCGTAGACGGCATCGATCTTCGACGGCTCGGCCTTGCGGGCAAGCCGGCGCCGGACATGTTCTTGGAAGCGGCCCGGCAGCTCGAGAACTCCAGATCGATCCCGAACCGGCGGGCCGCCGCACGCTCGCTCAGGCCCTCAATGCGAACCGCATGCCGCACCTTCAAATAGAGATCCACGCCCTTCATCCCCCGCCCCCTGCCGACTCAAGGCAAAAGGCTATCTGCTGCCGGAGTTTTACTCCGGCGCTACCGGAAGATCCGGCCGCTTCAATGAGGGATTATTGCTCCGGCGCTTACAGACAGCTCTGAGAACTGGCTCCTCCAGGCCAGGACGTGGAAGATCTGCTGGGCGGAAAACCGAACGCGACGTGATGTTGTCCGGCATGTTTTGGCCCCTGTCGCTTGACTGCGCTTAAGCGGCGAGCAGAGATTCAATCCGCCAGCGCCACGCATTCGATCTCGCAGCCGTTGCCGAACCGAAGCTGCATCGACCAAGCCGTGCGCGCCGGCGGGTCGACCGGGAAAAACTCGCGATACACCTGGTCCATTTCCGCCATATCTGAGATTTCGGCCAGCACCACATGCACGCGCACGACGCGTTCAAGCGAGGAGCCCGCAGACTCCAGCATATGTTGCATGTTCGACAATGTCGTGCGGACCTGTTCAGCAATCGGCCCATGGCTGCGCTCGCCAGTTTGCGGATCGACCGGAACCATGCCCGATAGAAATATATAGTCGCCGACGCGGATGCCGGGAACGTGTGGCAGATTGGAGCTGCGCGAGGCGTTGAGGAGAGGATTCTTTGGCTCAATTGCCGCGCGTTGGAGCTTTTCGGTCATCGGATCAGGCCAGCGCCGTGCATTCGATGATCACCTTGACGTCATCGGGGAGGCGTGCGCCGCAGACGGTCCGAGCCGGCGGTGGATCGGGAAAGAAGCGGGCATAGACTTCGTTCATGTTTGGCGCTTCTAGCATGCTGTGCAGCAGCACGTTCACTTTCACGACCTTGTCGAGCGACGAACCTGCCGCCTCCAGCAATTGCTTGAGATTAGTCAGAATTTGACGGGTCTCGCTCGCCGTGGTCCCGCGCAAGCGCTCACCGGACTGCAGATCAACCGCAGTGAGGCCTGATACGAAGAGAAAATCCCCTCCCCTCACCGCCATCGACGCCGGTTGGCCGGGGCTCTTCGCCACATCCAGAGCGTACCCTGGTGGCGGAATGATTTCGCGTGTGCTGCTGCTCATCGGATGTCCTTCGCGCACGATCAGGCGGCAGCGGTCACGTCGAGCTGGATTTTGAAGCCCGCCTCGATCTGGGCCGTCCATACGGTGCGCGCCGGCGGTCCATTCCCCACGTATTGCCGATAGACCCGGTTGAGCACATCGTACTCGATGCTGTCGTAGATCAGCGCATGCACCTGCACGAGCCGGTCGAGCGACGAGCCGGCCGACTCCAGCAGCAGCGTCAGATTTCCGAAAATGACGTGTGCCTCGCTGGTGAGCGTGCCGTGGCGCCGCTCGCCGGTTTCCGGATCGACCGGTAGCATGCCGGAGCAGAAGATGAGACCGCCTGCGCGGATGGCCGGCGACTGGTGGTGCCCGTAATGCTGCCGCAGGTCGAGACCCGCGAGCGGCGCCGCAATGACGTCGCGCATCGCCGCACGGCACAGGCCCTGCATACAGATCTCTCCCATCTCCTCGGCCCGGATCAGTCCGACAGCTGCGCCACCCCAGGCAGCAGGAACCGCTCTATGTTACCGCGCGTCTGCACGTCACCCAGGCTAACTAGGGTATCGATCAGGGCATTCATCTTGAGGCGAGAGATCTTGCCGGTGCGATCAAAGAAATTGTTCTTGTTGAAGAAGTCGTAGGACTTCTCGACGTCTTCCAGCTTTTGGCCACTGACCGCAACCAGAATGCGAACCACCTCGGCGCGGTTCTTGGCGTCGTAGAGATACTCGGTGCTCTTGCTCTGGGCGGCGAGCACGCGCTTGAGCAGGTTCGCATCTCGAGTGGCCCACGCCTTGTTCACGACCGTGCCGGAGAACGCTAGCTCAGGCGCATATTGCATGGCGAGCCCCAGATCGTTGTAGCCGGCGTTCTGAACCTGAAAGTTCGATGGCGGCAACAGAATCGCGGCATCAACCGCGCCGCCGAGCAGGGCCTGGGCACGCGCGCTGGTGGCACCGGCATAGACGAAGTCGTAGTCGCCCGTCTTCAGCCCGTGCGGCGCCAACATGCGATCGACGTAGATACGGGTGATGTCCTTCGGGCCCCCGACCGAGATCACCTTGCCCTTGAGGTCCTTTAGGCTCTTGATGCTCGACTTGGCCAGCAAGGCGTACGGCGGCGCCTGCACTTCGAAACGCGTGAGCGCGATCGCCGCGCCCTGGTCGATGGCTCGGATTGGATCCACGATTCCGGTGGACATCGACATGTCCAGCGAGCCGGCCGAGAGCTGCTGGATGACCGACGCGCTCGATTGGATGTAGACCACATCGGCCTTGACGTTCTCGGCGGTGAAGAAGCCCTTGTCGATGCCGATGAAGACAGGCCAAAGATTGGCCGAAGGTGACCCGACCGTTCCAATGGTGACAGTGTCCAATGCCCGCACGGGCGCCACCGATATCGCTGTGGCAAAGACAAACCCCAGTGCTGCCTGACCGAACATTCCCATCATTTGCATGATCACCCTCCGTGTCCCTTTCGCACTCCGTCAATCGCTCACGTGGACGATCTCCGGTCTATTTCTTCCTCGTTGACTTCTTTTCCACTAGCGTGCCATCCGTCAACTGCGCGCGATAGTGACGTGCAATTTCCGAACCAGTCGCCTTCCAGACCTTATTGTGCTTGCAGATGTACTTGAGGGCAGCGTCGAGTGCGCCGATGCGATAGGGCATGCCGGTTAGATAGGGATGGACCGCAATATGCATGACGCGCCCGGATGTGGCGCCTTCACGATATAGGGTATCGAATTGCCGGCAAATCGCATCCTGGAAATCACCAGGTGTCATATTGGCGTTCTCGAACGCCTGTTTGTCGTTGATGTTGTAGCTATACGGCAGTGACACAATTGTTTTCTCTCCGCTGAGCGTCATCGTGTACGGCTGATCGTCGTTGGGCCCCCAATCCGCAACATATTCGCAGCCGGCCTCGGCCAAGACATCGAGTGTATTCCAGGTCTCCTGCAGACCGGCACCCAGCCAACCGACAGGACGCCTGCCGCTCGCGCGGGCAATGGTGTCGAGCGTCTCGCGGATGATCGTAGGCTCCTCTTCGGCTGGCACTTCGTTGAGGCGACGGGAATTGCTTTGGTTATGGCCCATCCACTCCCAGCGGCGCTTCTCGCCCTCCTCGATGATTTCCGGATGGTGGATGCAGATGTCGCTGTTGAGCGCGACGGTCGCGCGAATCCTGTAGCGATCGAGAACCTCCATCAGCCGGAACACGCCGACCCGGTTACCGTAGTCGCGCATGGCCCAGATTGGAATATCCGGAATTCTGCCCGGACCGAGGCCGCCTGGACGCGTCTCAAGCGAGAAAAATTCAATATTGGGAACAATCCACAATGCGAGTTGTGCACCGCGGGGCCATTTGAGACGCGGCCGGTGGATAATGGGCGAATATGGAAAGGGGCCGTAGGGGCCGGGTTTCATGAAGCACCAAGTGCGCTGCTCAGGCCGGGACCAGACGGAAGCATTCCCACATGGTGGGTGCCTTTGCCAGCACGCTCGACCAGCCACCGTTCTTTTCGTGTTGGCCCGGCTCAATCGGGCGGCCCGCAAAGGCATACTCGGCCGAATGGGCCGCGAACGGATAGGGCGAGAGCTCATAGACGCCAAGAGCGCGCGGACGGGCCGTGATGGTTGCATCCTGCTCGGGGTTCAATGGCACGTGCTCGAACTTCACTTCACCGCGCTCGCTGGGATGCGTTCGATTGAAATACAGCGCGAGCGTGTCGAAGAACTGGAGTTGCTTGTAGTTCTGGAACAGCCGCTTCTCATCAATCCAGAGCGACGTCTTCGGATCTTGGCTGAGTTCGGCCTTGAGACGTTCCTGACGAGCCAACTCGCCGTCGAGCATTCGCTGCGCCAGCGGCCGGTCTTGTAGCGGGATTTTATCGATCAGTACCATGCTCGAGAGCCCGTAGCGCCCGTTGTAGAGGCCCCAACTGTGCATGCTCGACATCAGCCCGCAAAACGGGTGTTGCCGCTGGTTGAATTCCGGTGAGAGCCGGCTCGTCACCGTGATGTATTCTGCCGGCGTCTCGACGAGGTTGTAGGGTAGACCGCTGGCCTGGTCTGTCGCCGGATCACGATCGAATTCAGCCCAGCCGGCATCATGATGTAGGACCACGTTGAACATCAGGTCGTTGGGCTCGGGGCCCTGAAACTGATCGTTTCCGAAACCGCGGGCGAACTGATGCGATAGCGCCGTGTGCTCGTACATCATGATCGCCAAACGAGGTCGCCCGGTAGGCGCCGTCTGAATAATCATGCTGATATCCTCGCAAATCGCCGACGCGCTGATTGGGGTTGGATGATATTTGAGAGGGGGCCGGCGGGCCAGCCTGGTTCGCGGTGTCGATTTGGTGGATTTGAACCTACGACAGGGTGAGGGTGAGCGGTAAGAGGGCGAAAATCGGGGCAGTCAGGCCGTGGCGCAGCGATGCCTGACAATTGTCGGCAAGTACGAGATTTCGGTGTGGTTGTGCACCGCCAGCCGTGAGCCGAGATATTCCCAGAAGGTAATGCGGAGTTTTGCGCAGGACTTGCTGAGGCCATGTCCGCGACATGTCCGTTGCACCCTCAACAGCTGCCGTGACGCGAATGGCAGCGATTGCCAAAGCACTAAATCGCTTCGCGATAGTGGCGGCTGGGGGCTTGATCTGCGATCGCATTAACGAGAGTAGTGATCGTCGATAGTGGAGCACCGACATGGCGGTGCAAGCTCGAAGGCATCAGATTCCGCTCTGACCACATCCATCGCACAAAAATTCCCACGATGAAGCGCAGTCGGAAAGGGTCGATCATCTTGACGAGCATCTTCCAAAACAGTTTCAGTTCAGGTGCAGATTTCGACGTCCGTAAGATCGGTTTGGGCTATGCATTTCAAAGGCTGTTGTGAGGCTCATCACGCACAAGTTGTCGCGAGTGCTCTTTTTGCCACACCTAGCTCATTGAAATCTCACGCAGAGCAAAAGATACTTTCCCCATATAGCAACATTCGTGCCGTAACGTTTAAGTTGCGTATGCCTTCGACCCCGCCACCTATTGAAAATCACCCGACCTCCCAAATCACGCCTCGCGGCCAAATCCCCATAGCGCCCGCGGCACCGCCGCCGCACTACCCCCCGCCGCGATTTCGTGCCTTGGCGCTTTTCGAACGCCGGCCGCATCAGCGCGCTGGAGGGGCTCGTCATCGCCGGCGTCCGAAAACCTTGTATGGGGCCTATCGGTGTCAAGAAAAAACTCGCCATGCACTGAGTCATTTTGTCACGTCATTAGATTGCATTGCGGCACGGCTGCTCTCTTGCTCGGCTGCGCTGAGCGGTCAGAGCCCCGAAGCCGCGTGCGGCGCGCCGAAGGCGCGGGGCTTGACCGCGAATGCGCGGACCGAGTCACAATATCGTTGCCGCGACGTACAAACGTCCTCCGGGCGCTATTCGATCTACTATGTGGATTTCTATTTTGTAGGTTCTCCTTTCATCGACATGCGTCGTCTCGCAGCCTGAAGATCAGGTTCGACATGATCCGAGGGGAGCTCGCCATCGGGCGCGGAAATCGCGCCACAACCTTGTATTCGGTCGATCCGCGAGGATCGGTGCCATGATGCAGTCATGCGCATCGGCGGCAAAGCTCCGGGGCGGCGGGTCCATTCTGCACAGCGGCTTGGAAGCCATGGTTTTTACGTCGGATCACCGCCACCTCGGATTCATCGGCAAACCCCTAGCATGGGGTCGCCAAGTTGGTTGTCCTGTTGTCGTTCCCTTTCGATTGTTGTCGCTTATGATGCCGGACGTAAGACGATGCCATCCGACACTTCGCCGCTCGTGGCGAGACGCCAGAGCGCGATGAGCAGTTTGCGCGCCAGCGCCACGATCATTGTCTTGCGCGTGCTGGCGCGTCTATCGGCGGTTCGCGCTGCAAACCATTGGGCCAGGGCACTGTCCTTTTGGAATCTGAGAAAACGCCAAGCGAATTGGATCATGCCGCACCGGACGCGAGCGTTACCGGCGCGCGCAAGGCCCCGCTCGCGCCGGCGTCTTCCGCTCTCATCGGGGAGCCGGTAAGGCCGGCGTAGCGGGCGACGGCCTTGCGGTCGCGCCAGTGGCGCGAGAAGACCTCATTGACCAGCATGTCCGCCGTCTCGACACCGACGCCGAGGACGCGCGCAATGAGACGTACCATCGCGTGCGGGCCTTTCTCTGGGGCCGCCGCGAGCTTGCGCAGGCGTCTCTGCTCGATCGCGCGGATCTGGTCGCGCACGACGCGTAGCCGCGCGAGGTGGCGGCGCAGTTCCGCGCGCGTGTTCTCCGGCAACGGCGTCCCTTCCGCTGTGCGCAGACCTTCGAGCTTTTCCTCGGCCTTGCGCAGGGTCGGCCGGAAAGTGCGAATGCCGAAGCGCGCGAGGATGGCCTTGATTTGGTTCACGATCCGCGTTTGCTCAGTGACCAGGTTTTCCCGCTCGCGGTTCGGCCGTCTTGCGTCCTCCTCCTCGACCGTCGGGATCGCCACCATGCTGCAATGGCGCTTCTCGCCGCGCAGCCAGCCGAGAAAGGCGCGCATCAGCAGTTCCGTGTCGAGGCGATCAGTCTTCGCGCGCCGGTGTTCGCGCGACACCGCGATGCTCGTGGGATGGATGACGTAAGCCTCAACATCGCGCGCCCGCAGCCAGCGCGCCAGCCAGAAGCCATCGCGTCCGGCCTCATAAGCGACGACGATGCGCTTGATCTGGCGCCCGGCCTGGCCGGCTTCGTTGCGCCAACGATGCAAGAGCTTCAGCAGCGCCGCCTCCTCGGCATCGAGCTTCTTGAGCGGCTGGCGTTCGACGCCGGGAACAACCGCCGCAACGAGCCACTTCGATTGGCTCATCTCGATCACGGCGATGATCGTGCTATCCTGCTCGAGGGCGGTGAGGGACCTGCTCGCGTCAAAAGGCTTGCGACATGGGGCGCTCCATCGGTAGCCGTTGAACAGCGCCGAAGGTGCCATGCCCTCGCCGCTCGCCCCATAGCATC
>CAWGEH010000028.1:0-273350 GCA_963821505.1 uncultured Alphaproteobacteria bacterium
CGTCCCTACGCCCCGAGCGGCGCGGATTTCGACAGGGCCGTCGAACATGGTCCGCGCTCACGACCGACGGCGATGCACGGTTCGATCGGGAGGTCAGCCTCGAGGCCGCAAATATCGCGCCGATCGTGACCTGGGGCACCAGCCCGGAGGACGCGCTGCCGATCGATGCGAGCGTACCCGATCCGGCGCGGGAGTCGGACGAAGCCCGTGCCAGGTATCTGCGCGAGGCGCTCGACTATATGGGGATCGCGCCAGGCCGGAAGCTTACCGAGATCCCGATCGATCGCGTGTTCATCGGCTCCTGCACCAATTCCCGTATCGAGGACCTGAGGGCCGCGGCTGCGGTGCTTGCGGGGCGGACCAGCAAGGTGCCGGGTTTGGTGTCCGCCGGCTCGTCGCTGATCAAGCGTCAGGCGGAGGAGGAGGGGCTCGACCGCATCTTTCGCGCGGCGGGTCTTGAATGGGGCGAGTCCGGTTGCTCCATGTGCGTCGGCATGAACGGCGATCTGGTCGCGCCCGGGGAACGCTGCGCGTCGACGACCAATCGCAATTTCCGCGGCCGGCAAGGTCCGGGGGCTCGCACGCATCTGATGTCGCCGGCGATGGCGGCGGCGGCTGCGGTCACCGGGCGGCTGTCCGACGTGCGGCTGCTGCTGGTCGGGCGGACGGTCTGAGGCGGCACCATGGACAAGTTCACCCGGCTGACCGCGACGGCCTGTCCCCTCGACATCGCCAATCTGAACACCGACCAGATCATTCCAGCACGCTTCCTCAAGCGGCCGCGCTCCGCCGGCTTTGGAGGAGCGCTGCTGCACGACCTGCGTTTCCATGCGGATGAGCGCGAACGGCCGGACTTCCCGCTCAACCGGCCGGCTTGGCGCGGCGCCCGGATCATCGTGGGGGGCCGCAATTTCGGCTGCGGCTCCTCGCGCGAGGGTGCGGTCTATGCGCTCTACGACTACGGCATCCGCTGCGTGATCGCGCCGTCGTTCGGCGACATTTTTTCCGGCAACGCGGTGCAGAACGGGCTCCTCACCGCGCTCGTCTCGGACGAGAACGCAGCTGAGATCATGGCGACGCTGGCGCATACGCCGGAGCTTGCGGTGACGGTCGATCTCGAGCAGCAGACGATCCTGTGCGGGAACAGGAGCTACCGGTTCGCTATCGATCCGGTCTGCCGCAATCGTCTGCTCGAGGGCTTGGACGACATCGCGCTGACGGCAAGCTATCGCGACCAAATCTCGGCGTTCAGAGCGAGCGATCAAGGCCGCCGCCCCTGGGCCGCTCCCGCTCTTAAACCCAAATAGTCCCCGGAGAGGAACTAGGGTCCAACATTCTCCGATGCGCCATCGGTATCGAGGACGGCCGTGGCACAGTCAGCAACCTGACGATCTGCGACGTTGTACCGGCACCGACGAGATCGATGTCGGCCTTGACGGCTCCGGTTCTCTTCGTTGGGCATGTGGGCGGCTGCTAACAAGCGTTAGGTTGCTCCGTGCGCCGGTGGGCAGGCATTTCCGCATTAATGACTTGTTTGGTGGTCGCATCCCAGAAATAGTAAATCCTCAGGCAACGCTTAGGATCACGCGTGTTGCCGCCGTTTTTTATGTGCCAGGTGGCGGTATGCTGTCCTCCTTGCCAGTTCAAGTCGAACTGATCGCTTCCACGGGGGGCATTCCAGACCCCATCCTCGAGGGCTTGATCTCTAAGCGTTCCTTCGACGCCGCCCGTACACCGGTTGCGATAGTGGATCGCCAGCCATAGAAGACAACGCGCCGCAAGCTTCATATCCTCGAAATGTGGGGAACGTACGTCCGTCGGGCGCGTGGGCTGAGCACTCAGGGCCACAATCTGCAAGACAGGAGCGTTGCTTGCAATTCAGCCGGCAAAGAATTCTCTCGACGCACACCGGCAGCCTGCCGCGCCCGGCCGATCTGGTGGCAGTCCTCAATGCCAAGGAGCTCGGCGAGAGCTACGACGCCGGGGCCCTTGCCGACCGCGGGCGCCGCGCCATCGTCGACATCGTGCGGCGTCAGGCTGACACCGGCATCGACGTGATCGGTGATGGCGAGCACAGCAAGGTCAACTGGATGGCTTATGCGCGCGGGCGGCTCGCGGGGCTCGAGGAGATCGACAGCCAGCCCCGCTTTCGCGGCGCGACCCGCGACTCGCTCGCCTTTCCCGGCGCCTACGAAGATGCGCGCGTCATGCTGGCCGCGCGCTCGGGAGCGATCGTTCCGAAGCGCACCGTCCGACCCCGCGCCCTGGTCTGCTCCGGGCCGATTCGCTACGTCGGGCAGGACGAGGTCCGGGCCGACACCGGGAATCTCAAGGCCGCGCTCGCCGCCGTCGACGCGCAAGAGGCGTTTATCACCGCGATCTCGCCGTCCAACCTCGAGCTCTATTACGAGAACCGGTACTACGCCTCCGACGAGGAGTATCTGGCGGCGCTCGCCGACGCCATGCACGAGGAGTACAAGGCGATCGTCGATGCCGGCTTCCTTCTGCAGATCGACGATCCCCGCATGGCGACGCACTACAACCGGACGCCGGACGCCTCGATCGAGGATTGCCGGAGATTCATCGCGCTGCGGGTCGAGGCGGTGAATCACGCGCTGCGCGGCATTCCAGAAGATCGCGTCAGGTTCCACACCTGCTACAGCGTGAACGTCGCGCCGCGCGTCCACGATTTCGAGCTGAAGCACTTCGTCGACCTGATGCTCAAGGTGCGTGCCGGCGCCTACGTGATCGAGGCCGCAAACCCGCGGCACGAGCACGAATGGCAGCTCTGGGAGGAGGTCGAACTGCCTCCCGACAAGCTGCTGATTCCCGGCGTCGTGTCGCATTGCGTCCATCTGGTCGAACACCCCGAGCTTGTGGCGCAGCGGATTGCGCGGTTCGCCGGCGTGCTCGGCCGCGAGCGCGTCATCGCCGGCACGGATTGCGGATTCGGCACCTCGGGCGCGGGCGATGAAGTGCATCCCGAGGTCGCGTGGGCGAAGCTTGCAGCCCTTGTGGAAGGCGCCCGCATTGCCAGCCGCAGGCTGTGGACGGCCTGAATGTCGGGCAGGCCGCGGCTCGGCTCAGGCCCAGAGCTGTTTGGTCGCGCGCCTCGCCCCCTCGACGAGGGCGTCGAGTTTCAGGAAGGCCACGCCCGGATCGATCTTGCCGTGACCGGCCGCGGTTCCGAAACCGCAGTCGGTGCTGGCAATGACCCGCTCGCGGCCGACTACGTTGGCGAAACGCACAATCCGCTCGGCGACAAGATCCAGATGCTCGACGTAGTTGCAGCGCAGAGCTCTGCTTTTCCGCGGAAATGCGCGCTCTCGTCGCCAGCATTATCCATCGCCGGCGGCGAGGCCAATGGAAGGATTCCCACCCGCGGTAGCCTCCTGATGAAGCTCCCCGCCGCGCATGAGCCGCCGGGCAATATCGGCAGTCTGCAACCCGGCACGCTCGGTAGGCGAATGGGCGGCAAGATAGCGGGCGACGGCGATCAGGATGTGCCGGCCCTCGTCGGTGTTGCCCCATTCCCCAAACTGGCGCGCGCCGGCATCCAGCATCTGATATGCGTGAAAGCCCGCGTCCTCCCGCAACAGCGCCCGGCCCAGCGTGGCGATAAGCGCGCGCGGCGGGTGGCCGAGTGTGAGATGGCGTGCCACGAGACGCGCCGCGAAGTCGACCTGCCGCTGCCGGTCGAAGGCGTCGAGTAGAGCGGCCCGAAGGGCCTCGACATCGGTGGGCAGATCGTCGAGGAGGTCGCCGCCGTCGCCAGGAATGCGGGCTGGCGGCACGTTCAGATAGCGGGCGAGATAGAGCGCCATCGCGCCGTGCAGGATGCTGCGTGCAGCCTCGGCATGGCGGTCCGAGTCGGCGATCCCGATCCGTTTTACCATCTGATGAATGGCGTTGGCATAAGTGAAGACGTGGTGGGCCGTCTCCCAGTCGGAGTGCTCGTTGGCGCTGCCGAAGCGCGCCACCCTGAGCGCCGCCGCGTAGGCAAGGGAGCGGCCAAGGTCGGTGGGAGCCGCCCCGGCCCGGACGGCCGCCTTGAGAGCATCCATAATCGCGACAGGGTCGTCGCCGAGGAGCGTGTGGGCGAGCGCCGGATGATCCGACCAGCGGCCCTCGCCTCGACCGGCGGCGAACAGGTCCGAGAGTTCCGTTACCGTCGTCTGGCACAGGGCGATGGAATCCGTCGGCTGACGCCAAGCGGTCGATTCTTCGGCGCCGCGCGCGGCAACCATCTGACCGACCACGGTCGGCAGCACGGCTGCAGCGTGCTCCCAGCCGATCAGGTCGAGGCACTCGAACGCCTTATTGATGAAGTCGAGTGAGTGTCCGCTGTCGGCGAAGGCGCGATCCGTCTCGGCCGTAAGCAGGAGATCGGCGAGCTCGGCCGGCGCAGCACCGCTCGCGATGGCCGTGAGCACGGTGCGCTCGGCCGCCTCGCGATGGCGTACGGCCGTCCAACGCCGCAGCCACCGGTTGACGGTGGCCAGATCGGGCCGGCTCGCGAGCGGCGCACGCTCCTGGCGCGGCGCTTGTCCATCGCAGTCAGCGGCGACGCGGCGCGCGCCGTGGAACAGCGCCAGGAAGGCCTCTTCCTCCGATAGCACGGGTAGCAAATTTGCCAGCGCGGTGAGAATGGTTAGGCCCACGCCCCAGCCGTCACGGTTGCGCGCGCCGAACAACACGATCTGTCGGACGACGTCCGTCGGTGGCACGCCAGTGGCAAGTTGTCCGTGTACCGCCTTGGCGATGACAAGGCCGAGGTCATGGGCGAGGCCGTCGTGGAGCCGTCGGCGCCAATGCGCGGCCGTGTCGGCATAGCCGAACGTGGGCTTCACCCACACTTCCAAGTCGCGCACTTCGACGGGACAAGTCGGCACGTCGTCGGCCCACAGATCAAAGGTGCAGCCGCTTGCCAGATCGAAGCGAGCGTGGTGCCAGTGGCAGGTCAGGATGCCATCCTCGACGCTGCCGCGGTCGAGCGGAAACCCCATGTGTGGACAGCGATTGTCGAGTGCGAAGACGCGCTCACGGTCGTGAACCACGAGGATCGGACGATGCGCCCCGCGCACGACGAGCCGCCCCTTGGCCTTCAGCTCCTCGAGGCTGCCCGCGCAGACGAAGTTCGTGATCGGAATATTCATGGGCGATCCTGTCCGGCAATCGTCCCTTACGGCGGCCCTGAAAGGGCACTGCGCTTCAACGACGTTCCCGGATGAACGGCCTTCCGGGCATCAGGATGGCCCTTTTCGGCAGCGCCGCCAAGACCGATCGGATGTGACAGCCACCCCTGGGACGTCGCGCAAACCGCCACCGGACAACAATCGGCGCGATGTCGCCTCATGGCACAAGTCGGAAGTGCCAGAACGCATCATTGATGTCGGCTTTTGGGGGATAATCCGGACGGAATATGCTCGCTGCAAGCCTTTTCGCTTTTGACCCTGGTTGTGTGAAAACGCACTGAATTATTTGATTCGCGCTGTATGATTCCGCCGCGATTTGCGGAGGGATCAGATGAGGCGCTTCGTTGAAGGGGTCGATCGCGGGCAGACGACGCTATTTCCCGAGTGCCTGGAGGACTGGATCAATGAGGGCAATCCGGTTCGGGCGATCGACGCCTTTGTTGAGAAACTCGACCTCTCGGGCCTGGGGTTCGATGGGGTCGCTCCCGAGGCGACCGGGCGGCCTTCATATCATCCCTCTGGGCTGCTGAAGCTCTACATTTACGGCTACCTCAATCGCGTTCAGTCGAGTCGGCGGCTTGAGCGTGAAGCTGGGCGCAACGTTGAGGTGATGTGGCTGACGTGCCGGCTCATTCCCGATCACAAGACGATTGCCGACTTCCGCAAGGATAGTGGGCCGGCGATCAAGCAGGTCTGCGTGCAATTTATCGAATTGTGCCGCCAGATGGGCCTGCTCGCGACAGCGAGCATTGCGATCGATGGGAGTAAGTTCAAAGCCGTCAACACCCGCGACAAGAACTTCACGCGCGGGAAAGTGGAACGGCGCCGCGCACAGTTGGAGAAGAGCGTGGCGCGTTATCTCGCGCAACTCGACACGGCCGACTTGCAGGAGCCGTCCGAAGAGCTGGCAGCGAAGACGGCCCATCTGAAGGAGAAACTGGTCAAGCTGGAAAGCGAGATGCAGCGCCTGGCGGCGATGGAGAAGCTGATGCTGGCATCACCCGATCCGCCTCCATTCCAACCACGCAGCGCGGCAGCCGGCTGAAGAACGCCAGAACCTGCGCACGCCGAAGCTGCTTGCGCAGAACCGTCGCTCCCCCTGCATCGACACCGTGCACCTGAAAAACATGCTTCGCCAAGTCCAGTCCAATCGTCGTAACCTCGCCCATGGATGGCTCCCCATTGCTGCTGATTCGATCAAGCAGTTTGGCACTCAGATGCCGCAAGGGGGCCATCCACCCCATCATTCAATAACCTCGTCGGCGCGGGCGAGCAGCGTGGAAGGCACCTGCACCCCCATAGCCCTCGCAACCTTAAGATTGATCACCAATTCGAACTTCGTCGGGTTCTGCACCGGCAATTCGCCGACGTTCGCACCTTTGAGGATGCGATCCACGTAATCGGCTGCACGCCGATAGAGATCGAGAAAGTCGGTTCCGTACGACATCATTCCACCAGTTGACGGAAATTCACGGGATTGATGCAGGCTCGGAAGGCGGTACTTAGCAGCCAATTCCGTGATTTTCTGCTGATTGGCTTGAATGATGGGATCGGGCAGAAGGAGCATTCCACCGTCGCCTTCCTTCGCGAACGCAATGATGGCCGTTTCGATTTCGGCCGCGTTTCGCACCGGTCCCGATGTCACCTGCACGTCGACCGTTGGCGCCGAGGCCACGACGGTGCCGAGCAGCGCGCGTGATGTGTAGTTGTCTTGATTGTGGAGAACCAGCACGCGTGTGAGTGAAGGCACTGCTTCCTTGAGTAACTCAACCCACTTGCCGCCAATCGAGTACTCGAAGCTGGTGAAGCCTGTAATATTGCCTCCGGGCCGAGCCATGCTCTGCACATAGCCGCCATCCACCGGATCGGACATGTTGGCGAAAACCAGCGGGATGTCGCGCGTCTCTTGCCGCAGCGCCGCGACTGCTGGTGTCGTTATTGCCACGATGACATCGGGCCGCGACTGGACCATCTCCGCCGCCTGCGCTCGAATTTTTCTGGGATCTCCGGCCGCCCAGCGATATTCGATCCGGGCGTTGCGTCCGTCCATCCAGCCGAGCGCTTCCAATCTTTCCTTCAACGTTTTGACGTAGATCTGGCCCTGTCCCTCGTTGGCCATACCGCTAAACACGCCAATCGTCCGTATCGGCCGGGGTTGCTGCGCTCGCGCGGCTAGCGGCCAAAGCAGCGGAGGCGTCGCCGCAGCCCCGCCCAACAGCGATATGAACTCGCGCCGTTTCACTCGATTACCTCGTCGGCGCGCGCAAGAAGCGTCGGTGGCACTTCGAGGCCAAGCGCCTTGGCGGTCTTGAGGTTGATGACAAGCGCAAACTTGGTCGCGTTTTGAACCGGCAGTTCTGCCGGCGTCTCGCCTTTGAGAATACGATCGACGTATGACGCGGCGCGCCGGTGCAAATCGATGTTGTCAATCCCATACGACGCCAGACCGCCGCGTGCAACCCAATAGCGGAATGCGTAGACGGCGGGCAGGTGATTGCGTTCAGCAAGCTCGATGACCAAGTCGCGATGGACGGAGGGGCTCGGACCGGGCAGCACGACAAGGCCCCCGTTCGGCTTGTCCGCAACGCTGCCGATGGCACGCTCGATTTCAACGGCGTCGCGCACAGGGTGGTCGGATAGTTCCACCCCGAATGTCGGTGCGGAGGAGCTGATGGTCCGCACATACCCGATATCTGCGGGATTTCCTGGATCGTAAATGATTGCGACATGTTCTGTGCGAGGCGAGAGCTCCTTGAGCAGCTCCAGCCATTTCACACCGATGGAGAAATCGTGCTGCGTAAAGCCTGTGATGTTGCCGCCCGGTCGCGCCAGGCTCTTGACGAAGCCGGCGCCGACCGGATCGGTCACCTGCGCGAACACGATGGGAATGGTGCTTGTCGCTTTTTGCAAGGCCACCAATGACGCAGTAGCGGAGGCAACGATCACGTCAGGGGCAAGCTGCACCAGCTCCGCCGCCAGGGCTTGCAGGTGATCGGCGCTCGCACCCGACCAGCGCACCACGATCTGGAGGTTACGGCCCTCCGTCCAGCCGAGCTTCTCCAGTCCCTCCTGGAACGCTGAAACGCGGGCGCGGCCTTCCGGGTCGTTCTCGCCGAGCCCGCTCAGCACCCCGATGCGCCGCATTCGCTCGGCCTGCTGCGCGCCCGCCGCGAGCGGCCACGCTGCCGCCGCGCCGCCGAGAAGCGTGATGAATTCCCGCCTTGTCATTCGATCACCTCGTCGGCGCGGGCGAGCAGCGTCGGCGGCAGTTCGAGACCAAGCGCTCGGGCGGTCGGGATGTTGATGACGAAATCGAACTTGGTTGACTGCACCACTGGCAGGTCGGCGGGTTTGGCGCCCTTGAGAATGCGGGCGGTATAGAGTCCCGTCATCCGAAACGCCTCCGGCAGGCTGGTGCCATAGCTCATCAGGCCTCCAGCCTCGGCGTACTCACGCGTGGTGAAAACGGTAGGGAGACCGTGGCGAGCCGCCAGCGTGGCGAGCTGCACTCGTCTGCGGAAGAAATACCCATCGGCGCCCACCACGAGGGCATCCGCTTGCTGGCGCGCCAGCGTCGCGAAAGCGTCTTCGATTGCGCGAGCGTCGCTCGCCCGCAAGACAATGATTTCGGTCCCGGTGGACGCCGCCGCAGCAGTCCCGTTCTTGGCCAGGGTATCGGCATTCGCATTCTGCGGATTCACCAGCAAACCGATCCGTGCGGCTCGCGGGAGCAGTTCACGGAGTAACCCCAGGTGCTTTGCCACCAGGTCGCTGAACAGGAAGCTCACGCCGGTTGCATTGCCGCCGGGCCGCGCAAGGCTGGCGACCAGACCAAGCTCGACTGGATCGTCGGCAACGTTGAACACGATCGGTATTGTGGCGGTCGCCTGCTTTGCGGCGAGCGCCGGATTGCCGGTGATTGCGACGATCACGGCCACTTGGCGTCGCACTAGGTCGGCAGCCAGCCCCGGCAGGCGATCGTAGCGGCCATCGGCCGAAGGGGTCTCGATGGCCACATTGCGTCCCTCGATGAAGCCGGCCTCTGCCAGGCTCTGTTTGAATACCGCGAGCAGGTGCGCTGGGGGCGTGCCGACGCTTAGATACCCGATCACCGGCATCGCCGGCTGCTGCGCCCGAATGCCGACGGGCCACGCAGCCGCCGCGCCGCCGACGAGCGTGATGAACTTGCGGCGCCTCATGCCCGTATCCTTCGTCTGAGGCGATATTTCTAAACGGGGACTTCCTGCGGGCCAACTAGACTAGGGTAAAAACTCATTAATTCTTCTACTCTGACAATAGGATCCTGATTCGTTTTTTGGAAGGGATCGGGATCGTGCGCAGGAATTTGTTTTGGCTAAGCGATGAGCAATGGGCTCGAATTGAGCCTCATTTGCCAACCGATGTTCGCGGTGTGGAGCGGGTTGACGATCGCCGGGTTATCAGCGGGATCGTGCATGTTCTCAAGAGCGGTTGCCGCTGGTGCGATTGCCCGCCGGAATATGGGCCTCCGACAACGATTTATAACCGGTTTGTGCGCTGGGCGCGACGCGGCATCTGGGAAAACCTGTTTCGAGAGTTTGCTGGAAACGGACGATCCGCGGGCACGCAGATGATCAACTCCACGCACGTCAAAGCGCACCGCTCGGCGGCGGGCGGAAAAGGGGGGAGAAAAAGCAGGCTGTGGGCCGTTCGCGCGGAGGGCGCAACACGAAGATGCACGCACTCGCAGATGCTAAAGGGCGCCTGATCGCCATCCTGTTGACTGGAGGCGAAGCTCACGATTGCCCGGTCGCAGAGCGCTTGATCCGCAGAGTGAAGTCACCAGAACGCCTGCTCGGCGACAAGGCGTATGACAGCGCCGAGTTGCGCGAAGACTTGAACGAGCGCGGGACCAAGCCGGTCATTCCCAACCGCTGCAACAGAAAGCAACCATTCAGCTTCAGCAAGCGCCTCTACAAACTGCGTTGGCATATCGAGAGTGCGTTCAACAGGTTGAAGGACTTCAGACGCATCGCCACGCGATACGACAGGCTGGCCCGAAACTACCTGGCCTCTGTCTGCCTCGCCGCCGCTCTTGTATGGTGGATTTAATGAGTCCGGACCCTAATCTCCGAAACCGGCGGGCTCTTGCTGCATTTCTGCCGGCTGACCGAAGCCGGCGGACTTTGGTGCATTTCGGCCGGCTGACTGAGCCTAGCAGCGAGCGCCATATACTCCAACCCGAGCGCGAGTAGCGCATGTGCGACGCTGGGGGCAGAGCACGCGATGGCGAGATGCGCGGACCGGTTAGCCATCTGCCTGTAATCTTCATAAGTCGGCATCGTCCGTCCTCCACGACGACGGCCACTTGGTCGATTGGCCGCAAGCTCAATCTCCCGCAAACATGGCGGCGGGTCCTTGGGACAGACCTGAATTGTTCTGAATTGAGGCGAGACACCCTCCGACTGGGGGTCCGGGCGGGGCACGGAGCAGCCAAAAAGCCCCGCCCGACAGCCGGTGTTCAACGCAATTCAACAAACCGCAGCGTCAGCCGATTGCGGCCGTCTCGCCGTTCGTAACGCATGCCACTCGTAAAGCTACGCATCAGGTGGATGCCGAGATCGCCCACTTTCGCGTCCTCGAGCGTCTTTGCCACTGATGGGGTGGGGATTGGGTCGGATCGAATTCCCTGCCGGTATCCTCAATGCGGACGACCAGCGTTCCGCCATTGCGCTCCAACTCAATTGCTATCTCCGGGCGGTCGTCTTTTCCGCCGCCGCCGTACATAATGATGTTGGCGACAGCTTCCTCAAGGCAAAGTTGAATTGCGAACGAGGTGTCGGCAGATAGGTCCTGCTGGGTCCTGGCCTTGATCCATCCAGGCAGCCGTTCCAATTCAGCAAGATCACCGCGCAACTCCAGACAATTTGCCTCAAAACTCGACATCGCAGTCACTACTCCCGGACCAGGGTTGCCTTCATTCGTGCGCTTGCCTCTCGCGCTCGAACTCTCCTGCCAATTGAAGGCTACGTCCTTGGGTCAAAGCTGAATTGTTCTGAATATCCGCGGTGCGCGCCGCATGATGCCTCGGTGCAGATATCCCGCCGATCACACGACTACTTGCGCCTGCCGACATTCCCGCACCTGGCGAACGGTATGCCTGACAGCGCGAATACCGGGGCGCCACTCGTCCGAATACGCCGTGTCCTCTGCCTGAGCTCGAATAGAAGATCGATCGGCCACAGCGCACCGAGGAGTCCATTGTCGTCGCCACCGGTGCGCCACGCGAGCGCGGATGCCCACCGTGGGTCGTGCTGGGTGTCAAGGCGGTAGAGGCGCGAGGCGTCCGCGCCGCGTGATGCGACGTCCGCTTTCGCCAACTGCGGACATACCGTCGCGTACGTCGGTGGCCGCTAAGTGCCAACAGGCGACATCGGCCCGGCTATTCGATCACCTCGTCGGCGCGGGCCAGCAGCATCGGCGGCACCGTGAGGCCGAGCGCCTTGGCGGTCTTGAGATTGATCAATAGCTCGAGCTTTGTCGGTTGCTGGACCGGCAGAATCTGTCGTTCTCGCGCCTTTTAAGATTCGACCGACATAGGCGCCGGCCTGACGATAGGAATCCGCGTAATCGGGCCCGTAGCTCATTAGGCCGCCGGCTTCGACGTAATCTCGCTGGAAATGGGACGCAGGGAGTGCATGGCGCGCTGACAAGGCCACAAGTTGCGCCCGCTCGGTATTGAAGAGCGGGTCGGAACCGATGAGCAGGGCGTCGGGCCGCCACCTGGACAAAGCCGCGAAGGCCGCGCCGACCTCTGCGCTGGTGCTTGCATTGAAGACTTCGATATCCAGGCTGAGCGCGTGCCCGGCGACCGCCACATCCCGCATCGTCGGGTCGGCCGTAGCCGCATCTGCGGGGTTGACGAGCACGGCGATGCGCCTGGCCATAGGCAACAGCTCGTGCAGCAATGCCAATCGTTTCGCCGGCAGCTCCGTGACAGGGAAGTAGAACCCAGTGACGTTTCCATCCGGTCGATTGAAACTTGACACCAGGCCCATTTGGACGGGATCCACACCGCTCACGAACACGATTGGGATGGTCTGTGTCGCGCGCCTGGCCGCGAGCGCTGCAGGTGGCCCCGAGGTGGCAATGACGGCGACCTCGCGCCGGACGAGAGCAGCGGCAAGTTCCGGCAGTCCCTTGGCTCCGCCGTCGGCTGAGCGGTACTCGATCCTCACGTTCTGCCCATCCACGAAGCCCTCGGCGCCTAAGCCCGTACGGAACGCAGCGAGCCAATGCTGGCGCCTGTCAAGGGCAGGGCCGAGGAAGCCGACTACGGGCATCACTAGCCGGGGTGGAAGATGACTGGAGCGCCCTGCGCTGCGCTCGTGAAGTACGAGCTTGCAGCCGCGCACGGCATCGTGCCCGAACAAAAGGCCCGCGATGGCCACCGCGATAACGATGAGGGGCCCAAGGGAGAAGACCGAATAATACGCCAGTGCGGCGCCTAGTCGCGCGTCCCCGTAAGCTCCTTCAGGAGCGCGGCGAGACGTTCCGAGACAGGTTGGTCGGCGGCACTGTACTCGGCCCGCAGCCATTGCCCGAGTTCCCGCAGCCATGGCCTTCGGGCCATGATCTCACGAGGTTCGGACTCGCCCGACCTACGCTGCTCGCGCTGGCTCCTAAGGACTCGTCCGGCTCGCGGTGTGCTCTCACCTGCGCTCAACTCCTGAGCACGAAGTACCCACTTCTGCTCAGAACGTCGATGAAACTCTAAGGGATAAGTCGTCATGTCGGGCTCGTTTTCACGATCATTCTCGAAGGTTGACCGCTCTCTGGTCTTTCGCCCAGCGCGAGTGCCCAATACATTTCCGCGAGTTTCCGGTATCGACGGCTCTCCCGCAGCGATTTTGTAACGATGGTCAGACGAGCGTACTTTTTCGCCTTGGCACGATAAACTTCCATTTGCGACTTCACGGCAGACACTCCGCGCGCGCCCTGCCGAGGTCAACGTGCAGGTGCTAGCCACTGTTCCGGGCTCTGCCGTGTTAATTCAGCGGTAGCGGCTGCAAGCAGAAAAACGGGGGGCGCGGGCATGAGCGAGCGCTCTATCGGTCTATGATCACCTCAGACCCCAGCTTGCGTTTGAAGCGCAGAAAGACCCTGCGCTTGTGCTACCCTACGAGGCCGGCAGCCTCTTCGATCCGATTCCTTCAACGGCCCCCTACTGTTGACGGGTCCATCCTGCAAGACCGGACCTGCCGCATTCGAAAATTGCGAGAGCGAGCTTCCGATGTCTCGCAGCACCATTATTTGGTTTGTCATCGCCGTCCTTCTCACACTCTTGGCCGTGAATCGGTGCTTGGAGCATAAAGATGCGCCCTCTCTCTGTGCCGATGACCCTACTGCCCCCGCATGCCACCGCTGATCGGATCGGGCCGCGCGAGCGAATGTCCTGCCTGGGGATGGTGGAGACCGGACTGCCTGGCTGGGCATGTAAAACTCGAACTCAGAAACGTCGGCGCAAACTATCCTTTTGAAAAGGCGCGCAGATTTCCGGCAATTCAGCCAAATCTTGTAACCGGAGACGGTTCGCGTTTGAGCTGCGGCGTTGCGGATTACGGCCAATACTCGATCCTCAACTCTACCGGCTCGTGATCGGGAGGGGTGCGCGACAAGATCGCCAGGACGCAGCCTGACGTTCGCCCAATATCGTGGCCGCCGAATGCAAAGGTGCCTGCGCGTCTCATTGTTATAGAGCTTGCCTCAGAGATGCTCCTCCGTTCGCAGCGAAAGCTCCACCATGCGTTCCAGGAGCTGGTCCGCAGGCAGGCCGACGAAGTTGTGTATGACGAGCTCCTTGGCGTATAGGCGGACGAGGTAGCGCAGCTTCAGCGACTTGCTGCGCGAGGCATAGACGAAATCCCGGTGCCCGTTGTTGATCACGATGACGTTGTGCTCGGCATCCAGGCGCGAGCGCCAGGACCCTCCGGGGGCACGCTCGAACGTATAACCCGGCAGGCCCTGCGATGAGACGGTGGCGGTGCCGAGCTGCCCCATCAGTTCGTGAGTGACGGTGATCAATCCTTCGCCGGTACAAACAACGTCGCGCTGGCGCACCGTGACCTTCACACGCGTGAGGCCGGGCTCGTCCGGCGCCAGGAAGGTGACGGCTTGGTTGTGCATCCCAGCCAAGGCGCCCGGCCCTTCGACGATCTGCCACTGGAACGTGAGGTCGTGCTCGACGCGGCGCCGCGAACGATCGCGCGACAGGGCCCGCAGTTCTTTGGCCTCGCCGACCCGCACCATGGTCGATGCCGGGGAAACCGTCACGCTGAAAAGCGGTCCGGCGAATTCGAAGAACTGCCGTTGCCGGTCCTCGCCGAGTTCCGGCTCTGCCGCCCCGAGAACGACTCCGTTGACCTCGTGCGAGAGCGAAGGCGAATTCGCCACGGTCGCGCCGTCGAGTTTCGACCGGAACGCCCGGGCGTGGATGTCGAACCAGTCATATTCCTCGGCCGGCAACGCTAGCAGCGCTTCGCGGAACGCACGCTGGATCGTGCGCAGCTGCTCCTGGCTCGCCTGCTCTTCCTCGGCGCGGCGCTGCTCTTCGATGACCTCGACGAGCTTGCGCTCAAGCGGCTGCAGCGCCTCGCACAGCGTCGCATAGGCCGTGTCGTAGATGAGGCCCGAACGCGTGCCTGGCGTGAGGTTGACGAACGGTGCATCGACGTGGCCCTGCAGGCAGCGCAAGGTCCACGGCGGATGGGCAAGATCGTCCAGCAGTGCAAGGTCCTCGATCACGCGCGTGCCGTGCCGGAACAATGCCACGCGATTGCTGTCGGACGGCTCGCTGAGATACAGTTCGGCATACATGTCGCCGATCGTTGTGCGCAGTGCCGGTAGCTGATGCAGCAGCCGGCCCTCGTATTGGCGCGGCTCAACGGCGTACTGCTTACGCGCGAGCCGGTCGACGACGTTGATACGGACGCCGGTCTGCCGGATACGGTCGCGCAGCTCCGCCGCGAGATACCACTGGATCTTTTCTCCCGACAGACCGCGGATGCCATCAAGCAGCGGCGCGATCCGTACTTCCGTGCCGCCGTCGCCGAACAGCGCGCGCATGGGCGTGACCACATAGGTCGGATCGCCTTTACGCATGACCATCTGGTAGGCGCGCCGGTCGTCGCCGGTCGACGTTATGCTGAGCTCGTCGCCCACCGTCCAGAAGCTCAACAAGCCGATCCCGAACTCGCCCTGTAGGCCCGAGGTCCCTTCGGCCTTGAGCCGGCGCTTGACGGAATCACAGACGTGGGTCGCCACATAGCGGAAATCCGGCCGGCCGGCGTTGTCGCGCGGCACGCCTTCGCCATCGTCGCGGATCGAGAGAAAATGGCGCCTGTGCTCGCGGCCGCGCGTGATCGTCACAGTGCGCGCCTTCGCATCAATGCTGTTTTCGACCAGCTCGGCGATCGCCTTCAGTGGGCTGGTCTGAGACAGGGCGATGATGGTGATGGCGTTCCAGTCGTCGCCGATCTTCAGCTTGCCGCGCGCCCGGTTCGAGTGTTCTGAGGTCATCTTTCGGTTCATGCGATCGTGTTTGCGTGCTTCTTATTATCATGGACGGGTCCGGCAAGAAGCGCGGAAGCCGCCCGGGGCCGGGAATTTCGGAGCCCCTCGGTACCGCGATTTTCTGCCGATCCAGAGATGATCCGGCGGCGGCCAATTGAGCAACACCATTGCTCACTTTGCCAGGCTGCGGGCCTCCCCATAGCCAAGCCCACCGCGGCATTTCGCAGACGCGCTCGCCGTTCGTTTTCTCGCATTCGAGCTTTAGTCCGAGCTTCTTGCGCACCACACCGGCCAAGAAGCCCCGCACCGAGTGCTGTACAGCGATGGATTTCATGCGGACGGCCGCTGTCGGTCGGCACTGGGACCGGTTCGGGATTTCCGGATAGCAAGATGACCCGGTCGGCCTCGATCAGCGCATTGAGCACGAAGGCGCTTCCAGTTTGCCGCTGGCAATCGCGGCAGTGACAGCAATGCACGAACATCGGCGGCGAGGTGAGCCGATAGCGCACCGTCGCACAGGCGCATCCACCTTCCAAATCGTCACTCATGGTTTTACTGCCGTCAGGCCGTGAGTGTAATCGAGGCATTCTCGTTCTAATTTGGTCAGCGTCAACCAGCACATCGATTAGGTCCGCTTACCTGACCCCGAGCTTCGAGAGGAAATGGTTCAATGTCAGTCGAGGCACTTTTAAAAACTCCGCGATGACGTTGGAAAGGTCCTCAGCCAAAAGGCGGTTCAGCTGGAGGAACAGCTCTCAAGGCTTGGCGGCGAGGTGGGCAGTGGACTGCGCGGCCGGCGAGCCGCGCCGTCCCGGTCTCGCGCTCACCCAGTGCGAAAAGCGCGTTGCCGAGATTGTTCTGGGTCTCCGCCCATTCGAGCGGCACGCGCTCGCGGGTTCTTTCCTCGAGAGCAGAGCGATAGGCCGTCGGCGACCAGCAGGCCTTGCAACATCCGCGAGCCGGCGAAAGGAAACTCCAGATGCAGCCGGTCGAGACGTCGCATGATTGCGAGGTCGGCTTCCGGCATCGGGCGCGGCAGATAATAGACACTGCCGCGGCTGATGTGCAGAGCCTGCGCCTGCTTGGTGATCGGCAGATCGTGCTCACGGTCGATCATCGCTTTGCGCTCAGCAAACCTGCTTTGCCGAGCGCTCCTTCCAAAAAATCGTTCTCCAGCGTCAGCTCTCCGATCTTGGCATGGAGCGACTTCACGTCGACGGCCGGCTGCGCGCCTCCGTTGCCGCCGCCCGAACCGAACACATCGGCTGCCCCTTCCTCGAGCTGCGCCTTCCACGATGTGATCTGATTGGGGTGCACGTCGAACTGCTCCGCCAGCTGAGCCAGAGTTCGATCGCCCTTGATGGCGGCAAGCGCCACTTTCGCCTTGAAGGCCGGTGTGTGGTTCCGGCGCGGTCGTCTCGTCATGGTCTCTCCTGATTCGCTGGGCACAGCGTGCCCGCTGTCAGGCAGAAACTCCACTTATCGTCTTGTTCAGATTCTTGAGGCCGGCTCTGGTCGCGAAATCAGTGATGGGCATCCGCGACAAGCCCATAACCCCAGGCTCGCCGTGGCAGAACGCCTTCGCCGAGCGATTGATCGGGACCGCCAAGGCCGCCTCGACGTACCGCCTACCCTGCTCGCCCGCGCCGACGAGGTTATCGAATGAAACGGCGCGAGTTCATCACGCTGCTCCGCGGCGATGCTGGCTTGTCCGCGGATTTGGTGGTTGAGAATGTTAGGCGGTCCAACGCTGCGCTGACCTTTTGGGACGCCAATACGGGATCAGCCACTGCGGGGGCGTTCATCTCTCACTGGTTTCTGGCGCAAAGTTGGCGGGGAACACCTTACCCACCCACCGCGTTTCGCTCCTAAACAAGAGCACGCAGATCGTGAGATGTCCTCATGAAAAAGATCACGTTATTTGCACTCACGGCTGGGGCGATCATCATCACGGCCGGCCCGGCATCGTCACAGGGAATCTACTTGGATTTAGGTCCCAACCCCAGCCCCCGTCCGTACTATCGCTATCGCGACTACGATGAACCCCAATACAGGTACAGGGAACGGTACAGGGAACGGTATGGGGAACGTGGAGAGCGAGGGTACTATCGGCCCGGGCGCTTTCGAACCTGGAACGGATGCCAGGGCGGCTGGACTGTGCAAGACGGTCTCTGCAAGCCGTACCGGGGCTACTAAACCGGCATTTCCCGGCCGGCTATAGAGCCGCACGGCCGCAACCCAAGAAATCGCTTTCGTCTTCCGCGGCAATACGGCCTTTTCGAACGGACACCTCCGACAAAGCCAGGCTCGCCACGGCAAATCGGCTTCGGCCCATGGCCGCACGGCACTCCCCGTGAGCTTCGATGATCGAACGGCAGATCGATAGTCCCATGCCCATGCCGCTGGGCTTGGTCGTGTAAAATGCGTCGAAGAGGCGGTCCAAACTCTCCGGATCTAGGCCCGAGGCGAGGCTGTAGAACCGGCGGTTGCGCAGGCGACCGATGAGCCAGCGCACCCGGCTTTCTCTGCGACAATGGGCTGCCCAGCTTCAAGTGCCGAACAGTAGCAAGACGCACAACTTGGAGAGAGTCATCAACGTCGAGAGTTCTCTGTCCCGGCCGCCGTCGTCTTCGCCCACCAGTCCTCCGCGGGCTGCGGATTCCGGGGCCCCTTCACACGCCGACCACGAGCGTCAGAGCAAGGGCGGTGGAACGCAGTGTCCGCATGCAGTTGAGGTCGATGTCTGCCATCTTTCTTACCTCACAGGCTCGAAAAGCCCATCCTTGTACTTCTCGATCACCGGACGAAACGCCTCACACCACTTCGCCTCGCCCGCTCTGTCGACTTTCTTCTGTTCCTTGATAACGCCCGCCATTACGTCGCCCTTGTCGAGCATTCGGACCATGCGCTGTAAATCGGCCAGCAGCCTGGGAGCGAGCTTTTCGCAACGGTTGTCGTAGACGCCGAGGGTCACGGCCAACTGGACGAGGTCGGCTTTCGTTAATTGGTCTTGCGCCAGCGCCGCGCCGGACGAAAGCACCATGATTGTCCCGAGAAGAATTGCGGCGCGCTTGAGCCGGTCGATGTAGTCCATCGGCACTTCCTCGCGCATTTCGCTGTTCGCGCCGTCAACTCCGGCAACACATCATAGTCGATCGCATTCTCGATGAATGTCGACTCACTCGTCCGTAACCAATGCTTCGCAGCCAGCCGCCAACGTCCATGGTAGCGTCCTAATCCGTTCCAGTTCGTGTTAATTTTGGTGACAAAGCGTGTCCAGCGTATTGGGGCTGAAGTTAACCCTGTCCCCTGGACACCGGAACATTTGCTTCTAAGCAGCTCACAGTCGCACCCCATGCTGCTTGCGGAAACCGCCCGCTGGGCTCAACCCGCACCTTGCGCCTCCGATGTGTTCCCATCCAGCCGCGCTGTTTGACAGCGGCGAGCAGGTCCTTCGACAAGGGCTCGGCGTTCACATTGGTCGTACGCAGGAATGCCTCACGGCACGAAAGATCTCATTGGCCACCGACGCCAAGCACGGAGACCGGACTGGCTGGCTGGGCATATCGGACTCGAACTGCGGAAACCGTCAGGAACAAAATCCATTTGAATTGGCGCCATAACTTTCGGGGATTTGGCGCTGAAACTGCGCCGTGGAGACGGCTCGCGTTTAAGCTGCGGTGTGGCGAATATGCAGCTGCGGCAAGGATTTCGGCAGACGTTGCCGGCGCGGAAGGCCGAACAACATCACGGCGGGGCTGTTCAGTATGCCTGCCTGGTCGGATTCGAACTCCGGAAGGGGCAAAGAAAATAATCCGCTCGCCGCGATCTCTCGCCGATCGAGGGATGATCCGGCTGCGGCCAATCCAGCAACAGCATTGCTCACTTTGCGCTGGACTTCTGAAAGGCGTGACTCTTCGGCGATCCGTATCAGCTGGCCTCTCTCAGTTCCTTGCGTGACCCGACTGTGTCTTTGGCCGAGGGCATCAGTATCATTTGCTCCTGTTCATCCGCTGCACCGCGCCCTTTTTGTTACTGCCGGTGCGCTTCGGCTTGTGAACCGATGCCCTTGCGCCGGCTATAATCTCACCCGCCCGGCGTGCAAAGGCGTCGACATCCACGGGAGCTGGCGGAGGCATGCCGCGCCCCTCAGAAAGCGGCGGCTCTTCCTGACGATTATCGGGCGGGCTTTTCTTCTGCATTCGTAACTTCCTGAAGGGGTCGCTTCCTCGCGTCCCAGGTTGTTTACGAAATACCGAAAAATCGATCCCGTTCCTGCCTAATGCCGATTTTCTTCCCTTTTGGTTTCACTGCGCTTAACATGTCACACTGGGTGACGACGGCTGGGACAGACGGTGGCGCCTTCATGCCCATCGGGGCATTCCTAGACGGCTACAGGTTCGATCCCGAGACCGCGCGTCTCATGGGCATCGCATTCGAAATGGCTCGCGCGGCTGTTCGACCTGCGCCCCGCGCCGACCTCACCGATGAAGCAATCGCCGGAAGGATCATCGAGCTGGCGAAAGCCGGCGAGCGCAACGTCGACGTTTTGTGTGAGGCCGGGCTGAATGTACCCGCAGGGAAAGTCAGCCCCAATCCTCATCAGCTTCCCGACGAACCGCTGCGCGATCCGGGTTCTTCATCTTGAGCCAGTCGGGCGAGAGCCCCGTTTCGGCGGGGCTTCATTTTTGGAGAGCCTTGCCAAAGATGTTGGATTGGTGATCGACTAGCCGTGGTCGATATTGCGGTCGGCAGGAGTCAACAATGGATCAGCGCCAGCCCGGCACACCCGCAGTGCTTGCTTTTGCCCCTAAGCAAAAGTCGCAGGACAACAGCGGCCTGATTGATCAGGTGGGGCATGCTCTGGTTGCTATGCTCCGGGAGGCCGCGAATATCTCGAACGAGAACGTCGACCGAGCCATGACAATCGCGCATAAGCTTTCGGTGCAGCTGCGAGCCGCCGAGGATCGGATCGGTCAACTTGAGGGCGAGGTCGAACGTCTTTCAGAGTCGCGCCACCCACGCCGAGCGCTGGCTCGATACAATCAAAGAAAGAGATTGAACACAATTTGATCGCGCCGATGGAAGCCAACCGGCCCGAGCTGCCGGTCGCGCATTAGTCTCGGCGCGCGCCAGCGCTCACTTCCCTGGCCTGTAGACCGCCACGGTCGCCTCTCCGCTCCGCAAGTCCTTCACCACGACTTCGCCGTGCCGGTTTCGATTCTTGAGGAATTCCGCAGCGGCCGTGGCAACGGCCCTCGTGTCGCGATAGGAGCGCGGTTTTCCCGTCGACCAGGATTTCGAACAGCACGCCCGGTGTGGTGGGGATTCAATCCTGGATGTCAGACGGAAAACGTTTGTTCGGTTCGGTCGGAACCGGCACGCCCTCAATCTCCGAGGCGGCTTGCGTCCAATCGTTGGCCAAACTCAGGAACTGCTTTCGCTGCCCTTCGGTCCGAGCCCTGGAGGCCCAGCGGACGCAGTCCCGAGCGTATTCGTGATACTGGTCGACCGTGGACATGGCGCCCCCCTTGTTTCAGCCGGGAGCGCAATCGGTCTCTCAGTCCCCGACGCCTGTAGGCAGAGCCCCCGGCCGGTGACTTCGCATCATGCGCCTTTCGGTTCTCGAATAGCGAGTCAAATCTGGATCAGATAAGGCCGTATGCGTTCGCTATCTCAACCCGCCCGCCCATTACGATCTTGAATGCGCTTATGTTCCATCGCGGACTCACCTCACCGTGGCGCACGCGGGGTTCTTCATCTTGAGCCGATGGGGGGCAGCGGTCAGACAAGCCGCGGAACATTCAGTTGTTCTGCTGGGTTATTGCACATTACCGGCAACGCACCCGATCAGGCCGACCGAGGGGAGACGTCGCGCTCCCGAGCGTTCACCCCGACAACGAGAGATCGCTTTGGCGCCGGGGCCATTACTTACTTTCACGTGTCCAAACACGAAGGAACGAACGCCCACGCGCGTCGAGGCGGATCCGCGCCGGGCTCGCAAGGGCAAGGGCCGAGCGCATGCGAGCCGGCGGACGCGCCATCGAAGTGACCCGCGTGAGGGGGGCGGAGGATGCTGGCGGAGACGCCGTGACTGCCGAGGTGCGCCGCTCAACGCCCTCTCGAATTCAGAACATTTCAGGCCGGCCCTATGGACCCACCGGCTTCCATGGTGGCAGGCTCAACTTACGGTATCCGCGGAGGGGAGGAAGCCCCATGTTCGACATGAGGCGGCGCGAGTTCATCACGCTGATCGGCGGCGGGGCGGCATGGCCGCTCGCGGCGAACGCGCAGCAGACAACTCTGCCCGTGGTCGGATTTCTGAATAGCGCATCCGCAGATGGGTACGCGTCGATGGCGAGCGCGTTCAGGCAAGGCCTTAAAGAGACCGGCTATGTCGAGGGCAACAACGTTGCGATCGAATACCGCTGGGCAGACAATCAGAACAATCGCCTGCCAGCACTTGCGGCCGACTTAGTCAGCCGTCACGTTACCGTGATTTTCGCGAATAGCCCTTCGGTAACCGCGGCCAAGGCGGCCACCGATACGATTCCGATCACCTTCATGACCGGTGATGATCCCGTTCGGCTCGGTTTCGTCGCGAGTTTCAACAGGCCGGGTGGAAACGCCACCGGGGTGACAATATTATCCGGTGCATTGGCGGCAAAGCGGCTCGGACTTTTGCATGAGCTGATTCCGCATGCGAAGACCATCGCCGTACTCATCAACCTCGATTTCCAGCCTTCCGAACGTTTCCAGGCCGATGTCGAAGCGGGCGCTCGAGTCCTCGGGCTATCGATTCAACGGCTGGAGGCAAGCAACGAACGCGAGATTGAGGCTGCTTTCAATAGATTGACTGAGGCGCGGGTTGACGCCCTTCTGGTCGGCCCCGGCCCGTTCTTGGACAGCCGGCGCGACCTGTTGGTGGCGCTCGCTGCGAAGATCGCGATTCCCGCGGGATATGAAACCCGTGCAACCGCGGTCGCAGGCGGTCTGATAAGCTATGGAGCGAGCGTTGCGGATGGATATCGCCAAGCCGGAATCTACACAGGCCGCATTCTCAAGGGCGCCAAGCCGTCCGAATTACCGATCCTGCAACCGACCGCGTTCGAGTTGGCGATCAACCTCAAGACTGCGAAGGCCCTCGGCCTCGAAGTGCCGCCGACGTTGCTCGCCCGCGCCGACGAGGTGATCGAATGAGTTGCGTGCGATTGTAGACCTCGACGACACGTGTGGCCCAGCTCATCCTCAAGCGCGCCTCGGCTTCTCGCCTATCCGGCGAGTGGCGCGATGACGACTTCGACGTGCTCACCGAAGGAGTCGTGGTCGGCCGCATCATGAAGGCAGCCGCATCGCCGCAGGGCGCGCCATGGATGTGGACGCTCGGCTACGGGCGCCACGAGGACCGCTCACCGACGCACGGCTACGAGCCGACGCGCGAGGCCGCGATGGCGGCGTTCGCCAAGAGCTGGCGGAGGGAGTGAGAAGATCAGGTTTCGGATTTTGTTTGCGCGGGGGGGACGTGTCCCTACCGCAAACCCAAAACAGCTGACTGACGCCCGCGAATCGGTCGATAGTCCCATCGATGAGCGATCTTTGCAGATTGATCTGGTGCGCCTTGATCGGGCTGTTCCGGTCGCGGGCTGCGTTGGAAGCCGAAATCCTTGTTCTTCGACACCAGCTCAACGTCCTGCGGCGCAAATCCCCGAAGCGAGTGGCCCTCAGCAGCATCGACCGGCTGTTGCTTGTTGGGCTCTATCGGCTTGGCTCCCGGGGTGCTGGACGCTCTGAAGATTATAAGGCCGGAGACGCTGATGCGCTGGCACCGCGCCGGCTTCCGAGCCTATTGGCGCTGGAAATCCCGACCGCTCGGCGGCCGGCCGACGACACCGGCGGACATTCGCCGCCTCATTCGCGAGATGAGTGTCGCAAACCCGCTTTGGGGCGCTCCGCGGATACACGGCGAACTGCTCAAGCTCGGCATCGATGTCGGACAGACCACGGTCGCAAAGTACATGGCGAGGAGACGGCGACCGCCGTCGCAGGGCTGGAAGACCTTCCTTCGCAATCATGCCGACGGCATCGCATCGATGGATCTGTTCCTGGTCCCGACGATCTCGTTTCGGCTGTTGTACGGATTCCTGATCTTGCGGCACAGTCGTCGTGAGCTTCTGTGGCTGGGTGTAACCGCGCATCCGAGCGCCGAATGGATTGCCCGGCAATTGACCGAGGCATACGGGTGGCAACAGGCGCCGCGATATATCATTCGCGACCGGGATTGCGTCTATGGCGGTGTCTTTGCCCGCCGTCTTCGAGCGATGGGCATACGAGATCGGCCGATCGCACCACGGTCACCATGGCAGAACGGATGTGCGGAGAGGCTCATCGGATCGATCCGGCGGGATTGCCTTGACCATGTGGTTGTGTTTGGCGAGCGGCATCTTCGTCATCTGCTCAAATCGTATCAAAAATATTACAACGAGGCCCGCACGCACTTGTCACTGCAGAAGGACGCGCCGATCCCCCGCGCCGTCCAGACCGTCGGTCAGACGTTGGCCGTGCCAATTTTGGGCGGGCTGCACCACCAATATATCCGAGCGTGAGTTTCCGACAGGGACAGGTGGGGCGACGGGAAGGTTGTCAAATGCGCGGCCGAACGAGGCGACGGGGGCGTGGTCATGAAACGCCTCCATCAATGGAACGCGCGCCGTCACGGCGGGCAATTAAATAATAGCACAGATCAAACGAACGGCGTCACCGTTTGGTCCAACGCACCGGCTCGAAGTTACTCGACCTACCTCCGTCGAAAGCGTGAATTTCGTCATGCTCGGCAATGGCGTGCAACGCGGTCCGCAAAAACCACCCACGTCCATGGCAGGTCCAGCCGTCGGCCTCAGTGTACTGCAGCGCCTTGGTGAGGGACTTTCGCGACCTGCCCAACTCGCGAGAGAGGCGGCGGACGGACCAGAGCTGAGGCCCCGTCGTCATGGCGCCTCCCTAATATGATGTTTGAAACGGAACATCATACCCAGGGTCTAATTGCAATGGCTACCCTCGTTTTCGATCCCATCAGCTAGACGGCTGGGGCGGTCAGGCGAACCCCGATCGGGGTGGGCACCTTTGAAGGACCCGTATAAGTTGTAGTGAGGAGGGCGGCACAACCAACCCCGATAGAGGGTCCCAAGACCGATGGCATCGGCTCATGCGACGGCGCGCCTACCTTCTGGTGACACATCGCGGGTAAGTTGTGAGCGGCACCCTCTCGATTACAACGCTGGGTGGGTAAGTGTCACCAAGTGTCCCCGCCTGCATGAGTTTAGAACCAAAATCACTCTTTTTTACCTTCGGCGGACAGGTTTTTCGTCGTTTTTCGTTACCCTCGCACAGGCGGGGACACTTGGTGACACTTCACCCGCGCGCGCCGTGAACGTGGCGCCATGTGGTCTTGCGCTCGATGACGAGGGCTTGATCCTTCATCCGCCGCTCAGCCTCTTCCTTTGCCTTGAGCGCAAACACGCGATGCACTTCTGGGTTTACAGTGCATCGCACTTCGTCGCGCTGTCCCACACCGCGTGTGATCCAGCCGAGTGCCTCCAGCTGAGCGAAAACGCTGTCGGTGTCCTTCTTATCGAGCTTGCGCATGGTGCGATCGCCACGCTGGACATCGCGAGGTCCAATGCGCTCGAGCTTGTGGCTGAGAATATACCCCGCGACCGCGGTCAGTCTGTCGTGCTCGTCGGACAGCCCGAGCGTGTCGATGTAGAACGCCCGCGCGTGCGGCAATAGAAACTCGTGCAGGAAATCTGCCACCCGTTGCGCCGTATTCAGGCCGATGTCAGGCGGCGGCCATCCCGTTTCGTCGATAGTTTCGATGCAGTGCCAGAGCAGGCAGAGCCGTGCGAACAGGCCGTTGTATTTCCCGACGTGGGCCGCGAGCTTCTTGTTGATCTTTTCGTACGCCCGCATCAGCTCGACGTGCGTTTGTTCGAGCTGCTCCCGAACCGCCAAAGCGTCGTCCTCGAACTCATACGCGCCCTCGCGGTGGGTGGACCTCGCGTGCAGCTGTTCGACGAGTTCGTCGTATCGGTCTCCCGCTTGCGGGCTCGGCTCGTCCTTTCCCGTCTCTGCCGGGCGCAGCATGATCATGCACAGACGTTGGATCAGACCATCGTCAACTCCATCGGCAACCAGCTTGCGCAGCGGTTCCACTTGGATGCCGCCGAGCACCGATATGGACAAGTTCGGAATATCGCCCGACCCGCGAGCTACGCGATCCCATGTGTAGGGAGCGCCATTGTAGGCTTGCAGCCAGAAGCCACGATCCATCCCGCCACCACGGGTGCTGGAGTATTTGTCGATGCTCCCAAACCAACCACTTAGCTCATCGCGCATCAGCAGCACCCCGTCGGGGCTGTCGCGCAGGATCGACTGTGCCGCTTCCGGTGTCGTGTCCTCGATCATGATCCGTGTGTGCGCGGGCTTCAGCGCTGCTTTCTTATCTTCGCCCGACAGCGCCTCGTACTGTTCCACGGCTTCACGGTAGTCGCGGCTCATCTTCGAGTTGATACACGCGATCGGCTGGGCAACCCTTCGCAGGATCGGACTTTTCATCGTGCTCGGCGGGCCGACCAACCCAGTCCAGATGCGAGCCAATTCTTTCCAACCTCGGTCGTGTTTTTTCACCTGCAGCTGAATATGATCGGGGAGCGCCGCCGCGCAGACCGTCAATGCTCCCATCGCAAAACCGGCCGGGTCGGCACCCATCAGATTTGCCTGCGCAAACGCAAACTCCTCGATCACCTTCGGCAGCAATCCTTTCGGCAACGCCGGGGCTTCGCGCTTCTCCCACAAGTCGACGGGGTCGCTCTGCGTCGCAGTCTTGATTTCTATCGCGCTCGGGTTCGGCTTCGCCTCATACTTCTCGACCGCGCTCGCGACCCCTCGCTCGATATCTTTGTAGCGCGACTTCCAACGCCCATCGTGCGCCCCCTGCGACGCTTTCATGAGCGCACGCGACATCTTGATGATGCCGAACTCGCTCGTGCCCGCACCGGCGAGCTTGGCGGCAATCCTGGTCAAAGCGCCGTGATAGTCATCGCCGCTGACGACGCCTTCGACATCCTCGTCCCAGTTTTCCGCCACGGCGCCGGGGGCATCGCGGAACTCGAAAGGATCGCGAGCGCTGTCAGTGGCGGCAGGTGCTTCCTTCCTCAACACTTCGAGCGCAGCCGCGAGGTCGATCTCACGATCGGTTACCGCGATGGTGGTGCAGAGCTTCGGCTCGCCCTTGCGGTGCCAGCTCCCTGGCCAGCGTATCGGATGCACGATCGGGACATTGGTGGGGTCGCCGCCGACCAGCAGCATCGCAATGTTGCGGGCCGTCTTGAGATCGGCAAGCGTGGTCTTGTCCGCGGGCGTTCGCAGCCGCCAATGCAAGTGCAGCTTGGCTTCGATTTCGCCGGTTTCAGGATTGACCCACTCGCCTCCGCTCTCGACCACGACGGTCGCGGGGCCGAGCAGCTGTTCGAGCTTCTTGCGGGCCTCTTGTGGGTGCTGGTCGCATTCGACGCTCAGCGCCAAACCAAGCAGTAGGTCCTCCTCTTGCGCCTGCCATCCGTTCCTGCTGTTGAATATCGCAATCGGCGGGGAGAACACGATGCGCTTATCGGCGTTGGCGGCGCGACGGGCAGTAGCCACTGCGACGTCGACGATGTTGCTCAATCCACCATTGAGCAAAGCCGATGAAATGCGAAACGACTTGTTGTGCTCATTTTCGTAGAAGGCCCGTATCGAGGCGTAGCCCCTGGTCCCGGCATACTTGAACAGCGCGTTGATGAAGGTGGCGAGCTGGCCACGGTCGGGCTCCAGTCGTCCATTACCCGCTTGCTTCGCCTGGTTAGCTGTGCGAGATTTCGCTCGCCGCTCTGCGGTACTCCTTGAAACCTTCGACTTCGCGACCCTCGGGGAGCCCATCCCGGAGGACGCGCGACCTTGTGTGCGTGCCATAGTCAGTCCCTAAAAAACGCTGCGCCGTAGAGCGCGATGAGCGCCGCTTCGGCTTTGCCGTGATCTTTTTTGCGCACGAACTTGGCGTGCGCGCTCGGGAACAGCTGCAGCGCTCGTTGTCTGCTGCTTTCCTTGTCGTCACCGCGCAATCGGTAGTGCCGCTTCCACATCGCGGGCTCGACGATGGTCATCGGAACCAGGCAACAGACGACCGCCGCTTCGAGGTGGCCGACGCTTCTGCCGTACTTGAATCCGGACGACGAGCCTTGCCGCGGCATCGCCTGCGCGCGTTCGATGTAGGCGTGTTGCGGCCGGTGTTTCGCAATCCAATCGCGCACGGCGAGTACATCGACGCGCTCTTTGGCACCGACGCCGGTTACCGGGATGTCAATAGTGTCGACGAGCTTGGGAGCCACGGCGTCGACGACTTCAATAATCGCCAAGCCGCCGCGAATGCCTGGGTCGCAGCCGAGCACCCGCAGCGCAGCCGCCTTTGTTGACGCAATGCCAGTATCTGAGTTAGCTTCGCCCCTGAGCCCCGTGGCAGGATGCTCAAAGGCCCGGCCCGTGTTCGCTGAATCAGCGACGCGGGCTGGCGCTTTTCCAGACCTCACTCACACCGCCCCCCCCGGTCAAGCCGAGGCGGTGGTACTCGCTAACAGGGATCCGCCGCGTCCCGCCGATCTGGGCGTAACGCAATTTACCCTCCAGCATCATGCGGTAGAGCGTCGGCTTGGAGATTCCCGTCGTAGCGGCAAACTCGCCGACGGTGACTGCAACACGCGGAAGTGCTGGACGGATGTGGGCGCGGCGCCGCCTGCGCTGGCGCTCGGGCGCATGCTCTAAAGACATAGGGGTCGCCTCAAACTGATTACGGGCGACTCTCTACATTTCACACCGGTTCACGCGCTCCAACAAAAAAGAGGTCCAAAATCACTTCGGCTTTTTGAACTCCTTGATGGCCGCAAAGACGAAGCTCCGCGACACGTCTCGCTCGCGCATGACTTGCCGCACTGCGGCTTCGGGTTTTATCGGCGGCTCGCCGTCTTCACCCTTGATCAGGCCCTCGACCCGTAAGGCGACGAGCACCTTCTCAAGCCGCCTGATCTTAGCCTTGCCGCGGCGGCCGTCGTTGCTCTCAAGCAAGGCTCGCAGAAACGTGCGCTCGTCGCACGACAAATACTCGTCGGGCACGGACAAGACGCGACCGATCAGCGGCCACATATTGCCCGCCGTGGCCTCCCGCACGGCCTCTTGAGCGAGGAAGGCTCGCTTGCCCAGCTTAGCCACAACGCAGCGCCACGACGTCGCCGGCAACCGCGGGCGAGCTGCAGTAGCGAGCCCATGCCTCCATGAGCTGGCGGCGCTTGCCGAGAAGATCGCCGCGACGGTAGGCGGCTTCGACCTGGGCGCCGATCGCGTGTGCTAGCGCCTGTTCGACGACGTGGTTCGCAAAGTTGGTGCGCTCGGCGGCCCAGTCGCGAAAAGTCGAGCGCAGGCCGTGTACGGTGACGGCGTCGTCGCCGCCCACGTCCTTGGCGAGCCGCCAAATGGTTTTTTCGTCCACTGGCCGCCCTTTGCGGACGCCAGGAAACACCAGATCGGAATCGCGATACCGGATCGACGCCATCTGCTTAAGCACCGCGAGGGCGGGATCGCACAGCGGTACACGGTGCTCGCGACCGCCTTTCATCCTGCGGGCAGGCACAACCCAAACCTTTGCGGTGAGGTCGATCTCGCACCATTCGGCATTGAGCGCTTCGCCGAGCCGCGCTCCGGTGAGCACAATGAATTCGAGGCAGCGCGCAGCCGTGCCGTCCTGGTCACGCAGCTTCATCATGAAGGCGCCGATCTCGGTGTAGGGCAGGGCGACATGATGCTGGACGTGGTTAACTGGTTGTGTCGCCGGCAATAGGTGATCGAGGTGTCCGCGCCAGCGGGCGGGGTTCTCGCCCTCGCGATAGCCGCGCGCTTTGGCCCAATCCAAGACTGAATTCGATGCGACCGCGCACCCGACCGGCGGTGACGGACTTCACGGTCCACATCGGTTCGAGCACCTTGAGCACGAGCGCGGTGTCGATGGCCTGCACCGGCAACGCACCGATGATCGGCTCGGCGTGGGCCTTCAGGCTCGATCGCCATTCGGCCGTGTGCTTGGCGTTGCGCCAGCCAGCGCGATGCGCCTCGAAGTAGCGCGCTGCGCATTCCGCGAACGTCACGGCCTTGGCACTTTCGAGCTTGGCCGCTGTCCTGTGCTCGCGCTTGGCGGCGATCGGGTCGATGCCGTCGAGCAGCTGCAAGCGTGCCTGCCGTGCCCGCTCGCGTGCTTCCGCCAAGCTCACGGTGTGGAGCGGACCTAGCCCGAGATAGCGGCGGCCTTGCGGGCCGAACCGGAAGGCCCATGACCGGCTGCCGCCGCGATGCACGAGCAGATAGAGCCCGCCGCCGTCGTGGTGCTTACCCTCCTTCGCTCGCTGCACCTGCAGCGCCGTCAACCGTCCGACCGTCCGTGCCACTGTCGGCCCTTCCCTCATCTGCACTGCCATCCACACCGAAGCGTGAAATTACGTGAGACAAGCTAAGACGTCAAGAAATGGACAGAGAGCGAGGAAACCCCTGCGGCACAAGGGATTCTGAGCGGTTTGGCGATAGACACCAAGGAGTTACGACAAGCGATTCCGCGGATACTCGGTCGGCGGGCGCGGCGTCAGCTTCTCCGGATGCAATTCCACCTCGTGCCACACCTTCTTCTTGGTGAAGTAGAGCAGTCCGGACAGCACGATCAGGAAGATCACCACCTGGAAGCCGATCCGCTTCCTCGCCTCCAGGTGCGGCTCGGCCGTCCACATCAGGAACGCCGAGATGTCCTTGGCGTATTGCTCGACCGTCATCGGCGAGCCGTCGGTGTATTCGACGCGCTTGTCCGTCAGCGGCGGCGGCATTGCGAGGGCGTGGCCGGGAAAATATTCGTTATAGAAGGCGCCGGGCGGAACGGTGACGCCCGCCGGCGGGGTGTCGTGGTAGCCCTGCATCAGGGCGGTGATGTAGTCGACGCCCTGCTCCTGGTACTGGGTGACCATATCCCCCACCCAGCGCGGAAAGCCGCGCTCATAGCCGCGCGCCTTGGCGATCACCGACAGGTCGGGCGGGACGGCGTTGAAGCGGGCGCGCGCCGCCTGCGGGTTGGGGAAGGGGGCCGGGAAGTGATCGGCCAGCCGGCCCGGGCGCGGCTTGACTTCGCCCTGCTCGTCGGGTTCGCCCGGGATCTCGATATTCGGCGGCAATGGCCGCCGCTTGCGCGGAGGTCAAACCGGGCCCGCCCGGATCGGCGAGGGTGCCGAACGCGACCAGCGTCAAGCCGTGGCAGGTTTGGCAGACCTCACGGTAGACCTTGAGGCCGCGCTGGAGCTGCGCGCGATCGAATTTGCCGAACGGGCCCGCGAACGACCACTTGTTCATCGGCGGCGAGACGTCGTGCTCCTGCGCCGCCGCCGGAGCGGCAAGCGCGGCAAGCGACACGGCGAGAGCGAAGAGAGTGCGCGCGATGGCCATGGCGTTTTCCTCAGGCCTTCGCCAGGGGTGGCGGCGGCGCGGGAGCGCCGATGGGCTTGCCCTCCCGCAGCACCGACTCCGCGATCGAGTTCGGCAACGGCTTGGTCCGCTCGACTTTGCCGAGCACCGGCAGAATCACCAGGAAATACGCGAAGTAGTAGACCGTGAAGATGCGTGCGAAGAGCACGTAATTGCCTTCCGGCGGTTTGGAGCCGAGCCAACCCAGGCCGACGCAGACGACCACGAACACCCAGAAAAACTGCCGGTAGAGCGGACGATAGCGCGCCGACCTCACCTTCGAAGTATCGAGCCAAGGCAGGAAGGCGAGGATGAGGATCGAGGCGCCGAGCGCCATCACGCCCAGGAGCTTGTTCGGGATCGCGCGCAGGATGGCGTAGAACGGCAGGTAATACCATTCCGGGACGATGTGCATCGGCGTCACCGCCGGATTGGCCGGGATGTAATTGTCGGGATGGCCGAGAAAGTTCGGAATGTAGAACACGAACCAGGCGAACAGGATGCAGAACACCGCCATGAGGAACGCGTCCTTGATGGTCGCGTAAGGCGTGAAGGCGACCGTGTCGTGCTCCGTCTTCGGCTCGATGCCGGCCGGGTTGTTCTGCCCCGCCATATGCAAGGCCCAAATGTGGAGGACCACGACGCCGACGATCACGAACGGCAGCAGATAATGCAGCGAGTAGAATCGATTGAGCGTCGGATTGCCGACCGAGAAACCGCCCCACAGCCAGGCGACGATCGATTCGCCCACCAGCGGAATGGCGGAGAACAGGTTGGTGATGACGGTCGCCGCCCAGAAGCTCATCTGGCCCCAGGGGAGTACGTAGCCCATGAATCCGGTCATGATCATGAGCAGCAGCAGAATCACGCCGAGAATCCACAGCACCTCGCGCGGATCCTTGTAGGAACCGTAATACATGCCGCGAAACATGTGGATATAGGCGGCGAGGAAGAACATGGACGCGCCGTTGGAGTGCACGTAGCGCAGCAGCCAGCCGTAGTTCACGTCGCGCATGATGTGCTCGACGGAATTGAAGGCGAAATCCACCTGCGGCGTGTAATGCATCGCCAGCACGACGCCGGTGACGATCTGCACGCCGAGCATGAAGGCGAGAATGCCGCCGAACGTCCACCAGTAGTTCAGGTTGCGCGGCGTCGGATAAACGATGAAGGACGAATAGACGAGCCCGCCGATCGGCAGCCGCCGCTCCATCCATTGCATGAACGCGCTCTGCGGCTTGTAGATCGAATGTCCGCTCATGATCGAACCTTGAAGGATGAAGTCGAGAGGCCGTCAGCCGATCCGAATCTTGCTGTCGGAAAGGAATTCGTAGGGAGGCAGCGCGAGGTTCAACGGCGCCGGACCCTGGCGGATGCGGCCGGACGTGTCGTAGATCGAGCCATGGCAGGGGCAGAAATAGCCGTCATAGGGCCCCTGATCCGCGAGCGGGATGCAGCCGAGATGGGTGCAGATGGCGATCAGGATCTGCCACTGGTCATGACCTGGCTTCACCCGCGCGGAGTCCGGCTGCGGATCCGGCAGCTTCGCCACGTCGACGTTCTGGGCGTCTTCGATCTGCTTCTTGGTGCGGTGATTGACGAAGATCGGCTTGCCGCGCCAGAACACCTTGATCACCTGGCCTTCGGCGACCGGCGAAAGATCGACCTCGATCGGCGCGCCGGCCGCGATGGTCGAGGCGTCGGGATTCATCTGCGCAACCAGCGGCACCAGCGCCGCGGCGGCTCCGACCGCCGCGACGGAAGCCGTCGCGATGTAAAGAAAATCGCGACGTGTCGGCTCGGCCGAAGACATCGTCGTCACGGATGCAGTTCCTTTCTTATCCCGTCGGTCCGCCCGCAGCCGGCTTGCGCAGGCTGCGTAGTCTCCGGCGCCCGACGCGGAGGCGCCGCCTGGCGGCGGCGGGCGAACCGGCCGCTCTCCATCCTGCAAGCAAGAGGCCAAGCGGCGCGATCCAGCGGCGTTTTATTGGCACCCTTGCCAAGGGAGCGCAAGTGGGGACCGTGCGGAGGCTTGCCGCAATGACCAAAAGCCGCATAAAGCATTTCCCCTGCATCGGTTTTGGCCGCGAACGCCGAAGGTTGGGCGGCCCCGCGCCCGCCCGTGCCGAGCGCGCGTTTGGGCTCGGGAAGGCCCGCGAGGGCGGACAATTCTGCATCCGCGACGCCCGCCACCGCGAGCAACCGGCCACGTCGGAACCTGGCCTGGGACCGCATCATGCGCGTCGCGCTGTTTGAACCCGACATTCCCCAGAATACGGGGACGATCCTACGCCTCGCCGCCTGCCTCGGCCTCGATGCGCACATCATCGAGCCGGCAGGCTTCCCGAGCACCGATCGCGCCTTCCGCCGCGCCGGCATGGACTATCTCGATCAGGTGGAGGTCGTGCGCCACGCCAGCTGGGAGGCGTTCGAAACCTGGCGCCGCGCCGAGGCCGCGCGACTGATCCTGTTCACCACACGCGCCCGCCAATCCTATCTCGACCACGCCTTCCGGCGCGGCGACGTGCTGCTGTTCGGCCGCGAGTCCTCGGGCGTGCCCGAGCAGGTGCATGCGGCCGCCGACGCGCGGCTGGTCATTCCGATGCGGAAAGGCTTGCGCTCGCTCAATGTGGCGATGGCCGCCGCCATGGCGGTGGGTGAAGCAATACGGCAAGTCGGGACATCGTGGTCAACCGGCGCGAGCCGAGCCGATCAGGGCAGCTGACAGCGCAAATGCACGAGGCGGGTGAGGGACAATTCACGCCCCTGGGCGCTACCCCTCACCCGCATCGCTCGCTGGCGCTGTCGCCTTCCCCGCTTGCCAGAGCCCCACGCAAGCGGAGGCCGACACATCGCACTCCCCCGATATCCCCCGCGCGGACAGGTTTTCCCGAAACAATGGCAAAATAAAGCTCAGCTGCAATTTTCCCCTGCCCAAGCGCGTTGCGCGCCTGCCGCGCATGCACGCGATCGATCGGCAGAACCCGGAGTGACGGCTGGCCGGCCATGCCTTAAACAACCGGTCGGAGCTTGCGATGAACACCGGCCTGCTCGAAGCGCGCAAAGCGCGGGCGCAAAACTGGTTCGAGACGCTGCGCGATGACATCTGCGCCGCGTTCGAGGCGCTGGAGGCCGCGCTGCCGGCTTCCGCGCCGCTCGCCGAGCACGCCGCCGGCCGCTTCGTCCGCACGCCGTGGAGCCGCGGCGATCACGGCGGCGGGCGACCGATCTCCGGTTTACCCGAGATCGGCAATTTAAGTGCCGGGTCGGCTAAAGCCGACCCGGGCGGCGGCGGCGTGATGTCGATCATGAAAGGCCGCGTGTTCGAGAAGGTCGGCGTCCACGTCTCGACCGTCTTCGGCGAGTTCGCGCCCGAATTCCGCCGCGAGATTCCCGGCGCCGACGCCGACCCGCGGTTTTGGGCCTCCGGCATTTCGCTCATCGCGCATCTGCAGAACCCGCACGTGCCGGCGGTGCACATGAACACGCGTTTCGTCGTGACCACCAAGGCCTGGTTCGGCGGCGGCGCCGATCTGACCCCGGTGCTCGACGCCCGCCGCAGACAGGACGATCCCGACGCGCTCGCGTTTCATGCCGCGATGAAGCGGGCTTGCGATGCCCATGCAAAGGTGGCGCCCTATGCGAAGTACAAGCGCTGGTGCGATGAATATTTCTACCTGAAGCACCGCCAGGAGATGCGCGGCATCGGCGGTATTTTCTACGACTATCTCGACGGCGGCGACTGGGAGGCGGAATTCGCCTTCACGCAGGAAGTGGGCCGCGCCTTCCGGCGGATCTATCCCGAGCTGGTCGCCAAGAATTTCACGACGCCCTGGAGCGACGCCGAACGCGAGGAGCAGCTGGTGCGCCGCGGCCGCTACGTGGAGTTCAATCTGCTGTACGACCGCGGCACCATCTTCGGGCTGCGCACCGGCGGCAATGTCGACTCCATTCTGTCCTCGCTGCCGCCGGTGGTGAAGTGGCCGTGATCGATCTGTCATCGACGGCCCGTATGGTGATCGCCGCGGCCACGAACAGGAGGACGCGATGGCGTTTGCGCCCGGAGATGTCGTATTTCTAAAATCAGGCGGCCAACCAATGACGGTGGCGGCGGTCGAGGAGGACAGCGTCGAGTGCCTTTGGCTCGGCGAAGAAGGGGGATTGTTTCGCGAGACCATCCCGAGCGTCGCACTCAGCGTAGCGACCGACGCCGCCGAGGACGCCGATCCGGACGACGACGAGGAAGCAACCGAAGACGAGGAAACGGATCGCGAGGCGGCGGACGAGGTCGAACCGACGAAGGGCAAGCGCAAGACGGCCTGATCGCTTCCAGCCGTTGCCGAGAGCCCCGGCCGATCGACGGCGGGCGTCTGCGCGCCGGCAGCAACGGCCTGCAGGAACAGGCGCGGATCGGTTGCATGACGTCGCGCGCCGTAGCTCGTGGTACGGTGCCGCGAGCGAGCATCATGCACATCAGCGAAATCAGCGTCAGCGGCTACCGATCTCTGCGCGCGTTACGCTTTCCAGTCGGCGGTCTCACCGTGTTCGTGGGCGCCAATGGCGTCGGCAAGACGAACCTCTACCGCGCGCTGCAATTGCTGCAGGCAGCGGCAGCGGGCACGCTCGCCCGCGAGCTTGCGTCCGAAGGCGGCATGGAGTCGGCATTGTGGGCCGGCAAGCGAGCGGCCAACAAGCCGGCGCGAATGAGATTGGCGGTCGGCCTGCGCGCCGATGGTCGTCCGAGCGGTCGCGCGCAGGGCGAGCTCAACTACGGCGTGGAGGTCGGCGTCACCCACTCCTATGAAGTCGACGTCGGGGTGCGGATGCCCACGGCCGCCGCTTTCCCACTGGAGCCGCAAATCAAGGAAGAAAGGCTGCAGTTTCACGGCGGACGGCGGCCCCTCATGCTGCTGGAGCGGCGCGGTCCGCGAGCGGTCGCGACCAGCGAAGCGGGCCTCAAAGAGACTTTCGGGTCGGACCTGCTCGCATCCGAGACCGCGCTCGGCGCGCTGCAGGACCCCGGACGCTTCCCGGACATCGACTGGGTCCGCAGGACGATGCTGGATTGGAAATTCTACCACGATTTCCGTAGCGACCGCGCTTCTGCGTTGCGGCAGCCCTGCCTTGCCGTCACGACACCAACCTTGGCGCACGACGGCTGCGATCTTGCGGCGGTGTTCGCAACGCTCGTACATATCCGCCAGGACACGGTCGATCTCGACCGCGTCGTGAACGACGCCTTCCCCGGTGCGCGCCTGGTGGTGCCGCCGCCGGAGCGGACCGCGTCATTCGGACTGGTGCTCCCCGATTATCCCAAACGGGTATTCGAAGTCGGAGAATTGTCCGACGGCACGTTGCGCTACCTCGCGCTCGCGGGCGCGCTGCTCGGCTATCGCCTACCGGCGTTCATCGCGTTGAACGAGCCGGAAACGAGCCTGCATCCGGAGTTGCTCGAACCGCTCGCACGCATGATCGTGCGCGCCGCCGAGCGGACCCAAATCTGGGTCGTCACCCATTCCGAACGGCTGGCGCAAGCCTTCGCCGCCGCTGGCGCGATCACCCCGCGAACCGTCATCAAACGCAACGGCGAGACCTGGATCGAGGGACTGAACCTCGGCGGGGAATTTGTAGCGAACGAGGAAGATTGAGCACCTTGCGCTCCTTCATCGCGCGAACGCGTTGACGATCATCACCGCGCCGCCGCCGGTCACCATCGCGTCCAGGATTGCGCTATGGAAACGCACTGGCAGCCGGTCGATCAGCGCCTTGGCGAAGAAGGCGCCGGGGAAGGCGACGACGCCGATCAGCAGCGCGATCGCGATCACCTTCGCATTCACTGCGCCCGCCAGCCCGAAGGTCGCAAGCTTGGTCAGGCCGATGCCGATGGAGATCACGGCATCGGTCGCGACCACGGCTGCCCCTTCGAGCCCCGCCGCCATCAGCAGCGAGAGCAGGATGATGCCGGCGCCGACGGTGCCGCCGGCGAGCGGCCCCCAGCCGAAACATGCCGCGGCGAGCCCGCGGTTCGAGAGCGCAAGTCCGCGTTGCCGCATCAGCCGGCGCAGCGGCACGCTCGCGATCAGCATGCCGCCGATCGCCAGCGCCGCGCCTCGGCCGGTGAGCAGGGTATAGCCCCAGGCGCCCAACGCGCAGGTCGGTACCGCCGCCACGAGCACGATCAGCGCGCGCCTGCCATCGACGAGATGCCGAAACGCCGCCGTCCGGCTGGTGTTGGTGAGCAGCGCCGAGAGCGAGAGTATGGGCACCACCGGCTCGGCCCCGACGATCGGCACCAAGACAAGCGGCATCAACGCGCCGGTGCCGTAGCCGGCGACCCCACCGACGATCGACGCCACGAGCGCCATTGCCGCGATGAGGGCAAGCTCAAGCAACGAGATGTCGGCAAAGCCGGCAGCAATCGATTCGAGCATTGCGCCGAGTTTATACCAACCGCCGGGCGATGAAACGGGAGCAGCCACGGCGCCGACAATCCGTTACGCGCCGGAGCGCTTCGTCCGGCGCCGGGTCTTCCGCGGCACCGCCGCCACGTGACGAATTTTTAATGCAACATTGTCGCCCTCTCCGCCATTATATCCATGAAGGGCGGCAGAGCCGTTCGGACCGCAAGATGAAATCCCATCGTCGCTACGATGTCGCAGCCCTCCTGCTGCTTTGCAGCATGGGCGCTGCGTCGGCCGCCGGAGGTTCGGCGTCCCGCCCGTCCGACCTCCTATTTCTCTCGGGCGCGCAGGAGCAGCTGATCTGGCAGCGGGTGGGCAGGCACCATGCCGGCGCCACGACCGCCCTGCCCGGGTTCGACGACGGGATCGGCGCAACCATGCCCGCCAGCGTGAAGGCGCGTGCGATACCGTCGAACGTCACCGCCGAGATACCGGCGGTGAGAGCTTACCGATACGCGATGCTGGGCAATGAGTTGCTGATCGTCAATCCGACCGACAAGAAGATCGTCGACGTCATCAGCCATTAGATTAGAGCGCATCCCGATTGGGTCGAATCGTGATGCGCTCTAGATTCCTCGATTTTGCGCATGTTCTGTTCGGAAAACCGGTTCCCACTTTTCCGGAACATGCGCTAATCCGCGCTGGGAAGCCGCCGCACGGTGAATTCGATGCAGTCGCCGGGCAGCACGCGCCAGGATTCGATCTCGGTCATATAGGCTGCCTTGGGAAAGCGGCGGAACATTTCGCGCGCCTTCTCGCGCGCGGCCGCACGCGGCAATGCAAAGGTCTCGCGCCGGAAGGCGTCGCGCGCACGATTGTGGCCGGCGAGCGCTTTCGCCGAGCGGCGGGCGATATCGGCGGGACGACGAGCGGTGCCCATGACAGGCCGCAATGTAATGCGTCAGGGGCCGCGGGGCGAGTCGCAACACAGGCGTGCTCGGGGGCGGGAGTCAACTCTCGCTTCGGCCGCCTGTGGGCGCCCGGCACTGAGCGCGATCGCCGGTCGACGAGGCGCAGTCACTTCGCCTTCCCCGCCACTGCATCCGCGATCGCCGCCGCCGCCGTTGCGTCCGCGGGAAAGCCCGCCGCGATCCACGCCTCCTCGGCCGACCTGAGGGCGGCACCGAGGCTCGGCCCTTTCGGCACGCCGCGGGCCGTGAAGTCGGCGGCCTTGAGCGGAAAAACCGGCGCGGTCCAGCGCGCCGGCAATGTGGCGAGCCGACGCCAGGGCTCGTCCGCGGCGCCTTCGGGGGAGCGTGCCCACGCCAGCAGCACACGATCGGTGAAGCGTTCCAGCCCGAGCCGATAGAGCAAGACGCGCCCCCCCGGCTCGCCCAGCTGCCACGAAATGTGCCACCAGCCGTCAGCCATCGAGGCGAGCCGATCGTACTCGGCATTGGCGAGCCGCAGGCGCATGCGCAGGCGTTCGGCATCCTCGATGACCGCGACGCCCAGCCCGCCCAGGCGGCGCAGCGCGTCCGGTCCGAGCGCCAGCGCGGCCTCCAGCTTGATCATATTGGCAAAGCTTGCCAGCAGCGGCACGCCGCCGAGCACCTGTTCGAGCAGTCCTGTCTCCGTCATCAGGGCGAGCACCGGCACCGCATGCTTGGCAACGAGGAGCTTGACGAGCTCCATGCGGATGCGCTCGCGCGACAGCCGGTCGAGGCCGGCACGGGCGGCGATGCAGGCGGCAAGGCCCTCCGGATCGGGCGCGCCCTCCCCATAGGTAGCGTGAAAGCGGAAGAACCGCAGAATGCGGAGATAGTCTTCGGCGATGCGCGCCGCCGCGTCCCCGATGAAACGCACGCGCCGCGCCGCAATATCGGCCAGCCCGCCGACATAGTCGTAGACGGTGCCGTCACGCGCAACCGACAGCGCGTTCATCGTGAAATCGCGGCGCTCGGCATCGCGTCGCCAGTCGCGGCCGAACGCCACCTTGGCATGGCGCCCGAAGGTCTCGACGTCTTCGCGCAAGGTGGTGACTTCGAACGGCCGCCCGAGCGTGATCACGGTGATGGTCCCGTGCTCGATGCCGGTGGGCACCGCCTTGAATCCGGCCGCCTGGACCCGGCGGATCACCTCCGGCGGCAGCGCGGTGGTGGCGATGTCGATGTCGCCGTGCGGCTCGCCGAGCAGCTCGTTGCGCACGGCGCCGCCGACGACACGGGCCTCCTCGCCGGCGCGGTCGAGCACGGCGAGAAGATCGTCGAGCGGCGCTTCTCGCAGCCATGCGGCATCGAGGCGGCGCAGAACTTCCATCACTTCGTCTCACCCGGAACGAATTGGCCGCCCTCGATATGCGCCGGCACGTAGGTCGAGCCCGGCGGAGCGCCGCCCCACTGCGCGAGCACCACGAAGCTGCCGATCATGAGCACGAGCGCCGCGAACACGAGCCAGGCGACGCGCGGCAGCGTCCAGGAGTCCGGGTGCAGCAGGCCAGCCTGCGTGGCCCACAGGAAGATGGCGTAAGCGATGAACGGGGCCAGGAACAGGGCGATTTCGGTGAGGACGGGGCGGATCATGGCGGACCCAATGCTCGCACTGTCGTCTGCGCGCTCGACTCGACCGTCCGCGGCGGCGGATGATCCAGTATTCCGTGACGTGCGTATGTGGCAAGGCGGTGCGTCATCTGAGTGCAATGGTTACCGGATGCCCGCCTCGCTTTTCGCGCGCGCCGGCTTTGCGGCCGAAACCTCGGGAATGCCGCAAGCGCCCCGCGTGAGTGAGGCGTCTCTCCCTTCGAAGATTCGTTCGTGTGGCTGTTCAGAGAATACCCGCGGTTCAGGCTTTAATGTACGGGAGGTCATTTGTCGTTCCGCCCCGCCAGATCGATGGCGGTGCATGGCAACGCGCATTTCCGCCGGGGCTCATTGCGCGCACGTCACTGGTCGTAAATCCGTTCATACAAGTTACGCAAAATGCCCGCGGTCACGCCCCAGATATAGCGCTCGCCGAACGTCATGGCGTAATACTTCCGCGTCACGCCCTTCCAGTCGCGGCTGTGCAGTGCGTGGTTCTGCACGTCCATCAGGAAGGCGAGCGGCACCTCGAAGGCGTCCGCGACTTCCGCCGCGCACAGCACGAGCTCGTAATCGGGACGAACGCGCGCGACCGTCGGCAGGATGCGGTAGCCGGAGAACGTGAGGTAAAGGTCGAGATAGCCGATCGGCTCGACCAGCGCGCGCGCGAGCCCGATCTCCTCTCCGGCTTCGCGCAACGCGGCATCGGACGGCGTGGCGTCATGCGGATCGATCTTGCCGCCGGGAAACGCGATCTGTCCGGGATGGCTCGGAAGCTCGGTGCGCAGCGTGAGCAGCACCGTCGGCTGGGGCCGGTCGACGACCGGAATGAGCACCGCGGCAGGTCGCGTCGCCTTCACGCCCGCGCGCTGCCACAACGACGGATCGAGATCGAGATCGCCGCGTTTGGCCTGCGCCGCGTGGTCATTGAGCGCGGGCGGCACGTCGAGCGTGAGCCGCGCCCGCGCGCGGCTGAAGAATTCGTGGCTGGTGTGCCCGTCCGGCGCCGCGTCCATCACATCAAATCCCGCAAACTTTCGGCCGGCGCCATGGCGAAGAACTCACCCGCCGAGGCCACGCCGAACATGCGCCGGCCGTCGACCTCCCGCTCCTCGCCCAGCTCGACGAGATCGTAGAACAGCGTGCGCGTCACCTTCGCCCAGAGATCGCGCCGCACATGAAGATAGGGCTTGAGCCCTCCGGTCTCCTCGGCCTCGAAACGCAGCGCGTGATCGCGCCCACAGGCCACCCAGTCGTCGACATTGGTGCGGAAATGCAGAGTCCGGCCGCGATCGCCCTGCTCCACCTCGAGCTCCACCGCCAGGAACGGCGCGTCATCGACGGTGATTCCGCATTTCTCGACCGGCGTGACCAGGAAGTATTTGCCCCCTTCCCGCCTCAGGACGGACGCGAACAGCTTGACCAGCGCCGCGCGCCCGATCGGGGTCTTGAGATAGAACCAGGTGCCGTCCGCCGCGATGCGCATGTCGAGGTCGCCGCAGAACGGCGGATTCCACAGCTCGACCGGCGGCGGCCCTCGCCGTGACGCTTCGCGCGCGACACCGGCGATGGCGTCCAAACCGTGCCCAGCCTGCTCTCTCTCCTGCGTCATGGCTCCCCATCCGTCCCCGGCAATGAGCGCGGATCAAGTGTAACATTTTCATGCCGCCGGCGAGCTTCGTGGGCGGGCAGCGAGCAACCGGTGAGCGGATTTCAAATCTCGATGCGAAAGCCGACTTCGGATAGCCCCTCGTCGGGGATTTTGAAAAAGTCCGGGGCCCTGCTCGCGATCCGGGTGAAGAACGCGAAGATCGCGAACGGCACCGCCGCCATCGCCGAGTTCCTGGCGCGGCGGACGACGATTTCGTGGGCAATGTAGTAGTGCACATGATCCAGATCGGCGGTGAAGCCCAGCATCTGGCAATTCTTGAGCGTCAAGGGGATATCCGGCGTCTGCATGAAGCCGAGCCGCACGTGGATATGGTAGATGCCGTGGCCGAGGCGTTCGACCGAATGGCGCTCGCCGAACGGAACGCGCGGCCGCCGGTCGGCGATGAAGGTCATCAGCACCAAGGTCTTGTGCATCACGCTGTTGTGCTTGATGTGATGCAGCAGCACCGGAGAGGCGCCGTGCGCCACTTTCGTCAGCCACACGCCCATGCCCGGCGGCCGCGCCACCACCATCTTGTCGATATTGTCGATGAACGGCTGCAGCGGCATCGACATTTCCTGCAGGCGATGGCGCACGAGCGACGACCCGCGGTGCCAGCACAGCATCAACACGACCATGGCGCCGCCCACGGCGATCGGGAACCAGCCGCCTTGGACGATCTTGAGCGAGTTGGAGGCAAGAAAGATCGAATCGACGGCGCCAAACACCACGATGATGAGGATCGCGACGACGGGCTGCCACTTCCAGCGCGTGACGGCAACGCGATAGAGCAGGATGGTCGTGACCAGCATGGTGCCGGAGACGGCGATGCCGTAGGCGCCGGCCAGATTATCCGAGCTCTTGAACAGCACGACCACCAGCAACGTGCCCACCATCAACAGCCAATTGGCGGTCGGCACGTAAATCTGACCGGCTTCGTCGCTCGACGTCGGCACGATCCGCATGCGCGGGACAAGTCCCATCTGCATCGCCTGCCGAGTAAGCGAGAAGACGCCGGAGATGAGCGCCTGCGAGGCGATGATGGTCGCCGCCGCCGCCAACGCGACCATCGGAATCAGCGCCCAGTGCGGCGCCAATTTATAGAACGGACTGTCGATCGCCTGGGGATCGGCGAGGACCAGCGCGCCCTGGCCGAAATAGTTCAACAACAACGCCGGCAGGACCAGCACGAACCACGCCCACCGGATGGCGGCGGGACCGACATGGCCCATGTCGGCATAGAGCGCTTCCCCGCCGGTGAGTGCGAGGAACACGGCGCCGATCACCGCGAAGGCAATCACCGGGCTCGCGGACACGAAACGAACCGCCTCGACCGGGCTGAGCGCTTCGAGGACTTGCGGCGCTGCCCAAATATTGACGGCACCGAGCAACCCGATCACGACGAACCAGGCGACCATGACCGGGCCGAACAGCCGGCCGATGCTCGCGGTGCCGCGACGCTGGATCATGAACAACCCGATCAGGATCGCGAGCGTAACCGGCAAGGTGAAGTTGTCGAACTCCGGCGCGACGAGCTTGAGGCCCTCCATCGCCGACAGCACGGAAATGGCCGGCGTGATGACGCCGTCGCCATAGAGCAGCGCCGCGCCCAGGATGCCGAGCAGGACCAGAAATGGAATCTTGGGGCCGTCCGCGATGCGCTCCGACGCCACCAGCGACAACAGCGCCAGGATTCCGCCTTCGCCGTCGTTGTCCGCCCGCAAGACGAACACGATGTATTTGAGCGATACCATCGCCATCAGCGCCCAGAAGATCAGCGAAACGATCCCGAGGACGTCGGCCGCGGTCGGTGGCGCGTGGCCGGTGGCCCCCAAGGCCACGGAAAAGGTGTAGAGCGGGCTCGTCCCGATATCGCCGAACACGACGCCCAGCGCGGTGAGCGCGAGAAACCAGATGCTCCCTTTGTGGTGTAGCCCGCCCGGGGGGCGATCGGCGTCCGCGCGGGCGGACGCCGGGCTGCTGAGGGAAGCGTCCAAAGTCGTATTCCCCCGCTCTAAGCTGCCGCCCGCGGCCGGGCCGGCCCCCGATACACTTCAAGATACAAGCCATCAACAGCGAGCGAGCTTCCGCGCGAGGCCATCGGCCCACTCGCCCTGCGCCTCACGATGAGTTGAGCGTGCTGCCTTCGCCCTTGGTTCGCCATGGTTTGCCTGGAACTTGGGCGGGTGACCGCTGTTTCCTCCGCGACCGTGATCGCAAGCGAGCTTATCCACTGGCCAAGAGCCCGGGCTGGGTCGGAAAAGCTCAAGGATTTCAGCGTCGCAACCCCTTTCGACCGGCCCGGTGCCGGGGCGATCGTGGCAGGCCCGCACCGGCGTGAGTCATACCTCGTGACAAATAGCGTAATCTTCAGGCAGTTGGGGGATTCGCAGCCGCCGAGCGTCCCCCGCTCCCGACATGCATGGGACATTGGCCCGGATGTTGCACGTTTTTTGGTCAAGGCGGATTGCCGGAGGCGGCGGCCGCGACCCATAACAGGCCCGGATAACAATTGGATAACAAGGAGCTGACGTCATGGCGGTAGCCACGGAAGGGCTGGAAAAGCTCGAAGACATGATCGTGCGCCAAGCGGAAGCGACCGGAGCCCAGGTTGCCGCCGCCAAGGCCGCCATCGGCAAGGTGATCTTCGGGCAAGAGCGGGTGGTCGAGCAGGCGCTCATCACCGTGCTCTGCGGCGGGCACGCGCTGCTGATCGGCCTGCCCGGCCTCGCCAAGACCAAGCTGGTCGAGACCATGGGAATCGTGCTCGGGCTCGACGCGCGCCGCATCCAGTTCACGCCCGATCTCATGCCGTCCGACATCGTCGGCAGCGAAGTGCTGGAGGAAGGCCCCGGCGGCAAGCGCAGCTTCCGCTTCATCCCCGGCCCGATCTTCGCCCAGCTGCTGATGGCCGACGAGATCAACCGCGCGAGCCCGCGCACCCAGTCGGCGCTGCTGCAGGCAATGCAGGAGCACCACGTGACGGTTGCCGGCGATCGTCACGATGTCCCCCGCCCCTTCCACGTGCTCGCGACCCAGAATCCCGATCGAGCAGGAAGGCACCTATCCGCTTCCCGAGGCGCAGCTCGACCGCTTCCTGATGCAGATCGACGTCGATTATCCCGATCATGAGGCCGAGCGCAAAATCGTTTTCGACACCACCGGCACGGAGGAGAACAAGCCGAAACCGACCATGACCGCCGACGAACTCCTCGCCGCACAGCGCCTGGTGCGCCGGCTGCCGGTCGGGGAATCGGTGGTGGAGGCGATCCTCACCCTGGTGCGCTCGGCCCGACCCGGCCCCGAGGCCGGCGAGACCGGCAAGCTGATCTCGTGGGGCCCGAGCCCGCGCGCGAGCCAGGCGCTGATGCTGGTGGCGCGCGCCCGCGCCCTCATCGACGGACGACTCTCGCCGTCGATCGACGATGTCGTGGAGATGGCCGAGCCGATCCTCAAGCACCGCATGGCGCTCACCTTTGCCGCGCGCGCCGAGGGCGAGAGCCTGGAAGCCGTCATCGGCAAGCTCAAGACGCGCATCGGATAACGGGATGGCACAGCGGCGCGCGGACAAGCACGAGGTCAAGGCCACGCAGCACGCCAGCGGCGAGGCCCGCGCGCTCGCGGAAAGCCTGCCGCGTCTCATCCTCGAGGCCCGCCGCATCGCCGCCACCGTCATCCACGGGCTGCACGGCCGCAAGCGCGCCGGCCCGGGGGAGAATTTCTGGCAGTACCGCCGCTTCCTGTCGGGCGAGCCCGCGCGCCGCGTCGACTGGCGCCGCTCCGCGCGCGACGAGCATCTCTACGTGCGCGAGCAGGAATGGGAAGCCGCGCACACGGTGTGGCTGTGGCCCGACCGCTCGCCGTCCATGACGTTCCGATCGCAGCTTGCCCAGGAGTCCAAGCTCGATCGATGCCTGGTCGTCGCTTTCGCGCTGGCCGAAGTTCTGGTGCAGGCCGGCGAGCGCGTCGGCATGCCGGGCCTGATGCGGCCGACCGGCAGCCGCAACGTGCTGGACAAGATGGCGAACGCCATCGTGCACGACGTGACCGAGCGTCCGAGCCTGCCGCCATCGTTCGCGCCCTCGGCGCTTGCCGAGATCGTCGTGATCTCGGATTTCTGGAGTCCCGATGGCGGAAGTCCGCGCCACGCTTTCGCAGCTCTCGGCCACCGGCGCCCATGGCCACAGCGTGCAGATCGTCGATCCGGCCGAGGAGACCTTTCCCTATTCCGGGCGGGTCGAGTTCATCGAGCCGGAAGGCGCAGGCTCCATCACCGCCGGCCGCGCCGAAGCCTGGAAGAGCGAATACGACACCCGCGTCGCCCGCCACCGCGCCGAAATCCGGGCCGAGACCGACCAGCTCGGCTGGAGCTTCACCATCCACCGCACCGACCGGCCGGCGACCGAGTTGCTGCTGGCGCTGCATGCGCGTCTCGGCGCGCCTCCCCCCGGCGCGACGATCGGCGGCCGTTTGAGCGTGGCCGGACGACCGGCGAGGTCGGCATGATGGCGTGGCTCCCGCTCGGCTTCGCGCAACCGCTGGTGCTGCTCGGGCTGCTGAGCCTGCCGGTGCTGTGGTGGCTGCTGCGGCTCATTCCGCCGCAGCCGCGCCGCGTCGACTTTCCGCCGACGCGCTTGCTGTTCGACATCTCGCCCAAGGAGCAGACGCCGCAACGCACCCCATGGTGGCTCACGCTGCTGCGCCTGACGCTCGCCGCGCTCGTCATCATCGCGGCTGCCGGGCCGCTGTGGAACCCGCCGGTTGCGACCTCGACCGCCAAAGCGCCGCTCGCCTTGCTGATCGACGACGGCTTCCCGGCGGCGGGGACCTGGGACATGCGCATGCGCACCGCCGAGGACCTGATCGCGCGCGCGGAAGCGGACAATCGCGGCGTTGCGCTCATCCCGCTGTCGGAGCCGACGCGCGACATTTCCTTCGAGACGCCGGCCGCGGCGAGGGTGCGGATCAAGCAGATCAAGCCGAAGCCCCATGCGGTCGAACGGGCCGATGCATTACCGGCGCTCGGCCGCTTCCTCGGCGCCACGCCCGACGTCGAGCTGATCTGGCTCACCGACAGCGTCGACCTTGGCGGCGGCAGCGATTTCGTGGCGGCGCTTTCCCGGCTCGTCGGGGAGCGGTCGATCACCGTGATCGAGGGCGGCATTGCCGGCGCGCGCGCGCTCTCCAGCGCCGACAACGCCGCGGGCGCCCTCACCGTGAAGGTCCTGCGGGCGAGCGGCGGCGGCGCCGAGACCGGCACCGTGCGCGCCCTCGACCTCAAGGGCTTGCCGCTCGGCGACGCGCCATTCACTTTCAAGGAGAGCGAGCGCGAGACCGACGCCGAGCTCACGCTTCCGGTCGAAATCCGCAACGACATCGCCCGCCTGGAAATCGCCGGCGAGCGCTCGGCCGGCGCGGTGGCGCTGCTCGACAAGCGTTGGCGCCGGCGCTCGATCGGCGTTGTCACCGGCTCGACCGCCGACACCGCGCAGCCGCTGCTCGCCTCGACTTATTATCTCACGCGCGCACTCGGGCCGTTCGCCGACGTGCGGCTCGCCGATCGCGGCTCGCCCTCACAGGCGGTGAGCCAGTTCATCGAGCAGCGCCTGCCGATGCTGATCCTCGCGGACGTGGGCAACGTCTCCGAGGCCCACGACCAGCTCTCCCACTGGATCGAAGAGGGCGGCGTGCTGGTGCGCTTTGCCGGGCCGCGGCTCGCCGCCGCCGACGACGACCTCGTGCCGGTGAAGCTCAGGCGCGGCGGACGCATTCTCGGCGGCAGCCTGTCCTGGGAACAGCCGCAGCAGCTCAACGCCTTTACCCGCGAGAGTCCGTTCTTCGGCATGACCGTGCCGACCGACGTCACCGTCAGCCGCCAGGTGCTGGCCGAGCCCGACGCCACGTTGACCGAGCGCACCTGGGCGACGCTCGCCGACGGCACGCCGTTGGTCACCGCCCAGCGCCGCGGCAAGGGCGTCATCATCTTGTTCCACGTCACCGCCGATACGCGCTGGTCAGACCTGCCGCTATCGGGCACATTCGTGGAGATGCTCAAGCGAATCGTCTCCCTCGCCGGTTCGATTGCGACGCCCGACGCCGGAGGCACGAGCGCCCGCAGCGCGCGCGAGGTGTTGCCGCCGACGCGCGTCCTCGACGGCTTCGGCTTGTTTGGGCCGCCGCCCGCGAGCGCGCGACCGGTGCCGGCGAGCTTCGTCGGGCGCGCGACCGCGGACCATCCGCCGGGCTTCTACGGACCGCCCGAAGGATTGCTGGCGGTCAACACGCTCGCGCCTGCCGATCGCCTGGCGCCGCTTGACGTATCGGCCCTCAACGCGCGCCGGGAGGCCTATCGGATGAGCGAACCGGAAGACCTGCGCGGGCCGATCCTGCTCGCCGCACTGGGGCTGCTCGCGCTCGATGCGCTCGTGGTGTTCCTGCTGGCCGGCGGGATCGGGCAGCTCGTGCGCCGGCGGCGGCCGGCGGCGACCGTCCTCGCGCTCGCTCTGCTCGGTGCGGCGCTGCTCGCTTCGCCGCACGCCTTCGCGCAGGGCCAGGGCGACCGAGGCACGGCGGCCGCGCGCAGCCAGACCAGCGACGAGCAGGCGCTGAAATCGACGCTGGAGACCCGCCTCGCCTACGTCATCACCGGCGATGCGGAGGTCGACCGGATCAGCAAGGCCGGGCTGCAGGGCCTCACCTTGTTCCTCGCGCAGCGCACCGCGCTCGAGGCCGGCGAGCCGATCGGCCTCGATCCCGCGCGCGACGAGCTTGCCTTCTATCCGCTGATCTATTGGCCGATCGTGCCGAGCGCGCCGAAGCCGACGCGCGAGGCGCTCGAGCACATCGACGCCTACATGAAGCAGGGCGGCACCGTGCTGTTCGACACGCGCGACGCGGTCGAGGCGCCGCCGGGTGCCGGAGGCGAGACCCGCGGTCCCGGCATGCAGGCGCTGCGCACGATCCTCGCCTCGCTCGACATTCCCGAGCTCGAGCCGGTGCGGCGCGACCATGTGCTGACCAAGACCTTCTATCTCTTGAAGGACTTTCCCGGCCGCTTCAGTACCGGCCAGCTCTGGGTCGAGGCGCTGGCGGCTGCCGACGACGACGAGCCGGCGAGCCGTCCGGCGCGCGCCGGCGACGGCGTGTCGTCGATCATCATCACCTCGAACGATTTCGCCGGCGCCTGGGCGATGCGCCAGGACGGCCAGGCGATGCTGCCGCTGGTCTCCGCCGAGCCGCGCCAGCGCGAATTCGCGTTCCGCGCCGGCGTCAATATCGTGATGTACACGCTCACCGGCAACTACAAGGCCGATCAGGTCCACGTTCCGGCGCTGCTGGAGCGGCTGGGACAATAATGGGGGCCTCATCCTTTGGGACGCGCCTTTCAGGCGCTCCTCGGGATGAGGGGAAACATTGATCCTCATGGTGAGGAGCGTTGCGCAGCAACGCGTCTCGAACCATGAGGCCGCGATGATGACAATTGAGGCAGACGGTTGAATCTCGGTATCTCATTCTCGCCGCTGGTTCCGGCCTACGTAGTATGGGCGGCGGTTGCCGTGGCGTTCGTGATGTCGCTGCTGATCGTGTTCGGCCGCACCCGCGGCGCGCTGGTCCGCACCATCGCGCTCGCGCTGTTCGTGCTCGCGCTCGCCAATCCCTCGATCACCCGCGAGGACCGCGACCCGCTGACCTCGGTCGCCGTGGTGGTCGTCGACAAGAGCCCGAGCCAGGATTTCGGCGACCGCTCGAAGCAGACCGAGGCCGTGCGCGCGGCGCTCGCCGAACGCCTCGGGCGCGTGCCCGGCATGGAAGTCCGCTTCGTCGAGGCCGGACAGGCGGACGGCGAGACCGACGGCACGCGGCTGTTCACGGCGCTGTCCTCGGCGCTCTCCGACGTTCCCCATGATCGCGTCGCCGGCGTCCTCTTCATCACCGACGGGCGCGTGCACGACGTGCCGAGCGAGGCCGCCGCGCTCGGCTTTTCCGCGCCGGTGCATGGGCTGATCACCGGCCACAAGAACGAGCGCGACCGCCGTGTCGTGCTGGTGACCGCCCCGCGGTTCGGCATCGTCGGTCAGACGCAGACCATCACCTTCCGGGTCGAGGATCAGGGCGTAGCGCCCGGCGCGGCGCAGGTGACGGTGCGCCGCGACGGCGAGACGATCGACAGCCGCACCGTGCGCGTCGGGAACGAGCGTCAGCGTCAATGTGCAGATCCCCCATGCCGGGCCGAACATCGTCGAGATCGAAGCTTCCCCGCTCGACGACGAGCTCACCGCGATCAACAACCGCGCGGTCGTCTCCATCGACGGCGTGCGCGACAAGCTGCGCGTCCTGCTCGTATCCGGCGAGCCCCATGCCGGCGAGCGCACCTGGCGCAACCTGCTGAAATCCGACGCCAGCGTCGACCTCGTGCATTTCACCATCCTGCGTCCGCCGGAGAAGCAGGACGGCACGCCGATCAATGAATTGTCGCTGATCGCCTTCCCGACGCGCGAGCTGTTCCAGCAGAAGATCAACGAGTTCCAGCTCATCATCTTCGACCGCTACGCGCGTCAGGGCGTGCTGCCGATCATCTACTTCGACAACATCGCGCGCTATGTGCGCCAGGGCGGCGCGGTGCTGGTGGCGGCCGGGCCCGATTACGCCAGCCAGACCAGCATCTGGCGCACGCCGCTCGACGTCATCCTGCCGGCCGAGCCGAGCGGGCGGATGACCGACGGCCCGTTTCGACCCCAGCTCACCGACCTCGGCAAGCGTCATCCGGTGACGCGCGGCCTCGAAGGCGCCGACGAGGACCCGCCGCACTGGAGCCGCTGGTTCCGGCTCGTCGACAGCCGGGCGTCGAAAGGCACCGCGGTCATGCAGGGCCCGGACAACAAGCCGCTGCTGTTGCTTTCGCGCGAGGGCGAGGGCCGCGTCGCGCTGCTGCTGTCCGACCATATCTGGCTGTGGTCGCGCGGTTACGAGGGCGGCGGGCCGCATATCGACCTGCTGCGGCGCTTGTCGCACTGGCTGATGAAGCAACCCGATCTGGAGGAAGAAGCGCTCCGCCTGTTAGTGCGCGGACACGACCTCACCGTGCAGCGCCAGACCATGTCCGACGCCGTCACCGACGTGACCTTGACGACGCCGTCGGGCAAGACCCGCACCTTGACGCTTTCTTCCGCCGAGCCCGGCGTCTGGCGCTCGACCATCGAAGCCGACGAGCTCGGTCTCTGGCACGCGACCGACGGCACGCTCAATGCGCTCGCCAATGTGGGTCCCGCCAATCCGCGCGAATTCACCGAGGTGACGTCGACCACCGACGTGCTCGGCGCCGCTTGCCAACGCCACCGGCGGCGACGTCGTGCGGGTCGAGGACGGCAGCGGCGTTCATCTGCCGCGGATCGTCCCGGTGCGATCGAGCGACACCTACCACGGCGACGACTGGCTGGGCCTGCGGGTCCGTGAAGCGAGCGTGGTGCGCGGCATCGGCGTGTTGCCGGTGTTCGCGGGGCTGATCGGCCTCCTGCTCCTGGTCGGCAGCCTGGCCGCGACCTGGTTGCGCGAAGGGCGCTGAGCCGAAGTCGATAGGCACCTGCCGAGCGCGGCGCGCGCTGCGGACGGTGCCCGCGGCGCGGCACCCGTCGTGCATCCGACGTCTTCCTGCCTGCATGAAGCCCCGCGGCAGTGCTCGCCGAATGACTGATGACTTTTCGCAACAGAGCAGATGAATATCGCGGATCGGCCGATTGCCGTAATGTTACACTGTAACTAAAGTCCGCGATGGGCGGTGGAGTGGTTCCGCTGCGCGTGCGACGCATCGAGCGTGACGACGATGGGCTGGCTGCGGTCGCGGTCGAGACTGGGTTCGTATCTCGCGCTGTTTGCGCTGGCCCTTCAGCTCGCGCTCTCGTTCGGGCATGTGCATCTCGAGGGCGGTGCCCCGGTCTCGCGGCACTCCTCGACGCTCCTGGGCGTCCACGCATCGACCATCGCGGCGACGGCGGTCGATCCTGCGGGTCAAGGCGCCCCTGCCCCCGCCGACGACTTCTGCCCGATTTGCATGCTCATTCACCTGGCCGGCGCGTTGGTGCCGGCCGAAGCTCCGTCGCTGCCGCTGCCGAGTGTTTTCGGCCAAGCGCCGATCGCGGCCGCGCCCGAGTTCGATTTAACGACACCATCACGCGCGCCGTTCGCAGCGCGCGCACCACCCACCGCCTGACATCGATCCGGTGTCCGCGCGGCCTCGCGTCAGCGACGGCCGCGCAGATGCCGCCACGCCGCGCCGTATCGCCGTGAAGTGTCGATCGTTCGGGGCGACGGGTCTGCCCGTCAAGGATGGGGGTCGTGATGTCTCGTCATAACAGCGCGTTTCTTCATTCTACAGCGCGGCGCTATTTATTTTGCGTCCGGGTTGTCGCAGACACCGGCGACGCCATCGCAGACGCCGCAGAACGACTCCACCAGCCTCGGAAACTCCCGCCCAGCCGTCTCAAACCATCCCGCAGGCTCGGCCGACCGCGCCCGAGGCTCCGCAGACCCCGCCCGAGACCCCGCAGGCCGCACCGGAAACCCCGGCGGCCATCACTGTCCCCACCGTGACGGTGACACCGCCGCCGCATGCACGCACGCGAACCCGCACCGCAACGCCGGCCGCGCCGGCCAGACGTCAGGCTACCCCCGCCGCCAGCGCCCACGCCGACACCCACTCCGACGGCAACGCCGAGCGCGACCACTGCGGGCCAACCGGCGGCGAGCTCACCGTTCCAGCCCACGCCATCGCTCTCCAGCGTCAACAGCGCGCAGATCGAGGCCAGTCAGAGCAAGAGCCTCGGCGGGCTGCTCTTCACCACGCCCGGCGCGACCTCCGCCGGTCTGGCGCCCGGCACGCAGCGCCCGGTACTGCGTGGGCTCGACGATTTCCGCGTCCGCGTGCAGGAGAACGGCATCGGCTCCATGGACGTCTCCGACTACGGCCAGGACCACGGGGTGCCGATCGATCCGCTGTCGACCCAGAAGGTCGAAATCTTCCGCGGCCCGGAAGCACTGCGCTACGGCTCGCAGGCGGTCGGCGGCGTCGTGGAAGCAACCAACAACCGCATTCCGTTTGCCGCCCCGCCGGGCGGCTGGCAAACCCAACTGCAGGGCGCGACCACCACGGTCGACCGCGGCGCTCGAAGGCGGCGCCATGTTCGACGCCGGCACCCGCGACTTCGCCTTCCATTCCGATTTCTACGGGCGCCACAGCAACGACTATTTCGTCCCGAGCTATCCCTATCTGTTTCCGACCGACCCCGCGCCACCGTTCAACGGGAAACAGCCGAACTCGTCGTTCCACTGCCGAGGGCCAGGCGGCCGGCGGCTCGTACCTCTTCGACGGCGGCTATATCGGCACCGCCATCGCCCACTTCGCCACGCTCTACCACGTCCCGACCATGGACGGCGCGGCGACCAACACGCGCATCGACCTGCAGCAGACCAAAATCACCAGCAAAGGCGAGTTTCGGCCGAAGTCCTCCGCCATCGACGTGGTCCGCTTCTGGGCTCGGCGCCGTCGAGTACCATCACGATGAGATCGGCCTCGGCGAGGACGGCATCGACGGCGTGCAGGCGACGTTCAACAACCACGCCCAGGAAGCCAAGACCGAAGTCGAGTTCATGCCGATCACGACGGCGCTCGGCACTCTGATCAGCTCGATCGGCACGCAGTTCGACCACCAGCAGATCGACACCTTGGGCGACGCCGGCAGCCTGCTCGGCTCCGCGCGCACCAATCGCGGCGCCGCCTATTTCTTCAACGAATTCTGGCTCACCGGCACGCTGCGCACGCTGTTGGCGGGCCGCATCGAGACCGTCCGCCTCGACGGCACCGCGGGCCTATTCCCGGCGGCGCTGGTCCCGCCCCCGGACAATCCGACGCTGGCGCTGCAATCGCTCGGCTTCAACCCCGCGAGCATCGCCTTCAGCATGATCAAGGATTTGCCGTCCTGGATGGTCGCGAGCGCCACGGTGCAGCGCATCGAGCGCGCGCCGACCGCGCTCGAGCTGTTCGCGCACGGCGCTCATGACGCGCCGGGCACGTTCGAGATCGGCGACCCCACCCTGAAGATCGAAACCGCCAACACCGCCGAGCTCGGCCTCAAGCGCACCGCGGGAGCTTTCCGTTTCGACGGCAAGGTCTACTACACCAAATACGACAATTTCATCTTCCGGCAGGCCACCGGCATCCTGTGCGGCGCAACGTTCGCCACCTGCGGGCGTGGACACCGAGTTCATTCAGACGATTTACGCCCAGCGCGACGCCATCTTCCGCGGCGGCGAGATCGCCTGGCAATGGGACTTGCTGCCGGTGGCGACCGGCGTGTTCGGCGTCGATGGACAATACGACTTCGTGCGCGCCACCTTCACCGACGGCAGCAACGTCCCGCGCATGCCGCCGATGCGCGTCGGCGGCGGCACCTATTGGCGCAACGACAGCTGGTTCGTGCGCATGGGGTTGCTTCACGCCTTCGGGCAGAGCGACCTCGGCGTCAACGACACGCCGACCGCCGGCTACAACCTGCTCAAGATGGAAATCAGCAACAAGCAGTACTGGCAAGACTCGCCTTGGGGAGCCGACCGAGCTCACCACCGGCCTCGTCGGCGACAACCTGCTCGGCGTCGATGTGCGCAATTCCGTCCAGTTCCACAAGGACGAAATCCTGATGCCCGGGCGCAGCATCAAGTTCTTCGTGAACGCCAAGTTCGACGGCGTACCGCCGCCCAACAAACCGGCGTTCGACTACTCCAACGCCCCATTGCGCATCCCGCCGATCTTCAAGGCACCCGTCCTGACCGCGTGGAGCTGGGTCGGGCCCTATATCGGCGCCAACATCGGCTACAGCTTCGGCAAGTCGAGAACCGACGCCGTGTTCAGCGATTTCACCACCGGCGTTCCCCTGTTGGCCGCCGCCTCCTCGGACAATCTCAACGGCGGGGTCGGCGGCATCCAGGGCGGCTACAATTGGCAGTGGGGCAATTGGGTGGGCGGCATCGAAGCCGACGCCCAGATCTCGGGCCAAGGGGCAACTCCGAGCTATGTCTGTCCCGGCGCGGTCTGCAATCCGGCCATCGCCGAGTTCGACGCGCCGGTGACGGCGACCTTCGACCAAGGCCACAGATTGAACTCGTTTGGCACGCTGCGCGGGCGTTTCGGCACCACCATCACGCCCGAAGTCATGGCCTATGTCACCGGCGGCCTCGCGGTCGGTTCGATCCGGAGCACGGTGCGGCTTTCCGGCACCGGCTTCGACGCCGACGGCAACCCCGGCGCGGTCAGCAACTCGTTCAGCGTGCTGACGCAAAAGGCGGGCTGGACGGCCGGCGCCGGCCTCGAAGGCCGGTTGTTCGGCAACGTGACCGGCAAGGTCGAGTATCTCTACACGGATTTCGGGACCATCTCGGCCTCCGTCACCAATCCATTCAACGCGACGCCGATCACATTGTCGAGCAATGCGCACATCACCGACAACATCGTACGCGTCGGGCTCAACTATAAGCTCATCCCGGCGATGGCGGTGTACGCCGCACCGGCCGGCTCCGGCGCGCCGGCGGTGTACAAGGCACCGACGGCCTACAAGGCGCCGGTCCGCTCGGCATGGACCTGGGCCGGCTTCTACGTCGGCGGCACCATCGGATACGGCTGGGGCAACTCCAACACCGACACCGCGTTCAGCGATCCCGGCAGCGGAGCCCAGCTGTTCGCCACCAGCGCTTCCCGCAAGCTCGACGGAGCGGTCGGCGGCGCCCAGGGCGGCTACAACTGGCTTGTCGGCAAGGTGCTGGCCGGCGTCGAGGCCGACCTGAACTATTCCGGTCAGCGCGCGCGGATGAAGGCCGTCTGCCCCGGCGAGATCTGCAATCCCGGTCTCATCGGCGTCATCCCCGATCCATCGGTCCAGGCAGTCTCCGAGCAGGGCCAGAAACTGGAGTGGTTCGCGACCTTGCGCGGACGGCTTGGCGCCACCGTCACGCCCGGTGCCGCGGCCTACGTCACCGGCGGCTTGGCGGTGGGCGAGGTCATGACCGCGGGCACGGTGTTCGAGTTCGACGGCGACGGCGACCAAGTCAGCACGATCGTCAGCAGCCACAACACCAAGGCAGGCTGGACGGCCGGCGGCGGCATCGAAAGCCGTCTCATCGGCAATTGGACCGGCAAGCTCGAATATCTCTATCTCGATCTGGGCTCTATCACGACCGTGCCCGCGCCGGCGACGAACTCGACGATGGCGGTCGCCTTCAACTCCCGCGTCACCGCCAACATCGTGCGGCTCGGCGTGAACTACAAGTTCGATCCGAACGACGTCTGGCCCGGCTTTTGATCGACTGCAGGAAGCTTCCGCGACCGTTGCTTCCTCTTTCGCACCCAACTGCGCCGAAGCTTCGGCGGACAAACCCGCGCCGAGCCGAGCGGCGATCAGTTGCCGTCAAAGCCGCCCGACGCCGCGCGCAGGAACGGCTCGACGGCCTCGGCGGTGGCGTCGGGAAACTCCTCGTGTACGGCGAGCTTTCCGCGCGCAAGCCGAACGCTGCGAATGCCGGGGAGCGCCGCGAGCGCCTCCATCTCCGCGCGCGACTTCGGCGGCGTCTCGGCGCCATAAACAACCAGGATGGGAGTCGCCACCCGCCGCGCCAAATCGAGAAACTCGTCGCGGCTGGCGAGCGGGTCGAGACGGCCGGTGACGAACCGCACCGAGGCAAAGCGCGCGCCCGGCGCGCGAACGACGGCGAGCTTGTCGCGCAATCGCTCTGCCGTCAAAAAGCTCGGATCCGTATAGACGTGGCCGGCGCCCATGCGGCGCACGACGAAGCGATTGACGTTCAACCGATAGATCAGCGGCCCGAGGCCGGGACGGTCGACCAGCCGACAAAGCCGATCGAAGAGGGGACGATGCCCGCCCGCCATGGTCGGCAACGGCCCGCGCCAGGTGGGGGCGAGCAGAACCAGACGCGCCATCGCCTGCGGCGCGCTGCACGCGTGCTCGAGCGCGTAGGTCGCCGCGTGCCCCGCTGCGATCACCGCGTGCGGCTGCGGGATCACCGAAGCCAACAGAAAGGACAAAAAGGCGGAATAGGCTTCCGGCGTCCAATCGACTTGCGGGCGCGCGCCATCGCCAAATCCCGGCCAGTCCACGCACAGGCACGAATACCGCCGCGCGAGACGCTCCTGCAGCGGACGCATCTCGTGGCGGGTCGAGATCGAGCTGAGCGCCGGCAGCAGCAGCAGGCGCAGCCCCGCTCCGCTCGAGTCGGTGCTCAGCCGTATCGTTTCGCCGCGCCAGCTCCATTCCAACATCGAGATGCCCACCCGAGCCAGCAGTTGTCGGACGATTGTGTCGCCCTATGCGTTCCGGATGCGGCGCCGCAGCCGTGCCGCACCCGCTCCATTCATGCTTTGGTATCGCGCCTCAGACCCAAGCCTGGACGCGGCTTTGCCGCCGGCAGGGCGCGACCGCGTTCGACCAATTTTGGGCATTGATGATCGAGCGTTTCCGCCAGCAGCTTTCGGATCGCACCTGCGCGGGCAACGAACATATCGACCTGCGCGACTTTCTTGGCGGCGAGCTTCCGCCACCGCTCGGTCGGCGGACGGCCCTCGACCCCGCCCAGAAGCACCTTAATCTCGGCGACGCTGAACCCCACGTGTTTGGCGAATCGCACCATGGCCAGACGCTCGAGCACGCGATCGTCGTATCGCCGGCGCCCGCTGACCCGCGGCGGCTTCGGGATGAGGCCAAGCCTTTCGTAGTACCGAACGGCTGATGTCCGCAGTCCCATCTTTCGGGCCACCTCCCCGATGCTCATCCCGGGCATGAGAAATCTCCTTGACTTGAAGCGCGCTTCAACTCGTACGGTCCGGCGGTGCGCCTACTCGGTCTATCCGGCAAATGATATCGGACCGAATTCCAAACGAAGGGCCCTTCACCATGAAGCATACGCTCGCGAAATTCTGGATGCTGACAAATTGCGCATTCCTGGCCTTCGGATCGGATCCAGGCTGGGCCCAACATCCGGGCTCCGGCGCGCACCCGATGCCGTCTCGCCCGTCGTCGACGCCGCCGTCAGCCGGCCCTGCCGATGCAAAACTCGAGTTCGAGAATGAATCCGTCATCGTGGTGCGCGTCCACATGGCGCCGCATGAGAAGACGCCGATGCACGATATCACCAGCGCGAGGGTGGTGGTGTGGCTCAGGGACGTGCACCTGCGAGACACCCGCCCCGATGGCAGCGCGGAGGAGATTCGCCGGCACGCGGGAGACATCGACTGGGTGGGCGTCCAGCGGCATGCCGGGGAGAACCTCTCGCACGAGCCTTTGGAATTTCTGGCGATCGTGCCGAAGGCAAGCGGGCCGGCAACGGGAAGATAGCCAACCTCCCAACGAGGTGCCGGCTCGGTTCTCCGATCTGGCATTCGTCGCGATTGCATTTGGTCACATGGATCTGCATGAGCGAACCGGCCCGATCGTCGCCACGCTTCCGCCGCAAACGCTCGGCGGATTCGCCGACCGGTTCCCCAAGGAGGCGTTGCAAAGCGAGGTCAATGCTCTATCCTCGCAATATACCGAGCGCTGCCGCGGATCGAGTGTCCAACACCTGCGATGTTAGCGGCCCTGACCAGGACTTTTCGCGTCAAAGCGGCGATCGCGCTGGCCGCGGTCTACGCGCTTTGCGCTCTCGCGCCTTCGGCCGCCTTTGCTTTCTCCGGCAATCCCATGGTCGCACATTGCCTCGTTGAAGATCACATTGGCGTCCACAGCTACGACGGCAAGGTTGATGTCCACGCCGGCGGCAAGGTGCATGTCCACACTGACGGCACCGCCCATCAGCATCACCATGACGGCGCGGCGCCACAGCCGTCCGGCAATGATGACAGGGGCCGCGTGGCCACGTGTTGCGGTCTGTTCTCCGTGGTGGCAATTGCCGGCGAGCCGGGCCTCAGCCTTGGGCTTTACAGCCCGGCCTCCCCCGTCATCCCGGCTCTCGGCGAGACCCTGAGCGGGCGCGGTCCGGAACGCATCAACCGGCCTCCCATCGCCTGACTGTCGCATTTGAAGCCGGCGTGCGCGGCTGACGAGCCGAGCGCGCCCGACTTGAATCGACAGCCGAGGATTCCATGTCCGCGCATATTCGGGCGTTCAATGCCGCCGCTGACCCGGCGGTCGCGAGGCCATTCCAGCTCAGGTTCGACGTGCTCGCCGTCCTGGCGGGGCTCGTCCTGCTGCTCGCGGGCTGCGCCGACGCGCCGCGGTCGCCGGCGGCGGGACGCGATCCCGCCGACCCGGGCGCTCGCGTGCCCGGTGTCGACTATCGCTCGACCATCGGCTCGTACAAGAGCCAGAGGCCCGTCGATGCCGCGCCATGGGTCGAGCAGAACGAGCGCGTGACCCCGGCTCCGAAATCCAGCCGGTAGGAGAACCCCCATGTCGCGATATCGGGAAATCTCCTCGCTTCCTCGCCTCCGAATCGATCACCTGCGGCGTGCTTCGAGTCGAGCTGCGCGCGCCGGCATAGCCCTGATCGGGGTCGCGGCGGTTTCCGGGTGCGCCTGGTTTTCGCCGGATGCGGGCATGGGCGTCGTCGCCAATGTCGCGGATCGCGAGCTCGACAAGGACGTGGTGGCGATCCGCACGCCTGACGAGGCCGAGGCGGTGACCATCGGGGTTCGGCGGCTGCTAGGTCGCACGCTGACGGCCGACGCCACGGTGCAAATCGCTCTCCTCAACAATCGCGGCCTGCAGGCCGTCTACAACGAGCTTGCCTTGGCCGAAGCCCAGATGGTGGAAGGAAGCCTCCCCCCGAACCCGCGGATCTCCTATTTGCGCATCGCCGGCTCGGGGGAGCTCGAGATCGAGCGCAGCATCGTGGCCGATATCCTCGCACTGGCTACGCTGCCGGCGCGCTCGGAGATTGCCCTTGCGCGCTTCCGCCAGGCGCAGCTGCGCGCCGCGTTGGAGACGCTGCGCCTCGCGGCCGACACGCGGCGGGCCTATTACCGCGCGGTCGCCGCGCAGGAGCTCGTCGTATTCCTCACCCAGGCCCAGTCCGCCGCCGGAACCGCGGCGCAGCTCGCGGTGCGCCTCGGCGAAACCGGGTCGATGAACAAGCTCGACCAGGCGCGCGAGCAGGTGTTCTACGCCGACATCACGGCGCAGCTTGCCGCCACCCGGCAAGCCGCATCGAGCGAGCGGGAGGCGCTCATCCGTCTGCTCGGCCTGTGGGACGGCGATCTCAAGTTCAAGCTGCCGAATGCGCTTCCCGCGCTGCCGCGGCGCGCGCAGAGCCTGGCCGCGATCGAACTGGAAGCGGTGCGCCGACGCGTCGACCTGCAGATATCCCGCATGGAGCTCGACGCGATTGCGAGGACGTATGGTCTCACTCAAGCCACCCGCTTCATCAACATCCTGGAAGCCGGCTACGCCGACAAGATTGAAACCGGCGTACCCACCAAACGCGGCTTTGCCGTCGAGCTGCAAATCCCGATCTTCGATTTCGGCGAGGTCCGCGTCCGCGAGGCCGAAGCCGTCTACATGCAAGCGGTCAACCGCCTGCTCGAGTTGGCGGTCAACGTGCGCTCGCAAGCACGCGATGCCTATCGCGTCTATCGCTCCGCCTACGACATCGCCGGCCATTACCAGCGCGAGGTCTTGCCGCTGCGCAAGATCATCTCGGACGAAACGCTGCTTCGCTACAACGCGATGCTGATCGACGTGTTTTCGCTGCTCGCGGAGGCGCGCCAGCGCATCGCGGCGACGATCACGGCCATCCAGGCGAAACGCGACTTCTGGCTCGCGACCGCCAACCTCAACGCGGCGGTCGCCGGCGGCGGCAGATCACGGGACAGCAATGAAGCGACAAGCCCCATGGCCGCGTCGTCCGGCGAGGCCGGCAGACACTAGTTGCATTTGCCGCGTTTTCTGCGGCGAACCGGTTCCCACTTCGGCGGAAAACACTAGGGAAAGAGGAGGAGAACGACATGATGTCGCGCAGAGGCTTTCTCGGCTCCGCCGCGGTATTGGCGAGTGCCACCGCGGTGAGCGGGCGCATCCAGGCGGCGGGTATCCCCGAGGCCCCGACCACCAAGACAACCATCATGCAGCCGCCGATCTTTCCGACCGAGGGTCCCGACTACCAGCCGGTCGTGACGCTCAACGGCTGGACCTTGCCGTGGCGCATGAACGGCGACTGGAAGGAGTTCCATCTGGTGGCCGAACCGGTGGTGCGCGAATTCGCGCCCGGCATGAAAGTGAATTTGTGGGGCTACAACGGCCAGGCGCCGGGACCGACGATCGAGGCGGTCGAGGGCGACAAGGTCCGCATCTTCGTCACCAACAAGCTGCCTGAGCATACGACGGTGCACTGGCACGGGATGCTGCTGCCGAACGGGATGGATGGGGTCGGCGGCGTGACGCAGCCGCACATCAGGCCGCGACAGACTTTCGTCTACGAATTCGAGCTGAAGCAGAGCGGTACGTTCATGTACCACCCGCATTCGGACGAGATGGTGCAGATGGCGATGGGCATGATGGGCATGTTCGTCGTTCATCCGCGCGACCCGACATTTCGCCGCGTCGATCGCGATTTCGTCTTCATCATGAGCGCCTACCTGATCGACCCCGGCACCTATCTACCGAAAGTCGCGGAGATGACCGACTTCAACATGTGGACGTGGAACAGCCGGGTGTTTCCCGGCATCGACGTCCTTCCCGTGCGGCTCGGCGACCGCGTGCGCGTGCGCATGGGCAATCTCACCATGACGAACCATCCGATCCATATCCACGGCCACCGTTTTGCCGCGAGCTGCACGGACGGCGGCTGGGTGCCCGAGAGCGCGCAATGGCCGGAGAGCACCATCGACGTGCCGGTCGGCACGATCCGGGCGTTCGACATGCGTCGCCGACAACCCCGGCGACTGGGCGTTGCATTGTCACAAGACCCACCACGCCATGAACGCCATGGGGCACAACGTGAAGAATTTCATCGGCGTGCAGAAGCGCGATCTTGCGCGACAGGTCCGCAAGCTGGTGCCGGACTACATGCCGATGGGCTCGGACGGCATGGCGATGATGGCGGAGATGGAAATGCCGATGCCCGACAACACGCTGCCGATGATGACCGGCTTCGGCCAGTTCGGGCCGATCGAGATGGGGGGCATGTTCACGCTGATGAAGATCCGCGAAGGGATGGCGGCCAACGACTACCGGGATCCGGGCAACTACCAGCACCCGCAAGGGACCGTCGCATACGAAGTCGCGAACTCGTCCGCACCGTCGCCTCAGCGCAGCGACGCGGTCGGGCAGCCGCATAGCGGCCATGAAGCGGTCAAACCTGGAAGTAATCACAAGAGACACTGAAGGAGCTGGACCATCATGGCAAAGGCTAGCCGCATCGTTGCTGCCGTCGGCCTCTTGTTGACCTCGACCGCCGCGGTCCTGGTGACGGATATCGCGACGGCCTTTCCGGCGTCCGCCCATGAGGATCACGGACATTTCTCGGCCGGCGAGCCGGGTGACCCGCACAAGCCGGCACGCGTCGTCAGGATCAAGATGTTCGAAGGCAGCGGAAAGATGGGTTTCGACCCCGCGCGGATCGCGGTGCGCCGGGGCGAGGCAGTCCGCTTCGTCCTGCAAAACGATGGCGAGGAGGATCACGAATTCGTGCTCGCGACGGTCAGGGAAAATCGCAAGCACGCAGAGCTGATGAAGAAATTTCCCGAGATGGAGCATGACGACCCGAACGCGAAGCGGGTGCTGCCGCACGGCAACGGCGAGCTCGTTTGGAAGTTCACCAAGCGCGGCGAGTTCGAGTTCGCCTGTCTCATTCCCGGCCACTATGACAAGGGGATGTTCGGCAAAGTGACCGTGAAGTGAAGGGCATGAGTGAAAGGAGGCAATCGATGCGCAAGGTAACTCTCGTTTGCGGTCTTCTTCTTGCATTCGCGAGCGCCGCACCGCCGGGCGCGGGCATGGCGCAAGCGGCGATGATCAACGGTCAGGTCACCAAGATCGACGAGTCCGCCGGCAAGATCACGCTCAAGCACGGGCCGATCAAGAAGCTCGGCATGGATGAAGGGATGACGATGGTGTTCCGGGTCCAGGACCCGTCCATGCTCAAGCAGGTGAAGGTCGGCGACAAGGTCAAGTTCGACGCCGACCGCGTGAACGGCCAGTTCACGGTCACCAAGATCGAGAAAGCCAAATAGCAGAAGACCGAGGCATTCCGATGTTTGGCCGCGCTACTTTGCGGCCGCAAAAATTAGTCCGGCGATGCGAATTTGTCGTCTGGACGGCGAGAAAAGAAATTGGCTACTTGCCCATGACGTTCTCGGCGGCGGCCATGAGACTCGATCTTCGGGTTCTGCACGCAATAGGCCGCGAGCTTCTCGGCCTTGGCCTTCATCTTGTCGAGATCGATGACGGCCGGATCCTCTTCGTCGGTCAGATAGCCGTCGAGCCACATGGTGATGGCGTTGACGGTGTCCTTCGGGAATTCGGCGAACTCCCTGCATTTCAGGGTGGAAAGATCGATCGCCTGGGCGCTGGCGCCGCCCGCGCCGAACACGGCGGCGGCAAGGAAAAGCGCGCTTGCGGCGCTCGCCAGCAGGCATCCCCGCTGACGGCCGGAGATTTGCCGCCGCACAGCGCCATCGTTACCGGCCGCAGACCTATCCATCTCGAGCCGCCCCTCGCTTTGCATCAATACGACAAGCCGGCGTGATCCCGCCGATCATGTCGCGGTCCAGTCCGGGCGGATCGGCCCGGACACGCCCTCAAAAGCCCCATCGGCGAGCTCGCAGACGAGGAGCCGCGCCGGATCGACCGGTCCCGGCATGGTGGCGCGGCCCTTCGGGATGCGCCGGAAGCCGGATTTGCCGTAGTACGGCTCATCGCCCACCAGGAGGACCAGGCGGTGCGCCCCCGCCTTCGCTTGCGCGAGCGCGCGCTCGATCAAGGCGTAGCCGATCCCGCGCTCGCGGAACGGCGGCTCGACGGTGAGCGGACCGAGCAGCAGCGCCTGGGTCTCGCCGATGCGGATCGGCGACAATCGCACCGAGCCGACCAGCAGCGAGCCGATCCGCGCGGTGAAGGAGAGCTCGAGCCGGTGGGGCATGCGCTCGCGCAGCCGATAGGCCGATTTGGCATAGCGGCCGGGACCGAAGGTGCGCTCGTGCAGGCGTTCGATCGGCAGCGCGTCGTCGGCCGTTTCCGGCAGGATGGTGAAAGCGGGTTCGGTCATCGGCGGATAGCGTATTGCTTTCGGATTGCCGGGGAACAGCGCCGCGCGCTCGGTGCGCTCGCGCTTAGCATTTGACGAGCAAGAGGTCCATTGCCCGGCGGCGCACCTGCTGCCTCTGCGGAAGAGGTGAAAACATCCGCGCGAATGGTTAAATAGCCGCGGTGGCGCGAACAAAGGGGATTTGGGATGGGCCTCCTGGTCGACGGCGTCTGGCGGGACGAGCAACATGCGGAGCGCACGCCGGCCGGGCGTTTCGTGCGCCCTACCACGCGCTTTCGCAACTGGGTGACCGAGGACGGCAGCCCCGGCCCCACCGGCGCGGGCGGCTTTCCCGCCGCGCGCGGGCGCTATCATCTCTACGTGGCGCTCGCCTGTCCCTGGGCGCATCGCACCGTGATCATGCGCACGCTCAAAGGCCTCGAGGATACGGTCTCGATGTCGGTGGTCGAGCCGCTCTACGGCCCGCACGGCTGGCGCTTCGGGAACAGCCCGGGCACGATCGCAGACAGCGTGAACGGCGCGAGCGAGCTCGCCGAGATCTATGTGCGCGCGGACGCGCGCTACAGCGGCCGCGTCAGCGTGCCGGTGCTGTGGGACAAGGAACGCCGCACCATCGTCAACAACGAATCGGCCGAGATCATCCGCATGCTCAACGGCGCCTTCGGCCGCTTCACCAATGTCCGCACCGACTACTATCCGGCGACGCTGCGCGCCGAGATCGACCGCGTCAACGCGTTCGTCTACGAGAACATCAACAACGGCGTCTATCGTGCCGGGTTCGCCACCGCGCAGGAGGCCTACGAGGAGGCGTTCCGCGCGCTGTTCGCAGCGCTCGACGAGGTCGAGCAGCGGCTCGCGCGCCAGCGCTACCTTGCGGGGCAAGACATCACCGAGGCCGACTGGCGGCTGTTCACCACGCTCGTGCGCTTCGACGCGGTCTATTACAGCCACTTCAAATGCAATCTGCGCCGCATCGTCGACTACCCCAACCTCTCGAACTATCTGCGCGACCTCTACCAGCGGCCCGGCATCGCCGCGACCGTGAACATGGACCACATCAAGCGGCACTATTACGGCAGCCAGCGGCACGTGAACCCGACCGGCATCGTGCCGCTGGGGCCGCAGCTCGATTTCCTGGCGCCGCACGATCGCGGCCGGTTTGGAGATTAGGATGGGCTTCTGCTGACGCGAACCAGCTCATGGCACTACGACGGTCGGTGTCACATCGTTCCCTCTCGCGCTTGACACGCATGTCGGCCGTAACGTCTGCGAGTGTGACCACTCGAAATCTGTTAGGCGGTTGCAGTATCACGGTTCAACGGATTTCCGCGCTTGACGCCGAAGGTCTTGGATCAAGGCAGCCAAGTTCCGATCATCCGGCGCGATCCGGCCCAGACGCTCGGCATATTCGAGCGCGCGCTCGATCTTTCCAGCATCGCGGTTGAAGCCGATGAGCGCCGACAGCATCTCGCGATCGTCCGGGTGCCTGGCCAAGCCTTGTTCGAGAACAGTCATCGCTTCATCGCTGCGGCCGGCGGAATGCAGCGCGACCGCGTAGACGTAGAGGTAGCGCGCGCGATCCGGCTCAAGCTCGGCCGCGCGGCGAAATTCCGCGAGGGCGGCGTCCGGTTGCTTCTGGCGAGTGAGCGCGAGGCCGAGCGCATGACGGAGGCCCGCGTCCCGCGGCGATGCGGCGATCGCGGCGCGGAGCACGCTCTCGCCTTCGGCATCACGCCCGAGTTGTCGATAGAGGTCGGCGAAGTTGATCGCCGCGGGCGCATATTGCGGGCTCAGCCGCAGCGCGGCCTTGTATTCGGTTTCGGCATCGCCTGGAAGTCCGCGCCGCGCGAAGAAATTTCCCAACGTCGTGCGCGCTTCCGGCCGATCGGCATTGAGGCGTTGCGCCGCGATGAACTCGGCGGCGGCGCGCTCGAATGGCTCGTGATCGGCAGGAGGCTGGCTCGCCGTCGGAACCGCGGCGAGCAGCGCGGCGGCTCGGATGCGCACGCCACGGCTGGAATCCGACAAGAGCGGCGCAACTAGCGGCCAAAGCCGGCCGGGCGGGACGCTTTCGAGCATATCGAGGGCGCCGATCCGCACCATCGGATCGGGGTCTGCAAGCGCCGTCCGCGCCAAACCGATGGTCGAGGGCGAGAGGTGGGAGCCAAGTTCGCTCAGCGCGCCGGCGCGGGCAAATGCGGGCGCATTGCCATCGGATGCCACGGCAGCAAGCAGCGCGGCCGCGTCGGCCTTTTCGGTCCAGGCGGAGTGGAAGGCCTCGGCGTATTTCTGGAACCCCTTTCTGGCCGGTCCGTACCATCCCTCGATCGCGGCCGCCGCCCATTGCGGCGACTTGTCGGCGTGGCAGTCGTTGCAGGCATTGGGAGTGCCGAGCTTCACCGACAGATCCGGCCGCGGAATGCGGAAGCTGTGATCGTGCCGGCGGTCGACCACCATGTAGGTGCGCTCGGGCATGTGGCACGAAACGCAGCCGGGCGCCGCCGCGCTTGCGTCCGCGTGATGGCGGTGCGCGACCGCGGCATATTTGTCGGCAGAATGACATTGCAGGCAGACGCCTTCGGCGGGAGCGCGAAGTTTCGCGCCGTGCGGCTCGTGGCAATCGCTGCAGGTCACGCCGGCTGCGAACATCCTGCTCTGCTTGAACGAGCCGTAGTTGTAGACCTCGTCGAGCATCTGCCCGTCGGCGTGATAGAGCCCGCGGGCGAGCGGCGAGACCGCATGGGTGTCGGAAAGCCACTTGCCGGGTATCCAATCCTCCGAGAACTCCCCACGGCGCGCATGACAGAGCCCGCAGGTCTCGACCTCCTTGCGAACCAGGGCGGGCGTGAAGTTGCGCGTTGCATTGCCCGTGCTCGGATCGTTCCGCCAGGTGACATCGCGCCGCTCGTCGAACCGGACGAGCAGCCCCTTGCCCGGGTCATCGCTCTTGCCGAAAGGCCACCAGCTTTTCTGGTCGCGGACCCAACCGACGTGCGCGAGCCTTGCCCATGACAGGCCTCGCAGCCCACGCTGATCTCGGCGAAGCTCGTGGCAAAGCGATCGTTGGCCGCGTCGTAGTTCTTGCGCACGCCGGTCGAGTGGCACTCCGCGCACATGAAATTCCAGTTCTGGTTCAGCCTGGTCCAATGCAGCACGTCGTCGTGCTTGATCTCCTCGTTCGGATAGAGATGGAACCAGCGCTGGCCGCCCTGCTCCTTCGGCCGGCTGTCCCAGGCGATCGACAGCGCCTGCAGGCGGCCGTCGGGGAACTCGATCAGATACTGCTGCAGCGGGTCGATGCCGAAGGTGTACTTCACCTCGAACGTGGCGAGCTTGCCGTCCGGCCCGTCGGTCTCGACCAAGAACTTGCCGTCCTTGCGGAAGAAGCGCGACCGCACGCCGTAATGCTCGAAGCTCGCGTCGGAGAAATCGCCGAGCACCGTCCTGTCGGTTGCATGCTGCATCGCGAGCTTGTGCTGCGACGCGCGCCACAACTGCGCTTCCGCCTGGTGACAGCCGGCGCAGGTCTCGCTGCCGACGAAGGTGGCTGGCGCAACGGCAGGAGAGCCGCCGAAGAGCGCGTCCCGCCAGCCGCCGGTCAGGAACTGAAATGCCAGGCCGCCCGCGACGGCGATCACCGCAACGACCGCCGCCGCAATGACGATCGTCCGCCTCGAAACGCGTCCAGGCGGCGCATCGCGTTGTCGGCCGCGCGGCCCGTCGACATCCCGTGGCGCAGCGGCCGATTTTTGCGATCCGCGTTTTTTCCCGGAACTCGGTTTGGAACGAGCCACGCTGTCACCGCTCGAGTGCTCGATCGGTCATTACAGATTGTACATTCGCTTGGCGGCGGCGAGCGCGCGCGTGCACCCGGCGCGATTTCCTCGTGCATCGAGCCGCTTGGCGCGCGCCAAGGTCGCCGCGAACGTCGCTTGCGCCCGCTGCTCGGCGCGTTTGATCGAGCCAGGCGTCGGCTGGCGATCGAGCTGTGCGCCGATCGATTGCGGCGCCATCGGCCCGGCGTTCGGGTTGCCCGCGGACTGGCGCACCGCCTGCTCGAATTTTGCGATCTCGCTGGTGCAGGGACCGGCATGCGCTGATCCGATACCGAGACCAAAAGCGGCAGCAACGACCCAGGTTGCAGCAAGTCGGCTCATTGCTCGATGGCGCATTTGCGAGCTTCTCCATGACGCGTTCGATCGAGAGCTGCCTGGCGTCCGGCGTGGCAGTCGCGACGAACGGCGGGGGTCAGTTGCGTCGGCGGCTCGTCGCGCGCCCTCCTACCGGCTGGTCGCCAGCATTGCTTTTGAAAAAATTCGGCCGGCACCATCCGCCCGCCCCGCGTATGGTCTCGTAGCATTGCTCGAAGCTGTAGAAGCCGCAATTATAGGTCGAGGCGTCGTAGAAGGCGCACCAAGGCCCATCGGCATGGGCGCTCGATCCGGTGCCGCCGACCAGGCACGACAGCGCGATACCGCCGATCAGCTTATTCATGAATTGCTCCTTGCGACCTTGGGCCCTGTTTGGAGCGAGTCACGACCCGCCACACGATCATTGCAGATTATACGCTCGAGGGTGCTATTCGAACGCAAAGATACGCCTCCAATCGTTCTTCATGCTGATCACCGTCCAGCCGTCCTTCTTCGCCTCGTCGTAGAGCGCCTGCGTGAAGGTACCGACCTTGCTGTCGGGCAGGCCTTGCGCTGGTCCGTACGCGTATTCGCGTGCCGCGTCGTCATGCAGCACCAGCATCTTCAGCCGCGCGCCGGCACCTGCGCCGGTCCATTCCAGCATCTGGCGGTCGCCTGTCGAGTTGCCGAACGCCGCGTAGGGCCGACGGCCGATCATGAGGTGGATTCCTTCCGGCTTGCCGGCGTTGTTGTCGTTCAGAATGAGCTTCGGCTCCTTGGTCAGGAACGGTCTGCCGTCCCTGCCGTAGCCGTATTTCGTTCCGCCCGCGGTGCCGACCACCTGCTCGGGCGGGATGCGGTAGACCTTCTCGGCATAGACGCGCACGAAGTCCTGACCGCCGCCGGTCACGATATAGGTCTTGTAGGCGTTGTCGCGCAGGTAGCTTAAGACTTCCATCATCGGCTGATAGGCCAGCTCGGTGTAGGGGCGCTTCCAGCGCGGGTGCTTGGCGGTTTCGATCCACTTCTTCGCTTCGGCGTTGAACTCCTCGACGGTCATCCCGGTCAGCGTCGCGGCGAGGATCTTCTCGAGATCCCGCATCGAGAGCCTGGCCATGGCCTCGCGGTTGCCGGACAGCACGGTCTTGAACGGCTCGACGTTCCTGAGCTCCGGCTTCTTCGCCACCACCGCCGGGACACGCTCCAGGCAATAGACCACCTGCGTGTACATGGGATGCTCGACCCACAGCGTGCCGTCCTGGTCGAACACCGCGATGCGGTCTTCCGGCAAGACATATTTCGGGCTCGACCGGTCGATGGTCGCGCGCACGAAGTCGAAGATCGCCTGCTTCGCCGGTCCGTCGTTCCAAGAGGGCAGCAGGCCGCCCGACGCTGCCGTTTGCGCCGGCGCGGAGGCGGGAAGGGGCGTTCCCGACAAGGCTGGAAGCAGGGCCAAGATCGCGAGCAGAACGCGACAGTCAATGCCGAATGAAGGGACGATCCGTTTCATGTTCGGCGCTTTTTGGTAACTGCGCTCACGATGGAGGCCTGAACACCTCCACGCTCTCGAAAGGCTTGGATGCCCAGGGTCGGAAGCGGTTGAGCGTGAACTTCGTCTTTTGCCCGGGTTTCACGTCCACCAGGAGGTAGTTGTACTCCTCCTTGGGCGGTTGCCCCTTCCAATAGAGATCCGGCGGGTAATTCGCCGGCACTTTGATGCTCGTGCGTCCCGGGAGGATAGGGTCTTGTTCGGCGCCGCCACCGCCCAGCAGCAGATATTTCACGCCGTCCACGTCGTAGAGCTCGGTCGTGTGCACGTGCCCGTTGAAGACGACGATGTCCAAGTCCTTCGCGTAAGACGCCAGAATCTTGTGGGGATTCTGAGCCTCCGGGATAGGGCCCATGCCGGAGCGGCAGAAGGCGGGAGCGTGGAAGCTGATGAAGACCTTACGGGTGCCCGCGGCCTTGGCCTCATCCAGCCACGTCTTCAACTCCTTCATCTGCGCTTCGTACTGCGGGCCGATCAGCATCCCACGACGATGGCGAGCGATAGTCGTATTTGCCGGTCCACAGGAAGATGAAGCGAACGCCGTTGAAATCGAACTTGTAGATGAGTCGCTTGTCGGAAACTCCGAACTGCTTCAAATATGGAAAAGCACTCAACAATCCCTGGACATCGGAGTCGTCCCACACTTCGTGATTGCCGACGGCGGGAAAGACCCGACCAGGCAGACCGGCGGCGCGCATCTGATTGTCCGGGGCCGGCAACTGCTTCAATACGTCCTCGTACACCAGCTTCCAGTACGGGTTCTCGGAGGGCGTACCGCCCTGCTTGCCCCACCAAACCATGTCCCCGGTATTGAGAATAAACTTCGCGCGCCCGCGCTGGACATCCTTCACGACCTCGCGGGCGACCCATTCGCCGCCTTGCAGCCGGAACATCGTGCGCTGCACGCCCGGGAGCAGTTTCACGTCCTCGACGGATGCTTCGGTCACCCAGCCCTTGTCGACCTTCAAAGTGGTGACCTCGCTTTTTGTGTCGAACGGCATGACGATCTGCACCAGCTCGCCGGTGGCCGGATCGTACGTCAGCTTGACATCCTTCCTCACCACCTCTTCTGCGATTTTCTCCGGAAACACCAACTCAAACATATCGACCATCAGCTTGATCGCTTCCTCCCTCTGATCCGACTTGTACGGGAGGTACATCATCGACCGTGAGTCACCGAACACGGCAAACGAAAAAGCGGAGCCGGCCGCCCGTTTCCTTTGCGCCAGTGCAGAGACTGGAAGCAGCGTTCCGGACAAGGCTGGAAGCGCCGCCAAAGTCGAGAGCAGAGCGCGACGGTTCGATGCCGGTAGGTTTCATGTTTGCCTCCTTTCGGACGCACCAGCCTGCAGCTAATTGCTCGACGGCGGGTTCCTGAGCTTCTCCATGGCCTGCTCGACCGAGAAGCTGCCGGGCTTCTGGCGCGGCGGGAACTGCTGGAAGCTCTCGAGATGCTGCGCCACGAGCGCCTGCGCCGGGACGAGCACGAAGGCGTGCTCGACGAACCATCGCACGTAGTCGCCGGCCTCGTGCTGGCTACGCTCGAACGGGTCGGAGCGCAGGTTGAACAGCCATGGGCAAGCGCAGCTGCACCAGCGGCTGCGCCCAGACATCGAGGCCATGCGCCTTCTGCTCCATGAACACCGCCTTCCACTGCTCGTAGCGCAGGCCGGCGAGGTTGCCGTCGTCGGTCCAGTAGAAGAACTCGCGGCGCTTGTCCGGGCCCTTGCGGGCGAGCAGATCGCGCTGGTCGTAGCCGTCGAGGTGAACCCTGAAAGTCTTGCCGGCGGCATCGTAGCCTTGCAGGAGCTTACTCCTTGATGTCCGGCTCGCCGGCCGCCGCGACCAGCGTCGTCGCCCAGTCCTCGGCGGAGAAGATGTCGTTGATCTCGGTGCGCGGCGGCACCAGGCCGGGCCAGCGCACCATCGCCGGCACGCGGTAGCCGCCTTCCCAGTTGGTGTTCTTCTCGCCGCGGAACGGCGTGGTGCCGCCGTCGGGCCACGAGAACGCCTCGGCGCCGTTGTCGGTGGTGTAGATCACGATGGTGTTGTTGGCGATGCCGAGATCGTCGAGCTTCTTCAGGAGCTCGCCGACCTGCCCGTCGTGCTCCACCATGCCGTCGGGATAGATGCCGAGCCCCGTTTTTCCCTGGGATGCGGGCTTGAGATGGGTCCAGATGTGCATGCGGGTGGGATTGAACCACACGAAGAACGGCTTGCGGTCCCGGACGGCGCCATCGATGAAGTCGGTCGTAGCCTTCAGAAACTCCTCGTCGATCGTCTCCATGCGCTTCTTGTTGAGCGGGCCGGTGTCCTCGCATTTCTGCTTGCCCCAGGGGCCGAAGCGGGGATCGTCGCCGGGCGTGTCGGTTGCGGTCGCGACGCATTTGAGGACGCCACGCGGGCCGAATTGCGCCTTGAAATTCGGGCTCTTCGGATAGTCGGGATTCTCGGGCTCCTCCTCGGCGTTGAGGTGATAGAGGTTGCCGAAGAACACGTCGAAGCCGTGCACGGTCGGCAGGAATTCGTTGCGGTCGCCGAGATGGTTCTTGCCGAATTGTCCGGTCGCATAGCCCTGCGGCTTGAGCAGCTCGGCAATCGTCGGGTCCTTCTCCGACAGCCCCTCTTTGGCGGCCGGCAGGCCAACTTTCAGGAGTCCGGTGCGCAACGGGGACTGCCCGGTGATGAACGCGGCGCGGCCGGCGGTGCAGGATTGCTGGCCGTAATAGTCGGTGAAGATCGCGCCCTCGTTGGCGATGCGGTCGATGTTGGGCGTGCGGTAGCCCATCATGCCGCGGTTGTAGGCGCTGATGTTCCAGTAGCCGATGTCGTCGCCCATGATGACGAGGATGTTCGGCTTCTGCTGCTGCGCGAACGCGGGTGCCGCCGCGATCGTCACGATGGCAAGCGTCGCGAGCAGACCGAAGTAGGCGCTTCTGATGATGCTCATGGTCGATCCATCAGGCAGTTGGACGTACGAACCGGGCTTGACCTGTTCGATCGGTGTGTGCATGACGCGACGCAGCACGTGCGAGAAGCTCGCCACGCATCTTGCCGACGTTGAGCGGGCGCCCGTTTGTCGGGCGCCCGCTTCGTCACATCACGCTCGTTTCAGGCGGCGGCTAGTCGCTCGGCGTGACTGGCACCCGCTTTCTTGACCTGCTCCATGATGCCACTGAGGTTGTAGGTCTCGGGAGGCTGCAGCGGCGGGAACTGCTCGAAGGTCAGCAGGTGCTTCTCCCACAACTGCTGGCCGATCGGCAGCATGTTCCAGTCATACTGGAATGCGGTCAGCGGTCCGCCGAGCGCACCGCCAAGGCTCATGGCCGTCTTCTGGTCGATGCCGACCGCCTGCTCGAACGGGTCGCGCTTGATGTTCTGCACCAGGGTGAAGTGGAAGGGGACGAGCGGCATGATCCAGCCGGCCGGCCCAGGCTGCGACATGGTGTAGTACATCTTCCAGTTCTTGTAGCGCACCGCCGACGGCGTCGCGCCGGAGTAGTAGAAGAAGTAGTCGCGCGCCGACTTCTCCGACGTTCCCTCCAAGTACTCACGCTGGTCGAATCCGTCGAGCGTAGTCTTGACGATGCCGGGATACTGTCCGGCCTCGATCTGCTGCTTCAGCCCGTCGCCCTTGGGCCCGCCGGCGATATCGACGAAGGTCGGCAGCCAGTCGAGCGCGGCGAACAGTTGGTTCTTGACCGTGCCCGGCCTGATGTGTCCCGGCCAGCGGACGACCATGGGGGCACGATAGCCACCTTCCCAGGCTTCGCCCTTCTGGCCCTTGAACGGCGTGACGCCGCCGTCGGGAAAGGAGATCGCCTCGGCGCCGTTGTCGGTGGTGAACACGACGATGGTGTTGTCGGTCTGGCCCAGCTCTTCGATCTTCTGGAGGACGAGGCCGATATTGTCGTCCATCTGCTTCATGCCGGCTTCGTTGACACCCCAGTCCTTGCCGCCTTGCTCGCCGACCATCGCGTAGTATTTGGGCGACAGCACGGTCGTGACGTGCATGCGTGCCGGGTTGTACCAGACGAAGAACGGCTTGTTGGTCTTCCTGGGGTCGTTGCGGTCGAGGAAGTCGATCACCTTGGCGGAGATCTCCTCATCCACCGTCTTCGAGCGTTCCAGCGTCAGCGGTCCCTCGTCGCTGCACATCTGGTTCTTCTCCGAACCGTCGGACGACTTGCACCAGAGCACGTTGCGCGGCGGCGTCAGGCAGGTCGTAGTCTTGGGATCGACGGCGCCGGGGACCTCCGGAATGCCGGGGATCGGCGTGTTCTTGCACGGTGGCGCGACGGTCTGCGTGGTCGGGTTCTTGTTGATGTCGGGGAAGCTCACCTGCTGCATGGCGTCGAGGTGGTAGAGGTAGCCCCAGTATTCCTGGAAGCCGTGCGCGGTCGGCAGCGCCGCGGTGTGGTCGCCCAGATGGTTCTTGCCGAACTCGCCGGTGTTGTAGCCGAGATCGAGCAGGAACTTGGCGACCGCCGGGGTGCCGGGTCGCAAATAGGACGGGCTGCCGGGCAATTGCGGCGGGATCATGCCGGTGCGCACCGGATACATGCCGGTGAAGAAGGCATTGCGGCCGGAGGTGCAGCTCTGCATGGCGACGTAGTCCATGAAGATCGCGCCTTCGTTGCCGATGCGGTCGATGTTCGGCGTTTCCCCGACCATCAGGCCGCGGTGGTAGATGCTCGGCTGCATCCAGCCGATGTCGTCGCCCATGATGAAGAGGATGTTGGGCTTCTGTTGCTGCTGCGCGGCCGCCGGCGTGAACGCCACCGACACGGCAGCGAAAAGCACCAGCAAGCCGAGCCACAACTCTCGACAGATTTTCATGGTGTGATCCTCCAATCGTGCATCTGATCCGCACGCCGTTACGCGAATGGGCCGTGCGTGCGGGCTAGCGAGATTGTTTTGAGTTGTTGGTTCCTCCGTCGTTGTGATGGGCCCCCCAAATCATCGTGCGACCAATATTATTGGAGGGCAATCGCAATTTCACGACACGCTGAAATGGGCGTCATATTGACCAGTTCTCCTCGACATAAGACGTCCTTATTGCCCATTATTTGAGGCCGCCGGCTTGCGTTTGATTCCTTGCACTCGCACGACGGCCTCGACCATGCACGGTGCTCGGCCCTCATTGCAATATTGCTCATCTCGGGCTGCAGCGGCACAACAGTGACCCAGAAATCACACGGACCAAGATTTACCGCCTGCCACTGAGATGACGAATGCGCGTGCCTTGCGCGCGCCTTAACTTGATGTCGGAGTGTCATTGCAGGCCACGGGGCGTGGGCATGGCGCACTCGGAAGTCACATTTCATCATCCGAGCTGTCGGTCGCTTGCGCGGCAGCGCCTTTGCCTGTTCCGAGGGTAACAGAAGGCCGGGGGGCTGACATGGAAGGCACGACAAGGCAGACCGCATCGCAACCCACAGCTCGAACGAGCCGCGGGCTGCCCACACGAGCTATTTCGACCGGCGCCCTGGCGGTCGCACTCGCGTTCGTCTCGCAAGCGTCATTTGCCGACGAAGGCGGCGTCAGTTTCTGGATACCGGGCTTCTTCGGGAGCCTCGCGGCGACCCCGCAACAACCCGGGTGGTCGCTGGTGAACATGTATTATCACACAACCGTGTCCGCCGGCGCCGACGTCTCTCGTGCCCGCGAGATCACGATTGGCAAAATTCCCGTGAATTTGTCGGCCAATCTCAGCGCCAACCTGAATGCCACCGGGGATATTGGCATCGTCATTCCGACCTATGTATTCGCGACGCCGGTCCTGGGTGGTCAGTTGTCCGTGGGCGCAATTGCATCATATGGGGTTGTAAGCACCTCCTTGGCGGGGACCTTGACGGGCGCGCTGACGGTGCCTGGGTTCGGCAGCATCCCGTTCGGCCCGCGATCCGACAGCATCAGCGACTCGGTGTGGGGCTTTGGTGATCTGCTCCCGCTGGCTTCGCTGCGCTGGAACAACGGCGTTCACAACGTCATGACCTACGTTACGGGAGATGTGCCGGTCGGAGCCTACGACTCCACCCGTCTGTCGAATATCGGCATCGGGCACGGCGCTCTCGACGGCGGCGGCGGCTACACCTATTTCGATCCGCAGACCGGGCATGAGTTCTCGGCGGTGCTGGGCTTCACCTACAACTTCGAAAATCAGTCCACGCAATATCAGAACGGCGTCGACATGCATCTGGATTGGGGCGCGTCGCAGTTCTTGACCAAGCAGGTTCAGGTCGGCTTGGTGGGCTACGTGTATAAGGAGATCGGTTGCGACAGCGGCTCCGGCGACCGGGTCGGCTGCTTCCAGTCGCAGGTGGTCGGCGTCGGCCCGCAGCTCGGATTCATTTTCCCAGTCGGCGAGATGCAGGGCTACCTCAATCTGAAGGGCTACAAGGAATTTGCCGCGGAGAACCGTCCCGACGGCTGGAATACTTGGGTCACGTTGGTGATCTCGCCGGCTCGCGCCCACGCCGAGCGCGCCGCCGCGAAGGCCGCTGATAGCTAAATAGCGGTCACCAGGTCATCCGCATTCAACATGCCGCGAAAGCTAGCCCGAGATGCCCCCGCTTGCGGGGGAGGAGCGGACCGGGTTTGCCGCTCGCGCTCATACCATTTCATAGGACCACATCCGGGCTCCACGCTCAGTCCAGCCGAAAGCCCTTGGCCCGCACGAAGGCGCCGAAGTCGGCGCGCAGCGGCTCGGCGTATTGCCGCGCCTTGTCCTCGGACCAGCCGTAGACGGCGGCCTTGCCCCAGCGCTCGGGGGCGCGCTGCCGCGCGTAGGGTCGCTGCCGCTCCCGGCGGCGGTCATAGGCGTCGAGCTGGCGCGCGAGCTCGCCCGTTCGATAGCGGTCCTCGTGCAGGGTGATCTCGAGCCCGAGCCGCGGCGTGACGCCGCCGGGCTCGGCCGGCCACCCGACGCACAGCCCGGCGACCGGGACGACGCGCTCGGGGAGCGCGAGCAGCTCGCTCACGATATCGGCGCGGTCGCGGATCGCGCTGATCGGGCAGCAGCCGAGGCCCACCGCCGCGGCGGCGCGCATGAACGTCGCGAGCACGAGCGCGCTGTCGACGACGGCGTTGAAGAACAGGTCGAGATGATCGTTGGGGAACGGCTTGCCGCGCAGCCGCGCGATCTGCGGCAGCCGGCTGCCGTTGGCGAGAAACACCAGGAACACCGGCGCCTGCGCAATCCAGGGCATGTCGGGAATGAGGGCGGCGACGGCGCGCTGCTTGGCCTTGTCCTTGACCACGAGGATGTCGCCCTGCTGCAGATCGCTCTTCGACGGCGCCGACAGCGCGCAGGCGCATAACAGCCGGAGCAGCGCGGGCTCGACGGCTCGCGGCAGGAACCGCCGGTGCACGCAATGGCCGGCGATCCGCGCCAGCTCGCTGAGTCCCTTAAGCGTCGGATCGACCGCGCACGATTCGCCGAAGCGTTCGGCGAGCGACGCCTCGATCCGCTCGGCGAGCGCTTGCGGAGTGACCTGTTCCTGCATCGGGCGCCCTCTCCATTCTCCGCGGCACACTTGCGCGACCGCTCGCTGGCCCGTCCCTTGCCACGTCGAGCGAACACCCTATTGCGCCGCCATGTCGGGTTACGCGCGGTCAAGCTCGGCCGGAAGCGCGGACGCGGGGCCGCGCCGGTCCACCTACGGATTCGACTTCGCCGGGCCGGCCAGGCGCTTGACCAGCCGATAGAGGAAGTCCTTGCTGTCGTAGACCGCCTTCACGCCGACCTGCTCGTTCTTTCCGTGCACGCCGTTGTTGCCGGGATCGCTGAACAGGCCGGAGATGCCGTAAGCGGGGATTCCGGCATTGCGCAGCCATCGGCTGTCGGTATAGCCCCCCGACATGGCGGCGTTGACCGGCACGCCCGGCCACATCTCGGCGCTCAGCTGCGTGATCGCCTGCATCACCTCCGGGTCGATCGGCGAGGGCGGGCTCAAGACCGCGGCGCCCTTGGGGACGATGGCGACCTTCTCGTCGGCGACGACATGGGCGAGCGTGCGCGTGACCTCCTCGACCGACTCGTCGGGCATGACGCGGCAGTTCACCGTGGCGCGCGCGCTCTGCGGCAACGCATTCTCGGCGTGCCCGGCCTCGAGCATGGTGGCCACGCAGGTGGTGCGGATCTGGGCGTTGTAATCGGGGCGCGCGGTCAGCGGCGCGAGCGCATCGGCGTCGGTGCGTCCCGCGAGCAGCGCCTTGATGGCCTCGGCGATCGCGGGCGTCTCGGCCGACGCCATGCGCTCGAAATAGGCGCGCGTCACCGCGTTGAGCCGGGGCGGAAAATCGAACTGCGCGAGGCGGTGCAGCGCATCGGCGAGGCGGTAAATCGGGTTGTCGCGGCGCGGAGCGGCGCTGTGCCCGCCGCGATCCGTGACCTCGAGCTGGTAGGTCTGGTAGACCTTCTCGGCGAGCTGCACCGTGAGGCGGAACGGCTTGCCGTCGCGCAACGCGCCGCCGCCGCCCTCGTTGATGGCAAGCTCGGCATCGATCAGATCGCGATGGTGCTGCAGCAGCCAGCGCACGCCGTCGTGGGGCGAATCCGACAGCTCCTCGTCGGCGGTGAGCGCGAGGATGATGTCACGGTCGGGCTTGTAGCCTTCCTTGGCGTAGCCGATCATGTTGGCCACGAAAATTGCCGCCATCGCCTTGTCGTCGATCACGCCGCGGCCGCGGAAATAGCCGTCGAGCTCCTGCAGCGTGAAAGGGTCGAAATCCCAGTCCTCGCGCCTGGCTTCCACCACATCGAGATGGGCGAGGAGCAGGAGCGGCTGGCGCGCGCCGGTGCCGCGCAGGCGCGCCACCAGGTTTCCCTTGCGCGGTCCCGACGAAAGAACCTGGATGTCTTGCGCCGGAATGCCGCCCGCGCGCAGGCGCGCCGCCATGGCCTCGGCGGCGCGCAGCGTGTCGCCCGCCGAATCGGTGGTGTTGATCTCGATGAGCTCCCGGTAGATGTCGAGGAACGCTCGCCGGTCGGGCGAAAGCGTGTCGGCGGCATGCACCGAGAAGCACGCGAGATAAGACGCGCCTAAGAGGATCGCGGCAATCAGGCCGCGGGCTCCTCCCCTCCCCCTTGTGGGGAGGGGATGGGGGTGGGGGTCGTGATGTTGAGGCACCGGTGCAGCCACACGCACCACCCCCCTCCCCAGCCCTCCCCCACAAGGGGGGAGGGAGCCGACCGAGTTCGCTGCACAGCTGTCGAAGCGATCTCCACGCAAGCTACGCCACTTGCAATTCATTGCTGCAGTCATGACGATACGCGCTATCCCGCCTACGGCTGGTTGCGCAGGAACGCCGCGATCTTGGCATTCCCCTCGAGCTTTGCCAAATCCTCCGCCGAGGGCAATTGCGGCTTGTCGCGCGTGGCGTTCACCATGCAGAGAAAGCCCAGCGGCTCCCCCCTGGTGGCGCGGAACTGGTGCCAGGCCATCGGCGGCACGCTGATGAGATCGCGCGTCTCGATCGCCCTGACGTCGTCGCCGACGAGGCAATGGCCGCGCCCGCGCAGGATCAGGACGGCGTGCATATGCTGGTGCCGTTCGAGGGTGGAAAAGCCGCCGGGCGCCATCTCGAAATAGCGCAGCTCCCCATGCATCTCCGGATCCGAGAACAGCACCTGGCGCGTGATCGACTTGAACAAGGCGCGGCCGTCTTCCTTGTACGGAAGCTCGTCCACCCCTTCCCAACGATAGTCCTTCGCCCTGCGGTGGATGGTTCGCTCGCGCGTTGCCATGACCTCAACCCATGTCGCCTCAATTCACGTGACCTTACCGGCCACCCCGTCGGTGCCCGTAGCCGTGGACTTGCGCCACGAAGGCCGATGTCGCTTGCAGGAGCTGCTCGCGCGCTTCGAGCAATGCGCCGCCGATCAGCAACATGACGTCAGCCCCGTAGAAATCAAGCATCTCGGCCACGCGGTCGGCGGTCATCCCGCCGGCCGGCACCGGGACGCAGCGCCGCAGCCCGTCGCGGTCGTCCAGCGCCGCGCGCGCGAGCGCACGGCACGTATCTGGGGAGTACCCGAAACGTCCGCCATAGTTCGGAAACACCACGGCGTCGGCCCCCAGCAGGCGGAACAGCTTGCCCAGCAGGAGCGCAGGCGCAATACGCGCCGCCCCCGCCATGGTCGGATGGGCAACGAAGGCAACCGCGGGGTTCTCCCGCACCAGCCGGTGGAAGTTGGAGAAACCGGCGATCATCGGCGCGATCATGACGGTATCGACGCCGAGGTCCCTGGCGAGCGCGATCTGCGCCCGCATGGCGTCGAGATCGCCCGACAGGCTCGGCACATAGCGCGCCGCCCGGCCGCCCGGCTGCTCGATCGTACGCAGCGCCGCGCTCACCGCCTCGACCCGCGACGCAAACGGCGAATAGGCCTGATCGGCGAGCCCGTGGTCGTCCTTGATGTAATCGACGCCGCCTTGCGCAAAACGCCGGGCAAGGTCAGCGAGCTTGGAGGCGGACAGGCCTTGCGGCTTGAGCGCCGAGCAGGTCAAGGCGCGCGCGGATGCACCGACCCGGCGCCGCAGCCCGTCGAGCCCGTGGCGGGGACCGCCAAAGGTCGCGACCAGCTCGGCCGGCAGCGCGACGTCGTGCAGCGTCACATCCTCGTGCAGCGACGTGTTGCCGAACAGCATGTTGATGAGCTGCCCGGGATCCTGCCCGACGGTCTCTGCGGCGAGCGCGATGCGGACCTCGAACAGTCCGGCCTCGATTTCGGCAATCGCCTCGACGCGGCCCACGATCTCGGAGCGGACGAACTCGTCCGAGATCGCCGCGAGCGGCATTTCGACGCTCTGCTCGACCGCAATCGCGCGCGCGCGCTCCTCGATTGATCGCGCGTCGCAGCGGATATGATAAACGGCCTGCAAACGAGGATGCATGATCGCCGGCTCACCAGCGCTCGCTCGCCGGCGCGCCCCCGAGCACTTCGGCGATGCGCGCGCGCGTCGAGGCCGTGGTGTCGTTGGGCAGCGCGTCGAGGGCAAAGAAGCCGTGCGCGACGATCTCGCGATCGGGCACCGGCGCCGCCGACTGGCGGAAAGCGCGCACGACGAAGAGCGCGACATGATCGCGCCGGGATGCCCGATCGTTGAAAAAAATGCCGTGCAACCGGGGCGGCGCGGTCACCTCGATGTTGCCCTCCTCGCGCAACTCGCGCGCAAGCGCCTCGATCAGCGTCTCCCCGGCTTCGACTCCGCCGCCCGGCAAATGCCAGCCGCTGACGTAGCTGTGCTTGACCAGGAAAATGCGTCCCTCCTCGTCGAGCACCAGCGCGCGCACGCCCAGCGTCATGGCGCGCGCGAAGCGCCAATAGAGGTGCAGCGCCCGCCGCAGCGCCGGCTCGAGCGCGCGCCGTGTCGCATCGAGACTGACCCGTTTCATGCTGGTCTCGCCGCGCCCTCCCGGGTTCCAGTGAGGCCCAATCGCGTCCGGCTTGTCAAAAGGTCCCGTTTGCCTGTTTAGAAGAGTTCTAATATAGGACATTGGCGTTTTTTCGAGCGCGAGGGACCCTGTGAAACGCTTTGCCGACCTCACCGAACAGGAAATCCTCGCCCTCGCGATCACCAACGAGGAGGAGGACAGCCGCATCTACCGTGGCTTTTCCGAAGGGCTGCGCGAGAAATATCCCGCCTCGGCCAAGGTGTTCGACGAAATGGCGGAGGAGGAGGTGCGCCACCGCTCCATGCTGTTCGATCTCTACCGGTCGAAATTCGGCGAATACCTGCCGCTGATCCGCCGCCAGGACGTCAAGGGCTTCATCGCAAAAAAGCCGCTGTGGCTGATGCAGCCGCTCAATCTCGACGAGGTGCGCAAGTTCGCCGAGAACATGGAATACGAGGCTGCACGATTCTACCGGCGCGCCACGGAGACCTCACGCGACGCCTCGGTGCGTCAGCTCCTGAACGAGCTTGCCGAGGCCGAGGCCGAGCACGAGAGCCTGGCCCACAAGCTCGGCCAGCAAATCCTGACCCCGAGCGCGCGCGCCAAGGAGGACGAGACCGCGCGCCGCATGTTCCTGCTGCAATACGTGCAGCCGGGCCTCGCCGGGTTGATGGACGGCTCGGTCTCGACCTTGGCGCCGCTGTTTGCCGCCGCCTTCGCCACCCACAGCACCTGGGAGACGTTCCTGGTCGGCCTTGCCGCATCGGTCGGCGCCGGCATTTCCATGGGCTTTGCCGAGGCGCTCTCCGATGACGGCTCGCTCACCGGCCGTGGGGCGCCGGTGGTGCGCGGTACGCTCTGCGGGGTCATGACGGCGATCGGCGGGCTCGGCCACACCCTGCCCTTCCTCATCCCCAATTTCTGGACCGCAACCGCAGTGGCCATCGCCGTGGTCGCGGTCGAGCTCACGGCCATCTCCTACATCCGCCATCGCTTTATGGACACGCCGTTCCTGGCGGCGACGTTCCAGGTCGTCGTCGGCGGCGTGCTGGTGTTCCTTGCCGGGATTTTGATCGGCAGCTCGTGACGCTCCCTCTCGTGTCCCGGCCGAACGAGCGCCCCGCTGCGCCCGCACGTGACACCGCTCATGTGCGCGTGTGAGAGCCGGGACCCAGGGCCACGCAACGCGATCTCATACGGTAGAGTTGAGCACCTCGTTACTTGTGGCCCTTGGGTCCACGCAAGTCGGGTTTACCCCGACTTGCGCGCATTTAAACTGCCGATCCCGGGCAAGCCCGAGATCGGTGTCTCGCTGCGCCCGCCCCGGATACGAGACATGGCAATGTTCGTCCTCGCGCACCTGTCGGACCCGCACCTCGGACCGCTGCCGGCGCCGCGCCTGACCGAACTTCTCGGCAAACGAGTGACCGGCTTTCTCAACTGGCGGCGCAAGCGTCACCTGATCCATCGCGGCGACGTGCTCGCGCGCATCGTCGCTGATCTCAAGGCGCAGGCGCCCGACCACATCGCGGTGACCGGCGATCTCGTCAACATCTCGCTTGCGGACGAGTACGCGCCGGCGCGCGCCTGGCTCGCGGCGCTCGGGCCGCCACGCGACGTCACCTTGGTGCCGGGCAATCACGACGCCTATGTGCGCGGTACCGCGCGCTACCGGGAGCTCCACTGGAGCGACTACATGCGCGGGGACGATGCTGTTTCGGAGGGCGAAACCGTGTTTCCGTTCGTGCGTCGGCGCGGCCCGCTGGCCCTGATCGGGTTATCGACCGCCGTCCCCACCGCGCCCCTCATGGCGACAGGGCGGCTCGGCGCCGAGCAGATCAAGCGGCTTGCTGCGGCGCTCGAACGCTGCGGCCGCGAGGGTCTCTTTCGCGTGGTGCTGATCCATCATCCGCCGCTCAGCACGCCGGCGCGCCATCTGAAACGGCTGATCGACGGCGCGGATCTTCGCGCCGCGCTGGCGCAGCAGGGCGCGGAACTCGTCATTCACGGCCACGATCACGAGCATTCGCTGATCGAGCTGCCCGGGCCGCAACACCGCATCCCGGTCATGGGCGTGCCTTCGGCATCGGCAGCGCCGCGGGGCGAGCACGATCCCGCCGGCTACAATCTCTACCGGATCGAGGGCGGCGGCGGCGACGGCGATTGGCGCTGCGAGGCGGTCGCGCGCGGGCTCGCGCGCGACGGGGAAACGGTGATCGAGATCAAGCGCACGCTGCTGGGCGGCGGGTAGAGAGCGTTCAATCCGCGCTCTCTCGTGTCCCGGCGAAGCGAGCGCCCTCGCTCTCCATATCGGCACGCGCGCCCACCCGCGAGCGAGAGCCGGGACCCAGAGCCCAACGTGAAATCGACAAACGCCTGGGTCCCGGGTCTCGCTGCGCTCGCCCGGGACATGAGATTACGGATTCGGCCCGAACAGCACGGCGGCGGCGATCAAGATCGCGGCGCCGGCGAACAGGCCGAGCGCGAATGCCTTTACGGCGCGCCGCCGCCGCAGGCGCCGCTCCAACCGCGCCTCCTCCCTGACGTCGCGGGGGCCCGGCGGCGAGCCGTCGGCGAGCGCGCGCTCGCGCTCGATCATGCGCTGCGCCACGTATTTCGTCACCGCGTCGACGACCTCGGGGACGTTCACGGAATCAGCCAGCACCTTGCGGCCGTAGCGGGTATCCTGCAGGAACCGGTAAAGACGCTTGTCGCGGCCCATGCTCACGTGCGCGATGGCATCGATCCACAGGCGCGGCGTTTCACCCCGGCTGATCCCGCGATCGAACAGGTCGACCGGTTGCGGAATTTCATCGAACAGCGGATCGAGCGCCTCGTTCAAGAGCTCGAGCCGCGCCACCTCGGCGTCGTGCAGGTCGACGACGACGGCGGTGCGCTCGGCCTGATCGACCCGCGCCTTGCGCAAGGCGTCCCTGAGCCGCTGCGGCGGCGATTCGGGCGGCTTGCGAGCTTCGGCGTCCTGACGTCTACGACTCCACATGATCGGCAACCTATCAATCGAGGGCAGCAAGGCAAGGGCGCGCGCCGGCCGCCATCGGGATTATTTCGTGTCGGACTTTGCGACCGGCTAGACACACCGCCCGCCGTCGACCTCCAGCACGTTGCCGGTGAGGAAGGAGGCTTCGTCGGAGGCAAGAAACAACGTCGCATTGGCGACATCATCGATGGTTGCGAATCGCCCGAGCGGCACGGTGGCCTTGAACTGCGCGCGCAATTCGGGCGAATCACCGCCCATGAAAGTCGGCAGGAGCGGCGTTTCCGCCATCACCGGCGCAACGGCGCAGACACGAATGCCGTCGGGCGCGAGCTCCGCCGCCATCGACTTCGACAGCAGATTCACCGCGCCCTTGGAGGCGTTGTACCAGGTCAGGCCCGGCCGCGGCCTGATCCCGGCGGTGGAGCCGATATTGATGATCACTCCGGATTTGCGCTTGCGCATCAACGGCACCAGCGCATGCGCGAACAGGAAGATCGATTTGACGTTGACGGCGAAGAGACGGTCGAACTCGGCTTCCTCCACCTCCAGCATCGGCCGCCGCACATGGCTCGTGCCGGCATTGTTGACCAGGATGTCGATGCCGCCGAAGGCATCGAGCGTGGCTTTGACCGCGGCATCCACGTCGGCACGTCGCGATACGTCGCAGCGCACGGCGATGGCCTTGTTGCTGATCGAGGCCGCGACCGCGCGCGCGGCCTGCTCGTTGACGTCGATGATGGCGAGGCGTGCGCCTTCGCGGGCGAAAGTCTCGGCAATGCCCTTGCCGAAGCCCGATCCGCCGCCGGTGATCAGCGCAACCTTGTTGTCGAGACGCATGTCGTTCCCTCTCCAGGATGAAGCGGCGACTCAACCGTCGCGCGGTACGACACCATAGCCGCGCGCCCAAGCGAGGCCGTCCTCGGTCCTGCCGCGCGGCCGGTATTCGCAACCGATCCAGCTGGAGTAACCGAGACGATCGAGCGCCGCGAAAATTCCGGCATAGTTCACCTCGCCCTCGTCGGGTTCGTGCCGCGACGGCACCGCCGCGATCTGCACGTGGCCGACAAAGGGCAAGTGCTTCTCAAATCGCCTGATGAGGTCGCCGCCCACGATCTGGGCGTGATAGAAGTCGAACTGGATGCGCACGTTCGGCCGTTCCAGCTTGGCGACGATGTCGGCCGCCTGCTCGGCGCGGGTGAGGAAGTAGTCCGGCCGGTCGCGCGGATTGATCGGCTCGATCAACAGCATGATGCCCTTGTCCCGCGCCGCATCGGCCGCGTGCGGCGAGATTCCTGACGAAGGTCCTTTCCGCCGCCGGGCGCTGCTCCGGCGGCACCTTGCCGGCGAGGCAGTGGATTTGGCAGCCGCCGATGGCGGTGACGTAGTCGAGCGCCTGCTTGAACAACGTGGCGAACTCCTGCTCGCGGCCCGGGACGGCGGCGACCCCGAACTCCCCCGACGGCGACCGCCCGGCCGCGGTGTTGACGCCGAGCATGGTCAGGCCATGGCGGTCGAGCTCGGCCTTCACGGCCGAGGGCGCGAGGTCATAGGGAACCTGCAGCTCGACCGCCCGGAAACCGGCGGCGGCCGCCGCCGAAAACCGCTCGAGCAACGGTCGTTCGGTGAAAAGATACGCGAGGTTGGCGGCGAAGCGAGGCACGGGTGTCCCGATTCCGAAGTTCGCAAACTCTTTGCGGCACCCTCTGATGCGAACTTCGGAATCAAAGGGACACTCGCAACTCTATGATTCTAGTGCCCCTTTTGAACCCGAAGTTCGCGGTCGCATTTGCCGCATGGTGTGCGCGAACTTCGGGGTTCGGGGCACCAGCGGCACCTTGCAATGAGCATCCGATCCACCTAACGAGCGTATCGTCGCATCGAACGTCCCGTCCACCGAAAAGCCCCGGCATGCCCGTCAACGACAGCTTCCACATCGCCGTCCTGCCCGGTGACGGCATCGGACCGGAAGTCATGGCTCCGGCGCTCGAAGTCCTGAACAAGGTGGCAGCGGCGACGCCGGGCCTGAAATTGCGCTTCACCGAGGCGCCGGCGGGCGCCGGCCACTATCGCGACACCGGCACGTCGCTGCCGGAGAGCACGGTGAAGCTCTGCGAAGCGGCCGATGCCATCCTGCTCGGGGCCTGCGGGCTGCCCCACATCCGCTATCCCGACAATACCGAGATCATGCCGCAGGTCGAGCTGCGCTTCATCTTCGACCTCTATGCCGGCGTACGCCCGTGCCGGCTGATCGCCAACGTTCCGAGCCCGATCGTGGGGGCGGCCGAGCGCGGCATCGACCTTGTCGTGATCCGCGAATTCAACCGAAGGCCTGTTCGCCTCGATGGGCAAGGGCGTGGTGACCGATACCGAGGCGCGCGAGACCTTGGTCATCACGCGCAAGACCTCGGAGCGCCTGTTCGATTTTTCGTTTCGCCTGGCGCAGCGGCGCAAGGCCCGCGGCGGCCGCGGCCTGCTCACCTGCGTCGACAAGGCCAATGCCTTCAAGGCCTACGCCTTCTTCCGGAAAATGTTCGACGAATGCGCCGCGCGCTATCCGGCGGTCGCCACCGACCGGCTCTACGTCGACGCATGTTCGGCCATGCTGGTGCGCCGGCCGTGGGACTTCGACGTGCTGGTGATGGAGAACATGTTCGGCGACATCATCTCCGACCTCACCGCCGGCCTGATCGGCGGAATGGGCATGGCGCCTTCCGCCGACATCGGCGACCGGCACGCGGTGTTTCAGCCCTGCCACGGCACCGCGCCCGACATCATGGGCAAGGGACTGGCGAATCCCACCGCCATGATCCTCTCCGCCGCCTTGATGCTCGACTGGCTCGCCGAGCGCCATGGCCACGCGGGGGCGGCGCGGGCGGCCCGCGCCATCGAGACCGCCGTCGACCGCGCCTTCGTCTGCGGCCTCACGGCCTGCGAATTCGGCGGTCGCGACGGCACCGCCGCAATCGCCAACGCGGTGTTGCGGGCGTTGGACAGCTGACGCCCAAGACGCTCCGTCCGCTCTTGCCCACTCGTTTGTGGGCCACTTCCCACGTCCCCGCATCGCGCCCATGATACGGTACAGCAACCGCGCCCTCCTGCCGTAAAGATGCGGATTTCTACCACCTGATACCTGTCCCACTGTTCATCCCACCCGAGAGGTGGGATGTTTTGTGGTTGACGCCATTTCTGGTGCTTGCTTCGCTGGCAAAGTTCCTGCGCAACCCCAAGCGGTGTCAAAAACCGCCGCGCGCAGGGGCTGGAGAAAACCCCGATCGAGGCGTCTGCCATGAGCGCCCAGGAATTGCTGCAGGAAATCGCCGAGTACTGCCGGCACAGCGGGCTCGCGGAATCGACCTTCGGCCGCCGCGCCGTCAACGACGGCAAGCTCACCGCGCGGCTGCGCAACGGCGGCCGCATCACCACCGAGACGCTCGACCGCATCCGCGGCTTCATGCAGAGCAACCGCATGGCGGCCCCGCTCGCACGTCCGACCATCATCGCGCGAACGCGCGAGCCGCGCCCGGCCACGGTCCCGGAGCCCGTCCTTGCCGGCCGGCACGATCCGCAGCGCAACTTCCGCTTCTTCGACAACCGGCAGAAGTATCTGCTGTTCGTCAATACCTGCAGCGAAAAATGGGTGGTCGCCAGCCGGGTCGGACTCGAACTGGCCAATGTCCATCCGCGCCCGCCGGCATTGCGCGTGTTCGACGCCGGCGTGGGCGACGGCACCGTGCTGCTGCGGGTGATGCGCGCGATGCACGATCGCTTTCCGCATACGCCGTTCTACGTGGTCGGCAAGGAGATCAGCCTGGAGGATGTCCGCCTCGCCTTGCAGAAAATGTCGGACCGGTTCTTCGAGCATCCGGCGACCGTGCTGGTGCTGACCAATCTCGCCTATGCCGACGCGCCGTGGCTCGCGGTCAAATCGCTGTCCGCGGCCTCGAGCCTGGTGTGGCACGAGGTGCCGCTCACCGGCAATTCGGCCTATCGCTTCGAGCAGCAGATCACCGATCTCGTGCCGTTCCTGTCGCAGAACTGGAAGGCCGGCGTGAGCCCGAAGACCGGCAACCCGGTCTACGAGCGGCCGGTCGTGCTGGTGCTGTATCGCGAGGACCACAAGTTCCTGCTCGACCCGATCATCCCGCGTCCCGGCGGCACCGTCGCCAATTACGACCTCGTCATTGCCTCGCAGCCTTACCGCGCGCGCGCATCGCTCGAGTTCAAGGCCAAGCGCGTGATCGCGCCGCTCGCCAAGTCGATCGGACCCGGCGGGCGGCTCATCGCCATCCATTCCCACGGCAACGATCCGGGGATGGAGATCATCCAGCGGGTATGGCCGGGCGACAATCCGTTCATCCACGACCGCCATCAGATCATGAAGGCGGTGAAGCACGAGCTCGGCCCCGCCGGGCGCGACCTCAACTTCAATGCCTATGCCGACAACCGCTCGCTGTTCCGCTACGACATGCACACCTTGCCGAGCGAGATTTCGGACGTGTCGATCGGTACCTCCACGCTGTTTGCGGCGTGGAACGCGGCGATCTACGTGGCGCAGGTCGAGGACGATCGGCTCGCCGAGGTCGTGGCCGACGGGCGCTATCTGGAATCGACACGCGAGGTTCTGCGCGAGCACGGGGCGCTCTGGTTCTACGACGAATCCTACGTGATCTCGCGGCGGCGCGAGTGAGACGAGCAGTTCTCTCACTCCCCTCCCTTGGGGGAGGGGAGTTCTCGTCACGGTTCCCCTCCCCCTAGCTGGGGAGGGAGGGCGCGAGGAGTACAGTGATACTCACCACCCCCCCCCAACCCCTCCCCACAAGGTGGAGACGGGAGGGGGCAGACATACGTATGAGCGAGCACCCCTCACCCGCGGGCACGGAGCGCACGCTCCGGAACGAAGCGACATCGATGACCACAGCAGTCGTCACCGAGCTGATCGACCCATCGCCGAGGCGATCGCGGACTTCATGCGCGGCTTCTCGCTCGAAGCGACGCGACCATCGGCGGACGATATCGCCGCTCTGGCCGATATCGTTCCCGCCGGCACCCGCGTCTATGTGAGCGCGGTGCCGAGGAGGCCCGCGCAGGAGGCCGTCGAAGCCGCGGCGCGATTGAGCCAGGCCGGCTTCGAGCCGGTGCCGCACCTGGCGGTGCGCAACTTCGCGACCGCCGCCGACCTCGATGATTTCCTTGCCCGCATGAGCGGCGAGTCCGGGGTGCGGCGCGTGCTGGTGATCGCCGGCGACCGCGAGCAGCCCGCCGGCGACTTCCGCAGCTCGCTCGAGGTGATCGACGGCGGCGCCCTGCGGCGCCACGGCATCATCGAGATCGGCATCGCCGGCTATCCCGACGGCCATCCGCGCCTGTCGCAGCAGGACCTCGACCGTTCGCTCGCGGACAAGATCCGCGCCGCGGAGACGACCGGGATGGCGGTCCACATCGTCACCCAGTTCTGCTTCGAGGCGCGCGCGGTGCTCGAATGGATCGCGCGCTTGCGCGATTTCGGCGCCGAGCAGCCGGTGCGGGTCGGGCTTGCCGGCCCGACCAATCTCGCGACGCTCCTGCGCTACGCCAGGCGCTGCGGCGTGCGGGCTTCCGCTCAGGGCCTCGCCCGGCAAGCCGGCCTGGTGCGGCAGCTGTTCGCGATGTCGGCGCCCGATGCCCTGGTGCGCGCGCTGGCCGAGGCGCGCGCCGACCGTCATCTCGGTGAGATCGCGCCGCATTTCTTCTCCTTCGGGGGATTGGCCGCAACGGCGCGCTGGGCGCAGGCGGTGGCGGAACGCCGGATCGCGCTCGAAGGCGGCGAGGGCTTCCGGGTCGAGCCGCCGCCCCCACGGAAATGAGGCGCGCGCGGCACGTTCGCGCAAGGGCCGCGAGCAGCTTGAACGTGGCAGCGTATCTGTCTAAGCCTGAGCCCATTGCGATCGGTCGAAGCAGTGGGTCACGTGATGGAAGCTCATTCGGCTGGCTCGATGAGCACAGTGGCGCGACCGAACCGACGTCAATTCGTGATCGCGGGCGCCGCTGCGGCCGCCGCCGGTCTTCTTCCCGCGCCGGCCGACGCCAACGTCCCGGTACCTTATGACTGGAATGCGGCGCCGCCGACGGACTCACGGTCCGATTTCATCGCCTGGATGTCCAAGAACTCGCGGCGAGGACCCGACCTTCCTCGGCCAGCGCTGGGATCGTTTCCAGCAGGTGCTCGCGCATCGCGACCTCTGGGACAAGCGCGACATGCGCGCGTTCCTGCTGACGCCGCGGGAAGAATTCGTCACCAAGGCAAATCTCGGCCGCGCCTATGAATGGCACTACCTCAATATCGGTTACGGAGTGACCATCACCGGTCCCAATACCGTCGCGCGCATGACCAATTCGATCGACGTGCGATTCGGCGACAAGGTGCTCGAGATCGGAACCGGCTCCGGCTATCAGTCGGCCTATCTATCCAACCTGACCGACAAGGTGTGGTCGATCGAGATCATCAAACCATTGGCGGAGCGCACCCGCCGCCTCTACGACGCGCTCATCGATCGCGGCTACACCGAATACAAGACGATCACGACCAGGAACGCGGACGGCTACTACGGTTGGGAACAAGCCGGCCCGTTCGACAAGATCATCGTCACCTGTGCCATCGATCACATCCCGCCACCGCTGCTGCAGCAGCTCAGGCCGAACGGCATCATGGTGATCCCGGTCGGCCCGCCCGGAGCCCAGCACGTGCTCAAGGTCGTCAAGCAGCAGGGTCCCGACGGCGCGATCAATGTCGCGCGCTCCGACATCTATCAAGGCGGAAGGCTTTCGTTCGTGCCGCTCACCAAGCTCGAAGGCGACGTGATCAGGGGAACCCACAGCGGCCGGTGAGTTTGCAGGTGACAGGCCGCGAGCGCATCCCGCTCATGCTGACCCGTAGGGTGGGCATTGCGCCCCCTCGGTCGAGCATCCGCACCTGTTTCGGGGGCGCAATGCCCACGCGCCTCGTCCGCGTGGGCAAAATCGCTCGCACCACGAATGCGAATTGTCGTTTCTCAGCAAGCGATTTTGCCCACCCTACGGCAGCCCATCGTGGTCAATACGCCGCTGCGAGCAAGGCGCGCACGTCGGCGGCGGATACGTTGCGCGGCGCGCTGATTGCCATCGCCGCCGTTTCCGCCGCGACAAAATCGACCTTGGCACGATCGAATCCGACCTCGGCGAGCTTTTGCGGGATCGGCAAGCCGCGCAGCATGGCGGCGAGGCGCTCGGCCGGATCGCCGCCCAGCGCATCGGCGAGCCGCGCGCGCGCATCGGGCGCCGCAGCGAGGTTGAAACGCGCCACATGGGGAAGGATGATCGCGTGGGTCTCGGCGTGCGGCAGGCCGAGGCCGCCGAGCACGTGGGCGAGCTTGTGTTGCAGCGCGGTGCCGGCGGTGAGCACGACACCCGCGAGCCAGGCGGCGACGAGACATTCCGCCCGCGCCTCGCGGTCGGAGCCCGCGGCGATCACCCGCGGCAAATGCGCTGCGAAGCGGCGCGCCGCGTCGGTGGCAAGCGCCGTCAGGAACGGCGTGCGGTCCGCCACCCACAGACCCTCGACGCAATGGGCCATCGCATTCATGGCGCTGGCGGCGCTCGCCGCCGCCGTCAGCGCCAGCGTCAGGTCGGGGTCGTAGACGATGGTGCGCGGCAGGACCCGCGCGTCCTTGCCGGTAAATTTTCGCTCGCCGTCGCTCATGCCCCAGATCGCGGTTGCCTCCGATCCGGAATAGGTGGTGGGCACGGCGAGGATGGGCAGGCCGAGGTCGCGCGCGACGATCTTGGCAAGGCCGATGGCGGCGCCGCCGCCGGCCGCGACCAGACCATCCGCGCCGCGCGCCGCCGCGATACCCGCCTGCGCCACCGGCTTGGGCACGTGCACCACGGCCTGCGCATGCAGCCCCGCCGCGCGCGCGCCCAGGATTGCAAGCAGCCGCTCGCCGAGGCGCGCCCCGCTCCCGGGCGTTGCGATCACCAGCGCACGGCGCAAATCGAGCCGCGCCGCTTCGTCGCCGACGCGCTCGACCGCGCCCGGGCCGAACACGACGCGCTGGGGTTGGATCTCGTGAATAAAGGGTGCGACCATCAATTCCCGGTCCCGCTGCCCACTCGCCACGCTCCCACAGGACGTCATTCAAGCTCGCATGGTGCGGGCAGCCGTGCAAATATCCTCGCCTCGTCCGTGACCCGCCGGGAAGCACGCTCACCTTGCGGCCGGGTCCAAGAAAATCGACGGAGGGAAGCTCATGCAATCCATCATCGCCCGCCACGCCCGCAACGGCGCGCGCGGCTTCCTCGGCGCAGCGATCGCGCTTGCGGCCATCGCCGCGTATGCCGGAACGGCGGCGGCGCAGACCTACGGCTTCGCCACGCTGCCGCCCGGCACGCTCAATCACACCACGGCGTCGGCGGTGGCGAAGGTGCTCAAGCAAAAGACCGGCATGAACGTGCTGGTGCAACCCACCGCCGGCGACCAAGTGATCGTCCCCATGGTCGCGCGCGGCGAGGCCGAGATCGGCATCTCCAACGCGATGGAGGTGCATGACGGCTTCTCGAAAGGCTTCAAGGACTTGCGCATCATTGCCGCGGCTCACGCGTTGCGCGTGGGGTTCTTCGTGCGCAAAGACAGTGGCATGCGATCGATTGCCGACCTCAAGGGCAAGCGCGTGCCGTATGGATTTTCCGCCATGCGAGCGCTCGAGCCGACGGTGCGCGCCATCCTGGCGACGGCCGGTCTCACCGAGAGCGACATCAAGCCGGTGCTCGTGCCCAACGTGATCCGCAGCGCCGACGATTTTGCCTCGGGCGCGGCTGACGCGTTCTACTTCGCCTTCGGCGCGCCGAAGGTGCGGGAGGTCGATGCCACGGTCGGCGGCATCCGCATGACCGAAATTGACGAGAAGGGGATGCCCGCCGCCCGCAAGATCGAGCGCTGGGGCTACTTGACCGAGGTCGGCCCGGGACCGGTCTTCGTCGGCGTGGAGAACCCGATGAAGGTCTACAGCTTCGACAACCTGTTCTTCACCAGCGCCAAGACCAGCGACGAGTTCGTCTTCAAGATCCTGGACACGCTGTTGAACAACAAGGACGACCTTGTCGCGGTGCAGCCGGTGCTGCGCGAATTCTCGGCGGCGTTCGGCTATAAGCAATACGAAGTCCCGTACCACCCGGGCGCCGTGAAGTACTTCAAGGAGCACAATATCACGCCCAAGGCGATGGATTGAGCAAGCGGCGCCACGCTGTCGGAACGAATGCCGCAGAGAAAAGTACGACCAGGGAGGGAGGCGCCATGCTCGCAACACGAAATCTGATCGCGGCCTGCGCCAGCGCGCTCGCGCTTGCATTCGCGAGCGGAGCCGGGAACGCCCAAACCTTCGGTTTCGCCGCGATGCAGCCCGGCACCATCAATCACACCACCAGCTCGGCGATCGCCAAGGTGCTGAAGGAGAAGGGCGGTCTCAACACGCTGGTCCAGGCCACGGCTGGCAAATCCGTGATGATCGCGATCGTCGGCCGCGGCGAGGCTGATTTCGCCATGGCGAACGCCCCGGAGCTGGGCATCGCGCTCGCAAACAACGGGCAGCCCGACCTTCGCATGATCGGACCGGTCTACACGCTCAAGACCGGCTTCTGGGTGCGCAAGGACAGCAACATGCACACCGTCGCCGATCTGCGCGGCAAACGCGTGACCATGGGCTATTCCGCCATGCGCGCGCTCGATCCGATGTCGCGCGCCATCCTCGCGACCGGCGGTCTCAGCGAGAACGACATCAAGCCGGTGCTGGTCCCGAACGTCATGCGCTCGGCGGATGATTTCGTCGCCGGGGCGGCCGACATGTTCATGTTCGCCTTCGGCGCGCCGAAGGTTCGCGAAGTCGACGTGACCGTCGGCGGCACCCGCTTCCTGGAAATCCCCGAGTCTCCGGAATAGCCGCGGCCCGCAAGATTTCGCCCTACGGCTATCTGAGCGACGTCGCACCCGGACCGATCTTCGTCGGCGTCGAAAAGCCGATGAAGGTCTATACCATCGACAATATCCTGTTCACTCACGCCAAGGTACCCGACGACGTGGTGTACAAGATGATCGAGACGATGGAAGCGAACAAGGCCGAAATGATCGCCGTCGCTCCGAACCTGCGTGAATTCTCGGCGGCCCAACTCAACAAGAAATACGATTTTCCGTACCATCCCGGCGCCTTGAAATACTTCAAGGACAAGAACATCGAGGCCAAGGCGTTTCCGTGAACGAGAAGGTACAGCCTCCGGATGCGGCGAAGCCGGCCTTCGCCGTCTCCCGGGCGACCGTCGTCGCGACGGATGTTCTCCAGGCCCTGCTGCTGATCTGCGTCGTCGGCTGGGTGCTGGATATCCCGCGGCGCGCGTTCGGGCTGGCGTTCTACACCGAGCAGCTCCTGGCGGTGTGCATGGGGCTGGCGCTCGCGCTCTGCTTCATCGGCGGGGGAGGGCGGCGGCCGTCGCGCTTCGACTGGGGCGGCGCCATCGCCTCGTTCGGCATTGCCGCCTACCTCGTCTATCGTCATGCCACGTCGGCTCCGCTCCCGCTGTCGCTGATCGCGTGCCTGGGCGTGACCCTGGTATGGACCGCCGTCGGCAGCAGGGCCTGGGCGATGCGCTGGTTCGATTGGATCGCCGCCGCGCTGTCGCTGGTCATCTGCCTCTACATCACCGTCCGCTACGAGCCGCTGACCTACGAGATCGCGCTGTTGCCGCCCGAAGGCATCATCGGCAGCGCGATCCTCGTTCTGCTCGTGCTCGAGGCGACGCGCCGCACCGCCGGTGCAACGCTGGTCGCCATCATCCTGATCCTGATCGTCTACGTCTTCATCGGTCCCCATCTTCCCGGCGACTTTGCCACCCGCCCGGTCACGCCCGAGCGGCTGCTCGTCTATTTCGGTCTCGACGTCAATGGCATGATCGGGCCGCTGCTCGGCGTGGCGATCCTGATCGTGGTGCCGTTCACGCTCATGGGCCAGGTGCTCGGCCGCACCGGGGGCGCGGCCTTCTTCGCCGATATCGCCATGTCAGGGATGGGACATTTCCGCGGCGGCGCCGCCAAGATCGCGGTCGTGGGCTCGGCGCTGTTCGGCATGATCTCGGGCGCGGCGGTGAGCAACGTGGTGGCGGTCGGCATCATCACCATTCCGCTGATGGTGCGGTCCGGCTTCTCGCCGTATCGCGCGGCCGCGATCGAATCGGTCGGCTCGACCGGCGGGCAGCTCATGCCGCCGGTGATGGGCGCGGCCGCCTTCATCATGGCCGAATTCCTGCAGGTCTCCTACGGCGCGGTCTGCATCGCGGCCGCCATCCCGTCGCTGCTCTATTACGCCGCGCTGTTCATGCACGTCGACCTGGAGGCGGCCAAGCATCGCATCGGCGCCGCCCGGGTCGAGAACGTGCCGTCGTTCCTCGAAGTCATCAGATCGGGCTGGCATTTTCCCATACCGATCGCTTTTCTCATCGTCACCATCGCCTATCCCGAGGTCTTCCAGATCCCGATCGAACGGGCGGCCATCTACTCCACCGCCATCCTGATCGTGCTCTGCCTCATCTTCGGCTATCGCGGCCGACGCAGCTCCATCGGCGAGATCCTGCGCGCGGTGCTCGACACCGGGCGCGCCGCGCTCGACATCGTGCTGATCGGCGCGGCCGCCGGCATGGTGGTCGGCGCGCTCAACATTTCCGGAATCTCGTTCGGGCTGACGCTTCAGCTCATCGCGATCAGCGGCGAAAGCCTGTTCGTTCTGCTGCTGCTCACCGCCGGCATCAGCATCATCCTCGGCATGGGCATGCCGACGATCAGCGTCTACGTCCTCACCGCCACGCTGCTGGCGCCGTCGCTGGTCAAGCTCGGGGTCACGCCGATGGCGGCCCATATGTACGTGATGTATTTCGGCATGCTGTCGATGATCACGCCGCCGGTGGCGATCGCCGCCTATGCGGCCGCCAACATCGCGCGGGTCTCGGGCTGGACCACGGGATGGACGGCCGTCCTGGTGGGATGGAGCACGTTCTTCATTCCGTTCCTGTTCGTGCTCGAGCCCAGCCTGCTGATGGACGGTCCGATCTGGCTGATCGTCTGGAACCTGGCGCGCAACCTGCTCGGGATTCTGGTCGGCACCGCGGCCGTCGTGGGTTATGGCTGGGCGCCCATGTCCCCGCTCGCGCGGCTCCTTTACGGCACCGCCGCGGTCGCGATCCTCATTCCGGCCGATGCCTTCCCCGGCGCCGATCTCCTGGACTGGGCAGGTCTCGCCGGCGCCGCCGCCCTGCTCGCGTTCGACTACGTTCGCGGCCGAAGCCGCCCTCCGAAAGCGGCCGCGGCCGAGCCGGAGGCGGCATCGTAGCGGAAAGCCGCAGGGGCGCGGCAGGCTAGTGCGCGTGGGTATCCTCGCGCCAGAGTCCGAGCGCTTCCTGCGCGGGGCGGTCGGAGATCGAGAACAGCACCAATTCCTTCGCCGCCTGGTGAGAATAATGCTTCCACGGCGGCACGACGAAGACGTCGTTCGGACCCCACTCCAGCACCTTGCCGTCAACCGTGGTCGAGCCCTTGCCCTCGACGCAGACGAAGATGGTGCCGTCGGTCGCCCGGTACTTCTCGCCTTTGAAGCCTTGCGGGAACATCGCGAGGTTCGCGCTCATGGTCGGCAGCACCGGGCCGCCATTGATCGGATTGGCGTAGCGCACGCGCGCACCATGGCGCTTGTCGATGTCGCCCGCCTTCAGCATGCGCTCGACGATCGGTCGCGTGCGGGCATAGGTGTAATTGATCACGGGGCTGCGGTTCATGTGGGCGGGCGCACCATCAGGCAGCACGCCGGAGCCGTAGAAGGCGAGCAAATCGCCGTCCTCGCGGTTGGTCGGCTGCGTCGCCTCCTTGAACTGTTCGGCGAACGACGCCTCGAAGAAGTTGACTTGTGGAAAGTCCAGCACGTCGAGCCACAGCATGGGCTTGTCGGAGGTGTTGCCGTGGTCGTGCGGCGCCCAGTTCGCGGTGATGACGAAGTCGCCCGGCGACATGTAGGATTTCTCGCCCTCGACCGCGGTATAGGCGCCGTCGCCGTCGAGCACGAAGCGGATCGCCGAGGACACATGTCGATGCGCCGGGGCAATCTCGCCCGGCAGGATCATCTGCACGCCGGCGAAGAGCGTGTTGGTGGCGCGAGATTCGCCTCGCATGCCCGGATTCTCGAGGATCAGCACCCGCCGCTCGGCCTCTTCGGCCGTGATCAGCCCGCCCAATTCCATCACCAGGCGCTTGATGTCGTCGTAGTGCCAGATGACCGGCGCGCAGCGCGTCACCGGCTCCTTGGTCACGACGCTGCTCATCACCTTCCAGAGCGGCGTCATGCCGTGCTTGGCGATGCGCTCATAGTATTCCTGCCGCATCGCCTCGATGTTGTGCTTGGGGCCCGGGGCCTTGTTTTTGGCCGGCTGGGTCGCGGTCGCGCTCGCCATGGCGCTCTCCCTTGGGTCGGTCTGGGGTGTCCAGATTAGAATAATCCAAAACAGGCAATTAGTATATAATGAAACTATCTCCCCTCGGAAGGGTGGGACCTCAGGTATTCACGTTGCCGCCGTCGACCGCCAGGGTCTGGCCGGTGACGAAATCGCTGTCCGCCGCGGCCAGGAAAACCAGCGCGCCCAGCAGGTCCTGCGGCTGCTCGTCCCGCCGCAGCGAGCGGGACTGGATGGCGCGGTCGCGGGCGGTCTCGACGTGGCCGGGGTTCTCGCTCAGCACCGTATCGCTCAAGGTGAAGCCCGGCGCCAGCGTGTTCACCCGGATGCCGTGCTCGCCGAGCTCGCGCGCGAGCGCCCGCGTGAACGCCATGATGCCGCCCTTGCTGGTGACGTAGTGCAGCATCCAGGGGATGCCGCGAAAGGCGGTGCCGGAACCGATATTGATGATCTTGCCGTAGCCCTGGGCGATCATGTGCGGGGCGACGTGCTTCACCATCAGGAACGGCCCGCGCAGATTGACCGCCATCACCTGGTCCCACAGCTCCGCGGCGATCTCGGTGCACTTCGTCTCCTGTAGCGGCGCAAACAGCGCGGCGTTGTTCACCAGCACGTCGATCCTGCCGAAACGCTCCATGGCCGCTGCGACCAGCGCCTGCACCGAATTCTCGTCGCTGACGTCGGCGATGGCGCTGGTCACGGAGTTGGCGCCGTGCGCGGCGGCGATCTGCCCCACCACCTCGGCGCCGTCGGCGATGTCGGCGATCATCACCCGCGCCCCCTCGGCGGCGAGCGCCAGCGCGTAGTGCCGGCCGATGCCCTTCGCCCCGCCGGTGACGATGGCCGTGCGGCCGGACAGTCTCGCCATGGGGCTATTCCTTCGGGCCGAGGCGGCGAATGAACTTTTCGAACCCCGCGAGCTGCTGCTTGATCAGGTTGATGGCGGTCTGGTCCTTGAGCTCCAGGGTCTTCTCATCGAACTTCTGCGCGGCGAAGGTGACGATCACCTCGGGCCGGCCGAACAGGATGGCATCGATCGAGGTCAGCGACTGCCGCAGGTGATATTGCATGCGCGAGCCGCCGAGGATGCCGCCGGCGGCGGATTGCAGCGCCACCGGCTTGTCCTTGAACGGCTGATCCTTCATGCGCGACACCCAGTCGATGGCATTCTTCAGGCCGCCGGGAATCGACCAGTTGTACTCGGGCGACACGATGATCACCCCATCCGCGTTGCGGACGGCGTCTGCCCAGGCGTTCACGTCGGCCGGGAAACCCGTCGTGTCCTGGATGTCGTGGTTGTAGATCGGAAATTTCTCGAACGACGCTGCCGGGCGCAGCTTCAGTGCGGGCGGCGCCAGCGCCGGCAAGGTGCGGGCAAGCGCCGCGTTGTAAGAGCCTTTGCGCAGCGAGCCGCAGATCACGAGCACATCGAGTTGTTGGTCAGCCACGAGTCACCCCCCAAGCAGCGGCGCCCGTCAGGGCGCCGACGAATGCGAATTGATAACGAAACAACAGTATCGGGCAAGCACTCTCTCATGCGAGCACCAGCAGGCCAGAACACACGGCTGTCATCCCCGCGAAAGCGGGGATCCATAAGCACGGTCTCTGGGATATGGGTCCCCGCTTTCGCGGGGACGACAACATGGCGAGGGCGGCGTAGACCTCAACTCTTCGGCGCCACCCGCGCGATGAAGGTCGCGAACGACGCAAGCTGCTGCTTGATGAGGCCGCGCGTGGTCTCGTCCTTGATCTCGCCGGTCTTCTCGTCGAGCTTGGAGGCGCAATTGCCGATGAAGATTTCCGGCTTGTTGAGCGTGAAGGCGTCGAGAAACATCATCGCCTTGCGCAGGTCGTATTGCACGCGCGCGCCGCCGACCGGGCCGGGCGAGGCCGATTGCAGCGCCACCGGCTTGCCGGCGAACGGCTGGTTCGGCAAGCGCGAGACCCAGTCGATCGCGTTCTTCAAGCCGCCGGGGATGGTGAAGTTGTATTCGGGCGTGCAGAAGATCACGCCGTCCGCGGCGCGGATGGCATCGGCGAGGGTGTTGACCGCTGCTGGAAAGCCGGTCGAGTTCTGGATGTCGGCATTGTAGAGCGGGAACTCGGCAAAGGAGGGCGCCGGCGTGATGGTCATTCCGTCCGGCGCCAGCGCCGGCAGCGCACGCTGCACCATGGCGTTGAAGGAACCCTTCCGGAGCGAGCCGCACAGCGAGATGACGTTCAAGCGGGCCATCAAAATCTCCATTCGTCGGTGAAATACACGCCGATCTCGCTCCCGGCCTCATGCTGAGGAGCGCACGAGGTGCGGGTTTCGAAGCGCCGCGAGTCAGCCATGTCCGACTTGCGCACGCGATAATGCCGATTTCGGGTAGACCTGAGATCGGTGCCCGCCCCCGTTCTTCGAGACCGCGCACCGCAGCCAAGCTTGCGCAAGCTGGTCAACGTGCCTGCGTGCGCCTCCCCGGGACGAGGGCGGAGCAACGCTGCTACTTCTCTTCCGCGATCGGGTTGACCAGCACGCCGACGCCCTCGATATCGATCTCGCAGGTGTCGCCCGGCTTCATCCAGACCGGGTTGGGCTTGCGCGCGTGGCCGACACCGGACGGCGTGCCGGTGAACACGATGTCGCCGGGCTCGAGCGTGATGCCCTGGGTGACATAGGCAATGGTCTCGGCGACCGGGAACATCATGTTGTCGGTGTTGTCCGACTGCATGACCTGGCCGTTGAGCCGGCTCTGGATCTTCAAGCCCTTGCCGCCGGGCGGCAGTTCATCGGCCGTGACCATCCACGGACCGAAGCCGCCGGTGCGGTCGAAGTTCTTGCCCATGTCCCACTGCGTGGTCTTGCGCTGATATTCGCGCACCGAGCCTTCGTTGCCGCAGGAATATCCGGCGATGCACGAATAGGCATTCGCGACGGTGAGATGCTTGGCCCGCTTGCCCACGATGAAGATGAGCTCAGCCTCGTAGTCGAGCGTCTCGGACGCCTTCGGCCGGATGATCGGCTGGCCGTGGGGCACCAGCGAGGTGTTGCCCCGCATGAAGATGGTGGGAAATTTCGGAATGTTGTCGCGCTGGGAGCCTTCCTTGACGTGCTCGAGATAGTTGAGGCCCAGACAGATCACCTTGCCCGGCGTCGCCACCGGCAGACCATATGTCAGGCCCTTGAGCGGGCGGCGGGCGGCCGCCGGCGCGCGCTTCGCCGCATCCTTGAGCGACGACAGATCGCCGTTGTTGCGGCGCAGGCATTCGCCGAGATCGCTGGGTATGGTCTTGTCGACCGCCTGCAGATCGATCACCTGGTCGCCCTCGACCACGCCGAGATGCAGCCCGCCATTGGCTTGGAAACCGACGATTTTCATGGACACTCCCTCGCTTGGCTCGCGCATGCTTTTAGCAGTCGAATGTAGGCTGGGCAAAGCAAAGCATGCCCACGCGTCTCGATCGCGCCGTCACGGCCGTACGCCTGGGCATGGCGCACGCAATCGAGTTTGCGGCGACGACGGAAAACTCATCGCGCGTGCGCCTTTGCTCACCCTACAGTGCTGCGACAACGTCACGCCGCGCGGGCGAGGAAATGGGTCCGCAGAATCTCGCGCCCGGCGATACCGGCCTGCAGGTTCCAGGCGTTCACGACGGCGAGCCGGAAGCCGCCCGGCGGCATGGCGTGCTGCTCGGGTTCCTTGTCCTCATGGAACGTGACCTGGACGCTCGACACGCCGGGCATATGGCGCACCTGCGCGGCCAGTGCCGGCGGCGGGTGGCGATAGCACGGGCCATGCGGACCGAACAGCACGACGCTGTATCCGTCGCGCCGATCCCCGTCCGCGAAGTCCCAGCGGCGCTCGTGGTAGAGCCGCACGAGCGCATCGACCCAGCCGTCGCCGTAGAGGTCGGGCCATTGGTCGCTCATGCGCAGATGCACCTCGATCATGCGCCCGCCGATCGTTTCGGTGTTGAGGATCCCGGTATAGCCCGCGAGATGTTCGCGGATCCACGTGCCGCAATAATTCTCGATGCCGGGATCGCGTGCGGCGTGCACCGTCCAATAGTCGAACGTTCCCTCCCCGCCCGGCCGGCCGGTGACATGGCGCCACCAGCGCGGCTCGCCGTCGACCACCGCGACGTCCGAGCTGACATGACGGCCGTCCAGGAGCGTCATCCACATGTGGCCGGGCGTGAGACTCTGCTCGTACTCCGCCTGCGAGTGCAGGATGCGGCTCGCGATCCCCATGCCCTTGAGATTGGTGATCGGCTTGGAGAATACGGGAAAGCGCGGCGGCGGCACCCCGTGCGGGCCGGACTCGATGCCCTGGCTCTGCGCGATCGCGATCTTGTCGTAGACCCAGCGGTGATCCGGATACCAAAGCCAGGCGTCGCTGTCTTCGGTCGGAATGCTCACGCCGGGCGGACAGGCGGCGTGTTCGAAATATTGCAGGCGCCAGGGGTCGGCTTCGCAGATCGGCATGGAGCTAAAATATCAGCCGCCTCTTCAGCGAGGCAAGATCAGCGAGGCAGGACGACCGCGTGGGCACGATCCGCCTTGCCCCGCCCGCGGGCTGTCTCGGTCCTGGGCACGGGCGCAAACGTGCCTCATCGGTCCTCGAATGCCAGCGCATGGATCGAGAAATTTGCACCGGCGTCGGTCCAGGCCGCGATCGGATTCCATCCCGAGCCGCGCGCCAACGCGGCGAAGGCTTCGAGCGAGTACTTGTAGCTGTTCTCGGTGTGGATCGTCTCGCCGGCGCGGAATTCGATGACGCGTCCGGCCACCCTCACCTTCTGGCGCTTCTTGCTGGCGAGATGCATCTCGATGCGGTGGCGCTCGGAATTGTAGAAAGCGTGGTGGCTGAAGCTGGCAAGGTCGAAATCGGCACCGAGCTCGCGATTGATGCGCGTGAGCAGGTTGAGATTGAACTTCGCGGTGATGCCGGCTTCGTCGTTGTAGGCGGCATTGAGGATGCTCGCGTCCTTCACCAGATCGACCCCGATAATCAGGCTTGCGCCGCGTCCGAGCATTCGGCCGGCGTGGCGCAGAAACGCGCAGGCTTCGTGCGGCTCGAAATTGCCGATGGTCGACCCGGGAAAGAATCCGGTATGCACCATCCCGGACGTTGCGGGCGGCAAGGCGAAGGGCTGCGTGAAGTCGGCTTCGACCGGCAGGACCGCAAGGCGCGGATAGTCGCGGCGAAGCTCTTCCGCTTCCTGGATGAGCATCTGCGAGGAAATGTCGACCGGCACATAGGCCGCGATCGTGCGGGCGGCCGCGAGCAGGATGCGCACCTTCTTGCTCGAGCCGCTGCCGAATTCGATAAGTGCCGCGCCCGGCGGAAAAAACCGCGCCATGTCCGGCGCACGCTCGCGCAGCAGCTCAAGCTCGCAACGCGTCGGGTAATATTCGGGCAGCGCGGTGATATCCTCGAAAAGCTGCGCGCCCGTCTCGTCATAGAAATATTTCGGCGGGAGCCGCTTCGGCCGCGTCGTCAGCCCGGCAATGACGTCACGCGCGAACGACGAATCCGCCTCGACGGCCTCGTAACGAAGAGCGGCGCGGGTCTGCGCAGCCATGGTTCAACTCCACTCGTCGCGCATTCGCGCGGGCTTCACCCGACATAGTCCAGAAGCCTGAGCCCGCTGAACTGCCAGCGCGCCGGCGGGTAGAAGAAATTGCGGTAGCTCATGCGCGCATGACCGACGGGCGTTGCATGCGAGCTCCCGCGCAAGACCATTTGGTTGATCATGAACTTGCCGTTGTATTCGCCCAGCGCGCCGTCGGCCGCGCGGAAGCCGGGATAGGGCAGGTAGGCGCTGCGCGTCCACTGCCAGACGACGCCGAAAGCGTCGTCGAGCAGGTTGGCCCGCGCCGCCACCTCCCATTCCGCCTCGGTCGGCAGGTTCTTGCCCGCCCAGCGCGCGAACGCGTCCGCCTCGTAGTAGCTCACGTGAGCCACCGGCGCGGCCGGATCGACCGCTCCCAGCCCGCCGAGCGTCAGCGACAGCCAGGCGCCGTCGTGCTCGCGCCAATAGCCGGGCGCGGTCCAGCCTTCCGCCTCGACCGCCGCCCAGCCGTCGGAGAGCCACAACGAGGGTGTCGCATAGCCGCCGTCGGCCATGAATTCGAGCCACTGCGCATTGGTCACGAGGCCGCGCCCGATGCGGGCCGGCTGCAGCCAGATCTGGTGGGCCGGCGCCTCGTTGTCGAAGCAATAGCCCTTCGCCGGTGAAGCCGATGGTGTGGACGCCGGTGAGCAAATCGACAAATCGGTCGCCAGACGATTGCGCGCGCGGCGCTCGCCAATCGGCCTGGTAAACGGGTGCGATGGGATTTTGCGCGAAGGCATGCAGGATGTCGGTGAGGAGGAGTTCTTGATGCTGCTGCTCGTGGTGGAGGCCGATCTCGAGAATGCGCACGACGTCCGGCAGCTTCGCGCCCTCGGCGGTGGCGATGAGGCGCTCGACCTCCGCATCGACATGCACGCGGTACGCGGCAACATGCTCGCAGTCCGGCCGCGTGATGAGGCCGCGCCGGGGCCGCGCGTGGCGGGGCCCGGCCGCCACATAGTATGAGTTGAAGAGATAGGCGAACCGCTCGTCGAACACCCGGTAGCCGGCCAGATGCGGGACCAGAAGGAACTGCTCGAAGAACCAGGTGGTATGCGCCCGGTGCCATTTGGTCGGGCTCGCATCCGCCATCGACTGCACCATCTGGTCCTCGGCAGCCAGCGGAGCGGCGCGGCGTTCGGTCTCCGCGCGCACGGCGCGGAAGGCATTGCGCCATACCGTGCGGGGATCGCTCGGCGCCGTGTTTCGAATTGTTGCGGTATCACCTTCGTCACGGACGCGACGAAGGACGGATGACGAGGTCGCGGGCGGCATGCCCAATCCCGGGTTGGAGAGGTCGAAACGCGTATGGTGAGAAGAAACTGCTTCCGGCTATCGATTGTTCCTTCATTATACGTGAACCGCCAAAGCCGGGTTACGGCTCGCGGATATTTTACGCGGCGGTGAACAGGCCGCGAAATCCAAGGAAAAGCCCTAGACTTTTCATGGCCTTAGGCCGATGGCCGCCAAACCGGTCGGCGGCCCGGGTCGGCAAACCGTGCAGTCCGATCGTCCATCGCTTGCTGCGCCGGCAGCCGAGGGTAAGCCCGGTGCCTTCGCTATTTCGCCGCGCTGGCACCGGCGGCAGCCGCCATCCCGTCCTGCTGGCCGGTGCCGCCGCTGGCGCCGATCGCACCGACGATCTTGCCGTTCACCGCGATCGGAACGCCGCCCTCCGATGCCACCGGTCGGTCCGGAAAGGTCGTGAACGCCGTATTGCCGGCGGCGTATTGATCCGCGAAGATCTTGGTCGGACGGCGGTACATTGCGGCCGTACGCGCCTTGCTCTGGGAGAGCTCGACCGAGGCCATCTGGGTGCCGTCCATCTTCTCGAAATAGACGAGCTCACCGGCCGGGCCCACGATGGTGAATGCCATGCGCCAATTGTTCTTCTTGGCCTCGGCCAGGGCGGCGGCGGCAACGGTCTTGGCCTGCTCATTCGTGATCGGCTGGCCATAGTCGGGCGGAGCGGCAGGAGCAGCGGCAGTCGGCGCCGGCCCCGGCGGCGGGGGCGCGGGCTGCTGCGCCAGGGCCGCGCCACCGAGCGTCAGCGCCGAGCCGATGCCGAGCGCGATCAGGACATGAGTTCGCATGGTCCGGTCTCCACCTGGGTTACGAGAGCCGGATCGCGTCGCATCGCGATACCGCTCCAAATATCTGCTTGGTCGCATGATCTAGGCCGAAACGTCTGCAATTTTTGGGCATCCTGCGCTAGTCTCGGCGTCATGATGTTGTCGAAAATTCGTCGTCTGTGGACCGCACGTTCATGACCCGTACCATTGCAGGGCCGCAATCCGCGGCGCCGGCGGACCCCTCGATCAGGATAGGCGAGTTGCCGTTACGCGAGCAAGAAGCGCCGGCACCGGGGCACGGCGGGACGAGCGAGCAGTCGGGCCGGGAACGGCGGGGCCAATGCGGACAATGACCATGCAAACGATGCGACGGGTCTGGGCGGTGCTGGCGGTGCTGCTGGCGGGGGTGCCGACGGCCGCATTCGGCCAGGCAAATTGCCGCAATACCGGCGCCTTCGAGCCGTGGCTCGCCAGCTTCAAGAAGGAAGCGGTCGCCAAGGGCATTTCGCAGGCCGCCATCGCGGCCGCCTCGCCCTATCTCGTGCTCGATCAGCGCATCATCAACATCGATCGCGGGCAGCGTTTCTTCGCGCAGAACTTCCTCGAAATCTCCGACAAGATGCTGGCGGGCGGAAGGTTGCCGGGCGGCGCCAACCAGATGAAGAAGCATCAGGCGCTGTTTGCGCGGGAGGAAAAGGAATTCGGCGTGCCCGCCGCCGTCATCACCGCGTTCTGGGGGCTGGAAAGCGATTTCGGCGCCGGCCAGGGCAAGGATCAGGCGATCAAGTCGCTGGCCACCCTCGCCTACGACTGCCGCCGCTCGGAGATGTTCCGCGGGCACCTGCTCGATGCGCTGCGGCTGATCGAACGCGGCGACCTGCGGGCCGACGAGATGATCGGCTCCTGGGCGGGCGAGCTCGGGCAGACCCAGATGATGCCGTCCGAATACATGGCGCATGCCATCGATTACGACGGCGACGGCAAGCGCAACCTGATCAAGAGCGCGGCCGACGTGATCGGCTCGACCGGAAAATATCTGGTCTATCTCGGCTGGAAGCGCGGCGAGCCGTGGCTCGAGGAGGTGCGCGTGCCGGCCAACCTTCCGTGGCAGGAGGCCGACCTTTCGGTTCAGCATCCGCGCTCGCAATGGGCGGCCTGGGGCGTGACGCGGGCCGACGGCAAGCCGTTGTCCAACGACAAGCTGCCGGCCTCCCTCGTGCTGCCGGTGGGGCGGTTCGGGCCGGCGTTTCTGGCCTATGACAATTTCCAGGCCTATCTGAAATGGAACCAGTCGCTCAACTATTCTTTGACCGCGGCCTATTACGCCACGCGCCTCAATGGCGCGCCGCCCATGCACAGGGGCAGCGCGAATATTCCCAAGATCACCTTCGAGGAGACCCGCGAGCTGCAGGAACTCCTGGCCAAACGCGGCTATGACGTCGGCCGCGTCGACGGCGTGCTCGGACTCAAGAGCCGGGTCGCCGTCCGGGACATGCAGATCAAGTTCGGCCTGCCGGCTGACGGCTGGCCGACGGCGGAGCTGCTCGCCCGGGTGCGCGCGGGGAGGTAGATTCCGGCGCCTCCGCTGGCGAGCGTCTTACGCCAACGGCCGCTAACAATGACTTACTCTTGCCGTCGCCCTGAGGTGCGAGCGAAGCGAGCCACCGCAAGTCGGCTATTGCCGACTTGCGCGCTCTAGAATCCGATCTCGGGTAAACCCGAGCTCGGTGGGCGACGGCCCGTATGTCGCCGCGAGTCAGGGGCCGCTCATCCTTCGAGGCCCGCCTTCGGCGGGCGCCTCAGGATGACGGTCACCGGTCAGTGCCGCTGGCATTACGCCAACCTTCGCGATGATTGACCGTTTTTCCCGTCAGCATGTCTGAAGTCTAATATTATTCGTGCGCAAGCCGGCGGCGGCAACGAGCGCACTCCTCTCATTGCCACAGCCGCTTGCTCGCGATCCTCGCGCCTTCGACCAGCGACTTGAACTTCTCCCAGACGATGCTCGGATGCACCTCCTTGGAGCCGGCGAAGGTGGCAAAGCCGCAGTCTCCCCCGGCAATGACGTTCTCCCGTCCCACCACCTCGGCGTAGCGGCCGATGCGCTCGGCCACCAGCTCGGGATGCTCGACCAAGACCGTCGAATGGCTGATCACGCCGGGGATGAGCGACTTGCCGTCCGGCAATTTGGCGGTCTCCCACACCTTCCACTCGTGCTCGTGGCGCGGATTCGCGGCCTCGAAGGAATAGGCACCGGCGCGAATCTTCAGGATGATGTCAACGATATCCTTGAGCTCCATGTCGTGGATGCGCGGCCCCATATTGATGCCGTAGCAGGTGTGGTGGCGGATCTTCTCCGGCGCAATGTTGCGCAGCGCGTGATTGAGCGCCTCGACCCGCAGCTCGGCCCATTTCCGGCACTGCTGCAAGGTGAGATCGGGTTCCTTGATCCAGTAGGTGACGAGATGCGGGTCGTCGACCTGCAGCAGAAAGCCCGCCTTCACGATCGTCTCGTATTCCTCGCGCAGCGCATCGGCGATGGCGAACAGATATTCCTCTTCGGTCTTGTAGTAGCCGTTGCGCTGCCAATCCGCCGCGCTCGTCGGCGAGATGGCCGGCATGAAGACTTCCTGCGGCTTGACGCCCGCGAGCGCAGCCTTGAGGTTGTCGATGTCGACCTGCAATTGCGCGGTGCCGCGGTAGGTGATGGGGGCCGTGCAGACCATATGGTTCTGGCGCGCCGCCGCGTGGCCCTGGGCGTAGAACTCGGGAAAGGATTTGGCCTCGCGCGAGTTCGCCCACGGGCTCGGGCGCGGGACCTCGGTGTCGAGCTCGAAGCCGCCGAGGCGTTCGTTGACATAGGAGACGAAGCTCGGTTTGCCGAACTCGCCGTCGTCGACGACGTCGATGCCGAGCTCGACCTGCTTCCTCACGATCTCGGCCACGGCGCCGCGCAGACGCGCGGCGTGGGCCCTCTCGTCGATCGGCTTGCCCTGCTCCTTGGCCTGCACCACCGCGAGCAGGTCGGCGGGCCGCGGCAGGCTGCCGACATGGGTGGTGAGAATTCGATCGCTGCTTGTTTTCATAGGGCTTCTCGCTTGCTCGCTTCCTCGATTGCGGCCACTCGTCGGGCCGAGTTTGATGGTGTAGATCACGAAAGTCACGCGCTGATGCGCGGGTCGGCGAGTGCCGCGCGCACGTCGGCATCGGTGGCGACGGATCGCATTCGGGAGACGAGGAATGGCGCTGAAACTCAGACGCGTTGTGACCGGTCACGACCAGGACGGGCGGGCGGTTATCGCCATCGATGAAATCTGCAAGAACGTCGTGTCGCGCCGGCCCAACCACGAAAGCTGCGTGGTGTGGTCGACCGGATCGTTTCCCACCGACAATTCGGGAGCCGACGACGGCAGCGCGCGGCCGGTCGCAACCACCGATCCGAACGGCACCGTGTTCCGGATCGGGGTCTATCACCCCGGCGTCGCCGCCCGCAATCACCGCACCGAATCGATCGACTATGCGATCGTGATCTCGGGTGAAATCGAGATGGAGATCGATGGCGCGACCGTGCGCCTGCGCGCGGGGGACGTCCTGGTGCAGCGCGGCACCATCCACAACTGGACCAATCCCGGCACCGAGCCCTGCGTCATCGCCTTCGTGCTGGTCGCGGCAAAGCCGGTCGAGCGGGCCGGCAAGGTCCTGGGCGCGAGCGGTTGAGCGCTTCCGCTTCCCTCCGACGACGGTGCCGGGCTGACCGTTGCGGACTCACACCGCTACCCGCCGCCCTTGGTTTCGGCCAGGAGCTTACGGACATAGTCCAGCAGCTCGGGCGGCGCGCCGGCGATCCGCTCGATCGCCCGCAGAACCTCATCGCCTCCGATCGGGCTCACGTCCACCCGCAGCCGGGCGGCCTCCGCGAGATATTGCGCATCGCCGTGAACGGCGAGGAACGCGCTTCGCAGCGCTCGGGCGCGCGCCGCCGGCACGTCCGGCGGAGCGGCGAACGGCCGCGACAGCGCATAGGGCAATTCCGCCAGCTCGATCAGGGCGCGCGCCGCCTCGCTTTTCGCAAGCTCCCGCGCGGTCGGCACGTCCGGGAGATCGGGATGGCGGGTCGTCCGCGCGAACTGAACGAGGACGCGAAAATGGCTGTCCGGCTTGAGCCATTCGGCTTCACCGATTTCACCGACGAGAGATCGACGGTGCGGCCGTGGATCTCGCCGCGCTCGATCGCCAGAAAGATCGCGCCGCTGTCCGGATAGCCCACGACCTGCTTGACGTGGAGGCCGATGGTGTCATGCAGAATGATCGGCACGTCGTTGCCGGTGGCGCCTTCGGCGGTGCCGCCGAGCACCAGCGCCGGCAGGTCGGGACGGCACGCCTCCTCGATCGATTTCACCGGCGCGTCCTTGCGCACGATCAGAATGTAGGCGTCGTTGACGAAGCTCGACGTGGAGCCGAGCCAGGTGAACTTGCGCGGATCGAACTGGACGTTGGAGTTTCCTCCGAGCAGGCCGATGAGCGGCATATTGCGCGAGAACATGCCGATTGCGGTGCCGTCCCTGGGCGCGACATTATAGAGGTAGTTCACCACGCGCAGGCTGCCCGCCCCCGGCATGTTCTGCACGATGACGCCCGGATTGCCGGGAATGAACCTGCCGAAATGGCGCCCCAACAGCCGGGCATAAATGTCGTAGCCGCCGCCCGGCCCGTAGCCGACGATCAGATTGATCTGCCTGCCCTTGTAGAAATCCGCGACCGCATCGGCGTGTGCGGGGGCGACCGCGGCTGCCGCAGCGACCGCGATCGCCGCAATGAGGCGCACGAGCATGCTTCCTCCCGGTCGCTTGCAAGGGTAGCCGCGGGTGTTCGAGCCTTCAATGCCTTCGCCGGAGCTAGTGGTGCGATTCCGAACTTCGTCAGCACTCGCGGCCCGAAGTTCGCGATCGCATTTGCCGCACGGTGTGCGCGAACTTCGGGTTCGGGGCACTAGAGCCAGCCCCGCATGCGGACGATGACGTACATGACGAGCGCGGACACCACCATCAGCCCCAGCGCCCAGGCATAGCCCCATGTCCAATCGAGCTCAGGCATGTGCTTGAAATTCATGCCGTAGACGCTGGCGACGAGCACCGGCGGCGTGAGCAATACACCGAGAATGGTCATGATGTTGATGATCCGGCTCTGCAGAATTCCGATGAATCCGACCGCGCCGTCGAGCATGAAGGCAGCGGTCGCCGACAAATCCTCCTCCGCTTCCGCCAGCGCCTTCAATTCGTGCTCGAAGGCAACGAGCTTGTCCGCGATACCGCTCTCGACGTCGCGCTCGCGCAACATGATGATGACGCGGCGAAGGCTGAGCACGCTCCGCCGCAGCTTGACCAGAACCTCGCGGCAATAGCCGAGCTCGGTGAGGATCCATTCGAGCTGGCGATTTCGCCGCCGCGGCGACGCCTCGATCCGCAACCGGCGCTGCGGCGTGGCATGGTGCTGGAACAGGGTACTGTTGAGCCGTTCGAGGTCGCCACCGACGTGATCGAGCAGGTCGGTCGCGCATTCGATGATCAAGTCGAGGAGGACGGGGAAGGGGTCGCTGGTCTCGTCCGGCACGCAGTCCTCGCACTGACGCGCGAGCCAGGCCAGCCCGTCGCGGCCGCCCTTGCTCACCGTGACGAGCGGCCCCTTGCCGCGAATGAACTGGACCGTGATCAGCTGCGGCTGATGCACGTCGAGACCCGCCAGCAGCAATGCGGTCAACACCATGGCGCCGTCGCCCGACCGCAGCGGGGCGGAAATCTGAAACCGCGCGGGCTCCTCCGGCAGACGCAGCCGGACGCCGAGCACCCGCTCGACCGCCTTCTGCTCCTCGGCCGTCGGCTCGCAGACGTCGATCCAATAGGCGTTGCGCAGCGCATCCACGTTTCCGGACATGGGCGCGAGCGTGCGGCCCTTCACCACATAAGCCTGCAGCACTCACTTGCTCCCGGGATTACCAACGGTTTCGACGGCGGACGGCGCGCCGCTCCAACGCTGCCACCGCAGCGTTTGTTCAATCGCATGATCCTATCCGAAAAATCCGCAACTTTCCCGGGAACATGCTCGAGCAGATTGTTTCGGCCGCGGCCGCCGCGCTCAGCGCGGCCGCAGCCCGAACATGGCCTCGGCGTTCTTGTGGCAGATCTTTTCCCGGTCGGCTTGCGCCAGCTCGAGCGACTCGATCACCGCGATGGTGGAGCGGATGTAGCCCCGGCCCTTTTCCTTGTCGAACGGACAATCGGAGGCGAACAGCACGTGGTCGGCCCCGAAGAACGACAATCCGCAGATCGTCGGCGCGCGGGCGCCGGCGAGCGCGGTGTCGCCGTAGAAGCCCTTGAAATAGTCGAACGGCCGCTTCTTCAGCTTCTTCAAGATGAGCGAATAGTCCTCATCCGACGTGCGCGCACCGAGCTGGTCCCAGCTGTGGGCGACGCGGCCTTCGAAATACGGGATGATGCCGCCGAGATGGTGCGAGATCACTTTGAGGTCGGGGAAGCGGTCCATGATGCCGGAGAAGACGAGCCTGGCGAGCGCGGCGCCGGTCTCGAACGGCCAGCCGATCACGCTGCAGATTTCGTATTTCGACTTCGTCTCGGTGCGATAGTCGGCCATTTCGCGGGTGCGGATGGGATGCAGCAGGATCGGCTTGCCCGACTTCTCGATGATCTCGTAGATCGGCAGGAACGCCTCCTGGTCGATCGGAGCACCGTCGACATTGGTGTGGAGTTGGATGGCGTTGGCGCCGTTCGACAGCACCCGCTCGGCCTCCTTGGCCGCCGCCGCGGGCGCGTTCATGGGCAACGAGGCGGCGTAGCCGACGAAATGGTCGGGATATTTTGCCACCAGTTCGGCAAGTCCGTCATTGCCGAGGCGGGCCCATTCCGGCGAATGCTCCGGCCCGGTGAGCCGGTCGATCGCCGGCATGCCGAGGCAGATCACCTGGCTATAGTCGGGAAAGGTCTCGACGACGCGCAGCCGCTCATCGACGTCGTAGAGCGCCGGAATGCCCCGCATCCGCTTGCCGAGATCCTTTTGTCCCGCCGGCGATTCCAGCATCAATTCGTAAATGCGCTTGGGAAAGAAATGATTGAACGCATCGATGTAGCGCATGTTTTCGGTCTCCTGCTCTCGTGCACGGCGCGCCGACGCGCGCAATGGCGATGCGATTGTGTTGCATGCGCGCTTGTTTGTATACTCGCCACCAACCAGCGGGAAAAACTTCGTCCTTGCAACGCCGCCAACGGGGAGGTCGCCCATGAAACGATGGCTTGCCGGGCTGATCATGCTGCTCAGTCCTTCGGCATTCGCGCAACAGCCGCCCGAAATTCCTTACAACTCGGTGGCGAATTCTGCTCAAGCTGCCGCCGGACATGCACCTCGGCGAGGTCGCCGGCGTCGCGGTCAACTCCAAGGGGCATATCTACGTCTATGCGCGCGGCGGCTCGAGCCGGGGCCCGGCTTACGGCAACACCGCATCGCAACTCCTGGAGTTCGACCGCAACGGTGTGTTCCTGCGCGAGATCGGCAAGAACCTCTACGCCTGGGCCTTTGCGCACACCGTGCGCGTGGACAAGGATGACAACATCTGGGCCACCGACAAAGGCTCGGACATGGTGATCAAGTTCAACCCGGAGGGCCGGGTCGAGATGGTGTTCGGACGCAAGTCGGAAGCATCCGACCTCGAGGCCCATCCGTACGAGCGCGGCCGCAATCCGCCGCTTCCGCACGTCGACGGCCGCTTCCGCCAGCCGACCGACGTCACCTGGGATCCGCAGGGCAACATCTATATCAGCGACGGCTACGTGAATGCGCGCGTCGCCAAGTACGACAAGAACGGCGACTGGGTGAAATCCTGGGGCAAGCACGGCAAGGGTCCCGGCGAGTTCAACCTCGTGCACAGCATCGCCGCCGACGCGCAGGGCAACATCTATGTCGGCGACCGCAACAACCGGCGCATCCAGGTGTTCGACGGCGACGGCAACTTCAAGCGCGAGTTCAAGATCGACGTGCCGTTCGATGAAAACGCGAAGCCGGCGATCGGCAACAAGCCGGACCTCACCACCTATCTGCAAACCGGCGGCAGCTTCACTCCCGGCGCGCCGTGGGCGCTCTGCATCACGCCGGGGCCCAATCAGGTGCTCTACAGCTCCGATTCCTATCCCGGACGCGTCTACAAGCTCAGCCTCGATGGCAAGGTGCTCGGCTATCTCGGCAAGTCGGGCAAGCAGCTCAAGCAGTTCGGATGGATCCACGAGATGGCGTGCCCGTCCGAGAACGAGCTCTATGTCGCGGAGATCCTGACCTGGCGCGTGCAGAAACTGCTCTTGCATCCGGACCAGCAGAAGGCGGCGGTGGAGCAAAAGTGAGTTCAGCGCCCGGAAGCTAGCGCATGTTCCGGAAAAGTGGGAACCGGTTTTCCGAAGAGAACATGCGCAGAATTGAAGATCTAGAGCGCATCCCGATTCGACCTAATCGGGATGCGCTCTAGCCAACGACGAGGTGTCTTACGCAACCGAGTTGATGCGCCGCCGCCGCTTGCGCACTGCCGCCGCATTTGCCCTTGTAACTTCCGTGACGGCGACTCGCGCAGTGTAGGGGTCGCGGTGATGGGCGGCGGCACGAATTGCTTTGCGTAAAATCCCCCTCGCCCATCAGGATTCGTTTCACCGCCATTGCGCCCTCTCCCGCGAGGGGAGAGGGCACAAACGCACCAGCCTCTTTGCGGCGTGATCAACGATCGTCATCGTCGCAGCGCGATTTCAGGATACCGTCCGCCATTCACCGCGACGGGCCGACGATCGTCTTCTGATAGAGCTCCTGCCACTTTCGCGCGCCGTCGAGCATCATCGCCGAATCGATCAGCTTCAGCGGGCCCCGGTTGAAGGGCGTCTCGATCTTTCGGCTCACGGTGACGAATTGCCGGCTCGCCAGGATCTGCTGGCCCTCCCCGAGCAGGAAATCGAAGAACAGCACCGCCGCGTGCGGATGCGGCGCGTTGCGCGCGAGTCCTTCCGCGGTCGGGCGCGCGATCGCCGGCGGCATCACGAACCAGTCGAGCGGCGCGCCTTTGCGCTTGGCCTGCTCGGCCAGGAAGCCATAGACGGTGAGCGCGAGCGGCACCTCGCCGGCGGCAACCAGGTTGGTGAGGAGACTGTGGCCCTTGCGCACCGAAATGCCGTTGGCGGCAACGATGTCGCGGAATAGCCGCAGCCCCGCTCCCTCGCGTGCGCCCTGCATCGCGTCGATATCCGTGACGACCTGCGCGAACCAATCGAAATCTTCCGCCTCGATGCCGAGCTTGCCCTTCCACTCCGGTCTGGCGAGGTCGCGATAGGTCCGCGGCAGGCCGTCCTTCCGGACAAGAAAGGTGTTGTAGGCCTGCACGATGGTATTGAGATAGACCGCGACCCATTGCCGATGCGGCGCGATCGCCTCGGGAATGATGTCGGCGAGATAGGGTGATGTAACCTCCTGCAGCAGGTTCTCGCGATAGAGCGGCTCGAGCGCCGAGCTCGACCCCGCCATGATGTCGACCTCGAAACGGCGGGCCCTGGCTTCGCCGACGATGCGTTGCAGGAAACCTTCCGAATCGGCGCGCCAGACCTTGACCTTGACGCCGTATTTCTTGTCGAAGGCCGCGACCAATGCGGAAATATCGTCGGTCGGTATCGACGCGTAGAGGGTGAGCTCCTTCTCCCGTTTGCCGCCTTCGATCAGCCGCTGCTCGCGTTCGGCGCCCTGGTAGGTGGCGATCTCGGCAACGCGGCTCGTCGGGGCGAGCGCGGGCTGGCCGGGCGCGGATGCGGCGGGCAGAAGCAGCGCGAGCGCCGGCAGGGCTCGAGCCAGAATGCGTTGCAGTCGCATGGCGAAGCAGCTCCGCTCCGCGGTTGGTGACGCCCGCAAACCATGGCACAATTTCGCGCCCCGTGTCAGGCCGACCGGTCCCCGGGACACGACCGCGAGGCAGCGCATGAAAATCGTGAAGCTCGAGGACTTTCATGTCGACGGGGGCTGGGACACCTACTCGTTCCTCAAGATCACCACCGACGAGGGCATCAGCGGCTGGTCCGAATTCAACGAGAGCCGTCGCAGGGGAATGACCGCGCTGATCCACGGCCTCGGCGCGCCGCTGATCGGCCAGGATCCGCGCGCCGTCGCGCGCATCGACGCGACGCTTTATGCCCAGACTCGGCCGACCGCGGGCGGGCTCACCTCCCACGCCATCGCCGCGATCGTGAATGCCTGCCTCGACATCAAGGGCAAGGCGCTCGGCGTTCCCGTCTACGAGCTGTTCGGCGGCGCGGTGCGCGAGCGCTTACCGGTCTATTGGTCGCGCTGCGGGGTCCTGCGCGCGCGCTGCGCCGACCTGTTCGGCGGCACGGTCATCGACCGGCCGGCGGTACGCACCCTTGACGATCTCAAGGGGGCGGCGCGCGAGGCGCGCGAACGCGGCTTCCGGGCGATCAAGACCAACCTGCTGCTGTTCGACGGCAAGGGCGGCCGGCAATTCGCTCCCGGCATGACCGGCGCCGGCGTCGGCCATCCCGAGCTCAACCTCACCGACGATATCCTCGACGCGCTGATCGCGCAGCTCTCCGCGCTGCGCGAAGGCGCAGGATCCGGCGTGCGGCTCCTTCTCGATCTCAACTTCAACTACAAGCCCGAGGGTCTGCGGCGCATCGCCAAGGCGGTCGAGCCGTTCAACCTCATGTGGCTCGAAATGGACATGTTCGAGCCGAAGGCGCTGAGCCTGATCCGGCAATCGACGACCACGCCGATCGGGTCGCTCGAGACCATCCTCGGCCGCCGCAACCTCAAGCCCTACCTCGACAACCATGCGGTCGACGTCGCGATCATCGACGCGCAATGGAACGGGCTGGTGGAAGGAATCAAGATGGCGGCCCTGGCCGATGCCTACGAGGTCAACGTCGCCTCGCACAATTTCAACGGACCGCTCGCCAACGTCATGAGCGCGCATTTCTGCGCGGCGGTCCCCAACTTCCGCATCATGGAGTTCGATGTAGACGAGGTGCCATGGAAACCGAAACTTCTCACCAAGCCCTACGTGATCGAGAACGGCGAGCTTCTGCTTCCCAGCGGCCCGGGCTGGGGCACGGCGGTCGACGAAGCCGTCATCCGCGCCCACCCGCCGAAGATGTGAGGCACGCCCGGCGGCGTACCTCTTGTCCAATGGCGCTGCGGACAGCATTGGGATCGCTCAGCGGGCCCTGACCCGGGCCACGAGCTTCATCCCCGGAACGAGCGAGGCGCCCATGGCGGCTCCGACGCGGACCTCGCGAGGGGCGTTGCTGGCGGCGATCGTCGGGGCCGTGATGGTCGGCGACGTGGCGCTCGCGGCCGACTATGAACTGGCCGCTGTGGTGATCGTCAGTCGGCACGGCGTACGCTCGCCGACGTCCACGCACCCGCCGCTGGCGACCATCGCCGCCGATCCATGGCCGTCATGGCCGGTGCCGCCCGGCTTTTTGACCCCGCGCGGCGCGCAGCTCGCCAAATTGCTGGGCGCCTATTATCGCGACTATTACGCCGCGCAGGGTCTGCTTTCCGCGGACGCCTGTCCGCGTCCCGGCGAGGTGTTCGCCTGGGCGGACGTCGACCAGCGCACGCGGGCAACCGCCGCGGCCCTGCTCGAGGGAATGTTTCCCGGCTGCAATCTCGAGCCGGGCTATCGCTCCGGGGCGAAAGTCGATCCGCTGTTCCATCCGGCACGCGCCGGAGTTTGCCCGATCGATCCCGGCCGGGCACGGCAGTCCGTGCTCGGTCGCATCGGCGGCAGTTTCGCCGGCGTGATGTCGACGTACCAAGGCGAACTCGCAGCGATGCAATCGGTGCTGAAATGCTGCGCACCCGCGCTCTGTCGCGCATCCGCCGCAACGGCGCCATGCGGGCTGGGCGATCTTTCGACCTCGATCGTCGGCACGGATGAGGGCCTGCGCCTGTCCGGGCCCATCGCAATCGGATCAACCGCTGCGGAGGTATTCCTCCTGGAATACGCGCAAGGCTTTCCGCCAAATGAGGTGGCATGGGGACGCGCCTCGACGCCAGACGCCATGCGACCGCTTCTGCGGCTGCACACGCTTCAATTCGACCTGATGCAGCGCACGCCCTACCTCGCCGCGCGACAAGGATCGGCCCTGGTGCAACGAATTCTCGCGACCATGCGGAACGCGATCGACCGTAGCGCCGGTGCGAGCCAAGCGAACGGACGCAAGCTGACGCTGCTGGTAGGCCACGATACCAATCTCGCCAACATTGGCGGGCTGCTCGGAATGCGTTGGTCCTTGCCGTCCTATCTTCCGGATCAGACGCCACCGGCCGGGGCGCTCCATTTCGAACTGCTGCGCCATCGGGAGACCAGCGGCTATGCCGTGCGCGTGAGATACATCACCCAGACCCTCGATCAGATGCGTGAATTGGCGCCGCTTGATCGGGCGCATCCGCCCGAACAGGCAACAGCTGTCATCGCGGGATGCCCGGCGAGTAACGACGGGGCCTGCTCCTGGAACGCATTCGACGCGCTCGCAAGCAAAGCCATCGACCGTGCCTGCGTGGGCGCGCGATAGCCAATCGTGCCGGGCATAGCCATCATGCGCCGGCGCGATCGGCCGCGAGATTCAATTTGCATCTGCGATCTCGCGGGACACCGCAGCCAGTGACTGCTTTCGCCAGACTTCGTCCAATGCCGTCGTAGCTGATGCATGGAGCTGGGCGCCAGCCCGGCGCGCGTGCGGTCAGGCAGCTTTGCCGCCGGCGGCTGAGGCGCGCACCGACATGATGCTTTGGGGCCACAGCCGCCGGCGATCGACATCTTTCAGCCGCGATTTGTGAACGCGCCGGCGATCGGCCGCGCGCGGCGGTCCGCAATTAACGCCGTCGATACGCCATGAAGCGCGACCGCAATCAGCGCGCCCACACTCGCTTCATGATCGTTGCAAGATTTCAATTCGCGGCTCCGATCGAGGGCGCCGCGTAAAGAAGCAGTAAACCGCTCCCTACGGATTCGTAATTTGCCGGGCGATGCTTTTGCAGCGATAGTTTTGCGCAATATTAATGAGGGGAAAACTGTGAGTGCAGAGCGGAACACTGCAGCGTCGCGCGGCCGCCGTATCGTTCTGATTGCAGCCTTTCTTGCAATTCTGGCGGCCGGCGGGGCCGTCTACTGGTACGCCGTGCAAGAGCCGCGCGCGGCCCACGCGGCGCGCGCTCCCGTACGATCGGGCGTGCCGGTGAGCGTCGCCACGGTCGGACGGCAGGATGTGCCGGTCTACCTCACCGGGCTCGGCAGCGTACAGGCCTCGTTCACCGTGGCAATTCATTCGCAGGTCGACGGCAAGCTGCAGGAAGTGCTGTTCACCGAAGGCCAGCACGTCAAGAAGGGCGACGTCCTGGCCAAGATCGACCCCCGCCTGTTCCAGGCTGCGCTCGATCAGGCCAAGGCCAAGAGAGCCCAGGACCAGGCCCAGCTCACCTCCGCCGAGAAAGACCTCTCGCGCTCCAAGACATTGGTCCTCTCGAACATCACCTCGCAGCAGATCGTCGACCAGCAGCAGGCCAAGGTCGATCAGTTCAAGGCCTCGATCGCGGCCGACGACGCCGCGATCCAGACCGCGCAGACCCAGCTCGAATACGCCACCATCACCGCGCCGAACGACGGCCGCATCGGTGTCCGGCTCGTCGATCCCGGAAATATCGTCCACGCCAACGACCAGGGGTCGCTCGCGACCTTGGTGCTGACCCAGCCGTGCGCGGTCCTGTTCACATTGCCGGCGCACTACCTCGACGACGTCCGCGACGCCATGGCGCGCGGAGCGGTGGAAGTGACCGCCTACGACCAGGACAATCACCGCGCGCTCGCCACCGGCAAGCTCCTGCTGGTCGACAACATGATCGACCAAGCCACGGCGACGATCCGGCTCAAGGCGATGTTCCCGAACGACGACGAGAAGCTGTGGCCCGGCGAATTCGTCAATGCGCACGTGTTGCTCGATACCCGCAGCAACGCCGTGGTCGTTCCCTCGGCCGCCATCCAACGCGGACCGGATGGCCTGTTCATCTGGACCGTCACCGCGAACAACGTGGCGGAACCGCACCCGATCGAAGTCGGTCCCATTTTCGGCGACCTGACGGTGGTCGCCTCCGGCCTCGACGGCGGGGAGCGCATCGTGACCGACGGGCAATACAAGCTGCGCAAGGACGCGCCGGTCACGGTGAGCCAGCCGCAGACGGCGGGAACGGGACGCAGCTCGTGAACCTGTCGGAACCATTCATCCACCGGCCGGTCGCCACCACGCTGCTGATGGCGGCGCTCGCCTTCGTGGGCCTGGTCGCCTTTCCATTCCTGCCGGTCGCGCCCTTGCCGCAGGTGGATTTTCCCACGATTCAAGTCACCGCCAATTTTCAAGGCGCCAGCGCGGAGACCATGGCCTCTTCGGTCGCTGCTCCGCTCGAGCGGCAGTTCGCGCAGATCCCGGGGGTCACCCAGCTCACCTCCTTGAGCGCGCTGGGCGCGACCACGATCGTGATCCAGTTCGATCTCAACCGCAACATCGACTCGGCGGGGCAGGACGTGCAGGCGGCCATCACGGTCGCGAGCAAGACACTGCCGCGGGACATGAGCACGCCGCCGAGCTACAAGAAGGTGAACCCCGCCGATTCCCCCATCATCATGTTCTCGGTGCGCTCCGACACGATGCCGCTGACCATCGTCGACGACTACGCCGACCTTTTCCTCGCGCAGCAGATCTCGCAGGTGCCCGGCGTCGCCCAGGTTTCGATCTTCGGCGACAAGACGCCGGCGATCCGCATCCAGGTCGATCCGGGGAAGCTCGCCGCGAGCGGCGTGACGCTGGAAGAGATCCGCAGCACGCTCGTCACCTCCACCTCCAACGCGGCCAAGGGCACCGTCAATACCGACAAGCTCAGCTTCACGATCGCCGCCAACGATCAGATCACCAGCGCCGAGCAGTTCAACGACGTCATCCTCGCCTACCGCAACGGCGCGCCGATCCGGGTGCGCGACGTCGGCCAGGCGGTGCCGGAGGCGGTCGATCGGACCGTCGCCGCCTATCAGAACAACAAACCCGGGGTCATCCTGGCGGTGTTCAAGCAGCCCGGCGCCAACGTCATCGAGACCGTCGACCAGATCAAGGCCGAGCTGCCGCAGCTCACCGCCCGCATTCCGCCGGCGGTCGAGGTGAAGACCATACTCGACCGCACCACCACCATCCGCGCGTCGGTGGCGGACGTCGAATTCACGCTCGCCCTGACCATCGCCCTCGTCGTGCTGGTGATCCTCCTGTTCCTGCGCAACTTCTGGGCCACGGTGATCCCGAGCATCACCGTGCCGCTCGCGCTGCTCGGCTCCTGCGCCGCGATGTACCTGCTCAACTTCAGCCTCGACAATCTATCGCTGATGGCGCTCACGATCGCGGTCGGGTTCGTGGTCGACGACGCCATCGTGGTGGTGGAGAACATCTACCGTCACATCGAGCATGGCAGCCCGCCGTTCGAGGCGGCCATCAAGGGATCACGCGAGATCGGCTTCACCGTGCTGTCGATCAGCCTGTCGCTGATCGCAGTATTCATCCCGCTGCTGCTCATGGGCGGGATCATCGGCCGCCTGTTCCGCGAATTCGCCTTGACCGTGACCGCCTCGATCGCCGTCTCGGCGCTGGTGTCGCTCACGCTCGCGCCGATGCTGTGCTCGCGCTTCATGCATCGCGAATCAGGGGAGCACGGGCGCATCTACCGCGCCATCGAAGCGGGCTTCAATGCGATGCTGTCGTTCTACCGGCGCACGCTCGACATCGTCCTGCGCCACCAGGCGATCACGCTCGGAATTTTCTTCGCCACCATGGCGTTGACCGTGGTCATGACCATCGTGATCCCCAAGGGCTTTTTCCCGATCCAGGACACCGGCATGATCTCGGGCTTTGCCGAGGCGGCGCAGGACACGGCGCCCGAGCAGATGATGCGCATCATCCGCGAGTTTGGCGACGTGATCCTGCGCGATCCGGATGTCGCCGGCTTCGGCTCGTTCACCGGCAGCAGCGGCGGCGCGCAGACCGCCAATACCGGGCGTTTCTTCATCGTGCTCAAGCCGCGCGACGACCGCGCGCTCACGTCTTCGCAGATCATCGACCGGCTGCGTCCGCAGCTCGCCAAGGTCCAGGGCGCGACCCTGTTTCTGCAGCCGACGCAGGATATTACCGTGGGCGGCCGCATCTCGCGCGCCAGCTTCCAATACACGCTGCAGGATTCCAGCGTCGCCGAGCTCAACGAGTGGTCCGCGAAGCTGCTGGAGAAGATGCGAGCGCTGCCGCAGATCACCGACGTGTCGAGCGATCTCTTGGCGAACGCCCCGCAGCTCAAGGTCACCATCAATCGCGACCAGGCGTCGCGCTTCGGCATCTCGCCGCAGATGATCGACGACACGCTCAACGACGCGTTCGGCCAGCGCCAGATCGCGCAGTACTTCACGCAGCTCAAGACCTACTGGATCATTCTCGAGATCCTGCCGGCGCAACAGCGCGACCTCGCCTCGCTCGACCGTCTCTACGTCAAATCGCCGCTGACGGGGGCCGCCGTGCCGCTCTCCACGCTGGTCGAGGTCGACACCGGCAAGGTGGGGCCGTTGTCGATTGCGCACCAGGGCCAGTTCCCGGCGGCGACGCTCAGCTTCAACTTGCGGGCCGGCGTCGCGCTCGGCGAGGCCGTCGACGCCATAACGGCGGCCGCGCGCCAAATCGGTATGCCGTCCTCGGTGATCGGGACCTTCCAGGGCAACGCGCAGGCGTTCCAATCCTCGCTCGCGAGCGAGCCGGCGCTGATCGCAGCCGCTCTCATCGTCGTCTATATCATCCTCGGTATCCTCTACGAGAGCTTCATCCACCCGCTGACCATCCTGTCCACGCTGCCGTCGGCCGGTATCGGCGCGTTGCTGGCGCTCCAGTTCGGCCACATGGACCTGTCGGTCATCGGCATCATCGGGATCATTCTCCTGATCGGCATCGTCAAGAAGAACGGCATCATGCTCGTCGACTTCGCGATCGCCGCCGAGCGCGACCGTCATATGCCGCCGATAGCGGCGATCCGCGAGGCCTGCCTCCTGCGCTTTCGTCCGATCCTGATGACGACGGCGGCGGCAATGTTCGCCGGCATTCCGCTGGCGTTCGGCCACGGCACCGGGTCGGAGCTTCGGCAGCCGCTCGGCTACGCCATGGTCGGCGGGCTCGCGCTCAGCCAGGTGCTCACGCTCTACACCACGCCGGTCGTCTACCTCTATCTCGCCCGCGTACAGCTCTGGCTCAGAGGCGGCAAACGGGAGCAGCAGCGCGAGCACGAGCGTGAACGCGAACGGCTGCGCGTCGTCGCGGCGGAGTAGCCATAGCACGCCGCCGTAGGGCGGATCAGCGCAGCATCATCCGCCATTGCACCGCGATCGAAGCCGCGGGTTACGGCTGCGCCTAACCCGCCTAACCTGCCTTACGGCTGTCCATTCCGATCAAACCGGCTAACATCGTGCCGGCAACGCCGTGTCGTGCTCCAAGTGGAGGTCGCATCATGCTGAAAGCCACGATATTCGCCGCACTGGTCATCGCGTCCGTTACGGCGGTCGCAAGGTCCGCATCCGCGCAAGCCGCCCCTGCGGGCCTCGAGAAGAAGAACTACAACTATTCCGAATGGACCAAAGGACAATTCTCCGAGGCGGTGACGGTCACCGGCCCGGGCAAGATGATCTTCCTCGCCGGCGTCGGCGCCGAGGATGAAAACGGCGCACCCGGATCGATCCTCTACAAGGGCGACTTCGCGGGACAGTGCAAATACGCCTATGACAAGATCAAGCGGCTGCTGGAGAAGCACGGCGCCACGCTCGCCGACGTCGCCAAAATGGTCACCTATCTGACCGACGTGCGCTATCAACCCGACTACGGCAAATGTCGCGTCGAGGCGTTCGGAAGCCAGCCGCTTCCCGCCCATACGCTGCTGACGATCAGCCAGCTCGCCTGGCCCGGAATGATCCTCGAGATCGACGCCACCGCGATCGTGCCGTTGAAGTGATGGCAGGGCACCCGCTGCTGCGGCCGCGAGGCGGATCGGCGCGCTCCGCCGGTCTCGATCGAGAAGCAGCGGGCGGTGCGTTGCCGGCTTTCCGTCCGCCGCGCGCGAGGTTTTTCCCGCGTTTCGATGGCCTCGCGCTCTTTGGCGGATGTCGCATCGGTGACGGGATTGATGCGGGTGGGCTTGCTCATCGCGCGTGACCCGGGCCGCGCCGCCGCGCTGCGTGCAACCACGAGGAGCACAGCATGTCGTTCAAGGTTCAGGTTGGGCCCCCGCAGATTGCCATCCACCAGGGTCAGACGGTGCTCGTCAGCGAGCTGGACGGGCACATCAACTGGCCGAGCGAGAAGGGCCTGTACTTTCGCGACACGCGGATCATCAGCAATTGGGCGATCTACGCCAACGGCGAACCGTGGGAGCTGTTGAACGGCGGTCCGATCGAATATTACGCTGCGCGTATCTTCCTCACCAACAAGTCGATCCTCACCGAGGACGGCCCGATCCTCCCGCGCACTCTCGGCCTCACAATCGGTCGATCGATCGGCGGCGGCTTGCACGAGGATCTGGACATCACCAACAACAGCATGAAGCCGGTGCGCTTTCAGCTCGAGATCGCCTTCCGATGCGACTTCGCCGACATCTTCGAGGTGAAGTCGGGCAACATCGTGCGCCGGGGACAGATCACCACCGAATGGTCGGAGCGAAGGCAACGGGTTCGCACCGCGTACTCGAACCAGGATTTTCGCCGGGCAGTGACCACGTCCGTGGCGCGAGCACCGGGCAAGGCTGTTTCCGCCAATGGGCGGCTCAGCTTCGAGGTCGCGCTTGCGCCGGGCGAGGCCTGGCACGCCTGCTTGCTCTACACACTGGAGGATGGCGACCAACACTTTCACGCGCCGCACGATTGCGTCGGAGAGACTGCGAGGTCCAGCCATTCCGAGACCATGGCGGAATGGTTGAAGACGGTGGCCAAGATCGAGGCGAGCAACGAAGAGTTCTACCGTCTCTTTCACCAGGCGCTGGAGGACATGGCTGCGCTGCGTTTGCCGATGACGGAAACGGACCACATGGTCTTCCTGCCGGCTGCCGGGCTGCCGTGGTTCGTCGCTCCGTTCGGCCGCGACAGCCTGATCGTCTCGTTGCAGAATGTCCTGATCTATCCGGAATTCGCGCGCGGGGCGTTGGAAATCCTGGGCTCGCTGCAAGCCAAGGAGGACGACCCTTACCGCGATGCCGAACCGGGCAAAATCCTCCACGAATTGCGCTACGGCGAGCTCGCGCATTTCAAGCTGATCCCGCACACGCCCTATTACGGCACGGCGGATGCGACGCCGCTCTATCTGATAACCCTGCACGCCGCCTGGCGCGCGACCGGCGACAAGGCGCTGCTGGAACGACATCTGCACACGGCGGAGGGCTGCCTCGCCTGGATCGACAAATACGGCGACCGCGACGGCGACGGGTTTCAGGAGTATCAGACGCGCTCCCCGGTCGGCTACGAGAACATGGGCTGGAAGGATTCCGGCGATTCCGTCATGTATCCCGACGGCTCGCTGGTGAAGGGACCGAAGGCGCTCTGCGAGCTTCAGGGCTACGTCTACAATGCTTGGGTCCGCATGGCGGAGGCTTTCGATGCGCTCGGCCAGCCCGACCGCGCGCGTGAGTTGCGCGTCAAGGCCGCGGCCCTGTTCAAGCGTTTCAACGAAGCCTTCTGGGACGAGGAACTGGGGTTCTACGCCTATGCACTCGACGGCGACAAGAACAAGGTCCTGACCGTCGCCTCCAATGCCGGGCACTGCCTGTGGTCCGGCATCGTGCCGCGCGAGCGCGCAACGAGGGTGGTGGACCGCCTGATGGCGCCGGACATGTGGACGGGATGGGGCATTCGCACGCTGTCCGCCGATCACCGCGCATTCAATCCATACAACTATCAGACTGGTTCGGTCTGGCCGCACGACAACGCCATCATCGCCATGGGCTTCAAGCTCTATGGCTTTGGTGCGCAGGCGGCGGCGGTCGCGCACGATGTCAGCGTGGCGGCGAGCCACTTTCTGCTCAATCAGCTGCCGGAACTCTATACCGCGTCCGAGCGCAACGAGCGCAATTTCCCGGTGCAGTATATCGGCGCGAACGTGCCGCAAGCATGGGCGGCCGGCGCGGTCTTCATGCTGACGCAGGCGCTGCTGGGATTCCTGCCGGATGCGCCGCGCAACAAGCTGTATGTCGATCCGTTCCTGCCGGCGTGGCTCCCCGATTTGACGGTGCGCGACCTCCACATCGGCAAGCACAAGTGTGACATTCACTTCCGGCGCGAGGGCGAGGAGACGACGTTCGAGGTCATCAAGGGAGACCCCAAACTGGTCGAGCGCTGCGACGTTGCGTCTCACGCGGCGCAACTGATGACGGCGTCCGACTTGGCGTAACGCACAAGCGGGAAGATTGCGGTGGCGAAGCGACACGAATGGACCTACATCTCGATTACATGGGCAGCCAATGATTTCGGCCGCCGGTCGTCGCCGAGGGAGCGATCCGGCGGGTCGTCGCTCCCACGCGCAGACTGCGCAGCCTATGATGCCGCGACCGCATGCGAGGCCCGTTGAAATGACCCTTCCGCGCCACTGCAAACCTCGGGATGTCGATATCGAGCTGCAGGCTAAGATGGTAGGGACGACCGCCCAAAGGAAAACGGCCCCCGTTATTCGTCAGTCGGAACGGGCAGTCAGGAGAGCCATCATGGACCGAGAAGGCAACCAAACCGCCGCCTCTTCGCAACAGACATGCGCTAAACCACGCCAATGCGCGAGAGCAGTGCGGTGACAACGATCGCAGCGGAAGCGACGGCCACCGTGGCAAAGAACGTTTCCGATCATCGGGCGCCGCCCGCAACGCTGACGATTTTCGGCGCCGGCGGCGATCTGACCAAGCGTCTCGTCGTGCCGGCGCTCTACAATCTGGTCAGGGCAGGAAAGCTTCCGGACGACTTCGCCATTATCGGCGTCGATCATAGCGACTATACCACCGAGGCGTGGAGCCAGAGCCTGACTGAGATGATGCGAACGCTCTCGCGCGCCGGTGGGCACGAGGTCGACGAACGGGCCTGGTCGTGGCTCGTCAGTCGCATGCGTTATATGCGTGGAGACTTCACGCAGCCCGAAACCTTTAACCGGCTCGGCAAGCTGCTGGCGGATCCAGCGGGACGGCAGAGCGATACAGCCAATGCGCTGTTCTATCTGGCGATCGGCGAGCGCTTCTTCGGCCCGGTGATCGAACAGCTTGGCCGCGCGGGGCTCACCCGGCAATCGGAGGAGGCCTGGCGTCGGGTGATCGTCGAAAAGCCTTTTGGGCACGATCTTGCCTCGGCGCAGGCCCTCAACGCGCAGATCCTCAAGGTGCTATCGGAAGACCAGATCTATCGGATCGATCACTTCCTCGGCAAGGAAACGGTCCAGAACATCCTGGTGGCGCGCTTCGCCAACGGCATCTTCGAACCGCTATGGAACCGCGACCATATCGATCACGTGCAGATCACCGCCGCGGAGACGGTGGGCGTCGAGGGCCGTGCGCGTTTCTACGAGAAAACCGGCGCGCTGCGCGACATGGTGCCGAACCATCTGTTCCAGCTCCTCGCGATGATCGGAATGGAGCCGCCGATCTCGTTCGATGCCGATGCCGTGCGCGCGAAAAAGACGGAGCTGTTCGAGGCGATCCGCCCCATCTCGCCAGCGGACGCGGTACGCGGCCAGTACGGCCGCGGGATGGTACTCGGCCGCAACGTTCGGGATTACCGGCAGGAGCCCGATGTCGCGCCGGATTCCGGCATCGAAACCTATGTGGCTATCAAGCTCGGCATCGACAATTGGCGCTGGGCCGGCGTGCCGTTCTATCTGCGTACCGGCAAGTCGCTTGCGACCCGCGCCACCGAGATTGCCGTGCAATTCCGTCAGGCCCCCTACTCGCTCTTTCGCCACACCCCGGTCGAGCGGTTGCCTCCGAACATCCTGATGTTGCGCATCCAACCGGATGAGGGAATGTCGATCAGTTTCAGCGCCAAGCGACCCGGCTCCGAGATTGAGATCGACGGCGTGGAAATGGACTTTGCCTACCGTGACTACTTCGCGCCGCTCGCCGCGGTCGGCTACGAGACGTTGATCTACGATTGCCTGATCGGCGACGCCACCTTGTTCCAGCGCGCCGACACGGTCGAGGCGGCTTGGCGCCCGGTGCAGGGTCTCGTCGATGCGTGGGCACGCGATCCCGCCCACGATTTTCCCAACTATGCCGCCGGCACCGCCGGCCCCGACGCCGCGGATCGCCTCATCGCGCGCGATGGACGTGCATGGCTGTCGATCAAATCCGACCATCCGCATCCCAGGCGCAGCGCATGACCGGCTCACGCGAGATGACTGTGTTTCAACGCCCCGACTTGGGCGCCGCGAGGAGCGCTACTGGCACGGAGGTGAAGCATCAGCAGGCGCCGTATATGACGCTTGATGACTTCTTGATCACTCTTGCGACCACGGAGGCTTTGCCGACGCGGTTGAGTTTACCGGATTCGAGGACGCGATCGAGGTGACAGCATGAAAGCCGCTCAAACCCTGCACGATCTGGGCCAGAGCCTCTGGCTCGACAACATCACGCGGAACTTGCTGCGAACGGGCATGCTCCGCCGCTACGTCGACGAGTTGTCGGTCACCGGGCTGACGTCCAACCCGACGATCTTCGACCACGCGATCAAGAACAGCAGCGACTACGATGACGCCATCAAGAGCAAGCTCGCGGAGGGCAAGTCGGGGGAGAACCTGTTCTTCGAACTGGCGCTGGAGGACCTCACGCAGGCCGCGGACCTGTTTCGGCCGGTTTACGACCGGACGTGCGGCGTGGACGGCTGGGTTTCGCTGGAGGTCTCGCCTTTGCTGGCGCACGATACCAAATCGACGATTGCCGTCGCCAAGGACCTGCACGCGCGGGCGCAGCGCCCCAATCTCCTGATCAAGATTCCCGGCACCCCGGAAGGCCTTCCGGCCATCGAAGAGGCGATCTTTGCGGGCGTACCGGTCAACGTGACGCTGTTGTTCTCCGATGACCAGTATCGGGCGGCGGCCGATGCCTTCATGCGAGGGATCGAGCGACGCATCGAAGCCGGCTTGCCGCCTGATGTCGGCTCGGTGGCATCGATCTTCATCAGCCGCTGGGACGTCGCGGTGGCCGGCAAGGTGCCGGAAGCGCTCAACAACCAACTCGGCATCGCCGTCGCCAAGCGGACTTACAAGGCTTACCTCGACCTGCTCGGTTCGCCGCGATGGATGCGCGCTTACAATTCCGGCGCGCGTCCGCAACGCCTGCTGTGGGCCAGCACCGGGACCAAGGATCCGAAGGCTTCCGACACGCTCTACATCCGGGCCCTGGCGGCTCCCTTCACCGTGAACACCATGCCTGAGGGCACCCTGAAAGCACTCGCCGAAGCCGGCGGCATCGGGGCGACGATGCCGGCGGACGGCGGCGACAGCGAACAGGTGCTGGCGCAGTTCGCGGCGGCGCGGATCGACGTCCATGCGCTGGCGGCCCAGCTGCAGGACGAAGGCGCCAAATCATTCGTCACATCGTGGAACGACTTGATGACCGTGATCGGGTCCAAAACCGCCGTTCTCAAGCGAGCGAGCTAGCGCCGTGAAAGCGAGATCGCGGCGCGCCGCCAAGCGCAGCACGGTACGACAAGGTCGCAAGGACGTTGCAAGCAAATCCACAGTCAAGAACGTGCTGGTCGTGGACGTCGGCGGAACCTCGGTCAAGATCCTCGTCACCGGGCAAAAGGAGCATCGATCGTTTCCGTCCGGCCCGACCCTGACCCCCACGCGGATGGTTTCCGAGGTCAAGAAGCTCGCCACCGGCTGGATGCACGACGTGGTGTCGATCGGCTATCCTGGCCCGGTTCTTCGCGGCCGCCCGATAGCGGAACCATACAACCTGGGACGCGGGTGGGTCGGGTTCGATTTCACAGCGGCATTCGGTCGCCCCGTGAAGGTCGTCAACGACGCCGCCATGCAGGCCTTGGGCAGCTACAAGGGCGGCAAGATGCTCTTTCTCGGTCTCGGAACCGGGCTCGGAACGGCAATGATTGTCGACGGCATCGTCGAGCCCATGGAGCTCGGTCACCTGCCTTACAAGAAGGGCACCTATGAAGACTATGTCGGCCGGGCCGGATTGGAACGACACGGCAAGAAGAAATGGCGGCGCCACGTTGCCGACGTCGTGGCACGCCTCATCGCCGCGCTGGAGCCCGACGATACGGTGATCGGGGGAGGCAACGTCGCCAAGCTGCAAGCGCTGCCGCCGCAGTGCCGTGCGGGCGACAACGCCAATGCCTTCCGCGGGGGATTTCGGCTGTGGGAAGAAGACGGCGGTTTCCCGCCCGCCTGGACTCGCTCCGGGCGAGAGAGCTGAGGATCAGAAAGGATGCCGCAGATGGCTGCACGGTCGGAGACCCTCGTTACGCGATCGACGGGCAAACACGCGGCATGGCAGGCGCTCGAAGATCACTATGAGGCCATGCGGGGCCTGCAGCTGCGAAGCTTGTTCGCGGATGATCCGACGCGCGGCGAGCGAATGACCGCGGAGGCCGCCGGCGTCTATCTGGACTACTCGAAAAACCGCATCAATGACGAGACGCTCAAGTTGCTCATCGCACTCGCCGAACAAGCCGGGCTGCGCGCCCGGATCGACGCGATGTTTCGAGGCGATACGATCAACGTCACCGAACATCGCGCCGTCCTGCACGTGGCGCTGCGTGCGCCCAAAGGCGCATCCATCGTGGTCGACGGCAAGAACGTCGTGCCGGAGGTTCACGCCGTGCTCGACAAGATGGCCGACTTCGCCAATCGCGTCCGCAGCGGCCAATGGAAGGGCCACAGCGGCAGACGCATCCGCAACGTCGTCAATATCGGCATCGGCGGGTCTGACCTCGGGCCGGTGATGGCATATGAGGCGCTCAAATATTACAGCGACCGGGCGATGACGTTCCGCTTCGTATCCAACGTCGACGGCACCGATTTCGTCGAGGCGACGCGCGATCTCGATCCGGCGGAGACGCTGTTCATCATCTCCTCGAAGACCTTCACGACGCTGGAGACGATGACCAACGCGCACAGCGCGCGCGATTGGTCGCTGCGCGGCCTCGGAGGCGATGCCAAGGCGGTCGCCAGGCATTTCGTCGCGGTCTCGACGAATGCCGAAAAAGTCGCCGAATTCGGCATCGACACCGCCAACATGTTCGAGTTCTGGGACTGGGTCGGCGGACGCTACTCGATGGATTCCGCCATCGGCCTCTCGACCATGCTTGCGATCGGCCCGGATCACTTCCACTCCATGCTCGATGGCTTCCATGCGATCGACGAACATTTCCGGAGCGCGCCATTCGAGCGCAACCTGCCGGTGCTCATGGGCCTCCTCGGCGTCTGGTACAACGACTTCTTCGGCGCGCAGACGGTCGCGGTGCTGCCGTACGACCAGTATCTCAAGCGCTTCCCCGCCTATCTCCAGCAGTTGACGATGGAGAGCAATGGCAAGCACGTGACGATCGACGGCAAGCCGGTGGACTATCAGACCGGTCCGATCTATTGGGGCGAGCCGGGGACCAACGGCCAGCACTCCTTCTATCAACTGATCCATCAGGGCACCCGGCTCATTCCGTGCGACTTCATCGCGTTCGCGCAGGCGGTCAATCCGCTCGGCCGGCATCACGACATGCTGGTGGCGAACGTATTCGCCCAGACCGAGGCGCTCGCCTTCGGCAAAACGCCGGAGCAGGTGAAGGCCGAAGGCACGCCCGATTGGCTCGTCCCGCACCGGGTGTTCGAAGGCAACCGACCGTCCAACACCATCCTGATGGATCGTTTGACCCCGGCCGCGCTGGGAAAACTGGTCGCGCTGTACGAGCACTGCGTGTTCACGCAGGGTACGATCTGGAACATCGACTCGTTCGATCAGTGGGGCGTCGAACTCGGCAAGGTCCTGGCCCAGCGCATCATCCCGGAGCTCGAAAGCAAGACTTCGCCCAAGCTCGGCCATGACAGCTCGACCGACAACCTGATCCGTCGCTACCGCAAGCTCAGGGACGCAATGTGACGACCGGCGCCGTGAAGCTCGCTCCCTCGATCCTCGCGGCCGATTTCGCCCGCTTGGGCGATCAGGTGGCGGAGGCTGAGCGCGCCGGGGCGGACCGCATCCACGTCGACGTCATGGACGGACATTTCGTGCCTAATCTGTCGATGGGAGCGCCGATCATCAAATCGCTGCGGAAGGCGACGCGCCTGCCGCTGGAGGCGCACCTGATGATTTCGAACCCCGATTTTTTTCTCGACGAATTCGTGGAGGCCGGGACCGATGCGTTCATGGTCCATTGGGAGGGCAACAACGATCTGTCGCGCACAGTGCTGCGCATCAAGGCGCTGGGAAAACGGGTCGGCGTCGCCATCAATCCGGCCACGCCCGCGGCCGTCCTGGAAGAAATCATGCAAGACCTCGACCAGGTGCTGGTGATGACGGTGAACCCGGGATTCGGGCATCAGCATTTCCTGCACACGACGCTCCCGAAGATCCGCCGTGCACGCCAGATGATCGATCGAATCAAGCCGGGCTGCAGCCTCGAGGTGGACGGAGGGATCGATGTGACGACCGCCCCGTTGGCGGTCACCGCGGGCGCCGACGTCCTGGTGGCGGGGTCGGCGATCTTCAACGACAGCGAAGGCGTCGGCACCGCGATGGAACGGCTGCGGGCCGCGGCTCAGCTCTAACGGAGAAGGATGTCATGCAGCTCGCGATGATCGGATTGGGCAGAATGGGCGCCAACATGGTGCGGCGCCTGATCAAGGGCGGCCACCAATGCGTGGTCTTCGACATGTCGCCGAAGGCAATCGAAGCGCTGGCACGGGAGAAGGCGGTCGGCGCCTCCTCGCTTGCGGACCTCGTGCGCAGGCTGGAGAAGCCGCGGGCGGTCTGGCTGATGGTCCCGGCCGCCGTCGTGGACAAGACCATCGCCGACCTGGTGCCACACCTCGAGAAAGGCGACATCCTCATCGACGGCGGCAACTCGTATTACGTGGACGACATCCGTCGCGCCAACGAGCTGGCGTCGAAAGGGATCAACTACGTGGACGTGGGAACCAGCGGCGGCGTCTGGGGCCTGGAGCGCGGTTACTGCATGATGATCGGCGGACCGGAGGCGGCCGTGCGGCATCTCGATCCGATCTTCAAGACGCTGGCGCCCGGCCCCGGCGACATCGCGCGTACGCCCGGGCGTGGGACGATCGGCGGCACCGCCGAACTCGGCTACCTGAACTGCGGGGCGAGCGGCGCCGGCCACTTCGTCAAGATGGTCCATAACGGGATCGAGTACGGTCTCATGGCCGCATACGCGGAAGGGATGAACATTCTGCGTCACGCCAACATCGGCAAGCAGCAACACGCGATCGACGCCGAGACGACGCCGCTGCGCAACCCGGAACTCTATCAATACGATCTCAATCTGCGCGACATCGCCGAACTGTGGCGACGCGGCAGCGTCATCGCGTCATGGCTGCTGGACCTCACCGCGGCCGCGCTGGCGAAGGACCCTGCCCTCACCAACTTTGCCGGCAAAGTCTCCGATTCGGGCGAGGGCCGCTGGACGATCAAGGCCGCGATCGACGAGGCGGTGCCGACGCCCGTGCTTTCGACGGCCCTCTACGAACGTTTCAGCTCGCGCGGCGAAGGGGATTTTGCAGGCAAGCTGCTGTCGGCCATGCGCTACGAATTCGGCGGGCACCTGGAAAAATCCAAGGACTGAGCGCTCGGAGACGACCCACGATGCGCGCGGCGCAAGCCCGATACGTCTTCCCGCTGCGCAATGCCGATGGGCGAACGAACCGGAGATCGTCGCGTGGAGATCGAAGTCCATCCTGATGACGGTATGGTCGCTCGCAGGGCGGCGGCGATCATCGCCGCCGACGGGCGCGCGGCCGTGGCTTCGCGCGGGCGTTTCGTCGTGGCGGTCAGCGGCGGCCGCACGCCGTGGCTGATGCTGCGCGCTTTGGCTGACGAGGAACTCCCGTGGGAGAATGTGCACGTCGTTCAGGTGGACGAGCGGGTTGCGCCGGCAGCCGACCCCGACCGAAACCTCGCTCATTTGCGCGCAAGCCTGCTCGATCACGCTCCGCTGCGCCCGGACCACATCCATGCAATGCCGGTCGAAGCAGCCGACCTCGATGGCGCGGCTCAGCGCTACGCCTTGACGCTACGGGACCTGACGGGCGCGCCGCCCGTGCTCGACCTCGTTCATCTCGGCCTCGGACCGGACGGCCACACCGCGTCGCTGGTGCCGGGAGATCCGGTCCTCGACGTCGCCGACACCGACGTCGCGGTGACCGGGCCCTACCAGGGCAGGCGTCGCATGACGTTGACCTTTCCCATCATCAACCGGTCCCGGCGCGTCCTATGGCTGGTGACCGGCGCTGAGAAGGCCGCAATGCTCGTGCGCCTGTGCGACGGCGATCCGTCCATTCCGGCGTCGCGCGTGCGTCGGGATCTGGCGCTGATCCTCGCCGATCGCGCGGCGGCGGAACGGCTCGGCGCCGACAAGACATTGGAGACACAAAAATGAGTGCTATCGCCGGCACCGTCGCGGATTCACCGATGACAAGCGCACAACTGGACCAATTGTCGATCAATTGCATTCGCACGCTGTCGATAGATGCGGTCCAGCAGGCGAAGTCCGGGCATCCCGGCACGCCGATGGCGCTGGCACCGCTCGTCTACACGCTCTGGAACCGGGTCATGCGCTTCGACCCGAAGGACCCGATCTGGCCCAACCGCGATCGGTTCGTGCTGTCCAACGGTCATGCTTCGATGCTGCTGTGGTCGGTCCTTCACCTCACCGGCACCCGCGCGGTGAATGCCGCATACGAGCGGCTCGGGCAACCCGCGGTTTCGCTCGACGACATTCGTCACTTCCGCCAGCTCGGCAGCAAGGCGCCGGGTCACCCCGAGTACCACTGGGTTTCGGGGGTCGAGGCCACCACCGGACCGCTCGGGCAGGGCGTCGCCACCAGCGTAGGCATGGCCATCGCCGAGGCGTGGCTCGCCAACCGCTACAACCGTCCCGACTTCGAGATCTTCGGCTACGACATTTACGCGGTTTGCGGCGACGGCTGCATGATGGAAGGCGTCGGGTCGGAAGCGGCGTCGCTGGCGGGCCATCTCGGCTTGGACAATCTCTGCTGGATCTATGACAACAACCACATCACGATCGAGGGCAACACCCGCATCACCTTCACGGAGGACATCGCCGCCAGGTTCCTGGGTTACGGATGGAACGTCCTGCGCGTGGGCGACGCCAATGACATCGAGCGGATCGAGAATGCCCTGGACATCTTTCGCAAGACCAAGGGGCGCCCGACTTTCATCATCCTCGACAGCCATATCGGCTACGGCGCGCCGCACAAGCAGGACACCGCGGCCGCGCATGGCGAGCCGCTGGGCGAGGAGGAAGTTCGCCTCACCAAGCGCGATTACGGATGGCCCGAGGACGCCAAGTTCCTGGTTCCCGACGCCGTGCGCGCGCACTTCGCCGCCGGGATCGGCGCGCGCGGGGCGCAAGTCCACGGTCGCTGGACCGAGCTGTTCACGGCTTACCGATCGAAATATCCGGAGCTCGCGACCGAGATCGACCTCATGCAGCGGCGCGAGCTGCCGGCCGGTTGGGATTCCGGTCTTCCCGTCTTTCCGGCCGACCCCAAGGGCATCGCGGGACGGGATGCCTCGGGCAAAGTGCTCAACGTGCTGGCGCAGAACATTCCCTGGCTCATCGGCGGATCGGCGGATCTCGGCTCCTCCAACAAGACCACGCTGACGTTCGAGGGCGCCGGCGACTTCGAGCCCGGCACTTACGGCGGCCGGAACCTGCACTTCGGCATCCGCGAGCACGCGATGGCGGCCGCGGTCAATGGCCTGTCCCTGTCGAAGCTGCGGGCCTTCGGCGCCACGTTCTTCATCTTCAGCGACTACGCGCGGCCGGCGATCCGGCTGTCGGCGCTGATGGAGCTGCCGACGATCTTCGTGTTCACCCACGACGCCATGGGCGACGGCGAGGACGGTCCGACGCATCAACCGGTGGAACAGCTTGCTTCCTTCCGCGCCGTGCCGGGCCTGGTGGTGCTGCGGCCGGGCGACGCCAACGAGGTGGTCGAGGCCTATCGCTACATCATGCAACTGCGCCACGAGCCGGCCGTGCTCGCGCTGTCCCGGCAACCCCTGCCCACATTGGACCGCGGTAAATACGCTTCGGCGTCGGGGGTCGCGCGCGGTGCCTATGTGCTCGGCGACGCCCCGGGCGGCAAGCCCGAGGTGATCCTGATCGGGTCGGGCAGCGAGGTCAGCCTCTGCGTCGAGGCGCACGAGAAACTGCTCGCCGAGGGCATTCGCTCGCGCGTGGTCTCGATGCCGTCCTGGGATATTTTCGAGCACCAGACTCAGGAGTACCAGGACAGCGTCCTGCCGCCCGACGTGACCGCGCGCGTCGCGGTGGAGCAGGCCTCGACCCTCGGCTGGGAACGCTATGTCGGCAGATCCGGCCGCATCATCGGCATGAAGACATTCGGCGCCTCGGCTCCGCTGAAGGAGCTGCAACGAAAATACGGGTTCGAGCCGGAGCGCGTGACGGAGATCGCGAAAGAGCTGCTGGGCAAGGGCAAGAAGAGCTGAAGCCAACGGTTTGGACGCGCAGGCCGTCCCCGACACGCAAGCGCTCCGCGGACGCGGAGCGCTCGCCCAATCCGCTCCCGAGCGCATCCCGATTGGATCGAATCGTGATGCGCTCTAGATTCTTCGATTTTGCGCATGTTCTGTTCGGAAAACCGGTTCCCACTTTTCCGGAACATGCGCTAGGGAACCGTTTCGTTCAAGAATGAGGTGGAATGCGATGACGGACACGCCCGCTGTTGTCTTCCTGTTCGATGTCGACAACACGCTCATCGATAACGATCATGTGCAGGCCCATCTGAAGGAGCACCTGGAGCGGACATACGGGGCCGCCACGCGCGACAGGTACTGGGAAATTCTTGAACAACTGAGAACCGACCTCGGATACGTCGACTACCTGGGGGCGTTGGAGCGCTACCGGATCGAGGCGCTGCATCGCCCGGAGGTGCTGCGGATGTCGAACTGGCTGGTCGACTACCCGTTCGCCGACCGCCTTTATCCCGGCGCCCTTGACGCGGTGAGGCATGTGCAGAAGTGGGGCACCACGGTCATCCTCTCCGACGGCGATGCCGTGTTCCAGCCGCGCAAGGTGGAACGATCCGGTCTCTGGCACGCGTTCGACAACCGTGTCCTCATCTACATCCACAAGGAGCGGGAGCTCGACGATGTCGAGCGTCTTTATCCTGCCGATCACTACGTCCTGATCGACGACAAATTGCGCATCCTGTCGGCAGTAAAGAAAATCTGGGGCGAACGCGTCACGACCGTGTTTCCGAAACAGGGTCATTATGCGCTCGATCCCGGCATACTGGCCGAATGTCCGCCCGCGGATATCGCGCTGGCCGAAATCGCCGATCTGCTCGCTTACGATCTGCCGGCACTCCTCAAGAAGAAGTAGCAAAGATCGCCACGTTGCGCTGCGCAATGCGGCGTCGATCCCAGCTTTGAATCATGTCCGATATTCCGGCGCCTTTCCCACTCGTCGGATGGCGCCCGATCGCTCCCTTGCGTTCACGCCTGAAGCTGGACCGGGGTGCCCATGAAGTCGCGCTTGCCGAGTTCGAGGCCGCAATGGCGCAGGATGTCGTAGGCGGTGGTGCAGTGGAAATAGAAATTCGGCAGCGAATTGTTGAGCAGGAGCGATTGGCCGGTGAACTCGCGCACCGCCCCGCTCGGGAACGTGATCTTGATCGCCTTGTCCTCGGAGCCGTCGATCTGCGCCGGCTTCAGGGTCTTGAGGAAATCGATGGTCTTGGCGATGCGCTCCTTGAGCTCCGCAATGGTCGCTTCGGTATTGGCAAAGGTCGGCATCTCAACGCCGGCGAGCCGGCCGCTGGCATTGATGGCGTGGTCGGTCGCCGCCCGTACCTGCCGAACAAGCGGGAACATGTCGGGCGCGAGCCGCGTGTTCAGCAGCACCGCCTGCTCGACCTTCTTCGCCTCCGCGAAGGCCGCCGCCTTGTCGAGCACCGCCGACAGGCTCGAAAGGAACTGCACGAAGATGGGAACCGAGGTCTTGTACATGGAGATTGTCATGGCGGGTCGTCCTTGGGCTGCGGAAGAGATGCATGCGGGCGAGGAGATTAACCGGCTTCGCTGCCGGCCGAAAGCAGCGCCGCCTTGAGCAGCGCGGCCTCGACGCGCTCGACCACGCCCGCCGGATGGTCGAGCCGCATTCGCACGAGACAGTCGCGGACCTCCTTGGAGGGAGCGCCCGACATAAATCCGCTCGCCAGCAGCGTCGCAAGTCGCGGCAGCGAGGCCGATCGCAGCAGCTCGAGCGCCGGGAGAAGCCGCTCTTCGGTCGCGGTGAAATCGCTGCCGAAGGGAAACACCGGCAGCAAGCCCTGTTCGCGCGTCGGGGCGAGCGCGCGCGCGATGCGCTCAGGCGTGTTGTCGCGGCAATGCGCGGGCAGCTCGAAGCCGCGCTCGATCTTGCCGGCATCCTTGGCACTGCGCAGCAGTTCGTCCTGGAAGCGGGAATCGGCGACCGCGAGCATCGCCGCGATCACGTCCCGATCGCTCTTCCCGCGCAAGTCCGCGATCCCGTATTCCGTCACCACGACGTCGCGCAGATGGCGCGGAATGGTGGTGTGGCCGTAATTCCAGCGGATGTTCGAGGTCGTGCGCCGCTTCGCCGCGCGCGCCGCCCGCAGCATGATGATCGAGCGGGCGTCCTCCAGCGCGAAGCTCTGCGCCACGAAATTGTACTGCCCGCCGACGCCGCTGACGACCTGGCCGTTTTCCAGGCCGTCGGAAACCACGGCGCCGAGCAAGGTCGCCATCATGGCATTGTTGATGAAGCGCGCTTTCACCCGCGCGCGGCGCTTGGCGGCCTCGTCGCCGTAGAGCTCGTTCACGAACGAAACCGCGGTCATGCGCAGCTTTACGAGCTCCGCCTCGGGCATCTCCCGCAGCGCGCGGTAGAACGCGCGCGAGCCGAGAAAGAACGCCGCCTGCAGCAAGGCGCCGTCGACCTCGCGCGTGAGGATGCCGGCGCGCCGCAGGTCGAGGAAGCTCTCGACGAACATCTCGCTCACGCCGTGCAGGCCGGCCTGAAACGGCGCGCTCTCCCGCAGCCCGGCGGGAGCGCTGCCGGCGGGATCGAGCCGCGTCACCATGCGGCGAAAATCGGGGTTGCTGCGATGCCGCAGGATTAGCGCTTGCGCCACCGCGTCGCCGAGCGAGCCGATCCCGAGCTGCAGCGTGCCGCCGTCGGCGATCGTGCGCGCGACGTGGATGCCGGCGGCGTATTCGGCGAGATCGACGGGCTCGCGCGGTGCCCCGAACAGGGCAAAGTCGGTCGCCGGCCCCTCGAGCAGCAGGTCGAATTCGCGCTCCGCGAGCTCGGCATCGCCGGGCATGAACGGCAACTCGGAATTGACCTGGCCGGCGAACAGAAAGTCGCAGCGTCCGCGCTCGCGCTCGGCGAGCAGATCGAGCGTGAGGTCGGGGTTGCAGCTCAGGCTGAAGCCGGCCGCGCCGCCCACGCGCGCGGCGACGAGTTGCGCGACCACGTTGACCCCGCGTTCGATCACGTAGCGCAGCGCGTGGGTGTAATTGGCGCAGATGTAGTTCTGCTGCGAGGCTGCGATGCCGAGACGGGTGCCGGCCTGGAAGAAGAACTCGTCGACCTGAATGTTGGATGGAAGCCTGCCGGCGTGGAGCGCGGTGGCATAAGCGAGGTCGGGGTAGCCGGCGAAGACGCGCTCGCAGAACGGCTGCACGAACCGCCGCTCGAGGTCTCCCCGGCTGCGTGGCTTCTCCAGGGTCAGCGCGGTGAAGATGCGCAGGCGGATCGACGGGTCGGCGGCGGCGCGCGCGAACAAGGCATTGGCGACGTGGTTGGCCTTGCCCAGCCCGAGCGGCAGGGCAAGCACGATGTCCTTGCCGACGCGAGCGATGATCGCATCGGCCACCGCATCGGGGTTGTCGAACCGGCTGGGCCCGCCGCTCCGTGTCATGTCAGGCCAATGGCCTGAGTGTTTGACCCGTCATCCTGAGGTGCGAGCACCGCGGGCAAGTATACGCAGCCTGCGCAAGCTTGGCTGCGTGCGAGCCTCGAAGGATGAACGGCCCCGACCGGGCCGTCGCCCTTCGAGGCTCGCCCAAGAGGGCGAGCGCCTCAGGGTGACGGGTCAAGAGAGTCACGCTCGAACCGTTCATGTCAGGCGGTGCCAGCCGGGATCCGGCCGGAAGCGCTCGCCATAGCGTTGCGACAGTCGTTCAAGCTCTTCGCGGATGTTCGCGACGCCGCGCGAGCGGGCATAATGCAGGGGACCGCCGCGGAACGGGGCGAAGCCGGTGGCGAAGATCATGGCGCCGTCGACCGTGTCCTCGTCCTCGACCACGCCCTCGCGCAGGCACGCGACGCAGGCGGCGATCATGGGAAGAATGAGGCGATCGGTCATCTCCTCGGTGGGCTTGGGCGCATCGCGGTCTTTGACCGCCTTGCCGTCCTTCCACTCGTAGAAGCCCTTGCCAGACTTGCGGCCGAGCTGACCCGTCTCGACCTTGCTGCGCAGCATCGGCAAAACGTCGGGCACCGGCCGGCCGAGACTGGCCTGGAGCATCTCGGCGACGTGCAGGCAGATGTCGAGCCCCACGGTGTCGGCGAGCTCGATCGGCCCCATCGGCATGCCGAAGGCTTCGGCGGCGGCGTCGATGGTCTCGCGCTTGACCCCCTCGGAGAGCATCACCATGGCTTCGAGCATGTAGGGGGTGAGCGCGCGGTTCACCAGGAATCCGGGCGCGCTCTTCACCGGCGCGGGCAGCCGATCGATGCGGCCGAGAAACGCGCGCGCCTTCGCCAGAACGTCGGGAGAGACCTGGTCGTGGCTCACCACCTCGACCACCTGCATGCGCGACACCGGATTGAAGAAATGCAGCCCGACCAGGCGGTCCGGCCGCTGCAACCCGACGCGCAGCTCCTGCAGCGGAATGCTCGACGTGTTGGTGGCGAGGATGGCGCCCGGCCGCATCTGCGGCTCGGTTAAGGCATAGACCTTGCGCTTCAACTCGAGCGTCTCGGGCACCGCCTCGATCACGAGGTCGGCGGAACGCACGCCCTCGCCGGTGAGGTCGGGGATCAACCGGTCGAGCGCAGCGCGGATGTCGATGCGCTTGTGGCCGATCTTGCCGTAGAGGTCGGCGGCGCGCGCGAAGGCTTTTGCGAGCGGCTCGGGCTTCATGTCGGCGAGCGTGACGCTGAAACCGTGCCAGGCGCACCACGCCGCGATGTCGCCGCCCATCGCGCCGGCGCCGATGACGTGAACGCGGCGGCCGGACCATTCGCCGTCGGCGAGGCTCTTGAGCTTCTCCCGCAGGAAGAACACGCGCACCAGGTTGCGCGAGGTATCGGTGACCAGCAGGCGCGCGAACGAGACTATCTCGCCGCGTTGCATGTCCTGCGGGTTGCCGCCGTGGGTTTCCCACAGGTCGATCAGCGCGTTCGGCGCCGGGTAATGCGCGGCCGGCGCCTTCTTCGCGGTTTCCGCCCGCATGCGCCTGGCGGCGAGCTTGCGGCCGTAGTTGCTGTTGATGAGATCGATCAGCACGCGGCTGCGCCGGGTCTTCAGCTCGCCGGCGACGGCGGCGGTGGCGGCGGCCTTCACGTGCCGCTCGGGCACGACCGCGTCGACCAGGCCGAGCGACTTCGCCCGGCCGGCGCGGACGTTGCGGCCGGTGAGCATCATGGACATGGCTTCGAGCGGGTTGATCAGGCGCGGCAGGCGCACCGTTCCGCCGAGCCCGGGATGCAAGCCGAGCATCACCTCGGGAAATCCAAGGCGCGCGTCCTCGACCGCGATGCGAAAGTCGCAGGCGAGCGCGAGCTCGAGCCCGCCGCCGAGGCAATAGCCGTGCACGACGGCGACCGTCGGCACCGCCAGGTGATCGAGGCGATCGACGACCGCGTGCGCCTGGATGAGGCGCAACTCGACCGCGGCCGCATCGGACATGCCGCGGAATTCATTGATGTCGGCGCCGGCGATGAAGCCGCCCGGCTTGGCCGAGCGCAGCACCACGCCTTTCGGCAAATCCCGTTCCAGGCCCGCGAGCAGGTCGTTGAGCTCGGTGAGCACATCTTGCGACAAGGTGTTGGCGCTGGCGCCGGCCTTGTCGAGCACGAGCCAGGCGATGCCGTTGTCGTCGCGGGCGAGCTTCCAGTTCCGCGACGGCCCGCCCGTCGATCCGGCGAGCGGACCGAGCTCCAGGTTGCGCGGCGCGAGAACGTCCCAGACTTTTCCCATCTACACCGTCTCGATCAACATGGCGCCGCCCTGCCCGCCGCCGATGCACTCGGTGGCAATGCCCTGTTTGACGCCCAGCCGTTTCATCGCGTTCACGAGATGCAGCACGATGCGGTTCCCGCTTGCTCCGACCGGATGGCCGAGCCCGATCGCCCCGCCGTCCACGTTGAGCTTGTCGCGCGCGATGCGGCCGGCCGCAGCCTCGAGGCCGAGCACCTCGCGGCAGAACGTTGCGTCCTGCCAGGCGGCGAGACAGGCCAGCACCTGCGCCGCGAACGCTTCATTGAGCTCCCACAGCCCGACGTCGCCGAGGCCGAGTCCGTGCCGGCGCAGGATCGCGCTCGCGCACAGCACGGGGCCGAGCCCCATGATCGAGGGATCGAGCGCCGACCACTCGCTGTCCACGATTACCGCGCGCGGGGTCAGACCGTGCTCCTTCACCGCCCGCTCGGACGCCAGGATCACCCAGGAGGCGCCGTCGGTGATCTGCGAGCTGTTGCCGGCGGTGACCTTGCCCCACGGCCGCTCGAACGCCGGCTTGAGCCTGGCGAGGGTCTCGACCGTGGTGTCCGGCCGCACGCCGTCGTCATGGTCGTAGATCCTGCCGTCGCGGCCGAACGCGGGCTCGAGCTCGCCCTCGAACCAGCGTTCCTTCTGCGCGTGCGCGAGCCGCTGCTGGCTCTCGGCCGCGTATTGATCGGCGTCGCGCCGCGACACGTGGAACAGGTGGCCGACGATTTCGGCGGTCTGCCCCATGTTGAGGTCGACCACCGGATCGGTCAGGCCGCGCTCGAGGCCGATGACCGGCTTGAGGAACGAGGGTCGAAACCCCGCCAGCGCGGCGAGCCGCGACCAGACATCGCGCGCGCCGAACAGCCGCGCGTACCAGTCGACCGCGCTCTTGCGGAACAGCAGCGGCGACCAGCTCAGCGCCTCGGCGCCGCCGGCGAGAATGAGATCGGACTTGCCCTCGCGGATATACTGGTACGCGGTGTCGATCGACTGCATGCCGGAGCCGCAGTTGATCTGCACCGTGAACGCCGTCATCGCCTCGCCCATGCCGAGGCGAAGCGCCGCGATGCGCGCGGGATTCATCTCGTCGGCCAGCACGCTGACGCAGCCGAGGATGACCTCGTCGAACGCGTCGGGGGGAAACGGCTGGCGCAGCAGCAGCGGCCGCCCGCAGGCGACCGCGAGATCAACCGGCGTGAACGGGCCCGGCCGCCCGCGCGCGCGCAGGAACGGCGTGCGGCTGCCGTCGATGATGTAAACCGGGCGGGACGCTATTGCGCGGCCGTTGGTCGGGGCATCGTTTGCGATAGCAATTCTCCTATAGCGGATTCCATTGGGCTCGATGCGGACCGATTGCCGCGCGCGCGGTGTGTCCCTCTCCAATCGTCGCGTGGCCCCCTGGGTCCCGGGTCTCGTTGCGCTCGCGCAAGAGCGAGCGCTAGCGCATGTTCCGGAAAAGTGGGAACCGGTTTTCCGAACAGAACATGCGCAAAATCGAAAAATCTAGAGCGCATCACGATTCGACCCAATCGGGATGCGCTCTAGCGAGCGAAGATCCGGGACCCAGGGGCCATGCGACGACACGTGAAATTGACGCACCGACGGTGCCAAACGCGCCACTCCCTCACCCATCACCATACGTTGCGCCACCGTCGAACCCTCTCCCGCGAGGGAAGAGCGCGCATATGCACCCGCGTCACCCGCGGCACTTCTAAGTGCCAAGCGCATCACCCCCCTCCCGGCCCTCCCCCACAAGGGGGGAGGGAGCAGACCGAGTTTGCCGCCCGGGCTGATCCCATTGCAACGGAATGGACTCCGAGGCTTGACGCGGGGCCAGTTGCTTCGGCGCCAGCTCCTCGGGCGCGAAGTCGTCGACCGCCACGGCGGCGGCGACCGCATCCGCCGCGGCGCGAAGCTCCCTCGCCTCGGCGTCGTTGATCAGGCCCTGTTGTCGCGCCTTCCCCACGTCGCGCATATGCGCCTTGTGCAGGCGGTCGCGCAACGCCTGCGTCGCGATCGTGAGCTCGAACGCGCGCTCGAGCCGCGCGAGGCCGTTGTCGCCGGTGCCGTGGAAAATATCCACGGTGAGACGGTCGCGCGTCGCCGAGGGCGCGAGCAGAATGTCGGCGCAGGCCTGCGTCAACCGATCGGACGGGCCGCGGCGGCGAGGCCCGAGCGGCAGCAGCAGGAAGCGAAGCAGCCACGCCGCCGGGCGGTTGGGGAAATTCGCAAAGATCTCGTCGAAGCGCGCCTCGATGGTGGCGAAGCCTTCCTCCATGCACCATTCGACCAGCGGCAGGTCGGCGCGTTGGCGACCCTCGTCCTGCCAGCGCTTGAGCACGGCGGAGAGAAGATAGAGCTCCGAGAGGATGTCGCCGAAACGCGCCGAGATCATCTCCTGGCGCTTGAGCGCGCCGCCGAGCGTGAGGAGCGCGACGTCGACGGCGAGCGCGAAGGCCGAGGCGTAGCGTCCGAGCGGTTTGTAGAAGCGGCTCGCGTCTCCTGCCGCCGGCGCGGGCGCAAAGGCGCCGCCGGTCCAGGCGCGGCCCCAGGCGCGCAACGCGTTGGCGAAGCTGTGCCGAACATGATCCCAGAATGCGCGGTCGAATTCTTCGAGACCGCGGGCGCGATCGGGATCTTCCAGCGCGGTCATTTCCCGGAGCAGATAGGGGTGGCTGCGGATCGCGCCCTGCCCGAACTGGATGAGGCTGCGCGTCACGATGTTCGCGCCCTCGACCGTGATGCCGATCGGAACGGAGCGATAAAGCGAGCCGAGATAGTTGAGCGGGCCCTCCTGCACGCCCTTGCCGCCGTGCACGTCCATGGCGTCGTTGGCCACCACGCGCAGCCGTTCGGTCGCCTGCTCCTTCATGATGGCGGTGATCACCGCGGGCTTGTGGCCCTGATCGATGCCGGCGCAGGTGAGCCGCCGCGCGGCGTCGATGAGATAGGCGGCGGCGGCCATGCGGCCGAGGCGCTCCTGGATGGCTTCGAAGCGTCCGATGGGAACGTGGAATTGCTCGCGGATGCGGGCATACGCGCCGGTGGTGTGGGCGGCGAAGGCGGCACCCGCCGCCGACAGCGACGGCAGCGAAATTCCGCGCCCGGCGGCGAGCGCGCTCATCAACATCTTCCAGCCTTTTCCGACCTGCGCGATGCCGCCGATGACGTTGTCGATCGGAACGAAGACGTCGCGGCCGGTGGTCGGACCGTTCTGGAAGAACACGAACGCTGGCAGATGGCGGCGGCCGATCTCGACACCGGGCAGGTTCGTCGGCACCAGCGCGACGGTGATGCCGATCTCGTCGCGGTCGCCGATCAGGTGATCGGGATCGTAGAGCTTGAAGGCAAGCCCGATCACGGTCGCGATCGGCCCGAGCGTGATGTAGCGCTTGTGCCAGTTGAGCCTGATGCCGAGGACCTCGCGCCCTTGCCAGGTGCCGCGGCAGACCACGCCGGAATCGATCATCGAGGCGGCATCAGACCCGGCCTCCGGGCTGGTGAGCCCGAAGCAGGGAATCTCGCTGGCGTCGGCCAGCCGCGGCAGCCAGTACTCCTGCTGCGCCTTGGTGCCGAACTGGTGCAGGAGCTCGCCCGGCCCGAGCGAATTCGGCACCATGGCGGTGACCGCGCCGGTGATCGAGCGCGTCGAGAGCTTGCGAATGACCTCCGAATGGGCATAGGCGGAAAAGCCGAGCCCGCCATGGCTCTTCGGAATGATCATGGCGAAGAACTTGTGCGTCTTCAGAAAGTCCCACACCTCGGGCGGGAGATCTCGCAGCTCCCAGGTGATGCGCCAGTCGTCGAGCATGTGGCAGAGCTCGTCGACCGGCCCATCGAGAAACGCCTGCTCCTCGGCGCAGAGCGTCGCCGGCGGCACGGCCAGGAGCTTCGCCCAGTCGGGATTGCCGCCGAACAGGTCGGCGTCCCACCAGACGTCGCCCGCCTCGATCGCCTCGCGTTCCGTCTCGGAGAGCGTCGGCAGCACGTGCTGCGCCCACCGGAAGATCGGCTTCGATAGTCTGTCCCGGCGAAATGAAGGTTCGCTCATCGAGGTCCCGGCTCGGTCGGTGCTCTGGTCAACTCGACGCAGATTCCGTCATCCTGAGGCGGCCGCGCTGTTGCGCGGCCCTCGAAGGATGAACGGCCGAGGCCGTCGCCCTTCGAGGCTCGCCCGAAGACGGGCTCGCACCTCAGGGTGACGGAATGAAGGTCTGACTGGTTGTGCGTCAATCTCATCGGAATACGATAGTCCCGCGCAGTAAAGCAGGTGGCTCTTCGTGCGCCAAATGAAAATCCCTCGCGCACGCCGGCCATGCCGGACGTGACGCCGAGACCAGTCAAGTCCCGGATAATCGCCCTCCGGAGACGCCCCTCATGAGCGAGGATGGAATCAGATCTAGCATGAATGCGTTACGTAGTCAATAGCGTAGTTGATATGTAGTCGCGCCTTCGACATACCTGATCATTCGGGTGATCCGAGCCATCGACGGGCGGTCGGCAAATTATTCGCTGCCCGTTTTTTGCGAAGGCGCGATTCGCGCAAGCTTGATAAACCGAACGATCACGTCGAACTCCATCGCTTCGATATCTCTTGCTTCCTCGCGTATCCGCGACACTTTGTGCTCGGTAATGCCGTCCATCCTTCGTGTTAGGGCGCGGCGGCCCGCGCGCGTATAAAGCTTGAGCCGCGGCCGAAGCGTCAATCCAAGAAGTCCTTCTTCCAATCCAAGTAAGTCCTTCTTCAATGCGCAAATCGTTAATAGGGACGAGAGGCGATTTTCTCGGCCAATGCGGCCACGTGTTGCGGTGTGACGCGTGGTCGCCGCGGAGAAGGTCGATGGCGCGGTTGAGCGTTAGTGCTGCCGGGCAGCCTCTGCATGTGATCCAGCGCCGCAACAATCGCGCGGCGATCTTTTTCGGCAGGGAGGATTATCCGCGCTACAGCGTTTTCCAGCTCGTTTGATTCAGCATCGTACGTTCACAGGTGTCACCCGCGGGCTTGACCACGCAAGTCGGATTTATCCGACTTGCGCACTCGAGAATCCGAACTCGGGTAAACCCGAGTTCGGCGGTCCATCTATTCTTGGCAATAGCTTACTGCGTCTTTGCCGCAATTCTTTTGCCAAGGAGATGGATGCGCGGGTCAAGCCCGCGCATGACAACCTCATAAGGGTCAGCACTGGTGGAAAATGCTCTACCGCGACCGGCTCGCTGGATGGAGCCGACCATTCGAACGTCAAGTCCGCCAAAAACGCCAGCGCGGCCACCGCGCCGCTGTGGGATGGAGCTGCAATTCGATGGCGGCGACGAGGTCATCGAATGCAAATGAGCCATCGAGCCGCCGCCCATTGATGAAGAATGTCGGCGTGCCGTCCACGCCGCTGCGCTCCCCGCCGCGCACGTCGGAGCGGACCTTGGCCGCATATGCTCCGGAGTCCAACGCCTTGCGCAGCTCGGATTCGGAGAGGCCGAGAGCCTGCGCCAGCTCGAGCAGCAGCGGCAGGCCGAGGCGCTCCTGGTTGGCGTAGAGACCATCGTGCATCTCCCAGAACCGGCCATGGGCAGCGGCGAATTCGGCGGCCTCGGCCGCAGCCTCGGCGTTGGGATGGACGTCATCCAGGGGAAAATGCCGGAAGACGAATCTCAGGTCTTTGGGGAAGCGCTCCTGCAGCGCATGGAAAATCGCGTCGGCGGGCGCACAGTACTCGCACTCGTAATCGCCGTACTCGACCAGCGTCACCGCGGCATCGGCGGGCCCGTGGATATGATCGTGCTGCGTGACCGGAACTTTCAGCCTGGCCATCCTGCTTCCTCCGCTTCGACAGGTTTTCGAGCATAGGCGCTAACTTAGGGCGCGTGTGTCCCGGACGCGATGCAGCGAGCCTTAAGGGCGTTTACGCCCGTCTTCGCGGGCTATGGCAAAGCGGTGCGCCGCTGATCCGGGACCTTCGCGAAGGTGGTGTGCGTAGCGATCCACGCAAATCGGCTTTAGCCGACTTGCGCGCATTTGAGCGCCGATCTCGGATAAACCCGAGATCGGTGTCTGCAGCGCATCATTCCGCTTCGCTACATGCTGCGCTGCGCCCGGGACACACCCTTAAGTTAGCGCCTATGACCCCAACCTCTCGAGGGCTTGCGTGCGGCGACGAATGGCGGCTTCGCGCTCGGCGACGCGCGCTTCAAACGACGGATCGCCAAGGCGCTCAGCCGCCGGGCCGCGCCCTTGCCGAAGGGCCAGCTTCCCGAGGCCAAGGCGGAGCGACGGCAACCAAGTCTACCCGGACCCAAATTTGCCCCCGAGCCCTTTGCCCTTGAGATTGCTATTCCGAGGTGACCAACGATGGGGCGGTGCGGGATCGGCGCGACCGCACCACTCGTAATACTAGACTTGACTATATCATACAACTTAGGATGATGGAGGCGCGGTCAGCCGAGCCGTGAGAGCGGTAAGCACCATGCGCGATTGGCAGGCGATGTGGGGTGAAATAGCCGTCGTCGTGAAATTCGCCGCGAAGGCGACCGCGTTCTGCCTGGTACTTCTTCTGGTTTTGCTGATCGTGTTCCACGGTCGCATCATCGACGACATCTACAAGAACATCGATGACCTCACCGACGGTGAAATGCCGACCACCGTCACGTCCTATCCATCGGGACCGGAGGTCGTCGGTATCATCGGCGGCAGCGGCGAAGGGCTCAACTGCAGCCTGCCTCGTGGCCTCGACGTCTTCTTCGACGGAAGCGCAGACCCGGCCGGACGTCGACATCTGGTCCGCCAACGGTTCCGGCAGGCCTGCGTTGCCCATGACCTCTGCTATCGCCATGGACTGGCGACCTACGGGTATAATCAAAACGATTGCGACCGCATCCTGCAGAACCAAGCTTTCCGGCTCTGCAAATACATGCACAGCGAGAGCAAGACGGCCAAGTCGGAGCGATGCCAGCAGGATTCCAAAATGATCCTGGCCGGCGTCAACATCGGGGGCTTCAACTCCTATCGCGCATGGGATCGCTCGACCTATTTTGAATTCAACTCCGATCCGGTGCGTTCGAACGGCTTTACAGTCAGCCGGGTGGTCGACCATCCCTTCAAGTCGGGCGAGCCGCTCAAATATAGAGACGAAGCCCGGCAGGTCATCCTCAGCTTCGCCAACCGGCACTTCGACCTCACCGTGGACTGCGTGACCTGCAAGGACAAGACGATCCTCGAATGGTCGGAAGATCCCCGAAATGTCAGCAACGAGCTCAGAACAGTCAACCTCCAGAGTCGGCCGGAGGCACTGAGAGGGCACGACCTTTCGCTGGGGACGACGAAGCCCATTTGGCTGCCGCCGCGGCGCGATCATGCCGCGCCCCAGCTCGTGGTCGATGGCGCCGGCAAGCAGCATCTGATCTGGATGAGCCGCACCAGCGTCGAGAATACCGTCTCCTGCTTGGTGTGGGCCGACGCTGCGAGGCTGCTGACCTACACGCTGCCGAAAACCGATGCCTGCCATGTCGGTGCGGGGTCGCAGTTGACCATGGTGCAATCCGACATGTACGCGTCATCGCCGCTGGCCTTCCTGCTTCCGAACGCGAGCCGGCCGGAGGATATCCTCGCCATCGGGCTGACGCCGCAGCGCGGTCGCGATTTCAGCCTGAGCCTGTGCATGTGGTCAGAACGCATCCGTGCCACCGGCAACCGTACAGGCGGTGACAAAGCCACGTGCACTTTGCTGCCCAACCAGACCATCTCGGCCGGCAGCGGGCTCGGCGCGTTTCAGAATTTCGCCGTGCTGCGGCCGGGGCAGGCTGTTTTTTTCGCGCGCGATGTTGCCCTTCCGCCCGCCTCGAATTGGTTGAGCGGATTTTTCGAGCATGTCGGAGGCAACATCTATTCGACGAAAGGGTCGATCATCGTGCTCGACGTGACCCCGCCCAAGGCACCGTCGGACGGTCCGGGCGTGGCGACGATCAAGACCGTATCGCAATTTGCCATCGATGATCGTTTTGATCCGATGCTGCCGATGACGCGCACCAAGGACGACCTGCGATTTTTGAGCCTGCTGACGTCCAAGGCCAATCTGGCCATCCAACTGACCGATTTCGCAGAAGGCAATCCGTCGCCGCACGACGTCGGCGTGACCGCGGGCGGCACCAAGCTGAGCCTGCACCCGTCGTGGGCGGAGCGACCTCCCCTGATCCTGGAGACCAAGGAAACGCCCGGGAAGACTCGCATGGTTTTCTCGCGTGGCCATATCGACTCCGACCCGGACACCCTCGCCGATACGGTCCGTCTCGAAACGATGGTGTTGGAGCGCGATCCGTCCGATCCGGCGGAAAAGCCGTTTTCGGTCACGGGGGGCGCCGCCTGCAAGGTGAAATACCGCATCGATCACCCCAACCTCGACCTCAGGTGCTCTCGCGTCTTCGATCCGAAACGCAGCATGCGACCATCGCCGGCGGCCATGATGAAGGCGTCGCAACTCCTGGTGGGGCGCTTCGGCGAGGCCGAAGGACTTGGTCTTGCATTCGTCGACGCCTGCGTCGATCAGAAGCCGATCGTCCTTATGCCCGCCGCCGACGGAGCCTACGACGTCACCGCGTCGGCACGAACCGCAAAGCACCTGAGTTTGACGCGCGAGGTTCATTGCGTGCCGTTCGACGCGCAGGCATGCGCCGCGCACGCGATGGAGAAAGAGCCCAAGGACCGTTGCGGCGGCGGCGACTAGACTAAATTAGCGCGCATGGGGGTTCGTGGTGGGGGTCGCGAGATTGCCGCAACCGACTTTGTCACACGCGCTACCCCCCTCCCCAGCCGGCCGCGGGCTTGCCCGCTTCCCGCAATTTTCTCTAAGAGTCACGAAACCCTGGCAAGCCAGGATTTGGTTGGTGATGGAGCAGACCGAGTTCGCCGCCCGACTGATTCCATCTCGTCGGGACGCGCGCTAACGTATCCAGGAGAGCGGATGAGCGTGCCTTGCCCGTCGTCGCTCAGCACCGGCGGCCTGGTTCGCGCCAGGCGCGCGCGATCCAGCCGATCGAATCGAGGGGGAAATAAGTGAGCACAAATGCGTTCTGGACCAAGGCGCGCGCCCGTCGGTTGAAATCGCTCTGGAAGAGTACGAGCATGCAGGACATCGCAGAAGAGCTTGGATGCAGCAAGAACGCGGTGATCAGCAACGCCAAGCGCCTCGGGCTACCCGATATACCCCTTGCCGAGCGGCGCCGCCGGAACAGCGAGGCGATGCTTCGAGCTTGGGCGGATCCGGATATACGCGGCTCGATCACGCACGGTCGATGGGGCACTCGCGTGTCGTAACTTCGTGGGCACAGCACCAAAGCGGATTCCGGTCAATTTAATTCAGCACTCGCCCACCTATGTGCGTCCCCCCCGGTAAGGGGGCGCATGTACGATTCTTTCCGACGCGACCCCCCTCACCCATCACGATGCGTCGCGCCACTGTCGTAGCCCTCTCCCGCAGCCGAAGTCGGATTCATCCGACTTCGGCCAACTCTCAAGATGCACGAAACTCGGGCAAGCCCGAGTTCGGGTGGGAGAGGGCGCCTATGCACCGGCGTCAATCGCGTCGCGCCTGGGAGCGAACGCGGCCCCCGCGCTGCAGCGCGCTCGAAGCGCACGCGCGCCAGCCTTGCTACTTCAGCGGACACTGGGTGTGATAGTCGTCCTGCCGGTCCTTGATCGCCGTGTCCTTCAATGCGGCGATCGGCTGTCCCTTGGCGTCCTTCTTCACTTCCATGATGTAGATGTTCTGGATGGGGAAGTGGTTGTTGTTGAACTTGAACGCGCCGCGCACGGACTGGAAGTCGGCCTTTTTCAGCGCCGCGCGCAGCGCCTCCTTGTCCTCGATATTGCCCTTCACGTCGCGCACCGCCGCGTCGATCAGCTTGATCGCGTCGTAGCCGAGCGCGGCGAAGGTCGCCGGCAGGCGCTTGTACTTGTCCTGGAAGGACGCGACGAATTTCTTGTTGGCGGGATTGTCGAGATCCGCCGTCCAGTTCGTGCCCATGATGATGCCGACGGCGGCGTCGCCCTGCGCCGGGAACGTCAGCGGGTTGGCGACCGGGTCTTCGGTATAGAGCGGGATTTTTCCCTGCAGGCCGGCCTGCGCGTATTGCTTGACGAAAGCGATGCCGCCGGCACCGACCAGGAAGGCGAATACCGCGTCGGGCTGCTCGGCGCGGATGCGCCCGATCTCCGGCGCGAAGTCGAGCTGCGTCAGCGGCGTATAGACCGGACCGATGGCCTGGCCCTTGAAGTAGCGGATCGCGGCGCCGACGTGCTCGTAGCCGGCCTGAAAGTCGGCGCCGAGGAAGAAGACCTTCTTGAGACCCTTGTCGGTCATGTACTGGCCGACCCCGGCCGGCCAGTCGTCGTTATCGAACGAAACAAAAAACCCGTTCGGGCTGCACCCCTTGCCGGCGAACTGATTCGGCCCCGCCAGCGCGCCGACGACAAAGATGCCGGCGTTGACGAAGGAGTTGAAGACGGGAATGAGCGTGTTCGACGCGCCCAGCCCGGTCACGAAATCGACCTTGGCTTCGTCGATGAGCTTCGAGGCGCCGTTCACCGCCTCGGCGGGATTGGTCTTGTCATCGACCACCGTGTATTTGACGGGGACGCCGCCGAGCTTGTTGCCGAGCTCCTCCAGCGCGAGATCGATGCCGCGCTTGGTCTCGGTTCCGGGAGGCGACAGCGGGCCGCTGAGCTGCGTGAGATTGCCGAGCTTGATCACGTCCGCGGCCTGGGCGCCGGCTGCGAGCGCGAAAAGCACGGCGGCGGCGAGAGCAAGGCGTCGCATCGTATCCTCCCGTCATCGGCTCTTATCGGTGGCTCTTATTGGTCGACGTGGGCCAAGCTTAGCATCGACCGGAAAGGGAAGTCCAAACTCCATCGGCGCTAAGTTGAGGTGTGTGTCCCGGACGCAGCGCAGCGCGAGCGAAAGCGAAGTGGTGCGCTGCAGACCCGATCTCGGGTTTACCCGAGATCGGTGCTCGAACGCGCGCAGGTCGGGTAAACCCGACCTGCATGGACCGTTCCGGTCCGTGGCGGTCCCGGATCAGCGGTGCACCGCTCCACTTCGTTTCGCGCTGCACCGCGTCCGGGACACGAGATGGCTTAGCTTAGAGCGCATCCCGATTGGATCGAATCGTGATGCGCTCTCAATTCTTCGATTTTGCGCATGTTCTATTCGGAAAACCGGTTCCCACTTTTCCGGAACATGCGCTAGCGCGCCCATGAGTCCAAACCCTCGAATGCCCACGAAGCAGCGAATGGCCGCATGGTCCGGCGCGAGGCGAATTTCGATCGGTTGGACTCGCGGTAGGGTGGGCAAAGGCGCCCGGCACAATGCCAACCCCAACACGCGTTCGCCAGCGGCGCCGTGCCCACGCGTCGGCGGATAACGCAAGCCGTGCCGCACACGCGTGGCCACCGCGCGCACGCGAATGACCGAGACCAAGGCATGGTCACGGGATTGCGCGCCTTTGCCCACCCTACATTGCCACGTTGCTCCGGGTCGACCGGCCGGGACATCCGCATGCGAACTGTGCCAGCATGATCGCAGGATCGCCTGCATATCGCCTGCATATCGCCTTCATGGAGACGCCGCCGTGGACAGCGAGATCGCCGAGATCAGGAAGGGGCTGGCCCGGGAGCCGCCGACGGCCGGCTCGTTCGAGGATCGCCGCGCGCGCTGGGAGCCGCTGTTCCAGAAAATCTGCCCGGTGCCGCCCGGCACTCTTGCGACGCCGCTCGAGCCCGCCGAGCCGCGCGGAGAGTGGGTCACGGCTGCCGCCGTGCCGGCAAGCGAGCCGCACGTGCTGCTCTATATCCACGGCGGCGGCTTCACCGCCGGATCGGCCGCGGCCTATCGCGGGCTGTCCTCGCATCTGGGCACCGCGACCGGCTGCCGCGTGCTGGCGGTGGATTATCGCTGGGCGCCGGAGGAGCCGTTCCCGGCGGCGCTCGACGATTGCGTGGCGGCCTATCGCTGGTTGACCGGCAAGATCGGCGTGCCGGCGCGCGACGTGGTGCTGGCCGGCGACTCCGCGGGCGGCAATATCGTCGTCGCGATGCTGCTCGCGCTGCGGGGCGCCGGCGATCCGCTGCCGGCGGCGGGCGTATGCATGTCGCCGATTTTCGATCTCGCGCTGACCGGGGATTCCGTCAACTCGCGCGCGGCGCGCGACCCGATGATCCTGCAGTCATCGCTGCAGAAGTGCTCGGCGGCCTACCGCGGCAACGCCGATCCGCGCAATCCGCTGATGTCGCCGCTCTACGGCGACTTGTCGGGCCTGCCGCCGCTGCTGCTGCAATGCGGCTCGGAGGAGATGCTGCGCGACGACAGCGCGCGGCTCGCGATCAAGGCCAAGGCCGCCGGTGTCGACGTCACGTTCGAGGAATGGGACGACATGGTGCACGTCTGGCACCTGTTCGCCGACCGCCTGGCCGCCAGCCGCAAGGCGCTCGCGCGCGTCGGCGAATTCGTGCGCGCCAATATCGGACGATAGCCGCTTGCTACGTGTCCCGGATGCGGTGCAGCGCGAGCGGCAGCGAAGCGGTGCACCGCTGATCCGGGACCGTCGCAAAGGCGGTGTGCGTAACGATCCCGGGTCTGCAGCGCATCATTCCGCACGCAGTCAAGCTTGCGCAGACTGCGTAAACTTGTCTGCGCGTGCTTCATGCTGCGCAGCGCCCGGGACACAGACGCGCTATGCGGCGCGAAGGCCCAGCCGCGCCATCCGCGGCAGCACTTCGGCGCGGAAGAACGGCAGGTCGTCGATATAGTTGACGAGACCGATCGCCATGCCGTCGAGCCCGGCATCGCTCAGGAACTTGAAGGTGTCGGCGACCTGGTCGGGATCGCCGATCACCGGGAACGTGCCGGTGCCGCTGATCAGCCGCTCCTTCATGAGTTGCAGTCGCTCGGCGGGAACCGACTGGCCGCCGCGCCGGATGTCCGCCATGTGGTCGGCGGCGGCCCAATCGCCCATCTCGTGGACGATGTAATGATGGTATTCCTGCGTCTCCTTGGCGGAGCGGCGGCAGATGACGTGACCGCTGGCGTAGACCCCCACGCCGCGGTCTCCGGCCTGCTCGCGCAGCGCGCGGATCTCCTGCGCCAGGGTCTCGGCATCGAGCACGATCATGAACAGACAGTCGGCATGGCGTGCGGCGAAGGCGCGGCCGGCGCGTGAGGAACCTGCGCTCATGAGCAGCGGCCGGCCGTCGCCGTAGGGCTTGGGCTTGCCGAGGATGCCCTTGAGGGTGAAATGCTTGCCGGCGAAATCGAACGGCTCATGCTCGGACCACACCCGCTTGACGATCGCCACCCACTCTTCGGAGTAGACGTAGCGCTCGTCGTGCTCGAGCAGCGGCACTCCGAACATTTCGAACTCGCCGGCATTCCAGCCGGAGACGATGTTGAGCCCGAACCGGCCTTGGCCGATCGAGTCGGCGGTCACGCACTGCTTGGCGGCGAAGATCGGGTTGATCAGCGGGACATGCACGGTGCCGAACGCGACGATATCCGTCGTCGCCGACAGCAGCCCGGAGGCCCATGTCAGGGTCTCGAACGTGGTGCCCTCGGTATCGGTCTCGCCGCGATAGCCGTGCCAGCGCGCGATCGGCAGCACGAATTCGAGCCCGGCCGCCTCGGCCATGCGCGTCGCCGCGACATTGTTCTCCCAGGAGGCGTCCCATCGCTCGGGGGCCTTGGTCATGGTCATGCCGCCCGAGCAATTGAGGCCGAACAGCCCGAGCTTGAAGCGGTTGCCGCCGTGCATGCGGCCGTCGCGGCGACTGGGCATTCGATGGTACCTTTGGCAAGCGGGTCAAATTGACTTCGACGACCGTAAATCGGTAGCAACGGCGGAATCTCGTTTCAACATCTTGTCGCCGTCAGGAATGGGAGCACTGCCATGACCGCCAGGTTGCCAGCGTTCGACCGGCTCGTCCGAGAGCTTCGTCAGGTGTGGGCGTCGGAGAGCGACGTGGAAACGCGGATGAAGCGCGCCGAAACCTTGCTGAAGGCGGCGCTGGCCGATCCGGCCATCGTCGCCCACTCCAGGCAATGGCCATGGACGCCGGGGCAGAACCTGATGCTGTACGAGGATTCCGACTACCATTTCGCCATCAATGCGACCGTGCGCAAGCCCGGCTCCAAGGGTGCGATCCACGACCACGGCCATTCCTGGACGCTCTACGGACTGATCGAGGGCACCGAACGGATCGAGCGCTACCGACGCGCCGACGACGGCAAGCGCGAGGGCTACGCCGAGCTCGAACTGGTGAACGATCGAACGATGGGGCCGGGCGGCGTCGATTTCGTCCCGCCGTACGCGGTGCACGCGGAGCGCGGCGGGCCGGATCGCTCGGTCGCCATGATCATTCGCAGCGAACGCATGGTCGGCCGCTTCAAGCAGCACATGTTCGATCCGGAAAAGAACACGGTGGTCGAGGCCTGGGGGCCCGAGCAGGTCGCCTACGAGCTGGCGTAGCGTGGGAGAAACAGGGGGCAGAGTAGATTTTCTCCGAGGGCGAAATCGCTTCGGATTTAATCGCGATTTCGCTCAAGGCGTTCCGCACCGCTACGCAATCGCGGCAGTCCCCACCCAGGTCAAAATGTGCTCGTCTTCATCAGCAGCGCTGGTCCGGTTGTCGAGATCTTCTCTCTGCCGAATCGTCTTGTCGATATTGATCGCCATCCATTCTTCGTTTTCGGCGAGTGTCGTGTACGTCTGCTCCAAATTACGGAACTCGCTCGTCTCGTTCGGCGAACGCCGCATGTCCGTCAGCAGGGCCCTGAATTCGGCTGCTTTCGCTCGGTATTGCTCTGCAGAGAACATCCGACAGGCCCTTTCTGTAGCACGGCCTCCAATATCTGAACTTGGCTCAGCATCAGTCGATCAGGATGAAAGTCACCTTGAGATCGACGCGATACTCGGCAATCTTCCCTTTCTTCACGACGACCTTCTGTTGCTTGACCCACGCGCCCTCGACATTCTTGAGCGTCTTGGCCGCGCGAGCGATGCCCTTTTCGATGGCATCCTCGAAGCTCTTGTTCGAGCTGGAGATGATCTCCGTAACTCTGGCTACCGACATTGGCGTCTCCTTCGTGAAAGCAAGATATTTTTGCGCGCCGACATTGCCGAAGCTACGCCTATGCCCGGGTGAAGACTGTGCAGAATTGCTCACATCAGGAGGCCTGGCGGATCATCACGGATGCCTTCGCAGCCGTCCACCTGTCCGGTCGCGGCGCTGTCCGGACGCTGGACGCCGATCATGAGCACATTTGTTGCATCCCGAGCGTTTGTTCGCCTTGAACGAGGATAACCGGGTTCAGGCCCCTACCCTCGCCAATCGACCTCCTCGTGCCTATATGCGGTGATCGCCGGCTTACAATCAGAACCAAAAGCGCCGGCGACTGAGAGACCGGTAGAGCTCCCTCCTGGCCGGAAAGGGCTCGTCTCATGGTCACGGCAAAGCAATATCGTGCGAAAGCGGCCGAATACGCAGCGCTGCTGAAAGCGGCTCGTTTGCCTGCCGAAACCCGCGAATTTCGCAAGCGCGAGCAAAGCTACCTCGCGCTGGCCGAAAACGAAGAATGGATGGCAGGCAATCGCGAAAAAATGGACTGTCGGGGTGCAGACGAAAATTGCTATGGCGAGGCCATCCTCGCGCGGCAAGGGAAGCATCCGCTCGAATGCCAGGGGGCCGGCGTCGCAGCGCAGTCGATTGCGGCCCCAACGCGGGCGCATGCATCCGCGGTCATGTTCGAATCCCTCAGCCAACGCACAGTGATCATCGGTAACAGCGGGGCAGGAAAGAGTGCATTCGCCGAGAATTTTTCCGCCTTAATCCATGTTCCCGTCATTGATCTCGATTTGTTGAATTGGGAGGGAGATGGTTACGGTCGCAAGCGCGACGACGATGCCGCACTGCGAATGACTCTCGACGTTTCCGCCCAGCCGCTCTGGATCATTGAAGGCGTATATGGCTGGCTCGCCGAGAGCGCTCTTCCCAGGGCAACGGCACTCATCTGGTTGGATTTTCAATGGAGCCTTTGCCGTGCCGGACTGCTCGCGCGTAGACCGCGCCGAGGAGCAACGGAGCAAGACGGCGTGGAGCTCTTGAAGTGGGCCGAGACGTATTGGAATTGGCAGACGTCGAGTTCGTTCGCCGGTCACTCCCGGATATTCAACAATTTTTCCGGTACCAAATTCAGATTGGAGAACCGGGAGCAGGCGACCCTATTGCTCGCCGACTTGCGGACTTACACGAGCGGCGGGAAGCGCGCGGACGCAGGGCGGGCCATGATGCGCCAGGCCTCCGAGATCAGCTCCGGCCTGGCAATCCCATCTGGCAATCCCGCATCGTGAATAAGCAGGTCCGCGCCGCGGAAGCCGGGCGTTATGTCGGGCCGCACGCGCTGACGGCTCGGTCGAGGGCCTGCGTCGTCACGGATTACTCAGGCAGGCTCCTAGAGCGCATCCCGATTGGGTCGAATCGTGATGCGCTCTAGATTCTTCGATTTTGCGCATGTTCTGTTCGGAAAACCGGTTCCCACTTTTCCGGAACATGCGCTAGAGCGCATCCCGATTGGGTCGAATCGTGATGCGCTCTAGTGGATCGACTCTAACGTTTGCTTCCCACGTTTGACAGCGGCGAGGATACGGTTTGGGCGCGCGGTCCAGACGAAGGGTTTGGGATCGGTGTTGGTCTCGGCGATGAAGCGCTTGATAGCGGCTTCGAGTTCGGCGACGGATCGGAATACGCCGCGGCTGAGGCGCTGGTTTGTGAGCTTGGCGAAGAAGCTCTCGACGGCATTGAGCCAGGATGCAGAGGTCGGAGTGAAGTGGAAGGTCCAACGGGGATGCTGCGCCAGCCATTTGCGGACCTTCGGGTGCTTGTGAGTGGCATAGTTGTCGACGACCGCGTGGATCGCCTTTCGTTTGGGGACTTGCGCGTCGATGTCGTTGAGGAAGCCGATGAATTCCTGATGGCGATGGCGCTTCATGTTGCGGCCGATGATGGTTCCATCGAGAACGTTAAGGGCGGCGAACAGCGTGGTCGTGCCGTTGCGCTTGTAGTCATGTGTCATCGTCCCGGCGCGGCCCGGCTTCATCGGCAGGCCCGGCTGGGTGCGATCGAGAGCCTGGATTTGGCTCTTCTCGTCGACCGAGAGGACGACCGCGTGCTCAGGAGGATCGACATAGAGGCCGACCACGTCGCGGAGCTTTTCGGCGAACTTCGGGTCGTTCGACAGCTTGAAAGTTCGGATGCGATGGGGCGTGAGTTGATGGGCTTCGAGAATGCGCTGCACCGAGCGCAAACTGATCCCCACCTCCCGGGCCAGCATCCGTCCCGTCCAGTGAGTGGTCTCGCCGGCTGGCGGACCAGTCACCAGGTCAATGACCTTCTGAACAGTGGCGGCGGGCAGCGGCGGCTTGCCCGGCTTGCGCGTCTTGTCACGCAGCAAGCCATCGACGCCCTCCAGCATGAACCGCTCTTGCCATCGCCATACCACTGGTTTGGCCTTGCCCGACCGACGCATGATCTCGCTGGTGCCGCAGCCGTCGGCGGTGGCGAGGATGATCTGGGCGCGCCAGACATGCTTCTGCGGCGAGCTGCGATCCGCGACGATCGCCTCAAGGCGACGGCGATCTGCGCGGGTGACGTTGACGACAATTCCTGCTCTCATAACAAGAGCTTGAACCGCTTCGGGCGATTTGGGAATCGCCCGAATGAATCAGACCACTAGAATTCTCCGATTTTGCGCATGCTCTGTTCGGAAAACCGGTTCCCACTTTTCCGGAACATGCGCTAGCCCTTCGTCGCGATAGGAAACTGGAGCACCTCCCGATTGGCTCGAAGCGGGATGCGCTCTAGATTTTTTGGTCTTGCGCATGTCCTTATCGGAAAACCGGTTCCACTTTTCCGGGACATGCGCTAGCAGGCTGCTGAAAAACTCTCTCGACGGCAAGAGCTGATCGTGATTCCGTTGTATTGGACCACGGCGGGGTGATTTGCGATGCGCGGCGAGCAACGAGGATCAGAGGGGCTGTTTTCGTATATCCGGCTGGAGGAGCGGGTCGCACCGGACCACCCATTGAGGGCGATCCTGGTTCTGGTGAATGAGGTGCTTGCGGCGCTGTCGGATCGGTTTGACGAACTCTATTCGCATATGGGGCGGCCTTCGATTCCGCCGGAATATCTTCTGCGGGCCACACTGCTGCAGGCATTTTTCACCGTGCGCTCAGAGCGGCAGTTGATGGAACAAATCAACTACAATCTTCTGTTTCGCTGGTTTGTCGGTCTGTCGATCGACGACGCCGTTTGGGACGCTACGGTCTTTACGAAGAACCGTGACCGGCTGCTGGAGGCCGATGTGGCGCGTGAATTCTTGTCCAGCTTGCTGTCGCTGCCGAAGGTGAAGCGGCTTCTATCGAGCGATCACTTCTCGGTGGACGGAACGCTGCTGAAGGCTTGGGCCTCGATGAAGAGCTTTCGGCCGAAGGACGGGAGTGGCGGTCCGTCCACGGGCGGCCGCAATGGCGAGCGTAACTTCCACCGTGAGAAACGATCGAATAAGACGCACGAGAGCACGACAGATCCTGATGCCAAGCTCTACCGCAAGGGTGACGGCCAGGAGAGTCGGCTGTGCTACATGGGCCATGTCCTGATGGAGAACCGCAACGGTCTGGCAGTTGCTGGCGACGTGACGCAAGCGACCGGCACAGCCGAGCGCGAGGCAGCCCTCACCCTCATCGACAATCATCGACCTGCCGAGCAGCGGATCACGCTCGGCGCCGACAAAGCCTACGACGTGGTCGAGTTTGTCGAAGCGCTGCGTGAACGCGAAGTGACGCCCCACATCGCGATCAACGGTCACGTCACCAAGACGGGCAAGATCCGCAGGACGGCAGTGGACGGTCGCATCACCCGACATCCCGGCTACGCGATCAGCCAGGTCATCCGCAAACGTATCGAAGAAATCTTCGGCTGGACCAAGCCGATTGGAGGATTGGCACAGGTCAAAGTTCGCGGGCTTGCCAAGGTGCAAGCCGTCTTCATCTTCGCAATCCTGGCCTACAATCTCGTGCGGATACCCAAGCTTCTGGAGGCCACATGCGGCGCGGCGCCAAGAGCGCGCTGATCGGCAAGTGGCGGATCATCGAGATGGAGCTCGACGACGATGGTACGATCAACGGCGAAATCAGCTTCCATCTCGGCGACGAATCGACCTTCAAAGCTCGCAAATGGTGACTTCTTCAGCAGCCTGCTAGAGCGCATCCCGATTGGATCGAATCGTGATGCGCTCTAAATTCTTCGATTTTGCGCATGTTCTATTCGGAAAACCGGTTCCCACTTTTCCGGAACATGCGCTAACAGAGCGGTCGCAGCATGTTGTCGGAGCGCGAGCGCCAATTCCTGGCCGATCGACGCGTCGCATACCTGGCCACGGCGGATCGGCGCGCGGTTCCGCACGTCGTGCCCGTGTGCTTCGCGGTCATCGAGCAGACCCTCTACATCACCATCGACGAAAAGCCGAAGCGAGTTTCCACCCTGGCGCTCAAGCGGCTCAGGAATATTTCCGAAAACCCCGCGGTCGCCGTGGTCGTCGACCGCTACGATGAGGATTGGACGCGGCTCGGCTGGCTCATGCTGCACGGTCGCGCCGAGATCCTGACCGAAGGGACGGAACACGACGCGGCACAGGCGCTGCTGCGGTCCCGCTACCCGCAGCTCGGGGCGATGCAGATTGCACGGCATCCCGTCATCGCGGTTCGCATCGAGCGAACGACAAGCTGGGGCAACCTGTCCGCTGGGTAGAGAATTTTTCACCTCTGTTGACGCAGCCTTGGAACCTTTCCCCTTTCCGCAGCGCTATCGAATGTGTGGATGATGCCACGTGTTCGCCGGTGCGCGCGCAAGAGGCATCACTCCCGGCATATGCGATAGCCCTGCCCCACAAGCAGAGCGAAAAGCTGCTTCGGCCGGCGGTCAGGCAAAAATGAAATCGCTCGGGTGCAGACTGTGCCAATTCACGCCCAGCAGCGTGATCGAGTCGTTGGCGTCCACGGTGATCACCGTGTCGGCGCCGACCTGATGGCTTGCGGCGTGGACTTGCTGGAAGTTCTGGAACACGCCGCCGTCGAACTCGATGCGATCCGCGTGGCTGTAATCGGTCACGACGTCATGCCCGAATCCGGGTCCGAACACGAACGTGTCGCCGCCGTGTCCACCGGTCAGCCGGTCGTTGCCGTCGCCGCCGATCAGGCGGTCACTGCCGTTGTTGCCGAACAGGAAGTCGTCGCCGCCGCGGCCGTCGAGAGTTTGCGCGCCCTTGCCTCCGGCAATGATGCCGCTGCCGTTGCCGCCGGTAAGACCGTTGGCGAGCACCATCGATTGGCCGGTGTCGCGGGCCACGATGGACTCGATCTGATGCCCGTTGAAGTGATCGACGATGCGGAAGGTGCCGGTGGTCAGGATGATCACCAGATCGTTGCCGTCCCGTCCGGTCGTGAGCCCGTCGAAACTGGGAAGAATCTGGCTGAAACTGTCGATGATCACGCGGTCGTTTGCGCCGCTCTCGTCGAAGAACCGGTCGGTGCCCAGGCCGCCCCCGGTGAAGTCATAGGTGTCGTCGCCGCCGCCGCCGTTGACGGTGTCGTTGCCGCCACGGCCCGCGAGCGTATCGTCGCCGCCGTTCCCGAACAGGCCGTTCTCCTGCTCGTTGCCGATGATGATCTCGGAATGGCTGTTGCCGGCCAGGTTCTCGACGCCGCGCAGGACGTCGGTCTCGACGACCTGCAGAACCCCGTTGACGAGTTCGAAGCGCGTGTAGCCGCCGTCGGCGCCGCCGGCGCCGAGCGACATCAGGATGATCTCGCCGGGAAGGATGGGCAGGCTGTCATGGCTGGCCCAGCTCACGAGGTCGATCCCGGCGCCGCCGATGATGACGTCGTTGCCGAGCCCGCCGTCGATGTTATCGGGGCCGCCGCGCCCGTCGAGGACGTTGTCGCGCTCGTTGCCAGTGATGTTCTCGTTCTCGTTGGAGCCGGTCACGTTCTCGATACTGCGCAGCACGTCCGTCTCGACGACCTGCTCCGTCCCGAACGGCCCGGTGTTCAGCGTTCTGACATAGCTGCCGTCGGCGCCGCCGAGGCCGAGCCTGATGGTGTCGCTGGCACCTCCCACGTTGTCATGGCTGAGCCAGCTCGCGGTGTCGGTCCCGCCATTCCCGATGATGACGTCGTTGCCGAGCCCGCCGTCGATGATGTCGTTGCCGCCGCGGCCGTCGAGGACGTTGGCGGCATCGTTGCCGTTGATGGTCTCGTCGTGATTCGACCCGGTCACGTTCTCGATGCCGCGCAGGATGTCGGTCTCGACGGCCAGCCGGATCGGGCCAACGACCTGAAAGCGGGAATAGCTTCCGTCGGAGGTGCCGTTGGCGAGGGAGAAGACGTCCTGCTCGCCGCTGAACACCGCGACGCTGTCGTGGCTGACGAAGCTCGCCGTGTCGGTGCCAGTATTCCCGATCAGGATGTCGTTGCCGAGCCCGCCGTCGAGGATGTCGCTGCCGCCGCGCCCGTCGAGCACGTTGGCGAGCTCGTTGCCGGTGATGGTCTCGCCGTGACTGGACCCGGTCACGTTCTCGATGCCGATCAGCACGTCGGTTTCGACCACCTGGAGCACCCCCGGGGAAAGCGAGGAGGGCTGCGACAGCGTGAAGCTGCCGGGACGGCCGATGAGCCCGAGCGCGATGACGTATTGCTCGCCATGCTGCAACGCCACCGCGTCGTGGCTGGTGTAGTTGGCGGTATCGATTCCGCTTCCGCCGATCAGCGTGTCGTTGCCGAGCCCGCCGTCGAGATCGTTACTCCCCTCGCGTCCCTCGAGCCGGTTGTCGAACTCGTTGCCGACGATGACGTCGTTACCCGCCGTGCCGATCACGTTCTCGATGCTGATCAGTGCGTCGGTCGAAATGCCCTTAAAGGTGCCGTCCCCCTGCAGCTTGAATTCGTCGACCCTCCCCGCGCCGACGCCGGGGGCGAGATGCACCTCCACCCGGTCGGGCGTGTCGCCGAGATCGAAGAAGTGATCGCGCGAATAGTCCGCCGTGTCGGTGCCGCCCATGCCGTTGAGGATGTCGGAGCCCAGCCCTCCGGCCAGCAGGTTGTCGAGCGAGTTGCCGGTCAGCTGGTCGCCGGAGGCGGAGCCGACCAGGCCTTCAATGGAAGAGAGCTTGTCGCCGCCGGCATCGCCGCCGCTGGCGAGCGCGGTCTGGGTGTCGCCGTTGACGCCGGCGAGCCGCACCGTCACCGCCGCCGGCGAGGACTCGTAGCTGGCGAGGTCGAAGCCGCTCTGCCCGTTGAGGGTGTCGGCCCCGCCCCGGCCCTCCAGCAGATCATTGCCGCCGCCGCCGTTGAAGATGTTGACGCCGGGATTGTTGAAGACGGAAAAAATCCCTTCGGGATTATTTAGCAGATCGATGCCGCGGATGACGTCGTCGAAGCTCGAGCCGTCGATGCCGGCGATCGCCTCGCTGATGTTCCCTTGCCCATCGAAAAAGGTCAGCGTATCGCCCTCGGCGAAACCGCCATGCTGCGTCGGACGCTCCAGATCGATGAAGACCGCCGCGGTGGATGTGCCGTAGTTGACCGCGTTGCCGTTGAAGACCTGGAAGAAGTAGAGCGCCTCGCCATTCGCGCTGGCGATGTCCTTCATGGCGTCGACCGGGTCACCGTCACGCGGCAGGTCGCCCCCGTCGAATCCGAAATCAAAATGCGTCTCAAACCCGAAAATCCCGAAAGTCACAAAGTAGCTGAGCGCCACGGTGTGGCTCGGGTTGGCGAACAGCTCGGTTGACGCAGTCGCGGTGAACGTGGAGCCCATGATGCTCTCTCCTGCCTTGACTCGGGGGCTGCTGCGATTCCGCCAGGCCCGGATGAGCGAGCGAGAACAGTCCAGAGAAAAGGAGCTGCTCGACCCTATCAGGGCACGCTGACCGCGCCGTTGCTCAGTCGCTCATGGCGCGGCCGACGGTGCCGCTTGTCGCGTTGTCCTGCTTCGCTTTCATCGCGTGGATTAGTCGTTCGATCGCCGCCTTGCGCCGCATCTGATGCGATGGATCGCCGGCGCCGCCCGCAACGCTTTGTCGCTCGATCAACCGGCTGATGGTCTGCGTCGCCTCGGGCGAAAGAGTTTGGGCACGCTCGATCCTGGGGACGAGACGCTCCAGCTGCGCAACGGCCCCGCTGTCTCTTCCCGCAGCACTGACGAAAAGGGCGGGAAGCCCAACGACGAGCGCTGCCGCACAGCACCAGCGGGGCAGCGTCGCACGGACGTCGATCGGCGACGTCGGGGCAATGAAGCCCGATGGTGGGCCCCGAGCGGCGGGGCCGCATTCCGCGATGACACTCACGTTCGTTCTCCTCCATCTCTCGATGAGGACTACTCGTGCGTCGTCACGAACGTCGCGGGCCAGCCTCCTGGCCGACGAACGGTGCTGGACCATAGTGGAGCACCCCCTTAAGGTCTTTGTTTCAGGAACTTAAAGATCCTGAAACCGCAGTCGCGACGGGTTGCGCTGGATGAGCGGCGAAGAGGTAAGATTTGGCCGATTTCGGTTCGACCTCGGCCGACGGGAACTCTGGCGTGATGGGGTTCCGGTGCGGGTGGGCGGCCGCGCGCTCGACGTGTTGTCGGTGCTGGCCGCCGCCAAAGGCGATGTGATCACCAAGGACGAGCTGCTGGCGCGGGTCTGGCCGGGACTGATCGTCGAGGAAAACAACCTCCAGGTCCAGGTTTCGGCGCTGAGAAAGACGCTGGACGAGGACAAGAACGGGCAGAGCTACCTGGTTACCGTGCCCGGTCGCGGCTATCGCCTCATCGGTCTTATCGGAAGCTCGAACTTGCCGGCGCTGCCGGATAAGCCGTCGATCGCCGTTCTGCCCTTCCAGAACATGAGCGACGACCCCCAGCAGGAATACTTCGCGGACGGCATGGTCGAGGACATCATCACGGCGCTCTGCCACATGCGCTGGCTGTTCGTGATCGCGCGCGATTTCGAGCTTCGTCTACAAGGGGCGGACGGTAGATGTGAAGCAGGTGGGTCGCGAGCTGGGCGTGCGCTACGTCGTCGAAGGCGGCGTGCGCAAGGCCGCGGACCGCGTGCGGATCACGGCGCAACTGATCGATGCTGCGACCGGCGCGCATCTGTGGGCGGATCACTTCGACGGCGATCTCGCGGACATTTTCGATTTGCAGGATCAGGTCACCGCAAGCGTCGTCGGGGCGATCGCGCCCAAGCTGGAGCAGGCCGAGATCGAGCGAGCGAAGCGCAAGCCCACCGAAAGTCTCGACGCCTATGACTACTTTCTGCGCGGGATGGCCTGCACGCATCGGATGACGCGCGAGGACACCAGCGAGGCGCTCGGGCTGTTCGCCAAGGCCATCGAGCTCGACCCGGATTTTGCTTCGGCCTACGGCGCGGCGGCATTCTGCTACGTCGTTCGCAAGATCAACGGCTGGACCATTGATCGCGCGCACGAGATTGCCGATGCCGCGCGGCTGGCCTGGCGGGCGGCGACCTTGGGCAAGGATGACGCGGTCGCGCTTTCCTTCGGCGGCCTTGCGCTGGGTTATGTCGCGGGCGATCTCGAGGGGGCCGTCGCGCTCATCGACCGGGCCCTCGTTCTCAATCCGAATTCTGGCAGTGGGGTGGTACGCCAGCGGAACGGTGAGGGCCTTTCGCGGCGGCGAGCCGGACGTCGCCATCGAGCATCTCAAGCGCGCCATGCGCCTGAGCCCGTTCGATCCCTTCATGTTCACGATGCAGGGCGTGACCGCATTCGCCCATTTCTTCGCCGGCCGCTACGACGAGGCGGTATCCTGGGCGGAAAGGGCGTTCTGGGAACGGCCGAATATCCTGGCCACGTTGCGGATCGCCGCGGCCAGCAACGCCCTCGCCGGCCGCCCGGAGGAGGCGCAGAAGGCCGTCGCCCGCGCGTTGGAGCTCGACCCCGGCATGCGCGTTTCCAATCTCAAGGAGCGCATCGGGTGGTTCCGCCGGCCGGAAGATTTCACCAAGTATGCAGACGCCCTGCGCAAGGCCGGCCTGCCGGAGTGAACGGCCGGCATTACATAGGCGGCAGCTGAATCCCGATCATCGCGTTCGCGCGCAATGATCTCGAGTTTGCGGAGGCATCGTCATGCTGGTTGGCGCCTTCTATTTTCCGACCGACTACGGCATCGACATCGGCGAGCTCGCGCGCGCGCTCGAGGAGCGCGGTTTCGAGTCGCTCTTCGTCTGCGAGCACACCCATATCCCGGTCAGCCGGCGCTCGCCGTATCCGGGCGGCGGCGAGCTGCCCAAGCGCTATTCCCACACCCACGATCCGTTCGTCGCGCTGTCGTTTGCCGCGGCGGCGACGCGCAAGCTCAAGCTCGGGACGGGCATTGCGCTGGTGCCGCAGCGCGACCCGATCATCACGGCGAAATCGGTGGCGAGCCTCGATCAGCTCTCGGGCGGCCGGTTCATTTTCGCGATCGGCGGCGGGTGGAACGTCGAGGAGATGGAGAACCACGGCGCGCATTACGAGACCCGCTTCAAGCTCCTGCGCGAACGCGTGCTGGCGATGAAGGCGCTGTGGACGGAGGAGCAGGCTGAGTTTCACGGCGAGTTCGTCAATTTCGGCCCGGTATGGCTCTATCCCAAGCCCAGGCAGAAGCCGCATCCCCCGGTCCTGCTTGGCGGGGAGACCGATCACACCGTGCGCCGCGTGGTCGAGTTCTGCGACGGCTGGTTCCCGCGCCCGCGCGCGGGCTGGGAGCCCAAGAGCGCGGTGGCTCGGCTGCGCGAAGCCGCGCTCGCGGCCGGACGCGATCCCACGACCCTCTCGATCACGGTGTTCAACGCGCCGGCGGATGCGGCGGCGCTGGCGCCTTATCGCGATGCCGGCATCGAGCGCGTGCTGCTCGAAGTGCCCGATGTGAGCCGCGACGAGGTCCTGCGCATGCTCGACAGGAATGCATCGCTCGCGGCGGCCCTGGCCTAGAGCGCATCCCGTTCGACTTGATGCAGAACATGCAGCGTACTCGGTGCGCTCCCCTCCCCACGAAACCCGGGCCTGCCCGGGTTTCGCGTTTGAGTGCACAAGTCGGGCAAGCCCGACTTGTGGTGGGGAGGGGTTGGGGGTCGCGAGATTGACGCACTCGCGTTGCCATACGCGCTACCCCCCTCCCCAGCCCTCCCCCAACGCAAGTCGGGCCTGCCCGACTTGCGCAAGATAAGCCGCGACCCGGGCAAGCCCGGGGCGCGTCGGGGGAGGGAGCAGACCGAATTTGCCGCCCGATTGATCCCATCTGACCGGAATTCGCTCTAAGGGCCGGTTGCTCCCGACCGGCGACGAAGCTGCCATCCTCGAACGTCGCCTCGGCCTGCCGGCGTGGGAGGCGCGCTGCCTGTACAAGTTTCGTTCGCGCACCTTCCCGAAAGCGATCCGCAGGTCCGGGCCCGGCGCGGGCCCGATGAGAGGTCTTAGAGCGCATCCCGATTGGGTCGAATCGTGATGCGCTCTAGATTTTTCGATTTTGCGCATGTTCTGTTCGGAAAACCGGTTCCCACTTTTCCGGAACATGCGCTAGGGCGGGATGATTTTAGTCGTCATCCCTCTCTAAGTTATTGTTTCTTTGTGATCTTTTCCGACACCCGGTTGCCACCTTTCGGGATCACGCGCCAGCCGGGCTCTGACGAATGCCTCGAAAGCGGAGTTGCCAGAGAGCGGTTGTATATGTAATGTAAGCCACCGATGGTTGAATGGGCCTCCGCCATGACCTCAGGTATTTCCGACTACACAAGACGGTCGGCGGTGCTGCTGCAGGCCACGGAGCGTTTCGAGCAGAGCCTCGACGATCCGCGCCGGCGGGAGGCTGCAACCAAGCAGCTGCTGAACGCGGCCGAGAAGGACAGCATCGCGGATGTTCGTCTGGGCTTCCAAGCGGAGCCTGGCGCACCGCCGCCCGCGTCCGTTTCCGGCCGGCTTTCGGCGGTCCTGTTCGATCTGCAATCAGCCAATGTCCTGGTCGCCGCCGGTCTGCGTACGGAGAAGCCGAAGGAGCCAGGCGAGGGCGAACGGTTGAAGGACGCGCGGCGGCAGATGGCGACGACGCGCGAGGAATTGCTGGCGCCGGCGCTCGTCCCCAAGCGTTTCGTTGCCGCCCTGAACCTGCAATCGAAGACCCTGGAGTCGGCGGCCGAACAATTCCGCAACTATTCGAGCGAGCTTCTCGGAGAGATCGTCAGCGAGTCGGAACAAACCATTACGGCTGCCATCACCGAGCTGAAGAAGCTCGACCCGGCCGAAATCGTCAAGGCGGTGGGGCAGATCGGCGAAGCCGTGCCCATCGTCGCCGGCGCCGGGCAAGTGCTGCGCAAGGGCTTGGAAAAGCTCAAGCGCGCGATCGAAGCGCTGATGGAGATGTTCGGCAAGGACGCATTCAAGGAGGTCAAGGAGCAGATCCAACGGATCCTCAAGGAGGCCGGCGTGTCGGGCCGCACGCTGCTCGAATCCCTGCTGGGCGCCGACGCGGTGAAGGATCGCATCAAGACCGTTCTGGCGAACCCGGCGCTGATCACCTCCAAGGTCGATGGTGCAAGCAATTCGCTGCCCGAGCTCGCCCGCGACTTCCATCGCGACAACAAGCTGTTGCGCGCGGTGCTGCGCGCCATCCAGCTGGCCGGCGTGCTCCTGGCGCTCGTGCATTTCGCCGCGCCCTGGCTCGTGCCGACGCTCGCCATCGCATACGTCCTGGCGATCGGCGCGACGGTGCTCATCGGCCGGCAATATACCGGCGCCTGGCGCGTGCTGGCCTGGAGCGACGGCGTCGAGCAGGTCGCCGCCCGAATAGCATGAGGTCATGCCATGGACGCCACCTCGCTGCTGGTGGACCGGCTGCAGGCCTTGCGCGAGCGGTTGAACACGGCGGATGCGGCGGCCGGGGCGGCACCGGCCTTCGCGGCAGCCATCGCCGATAGTCGCGACCGGCTGGACGACGCGATTGAGGGCGCCCGCGCCTCCGAGGGAGCCTGGCACGATCTGGCGGTCTGGGAAGACAAGGATGCAGCGCTGTTCCGGGAGGTTCTGGCCTATCTGCAGGCGATCGGCCGTCCGCCGTTGCCGGAATCAGGCGCGGGTCGCCTGGCCCGCGGCCTGGTCGCGGAGCTCAGCGCCAAGCTGCCGCTCGGAGTTCCGCCCGTGATCGCGCCGGACGTGGGCGATTCGTATTCCGACTTCGTGGAGATCATCCGCTTGCGCTATCCGCCGGCCGGCATCTGGGACGTGCCCGTCGTCGCGCACGAGTTCGGTCATTTCGCGGCCTACCGGCTGACCACCTGGGACGACGGCCTCCAGCGCTCGCAAGCCGTGCGCGGGTTCATCTCCGAGCAACTGGAATACAAAGGCATCAAGTCCGAATCCGAGCGGGACAAGTGGAGATTTTGGCTGAATGAGCTGTTCGCCGATGCTTTTGCCACCTATTGCGTCGGACCGTGCTACGCCGCGAGCGCGCTGCTGCTGCGCTTCGACGTGGCGCAGGCCTGCAACGGCGGACAGCAGACGCATCCGAGCTGTGCGGCGCGGGCGACCGCCATTCTCGAAACCCTGCGCGAGATGAACCGGGGAGAGCAGGCCCCGTACACGACGGCAATCACAGTACTCGAGACGCAATGGTCGGATCTGCTGGGCTTCGCGGAACAGGGAAATTGCAAGGGCGAGTGGGTGCCGGAGATGGCGTACCAGCTTTACGATGTCGTGCGTAAGGTTGCACGGGGCGCCCAGTACGACAACTGGAGCTACGCCGACGAAACGCTGCAATATGTGCTGACGGATCCCGAGAGAGCCCCCGAGGGATCGTTTTCCGCGTGCGATCTTCTCAACGCCGCATGGCTGGCGCGCGCCGGCGGCGGCGACCCGGCAACCATCAGCGCTCGCGCTCTGCGGCTCTGGCAGGAGCGACCCGCGGACGGCGTATGAGGGCAAGCGCATGAGGCAACACAAGCCGGAAACTCTCTTGCTGCGCATCCGCGCCGAAACGCTGCGGCTGAATCTGATGCGAGCGCATGCGGCATTCAAAGATCTCCCCAGCCTTTTAGGACAATTCAAAGATTTCACGGATTGCTTGTCCAACATGCACGAATGCGCGTCAGAGCTCAGCGATAGGGTGGGCGACTTGCGTCGAGGGGTTGTTCGAGGGGTCGTACCGGACAAGGAAGCCGTCAGGGAGGTTCACGAGCGTCTCGAGAACATGGCCGAGGGTCTGGCGAACGCAAGGGCCAAGCTGACGGAGCTGGGTGAGAAGTCATTCCTGGTGCAGATGAGGGCGGAAGGCGAGACCACTTGGCAGAGCCTCAAGACAGATGCTGCCGAACTGCAGGAGAAGGTCGAGGAAATCGAAAAAGACCTCTCCGGGCCGAATGCCTGGCAGGCGCTTTCCGAGGTCGAAGCAAAGGCAAACGATCACGTGTTCAACGAAAGCATCGAGCTGCTGGGTGGAATCGCGTTGCGCGACGCGCGCCTGGATGCGGACATCTGCGAACTTGCCGACGCGCTTATTCGATCGATTCGTGCGTCCAGAACTCATCCGAACGTGATCCCGGGCGGCATCAGCAGCATGATGATGAGGATCGAGCGCTTCATCCGGCTGCGATTCCCGGAATGGACCATCTGGGGCCTTCCGTTGGCGGCGCACGAGCTCTGGCGGGTCTCGGCACGAGCACAGTACGACAATCTCCTCGCCAAGCCGTTCGGACCTGAGGGCTCTAAGGTGATCGAGGACCCAACCATCCAGCAGTGTCTCGGCGATGCCTTCGCCACCTACTTCATGGGTCCGGCCTACGCCTTGGCAGCAATCACGCTGCTGTTCGATCCCAAGCGCGCCCAGGACGACCTCCGGGTGCTTGCGACTGTGAGCATGCTGCGCCACATGGATGCAGCAAAGCCGGATGCATTTTCGGAATCATATCAAACGGTCGCGACCAATCTGGATTCGGCGTGGCAGGCCGCGAAACAGCAGACCGGTGGCGCGGCCATCGACCCCTCGAAAGCCAGAGTCGTCGAGGCAGCCGTCGCGGCGCTGTTCAAGCAACTCACCATGTTCGGATATGCCTATTTCACCGTGGCGGAGTGGAAGTCGGCGAGAAATTGGTCGGAGAAGTTGCATAGCGACGCCGCCGTCGACGGGATCGAAATCTCGGACAAGCACGATTTGCGGCACGCGCTCAACGCCGTCTGGCTCGCACGGCTCGATGCCGCTCGAACCGAAGACATTTCCGAGCGCGCGCATCGCTTGGCGCACCGGGTGAAGGCCGAAATGGCCAAGCGTCCTGCCGAGGGACAGCGCGGGCAAACGAGGGGTCTCGGATGACTGCCAAATGGCTGCCGGTCGAGGGTGGCATTGTCCCGCGCGGCGACCCGTCCGGGCCAGCGCAGGAAGAGGAACGTTTCGCCAAGCTGCAGGGTGCGCTGGAAGACGCGCGCGGAGAGTATCGTCTGCGCCGGTTCGACGCCGCCGAGGCGAGCCTGGGCACGATCATCGCGACCTTGGAATCGCTGCGGGACGGCCGCTACCATCTTCTGGCGGCCTCGGCGTACTCCCTGCAGGGCCGGATCCATTGGCGTCGTGCCGAGCGCGGATTGGAATGCCAGGACGAGGCGCTGGTGCAGGAAGAACGCAGCAAGCAGGATGCGGCGTTCCGAAAGGCGATCGAGCTGTTCCGGGCCAACGAACGCTTCATCACGCCGGATCTGCCGGAGAGTCGCCTCTATACCGACTACGCCATCGCGCTTTTCCGTACGAAGGAGACCGAGGCAGCGATTCGGATGCTGGAGCGCACCCAGGCCACCGGCGTGATGGCGGCCGATTCTTTCGCCTATCTCGGCTTGGGGTATCGCGAGCGGGGTGACCGCGAGCGAGCAGTGGTCGCGCTGCGGAAAGGGCTGCAGCTCGCGCCCGGCGACAAAGTTCTGCTCGAGACCCTTGCCTTGACCTTGGAGGATGCCGGCAGCAGCGAGGCGGCGCTGCGCACCTACTGCAAGGCCGCGGTCGCCGCGGGGAAGGACGAGGATCTTGCGAGCGCGCAGAGGCTGCTGCGGGCCGCGTTGAAGATCAAGCAGGACGACGCGCAGGCGCTCAGCATGCTGACGCTGCTATTGCACTCGCAAAACAACGATACCGCCGCCAAGGAGCTGCTCGACGCGACGCTGGAGAAGTCTCCCGCCAGCCCATGGGCACTCGGGCTGCGCGGGATGATCTTGCGCGACCAGGGAGACACCGAGGCGGCGCTCGCGGATTTCGGCCGAGCGCAGGTCGACTCGCCCGATCTCGCCTGGGTCGCCCTCGAGCATGCCAAAGCTGTGGCAGCCAAAGATGTGGCGAAGGCGCGCAAGCTACTGAAGCAGGCTTCCGAATTTCTCGGTGACAATGATGTGGGTGTGTTTCAGGCGCGTGTGCAAATCGCCGTTTCCAGCGTGCCCAACCTCGGCCGCAAGGCCGTAGATTGGCTGCGTGCAGCCGCCCAGAAGGCGACGAAGTCTCAGCTCCTGCGCGAGCTCGGGCCGACGGTGCTGCTCGAGCGGCTCGACGAGTTCGCAAAGTCCGAGCCGGAACAAGTCGATCTGCTCAAGGAAATCATCAATCGTTGGCCTGACCGCGTCGAGCCTCGGGAGGAGCTCGCAGCCCGGCTCTTGCGCCAAGGGAACTACGCCGAGGCTATTGCGCAAGCCGACGGGGCGCTGGCCCTCGCGCCAAACTCCGCAAGCCTGCTCGGCCTCAAAGCCCAGGCGCTCGACGGCAACGGCGATCTTGCCGAGGCCGTGCGCTTCTATCGGCGCGCATCCCGCGCCGTGCGCGCGGACGACGAGAAATTCGACGCGTTGATCGATGCGCTGGTCCGAGCCGACAGGCCGGACGAGGCTCTCAACGAGGTGGAGCGCAGGCTGGCCCGGTTCAAGAACAACGGCCGCGCGCTCGCTGCAAAGGGCCACCTGCTCTGCACCGCCCGCCGATTCGAGGACGCCGCCGAGGCTCTGCAAGCCGCGGAGCCGCTCGTTCCGGATGATCTCCGGCTCCCGGTCGGCATCCAGCTGGCGGGGAGCTTGCAGCAACTCGACCGGTACGGCGAGGCGCTCCAGGCGCTCGAGCGCGCTGCACAGGTCGACAATGCGCTCGGCGATGCGCACGCGTTCAAGGCACTGTTCCTTGCCGAGATCGCGGAGTACGAACAGGCCGCCGCAGTGCTGGAACGGGCCATCGGCAGAGTCCCAGCTGACGCAACCGACGACGAGGCGAAAAGGCGGCTCGGATGGCTTTGGTCGACGCTCGGCTTTGTCCTGCGTCGGGCCGGCAGGACGCCCCTGGACCGGCTGACGCCGATGTTCGAAAAAGCGAGCACGCTCGATCCCGACAACCTCTATGCGAAGAGGGAATTGGCCGGGGCGCTGATGCAGCAACCTGACAGCAAGGAGAAAGGCGAGCGGCTGATCCGGGAACTGATCGAACAACGCGCCGATATCGACAAAGAGCTGCTCGGCTGGTGCCACTTCATGTTGAAACAGTACGAGGGAGCCGAGCATTGGCTGCGCAGCGTCGTGAGCGCGGATCCGACCGACATCGGAACGCGGTTCGATCTGGCGCTGGTGCTGCTGGCGATGGGTCAGGACAGCGACGCGAAAGAGTACGCCATCGCGTCGAAACTCGCGCGGGAGAAATCCGCGGAGCGCAGGCGCGGCCTGTTTCACGTGGCGCTCGGCGACCTGATCGATGCGCAGAAGGAAGGACGCGTGGCTCCGGCGCAGGCAAAACGCGTTTGGCACGACCTGTGGAGCGATCTGCAGTCGGCTGGGCTGCGCCGTGACGAGCTCGACCGGCTGCAGTACCCCGCTGCGAAGGAAAACGCAGCGTAGGGGGCCCACAAGGGGGAGGGAGCAGACCGAGTTTGCGGCTCGCATCTTCGCAGGCGCGCAGGTCGCCGCGATCAGATCGCGATCGCGGTGGCGTCGTAGCTGTAGAGCCAGTCCATGCGATGCCGGCTTGGTCGCAGGGCCGCGTCACCCTGCTCGGCGATGCCTGCCATCCGACCTTGCCGTTCCTGGGCCAGGGCGGCGTGATGGCGATCGAGGACTGTCGGTGCAGTGAAAGTTGCGCGAGATACTGCTTTTGTGCGCGCCGATGCCTGACCGCGGGCGCAACAGGATACCGGCTGCGACACCTGTTAGATGACATCGGTCTCGGAACGCAGAGCTCAGTGGAGCAAGTCAGCGCGGCGCACACGCGCCAGCGGCATCAGCCAGGAGTCAATGCGCGGTCGGCGCGACCCGTGCGCCCTGGCTGCGCCGCCTGCCCTTGCTCTGGACCCACGACCTGCCGGGCTTCTCGCGCCGAACCTTCGCCGCCGCCCTGAGCGCGACCGGACCCACATTGGCGAGGAACACCTTTTCGTGCGCGCGCGTGAGGATCTCGATGGCCTGCTTCAACGACACCCACTTCACCGCCCTGACGTCGCGCATCGGCTCGCGCATCGGTCCGCCGACCGCATGCATGTGCCAGAACTGCACGATCTTGATGCGGCCGTCGATCGAATACAGCATCGAGCCGAGAAAGCCATGGACCGAGACCGCGTGTCCGGTTTCTTCCAGCACCTCGCGCCGGGCCGCGGCCAGCGCGCGCTCGCCCGGATTGAGCTTGCCTTTCGGCAAGACCCAGGACTTGTCCCGGCGCAGCCGCACGATCGCGATGCGCGGCCGCCCGCCTTCCCGCAGCACGATGCCGCCCGCCGCCAGAACCGGCGCGCGAGCCTCCCCCGAATCGCTCATGTCGATGCCATGCTGAACGAACGCACACGAAGCAAGCGCATGCGCAAAAGTGGCGAAGCACGGTTTACAAACAATTAATGCCCCCCGGTCCATATGACTTTCATCAAAACGTCACACTGAATCAGTCACAAACGCAGAGCCCCATGGAAGATCAGCCCGCCGCGCCGTCCCCGGCAAACCTCCCGCCATGCCTCGACCGTTCCCACCCGACCGCCCACGCCGAGATCGAGTTGAAGCTGCGCGCGTCTCCCGCCGCGATCGAGCAGATCCGCAAGGCCCCGGTGATCGCGAAACACGCGCGCAACCGCGGCGTGGTGCGCCGGTTGGAGAGCGTGTACTACGACACGCCGGACCGGGCACTGGCCCGCCAGCACGTCTCGTTGCGCGTACGGCGCAACGGCAGGCGCTATGTGCAAACCTTGAAGCTCGCGCGCGCCGAGGGGTCACCCTTCGCGCGGCAGCAATGGGAGACGCCGGTCGATTCCCCGGCGCCGGACCTGACGCGCCTGCCCGCGGAGGTCAACGCCGCGCTCGCGCTCGCCCAGGATGAGCTTGCCCCGGTATTTGCCACCAGGATCCGCCGTCATGCGCAGCGGCTGATAGTCCACGGCGCGGAGGTCGAGATCGCCTTCGACGAAGGGATGGTCGAGGCGGGCGAGCAGCGCGAGCCGCTCACCGAGATCGAGCTGGAGCTGAAGGCCGGCGACGCGAGCGCGCTCTACGACGTCGGCATGGCGCTGCTCGAGGTCGCGCCGCTGCGGATCGGGACGCTGAGCAAGGCCGATCAGGGCTACGCGCTGGCATACGACGCCGTGCCACGGGTGGCGAAAGCCGAACGATCGGCCATCAGCGCGGAGCATCGCGTCGACGACGTGGTTGCGATGCTCATGAGCGCCGGCCAGCAGCATCTGCTTGCCAACCAGGCCATCGTGGAGGACGGCCGGGACCCCGAGGGGGTGCACCAGACGCGGGTCGCGCTGCGCCGCCTGCGCACCGCCTGCTCGCTGCTGCGCAAGGAGATCCCCTCGCCGGCATTCGGCGCCTTCGCAGCCGAGGCGAAATGGCTGATGCAGGCGCTGTCGCCCGCGCGCGACTGGGACGTGTTCACCACCACCACGCTTGCGCGCCTGCAGCGGGCCTGCGCCTGCGAGGTGGATTTCGACGGCCTGCGCCGAGCGGCGGAGCCGCATCGCAGCGCGAGCTACGCCCTGCTGCGCGCGGCGCTCACCGATCCACGCTACACCCGCTTCCAGCTGTCGTTGCGGCGCTGGACCGAGCGGCGTGGCTGGCGGATGGAGGTCCCGAGCGAGGCATTGGGAACCCTGACGGAGCCCGCGCCGGAGCTCGCCGCCCGCGTGCTCGCACGGCTCCACCGCAAGGCGCTCAAGGAGGGCGCGCATTTCGCACGCCTCGAGCCCGAGGCGCGACACGACCTCAGAAAGACCTTGAAGAAACTGCGCTACGCCGCCGAGTTCTTCCTGCCGGTCTTTGCCAAGCATCCCTCGGCCAAGCGCTGGCTCGCACGGCTGGCGAAGCTGCAGGATGCGTTGGGCCATGCCAACGACAGCACGGTTACCCGCTCCCTTCTCGGCGTCACCGGCCAGGCCGAGCTCACGCCGGATCTCCATCGGGCCGCCGGAGCGGCGATCGGCTTCCTGGCGCGCGATCAGCTCGCCGTCGCGAAGAGCCTGCGCAGGCGCTGGCGGGACTTCAAGGCGGCGCCATGCTTCTGGAGCGAGTAGCCGGCCGCAGCCGCCCTCGGCGCGCCGGCGTCGCAGCGCCGTGCCCGCTCAGACGTTGCGTGCCAGGAAGTCCCACATCAGGCGCATCGCCGCGCGGCACCCCTCGAGCTCGCTCATCTGCATGAACCCGTGCGGCATTCCTTCCATCACGTGCAGCTCGTAAGGGCTCGCGGCGGCCGACAGGGCCTGGCCTAGCGCCAGCGAGTCGGCGAGACACCAGGAGTCGTTACCCGCGCCGAGGATGAAGCAGGGCGGAAGCAGCCCCGGCGCCACCGCCTTGAGCGGGCTTACGCGCGGATCGTCGAACGAACCCTCGCCGCCCGAAACGTAGGTGCGCAATTGCTCCTGAAGTCCGGGGAGCGATCGGGTGCGCTCCGCGGTCGCCTCGAGCTCGTAGACACCGTAGAACAGCACGGCCGCTCGTACCGGCGCGCGCAGCCCGGGAGCGCTCGCGGCAAGCGCGCCGGCCGCCAAGTTTGCGCCCGCGGAATCGCCGCCGATGGCGATCCGCCGGCCATCGCCGTTCCATCGGCGCGCGTTGTCAGCCGCCCATCCAATGGCGAACACCGTGTCGTCCAGCGCGGCCGGAAACGGATGCTCGGGGGCCAGCCGATAGTCGAGGATGATCGTCAGATAACCCGCTTCGGCAAACTGCATCCCGAGCTTTCGAAACGAGGCCGGGCTTCCGAACGCCCAGCCACCGCCGTGCAGGTAGATCACCACGGGGTGCCGCCCGGCTCCCTTGGGCACCGCGACGTCGGCGCGAAGGCCCGGGCGCAGCTCGACATTCTCTTCGAGAGCACCGATGGCCGGAAGATCGTGGTTGTAAACGACCGCCAGCTCTTCCCAGGCGCGGCGCTGCGCAGCAATGTCGCCGGCAGGATTCCAGCCCGGCAGCCGCGCCAGAACCCGACGGTCGTACTCGCTGATCATGCGTCGTATCTTCCCGCCTTCCGCGGGCGACAGCTGCGGACGCGCCTCCCGCTCCGCAACGGGAGAGGGAAGCGGGCAACAGCTCGCGCGCGCGCAATTACAACGGCTTGATAGCGACTTTGCGGAACTTGACTACGCCCTGGCCGAATTGCAGCGCCACCGGTCCTTCGGTGTGCACGCCGCTGCGGACGCTCGCGGTTTTCTTGCCGTCGAACATGATGGAAAGGTCGCGGCCCTTGGCCGTGATCTCCATGGTGCTCCACTTGCCACCGGCCTTGGGCATCGGGTCGACCTCGGCGTGATAGACGATGGCGCCGGTGCCGTAGCTCGGGTCGGGCCGCGTGTCGAAGATGTTGCACTCGTAGCAGGTCTTGGCTCCGGGCTTCTTGGGGTCCTCGCAGCGGAGGAAGATGCCGCTGTTGGCATCGTTGCTGACCCAGAACTCGGCGTAGATCTGGAAGTCCTTGTATTTGTCCTTGGAGACCAGGAAGGCCGTGGTCTTCGGGTCCTTCTTGTCCTTGGCCACGATCGAGCCGTCGTCGATCGCGAAATTGGCGTTGCCGTCACCTTGCCAGTGATCGAGGTTCTTGCCGTCGAAGAGCGCGATCCAGCCCTCGCCGGACTGGGCCTGCGCCGGACCGGTCACGGGAAACGAGCAGAACGCCAAAAATCCGATGGCGATTGTCGCCCAGCGTGTCATGGCAAAGTCCTCCCTTGGCTTTTGATTGATTGCAATGATAACAAACGCAATGATAGCAAACGCTAGTGCTGGTGTAAGCGGCCTGGCGGCGTACTCGCGCCGTCGCATTGCCTTCCCCCGAAGCGCGCGACCAGGCCGCCGCAGCAAGCTAGCGCATGTTCCGGAAAAGTGGGAACCGGTTTTCCGAAGAGAACATGCGCAGAATTGAAGATCTTAGAACGCATCACAATTCGACCTAATCGGGATGCGCTCTAGGTCTCGGCGGGCACCGGCGCGCGATCGTGGGCGCCGCCGAGCGCGCCGTAGACGCGCGGAGGCTGCCGGGCGGCGGCGCCGGCGAGGACGTCGTCGCGCATCTTGCAGGAGGCGATACGCAGGTCGGCATCGGTGGGAATCAGGTCGTTGACGCCGTCGACCTCAAGCAGCGAAGAGCATCGGGGTCGCGATCGTCATGGTCGCCCGCCGCAGCGAAAAGGCGACTTCGGAGCTCATATGCGCCGATCAAATCGCAATCGCGGCGGCGGCGTAGTTATAGAGCCAGTCCATCCGCTCCCGCAGGCGGACTTGCTGCCACTCACGCGCGACCTCGTCGGCGATCCGGTCCTTGTCGGCAAGGCTTCACCGCAACTCGGGTTTACCCGAGTTGCGGCTCTCTATATTGCGAGCGCGCTCGCCTTGCATTCCGAGGACATGGCAAAATCAACGCGAATGACCCAATGTATGGTCCGGCCGTGCGTTGCAAGAGGGTTTCGTCGATCTGGCGGATGTGCGGTCTTGCATCAATGTATCCGGCCTCTGATTGGAGCGTGTTGAGCTCCGGGCCATCATGGATATCAGCGCGCCTGCGATCTCATTAGCGGACAGGCCTCGACTGGGCCATTTGGGTCACCAGTGTTCGCAGGCGCCGGAAAGACCGATCCTCCATCTCATCTCATCCTCTCGCAGACCTCGGCGGGAAACAGGTTGTATGACTACGTCATCGATCGCTCCTTAATCTTAGGCAGTTCCTTTGTTCGTGCCGGTGAGGCCGTTCCTTCGTCCCGGCCTGCGCTGGTCCCGAGGCGCCGCGCGCAAGGGGCGGTCAAGGCTGGCCGTCGCGCTGACCTTGCCTCTTGCTTCGGTGTTGCCAGGCCACGCGTTGACCGGTCCGAGCACGGAGCGACACTTAAACTGGTCGGGGCGACATCGCATGCCTGCTGATGCATTCGAAGTTCCGCTCCTTGTTGAGTACAGCCCAGGCGATGCGGGCCAGTTTGTTGGCCAGCGCGATCGCCAGCACGTTGTGGTGCAATCGCTTCCTGGCGGCTTCGATCCAGGGTTTGAGCCCGTAGCGTTCCCAGCTTTTCGGTTTGATCAGCACGACCCAAGCCGCCTGTACGAACAGGACGCGCAGGTAGCGATTGCCGCGCCTGGATATCTTGCCAAGGATCGTGCGGTCTCCCGTCGAGATTTGCTTCGGGACGAGCCCCAGCCAAGCGCCGAAGTCGCGGCCTTTGGAGAACACATCTCCAGCGCCGATTGCGGCAACCATCGCGCTCGAGATGATCGGCCCGACGCCGGGGACCGTCATCAGCCGTTTGCAGGCCGCATCTTGATAAGCCAGCGCTGCGATCTCGGTCGACAGGCCCTCGATGCGTTCGTCCAGCCGGCGCCAGTCGCCAGCCAGTTCTTCGACGACGCGCACCATGCGCGGCGAGAGGACCTCGGTGCGCGTGGCGAGGATGGCCGGCAACTCGGCGCGCAAAAAGCGCAGCCCCTGTCGCACCGCAACGCCACGCTCCAGCAGGAACGCGCGGATCTGATTGATGACGCCGGTGCGCTGACTGACCAACCGCTCACGCACGCGGTGCAGCGCCTGCAGGTCGAGCTGTTCGGCGGTCTTCGTTGCGACGAACTTCATCGTCGGGCGTTGGACCGCCTCGGCGATCGCCTCGGCGTCGCGGAAGTCGTTCTTCTGTCCCTTGCTATACGGGCGCACGTATTTCGCCGGCATCAGCCGGGCATCGTGACCGAGCAGCTTGAGCCTGCGACTGAGGTGATGCGCGCCGACGCAGGCCTCCATGCCGATCAGGCAAGGCGGCAGGTTCGCCAGCCGCGTTTCAACCTGACCACGTGACCACTTCTGCCGCAGCACAATCGCGCCGCGCACATCAAGACCTACGACGTGGAACGAGTTCTTCCCGATATCAATGCCGATTACGGCGGTGGCAGTGTTGAGTCTCTGAGACATGGCGTGCTCCTTGTCTTTGGCGCCCCTGGCCAGCTTGACTTGCTGGCGGGGCACGAGCACGGCCGGACCATTCCATTAGCGGTCTTCGGGCACCTATTCCTGCCGATATTGTTTGTCAAATTCTTGCAGACGAAAACATATAACCCGGCAATTCGCCAGGTGGCGTATAGATGCAGAAGCTTCTTATCGGGCTTACTCCCGACACTCGTTGACGGGCGGAGCCTTGCCGTTGAGCAGGACCGCCAGAGCCTGAGCCGTGCCAATTGGAGCACCGACATAGATCGTCGAACCCGTCTTGCTGGTGGCGGTGGCGGCTTTGCAGTACCGGAAGAAGGACTTGTCGCAAGGATAGGGCCCGAGGATTTGATAGCCCTGCGCGTCGTCGCCGGTCTTGGCCTGAGTGATAGGGCAGGAACAAATGATTTGTCCCTTCCGCACAGGCTTGTCGAAGCCCGGGAACGTCGTATCCTCGGTGCTTCTGAAGCATATTCCGCCGTCGCACTGAGCATAGGCACCAGAGCCCTCGCCCGAGCAGGTGTAGACCGCGCCGCCTCCCTGCGGCGAAGCGATCGACTCAGGCAGACTATAGGTGCTGATCATATATTTGTTGTCGGCACCTGCAGCGTTGACCGAGCAGACGTCCTCGCCCTTGCCCATCGGAAATGGCAGGCTGATGCTGTCGCCATGCTTCACGTCGCACTGACAGTAGGCGACGCCATCGAACACATTGCAGCGCGCCGCGGCGCAAAGCGCATAAGTCTGATTTTTGCATACCTTGAATGACTGGCCGGCCATCTTGTCGAGGAGCTTGTCGATGCAACCCTTCGAAAGCTGGCCCATCTTGTCCTGAATACAGGCTTTGACGCGTCCGACGTCGGGCAGCACGCCCGAGCAGAGGCTCCATACATCGCTGCCGCACGCTCGGATGATCCCCAAATCCTGCTCCAAACTGTCTTCGGCCATCGAGGGTGCAACCAGGCCCGCCATCAACATTAGCGCAACGGACAACCCTGCACCGATCAGCCGCGCTTTTGTAGCCCTCTTCAAACCGTCTGACATTGCCTTCTTCATTCGCTGTTCCTTTCCAATCCTTCCGGGACACTCGAATGCCGAGCCTCCCCGGCACCTTGCCCAAGGCTTTTCCGCCTCCCGTCCATCGGTCATCCTGCCGCCCGCTGGCTCATCCAGGCGCGCGCCAGCAGGATCGCAAGAATGAGGTGGGCTGCGGCGGCCGGCCAAAGCAGCACGCCAACATTCACCCCGCCCATGCCGACGTAGATAAGATAAATGGTGGCGAGCAGGCTCAGCGCGAGAAGCGGCGCGAGCGCCTGCCGGTCTTCGCCCTCGAACGCGCGCGGCCAGCACCCGAGCGCAAGACAGAGCATCACGAGGCCGGCAATCCTACCGACAAATCCCCGGACGCGTTCAACTCCGACCCGAACAGCAGCCTGGCAAGCAACGACGGCGCAACGACCAAGCCGGCCCCCGTCACAACTTCAAGGCCGGCGGCGGCCGCAGCGACCCACATTGCCTGAGACCGCGCGCTGCTCATCGCACTACGCGACCTACTGGATCGGGGATTCACATAAGCCGACATTCACCGCATGAATGCCGTGTGCCAATGCGAGGATGCTCCAGTTAGGCGCTGTCGGTCAACTGGACAGAACGGGACGCCCAAGCTGCATCATGACGCAAGCACTCGGCGTCGCGCGCAATGCACATCTGACCCCAGATGACTGTCGCCTCAAGCCGGCGCGCTATTGCGCGAGCGGGGTCGGGTTGGCGGGCGGCGGATCGATCCCGAAGGTGGCGGCCGTCAGACAGGTCATGGAAAAACTGCCGGTCGATGCGACCAGCGCCACCAGGCTCTCCAGCCCCATCGTCTTTTCCGCGGCGGCATAGCTTTGGTCGCTGAGGCCCTTGTTGGCGAGGAGCTCGCTCGCCACGGCAAAGCAGGTTCGCTCGCGCGCATCAGGCAAGCTCGGAGTCTTGCGCGCGTTGATCGCGTCGATGACCGCCTGCTCGATGCCGACGGCGAGCGCGCCGCGCACCTGCGCGAACCATGGATATCGCGCGTTCCAGTGCCGGGCGACGACGAGGTTGACGATCTGCTGCTCTCGCCGCGACAACGGCCCGGACGCCAAAGAGGCCCTCAGGTTCTGGCAAGCCTCGAACAATTTCGGCAATCGGATGTAGGCATAGTACGGCCCGCCCACGATGCCGCTCGATTGCTTGGCCGCGTCGTAGACGCGCGCCTGTTCGGCGTTCATCTCGGCGCGGTCCATGATTGCGATGCGCGTCATGCGATATCCCTCGACCTTGGTTTCCCGTTTGCAGGCGCGAGGCTAGCATCGACTTGCCGATGGCGCGAGCCGCAACTCGCAATCCGCCCGGATAGACGCTTCCGCAGACGGCGCGCTCCGCGCCGAACGCGCGGCCGGTACTTCAAGCCGCACTCCGCTCCCCTTCGCGGCGTCAACTTGATCGGTCCGCGCGCTGTCGGTAGAACAACAAAGCATGAGAACGTATCTTGCACTCCTGGTTCTGGTGGCCTTGGGCGTCGCTTCCTTTGCCGGCGAGATTCGCAAGGGAGCCACGATGCAGGTGAAGCCCAATTCAATATGGTTCCAGGACGCCGCCAAGTTCGCGCATTGGCAACAGTTGAAGAAGAGCGGCGATTCCGCGGCATTGGCGTCTTATCAGGACGAAGCGCTTGCTCAGCGGGATGCCTGGCAGTTTGTCAACCAGCTCAGCGTGAGAATCCTCGGCTATGAGCCGGGGAAAAACCGGGTCGATGTGGAAATGAAGACTGAGGGCCGAATGCTCGGCACCAGATGGTTGCTGGAGCCCGACGCTCTCGTGCAATAGCGCGCCGTGCTGGAAGCCAGGCCCGTCGGGATCATCGAGCTCCCGGCCGTAGCGTCGTCCTTTCCGATTCGGAAAAGCACGCCCGGAACACGCCTCAATACCGCGCGTTTCCGGGCGTTCGCGGGAACGGGATGGCGTCGCGCACGTTGGCAAGGCCGGTGACGTAGGCGAGGGTGCGCTCGAAGCCCAGCCCGAAGCCCGCGTGCGGCACCGTGCCGTAGCGGCGCAGGTCCCGGTACCAGGCGTAGTGCTCCTTGTCGATGCCGCGCTCCGTCATGCGCGCGTCCAGCATATCGAGCCGCTCCTCGCGCTGGCTGCCGCCGATGATCTCGCCGATCCCCGGTGCGAGCACGTCCATCGCCGCGACCGTCCTGCCGTCGTCGTTCACGCGCATGTAGAACGCCTTGATGTCCCTGGGATAGTTCATCACGATCACCGGCTTCTTCACGTGCTTCTCGGTGAGCCAGCGCTCGTGCTCCGACTGCAGGTCGATGCCCCACTTCACCGGGAACTCGAACTTCTCCTTCGCCCGCTCGAGCAGCGCGATCGCCTCGCCGTAATCCATGCGCACGAACTCGGAGCCGACGATTCCCGCGAGCTTCGCCACCAAGCCCTTCTCGATGCGCTCGTCGAAGAATGCGAGGTCTGCGTGGCTTTCCTTCAGCAGCGTCTCGAAAGTGTACTTCAGCAAGGCTTCCGCCAGCGTCGCGTCGTCGGAGAGGTCGGCGAAAGCGATCTCCGGCTCGATCATCCAGAACTCGGCGAGGTGGCGGCTGGTGTTGGAGTTCTCCGCGCGGAACGTCGGCCCGAAAGTGTAGACCTTGGTGAGCGCGAGGCAGTACGCCTCCACGTTGAGCTGCCCCGACACCGTCAGGAACGCCTCACGGCCGAAGAAATCCTGAGCGAAATCCACGGCCCCCTGCGGCGTGCGCGGCAGGTTGGCGAGGTCCAGCGTCGACACCCGGAACAGCGCGCCCGCTCCCTCCGCGTCGGACGCGGTGATGATCGGCGTATTGACCCAGAAGAAGCCGTTCTCATGGAAGAACCGGTGGATCGCCTGCGCCAGCGTGTGCCGCACCCGCGTCGCCGCCGCGATCACGTTTGTGCGCGGCCGCAGATGCGCCACGTCGCGCAGGAACTCCATCGTGTGCGGCTTGGGCTGGATCGGATACGTATCCGGGTCCTCCACCCAGCCGATGACCTTGATCGCGCTCGCCTGCATCTCGAACGGCTGCCCCTTCGCCGGCGACGGCACGATCGTCCCGGTCGCCTCCACGGCGCAGCCGGCCGTGAGCTTGAGGACCTCATCGGCGTAGTTGGGCAGCGTGTTCGGCGCGACCACCTGCACCGGATGGAACGACGATCCGTCCGACATGTGCACGAACGAAATGCCCGCCTTGGAGTCGCGCCGCGTGCGCACCCAGCCTTTGACCGTGACCGGCGCGTCCTGCGGCGCCCTGCCGGCGAGAATGTCGCGCACGCTGAACGCTTTCTTGTCCATCGACCGAGAGTGACTCAGGCGGAGCGGCCTTGTCCAGCGATCCAACGGGTAGACGAACCATCGGATCGATTGGTCGCGAGTGCGGTGGTGCCCGACCAGTGGATCGGCGTATTCGTGCCCCGCCGTGGGAATCCGAGCTGACGTGCTCGCGGTCTATTTGCTGGGCGGCCACGGCCGCTGTAAGTTGTACGAGAAGGGCCGTCTTGGAGCGCTTCTTTGCCTCGACTCGTCGTCGTTTCCAACCGGGTACCGGTTCCCGATGCCGCGGGCAAAGGAGCCGCGGGGGGCTTGGCCGTTGCATTGCGAGAGGCATTTCGAGCCTATCGAGGTCTCTGGTTCGGTTGGAGCGGCAAGGTAGCTTCCCAGCCTGCATCCCAACCCAGAATGATCGACAAAGGGCGGGTTCAGTACGCGCTGATGGACCTGACGTCGCTTGATCGTCAGGAGTACTACAATGGTTTCGCCAATCGGGCGCTCTGGCCAACGATGCACTACCGGGTTGGCCTGTCCGATTTCTCGCGAGCCGATTATGCCGGCTACTTGCGAGTTAACCGCACATTCGCGGTCGCGCTTGCGAAACTTATCTGTCCGAGCGACCTCGTGTGGGTGCACGACTATCATCTGATCCCCCTGGCGGCGCAATTGAGAGCTCTCGGCCTCACCAATCCGATCGGGTACTTTCATCATATCCCTTGGCCGGCTCCTGAGGTGCTCGGAACACTTCCAGGAAGCACGGATCTTCTGCGCTCTATCATGGATTTCAATCTCGTTGGCGTGCAGACTGAGCGGGACGCCGACAACCTCAGGCGTGGGCTCATACAGGAACTGGGCGCGGTCCCTCAAAAGTCGGATGTACTGGACTTGGACGGAAAGAGCACCTGCGTGAAAAGCTTTCCGATCGGCATCGACGTGAGCAGCTTTGAGCAACTCGCCGCGCGCTCACGCTCAAATCGGATTGTCAGTCAGACGATCGCTGGCCTTGGTTCCCGCAAATTGATTATCGGAGTCGATCGTCTCGACTACTCAAAAGGCATTCCAGAGAGAATGGAAGCGTATGAGCGCTTTCTCATCAACAACCCCGATCAGCGGGGACGCGTCACCTATCTCCAGATCGCACCAACAAGCCGCAGCGAAGTCCCGGAGTATGCGGCGCTAAGCCGGGTCGTGAATGAAACCCTCGGGCGGATAAACGGTTCGTTGGGCGAGCCCGGCTGGGTGCCGATCCAATACGTCACCAGTCCTTATCCTCGATCTGTACTCGCCCGCCTTTTCCGGCTTGCACTCGTTGCACTTGTCACGCCGATGCGCGATGGCATGAACCTGGTGGCGAAGGAATACGTCGCGGCGCAGGATCCCGCAGACCCGGGGGTCTTGATCCTCTCCAAGTTTGCGGGTGCAGCTCAGCAGCTGACGGGCGCAGTCATAGTCAATCCAAATGACAAACTTGAGGTCGCCGAGGCGATCCGTGATGCCCTCCAAATGAGCCATGAGGAGCGCGTCACCCGCTGGCAAAAGATGATCGGACCGCTCCAGGATCATGACGTCTCATGGTGGGCGGCGGCTTTCCTGCGAGCATTGGCGGCACAAAGTGCGAGGGCCGCCGCCAAAGGAACCCAGCGCGAAATCGCTCCACATTGAATTGCGATTTCGCTCTGAGCATTGGTCTGGTCGCATGATCCTATCCGAAAAGCCTGCAACTTTTCGGGAGCGTGCTGTAGCGCCTGATCGAGAGGGAAGCGCCGCCGATTTAACGGGCCGCTGCTCTTGGTTCAGAGCCCCGCACACCTGACCCGGGCATCGATCAATGCCGGCTGGGAAGCCGAGAGCGGATTGGCGCCGATGGGCCGCGTCAGGCCCAGCGAATGGCCGAGCCAGTTCGGCAGCATGCCCGCCAGCCACGCGCGCAACGCCTTGTACAGCTGCGATACGCTGGGCTCAGGGATGATCCTCTCCGTCGGCAGGCCCTGCTCGTCCTCGCCGATCACGAGCAACATCCGGGGCGCGCGCACGATGGCCGGCGCGATCATGGTGGTCTCGCACGCAATAGAGTGACGGAGCCGCTACCCTTGTAGCTTTAGCCCTCATCGTCAATGCGACGACCGACCGAAACGGGCTCCGTCATTTGAAAAAAATGGAGTGTGTGCGTTTTGCTACACTCTTTTTCAACCTGTCGTCCAAATTGCTCCCGGCCCACAGCCGCAGGGGCCGCGCGGGCCTCCCCCGGCCTTGCCGGTCAAAAGTCGATCTTGTCCTGGATTGCCGCAATACCAGCCTTGGCACAGGCATCGTCGGCGTCGCCGCCCGGCGCGCCCGAGACTCCGATCGCGCCGACCAACGAGCCGCCGGCTTGGACCATGATGCCGCCGCCGAGAATGACCACGCCCGGCAGATCACGAACGCCCGCCTGCGGCGTTCCCGGCTGAGTTGAGGCCACGAGATCGCTCGTGTTGGTGCGAAAGCTGACCGCGGTCCACGCCTTCCCCGTCGCCGTCGCAGGCGTGTGCGGACCTGCAAAGCGGTCGCGCAGCACGACCTGCGTCACGCCGAAGCGGTCAACGACCGCGACCGCGACCTGATAGCCGCGCTGTCGGCAGTCGGCGAGCGCGGCGCGCGCGAGATCGAGTGCAATCTCCGGGTTCAAGCTCTTGTAGGCAACGAGGGCCTCCTGCGCGCGCGCCGGAGCGCCTGCAAGGAGCGCGACGGTCAGCACTGTCATAACGGCTCTTGCGATCATGAATTCACGCTTACGCCAATCAGACTGCACGCATTTTGATCCAACGCAAATTCGGGCCCGCGCCAGTCTGGCGTGCGGCCATGCACCAATAGCACATCTGGAACGAGAAGCCGTGGTCGACCCCGGCCAGCGCGGGCACGTCCTCGGCCGGCCGCGCAGGGCCATCAGCGCCAGATTGCCCGGTACGTTCCGACGTCAGCACGATCGGCGCGCCGGCTCATTTCGTCGGCGAACGATATTGTCGGCGATCCGGACGGCCTCCCGGGAGATTTCCCGAAACAATCCGGTTACCGAATTCTTGAATCCCACGAAATAAAGCGTTGAATCCGGGTTTCCCCCGTCCGGCGTACCGTCATTGCCAGTCTTGACGTCGTCAGCCTCGAGAAAGCTTCGATAGTCAGGGCGATATCCGGTGGCAAAGATGATCGCGTCGAACTCGCCTTTGCTCCCGCCATTGAAGATGGCACCGTCCTCGGTGACCGCGGACATTCCCGGCATTATCCTGATCGCTCCTTCGGAAATTTTTCGCATCGTGCCGACATCGAGGACCGGAATTTTGGCTGAGCCGGCAATCTGTTGCAAAATGCCTTCTTTCGGGCGCTCGATGCCGTAGTTCGACGGGTTGCCGAGAGCCAGGTCGAGAATGGGCGGGAGAAGCGCATCGATGGCCCTCACAGGAAGCACCCGGGTTGCGAGCATGGCCACGATCTGAATCGGGATGCCGAACAGGTCGCGCGGGACGATGTGAACACCGTTGCGCAGCGAGATGCTCGTGCGCGCGCCGCCGTCGGAGAGATCGAGAGCAATCTCGGCCCCGGTGTTGCCCATGCCGATCACCAGGACGGATTGGCCGGCAAACGGTTTGGCGTTGACGTAGTCCGCGCTGTGGATGACTTTGCCCCTGAATTTCTCCATCCCGGGAACGGATGGGGTCACGGGCTCGGCATTGAATCCGGACGCGACCACGACATGGCGGGCGCTGATCGAAGACGACGTGCCTTGGACAAGCCAATCGTTTCCATGTCGACGCACGGCGCGCGCGGCATCGCCAAAACGCGGCTTCAAATCGAAGCTGGCCGCATAGCTCTCCAGATATTCGATCATCAACTGTCTTGGCACATAGCGGGGATAGGCTGCGGGAAAGGGGAAGTAAGGCAGGCAGGACAGTTGCTTGACCGTATGCAGATGCAGCCGCTCGTAGTGCCGGCGCCAGGACGAAGCAACCTGGTGATGCTTTTCGAGAATGATGAAATTCAGGCCGGCCCTTCTCAGACAGGCACCGACCGCGAGTCCCGCAGGGCCGGCGCCAATGACGGCAACGTCGGTGTTTTCTGTCATTTGCTCCTCCCGCTGCGCCGCGTTTTCCAGGCGGGCGACGACCCGACCCGCCACCGCTGATGCGTTCCCCCGGGACGGAGAATTTAGCCCCAGCTTGAAAGAAGGGCCCCCGAAAATCCCTTGGTTGACGCTCCGAATGAAGGACCGTAGGTGTTTGGCAGTGGGGGCGCCGAATAGACCGGCTCTCGGAGCCGGCCCACTTCAGGCGAAGCGGGCCCCCTCCTTGTTGTACGCGACCGGATCGGCTCAATCGCTACCCCACGCTATCGACGCTGTTTCGAAAAAGCGGCCCATTTCCGGCGCTGGTAACCGCGTACGGCCTGTGACGGGCCGTTGCTGATCTATTTTGGCGGGAATGGAATTGGAACCGTCGTCGCGAACATCCGCTCGGAAAATGCGCATTGCCGCGGTCAGCACCGTTCGGAACGAGTGCGACATCATCGAATCGTTCGTTCGCCACAACGCGGCATTTCTGGACTGTCTTTACATTCTGGACCATCGCAGCACCGACGCGACACCCGTGATCCTGCGCAAACTGGCGGACGAAGGATTGCCGCTGCTGCTCAGCCGCGAAGACCACGGCATCTTCTATCAAAGTTCAAAAATGACCCAGCTCATCAAGCGTGCGTTTGATGACTATCCCTGGGACTTCATCATTCCCCTCGACGGCGACGAATTTCTTCGCATTCCCGATCGGGCGACGTTGGAGGCCGCGCTTGCAGGCTTGGACGGAACCAGCCTCGGCCTGTCGAACGTGATGAGCTACATCCCGACCGAGAAAGACGATCTCAACGAAATGGACGTGCTGCGTCGGATCGTGCACCGCGCCACGACGGTCCCGGACATCGGCTGCAAGATCGGCAAGGTGATCATTCCCGGCCAACTGGTCACGCACGCGGGCTTTTCGCTCAACGAAGGCCATCACGGAGTTTCCATCGACGGCAAGCCGGTCCCGGAACGCTGGCTCGACGCGCTGAACCTCGCCCATTTCCCCGTTCGCTCGATCGACCAGTTCATCCTGCGGACCGCCCTGTGTCGCCTCGCCTGGTCGTCACGAGCGGACTACAATCCGGCCTGGGGCTGGCAGTACGAAAAATTCGTCGAGCTGCTCAAGAGCGGGCCCATTCCCTCGGCTGCCGACCTGACCGACGCGGCGCTGCTGTACGTGGATATTTACGGTCAGCCGGGCGAGACGCGGCATCACAAAGTGCTGGTGCGCGAGCCGGTCACTCCGACCTATGATCGATTACGATTCACGAGCCTCGTCGATATCAGGTTCCTTCCGCCGATGCTGGACATGATGGACGCTCTCGTCGACGAGCTTCGCGCGACGCGCGCCAAGTCTGCTGCGTATTCGCCTGTCGATGCCGAGGCGACGGAGCCCGCGCATGCGACCGTGGATCGGGTGACCGCGCGGGCAATGATGAGCAGAAGCCGTTCCCCGCAGCATCGATTTCAGTCGTTCTGGTACGGTGGGCCCCTCTCCCCTTACGAGATGTTTTGTCTGAGATCCTTCATCGATTGGGGGCACGCCGTCGATCTCTACAGCTACGATACGAACCTCGTCGTCCCGGCGGGCGTGAGGCTCTGCGACGCCGCCGAGCTCATCGCGCAGGACGAGGTCTTCGTGTATCAGGCCGAGGGCTTCGGGAAGGGGTCGCCATCGGCATTCTCGAACTATTTCAGGTACAAGCTTCTCGTCGAGAAGGGCGGCTGGTGGATCGATACCGACGTGGTATGCCTCACCGACCGCATTCCCCTCGACGACGAGTTCTTCGCCCGCCAGGACGCGGACTTCGTCGCTTGCGGGACGATGTATTTCGAGCCTCGCCATCCGATCATGGTGCAATGCCTGGAGCAGGCGACGAAGCTCGGCCGCAACGTGAAATGGGGTGATACCGGTCCGCGCTTGTTCACGCGCGTGCTCAAGGAACGCGGCTGGCTGCATCGAGCCGCTTCGCCTTCGGCCTGCTATCCCATTCATTATACGCGGGCATTGGAAGCCCTGCGCCCGTCGCGGGCGGCCGACCTGGCTGTCCAGGTCGAATCAGCCCTGTTTCTTCATGTCTGGAATTCAACGCTTGTTCATCACGGCGTCAACAAAGCCCATCGCCCCCCGAAGGGATCGTTGTTGCGCACGCTCATGGACGCGCACCCGGTGGACGGCTGGATCGGCGAGTATGACGAGCAGACTCTGGAGCATGGTCTGAAACTGAAGGCCGAGCTCAACGCGCATGCCGAAGCGAAGGTTCAACTGCACCTCGCGAGCGAACGTTTGCAGGCGGCCCTCGAACGCTCGCAGGCGGCTCTCGAACGTTCGCAGACGGCCCTCGAGCGCTCGCAGGTGGAGCTGAAAGCCATTCAGGCCTCCACAAGTTGGCGGCTCACCAAGCCAGTGCGCGCCGGCGGTACGCTTCTCCATGCGCTCGGATTTTTCCGCCGAGCGCAGTGATGCGGCCGCCCTTTCCGAAGATTCCATCCGGCGTCTGAACCGTGCGGAGAGGAGAATCGCCGCACCATGCGATGGGATGCTTTCCCTGCTGCGCACGCTCGGACCGTTCATTGCCCCCGCGATAGTCGACAGACCGAGCGCCGATGGCGCCGCGGAATGCGCCGACCGCCGGTCACTTCCGCAATGCCGGATATGGTTCGTCCTAAGTGGCGAGTGCTCTAGGTCTGTAGCCCGGCTTTCCGCAGCCCCTCGAGAAAGCGAGAGCGATCCGCCGGATTGGCGTAGACCGTGTCGATCTCCACCTGGGCGCCGGAGAGATCGGATTGAAGCGTCCGGGTATGAGCGAGCGCGTCCCTCGCCTCGTCGGTCTTTCCGAGCAGCCCCAACGATACCGTCATCAGCCGCCAAGCGCCGGCATGATTGGGATGCGCCGCAGTCGTCGCGCGGCACACCGCAACGGCCTCTTCATACCGTTTGAGAGCAAACAGGGCCATGTACCGCACCGTCGGCGCATAGATTGCCAGAAACGGATCGCGCGGACTGAGCCTGTGCGCGTCATCGAGCGCCTGCAGGGCGCTTTCCGGTTGGCCGCCGCATGCCAGGGCAAATCCGAGCCCGGCATAGCCGAGCGCAAAGCTGGGGTTCAACTCCACCGATTTCGAGAGATGCCGGAAAGCGAGCTGGGGACGCCGCCGGCACGCATGGCCCAATCCGAGCACGAGGTGGGCCCAGGGCTCTTCATCATCGAGCGTGACGGCCCTCGCGCCCGCAGCCAGCGCCTCCTCGATAAAATCACCGATCGGCCCGCGGGTATCCAGGTTGAACATGCTCAGATAGGTCCACCCCAACAAGGCGTGCGCATGGGCATAGTTGCCGTCGAGCTCGATGGCCTTTCGCAACAGCTCCTGTGCCCGCGCATGCTCCTGCGCGCTCATGCGCCACATGTGCGGCACCGCTTGCATGACCAGATCCCAGGCATCGATGCTCTGCGGCGGCTTTCTCTGCACCCGCGCCGCTTCCGCCACGAGAATTTGCGGCGATACCGAGCCGATGACGCGATTCGTGATGTCATCCTGGAGCGCAAAGATGTCGGCCAACTCGCGATCGTATTTCTCCGCCCACAGATGATTGCCGTTGGCGGCGTCGATCAACTGGCCGGTGACGCGCACGCAATTCGCGGCCTTACGTACGCTCCCTTCCAGAACGTATCTCACGCCGAGCTGGGCGCCCACGTCGCGGACATTCACGGGTTGGCCCTTGTAGGTAAAAGAGGAATTGCGGGCGATGACGGAGAACCACGGCTGCCGGGACAAACCGGTGATGATGTCTTCGATGAGACCGTCGGCAAAATACTCCTGGTCCGGGTCGGGGCTCATGTTTTGGAAGGGCAGAACCGCAATCGCGGGCCGCTCCGGGAGCGGCAGCGGTTCGGCGGCCGGTACCAGCTCGGCCGCGTCATGGCCTGCAGACTGCACCAAGGGGCTGCGAGCGGCTGTGACGGCTGCCGGCACCGGACCCTCGTCGACGTCGCCGACGAATCGAAACCCGCGCTTATGCACCGTGCGGACCAATGTCTGATCGTTGCCGTTGTCGTCGAGCGCGCGCCGCGCCGACCTGATGCACGAGCTGAGTGCCGCCTCCGAGATGATGCGGCCGTGCCAAATCGTCTCGATCAACTCGTCCTTGCTCACGATCCTGTCGCGGTTCTGAACGAGATGGACCAGCAGGTCGAATACCTGCGGCTCGATGTGGACAGCCTCGCCGGCGCGGCGCAGCACCTGCCGGGCAGCATCGATTTCGAAATTGCCGAAGCGAAAGTCCAAAGCGTCCCCCTTTTGCAAGGCGCGCGTTCCATCGCAGCAGGGCTTGTTCCACCACAGCCCGGCTTCGTGCTCGTGAGCGCCATCATAGCGGGGGGCGATCTCGCGTCTGTGATGGCCATCACAGATTGGCGCGGGGCCCGGCGGCGACGCCCCTCCTCGCGAGGGCCGATTTCGCCGCGGAATCAAAGCCACTCCGGCAACGGGACGTTCTCGCCGATGCTTGCGCTCCGCGCGCCGACACCGGCTCTTTTCCGATTGGCGCCCGTCGGCGGCCGAGAACTCGCGGCCGCGGTCGATGGGGGCGCTTGCGAGCCGCATGGCGAGAGCATCAAAGGCGTTGGTCGGCACCTCGCGTCTGCCTTGCAGCAACGCCGGAAAAGCACCAACATTCACGCCCGTTCCGGGGCATCCGGCGAACCCCAGTTGAACGGAAAAGGGCCCGCAGCACTCAGTGGGGTCATGATCAATCGCTCGGTGCCGTCCGGGATCCTTGATCATCCAGGGAATGTTGGCTTCGAGTTGGAGGAAAGATGAAGAGAACCGCTTGTCCAGCCTTCGTCCGACCTGTTGTCATGGTAGTGGGCGTGTTGTGGTGGGGAGTGCAACAAGCGCAAAGTGAGGATCACGTCTTTGCGAATCCGCCGATGCTCTCCAGTCGCGACGGACGGTTAGATGTCGATTTGGTCGCCGCGCCCAGCACTTACACGATCGATGGCCATGAGTTCCAGGGCATGCTCTACAATGGCCAGTACATACCGCCGGTCTGGCGCGTCCGCTTGGGCGATACTCTAGCAGTTACCCTGCACAACCGCCTTTCCGAACAGACGAACTTGCATTTCCACGGGCTCGGCGTCTCGCCGCTCGGAAACGGGGACAATGTCTTCCTACATATTCCATCCGGAGGGAGCTTCACGTATCAAATCAAAATCCCAGAGAGACACGTCGGGCTCTTCTGGTTTCATCCCCACATGCACGGGGAGGTGGACCGGCAGATCATTGGTGGTATGTCGGGCGGCATCATCGTTGAAGGCAGCGACCGCCTTTATCCCTTCCTGGAAAAGCTCACAGAACAGGTCATTCTCTTTAAACACCATCCAATTGGTCGGGCAGACTACCAGGAACTGGTCACCGTCAACGGCACCGTGGCGCCGACGTTCCTGATTCGACCGGGTGAGGCGCAGTTCTGGGAGATGGGCAACATCGGGGCCGATCGGTTCCTGATGGTGAAAGTCGAGGGCATGCCGTTCTACGTCATCGGCAGAGATGGGTATTTTCTGCCGCGTCCGATCAGAATGGATGAAGTGCTGCTCGGACCTGGGCAACGGGTGTCGGCGATTGCCGTTGGCGGCCAACCCGGCAGGTATGCCTTCAAGTCCGTTTCGCTCAAGTTCGACGAGCGCCAACCACCACTTCCCGAGATCGACTTGGGAACTGTGGTGTCGCAAGGGCCGCCCGCAGACATTGCGGCGGCCGAGGCCGCGGTGCGCGGGCAGCACGTGAACGAGCCGCTCTACGTCGACGTCCTGCGGTCGACTCCGATTGCACGCCGGCGCACTTTTGCGTTCTCGGTAAGCCCAGACAAGACGCGCTTCTTCATTAATGATGAGGTATTCGATGAAGATCGCACGGACGTGACCGTCAAGCTCGGGGACACGGAAGAGTGGACGATCCTAAACAAAGATTCTCAGTACCACGATTTCCATATCCATCAGACCGGATTTCTGGTCACCGAGGTCAATGGCGTCGCCACGAATTTCGACGGCCTGCGCGACACCTTTAGCGTTCCGCCTATGAAGAACGGACAACCTGGTGCTGCGAAAATGATCATTCCGTTTACAAATCCTGAAATTGTGGGACGCTTTGTGTTTCATTGCCACGTGGTGAAACACGAAGACAAAGGCATGATGCAGACGATCGAGGTGCGTCCGTGACTACACACTCGGACAAAGCTTCTCGATAATTGACACTGGTCAGCGAAGCTGTCCTGCACAGCGAAAAAAACTCGGGCGGACCGGGCGCTGCAGTTTTGCTAGACTGATTCCATGAGCCGCCCGGAAGGCCGGAAGGAAGGAGGCCAGTCGATGCCAAGCCTCAAGTTCAGCGTGCTCGACGCGTTCGATGACGTGCGCGCGAGCGGCCTTGTCCGCCCGGCCGCCGAGAAGTTTGCGGGGGCCTGGCTCGCCTGCTTTCTGGTGATGGCGCGTGGCAACATTTTCGCCGCGTTCAGTTTCGAGCACGCGCGCCTCGCATCGGTTTGCGGCATTGTCGGCGCGGCGGTGACCGTTGCCCTCCTCGTCCAGATGGACCGCACGACCGACAGCGTCGCCCGGCAGGCGACGATCAGCGCGATCGCGACCTTCATCGGCGATATCTTCGCGCATCCGTCGCACTTTCCGCCGCAATGGGCGGAGCCGGTGGTCACGGCTGCGGTATCCGCGGCTATCGCCGTCGCCGTCTGGCACGCAAAGCGATGGGCGAAGACGTCTGCTTAGCGCATGTTCCGGAAAAGTGGGAACCGGTTTTCCGAACAGAACATGCGCAAAATCAAAAAATCTAGAGCGCATCACGATTTGATCCAATCGGGATGCGCTCTAGCGCGGCCGCACCGCCGAGGCGTCCCTCCAACTCAGTCGCCGCGGTGCGCGCGGGCGGCGGACGCGATCTCGCCCATCGCAAGCGCGGTGACGGGATCGCCGATGCCGGCGCCGGACGCCAGCCGCCGATCGGCGCTTCGCATTCGCGGGCGGGTGCGTCGCCTCCCAGGCGTGGTGCGCAGCGGCGCATGCAGACGGGAATCGTTCGCCGCGGGTTGAAGAGTGACTCCGTGGCATCCGCGAACCGGCACCTCGTTCCAGGAGCTGCGCGCGTTAACTACCCGGCGCGCCCTTTGAACCTATCCCACCCCCAGCGCGACTAATGACCTGAGAGCCTTTGCCGGGGACTTGATTGGCGAAGGCGGTCCGACAGGGGGGCACCATGCACGCAAGACGTGTGCTTTCGCTCGACTTTGATCTCGGCTCGCTCACGGTGCTCCTGATCGGGATCAGTGCCGTTTCCATCCTGGCATTCAGCGGTTTCTGACGTTTCCGGCTCGCCTCCATGGCGAGCGCGGACGGCCTCTTGCCGCCGGCCAGCGTGAACCAGACCTTGGGGAGAATTCTCATGTACAACCCACGATATAACCGCATCCTGGCGAGCACGGCTCTGGCGGTGATCCTCGCCGCTCCGCTGGCCGTCATGGCGAAGAACAACAGCCAGGTCGCCGACGTGCCCATGGGCGCGGCCCCGTCCGCCTTGCCGGTGGCCGCGACGCCGGCCGAGCAGGCTCCGGCGCAAGCCGCCCCCGCGGCCGCAACCCCGGCAGAGGAGACGCCCGCGATCTCCAACGGCACATCCGCCGATCCGGCGGCCGCGACGGAGCAGACCGCAACCGAGCAGACCGCCGCGCCGGATCCGCTGGCAGCGCTCGATCCGGCCGACCGCGCCGTTGCGGAAAAGATCCGCGACCTCCTGGCTTCGAAGCCGGACAGCTTTTTTGGCGGCAAGAAAGAGCGCGAGGCGGTCGAGGCATTCTACCAGAATCGCAATCTCGCGCCGCTTTGGCTCGACAAGGGTGTCGAGAATGCGCGCGCCGGAGCGGTCATCGCCCACCTGAAGAACGCCGATGCTGACGGCCTCGAGCCCGGCGATTATAAGGCGCCGAATTTCGCCGATGTCGGAGCGGATGCGCTGGCCGAGGCCGAGCTCAAGCTCACGCACACCGTGCTCACCTATGCGCGCCACCTGCAGGCCGGGCGCTTTGCCTACACCCGCGTGAGCCGCAACATCGAGCTGCCGCAGGCGGCGCCCGAACCCGCTGACATCCTGAGCAGCATCGCGGATGCCGCGGACGTGGGCAAATCGCTCGACCGCTACAGCCCGCAGAACGAGCCGTATCGCAAGCTCAAGGCGGCGCTGGCGGAGCTGCGCGCCAAGCCGGGCGCCGCGAAGAGCGAAGCCCGGCAGATCGAGACCATCATCGCGAACATGGAGCGCTGGCGCTGGTATCCGCGCGACCTCGGCAACAACCATGTGCTCGTCAACCAGCCGGACTTCACGCTCAAGGTGATGCACGACGGCGGCCAGGTGTGGACGACGCGTATCGTGATCGGCAAGCCCAGCATGCCGACGCCGCTGCTGAGCGAGACGATGAAAACCATCACCGTCAATCCGACCTGGACCGTGCCGCAGTCGATCGTGCGCAACGAATACCTGCCGGCGCTGGCGCAGGATCCCACCGTGCTCGAGCGCATGGGCCTGCGCGTGAGCTACAGCGGCGGCGGCGTGACCATCACCCAACCGCCCGGCGCCGGGAATGCGCTCGGACGGGTCCGGTTCAACTTCCGCAACCGCTTCTCGGTCTATCAGCACGACACGCCGGACAAGAATTTGTTTGGCGAAGCGGTGCGCGCCTACAGCCACGGCTGCATGCGCGTGCAGGATCCGGCCAAATACGCCGAGGTTCTCCTCAACATCGCGCGCCCGCAGGAGCACTGGACCGCGGAGAGGGTCAAGCGCATGTTCGGCGGCGCCGAGCAGGACCTCCAGCTGCAGCCGACGCCGATCTGGGTGCACCTGACCTATCAGACGGCTTTCGTCGACAACGCCGGCAAGCTGCAATTTCGACGCGACATCTACAATCTCGACAGCCGTACCCTGGCTGCGATCAAGCGCGAACGCGGCAATCTGGAGCCTGCGCCGGAGCACAAGCGCGAGCAGGAAGTGGCCAAATCCGCCCCCCGCAGACCCGCTCCTCCCGCGCACACCGGCGCTCTCTCGCAGCCGACGTATTCCACGCCGGGCTACGCCAGACTGCTCCCGCCGCAGTTCATCTATCGCTAGGACGCATCCCCGTCGTCACGACGCCGCGCACACGATCTGCCCCCTTCCCCACGAAACCCGGGCCGCGCCCGGGTTTCGCATTTGAATGCGCAAGCTTGCTGGCCCAAATCCGCAGCGATAAGGTCCAGGGCGAAAAGGCGGTTTCGTCGCAAACAGCGTCGGGCCGAGAGCCGGCATGCGATCATGATCAAACGATCCGGCGCAGTTTCGACCGTTGACGGCCTGCGCATCGGCCTGTTGGCGCTGACCCTCGCCGCTGTTCATTCCTCGGCCCAGGCGCAATCAGCCGATCTCGTGCTTTGCGACCGGCTCGCCGCTGATCCCACCGATCCGGACAAGCCCAAGGACGTCAAAGGCACGCACGAGATCGACCCGTCCGACGTCGCGACGGCGATCAAATTCTGCAAGGTCGCGGCGGCGGCGTCACGCCGGGCGCTTTACGAGCTCGGTCGTGCCTATGCGGCCAATCGGCAATTGCCGGAAGCGATCGGCGCCTATCGCAAGGCGGCCGACAAGGGGAGCACGTCGGCCATGGTCGAACTCGGCGTGCTGCTCGCGACCGGGTCGGGCATTGCCAAGGACGAAGCCCAGGCGCGCAAGCTGTTCGAGCGCGCCGCCGCGGGCGGCAACCCCCGCGGCGCCACCAATCTCGCGGCGCTCCCGGACAGTGCCGGCGCCCCGAACGCTGCCGGCGCGCCGGCGGATCCCGTCAAGGCCAGAGCCTTGCTGGCGAAAGCGGCGGAGACAAATTCAGCGGAAGCGCAGTATCAGCTCGGACTGATGACTGCGGAGGGCATCGGCGGGCCGAAGGACGATGTTGCCGCGCGGGCGCTGTTTGAAAAGGCGGCGGCGCAAGATCATCCCGGGGCATTGGAGCGCATGGGCGCATTTGCGCAAGGCGGACGCGGCGGACCGCAGGACGCAAGCGCCGCCAAAGCGTATTACGAGAAAGCCGCGGCGCTCGGCAACGAAGATGCCAAGGCCGCTCTCAAGCGCGCGCAATGTCCCTATGTGATCAAGGACAAGCGCGGAAACGTCGTCACCACCCTTTGCTTCTAGCCAGGGCATTTTCCACTTGTATCGACCGCACGTTCAACGCCATGGCCGAGGCTCGGCGCGGCAAGTCGGTTCTGTCTAACCGACTTTCAGCTTTCATGGCGCGGAACGCGGGCAAGCCCGCGTTCCGGTGCCATCCACGTCTTCAGTGCAATGTAGGCCCTAAAAGACGTGGATGCCCGCGACAAGCGCGGGCATGACGGAGAGGGCGATGTAATCCAACTGAAATCTGCTGCAGTGTCCCGGCTCCGACGTTCGTATCCCTTTGCAGCCCGCGCTCGTACCGCCGTCGGAACCACGGGGGTCTCCGGCCGCGCGATCTATCCCTGGCGGCCGATGGAAATCACCGCCTCGTCGGTCCGCTTGCCGTCGATGTCCCAGAACTTCTGGAAGTCCGGCCCGTCGAGATAAGCGAGCTCCTGGCCGATATTGACGAGCGTGGCCTTGAATTGATCCGACTGCACCGCCTTGGCGATGGCGGCGCGCAACGTCGTCACGATCGTCGGCGGCGTGCCCTTCGGCGCGAATATCCCGACCCAGAGATAGTATTCGACGTCGTAGCCGAGCTCCTTGAGCGTCGGCACGTCGGGCAGCAACTTCGAGCGGGTCGCGCTGAAAATGGCGAGCGGGCGCAGCTTGCCGGCTCTGATGTGCGGCAGCGTGGCCGACACCGATTGCGTCGTGACCTGCGCATTGTTGCCGAGGATGGCCATGATGGCCGGGCCGCCGCCATTGGTCGGGAGATGACGCAGCCGCAATGGGCCCGTTGCCTTTTCTAGATACGCCAGCGGCAGATGGCTCGCACCATAGAGCCCGCCCGAGCTGAAGACGAGCGTGTCCGGGTGCGCCTTGGCAGCCTCGATGAACTCCTTGAGCGTCTTGTAAGGCTGCTGGTCGTTGACCAGGAGCAAGACCGGATCCGCGACCAGACGCGCCAGCGGAATGAAGTCGGCGCGGGTGGTCTTGGCCGGACGACCGAACAGCTTGTCGACCTCGGCGTAACCGGAGATCCCGGTGTTGTGCGACAGCAACGTATATCCGTCGGGCTTGGCGGAGGCGACGAACTGCGCACCGACCTGCCCGGCGGCACCGGCCTTGGCCTCGACCACGACCGGCTGCTTGAGGATCGGCTCCATGGCCGTGGCCAGCGGCCGCGTCACCAGATCATTGACGCCGCCGGGCGGAAACGCGTTGATGATGGTGATCGCATGCGAGGGAAAAGCCTCCTGCGCGAATGCGCCTCCGGCCGCAAGCGCGGTCGCGGCGGTGCCGATGACGAAGCGACGGCGATCCATGTTGTTGCCCTCTGGAAACGGGATTGCCCAGTGTGGCGAATTAAAGCAGGTCGAGCAAAGCCCGCCAAATCAAAATCCGCGCGCCGAATGACGCACCCGCATGAGGCGGGCTCGCTTCGCTCCGCAGCAAGCGGGTGCAGCGATGCGGCAGTGCCGTGCCGATCGCAGCACCCCCTCCCCCAGCCCTGCGGTCACAGCATTTGTCTCACAAGCACCTGCGCGAGCGCAGGACGCACCTGCGCGAGCGCGTCGCGCGGACGCAAGTTCGCGCCCTATTTCCCCCCTCCCATCACGTCGCGCACGGCGGCGATGATGTCCGCGGGAAATGCGAAGGCCCGTGCATAGGCCGCCGCCATCTCCTCGCCGCGCATGGGATCGATGTGCAGGTTTCGCTTCTCGACGTCGGCGCGGAATTCCGGATCCGCCGTGGTGGCGCTTAACGCCGCGCGCAGCTCGTTGACGCGCTCGGGCGGCACGCCCGGCGGCGCCAGCACCGGACGGTCGAGCTTCTGCGCCACCATGATCAACTCGAGCTGCTGGCGGGTCGGCTCGTCCCGCACGAATTCCATGATGGCGGGCGTGTCGGGGAGATCCGAGCGTCGCGTTTCGGCGATGATGATCGGCACCAGGATTTTGCGCTCGGCGAACCAGCCGGGATGCAGCGCCTTGAACGCGGTGAGACGGGTGCCGCAGCGGCCGTCGAGCTCGCCGCGCTCGAGGGCGAGGTCGATGTCGCTGCCGGCCTTGTAGCCGGCGACCACCTTGATCCTGGTCCCGAACAGCTTGTTGAGCATCGCCGGATAGAGCTCCATCTCGGAGCCGGCCCCGATGCTTCCGACCGCGAGCTCCTTGACCAGCATGTCCTGCCAGGTCTTGACCGGCGAGGCGTGCCAGATGGTGCACACGCCCTCGGCGCGGTCGAGGGTGCCGAGCCAGTTGAACTTCAAGCTGTCAAAACGCGCGCCCTTGCTGCCCCAGAGCGGCGCGAACGGCACGTTCGAGTTGATGATGCCGATGGTGGTTCCGTCCCGCGGCGCCGACGCATAAAGATAGTTCGCCGCCAGGAGACCGCCGGCGCCGGGCATGCTCTGCACGATCACATGCGGCCGGCCGGCGATGTGCTTGCCGATATGTTCCTGCAGGAGGCGCGCGTATTCCGCAAAGCCGCCGGCAACGCCGGTGCTGATCACGATGCGCAGGGTCTTGCCCTGGTAGAAGCCGGCGCCGTCCTGCGCCCGGCCGAGCGAGGCTTGCAGCGCAAGCAAGAGAAATCCCAAAGCCAATTGCGTGGTCAGCAGTCGCATGGCCCCCTGCCCGATCGTCACCGATCTCGTGTCCCGGACGAGCGAGCGCAAGCGAGCGAAGATCCGGGACCCAGGAACTTAATGGCAGCCTCCCCCATGTGCGCTTCGCGGGTCTTGCGCTGGGTCCCGGGTCTCGTTCCGCTCGGCCGGGACACGAGAGTGCGGCCGCGAATTCTGCGCCGAGATTGCCGGTCACCGGCGAAATTCGATCACGTCCAATCCGCGCGCCTTGTCGGTGAAATAGATGAGGCCGCGGTCGTCCAGGGCGACGTCGTTGGTCAGCGGCGCCTTCTGCCCGTCGCCCGGCTTCGGAATGATAAAGCCCTTCTCGGCGGGATGCGCGGGATCGTTGATGTCGATGATCCGCAGCCCGGCGCCGAACCAGGTGACGTAGAGGAGAGCGTCCTTGTCCACCTGCTCGCGCAGCTGGTGCGCGCCGAAGCGGAATTTGCTGCCGTGGTAGGGCGAGGCGTCGTCCGGCACCTCATGGGTGGAGAGGAGCTTCGGCTTCGCCGGGTCGGTGACGTCCCAGGTGCGAAGCGCCGCGTGCGGCTTTCCGGCGTCGGGCCCGCGCTGCGGACGCTCCTCCTCCGTCGACACCGCGATGCTCCTGCCCGCGATCGCAAACGGCACCTTGAGGAAGGTATGGGTCGGCTCCGGGCGCGGCGGGTCATATTCGATATGGCTCAACGTGCGCGGACGTGCGATGTCCGATACGTCGACGATGGCGACGCCCGACGCCCAGCACCCCGCATACATCTCGTTGCCGCAGCGCATGGCGTGATGCAGGCGGTGCTCGCTTCCCTTGGGATGCGGCGGCTCGCCGGCCTTCACGTTCTGTCCCTGCATCCACCAGCGCGAGACTTCGACCGGCTTCGACGGACTGCGGATGTCGTAGATGACCAGAATGTTGCCGACGAAGCCGTCCGCCTCGGTCGAGATATAGGCGTAGTCGCCGTCGAGATCGAAGCGGTGAACGCCCTTGCCATGCGTCTTCACGAAGGTCACGAGCTTGGGGTTCGTGCGGTCCTTGACGTCGTAGATGCGAAAGCCGGCATCGGCAAATTCGTTGCGGCGGCCGGAGCCGGGCTGGTGCTCGGAATTGGTCACCATGAGGTCGTCGACGACGCGGACCTTGTGGGTGTGGGTGAGCTCGTTGGGCACCATCAGCCGGCTGACGATCTTCGGCTTGCGCGGATCGGAAATATCGATGATCGTCGTTCCCTCCGGTCCATTCTGGTGACCGACATAGGCGTAATGCCCTTGGATCACGATCTGTCCGCCGCCGGGCAGCTCCGTGCGGCAGAGGTGGCGGATGTTGGCGGAGGCGTGCGCAGATGCGCCGGCATCACCGGCATGAAGGACGTCGGCCACGATGCGATCTCCCGGGAGCGCGGCCGTTTCTCGCGACGGCCGCTTTGCAAAAGAGAAAAAGTATCCCGCCCGGATGATATCGGCAACAATTCTCCTGCCGCCAGATGCCCGCGGCCGGACATGAATTCGGGTCGGAGGTGAATGGACAGCGCCCGGATTTCGGTGAACAATCGCCGATGAGGCTGCGGCTCAAATCCCGCCAATGACCGTGGTGCGCAACGCCGAAGGTCGAGAGCGGGAATAAATGGGAGAGGAGCGACATGAAAACCAAAAGCACTCTGTATCTCGGCGTGGCGGCGATCGCCATCGCTGCATGGTTGAGTTCGGCGGGGCAACTCGCCGCCCAGCAAGGCGCCACCCCGGCCGTCGCCATCGACAACGACGACATCGGCGGCGTGGTGACGGGAGCGAACGGGCCCGAGGCCGGCGTGTGGGTGATCGCGGAGACCACCGACCTTCCGACGCGCTACGCCAAGATGGTGGTCACCGACGACCAGGGCCGCTACGTCGTGCCCGATCTGCCCAAGGCCAAGTACAAGGTATGGGTGCGCGGCTACGGCCTGGTCGATTCTCCCAAGGTCGACGGCGAGCCGGGCAAGCAGCTCAATCTGCGCGCGGTGCCGGCGCCGAACGAGGCGGCGGCGGCGCAGTACTACCCGGCGATCTACTGGTACTCGATGCTGAAGATTCCGGACGCCAGGCCAGTTCGGCAAGAAGGACGGCGACATTCCCGAGAAGGTCAAGCAGGCCGACTGGCTCAACCTGATGAAGAACAACGGCTGCGTCGGCTGCCACCAGCTCGGGCAGCTGTCGACGCGCACGTTCCCGCCGGGCCTGGGTGAGTTCGCAAATCACTCCGAGGCATGGGTCAAGCGCACGCAATCCGGGCAATCGGGCGCGCTGATGGTGAACATCCTGGCCGGCCAGCTCGCGGGGTCACCGATCAAGTATTTCGCGGACTGGACCGAGCGGGTCGCCAAGGGCGAGCTGCCCCACAGCAAGCCGCCGCGGCCGCAGGGGCTCGAGCGCAACATCGTGGTCACGACCTGGGACTGGGGTAACCCGAAGAAGTACCTGCACGACCTGATCTCCTCGGACCGGCGCAATCCGACCGTCAACGCCTACGGCCCGGTCTTCGGCCAGCCGGAATACTCGACCGACGTCATCCCCATCCTCGATCCCAAGACCAGCACCGTCACCGACTTCAAGGCGCCGGTGCGCGACGCCGACACGCCGGAAGGGCTTGGCCCCGGGCACGCGGCGATGGACAAGCCGCTCGGGCCTTCGCCCTATTGGGGCTTGGAGAAGCTCTACGACACCAAGATCAACAACCACAACGCCATGTTCGACAAGAAGGGGCGGGTGTGGTTGGCGGTAGCGGTGCGCGGGCCGAAGAATCCGGACTTCTGCAGGAAGGGCTCCGACCATCCCTCGGCCAAGCTGTTCCCGCTGGAGCAAACGCACCGGGCGCTGGCGATCCTCGATCCAAAGACGATGAAGTACACCTTCGTCGACACCTGCTTCCAGACCCATCACCTGCAGTTCGCCTACGACGCCAACGACACGCTGTGGACGAGTAGCGGCGGCGGCGGCGGCGTGGTCGGCTGGGTGAACACCAAGATGTTCGACGAGACCGGCGACGCGGCGAAGTCGCAGGGCTGGACGGCGCTCATCCTCGACACCAACGGCAACGGCAAGCGCGACGACTATGTCGAGCCCAACCAACCGCTCGATCCGAGCAAGGACAAGCGCATCGGACAGGTGTTCTACGCGGTGATGCCGAGCCCGGTCGACGGCTCGGTGTGGGGCACGCTGCGCGCCAGCCCCGGCTCGATCGTGCGGCTCGATCCCGGCTCCAACCCGCCGGAGACCGCGCTCGCGGAGATCTACAATGTCCCGATGCCGGGCTTCGGCCCGCGCGGCGGCGACATCGACAGCCAGGGCGTGGTGTGGGTGTCGCTCGCGAGCGGCCACATCGGCAGCTTCGACCGCCGCAAGTGCAAGGGTCCGCTCAACGGCCCGAAGGCGACCGGCGACCATTGCCCGGAGGGCTGGTCGTTCTACAAATATCCGGGGCCCGGCTTCGAAGGCCTCGGCGACAACAGCGCGGAGTCGAGCTACTACAGCTGGGTCGACCAGCACGACACGTTCGGGCTCGGCAAGGACGTGCCGATGTCGACCGCCAACCTGCAGGACGGCCTGGTCGCGCTCAAGGACGGCAAGATGATCCTGCTGCGCGTGCCGTATCCGCTCGGCTTCTATGCCAAGGGGTTCGACGGCCGCATCGACGATCCGAACGCGGGCTGGAAGGGCCGCGGGTTGTGGACGTCGAGCGGCGATCGCACGCCTTGGCTGATCGAAGGCGGCAAGGGCATGAAGCCCATGGCCGTGCACTTCCAGCTTCGCCCCGATCCGCTCGCGAAGTGACCGGTAAGCTGCTGACGAAACCGGAGGGGCGGCGCCTGCGCCGCCCCTCCGGCATTTAGCAATGCGCTTTTCCGCTCCGCTCCTCCCCGCGACCCTGGTCAGGCGCTACAAGCGCTTCCTCGCCGACGTGGTGCTGCCCTCGGGCGAGACGGTGACGGTGCACTGCGCCAATCCGGGATCGATGATCGGACTCAACACCGCCGGTGCCCGGGTGTGGCTGTCCAAATCCCACAATCCCAAGCGCAAGCTCGCCCACAGCTGGGAACTGATCGAGGTCGACCTCGGCGGCGGCGCCGAGCTCGTCGGCATCAACACGTCGCATCCCAATGGGCTCGCTGCCGAAGCGATCGCGGCCGGCGCCATTGCCGAGCTCACCGGCTACGCCTCGGCGCGCCGCGAGGTGGCGTACGGCAAGAACTCGCGCGTCGATTTTCTGCTCGAAGGCTCGGCCGTCAAAGGATTGGGCCGGCCGCCGTGCTATGTCGAGATCAAGAACGTGCACCTCATGCGCCAGCCGAGATTGGCCGAATTTCCCGACGCCGTGACCAGGCGCGGCGCCAAGCACCTCCGCGAACTCAGCGACATGGTGGCGGCCGGCGCCCGCGCCGTCATGCTGTTCCTGATCCAGATCGGATCGGCGCGGCGCTTCAAGCTCGCCCGCGACATCGACCCGGCCTATGGCGAGGCCTTCGATGCCGCGCGCAGCGCCGGGGTCGAGGCCATCGCCTATCGGTGCGGCATCACCTGCGAGGGCATCGAGGTGATCGAGCCGGTCGCGATCGTCGACTGATGCCGTCGCGCGTGCAGGGGAGGCGCGTGACGCGGCGTCGTTCCGCCGCGCCGCGCGACCCCGCAACGACTGCGGGGCGCAACGCTTGCGTCATCCGCGTCCTTGCTTACATTGCCTGGTAGCAGCGGCATCGGGTGAGCCGCGAGGAGGCGGCGCGGCCGCGATGCCCTGATGAGCTACGTCGACGCGGCGCTGGCGCCGCAACGCAAGACCGGCCAGATCAAGCTCCACGGCCCTGCCGCCTTCGAAGGCATGCGCAAGGCCGGGCGGCTCGTCGCCGAATGTCTCGACATGCTGGCGGACGAGGTCCGGCCGGGCGTGCCGACCGAGACGATCGACCGGCTGGTATTCGATTTCGCCATGGCCCACGACGCGACGCCGGCGACGCTGATGTATCGCGGCTACCGCAAGGCGACCTGCACCTCGGTGAACCACGTGGTCTGCCACGGCATTCCGGGCGAGAAGCCGCTCAAGGAGGGCGATATCGTCAATGTCGACGTCACCCTCATCCTCGACGGCTGGCACGGGGATTCCAGCAGGATGTTCGGCGTCGGCGAGATCCCGCGCCGCGCCGAACGCCTGATCGAGGTCACCTACGAGGCGATGATGCGCGGCATTTCGGTGATCCGGCCGGGCGCGACCACCGGCGACATCGGCGCCGCCATCCAGGCCTATGTCGAAGCACAGCACATGAGCGTGGTGCGCGACTTCTGCGGCCACGGCCTCGGCCGCCTGTTCCACGACGAGCCGAACATCGTGCATGTCGGTCGGCCGGGCGAGGGCGTGTTGCTGCGCCCCGGCATGTTCTTCACGGTCGAGCCGATGATCAATCTCGGCCGCCCGCACGTGAAGGTGCTCTCCGACGGCTGGACCGCGGTAACGCGCGACCGCTCGCTCTCCGCCCAGTTCGAGCACAGCGTCGCGGTGACCGAGACCGGCGTCGAAATCTTCACGCTGTCGCCCAAGGGCCTCGACCGGCCGCGCGTTTCGACCGGGCCGCGGTAGTCCCCCAACTCGCAAATCGCTGACCCAATTCCCTCGGTCGTCATGGCCGGGCCGGCCGAAGGCCGAGTCCCGGCCATCCATGTCTTTGTGGCTAGCGCATGTTCCGGAAAAGTGGGAACCGGTTTTCCGAACAGAACATGCGCAAAATCGAAGAATCTAGAGCGCATCACGATTCGATCCAATCGGGATGCGCTCTAGCGGGAGACGTGGATGGCGCCGAAATTCGGGCTTGCCCGAGTTTCGCGGTATAGGTTGCTGCAAGTCGGGTAAACCCGACTTGCAGTGACAAGCACGGCCATGACGACCGGCGAGAGCACCCCGAGTCACTCGTTTACGATTGCCGATCCTAGCTAGAGGGGCGCCCGCCCTTTGCAAAATACGCTATCGTCGGCATCCTGAGCGGCGCGGCGGCGCTTCGCCCCGCGCCAGACGATGATGACGCGCCCATGTCCGGCGAAAAACCCGCGAAATCCTCGCAGTCGGCGGAACCGGCGCCGCACTACCACGGCCATCGCCAGCGGCTGCGCCAACGATTTCTCGCGGCCGGGAGCGAGGCGGTCAGCGACTACGAGGTGCTCGAGCTCATCCTGTTTCGCGCCATCCCGCAGCGCGATCTCAAGCCGCTGGCCAAGGAGCTCATCGCCAAATTCGGCTCGTTCTCCGAGGTGATCGCGGCGCCGGCGGAACGGCTGCGCGAGGTCAAGGGCCTGGGCGAAGCCGCCATCACCGAGCTCAAGATCGTGCAAGCGGCGGCAACCCGACTGGCGCGCGGCGAGGTGAAGCAGCGGCCCATTCTGTCGTCATGGGCGAACGTGCTCGACTATTGCCGCGCCGCCATGGCGTTTGCCGACAAGGAGCAGCTGCGCGTCCTTTTTCTCGACAAGCGCAACGCGCTGATCGCCGACGAGGTGCAGCAGACCGGCACCGTCGACCACACGCCGGTCTATCCGCGCGAGGTGGTCAAGCGCGCGCTCGAGCTCTCCGCCACCGCCATCGTGCTGGTGCACAACCACCCCTCCGGGGATCCTTCGCCCTCGCGCGCCGACATCGAGATGACGAAGGCGATCGTCGAGATCGCGCGCCCGCTCGGGATTTCCGTGCACGACCACCTCATCGTCGGCAAGGACGGACATGCGAGCCTCAAGGCGCTCAAGCTGATCTAAGGGATCAGCAATATCTTGCCGAAGTGCGGGTTGGCCTTCATGTAGGCCTGCGCGGCGATCGCCTGATGGAGTGGAATTTCTGCGCGACCGGTGAGCAGCAAGCTGCTTGCTACGGGTTCGAGGGAGGCGGCGGCCAGGGGTGGTCGGGGCTGATGATCGTCGTGATCTCGCCGATCAAATTCCAAGTGCCCAGCAAGTCGGTGTTCGAATTGACCAACACAACTATCGTGGTGCGCCGGGAGGGAAGGTAATAGGCGTACGTCTGGTAACCTGCGATATTCCCGTTGTGGCCTATCCAGCCGTTTTGGTTCTCGAGTCTGAAGCCCGTACAGCGAACCCCGACCCTCTGACGGTGCAGGCAGAAAAAACTGCTCGCGTTCGCGCTGAGTGGCGGGCGAGAGCAACTTGCCCGTGGCCACGTCGCGCGCCCAAATATGCAGGTCATCGACTGTCGAAACCATCTGTCCCGCGGCCCATCCCCACGAGGGGTTCCAGTCGGTCGCGTCCACTGACTTGCCTTCGGGGGTTTTCGTGTAACCCTGGGCGTGCGGTGACGGCAGGGCCGGACCGGTTGGGAATACGGTGTGCTCGAGGTTTTCGGCTCGCGCGATGTGCTCGTCGATGTAGGTGTTCAACGACTGGCCGGAGACCTTCTCGACCACGAGGCCGAGGAGCACGGTATTGGTGTTGGAGTAGTCGAACTCGGTGCCCGGTGGGAAGAGCGGTGGATGGCGGAAGCTGATGTCGAGCAGTTCCTCGGGTGTCCATTGGCGCTGCGGCTGACTCGCGAGCGCCGGGATCACCTCATCCGTATAGCCGTAAAGCCCACTGCGCATGGCCGCCAATTGTCGGATTGTGATCGCGTCCCCGTTCGGGACACCGCGCTCATACCTGCCGATCGGATGATCGAGGCCGACCTTTCCTTGGTCCACCAACTGCAGAACAGCGGTGACGATGAAGGTCTTGGTCACGCTGCCAATGCGCATGTAGAGGTAGGTGGCCATGGGTTCGCCGCTGGCCGTGTCGCGTACCCCGAACGCCCGGACATAGGGCGCCGCGCCATCCTGCCAGACACCGACGACGGCCCCCGGAATTGAGGCTTGCTGCATCCCCCTCGGAATCGCTTCGGTGAGCTTCACATCCCACGCGGCTCGTTGCGCTGCCGACTCACCGCATCCCACCAGTCCCGTCATCAGGACTCCCAATACTGCGGCCATTCGCCGCCCGAAAATCGTCTCGCCTGTGCCACCGTCTTCCCGATCTACGCCTCCGATCAACGCGCTCGACCCTTCTCTCATCGACGCCCTCCGGATGGGTTTTCGGTCCGCGATCTGGTCACGCTAACTCGAGGGTCGAGCATATAGCGGACTCACGCACGTTGATGATTGGGCGTGCGGTAAAAATACTCAAACAGATGCAGCGTGATGTTGGGTGATGATCACGAACAGGCACTTCTTACCGCCCCTATCGCCGTCCCCTCTCACGGTTTACCATATCAAAAATTCAGTGACATCAGCATGGTAGATCGCGCAGTGGTCTGCTGCACAACCATCCCTCCGGGGATCCTTCGCCCCCGCGCGCCGACATTGAGATGACGAAGGCGATCGTCGAGATCGCGCGCCCGCTCGGGATTTCCGTGCACGACCACCTCATCGTCGGCAAGGACGGACACGCAAGCCTCAAGGCCCTGAAGCTGGTCTAGCGCAATCGGGTCGAAGCGGCGTGTGGCTCGCGCAGAAGGCCCGGCACGTCATTGTTGCGCTTCTGCCACGCGGGGCCGTTGGCCGAAATGGGCCGTTCTCTCGCCCTGATGCTGGGGAGTGGCGCGCCACAAAGATCTGCGCCTTGGTCGGTAGCTCCGTCCGCGTTTAGGTGATCTTATATCGGCTCAAGGCCGCGGCAGACAGACAAGCCGGCCGGAGGCAGGGAGGACGAGATGAAATCGGCGTGCATTGACCTCCGCGCTGCTCGCTTGGCTGTTGCCGGCTGCAGCGCCATGGCCTGCGGCGGCGCTATTGCCGACGCCGGCCTGGGCGCAGCCCTATCCGGCGAAGCCGATCAAGCTGATCGTGCCGTTCCCCGCCGGCGGTCCCGCCGACTTCTTTTCCCGCACCATTGCGGGCGGGCTCGGGGCGGAGCTCGGACAGCAGGTCGTGCTCGAAAACCGCGCCGGAGCCGGAGGCTCGACCGGCATCGATGCGGTCGCCAAGAGCCCGCCCGACGGATACACGATCGGGCTGAGCAGCGGGTCCGTCCTGTCGGCCATTCCCTTCATGACCAGCAAGTTTCCTTTCGACTGGCAGAAGGATCTCGCCCTGTTGACCCTGGTGGCGCGCGTTCGCGAAGTGCTGGTCGTTCACCCCTCGGTGGGCGTGAACACCCTGCAGGAACTCGTCACCTACGCGCGTGCCAATCCGCGCAAGATCAGCTTCGGCTCGGCCGGCACCGGAACCTTCACGCATATGGCGGTCGAGCTGTTGAAGATCGCCGCCAATATCGATCTCGTGCACGTTCCCTATCGCGGCGCCGCTCCGGCGGTGAACGATCTATTGGGCGGCCACATCCAGATGATCGTGCTCGATGTCCCGGTCCTGTTGCCGCACATCCGCTCCGGCGCGGTGAAGGCGCTTGCGGTCACGTCGGCGACACGCAGCGCCGCCTTGCCCGACGTGCCGACCACCGCCGAGGCCGGTTTCAACACCGTGCTCTCGGACAATTGGTACGGACTGGTGGCGCCTGCCGGCATGCCGGCCGAGGTTTCCGACAAGCTCCGGCACGCCGCCACCGCAACGCTGCATACGGCGGAGGTGAAGCAGCATTTCGACACGCAGGATGCCTTGCCATCGCCGACAAGCCCCGCCGAGTTCGCCGCCTTCGTGAAGGCCGAGCAGGCGAAGTGGGAACCGGTCGTTGCGGCCGTCGGCATCAAGCTCGAGTGAAGGCGCGTGGAGTCGGCCAGCGCATCGGCCTCATTGACGACCTCTGCTCGCAGCGGATCTGGTCGCGTGGCTGATTGCGGAGTTGGCGGTCGCGGTCGATCACCTGGCGCGGTTGCCTTATGGCCGGGTCAAAGTGAATGAATGAGGACAACGCCCTCTCCACTCGTCATGGCCGCGCTTGGTCTGACTTGGTCCGGCTATCCACGTCTTACCGCAACAAGGGCTGGATGCCCGGGACCAGCCAAGACAAGCCAGGACAAGCCGGGGCATGACGAAGGCACGGCCGTCAGGATCAGGGAACAAATGTCCGAGCTGCTGATCGAAAATCGCGGGGCCGTGCGCATCCTCACCATGAACCGGCCGCACAAGCGCAACGCGCTCAACCTCGCGCTCACGCAGGCGCTGCTCGAGGGCCTGCGCGCCGCCGAAGCGGACGACGGCGTGCGCAGCATCGTGCTCACGGGCGCGGGCCCAGCCTTCTGCGCCGGCGCCGATCTCGCCGAATTCAAGGAGCTCACCCCCGACAAGCCGCAGCTGGTCGAGCGTCGCGCCGAATTGACCATGAAGCTGCACGGCATTTTTTCCCAGCTCTCCAAGCCGGTCGTCACCGCCGTCAACGGCGCCGCCATGGGTGGCGGCGCCGGGCTGGCGCTCGCCGGCGACGTCGCGCTGATGGCGTCGACCGCCAGGCTCGGCTATCCCGAAGTGAAGCACGGCATCGTCGCCGCGATCGTGATGGCCAATCTGGTGCGCAATGTCGGCCGCAAGGCCGCCTTCGAGCTGGTCGCGGGCGGCGAGCCGGTGGACGCGGCGCGCGCTCTGGCGCTCGGCATCGTCAATCGCGTGAGCGCGCCCGACGCGCTGCTGGCGGATGCCTGCGCGCTCGCGGAAAAATTCGCCGCGGTCGAGCGCGCGGCCATGGCCGCGACCAAGCAGCTGTTCTACCGTGTGCTCGACCTGCCGTTCGCGCAGGCGCTGGAGGAAGGCCGCGACATCAACAAGCGCATGCGCGCGTTTCAAACGAAGCTCGGATGAACCTCACCACCGTATGCTACGGCCTCGCCGACGGCGTCGCCACCATCACGCTCAACCGGCCGGACAGCCGCAACGCCCTCAACCGCGCCATGTGCGAGGACCTCGTGTCGGCGGCCGCCGCCGCGGTCGCCGACGATGCCCGCGTGGTCTTCGTGCGCGGCGCGGGGCCGGTGTTCTGCGCCGGCGCCGACCTCAAGGAGCGCAAGGACATGAGCGTCGACGACGTGCGCAACCGGCGGCTTCGCGGTTACGCCGCCTATCACGCCCTCGAAGCGCTGCCGATGCCCACGATCGCCGCGGTGCACGGGGCGGCGATCGGATCCGGCAGCGAGATCGCCGCGGCCTGCGATTTCATCGTCGCGACGCCGGAGGCGACCTTCGCCACGCCCGAGGCGCTGTGGGGCACCGTCGGCGCGACGCAGCGGCTCGCCCGCGTGCTCGGCAAGCGCCTGGCGAAGGACTTGATGTTCACCGGCCGCAAGCTCACGGCCGAAGAAGCGAGGATCGCCGGGCTGGTGACGCGCATCGTCGAGGCCGGCAAGCTCGATGCGGCACTCGCGGAGCTCGCCGCCACCATCGGCAAGGCTTCGGCGCCAGGACTGCGCCAGGCCAAGCGCTGCATCGATCAAGGCAGCGAGCTCGACCCGCGCGGAGCGCTCGCGGTCGAGCTGCTCGCGGTCGAGGAGAACCTGGCGCAGGACGCGCGCGGGCAGAATGCGCAAGGGCAGGACTCGCAGGCGCAGGATGGTTGGCGCGCCCGCATGGCCGGCTTCAAGGGCGCGACCTAAGGCCCATGAGCTGGGCGCCAAAGACGCTTTATCAGGTCGTGGCCGAACGCGCCGCGACGCGGGGCGGTGCCGAGGCGCTGGTGACCGCGAGCGCGCGCGAGCATACCGTCCGGGCATTCCAGCTCGACGCCCGGCCGCGCGCGGCGGGAGCGGCGCGATGACCGACGTCGTCCTCTGCGAATGCTTCGCGCGCGACGGATTGCAGCACGAAACGCAGTTCGTGCCGACCGATACCAAGCGGAGGTTGATCGAGCGCTTCGCCGATCTCGGCTTCCGTCGGGTCGAAGCGACCTCCTATTCCAATCCCAAGGTGGTGCCGCAATTCGCCGATGCCAGCGCGCTGCTCGCCGCGCTCGCGCGCCGCGACGGCGTCCACTACAAGGCGACCTGCGCCAATGTGCGCGCGGTCGAGCGCGCGCTCGCCGATCTCGACGCCGGCTTCGGCGTCAGCGAGATCAGCCTTCTGGTGTCGGCGAGCGAAGCGCATTCCATGCGCAATCTCAGGCAGTCGCGCGCCGACCAGTGGAACAACGTGGGCAAGATGGCGGCGGCGGCGCGGGGCCGTTTCCGGCTGATCGGCACGATCTCGGTCGCGTTCGGCTGCCCGTTCGAAGGCGCCGTCGATCCCGATGTGGTCGTGGCCGACGCGCTCCGCTTCGGCACGGCCGGGATCGATCATGTCGCGCTCGGCGACACGACCGGCATGGCCACGCCCGCCGGCATGAAGGATCTGGTCGGCCGCCTGCAGCGTGAAGCGCCGGGCATCGCCTTGATCGCGCATCTCCATGACACCCGCGGCACCGGCCTCGTCAACGCGCTGGCGGCCTATGAAGCCGGCGTGCGCTATTTCGACTGCTCGTTCGGCGGCGTCGGCGGCCATCCGGCGCAGGTGACATATGGTGGCGGCTATACCGGCAACGTCTGCACCGAGGATCTGGTCAACCTGTTCGAGTCGCTCGGCGTGCGCACCGGCATCGATCTCGGCAGGCTGCTCGAGACCTCGCGCCTGTGCGAGGCGACGCTCGGCCGCGAGCTCCACGGACGGGTCACGCGCAGCGGGCTCAATCCGTTGTTACAGTGGGCGAGCTAGAGCATGATCCCGAAAAGTGGATACCGGTTTTCGGAAAAGATCATGCTCCAACAATAGGCTAGAGCGGGATGACGATTCGAAGAAAAGTCATCCCGCTCTAGCGTCCCGGTCCCGACGTCGTATCCCTTTGCAGCGAGCACTCGTACGAACGTCGGAACTGGAGGGACACCGGCAGCCATATGATTCTAGCGTGGCTTTGGATTTGACGTTCCTACGAAAGACTTCCGGCAATGCTGGTAGGAACGTCAAATCCGCCACACCAGCGCATGTTCCGGAAAAGTGGGAACCGGTTTTCCGAAGAGAACATGCGCAGAATTGAAGATCTAGAGCGCATCTCAATTCGACCCAATCGGGATGCGCTCTAGGGGCTCAGCCCACTCGCGACTGGGTCATGCCCCGTCAACGGCCAGTATTGGACGCGCTGCCCGCTTGGCCCGACAATCCCACCTCGCCGAGCGCGTAGAGCGTCTGGTTGTCGAGCTTGCCGCTGGCCTTCATCCCGTAGCGGTCCTGGAAATCGCGGACGGCTTCTTCGGTCTGGGGTCCGAGGACGCCGTCGATGGGGCCCGGGTTGAACCCTTTTTTCTGCAGCGCCTGCTGGACTTGCCGAATATTGTCCGGGTTGAGATTGGGCACCGCGTCCATCGCCAACTCGCCCGCAGCCTGAGCCGTCGCACGCTGGAGCTGAGCGTATTGATGCGACGGAGCAAGCTGGGCGGTCGCCGAGAGCGTGGCGACCGCCGGCAGACACACTGTCGCGATGATGGTGATGACCAGCTTCTTCACGAGAACCTCCCTTGCCAAAGGAATGGAACGCCGTGTCAAAACGGAGCGCGCTGCGAAGCTCTCGCCAGCGAGACCGGCCGCGAGAGGGCCGAATGCCTACCGGCCCCCTCGGGCGCGATGACGGTGATGGGCTTCGACATGGCGGGGGGATTATGCGGCACACGGCTGGCGTCGCCAAGCAGACCGAAGCGCGCAGGGGGGTCGCACGACGAGGGCGCAATCTCCGGGCTATGGCGGGCAGGTTGAACCCAGCCGGCGCCCATTCCCGGCGCGGTGGTGTTGCTCGGCATCTTCCTTCCGAACTGCCGGCTCTTCCTGATCGGTGGCCGAGTTCGACGCGATCCTCGGCGAACCGAAACCGGCGGGCCGCGCCGTCCTGCTGGTCGAACAGAACGTCACTCCGGCGCTTACCGTTTGCGACCGCTTCGTCGCGATGGAACGCGGCCGCGTGGCGCTCGAAGGACGGGCCGGCGTCAAAGCCGACTGCGACCGGCTGTTATCGATCATTGCGGTCTAATACCAATGGCATCAACCGGTGACCGTCATCCTGAGGCGCCCGCCGAAGGCGGGCCTCGAAGGATGAGCGGCCCCCAACTCGCGGCGACATGCGGGCCGTCGCCCACCGATCTCGGGTTTACCCGAGATCGGAATAATAGTGCGCAAGTCGGCCTAAGCCGACTTGCGATGGCTCGCTTCGCTCGCACCTCAGGGTGACGGGGAGAGTGGGTCATTGTTAGCCGCCGCCAGTAAAACACCCCCTCCTCCTCTCCGCTGCGGGCCTGGCATGCATCCGCGCAGGCGCGGCCGAACAGGCTTGCGCGAAGAAAGCTTCGGCACGATCATCGATGTCCAGCGCATGTTTTTCCGAGCGGAGCATGCGCAATTCGAAGAATCCAGGGCGCATCACGGCTCGACCCGATCGGGATGCGCTCTAAGAACATCAACAGCGACAGGGAGGACGACATGAGGAAGGCACTGCTGTGCGCCGCCTCGGCGCTGGTGCTGGGATGGCCTTCATTGGCCCAAACCCAGCAGCCGACCGCGGGCAATCTGGAAAAGCTGTCGGAGTTCAAGACCACCGGCACGCCGATGGACATCCCGCAAATTCCGCAGACCGGGGCGAAGGCGGAGGCGATCAAGAAAAATCTTGCCCGCATCAAGCTGCCGCCCGGGTTCAAGATCGGCCTCTACGCCATCGTGCCTGATGCCCGCCACATGGCCGTCGGGCCGCAAGGGGTCGTGACGTTCGTCGGCACGCGCAAGAGCAAGGTGTGGGCGGTCACCGACCGCGACAAGGACCGCGTGGCCGACGAGGTCAAGGAGTTCGCGCCTTCGATCCCGTTCGCCGTCCCGAACGGCGTGTGCTTCTCCAAGGATGGCTTTCTCTTCATCGCCGAACAGAACCGCGTACTCGTCTTTCCCGCCGCCGAGTTCTTCTACGAGGGCCCGGACGTCGCCGCCTTCGTGGTCGTGAAGCAGGGCGAGCTGATCCCGCGGGAGGAGGAATCCTACAATCACACCGCGCGGGTGTGCCGCATCGGGCCGGACGACAAGCTCTACATCACGCTCGGACAGCCGTTCAACGTGTTCGCGCCGGCGAAGATGGACCTCTACAAGCGGGTCGGCATGAGCGGCATCATCCGCATGACGCGAGAAGGCAAGGAGCGCGAGGTGTTCGCCACCGGCGTGCGAAACTCCGTGGGCATGGATTTCAACCCCAGGGACCGGTCGCTCTGGTTCACCGACAATCAGGTCGACGGCATGGGCGACAACCAGCCGCCCGGCGAGCTCAATCGCGCCGACAAGCCGGGCATGAATTTCGGCTTTCCCTACTACGGCGGCGGCAAGACGCGCACCAATGAATACAAGGATCAGACGCCGCCCGCCGGCGTCACCTTCCCGCAGGTCGAGATGGACGCCCACGCCGCCGACCTCGGCATGACGTTCTATACCGGCCGCATGTTCCCGCAGAAGTACCGCGGCGGCATCTTCTCGGCCCAGCACGGCTCGTGGAACCGGGTCACGCCGATCGGCGCGCGCGTCATGTTCACTGCGCTCAAGGACGACGGCACGGCGGACAAGACCGAGGTGTTCGCGGACGGCTGGCTCACCGAGAACGGAGAATATCTCGGCCGGCCGGTCGACATCACCCAGCTGCCGGATGGATCGATCCTGGTATCCGACGATTTCGCCGGCGCCGTCTACCGCATCTGGTACGACGGCCGGTGAATGCAGCACCGCGGGCCGCGTCACGTGGGCGCGGCCCTCCATGCCGATCGGGATGAATGGCAATGTCGCGCCACCGTCGTGCCGGGCTGATGGTCGCACTCGCACTGCTGGCGCTTCCCGCCAGCGCACCGGCCGGCGCCGGCGATGCCGCCGCCGGCCGCCGCAAGGCCGTTGCCTGCCAGGCGTGCCATGGACTGGACGGGCTCTCGAAGCTGCCGGAAGCCCCGCATCTTGCCGGCCAGCCCGAGCGCTATCTGGTCAAATCACTCGACGACTATCGGACCGGCGCGCGCAAGAACGACATGATGACGCTGGTTGCCAAAAATCTCAGCGACCAGGATATCGCCGATCTCGCGGCCTACTACGGCGCAATCGAGATTTCCGCGACGCCGCCGAGATAGACGAAGCAGCTGCGTCTGCAGGACATTTCAAGCAAGACCGGTCAACGAGATGACGCGGGAGGATGAAATGACCACGCGCAGGGACTTCATCGGCGGCGCGGCCATGGCCGGCGTGGCCTTCGTCGGCTGCGAGCTGATGGGCACGGCCCACGTGCATGCGCAGCCGGCGGCCAGGCGGCGGGAGGTGGTGGCGAACGGCCGGCGCATGAAGACCGTGGACGTGCACGCGCACTGCGCGTTTCCGCAGGCCATGGCCTTGATGGGGCGCAAGGTGAATCCCGAAACGCTGGTGATGGCGCCCGAGCGCATCAAGGCCATGGACGAGCAGGGCATCGATGTCGAGGCGCTCAGCATCAACGCCTATTGGTACAAGGCCGACCGCGACCTCGCGCGCGAACTCATCGCGCTGCAGAACGAGAAGCTCGCCGAGCTGTGCGCGTCGCAGCCGGATCGCTTCGTCGCCTTCGCCACGGTCGCGTTGCAGCACCCGGACCTGGCGGCCGAGCAGCTCGAGCACGCCGTCAAGGCGCTCGGGCTGCGCGGTGCCGGAATCGGCGGCAGCGTCAACGGCGAGGAGCTTTCCGATCCGAAGTTTCACCCGTTCTGGAAGAAGGCAGAGGAGCTGGGATGCCTCGTCTTCATCCATCCGCAGGCAAACCCCGACTTCGAGAAGCGATTGAAAGGCAACGGCGGGCTGATCAACGTCATCGGCAACCCGCTCGAAACCACCATTGCGCTCTCGCACATGATCTTCGAGGGGACGCTCGACCGGTTTCCCGGGCTCAAGATCTGCGCCGCCCACGGCGGCGGCTATCTGCCGTCCTACGCCGCACGGTCGGACGCGGGTTGCGTCACCTTTCCCAGCCGGTGCGCCGCCGTCAAGCTGCAGAAGAAACCGACCGAATATCTGCGCCAGCTCTATTTCGACTCCATTGTCTTCACGCCGGAGGCGATGCGGCATCTGGTTGCGGAAGTCGGCGCCAGCCAGATCGTCATGGGGACGGACTATCCGTTTCCCTGGACCAGGACCTCGGTCGATCACATCCTCGACGCGCCGGGGCTGAGCGAGGCCGAGCGCGCGGCGATGCTGGGCGATACCGCCGCCAGGCTGCTCGGGATCAAGTCGTAAGCCGCGGCCCGAATGTTGCCCGGCAACGCGGAGAGGATCGGCATGACACTTCCTCGCCGTGGGTTTCTTCACCTCGCGGGAGCCGGCGCCGCGCTTGCCGCGCTGTCGCCAGCGGCCGCGGCGCAAACCTATCCGACGCGGCCGGTGCGTTTGATCGTCGGCTTTCCCGCCGGCGGTCCGAACGACATCCTCGCGCGCCTCGTGAGCCGTTGGCTGTCGGAACGGCTCGGGCAGCCGTTCGTGGTCGAGAACCGGCCCGGCGGCTCCGGCAACATCGCCACCGAAACGGTCGTTCGCGCTCCCGCCGACGGCTACACGCTCCTCCTGGTCGGTCCGGCGAACGCGATCAGCGCGTCGCTCTACGACAATCTCAGTTTCAACTTCCTGCGCGACATCGCGCCGGTCGCGGGCATCACCCGCGAGCCCCTGGTGATGCTGGTGCACCCGTCGGTTCCGGCAAGGACTGTTCCCGAGCTCGTCGCCTATGCCAAGGCCGATCCGCGCAGGATCAAGCTGGCGTCGACCGGCAACGGCAGCTCGCCGCACGTGTCGGGCGAGCTGTTCAAGATGCTGACCGCTGTCGACGTGGCTGTCGTGCATTACGCCGGCGGCGGGCCGGCGCTGAAAGCCATGGTCGAAGGGCAGGCGCAGATGATGTTCGAGCCGATGTCGGCGGCGATCGCGCCCATCAGGACCGGCCAGCTGCGCCCACTGGCGGTGACCACCGCCACGCGCTCGGCGGCGCTGCCGGACGTCCCCCCGCTGGCCGATTCCGTGCCGGGCTACGAGGCGAGCGCGGCCACCGGCATCGGCGCTCCCAAAGACACCCCGGCCGAGATCATCGGCACCCTCAATGCGGCGATCAATGCGGCCTTTGCCGATCCGCGATGAGCGACGCGTCTCGCCGAGACCGGCGGCGTCGTGCTTGCAGGCTCGCCGGCCGAGTTCGGCAAGGCTCCTCGTCGAAGAGACGGAGAAATGGGCCAAGGTGGTCAAGTTTTCCGGCGCCAAGCCGAATTAGGCCCCCGGGCTTCGGAAATGAGATGAACTCGTCATGGCCGGCTTTATGCCGGCCATCCACGCCTCTATTCTGCAACACAAGACGTGGATGGCATCGGAGCTCGGGCTTGTCCCGAACTCCGTAGTATTGAACGCTGCAAGTCGGGCAAGCCCCACAGTGGCAAGCGCGGCCATGACGGAACGGACGCCGGCTGCCGCGCGGGATAAGGGTGAATTGCATGCAACCACCGGCAACCGGATCGACCGGGAAGCTGATCGACGCCAAGGCGTTCTGGCGCGCGCTGGGCCAGCGCGCGATCGGCAGCACGGTCGTCACCGCCCGCTCCCAGGACGGGCCTGCAGGCTTCCTCGGCCTCTCCGCCTCGCACGTGTGCGCGGATCCGCCGCTGATGTTGGTCTCGATCGACAAGCGCACGTCGGCGCTCGCCACGGTGCTGGCGGCCCGCCATTTCGCGGTCAATTTCCTCTCGACCGAGGCGATCGAGATCGCGGATATGTTCGGCGGCAAAGGCTCGCTGAAAGGCGCGGCACGGTTCGAAACCGCGCGCTGGCAAACACTCACCACCGGGGCCCCGGTGCTGGCGAGCGCGCTCGGCGCGATGGACTGCGAGCTCGAAGAAACGCTCGAGCGCCATGGCATCTGCATCGTCATCGGCCGCGTCGTCGACGTCCTCACCGGCAGCGGCCGCAATCCGCTGATCCACTTCGGCGGCGGCTATCTGACCTAACCGCGGCTCGCGCCCACCGCCTGCGCCGCCGCGCGCACCAGCGCGATCGGATCGGTGAAGGCCGCGATGCCGGCGGCGGCGAGCTTGGCCACCGCGGCTTCCGCGCTCATCTTGCGGGTCGCGGCATGGCCGGCGGCGATGCCGACAAACAGCGGCTTCGGCAGCGGCTCCGCCGCGACCCAGGCCAGCAGCGCTTCGATTCGCTCGGCGAGCGAACGCGAGGCGAGCACGGTCTGGAACACGATCGCCTTCACCTTCGGCCGCTGTGCGATCACGCGCGCGATGCGCAGCCGCTCGGCCATGGTCTCGTCGGGCGCCCCGCGCAGATTGTCCATGAAGCACGCCGCGGTGAGGCCGTGGTCGGCGAGCAGGTCCATCATCATCATGCCGAGGCCGGCGCCCGAGGTGACCAGCGCCACGTCGCCGTCGATCTCGACGAGGTGGAATCCCAATTCGCGTGCGGAAAACTCGAGCGGGGTCATCGCGCGCTCGGCCAGCGCGCGGCTCACCGGGAATTCGTCCGGATCGTGGCGGAACGCCGCGCTGTCGTCGCGAACGACTTTCGCATCACAGGCGACGAGCCGTCCGTCCGGCGTGAGCGCGAGCGGATTGATCTCGATGAGCTCGAGGTCCTCGCACCGGGCGATCTCCGGAAGGCGCACGGCATAGCGTGCCAGCCGCGCGGCCACGTCGCGCGCGAACAGCTTCGCCAGCTCGGGATAGAGCGCGTCGGCGGTGGCGTCGGCCGCGCTATCGAGGGGAATCCGAAGCAGCGCCTTGGTGGTCTCGACGTCCTCGCCGCCCTCTGCCGCGACCAGAAGCTCGAGCCCCTGACGCGTGCCGTCGATGCGGACCGCGAGGTAGATTTCGCGCGCGATCGCCACCGCCTCCTCGAGCAGGAGCGGCGCTTCGGGATCGTCGAGGGCGGCGGCGATGCGCGTCCTCGCCGGCGCGAGCTCGCCCAGGTCCGCGAGCCGATGCACCAGCCCGCGCTTGCCGCGGCCGCCCTCCAGAACCTGCGCCTTGAGCAGGTGCCCCGGCCATGACGCGGCGTCCTCGGGCGCGCCCTCGCCCGCGCTAAGAAGCACGCCGCGCGGGACGGCAACCCCGTGGCGGCGCAGCAGGGCTTTCCCGTCGATCTCGGCCAAGCGCATAATGCAACTCCCTCCCGCCCGCGCCGCCCGGCGCATTGTTTCGGACCCTAGCATGCCGAATCCCGCCTTCGAGCGTCTGCCGTTTCTCGAGGCCGAGCCGTGGCGGGTGGCGGTGATCAATCCGACCGGGCGCTACGCCCGCAACCAGGTCGCCGGGCTGATCGCCGCCGGCACGCCGCTCGTGGGCGGCGTCGCGCTCGGCCGCGGCGGCGAGGCACTGGACGGATTGCCGCTCTACGACCGCGTCGCGGATCTCCCGCAGCCACCCAACGTGGCGGTGCTCTACACCCCCGCCGAAGGCGTGCGCGCCGCGATCGCCCAATGCGCCGCCGCGCGCGTCCGCACCATCGTGGCGGTCGCGGAATATGTGCCGGTGCACGACGCCCTCGCCGCCGCCGCGGATGCGCGCGCCGCGGGCGCATGGCTGATCGGCCCGAACACGTTGGGGATGTACGTGCCCGGGCGCGGCCTCCTCGGCTCGATCGCGCCGAGCTTCTGCAAGCGCGGCCGGCTTGCGGTCATCGCCCGCAGCGGGACGTTCACGCTCGCCATGGCGCGGCAATTGACGCTCGCCGGCATTGGCCAGAGCCTGATCGCGCATATCGGCGGCGACACGGTCGTCGGGCGCAATCCGCACGAATATCTCGCGGCGCTCGCGCACGATCCGGCGAGCGCGGCGGTGCTCTATTGCGGCGAGATCGGCGGCGACAAGGAATATGCGCTGGCCGAGGCGGTGCGCGGCTTTCCCAAACCCGTCGTGGCCATGGTCGTCGGCCGCCACGCGCCCGCCGAAAAGCGCATGGGCCATGCCGGCGCGCTAGTCGGCAGCGCGCGCGAGGGGGCGGACGCGAAGCTTGCCGCGCTCGCCGCCGCGGGGTGCAAGGTGGCGAAGGGCCCGGAGCAGGCGGTCGCGATGCTAAGCGAACTCGGGCTGGCGGAGGGGTGACGTCGCCGCGGACTATTCACGCACTGCGGATGACGGAGCAAGCATTCGCGCCGTCGATATCACTTGCTCCCAATCACGGCGAAGCCCTGGATCTCGATCTTGGCGTCGGGATTGGCCAAGCCGGAGATGGTGATGAGGGCGCTGCCGGGGAAATTGTCGCCGAAGATCTCCCTGCGGATCTGGGTGAGGCGATCGCCGTAGCGAACGTCGGTGATGAACACGGTCATCTGCACCATGTCGCCGAGCTTGCCGCCGGCTTTTTCCAGCGTGGCATTGAGCAGCTTGAAGATCTGCCGTACTTGGCCTTCGAAGTCGCCGGCCAGCGACTTGCCGGCGTCGTCTACGGTCGCGGTCTGCCCGGCGAGCCACACGATCTTGCCGCCGTCGGTGATCACCGCCGGCGAATAGCCGCGCTGCTGCGGCCGCTCGCCTTTGATGAATTCCTTGGCGTGCAGCGGGATGGCAAGGCCGCAAAGCGCCACCGCCGCGACCATGCCGATCGTACAGCGCGAGGATATCGTCATCGTGCCCTCCCAGGTTTGATGCAGTCGTGCTGCGCGCGACGATCCCGCGGGCGCGGGCCTATTTGCCGATGCGGTCGGGTCCCTGCGCCAGCGTCCTGAGGCGATAGAGACCCTCGCGCGCCGTGATGTAAAGCACCCGCTTGTCCGGACCGGCGAAACCGACATTCGCCGGCTGGCGCGGCACCTTGACCGTGCCGAGATATTTTCCCGCCGCGTCGAAGACCTGAACGCCCGCAACGGTCGTGACATACACGCGATCCTCGCGATCGATCGCCATGCCGTCGGCGCCGCTCTCCTTCCCCTCGGGGATGTCGCGCAGCTGCGCGAAGGCGCGCTTGTTCTTCACGCCGCCGTCGGGCTGGACCTCATAGGCGTAAACGACCGGCCCGATGCTGTCGTCGACGATCAGGGTCTTGCCGTCGCGCATCAGGGTCAATCCGTTGGGCCTGGCGATCTGATCGTCGATGACGATCGGCTCCTTGGCGCCGGCAGGCAGGTAGTACACATGGGCGATCCGGCCGGGCACCACCGGCCGCGGGCCGGGATCGGTGATGTAGATGCCGCCCTTGGCATCCACGATCAAATCGTTCGGCGCAAGGAACGGCCGGCCGTCGATCCCCTCCGTGACTGTCGTCACCGCGCCGTCGCGGCTGCGCCTGCTGATCCGCCTACCGCCGCCTTCCGCCGCGAGCAAATCTCCCTCGCGCGTCAGCGCCAAGCCATTGGCGCCGTTGGTCTGCTCGTGCATGAGCTCGATCTTGCCGCTCGCATCGAGCCGGTAGATTCGATTGGGGCGGATATCGGAGAAGTAGAGCCCGCCATCGGGCGCGCCGAGCGGCCCTTCGGTGAAGGCGAAGCCGTCCTGTAGGAGCTCCGGCGCGACGCCCGGCGCCACGACATCCGCAATGCCGGGCGATTGCGCGCGGACGGCCCCCGCGAGCAGCGCGACCGCTGCCGCCGCGCCCACGGCCGCGATCGTTTTCCCCGCACGTGTCGTTTGATAGCTCGTAAGGTCCCGCGCTGCCGGCATGTCTTCCTCCCGATGTTGTCGTGAGCGTCCTTATTCGATCTTGAGCCCGATTTCCGGAATCATCTGCTTCCAGCGCGGCACCTCGGCTTCGATCCGCGCGCGCAGCACGTCGGCGCCCGCCAACATCATGGTCATGCCGACGGCCGCGGCCTTCTGCTTGAGCATCGGATCCGCGCGCGCCGTCGGCAGCTCCGATTGCAGGCGCGCCAGGATATTCGCCGGCAGACCGCGGGGCGCAAACAGCCCGTACCAGTTGGTGGCCACATAGCCCGGCACCAGTTCCGCGATGGCCGGCGCGTCCGGCAGCTCCGGTACCCGCCTTGGCGTGCCGACCCCGAGCACGCGGATGCGCCCCTCGCGCGCATGCATCACCGTCTCCGCCGTGCTCGCGAACACGATGTCGATGTCGCCGGCATAGAGCGCGGTCAGCGCCGGCGCGATGCCGCGAAACGGCACGTGCAGGAGGTCGATGCCGGCCATCTTCTTGAGGAGCTCGCCGGCGAGATGATTGCCGGTGCCGACGCCGCCCGACGCGAACGTATACTTGCCGGGCACCGCCTTCGCCTTGGCGATCAGGTCGGCGAGATCGCGAGCGGGGTGATCGGCGCGCACCGCCAGGCTGATCGGCACCTCGGTGACCAGGCTGACGGCGGTCAGATCGCGCAGCGGATCGAACGCAAGCTTGGGATAGATCGTCGGCACCATCGTCACCGACGAGGTGGTGAACAGGAACGTGTTGCCGTCGGGCGGGGCCTGCACGACGATCGTCAGGCCGATCGAGCCGCCGGCACCGGGACGATTTTCCAGGATGAACACGCCCTTGGTCTGCGCCGCCAGCCGGTCGATCAACAGGCGCGCCGGAAAATCGACTGGTCCGCCAGCGGCGTACGGGACGATGACCCGCACCGTGCCCGACGGCCATTGCTGCGCCGGCGCAGGCGCGGCGATGCCCACCAAGATCATGATGGCGCCGATTGGAGCGATGGACCGCAGCACTGACATTTCGAGGAATCCTCCGCATTGATTGCGCCGAACGACGAGTATCGGCGCAGCGCACTCGGTGGGCTCCCCTCCCACTTGTGGGGAGGGGTCGGGGGTGGGGGTTGGGAGATTGACCCACCAGCGTGGCACACGCGCTACCCCCTCCCCCACCCGAACTCGGGTCTACCCGAGTTCGGCACATTCAGGGTGGCCGAAGTCGGATAAATCCGACTTCGGCTGGGAGAGGGAGCACGCCCAACTCGCGGACGCAGCGTGGCTCACTTTCCCTTGAACACGGGCTTGCGCTTTTCCACGAAGGCGCGCTGCGCCTCGCGGGCGTCCTCGGTGTGCGAGAGCTCGACCGTCACGCTCTGCTCGAAGCGATAGGCGTCGCGCACCGGCATCTCCTCGATCGTGTTCAGCGCGCGTTTGATGTGACGAACGGCGAGCGGGCTCTTGCCGGCGATGTCGCGCGCGATCTCGAGCGCCGCGTTCATGAGTTCGTCGCGCGGCGGGCAGGCCTCGATCAGGCCCAGGCGGTAGAGCTCGGCAGCTGGCACGCGGCGGCCGGTGAAATACATCAGCCGCGCGCGCGAGCGCCCGACATGCTCCATCAGGAAGCGCGCGCCGCCGGCGAGCCCGACATTGATCTCCGGCATGGCGACATAGGCGTTGTCGGAGGCGAGCATGATGTCGCACGCGAGCATCAGCACGAAGCCGGCTCCGAGCGCGGGGCCGTTGACGGCGGCGATCACCGGCTTGCTGCAATCCCTCACCGCGTAGAAGAATTCGCGCACCAGACGGTTGTGGCGCAGGTAGTCGCCGGGCTCGTGCACCAGATCGACGCGCTCCTTGAGGTCTGCGCCGGCGGAAAAAGTATTTCCCGCGCCGGTCAGGATGGCGACGCGGATGTCGTCGCGGTCGCTGATGGCGTCGAAGATGCGGATCAGCTCCTCGCGCGTGCGGGCGTTCTGCGCGTTCACCGGGGGACGATCGAAGGTGACGGTGGCGATGCCGTCGGCGACGTCGAGGCGGAACTGTTCGAGATCCATGGCGTATCCTTACCGTACCGGATCCCTGTGCGTCACCGGAACGCGGTGCATGGTGAAGATGTTGTCGACCGAGGTGTAGTCCATGTAGCCGAGACGGGCGATCGGCCGGATGCGCGCCATGTCGATGTTGCCGTCGACAATCACGGCATCGTCGATGTGGACGTTGACCACCTCGCCGATGACGAGGGAATTGACCGTCTTCTTCCCGTTCGAGCGGACGAGCTCGACGGTGCTGTTGTAGATGCATTCGAGCGCGATCGGCGAGCGTTCGACCCGCGGCGGCTTCACCACCCGGGACGGCACCATCCTGAGCCCGGCGAGGTCGGCCTCGCTGACGTCCTCGGGATGATCGCTGCCGGTGATGTTCATCTCGCTGCGCAGCTCCCAGGTCGCGAGATTGAACACGAACTCGCCCGAGGCCTCCGCGTTGCGTTGCGAGTGCTTGCGGGTGCTGCTGGAGAACATGACGAAGGGCGGCCTGGTCGAAATGATGTTGAAGAAGCTGTAGGGCGCCAGATTGACGACGCCAGCCGGGCTGATGGTCGTGATCCAACCGATCGGCCGCGGCACGACCAGGCAAGTCCCGGGATCATGGGCGAGACCGTGCGGCTCGCTGCGCGGATCGTAGTCCATGCGATGTCATTTCCTGTCCAAGGGCCCGACGCCGATCGAACGCGGGGTGCTGTTGCTTTGGTCCAAGGCCTATGCAGGACGAAGGGGTCATTCGCCCCGGATGTTCGCGCTCTTGATCAGACCCGTCAGCCGGCCGGCATCCGCTTGCACATAGGCGGCAAATTCCTTGGGCGGCAAGAAGAAGATTTCGGTGCCTTGCGCCGCGAATTTGCTCTTGATGTCGGTTGAAGCCGCGGCTTCGTCGATTGCCGCCGCCAGCCGGTCGACGACCGCCGGCGGGGTGCCGGCCGGCGCGGCGACGCCGTACCAGGTGGCGATGTCGAAGCCCTGGAGGCCGCGCTCGTCGAGCGTCGGAACGTCGGGCAATTGCGCCGAGCGCTTCATCGTGGTGGTGGCGAGCGCCCGCAGCTTTCCCGACGCGATATGCGCCAGCAGCGCCGGAACGTTGAGGAAGGCGAGGTCGATCTGGCCGGAGAGGAGATCGGTCGTCGCCGGCGCCGCGCCTTTGTAGGGTATGTGGTTGAACTTGGTGGCGGTCATCTGCTGGAACATTTCGGCGGCGAGATGGGGCTGGCTGCCATTGCCGACCGACCCGTAGTTGAGCGCGCCCGGCTTGTCCTTGGCCATTGCAACGAGCTCCTCGACCGTGTGGACCGGCAGCGTCGGGCGCACCACCAGCACGTTGGGAACGCTGGCGATCATGGCGACGAAGGCGAAGTCCCCAATTCCGTCGTAGCCGACCTTCGGTGTCAGCAACGGCGTGACGATGTGCGCCGATGCGGTCGAGAGCAGGAGCGTGTAGCCGTCGGCCGGCGCGCGTGCGACATGCTGGGCGGCGATCGCGGTCGCCGCGCCCGGCTTGTTCAGGATGACGACTTGTTGTCCCAGGATGTCGCCCATGGCCGCGGCGAGCGGGCGGGCCAGCACGTCGGCCGGCCCGCCGGCGGCATAAGGGTTGACCAGCATGATCGGGCCCGACGGATAGGACTGCGCGCAAGCGGCGGCGCCGGCGGTGGTGAAAGCGCTCAGCGCAAGCGCGCCGGCGCACAGCCCGATGCAATTCATGGGTCCTCTCCGCTCTTGGCGGCTCTTGACGACTTCGGCGGCGTGCTCGACATCGATGGTACGTGATGCTAGCCCGAAGGCATTCAAAGCGCCATCCGCCGGCTGCTGCCCACAGGATCTGCCATGAAGCTGCATTGGTCTCCGCGATCACCTTTCGTGCGCAAGGTGATGATCGCGGCCCACGAACTGGGGCTCGTCGACCGCATGACCTGCGTGCGCACGGTGGTCGCGACCACCCGGCCGCATGGGCCGCTGATGCAGGAGAACCCGCTCTCGAAAATCCCCACCCTCGTCCTCGACGACGGCACCGTGCTCTACGATTCGCCCGTCATCTGCGAATATCTCGACTCCCTACACGACGGGCCGAAGCTCATCCCGGCGGCGCCCGAGGAGCGCATGGCCGCGCTGCGACGCCAGGCGCTCGGCGACGGCTTTCTCGATCTGCTGCTGCTGTTGCGCAACGAGCGCGAGCGCGCGCACCCATCGCAGGCTCATCTCGCGACCTTCGCCACGAAAAGGCAGGCCGTGCTCGGGGCGCTCGACAAGGAAGCCGGCGAGCTCGCGGCCGCGCGCTTCGGCCTCGGCCACATCGCGATCGGCTGCGCGCTGTCCTATCTCGATTTCAGGTTCGCCGACGAGGACTGGCGGCCCGGCCATCCCGGCATCGCCCGATGGCACCGGGAATTCTGCGCGCGCGCTTCGGTGCGCGCGACAGAGCCGGTCGATGACAGCTGATCCTCCTGTCTAGAGCGGCTTGACCCCATCCGGCGGCAGCATAAGACTTCGCGCCCAGGTCTATAGCGATAGCGACGTCCTTGCTGGCGCCGTCAAAGGAAAGCGGCGTCGCGTCCTTCTGCCAAGGGAGACAACGCCATGACCGAAATCCAGGCTCTGGATATCCGCATTCCTGCTGAGCTCGTCCACAACTGGGGCTGGTTTCTGGCCTTCGGCATCGGCTTGGTGCTGCTCGGGATGCTTGCGATCGGGCGCGCCGTGGCAGCCACGGTCGTCTCCATGCTGTTTTTCGGGTGGCTGCTGCTGATTGCCGCCGGCATCGAGATCGTCCAGGCCATCATGGTCGGGAAATGGGCCGGCCTGTATCAGCATTGGCTGGGTGCGGTCCTGTTCGGGGTGCTCGGAGCGATGATCGTATGGCGGCCGGTCGTCACCGCCGAGATTTTGACCTTGCTGATGGGAGCGTTCTTTCTGGTGGCCGGCCTATTCCAATTGATCACCCCGTTCGTGGTTGCCTTGCCGGAATGGGGTTGGCACGCTCTCAACGGCCTCATCACGTTCGTGCTCGGCATTCTCATACTGGCGCAATGGCCGGTCTCCGGGCTCTGGGTGATCGGCCTGTTCATCGGACTGGAGCTGATCTTCTACGGCGTGGCCTGGATCGCGCTGGCGCTCAATCTGCGCTCGGCCGGTTAGCTGCCTGGTCGTGGGAAGCGTGCCGAGTGGATCAGGGGCGCTCCTGTGGCATTGCCCGGAGCGTGCCCCGGAGCGCGATCGGCGAGAATCTGTCCAGGTGAATTCGATGCCATCGCTTTGGATGCCATCGCTTTTGGATGCCACGGCTTTGACAGCCGAATATCCGCCGCGCGGGCGCTGACATGGCCGGCCCGTTGTCGCATATCCGCGTGCTCGATCTCAGCCGCATCATGGCGGGGCCCTGGGCCGGGCAGATCCTGGCCGACCTCGGCGCCGACGTGGTGAAGGTGGAGCGGCCCGGCGTGGGCGACGACACCCGCGGCTGGGGGCCGCCCTTCCTGAAGGACAAATCCGGTCGCGACACCAGCGACGCCGGCTATTTCCTCGCCGTCAACCGCGGCAAACGCTCGATCGCCGTCGATCTGGCGCAGACCGAAGGTCAGCGCATCGTGCGCGCGCTCGCCGCTCGCGCCGACATCGTGCTGGAGAATTTCAAGGCCGGCGCGCTCGCGAAGTTCGGCCTCGGCTACGACGATCTCCGCGCCGTCAATTCCGCCCTGATCTATTGCTCGATCACCGGTTTCGGCCAGAGCGGCCCGCGTCGCGACCAGGCCGCCTACGATTTCATGATCCAGGGCATGAGCGGCTTGATGAGCGTCACCGGCGAGGCCGACGGCAGGCCGGGAGCCGGCCCGCAGAAGGTGGGCGTGCCCATCGTCGACATCATGACCGGGATGTACGCCGCCATCGCCGTTCTCGCCGCGCTGGCGCGGCGGCAGGAGAGCGGAGACGGCGAGCATATCGATATCGGCATGCTCGACGTCGGCGTGTCGTTCCTTTCCAACCAGGCCATGAACTATCTGATCTCGGGCCGCCCGCCGCGGCGCGCCGGCAACGCCCATCCCAACATCCAGCCGCAGGACGTGTTCCAAGCGCGCGACGGCCATCTTGTGCTCGCCGTCGGCAACGACGAACAGTTCGCCCGCTTTTGCGACGTGCTCGAACGGCCGGACCTCGCCCGCGACGAGCGCTTCATGTCCAACGCCGGACGCGTGCGCAATACCGCGCTGCTCACCCCGCTGATTGCCGAAATTCTGGCGCGGCGCGACCGCGAGCACTGGGTGCGCGCGTGTGCGCGCGCGGGCGTGCCGTGCGGTCCGATCAATACCATCCCCGAGGTTTTCGCCGACGAGCAGATCAGGCAGCGCGGGATGCTGGTCGAGATCGCGCATGCGGTCGCCGGAGCCGTTCCGCAGGTGGCCTCGCCGATGCGGTTCAAGAACGCGCCGCTATCGCACGAGCGCCCGCCGCCGCTCCTCGGCGAGCACACCGAGGAGATCCTGCGTGAACTCGGCTGGCCGGATGCGAAGGTGCGCGCCGCTTCGGAGATGGATGGCGAGTGAGCTGTGCGCTTTCTGGCGACAGTGGCTCCGCGCGCTCGGTGCGCTCCCTCTCCCCATTTGGGGAGCCGGGCGTGCCCGACTTGCGCGACATTCAAGACGCGACCCGGGCAAGCCCGGGGGCGTGGCAGAGGGAGCAGACCGAGCCTGCTGCGACACAAGGGGTCACATTCCGAAGGGAGACATCCGTTGCCGCGCATTCCGCTCTTTCCAACCGACGAGATGACGTCGGAGCAGCGCCGCGTCCACGACGCCGTCGTCGCCGGCCCGCGCGGGGAGCTGCGCGGGCCGCTGCGGGCGGTGCTGCATCGCCCCGAGCTCGCCGACAAATGGCAGCAGCTCGGCGAGCTCTTGCGCTTCCGCACGTCGCTGCCGCCGCATCTCAAGGAGCTCGCGATCCTCGTCACCGGCCGGCATTGCCACGCGCAACTCGAATGGCACATCCACGAGCAGATGGCCCGCCAGGCCGGCTTGCCTCAGACGGTGATCGAGGATGTTCACGCCGGACGCCGGCCGAGCGGGCTCGACGCCGACGGGCTCGCCGTCTTCGATTACGCCGAGGAGCTCAATCGACGAAAGACCGTGGGCGAACGGAATTACCAGCGCGTGCTGGCGCGCTGGCACGCCGTCGGCGCGGTCGAGCTCACCGCGCTCATCGGCTACTACACCATGGTCGCGATGACGCTCAATTGCCACGACATCCCGCTGCCGGAGGGCGTGGCGCCGCCGCTGCCGCCGGCGCCGGAGTGAGCCTGCAAATCCGGATCAGGTCGAGACATCGATCCCGCGGATCGCCTTGCTCCCCTCGCTCATCTGGCGTTGACCATCATGACGCAAGCCGCACCCGCCGACGACGCGGGGCCGCAGGCCGTGGTCAAGGCCATTGCGGCCTGAACGCGCGGGCTATAGCACGCACCCCATCATGATTGCCGCACCCGTTCTCACCCCCCATGGCGTGTTGATCCTTGGGCAGCCGGGCGAGCCGCTGACGCTGGCGCCCGAGCAGGAAGCGCGACTGCAAAAAGCGTTTGCGCGTGGTTGCGGGCATGGCCTGCTCGCTCTGGGAATCGACGAAATGGGAACGGCGCTGCCGCCGGTCCTGTCGTATTGGCGGGAATTTGCAGCGCGTTACGTGACCGGCGTGTGCGCGCTTCCCGGCATCGGCGAGGACAGCCGGAAGCCGTCGGTGCCCGTTCCCGTGGACGCGGAGCTGGAAGGATTGGCCGCCGCTGTTCCGCCCATGACTGGGGCGGAATACCTCACCGAGGCAGTACTCGCCGATCTTTGGCGCGGCATGGATGCGGCCTTCGATACTCAACTCGCCGAAGCCGACGTCTCGGTGGAGCAGTTCCTCAAGCGCCGTCATTCGGCCTGGAATCTGGTTGGGCGCGTGCACTTCAACCTCGCGGAGAACCGCAAGGACGAGGAAGCCCCGTTCGCATTTCTTGCGACCTATACGACGCGGCTTTCGGCGCAGGCCAAGGCGCAGCACATCCCGCTCGGCAAGGCGCTGCAGGAATACGCCGGTGCGAAGAATCGCGAGCGCCTGCTGTCGCTGCTGATGCCGGTCCAGCGCGCCGCCGAGCATTGTCCCTGGCTGAAGGCGATGGTCGATAGCGGCGAAATCTTCCACCCGCTGCGCTGGCGGCCGCAACAGGCCTTGCAACTTCTCAGGAACGTTCCCGCGCTCGAAAGCGCCGGCGTGGTCGTGCGCATGCCGGCGAGCTGGCGCATGAACCGGCCGGCACGGCCGCAGGTGAAGGCGACAGTCGGCGGCAAGCCGCCGTCGCAGTTGGGGATGGATGCCCTGCTGGACTTCCGGATGGAAGTGACGCTCGACGGCGAGCGCCTCTTGGCCGCGGAGATCAATCGGCTCCTGGCACAATCCGATGGGCTCCTCCTCATCCGCGGCAAGTGGGTCGAGGTGGATCGTGATCGCCTCAGCCGAACGCTGGAGCAATTCGAGGACGATCGAGCGCCGCGCCACGACCGACGGCCTGTCGTTCGGCGAGGCGATGCGCATGGCGGCTGGGGCCGGCCTTCCCGGCGATGGCGCCGCGGAGCACGCCGCTATCGATTGGGGGCAGACCGTCGCCGGGCCCTGGTTGGCGCAGACGCTGGGGGCGTTGCGCAATCCCGAAGGCCTGTCGCGGGTCGACCCCGGCCGGTCGCTCCAAGGCGCACTGCGGCCCTACCAGCAAACCGGCGTGGAATGGCTTCATCTTGTCACACAGCTCGGGCTGGGAGCGTGTCTTGCAGACGACATGGGGCTCGGCAAGACCATTCAAGTCCTGGCGCTGCTCCTGGTGCTGAAGAAACGATGCGGTGAAGCACACGCAAACCGTGCCTTCTGGTGTCCCCGGCCTCCTGCTCGCCAACTGGCCGCGCAAATCGCGCGGTTTGCGCCGAAACTGAAGGCGCCTAGTGGCGCATCCATCGGCGCCGGCCGATGGCAAGCTCAAGATGGACGGCTCACACGATCTCGCCGGCGTCGATCTCGTCATCACCAGCTACGGCTTCCTGGCGCGCACGCCGTGGCTCGAGACCACGCCGTGGCGACTGGCGATTCTCGACGAAGCGCAGGCCATCAAGAATCCGGCAGCCAAGCAGACGCAGTTGGTGAAGAAACTCAAGGCCGAGGCGCGCATTGCACTGCCCGGCACGCCGATCAGAACCGGCTCGGCGACCTGTGGTCGATCTTCGACTTCCTCAATCCCGGCCTGCTGGGCTCATCCAAGGCAGTTTTCGAGCTTCGTCAAGAGCCTAGCCGATCGACCGCATGACCCCTATCGGCCGCTGCGCGATTTGATACGTCCCTATATTCTGCGCCGCCTGAAGACCGATAAGAGCATTATTGCGGACTTGCCGGACAAGACGGAGGTCAATGTCTTCTGTCCCTTGAGCCGCAAGCAGGCGGCGCTCTATCAGCAGGCAGTGGAAGACCTCGCGCGCCAGCTCGAAGACCTCGACGGAATCCAGCGCAAGGGTGTGGTCCTCGCCTTTCTCATGCGATTCAAGCAGATCTGCAACCATCCCTCGCAGTGGCTCGGCGACGCGGCCTGGGGCGAGGAGGACAGCGGCAAGTTCGGCGCGTCTTCGCGACATCGCCGAGGTCGCCGCGGCGCGACAGGAGAAGGCGCTCATCTTTACCCAGTTCCGCGAGACGGCGGCACCGCTCGCCGCCTTCCTGGGGTCCGTGTTCGGGCGACCCGGCGTCATCCTCACCGGCGAGACTGAGGTCAAAAAGCGCAAGGATCTGGTGCGCCGGTTCCAAGAAGACGACAGCGTCCCGTTCTTCGTGCTCTCGCTCAAAGCCGGCGGCGCGGGGCTCAATCTGACTGCGGCATCGCACGTCGTCCATTTTGACCGGTGGTGGAATCCGGCTGTTGAAAACCAGGCCACGGACCGCGCGTTTCGCATCGGACAGCGTAAGAATGTGCTGGTGCACAAATTCATTTGCCGCGGCACGGTCGAAGACAAGATCGACCAGTTGATCGAATCGAAGAGGCAGATGGCCGGCGATCTCTTGAGCGGCGGCGCCGACGTGCTGTTGACCGAGATGAAGGACGAAGAGCTGCTCAAGCTTGTGACGCTCGATCTCTCCGCCGCGATGAAGGAGGCCTGACGTGGGCTGGTATGAGTTCCGGCCCTACGTTCCGGTCGCCGAGCGGCGGCGACGGGCCGAACGGCAATTGAAGCGGCTCAAGAAGAAGGGCACAGCCGGTCGCCCCCGTTGCAATCGAGGGTCGCACGATTGCCAAAAGTTTCTGGGGCAAGGCGTGGTGCGATAATCTCGAGCGCTACAGCGACTTCGCAAACCGCTTGCCGCGTGGCCGCTCTTATATCCGCAACGGTTCGGTCGTCGACCTGCAAATTGCCAAGGGCGAGGTCTCGGCGTTCGTGAGCGGCTCCCAGCTCTACGAGATCAAGATCGGCATCGCACCGGTCGACGCGCGTCGCTGGAAATCGATCTGCCGGGATTGCGCCGGAGGCATCGATTCGCTGGTCGAGCTCCTGCAAGGCCGTCTGGCGAAGGCGGTCATGGACAGGGTGTGTCGCGACGGTGACGGCCTGTTCCCATCCCCGCAAGAGATCACGCTGTCCTGCAGCTGCCCGGATTGGGCCGACATGTGCAAGCATGTCGCCGCGGCGCTTTATGGCGTCGGCGCCAGGCTCGACGAACAGCCGCAGCTTGTATTTCTCTTGCGCGGCGTGGACGAAAACGAGCTCGTGGTCAGCGCCGGAGAAGACGTGTCCCTGGTGAAAGCGGCACCCGCTGCGGCGCAGGTGCTCGACGAAAGCGATATTGCGTCCCTGTTCGGGTTGGAGATGGCGGAGCCTGCCGCTTCCGAGCGGCTCGTCGCTGCAAGCCCGCGCCAACCGGACCAGCCGGCGAAGAAAGGCACCGCGCGCGTCGCGGCGCCACCGATGAAGCACGGCAGCGTCGCGCGATCGGCCCGCACCAAGTCCGGGACCAAGCAGGCGGCCAAGTCCGGCACCAAGCGGAAGGCGGGTCGCCGCACCCCTCCGCAACGCAGACGGCGCGCCAAGCGACCGGCACGGGGGGGCCCTGAAAGCGGGCGATCGAGGTGGGTGAGACACGAGGTCGCCGCTTTGTTCGAAGGCGGCGCGCGAACCGCGGCGCTGCCGAAGTTGGCCAAGGCGCGCGCGAGAAGATCAAGCGCATCGCGATCAACGGCAAGTAAGGCTTCGGCGGGCCCGCGCGGCTCTGCCGCTCCTGCTCGCGCGAGGTCTCAGACCGGCGCGACGGGTGAGACGAGCGCTCCGCTGGGGCGGGGGTCGAGCCTGGTCGGGCGCCGGGTCAAGGGCGTGACCGGGCACAACGGCGTGGGGATCGGGGTCGTGGTGAACTGCGGCCCGTCCGGCGCTTGCGAAATATCCACCCAGACGAGCCAATGCTCGTCATCGCGCGTGTCGTAGTCCTCGCGAAAGTGGCTCAGTCGGGATTCGGTGCGCACCAGCGAGGCCCCGAGGATGAAGCGCGCCGCCAGCAGCATCGCCTGCGTTTCCTTCAACCGCACCAGCTCATGGGTGTGAGGCGCCGAAAGCGCGTTGAGCCTTTCCGCCAGTGCGTCGACCTGCCGGCGCGCCGCTTGCAACCGATCGGCCCGTTTCAGAATGCCGACATTGTAGGCGAACATCACGGCCTGCAGGTCGCGCAGGATCAGGTCGGACTCGGCCTTGGCCGACGGATCGCTTGGACCGGTCGCCTCCGCGTGCATCAAACCGACCTCGCCGGCATCGAGCCGCGGCGGCGGCAGGCGATCAAGGTCCTCGATTGCGCTGCGCCCGGCGATCCACCCGTTGCCGACGCAGAGGCCGATGTGGAAGCCCGCGAAATGGTTGGCGCAGCCGGCCTGCGCGAGACCCGCCGCCAGCAGTCCTGGCACGTCGGAGCGGCAATCGGAGCCGGTGCGGATCGCCATCTTGGTCATCTGGTTGAGCGCATAATATGGCGTCTTCCCGAACATGTCGGTGCGCGCCTCGTTGCCGAGCTTGCGGAAGAAGTAGTCCATCCATTTGACCTTGCTCTGGATGAAATACTCGCGCAGCTCTTCGGGAATGGCCGACATGTCTAGATAGAGCGGCACATTGCCCTTCTCGTTCTCGAGCGCCATCGCGCGCGCGATGCGCGGGACATCGGCTTCGTCCGCCCATTCGGGCTCGTATGCGCGCATGAACGCCTCGCCCTTGGCGTTGACGAAATGCGCCCCCTCCTGGATCGCGAAGGTGATGCCCTCGAAATAAAATTTCGGCGTACCCGGGCGCACATAGCTGAACTCGGCATTGCGCAGACTCGCGCCGGCGCGATAGGCGAGCAGCGTCCCGGTTCCGGTGATGTCGCGCACGAATCCGGAGCGGAAGGTGATCGCATTGGTCGCGACGATGGTGGCGCGCGCCTTGATGGCGTGGAAGGCGCCGGTGCGGCTGTGAATGCCGGCGGCGCCGACGACGTGGCCGGTGCCGCCGCGCAGCAATCCAGTGACGAACAGGCGATCGACGAGCTGCACGCCTTCGGTCTCGAGCGCACGCCGCAGCAACCAGGAGAATTCAAGGCCGCCGCCCTCCGGATACATCACTCGCGCGAGGTCGAGGCCGCGGGTCGGGCGCCGCTTGTAGCGACCATCCTCCTCGCGCGCGAACTTCATGCCGATGGCTTCGAAATCCTTCAACCGGGCGTAGGAATTGGCGAGGACCTCCCGCACCAGAACCTGGTCGGCAATTCCGTCGTTCCCCGCCACGATCTCGCGCAAGATTCCCTCGAGATCGTCGTCGGGAGCCACCACGATCTTCCAGGCATTGGAAAACGCGGTGTGGCCGGTGCGCCCGATCAGCCACGAATCCACGAGCGTCACGCGGGTGCCGGCGGGGCCGTGCCGCTTGGCGCTGAGCGCGGCGAGCAAACCTCCCGCGCCGCCGCCGATGACGAGCACGTCGGTGTCGATGAGAACGCCCTCGAGATTCGGCATCTATTTCACCACGGCCGCGGGCGATTCTTGACCGAGGGGTGCACATCGACGATGTGTTCCGGGCAAAAAATCTCGCAACTGAAGCAAGTGATGCAATGTTCGCGGAATTTGATGACCGGAAGAAGGTTGAACTGCCGCAGCCCCGGCACTTCACTCGCCGACGGTGCGGGCTCCATATGGATCACGTCGGCGGGGCAGACGAGATCGCAGATGCCGCAGCCCGTGCACTTCTCGATTTCGATCTTTTCGATCATTGCGCGCGCCGCTTGCTCTCACTGAATTGAATCAATCCGGGGTCCGGAGTACAAATCCTTCCGACACGCGACTGCTCGATCGAACGCGATCGGGACTTTCGGCCGGACCAACATGAAGGAGGAAGCCGTGCACGGGGCAAAGCCGAGAATCTGCTCGTCTTACTTGTACGCGTCCTGCACCTTCGCCGCGGTTGCCATCTCCGTCCTGACAAGCACCTCCGCTTCGGCACAAGATCAGCTGAAGCTCGCGCTCGGCCAGCGCGGCAACTGGGATACCGCCATTTCCGAGGTCGGGCAACAGGCCAAAATCTTCGACAAGCACGGGCTGCAGCTGGACATCCTGTGGACCCAGGGCGCGGGTGAAAGCCAGCAGGCCGTGCTCGCATCCAGCGTGGATATCGGTCTCGCCGGCACGCTCGCGGCGTTCGGCGCCTACCAGAAGGGCGCACCGCTGCGCATCATCGCGGCCGAAGCAACCGGCGCGGCCGATTTCTGGTACGTGCGGGCCGACTCGCCGATTCACAGCATCAAGGATCTCGACGGAAAGACAATCGCCTATTCGACCACGGGCGCGTCCACGCACACGCTCGTGCTCGCGTTCCTCAGGCAGGGCGGCGCCGCAGGAAAGCCCGTCGCCACCGGCGGGCCGGCACCGACATTCACGCAAGTCATGTCGGGGCAGGTGGATGTCGGCTGGTCCGCGCCCCCCTTCGGCCTCGACGCGCTGCGCGACAACAAGATCCGGATCATCGCGCGAGCCTCCGACGTTCCGATCGGACGCGACCAGACCATCCGCTCGCTGGTGACCACGAGCGCCATGCTCAATGCCCGCCGCGACGTCTTCAAGCGCTTCGTTCAGGGATACCGCGACACCATCGACTGGATGTATTCGAGCGATGACGCTCTCAAGCTTTACGCCGCGTTCGCCAAGATCCCGCCCGATACCGCCAGGCGGGTGCGCGACGAGTTCTTTCCCAAGGCGCTGGTTTGGCCCGACCGCGTGAGCGGGCTCGATACATTGATGCAGGACGGAGTAACGTTCAAATATCTACGGGAGCCCCTGACCAAGGAGCAATTGGCCGAGATGATTCAAATCCCGGCCCGGGTCAAATAGGAAATAGGGGGCTCGGGTCCGACAAATCCCGCGCCGCCGCCCATTGCGGCGCGGGCAGTCAGACTGGGGCGCTTTCGCCAATCGCTCGGCCGTCATTCTGGGGACCGGGCGCAGCGAGGGAGCCGCCTTCGGCGCGCCCGCGATGACGGCGAATCGATTCAACACCAGCGGAAACAGCTTTCTAGGGCACGTCCCGTTTGACTTGATGCAAAACAATGCAGCGTACTCGGTGCGCTCCCCTCCCCCTTGTGGGGAGGGGTTGGGGGTGGGGGTCGCGAGATTGACGCACTCGCGTTGCCACACGCACTACCCCCCTCCCCAGCCCTCCCCCACAAGGGGGGAGGGAGCAGACGGAGTTTGCCGCCCGATTGATTCCATCTGACCGGATGCGCTCTAGATCGGCGACGTTCGCCCCGCGAGCTTGCCGGCGGCCTCGAGCGGGACCCGGGTTGCGTTGAGGAACCGGCTCAGCAGATTGAACCAGGCGATCGCCAGGATGTATTTCGACGCGAGCCTCGGCCCATGCGCCGCGATCAGCTCCGCCAGCGTCTCGTCCTTCAGCGTCGCCCCGCGCGTGAACTCGTCCGTCGCCCTGCAGATGAGGCGTATGGCCGGATCGCGGCTCGCCACCGGCCCGTCGCTGCCGACGGCGGCGATCTCGTCCGCCGTGACGCCGGCGTTGGGAGCCATGACCATGTTCGCCTGCCACTCATAGGGGCAGTCGAGCAGGTGCGCGCAGCGCAGAACGATGATCTCCCGCAACCGCGGATCGATGTCCTTGGTGTAGAAGATGGCTTTGACCATCGCGAGCACGGCCGGGAACATGTCCCCGGTGCTCGCGAACATCCGCAGGACGTTGATCGGCGGGCTCGCCGCCAGGATTGCCGCGATATCCTCCGGCAATTTCCGCATCCATCGGCAGCGGGATCGCCACCGCGTGCCCGAGGTCCTTCACATCGTCGAGCCTCATGGGCCGCTCCCCCATGGACGGTTGCGGTGCGCAATCGCCGCTGCGCAGATGGCGCCACGTGCTGGGCTGAAGGCTACTGCCGCATCAGCACCAGCGGATCTGTGCTGGCGGGAACTCGCTCCCAGTTCCTGGCGTCGCTCTCCGAGAAGCGCCAGCTGCCGCCGCTGCCCGAGAGCAGCAGCCCGTCGGGATCGAGCTGCCAGGTGGCGAGCCCGAGGCCGGCGACCGTCGCGTCGCAGCCCGGCTTGACGATGACCTTGTAGCTGTCGCCGCCGGCGGAGGCATTCGACAGCGTGAGCTTGCAGAGCGGCTTCTCGAATTCGCGGAACAGCGTCCACTCGCCGAAGATTTGTTCGGGAGTGACCGTCGCCGCCTTGACCGCCTCCTGGGTGCGCATGAAGAAGAGCCCCTCCCCTTTGCGCTCGGCTTCATACATGTGCGACTCGACTTCCATGAAATCGAGAAGGACCGCGCCCTTGGAATTGAACAGGCGCACCGCCTCGTTCGGCCCCATCGCCCAGTACGCGACGTCCTTGAGCGAAGGGAACGCGGCGCCGCAGGCGGCGTCGAGCTCGATCTGGTAGCCGCCCGGCGCGGGATCGAGCCCGAAAACAACCGCACAGGTCTTGTCGCGGGCGGCGTTGGAGATCTCCCAGGCGCCGACCATTTCCTTGGCGGCTTCCCTGACGGATTCCTTGGCGGCCTCGCCGGGCTCGGGGGCCTGCGCCCCGGCGATCCCGGCGAGCAGCGTGGCCACAAGGAGCGCGCCCATGGGGAAAACATAGCGATGCGGCATGCACGATCCAGACATGGTGACGGGCACGCGGACGCTATCACGGCGAGCGCGCGCCGTCATGCCCGGGTGCGAGCAGGGCCCGGCAGCGTTGCGCAACATGCACGCGGATCTCCAGCGCATTCACCGCGCGCGCTTCGGCGGCCATGGCGTTTCCGGCACCGGGGTCAGCGGCGGCTTCCCGGCCGCCCAGGCCAGGAGGTTGTCGACCACCAGCTGGTCCATCCTCTCGCGCGTCGCAACCGATGCCGAGCCGAGATGCGGGAACAGCACGACGTTGTCCATGGCGATGAGCTCCGGCGGCACCTCGGGCTCGCGCGCATAGACGTCGAGGCCCGCGGACAGGATAGTCTTGTCCTGCAGCGCCCTGATCAGCGCCGGCTCGTCGACCACCGAGCCGCGCGACATGTTGATGAGGATGCCGTCGGCACCGAGCGCCGCGAGCACCTCGGCATCGATCAGATTCCTGGTCTGCGCGCCGCCGGGCGTGATCACCATGAGCACGCCGACCTCGCGTGCCATGTCGAGGAGGCTCGGATAGTGCCGGTAGGACACGCCGGCGGCCGGCCGCCGCGAATGATAGACCACCGGGACCTGCAAGGCATCGAGCCGGCGCGCGATCGCCTGCCCGATGCGGCCCATGCCGACCATGCCGACCGTGCGGTTGCGCAGCGTCGCCTTGCTGAGCGGATAGTTTTTCTGCGGCCACTTGCCCGCCCGCACATAGCGCTCCGCCTGGGGGAATTCGCGCACGGTGCACAGAAGAAGGCCGAGCGCGGTATCGGCGACCTCCTCGGTGAGCACGTCCGGCGTGTTGGTGACGGTGATGCCGTGTTTTCCCGCCCAGGCGGCATCGACGTGATCGTAGCCGACGCCGAACGAGGAGACGATCTCGAGCCGTGGAAATCGCGTCATGAAGGCGCCGTCGACCCGCTCCTCGGTGGCGGCGACCGCCATGCCGCGCACGCGCGGGGCGGCCTCGGCGAAGAATTTTTCGCGATCCTTGGCGTCGGAGAATTTGACCAGGTTGAACGCCGGAGCAAGCCCCTTCACGATGACCGGCTTGGGCGGCCCGATCAGCAGAACGTCGGTCTTTTCAGCCATTTGATCCTCATTACGACCCGTCATGCCCGGCCTTGTGCAGCCTTGTGCCGGACCTCCACGTCTTGACACTTGAGCCAAAGACGTGGATGGCCGGGACAAGCCCGGCCATGACGGTGAAAAATCTTTCACACCAGCATCGTGACCGGTTTCTCGACAAATCCCTTGAACGCCGCGAGCAACTGCGCGCCGAGCGCGCCGTCGACCACGCGGTGGTCGCAGGAGAGCGTCACCGCCATGACGCTGGCGAAGGCGACGCCGCCGCCCTCGATCTCGACCGCCTGCCGGCGCGCGGCGCCGACCGCAAGGATGGTCGCCTGCGGCGGATTGATGATGGCGGAGAATTCGCGCACGCCGTACATGCCGAGATTGGAGATGGCGGAGGAGCCGCCCTGGTATTCGTCGGGCTTGAGTTTTTTCTCGCGCGCGCGCGCCGCCATCTCCTTCATCTCGCGGGAGATCGCCGACGGTGTCTTGAGCTCCGCCTGCCGGATCACCGGCGTGATCAGGCCGCCGTCGATCGCCACCGCGATACCGATGTCGGAATGCCGGAAGCGCAGGATGCGGTCCTCCGCCCATGCCGCGTTGGCGGCGGGCACGCGCTGCAGCGCCGCCGCCCAGGCCTTGATGAGGAGATCGTTGACCGAAAGCTTGAACGCGGGATGGCCCTCGCCGTCCTTGGGCGCAGCCGCATTGGCCTCTTCGCGCAGCGTGATGAGGGCGCCGATCTCGACGTCGGCGGTCAGGTAGAAATGCGGAATGGTCTGCTTCGCCTGCGTCAGCCGCGCGGCGATGGTCTTGCGCATGCCGTCGAGCGGCACCTCCTCGAACGGCACGTCGCGGTAGAGCGCCTTGATCCGCTCGGCCGTCATGCCTGTCGAAACCGTCGGCGTCGCGAAGGGCATCGCCGCCGGCGTGGCGCGCTTGCCGCTCGCCTGCGCCGCCTCGACGTCGCGCGCGACGATGCGGCCGTGCGGGCCCGAAGCTGAAATCCGCCCGAGATCGATTCCGGCTTCCGCCGCCAGCCGCCGCGCCAGCGGCGTGACGCTCCTGCCGCCCGCGAGCCGCGCCGGACCATAATTGCGCTCGGGCGTGCGCACCTCGAAGAACGGATCGAGCTTGATCGGCGCCGGCGGCCCGGCGGCGGGCTGGGCGGCGGCCAACGCCGCCGCACCTGCGTCGCCGGCCGGAGATGGAGTTTGCCGCGAGGACGCCATGGCAGTCGGCGCCGCCGCGGATGCCGCCTTGGCCACGGCCGGCGCGTCCGCAACCGCGCCCCCGCCGTCGGAAATCACGGCCACGACGGCGCCGACCGGCGCCACCTCGCCCGCGCCCACGCGGATTTCCGCGAGCACGCCGGTGCTGGTCGATGGCACCTCCATCGATACCTTGTCGGTCTCGATCTCGAACAGGTTGTCACCGGGCTTGACGTCATCGCCGGCCGACTTGAACCATTTCGTGATCTTGCCTTCCGCCACGGTCTCGCCGAGCTGCGGCATCAGCACGTCCATTTACGCTGTCCCCATCAGTGCTCGCGTGTCCCGTCATCCTGCGGCGCCCGCGCGCTGGCGCGGGCCTCGACAGGATGACTGGAAAAAGTTGCGTCCCGCGCGGCACCCGCCGTGCCTCACGTGATCCGCTCCCACACCACTTCATGCGTCGTGCCGAGCGGCCGCAGGATCAGCCGATCGCCGGAGAACTCGTACTCTCGCACCAGCTCGCCGACATCGCCCGGCTGCACGCTGGCGTGGCGATGGTGCGTCACCGTGCGCGCATGCTCGTCGACGGAATAGGTGCCGAAATAGGCGATGTAGTCGGCAAGCGCCGCCTTCGCCTCCTCCGGCGTGGGCTCGCTGCCGGCCTTGCCGCGCTTCCTGTCGGGCGCGACCTGCACGCTCATATGGCCGCTGGGGTCGTAGCAGATGATGCCCTTCGGGTTGGCGCCGCGCCCCGGCCGGGGCTTGCCGTCGATCGTCGACCCGACATAGCGCCACGCGCCCAAGAAGCGCCTGGCCGCCTCGCCGTGGGAACCGGCCTGCCCGCTCACCACGTCACCGAAATGTATTGCGTCTCCAAAAACTCCATCAGCCCTTCGTGCGCGCCCTCGCGGCCGATGCCGGACTGCTTCATGCCGCCGAACGGCGCGGCGGGATCGGAAACGAGCCCGCGGTTGAGCCCGATCATGCCGAAATCGAGCTGCTCGGAGACGCGCATGCCGCGGCTCAGGTCCTTGGTATAGAGGTAGGCGACGAGGCCGTATTCGGTGTCGTTCGCGCGCTTGATCACCTCGTCCTCGGACTTGAAGGTCTGGATCGCCGCCACCGGGCCGAAAATCTCCTCGTTCAGCAACTCGGCGCCGTCCGGCACGTCGTCGAGCACGGTCGGCGGATAGAAGTGGCCGGTGCCGCCCGGCGGCTTGCCGCCGGTGAGAATCTTGGCGCCCTTCCCCACCGCGTCGTCGACCAGCTCGATCACCTTCTTCCTGGCGTCGGCGTTGACCAGCGGACCGACGGCCACGCCGTCGTCGAGGCCGTTGCCCATCTTCAGCGCCGCCATCTTCGCGGTGAGCTTCTTGGCGAACTCGTCGTGCACCTTCTCGTGCACGTAGAACCGATTGGCCGAGGTGCAGGCCTCGCCCATGTTGCGCATCTTGGCGATCATGGCGCCGTCGATGGCGGCGTCGATGTCGGCGTCCTCGAACACGATGAAGGGCGCGTTGCCGCCGAGCTCCATCGCCGGCTTGACCACGTTGTCGGCCGCTTCGTGCAGGAGCTTGCGGCCCACCTCGGTCGACCCGGTGAAGGAGACGACGCGCACGCGCGGGTCATGCAGCATCGCGCTCACGACCTTGCCCGACGAGCGCGAGGGAATGACGTTGACCACCCCCGCCGGCACGCCCGCCTCCTCCAGGATCGGCATCAGCGCCAGCATGGTGAGCGGCGTGTCGGACGCGGGCTTGAGCACCACCGGGCAGCCGGCGGCGAGCGCGGGGCCGATCTTGCGCGTCGCCATGGCGGCGGGGAAATTCCACGGCGTCACCAGCACGGCGATGCCGGCGGGCTTGTGCTGCACGACCATGCGGGCGCCCGACGCCGGCGCGCGCGACACCTCGCCGATGTTGCGCACCGCCTCCTCCGCGTACCAGCGGAAGAACTCGGCGGCATAGGCAACCTCGCCGCGCGAATCGGAGAGCGCCTTGCCGTTCTCGATGGTGATCAGCTTCGCCAGCCGCTCGGCGTCGCGCATGATCAGCTCGAACGACTTGCGCAGGATTTCGGCGCGCTCGCGCGGCTTTCTCGCGGCCCAGCCCGCGAACGCGTCGCTCGCGGCATCGACCGCGGCCTTGGCGTCCTCCACGGTCGCGCTCGCGACCGATGCGATCTTGTTCTCGGTGGCGGGGTCGAGCACGTCGAAACGGCCGCCGTCGGAGGATTTGCGCCACTTGCCGCCGATCCACAGATCGGTCGGGACGTTGGCGAGCAGATTGTCATATCTCGAACTCATGGTGACCTCGTGACTCTCGATGCGACACGCGCCAGCTTGAGCTGATATGCGCTGACCAGGCCCGCGTGTCCCGGGCGAGTGAAGCGAGCGCTCTTGCGCGAGCGGAACGCGACACCGATCTCGGGCCTGCCCGAGATCGGCAGCAAAATGCATGCAAGTCGGGTAAACCCGACTTGCATGGACCCAGCGCAAGACTCGCGAAGCGCAATATCGTGATGAGCCTTGCCGCGAAGCCCCTGGGTCCCGGGTCTCGCTTCGCTCGCCCGGGACACGAGCTTTTTGTGCGCTGAAACTCTGGTACCACGCACGCCACTTACCCCTGCATCGAGCGGCGCACGCGCTCGACGATGCGATCGACGGTGGGCAGCGCGATGTCCTCCAGAATGTCGGCGGCCGGCAGCGGAATGTGCGGGGTGGTGATCCGCACCGGCGGCCCGTCGAGATCGTAGAACGCCTCGTCCGCCACGATCGACACGATCTCGGCGCCCCAGCCGCACAGCCGCGGGTTCTCCTCGACCGTGAACAGGCGATGCGTGCGGCCGACCGAGCCGAGGATGGTCCGGGTGTCGAGCGGCACCAGCGACCTGACGTCCACGACCTCGCAGTCGATGCCGTGTTCCGCCTTGAGCTTCTCGGCGGCGTCGAGCGCGCGCGGCACCATCAGCGCCAGCGCCAGGATGCTCGCGTCCTTTCCCGGGCGGACGATCTTGGCGGTGCCGAGCCGATCCACGATCTCGCCGTCCGGCACGTCGCCCTTGGTGGCATAGAGCGACTTGTGCTCGAAGAAGATGACGGGATCGGGGTCGCGGACCGCGGCGGCAAGGAGCCCGATCACGTCGGGCGGCGTCGAGGGCGCCACCACCTTGAGGCCGGGGATCATCATCGCCCAGTTCTCGACGCTCTGGCTGTGCTGCGCGCCGAAGCGCGAGCCGGCGCCGTTGGCGGTGCGCACCACCAGCGGACACTTGAGCTGGCCGTTCGACATGTAGCGGCTCTTGCCGAACTCGTTGGCGATATAGTCGAAGCACACGGCGAAGAAATCCGAGAACATGATCTCGGCGATCGGCTTCAAGCCCGTCATCGCCGCGCCCATGGCGGCGCCCAGGATCGCCTGCTCGGAGATCGGGCAGTCGCGCACGCGTTTCGGCCCGAACTGCTCGTAGAGGCCGACCGTGGTCTTGAACACGCCGCCGGGCTTGGCCACGTCCTCGCCGAAGAAGATGACGTCCGGATCGCGCGTCATCTCCTGGGCGATGCCGCGGGCGACGGCGTCGCGATAGGTCAGTTCCGCCATGCGAAACCCCCGTCGGCATAGACGTCGCTGGTGAGGAGATCGAGCGGCGGCGGCGGCGCGGCCTTGCATTTCTCGGTCGCCTCGTCGACGCGGCGCCGCACGTCGGCGTCGATCCCGGCGATCACGTCGTCGGCAATGCCGAACTGCTTGAGCCGTTCGCGATAGAGCTTGATCGGATCGCGCTCCTTCCACTTCTCGAGCTCGCCTTCGGGGCGATACTTGGCGGGATCGGCGCGCGAGTGCCCGCTGTGGCGATAGGTCATGCACTCGATCAGCGACGGCCCGCCGCCCGCGCGCGCCTTGGCATAGGCCACGGCGGCGGCGCGGTAGACCGCGTCGGCGTCGTTGCCGTCGACGATGATGCGCTCGAGGCCGTAGGCCGACGCCCGGTCGGCGGCGGGATGCTCGACCGCCGTCACGTCGCCGATCGGCGTATATTCCATGTAGAGGTTGTTCTCGCAGACGAAGATCACCGGCAGCTTCCACACCGCCGCGAAATTGAGCGCCTCGTGGAAGGCGCCGATATTGGTCGTGCCGTCGCCGAAGAAGCAGACCGTGACGTCGCTATCGCCCCGGTACTGCGCGCGCAGCGCCGCGCCGCAGGCGATCGGCAGATGCGCGCCGATGATGGCGTAGGAGCCCATGACGCCGTGCTCGACGGAGGTGAGATGCATGGAGCCGCCCTTGCCGCGCATCAGGCCGTTGTCGCGCTGCATCAGCTCGCCCAGCACCTTTTCGAACGGCACGCCGCGGGCCAGCGTATGGGCGTGGCCGCGATAGGTGCAGAACGAGAGGTCCCCCGGCTTCATCGCGGCGGCAAAGCCCGTCGCCACCGCCTCCTGGCCGAGCGAAAGATGGCTGGTTCCCTTGACCAGGTTCTGCAGAAAGAGATCGAAGGCGCGCTGCTCGCTCTCGCGGATCTCGACCTGCATGCGATACATGGTCAACCGCAGCTTCTCGCCGATGTCGTCGTTGATGCCGGCGCGGGAGCCGTCGGACGCGCGGACCGGTTGTTTCGCCATGAACGCCTACCTCGACAAGGCCGATGAAATGGTCGGCCGGGGGCCGGACGCAGCGGAAAGTAGCCTCCCCCGGCAAGCCGACGCAACGCGTATTCGCACCCGCAATACGGTCGCCGGAAATCGGTCGTCGGAGGCGCGCCCGATTCCGATGCGGATTACTGAGCGCCGATGACCGGGGCCTTCCTGACCCGGCGCTCACGGTAGAGGATGTAGAGGCCGGAGGCGACCACGATGGCGGCCCCCGTCAGCGTCCAGCGGCTGGGCAGATCGCCGAACACCAGGAAGCCCAACGCGATCACCAGCACGATCTCGGTATAGATGAATGGCGACAACACCGCGGCCGGCGCCAGCCGGTGGGCCGCGATCAGGAGGTAGTGGCCCGAGCTCCCGATCGCGCCCGCCGCCACCATGAGGGCGATCACCAGCGGGTCGCTCGGCGTCGTCCAGACGAACGGCACGACCGGAAGCAGCACGAGCGCGCCGACGATATTCGAGTAGAACAGGGTGGTGTCGTTGGGATCGGTGCGGGCGAGAACGCGGGTGGCGATGGAGTAGAGCGCATAAAACACCGCGGCGGAAAGCGAGAGCAGCGCCGCCGGGTGGAAAGTGCCGGCGCCCGGCCGGGTCACCACCAGGACGCCCCCGAAGCCCACGGCGATGGCGGTCCAGCGCCGCCAGCGCACCCGCTCGCCCAACAGCGGTCCCGAGAGCGCCGCGACGAAGAACGGGGTGGAGAACACCAGCGCGATCGCCTCGTCGAGCTGGAGATATCGCAACGCCAGGAAGTTGCAGAGCGTGGAACCCAGCAGCAGCATCGAGCGCCCGATCTGCAGCACCGGCCGGGTGGTGCGGGTCAGGCCGGGGCGGGTCCATGGATTCGACACGATGAACGGCAACAAGAACGCCCCGGTATAACGCGCCCACACCACCTGGAGCGTGCTCATATAGAGGTTGAGATATTTCGCCGTGGTGTCGAGCATGGCAAAGCACGCCACCGCGCCGCACATCAGCGCGATGCCGGTGAGGCGCGAAGCGCGCTCGTGCGATGCGTGGTCGGGCATGGTGGAGGATCGGCGCAGGCTCGCGCACAATTGACACTTTCGAGGAGAAGACACAATGCGAACTTCCGGCGGGCTTGCTTGCATTGCGGTCATGCTGCTGTCGCTTGCCGGCATGGCCGCGGCGGACGACGTGCGCGTGCTCAGCGTGGGGGCGGTGCAGAACGCGGTCAGGGCGCTCGCCGCCGACTTCGGCAGGGAGAGCGGCCACAGGATCGTCCTCACCATCGGCTCGCCCGCGGCCGTCACGCAGAAGATCAAGGATGGCGAGGTCTTCGATGCGGTCATCGTCTCCGAGCCGGCCATGGACCGGCTCGACCAGGATGGCATCGTGAACCCGGAAAGCCGGGTGCGGCTCGCCAATACCGGCATGGGCGTCGCGGTGCGCGCGGGCGCGCCGGCCCCGGATGTTTCGACGCCGGAGGCGTTCAAGCAGGCGCTGCTGGCGGCGAAGTCGGTGGTCTACGGCGATCCGGCGCTGCCCAATCAGAGCGGCGAAAAGGCGCAAAACATCCTCGCCCGGGCGGGAATCCTCGACGCGCTCAAGGACAAGCTGCGGATCGTTCCGGGGCAGGCCGCAAGCCAGGAGCTGATCGCCAAGGGCGAGGCCGAGATGGGACTCTACAATGTCAGCGAAATCCCGGAGGGCAAAGGCCTGCAGCTCGCGGGACCGGTGCCGGCGCCGCTGCAGATCGCGACCACCTACGAGGGCGCCCTGATGTCGGACGGCGCGGTGCCGCAGGCGGCGCGGGCCTTCATCCGCTTCCTCGCCGAGCCGGACGCCCGCGCCAAGTGGCTCGCCGCCAGGCTCGAGCCGCTGGCGGATCATTAGCGCATGTTCCGGAAAAGTGGGAACCGGTTTTCCGAACAGAACATGCGCAAAATCGAAGAATCTAGAGCGCATCACGATTCGACCCAATCGGGATGCGCTCTAGGGACGATATGAGCGGGGCACCCAATGACTTCCTCGCCTAGAACAGCCGAAGAGCGACATGCACGACTTGGGGCTCGCGCGTCGTGCTGAGGCGGAATCCACTTTTCTCGAACACTTTCAGCATCGGGATATTATCGGGGAGGACCTCAGCAATCAGTTCCTCGAGCCCGGCTCCACGGGCAATCGCGGCGAGATGACGCATCAGAGCCGCGCCGATACCTTTCCCCTGGTACTGGTCGACCACGGCGAAAGCCACCTCGGCCTTTCCAGGCTGCACAACGACGTAACGTCCGCCGCCGCCGATGACGGGCCGGCCGCTTTCTTCCACCACCGCAACCAATGCCACGTGGTCGACAAAGTCGGGGTTCAAGAAGAACGCGATTTCCGGCTCCGTGAAGCCGCGTCTTACAGCAAAGAAACGGCGGTAAAGAGACTGCCCGCTGGTGCGGCCGACGGCTGCGAGGAGGTCGGCCCGGTCGTCGGGTCTGAGGGCGCGGATTTCGACCCGGCGTCCATCGCGCAGCGCCTCCATCGCGGAATACTTGGCTACTTCCATGGCAAGTGACCTGCAATGGTGCACCCGGCGGGTTATCCGGAAAGCGAGCAGGCCATCACAAAGGAGTGCGAGGAATTCAGGATTTCCGCACGATCGAGTTTGATATTGCTGTCATACAAGGCGCAATCGCGGCGCGGAATGGCCGCATGGCAATGAGGTATGCGAGGAGCACGATCAGCAACAATCCAAACATCGCCCCGGATGGCCACGAAGTTCGGAGAGTCTTCAGCCAAGGACACAGCCGGCACTGATGTAACGATCGCCAAGATTCTCTCGCCGATCCAATCGAGCATCGCTTTTCCTAGCAAGCCTGCAACGCCAAATCGTGTTATTGATCGGCACTGGCTGCTTCGATGTTATCAAAGTTGTGGGTCCTCGCATTGGCCATTTAGGGCCTTAAGAGGTTGGCCATGGGCGATCCGTTCCTGAACTACTTCGCGCTGTTCCTGCTGATCTTCGTGGTGGTGGTGCTGTTCTACGGCATCATCGCGATCCACGACATCCCGGCCAAGATCGCCGAGTCACGCCATCATCCCCACCAGGACGCGATCCACGCGGCTGGATGGGTCAGCCTGTTCACGCTGCACGTGTTGTGGCCGTTCCTTTGGATCTGGGCGATGGCATACCGTCCTGAGCGCGGATGGGGATTCCCGTCCCAACCTGCCGGAACTGGCGCAGAGCCAGCAGTCAACGTGAGCGAGTTGGAGGATTTGCGGCGCCGGGTTGCCGAACTCGAAAGCAGCATGAGGACGGGAGACCGATAATGGAACTCCTGCTCATCCTGATCTACGTCTCGCTCTGCTACGTGGTGTTCAAGGTTTTCCGGATACCGGTCAACCAATGGTCGCTGGCGACCGCGGCGCTGGGCGGGGTCATCGGCATCGCGTTGCTGCTGCTGATCATGAACTACAATCATCCCTTTACCAAGAACGCCCGGATCTATTTCGTGGTCACGCCGGTGTTGCCGGGTGTCAAGGGTCGTGTGATCGAGGTGCCGGTGCAGACGAACACGCCGCTCAAGGAAGGGGATGTGCTGTTCCGCATCGACCCGAAGCCGTACGAATACGTCGTCGACCAGAAGAAGGCGTCGCTGGCGGAAGCCGAGCAGAACGTGAAGCAGCTCAAGGCCTCGCTCGACCAGGCGACCGCAGCCGCCGAGAAGGCCAATGCGCAATCCGAGCTGGCGCAGCAGAACTACGACCGGCAAGCCGAGCTGTTCGAAAAGAAGATCATCGCGCAGGCGACGCTCGATACCTTCACCCGCAATCTCGAAACAGCGAAGCAGTCGGTGGCGGGGGCGAGAGCCGAGGAGGAGCGAGCGCGGCTCGCCTACACCTCGAACATCGAAGGCGTCAACACCACGGTCGCCCGCCTGCAAGCCGAGCTCGCCGATGCGCAATGGGATCTCGATCAGACGGTGACGCGGGCGCCAGCGGCTGGATTCGTCACCCAGGTCGCCCTGCGGCCGGGAATGTACGTCGTCCCCGCGCCGTTGCGGCCGGTCATGGTCTTCGTCAATACCGACAAGCGGGACCAGGAGTTCACGGCGGCCTTCCAGCAGAATTCCCTGCAGCGCGTGAAGGCCGGCGACGACGCCGAGGCCGCGTTCGATGCCGTGCCCGGCCGCGTGTTCAAGGGCAAGGTGCGCCTCGTGCTCGATGCGATCGCGGCCGGCCAGTTGCAGGCGACGGGGGGGCTCGTGGATGTCGGTGCGCGCACGGAGGGTGGCCGGGCGCTGGCCGTCATCGACATCACGGATGACATGTCGAGCTACCAAATCCCGCTCGGCGCTGCGGCCCAGGTCGCGATCTATACCGAGCACTGGCACCACGTCTCGCTGCTGCGCAAGATCCTGCTGCGCATGCGCAGCTGGCAGAACTATATCTTCCTCGAAGGGCATTGAGATGTGCCTTCCGGCGATGCCCGTCTGCGGCAATTTGAGGCGACCGCTTCGGAGGTGATGCGTCAGGCATGACGGACGCGACGGCAGCGCGGAATCGACCGACGTGGCTTTCCTTTGTGCCGCCGGCGCGTTGGTTGACGCAATATCGTGCCGCCTGGTTGCCGGCTGATGCCGTCGCCGGGGTGACCTTGGCGGCCTACGCGATTCCGGTTTCTCTCGCCTATGCCGGACTTGCGGGTCTGCCGCCGCAGGCCGGGGTTTACGGTTACCTGCTGGGCGGGCTCGGCTACGCGCTGCTCGGGTCGTCACGCCAACTGGCGATCGGACCCACCTCCGCCATCTCGCTGATGATCGCCGCAACGGTCGGAGCGATGGCGGACGGGGACGCGATCCGCTACGCGCAGATCGCGAGCCTCACGGCCTGGACCGTCGCCATGCTGTGCCTGATCGCTTGGCTATTGCGACTGAGCGGGCTCGTGACGCTGATCAGCGACAGTATCCTGGTGGGCTTCAAGGCCGGCGCGGCATTGACCATCGCCATGACCCAGTTGCCGAGCCTCCTCGGCGTGACAGGCGGCGGACACAATTTTTTCGAGCGGTTGGTGCTGCTGGCCGGGCAGCTTGGTCAGACCAACTACTTCGTATTGGCCCTCGGTGTCGTCGCGATCATGCTGCTGGTGCTCGGCGAGCGCATGCTGCCGGGACGGCCCGTCGCGCTTGCTGTCGTTGCATTGTCGATCGTCGCCGCGTCCCTGCTCGGCCTTCCCGCTCTCGGGGTGGCGACGACGGGAGAGATCCCGGCCGGCCTGCCCACGCTGGCGGGCCCGGCCCTGCGGCTGCGCGATATCGAGGGGATCGTTCCGTTGGCCGCCGGATGCCTGCTGCTGGCCTACATCGAAAGCGTGTCAGCCGCCCGCACCTTCGCGGCAAAGCACGGCTATGGCCTGGATCCGCGGCAGGAGCTGCTCGGCATCGGCGCGGCCAATCTCGCAGCAGCGCTGGGACAGGGCTATCCGGTCGCGGGCGGACTGTCGCAATCGGCGGTGAACGACAAGGCTGGCGCGCGCACGCCGCTCGCTCTCGTCTTCGCCTCGATTGCGCTTGCGCTCTGCCTGCTCTTCCTCACCGGGTTGCTGGAAAACCTGCCGAAGGCAGTGCTGGCCGCGGTGGTGCTGACTGCGGTGGCTGGACTGCTCGATTTTCCCGCGCTGTTGCACATGTGGCGCGTGAGCCGGCTCGACTTCTATGCCGCAGCGATCGCCCTGCTCGGTGTACTGCTGTTGGGGATACTGCAGGGCATCCTGCTCGCTGCCTTGGCTTCCATCCTGATCCTGTTGGGCCGCGTGTCGCGCCCGCATGTGGCGTTCCTCGGACGGATTCCCGGCACTACCAGCTACTCCGACCTCGCCCGTCATCCCGAAAACGAGCCGCTACGCGGCGTGATCGCCTTCCGTCCCGAAGCGTCGGTCATCTATGTCAACGCAGACGCTGTCCTGGAGGCGGTCCTGAACCGGCTTCGTTCCGCTGCGCAGTCCGACCTTCGGCTGGTGGTCTGCGACCTTTCGGCCTCGCCCTATCTCGATCTCGCCGGTGCTCGCATGCTGCACGAGCTGTACGACCAGCTTGCCGTCAGCAGCATCGCACTGCGCGTCGTCGGGGCCCGCGGACGGGTGCGCGACCTGCTGCGAGCCGACGGCATGGACGAAAAGGTCGCGGGCATCGACAGAGCTGCGACTCTCGATAGTCTCCTCGGCAGCGAGGGCCGGTAGGCGCAAACCGCGTTGGCGCCGGTGCTGGAGACGGAAAACGAGCCCATCCGAATGGCAGTCGATCCACTGGCGCAGTTTCCAGCCAAGGCGCCCGACCGAATACTCGAACCAATGGACCGGATCTCGGAGGTCCTGTTCGGCTTGATCATGGCGCTGACCTTCACCTTGACGCTCGGCGTCGTGACCGCCGACCGCATCCAGGTTCGGACCATGCTGTTCGCCGCGCTCGGCTGCAACTTGGCCTGGGGAATCATCGACGCCGGCGTGTTTCTGATGGCTCGCTTCAACGAGCGAGGGCGCAACGCCGTGAAGCTGCGTGCGGTGCGCGAGGCCGCCAATAGCGGCCACGCGCGGCGCATCATCGCGGACGCATTGCCGCCCCTGCTGGCGTCGGTCTTGCCGCCGGACCAGCTGGAATTGATGCGGCAACGGTTGCTACTTCTGCCCGAGCCCGAGCGTCCGCGGCTCACCAAGCGCGACGGGCTCGGCGCGTTGGCCATCTGCCTGCTCAGTTTCCTGTCGACGTTCCCGATCGTAATCCCGTTCATTCTGATCGGCGACGCGCGCCTGGCGCTGCGCCTCTCCAATGCGGTTGCGATCGCAATGCTGTTCGTGTGCGGCTATGCGTTCGGGCATTACGCCGGGTTTCGACCGTGGGCGACGGGCCTCTCGATGGTCGCCGTCGGCGCGGCGCTGGTCGGCGTTGCGATCGCTCTGGGCGGCTGAAGGCCGGCGCGGCGCCCGACGGCCGCCGTCAGCGCGGAAACGTGACCGGCCTTGCGGGCCTCGGTTCGCCCGGCTTGCGCTCCGCTGCCTCGACGGAAAACGTGACGTAGGCGGTCCATCCTTCGAGCCGGTTCCTGGCGTCGAACTCGTAATAGCCTCTGAGATTGAGGTATCCGTCGCGGTCCGCGACGGGAAAGAAAAACCCGATCTGCGGCCCGGCCCCGGCAACGCGTGATCTGAACCCGCCGAGCGCGGGACTTCGCGCCGCTGTCGCCGGTCACCTGGTTGTAGACGTAGCCGACGGCGCCGATGTGCAATCTTTCAGTGAGATACGGCGAAATCGCCCAATCCAAGTGTGCGTCGATGCCGCTCCGGTATTGGGTGTAGGGATTGATGGAGTTGTAGGTGACCCCGACGACCGCGGACCATTCAAACCCGACTTGCTCGTTCAGATAGGTGTAGCCGGCGCCCGCGTCTGTCGCCCAGTGCCCCAGTCCCATGGTGGCCAGGCGGGTGGGATCGTAGACGCCGACGGGAACCGCGGCCGTCGCATAAAGCATGAAGTTGTGCACGTCCTGATTCCATTTCAACGTCGCGGCCGGGTACAAGTCTCCGAATCCGAGGACGTAGTCGGAACGGCTTCCCGATAGCGATGTTCCCCCCGGCCCGGTCAGCGTTGCCGACACCGAGGTGGTGTTGCGCCCGTACACGGCCGTCATTCCCACGGCCGCTTGTCCGCCCAGGACCGGCGTGGCGAACGCGTAGGTCGGAGTCACCATGACGAAATCCGAGGGCGACATCATGCCGGCCTGAAACCCGCCGCCGCGCGCGAAGCTTACGCCCGCGCTCGCGACCGCTCTGGCATGGTAGAACGCGCTTTCGAATGACCATCCCGGATTCGAGGGCACCGCGGCGAAACTGCCGAATTGACCTTGCAGCCAGAAGCTCACGCCCGCTTCGTCCCCTGACGCACGATCGGAAAAAGCGAGCGGCAGAAGCGCCGCGATGACGCAGGCTGAATGAACTAGCGGCCGACCCGACAGAGACACATCCCGCATCATCGCGCCCCAGATCGTCAGACCGAGCTTATTCCTCCGGCCCGCAAATTGGCGTTACCCGGAAGCCACACTTGGAGCTATTCATGGTCCATCGGCACGATGAATTCGACGGGATCGTCGGGCGTTGCGCCCGGCGGCGGCACCGTGCCGCCGGTTTGCAAGTCGCGCCATTGCAGCGGACCGTGGACGCCGTTGAGAACGAGAACCACGCGTTTTTTGGATCTTTCGACCCGCACCTCCATGAAGCTCTGGAAGAAGGGCGCACGGTTGAAATCGAACAAGCCGGACAAGGCCTCGACATGGAACGGCCAGGCGCTGAACCACTTGATCCAATACCAGAACGGCTGCTTCCACACCGGCATCTCCGCGTCCATCTTGGCGCGCAGACCGTCGGTCCGCGGATAGAACGCCCAGTCGCCGACGGCGGGCCGTTTCGGAAAGTCCAGCGCCGTGCCGATACTGAGGTAGGCCCCGCCGCCGCCGTTGACGAAGTGATGCATCACCTGCTCGCCACCATCGCCGCCGATTTTTTCCCTGTAATATTCGAAGTCATGGGTATCGCCGGCCATGGCGATCCTGACCTCGTGGCGCGCCAACAGGCGATAGAGCGCGGCGAAATTTTCCGAGGACTCTGAGACATCATGCCCCTCGGCGGTCGGGGGAAGATCCCGGCCGCCGGCAAAGCGCGGATGACCCACGATCGCCATGGTGAACTTGCCGCGGCTGCGGCCGAGCGCACGCTCGATCCACGCCCATTGTCGTTCGTCGACCGTGCGCAAAACGCCTGTATCGATCGCCAGCAACGCGAAGTCGTCGGTCTGCAATTCGAAGAACGGCGCCCGCTGGGTGCCGACCTCGACGCCGTACTGCCGACGCAGGCGCGCTGCCTCCGCCATCAGCTTGTCGATGCGGCGGGCGTTGGTGCTGGTGAGGCCAAGATCGGCGTCGACGCGAGCTTCGATCGCCGCGCGCGCCGCCTTGGGCTCCAGCAAATTCGCGTTGAATCCTTCGAGCGCATCGTACCAGTCGTGATTGCCCGGGATCGCGTAGATCGGCTTGGCGAAGCCCTGGAACGGAAGATAAAAATTGGCTTCGTAGTCATGCATCGATCCGGCGGGATAGATGACGTCGGACGATATGACGAGAAACTTCACGTCATCGCGGCGCCCCAGTTCCAGATAGCGCGAGACCAATGAATATTGCGACGCATCGCCTTCTCCGGTATCGCCGATGACGAGAAAGCTGAAATCCCCGCCTCCTTCCAGGCCGCCGGGATTGATGCGAAACAGCTCGTCGCCGTCGCCGCCATAGGCGCGGGCGACCGCGTCGACCATGGCGACGCGCCAGGGATCGACCCGCAGCTGCGTCATTTTCTGATAGAGGCCGGTCGCCCAGCTTTCGGTATTGAAATACCAACTGAATCCCCAGATCGGGTTGAAGGCCACGAAGAACGCGGTCAGCGGCAGGCCCAGCCGCAGCACCAGGATCAGCGTGGCCGGCAGCGAGCTGCGCGCTTCGCGCAGCCGCATGTTGAAATTGAAGCGGCTCTCGAGCCAGCGGCCGATGAGCCAATCCGCCGCCGGATTCATTACTGCGACTTCATCTTTGGCGCCGAACCGCAACGACCAGGCCAAGCGCTCGAGCGGCCTCGTCAATCGTCTCCACAGCAGGCGCGCCGGAAGCACGAGAAGCGTCGCCAGGACCAGCGTCATCAGCACATCGCCGGCGGTCGCAACGAACGGAGAACTGATGCCGAGCAGGGTGTCCCCTATCGGCATCCGGCCGGCGTGGATCGCCAGGAAGACGGCCGCAAGCGTCAGCATCCACATGAGATCGGCGGCACGCACGGTCTGCGATGCGGTGGCGGCCTCGGCGCGCAAGCGCGCGAAGGTGTCATTCGGCGGGAGACCCAGACCGGGATCGGGGTGGGCGCCCCGGGCCGCGGCGGCCGCGTCGGGGGTGACGGCTTCGACCGGCGCCATCAGTATCCGCCACCCCGCCGCCGCGATATAGGCGCCGACGACGATGCCGATCGCCCGCTCCGTGCCGATGATGTCATTGAGATACCAAAGCAGCGCCGCGCATCCGAGATCGACAAGCCCGTTGGCGATGGTCGCAACGCGTAGCGAACGGGGCTTGCGCCAGACGGTCAGGAGCTTGCCACAACCGTCGATCAGCAGAATTGCGAGGAGCAGGATCAACAGGCCGCTGAGCACCAGGGCGGAGCTCAACAGCAGGAGGTTTCCGGCGAGCAGCGCGAGCAGGGACGGCAGGTAGGCGCTCACCTCGGCACGCCGCGGCGAAGTGAAAGTGGCGTATGCCTCCGTCACGCTCAGCGCGATCAGGGGAATCGCGAGGATCGCCAGCGACCAGCGGCCCGCCGCCACGGGCGCAGCCAGAGCGAACGCTCCCAGCGCCATCAACAAGGCGCCGGCGGCACGCTTTCTCAAAGCTCGCGGAAGACTGCGGCATGGGTCGGTACCCGCTTGCAGTGGACGCGCAGCTCGGCGCCTGACGGAAAGGGTAACCGCCGACCTATGGATCACGAGCGAGGCCGGGCATCGCCACCGCTTCACGCCATCCTTCCGGTTCCTTCGCCATCGGGGCTTACGGCCGTGGCCATGCCCCCGACTCTTGCCGTTCTGCGCAGCACCTCGAAAATAACTGCGGTCGACCAGCCAAAGAGAAGCACGCCGTTCATCGCCGTCATCGGCCCAAGCAGCCGCCAACGCTCCACCGGAGTCACGTCGCCGTAGCCGAGCGTGGTATAGTTCACAAATGCGAAATACACGAGATCGGCGTCCGCGGGCGCGGCGTCCACAATCGCGTAGGCCAGTGCCCACACGATTACCTCAGCCGCATGCGCGGCCATCAGGATCGAGACGGTCCCAATCATGACGGTGATCAAGAGCAACCATGGCCGCGACCGGCTCTTCACATACGTCATCTGCGCCACCCGGACGATAGCTGCCATGACCAGCGCATGGATCACAATGTTGCAAACGCTGACGCCAGCGCCGAACAGAAACTGACGCAACATGCCTAGCTCTCCTGCACAGCGTTATGGGTCGATTGACCAGGACAGTGGCTCGACTCGGGGGCTTAGTGCCGTGGCTGTCCAGCACTCCGTCGTACCAGGAAAAATGATGGCCGGCAGCGAGTACCGTGGGATCGGGATGAAACGCGGCCGCCGTATCTCGTCAAAGTCTTGCAGCGCCCGTGTTCGAATTCAGAGCATGTCCCGCAAAAAACGGGTGCCGGTGCGTCAGGGGGTACGGGAGGTATTTCACCACCCGGCCACCCCAGTCTAAGTCCGGTCCGGGTCAACCTGAGAAGAACTCAGCTCCAGCATATCTCGTCCGCTTTACCCCCGACGGAGGCAGTTGAGCAGACATTCGTGCCATTAGGGGACTCATGCACCGCAACAAATGGCGCGGCCTGCATGGGCCGCAATGACTTATGCGATCATCTCGTGCGCAGCAGCGTAGCCTGCGGAAACTGCAGCCCAAGCGCTTTCGCGATGGGCAGATCGATGACAAACCGGCTGAGTGCTCGTCGTGGCATTTCGCCAAGCAACGCCACGCCTGGTCGTGGCATCGCACGTTAATGAATGCTACGCTGAGGCTCGCTGGCCTAGGAGCGAGATGGATCGCGCCACGGAAGAACTTCCTCATGAGCAGCGAGATCGCAAAGAAATGTGTGGCCGAGCTGATTGGCACCTTCTGGCTGACCCTGGGCGGTTGCGGCACCGCTGTGATTGCCGCGTCCTTTCCCGAGGTCGGCGTCGGCTTGCTCGGTGTTTCGTTCGCGTTCGGGCTCACCTTGCTGACAATGGCCTACGCAATCGGACATATCTCTGGGTGCCATCTTAATCCGGCGGTGACAGTCGGCCTCACGGCGGGCAGGCGCTTCCCGCCGAACCAGGTCGTGCCCTATATCGTGGCGCAGGTCGCGGGCGCGATTCTTGCCGCAGCCATTCTCTATCTGATCGCCAGCGGCGCATCCAATTTCGACCTGGCCAAAGGCTTTGCCGCCAATGGCTACGGCGAGCATTCACCCGGTCACTACAGCCTCCTCTCCGCCCTCGTAACCGAAATCGTGCTGACAACGATGTTCCTGTTCGTCATCATGGGCGCGACGCATGGGAAGGCGCCGGCAGGCTTCGCGCCGATTGCGATTGGCCTCTGCTTGACGCTGATTCATCTCGTCAGCATCCCGGTGACGAACACCTCGGTTAACCCGGCGCGCTCAACCGGCCCCGCCCTCTTCGTCGGCGGCTGGGCGATCAGCCAGCTCTGGCTGTTTTGGATCGCTCCAATCCTCGGCGGCGCTGCTGGGGGCGTGTTGTACCACTGGCTCAGCGAAGAGCCCTCAGAGCAGGTGACGGGCACCCCGACCGCAGGCAAAGGGACTTGATTTTACAACGCGACTTTCCTCGCGCCGTCAGTGGCCGCGCCAACGAGCACACCGAGGAAATTCGGCCCTCTCACATTGTCGGAATGACCGAAGCGCTGCGGGTTCCGTAACTACGTGGATTTCGGGGGTGGCGCCCCGGATATGTGACCTGACTTGGCGATTTCCCTTCTTAGCGGTTTTCGTGCCGCGTCATAGCGTGCCAGCACCACGGCTGCCGCGCGATCTAGGGTGAGCGATCGCGTAGCGAGCCTTTGTAAGATCGACGCAATAGCGCGAACAAGCTGCCGCCCGTTACAGCCCCGATGACGTAGACGACTGCAATCAGGATTGCGAGAGGCGCGCGGACGCTGAATCCCAAAAAGGAGATTGTCACGACGTCGCGATTTTGCACGACAAAAAGCAAAGTGGTTGCCACGAGCAAAACAATGACAGTCAGATAAACCCAGCGCATGGCAGCCTCCGTGCGCATCAGTACCAACGCACCAACTGCGGATCAGAGACTAACTATAGCATGGCAGAGCCGTGCATGGCAGCAAAGCGGCACTCATGTCCGAGAGTTGGGTCATACCCGCTAAGGCTCTGAATGAGCATAAGACTTCCGGTTTGCCGTTGATTGCGAACAAACTCGCAGCGAACGACCTCGCCTTCATCCAGCTTGCGTCAACAAGGCTGTGGCTGCGGTTTAACGACTCCGCGCCTTAGCACTTCCTCCACGCGCGCTAGTCTAGTGGCGACTTGTCGTGCCGGTCGATTTGCCCCACCACAGCGCCACCAGCAGCGAGCCAAACACCTCCACGATTCCGTAGGCCAAGGCAGCGGAGACGGCGGGGGTGCCGGAGAAGTTCCCGGTCGCGATCACCAGGCCGACCCCGACGTTTCGCAGCGCGGTCGTCAGCGCCATGGTCCTGCGGCCGTCGCGTCCGCGACCTGCCAGCCAGCCGATGACGAGGCTCGCGACCAGCAGGATCAGCATGCCGACGAATCCCTTTATGCGGATCTCCGTCAGCATGCGGAATTGGGTGGCCAAGATGAGTGCCGCGACGCTGAGGTTCAAGACTTTGCTGACGAGCTCGAATGGGCTCAGCAGGCGCTCCGCAAGCCGCGGGCGCAGGTGCTTCACCAGGAGGCCGAATAGGAGGGGCAGTAACTGCGTGCTGAGCAGGACTGCCAGCATTGCTACGAAATCGATGCGCGGCGCTTCGCCGCCGGATATCCACGGCAGCAGCAGATACAGCAGCACCGGCGAAATGATCGCCGATGATCCCGCCAAGATGACCATTAAGCCGACGGCCGTGGCCACGTCTGCGCGCGCAATTTGCGCAAACGGCGGTCCGTAAGGCGCTCCCGGACAGACCGCGAGAATGAGAAAGCCGGCGGACACCATCGGGGTGGCTTCGAACAAAATGAGCAGGGCGACGGTTACGCCGGGCACCAACACATAGTTGGCCGCTAAGGCTTGCGCGACCAGTCGCCAGTTCCGGGCGGTTTGCACCAGTTCGGAGAACGTCGCACGGAACCCGATCAGCACCATCATCTCGATGAGCGTGATCGTGACCAAAATGTTGATCAGTCGGTCGAGGGACATTCCCATCGTCGGTAGCCGGAGGTGTGCTCAGTGGCCGCGCGGCACAGCGTCGGACATTACCGTTCTCGCGCAACTTCGAGAGTTGACGGCGGTCGACCAGACCAGACGCTGCGCGGATAGGTAAGATGGAAGCTCGCCGAGAACGATCAAAATCCGCCTGAGCATCTGATCGCTCAAGTCTTTCCTGCCGACATCGATGCAGATAGAGCGTCGGACCGCCGGCGCGAGAGGCCAAGCCCTTGCGGGTCTTCTTGCAGCGCCGTGACCTTGTCCTCGGAATCGAGCGACGAACGCTCGATGACCAGGTCGAGGTGCTTGAGATATCGCCGCGCGGCTTCGGCGCGCGCGGCGATCGTTGTGCTCTCCGCCAGGCCGGTGAGTGCCGCTCGCAGCCGGCGCATGACCTGTATTGAGCTCATGCCGAATTGACGGATTTCGTCGAAGGCAAGGGTCAGATAGTCCTCCCATGTCGGCATGGGAACGACGACCCGCAAGAACTCCGTCCCGGTCCCTGGCGAAGCCTGCATCCAGATCGTGCCGGGCAAGACGGCGCAGGAGATCCTCGATCTGATCGATGGCCTGCACCGCGGTCGTCGGATCGTTGATGGCGGGAGAGAGCGCCTTGATGGCGATGTCGACGAGCAGGCGAATAGGATATTTCGGGTCCTGCTGGAATGTGCGTTCGGCGGCGAGACGAACCGCCCTCATCAAGTCTTTCTCCGCGAGCCTGCCTTTCCCGCCATGGACGCGGAGAACGACGCTGCCGTCGACGAGGGTGTCGCCGACGGCGCAGGCCATCGCGATGACCGCTCCGCCCCGTTGTCCCTGCCGCACCAAGGCGTCGGTATTGAGCTCGGCAATGGTTCGCGGCCGTCCGGAATACATGAGGGTCTGGGAAACCGGGCCGAACCGAACGCCTTCGGCGGATTTGATCCCGTGGTTCCATTCGGCTGCCGGGCGCTCGTCGAGACGCCGGAACATCTCGCGAATGACCTCACGGCCCTTGTCGCCGACTAGCTGGAGCACGCTCGTGATCTGCAGGTCGGTCAGGCGCTGTACCAGCCGGGCGAACAGCAGCATGCTATAGACCAGCATGACCGCTACCAGCAGGGTGGAAAACAGCGGCACCGTGCCGGATCGGCCCCGATCGATCCATGCCAGCGTGAAGAGGGCGTATAGGAACGTGGCTGCGAAGGCCCCGAGCGAGTGAAACAGCACGCGATCGCGCGCAAACCAGAGCACCAGCCGCGGGGAATAGGCGATCGCGCTGAATTGCACCATGACGAAGGCCATGGCGAATACGACCCCGGTGAGCGCCATCATCCCCGAAGCGACGGCTGAAAGGCACGCCTGCGCCGAGGCAACCGACAAATCGAACGTGTAAGACGCCAGGTAGGCCTGCTCGAGGCGCGGCAGCGCCAGCCCGCACAAGACGCTCGCCGCCACGTAGACCATCGGGATGAGCCAAAGACGCATCGGTTATCGCTCTCTGCCGTGCCGTGCGCTCGCGCGTCGGTGCATCGGTGTTGCGGTCTTGCCTCGCAATTGACGACGGTCAGTATCTCTCGGGAACGAACTTTCTCCCGGTCAGGGCTACCTGGTCGTCATATGCGTGCTTGGCCGATCGCTTGGGCAGCTTGACCTTCGCGCGCGGCACTTGCTCGTACGGGATCATCTTCAGGATATGGGAGATGCAGTTGAGCCGCGCCCGCCGCTTGTCGTCCGAACGCACGATATACCACGGCGCGTGGTCGCTGTCGGTCTTCAGCGCCCCGTCGCGCGCCCGCGAGTAAGCGTACCAGCGTCGATACGACTCGAGATCCATCGGGCTCAGCTTCCACTGCCGCAGCGGGTCGTTGATGCGCGCCGAGAACCGCCGCTCTTGCTCGTCCTGGCTGACCTCCAGCCAGATCTTGATCAGCATGGTGCCACCGTCGACGATGTATTTTTCGATTTGCGGGCAAAGCTCGAGAAAACGTCGGTGCTCCTCTTCGCTGCAGAATCCCATGACGTATTCGACGCCGGCGCGATTGTACCAGCTGCGGTCGAAGATCGCGATCTCGCCGCCGGCCGGGAAGTGCTCGATGTAGCGCTGCATGAACATTTGCGTCTTCTGCCGGTCCGAGGGGGCCGGCAGCGCCACGTTGCGAAACACCCGCGGGCTCACCCGCTCGGTAATGGCCTTGATGGTCCCGCCCTTGCCGGCGGCGTCGCGCCCCTCGAATATGATGATGATGCGCGCGCCCTTGGCCTTGACCCAGTCCTGCAAACGGCAAAGCTCGACCTGCAGTTTGCGCAATTCCTTCTCGTAGGCTTTGCGTTTCATCTTCGGTTTGGCAGTGCTCCCTGCCGTGCGTTTCAGTGCCATGATGTCATCCATTCCATGCCGATTGAGCGGGCTCATCCGTAGGGTGGGCAAAGGCGCGCCCGGCACGATAACGTAGATTTCCGAGAAATGCGCCGGGGCCGGTTGATCCAAATCAAGGTGAGCGTGATCTCGTTTGCCAATTATGTGTGGCGGCTACGGTCGCCGCTTCTCGATGGATAGAGGGACTGGCGATGGTCGACTTGCTCTTGACCCCGGTTGAGATGCTCTGGCTGGCCATCGCCTTCGTCGGAATCATGGCCGGGATGCTGGCCGCGGCGCCGGAGTAGCGTCACCCCGCGGCGGGCACGGCGGCCCGGCTCTCGATCGCAACAGGTACGGCGCTTGGCCGTACTGTTCGACTTTCCGTGCATTTTTTCGCCGAATCCGGATGGCCGGTTTTCGCGCCTTCGGCTTGCGTCCGCGACCCCTCACAGCCGATTGCTGCGTTGCAGCGATTGATCCATGTCAATGCTCGATAGTGCTTTCGCGCTTCAAAGAAAATTAACGGTCATTGCGCTGCGCACGCCATCTCTCGCCCGGAGGAGCACACATGCGTCTCGGTCGTATCGCGAAAGTCGCCGGAGTGCTGGGCAGTGTCGCCCTGGCCATCGCCGGGACGAAGCTTGCGCTCTCCGATAGCGCTCCCCCCGTGCGAACTGCGCAGGCGCAGGCGCCGCAGCAAAACCCACTCGAGCGCGCCCGCACGGCGGTGGAAACGCTGATCAATCGCCTGCGTGGACGCGACATGCCGGAGGGCATCGTCAAGACCAACGGCCGCATCGAAGCAACGCAAGTTGACGTATCGGCAAAGTACTCCGGTCGCCTCGCGGCGGTGAACGTGGACGAGGGCGACGAGGTTACCGCCGGACAGGTGGTCGCGACCATCTCGTCGCCGGAAACGGAAGCCCAGCTGCGCGCGGCCCAGGCGCAGGTGCTGAAAGCGAAAAGATCATTGGCCGAAGCCATCGCAGTCATAGCGCAACGAAAAAGCGATCTGGACTTCGCCAGGACAGACTACGACCGGGCAAAACCGCTGATTGAGCATGGCACTATCACCCAGCAGACGCTGGACCTGCGCCGGAACAAATTCGAGGCGGCGGACGCCGCGCATGTCGCGGCGAATGCCGCCCGTGACGCGGCGGAGGCGGCGGTCAAGTCCGCCGAAGCGGACGTCGAGCGGCTGCAATCGATCCTGGTCGACCTGGTGCTCGTGTCCCCGAGAAGCGGACGCGTGCAGTACCGGCTGGCCCGCGCCGGTGAGGTCGTGTCGGCAGGACAGCGTGTGCTGACCATCCTCGATCTCAAGGACGTCTACATGACGATCTACCTGCCAGCGGATGTGGCGGGCAAGCTGACGCTGGGGGATGAGGCGCGCATCATTCTCGATCCACTCCCGCAACATGTCTTCCCCGCCGCCATCAGCTTCGTGGCAACCGATTCGCAGTTCACGCCCAAGAGCGTCGAGACCGCCGAGGAGCGCCAAAAGCTCATGTTCCGCGTCAAGCTCCAGGGCGACCCCGCGGTCCTGGACAAATACCATAGTGCCGTGAAAACCGGCGTGCGCGGCCTCGGCTTCGTGCGCACCGATCCCAAGATCGCTTGGCCTGCCGAGCTAGCCGTGAAGCTACCAGAATGACCGATCCCGTTGTCGCCAGCGTCGAGCGGGTGACGCATCGCTACGGCAAGACGTTTGCCCTGAACGACCTCACCCTCGAGATTCCCGCCCGGTGCATGGTGGGACTAATCGGACCCGACGGCGTCGGCAAGTCCACATTGCTCGCCCTTATCTCCGGGGTGCGTAAGATTCAAACCGGCAAGGTCACCGTCCTCGACGGGAACATGGCGGACGAGCGCCATCGCCGGGCGAGTTACGGCCGCATCGCCTACATGCCGCAGGGGCTCGGCCGCAATCTCTATCCGACGCTCAGCGTTTTCGACAACATCGACTTCTTCGGTCGCTTGTTCGGGCAGGGCGCCGCCGAGCGGCAGGCGCGCATCGACGAGCTTCTCAGAGCCACGGGGCTCGACCCGTTTGGCGATCGCCCATGCGGCAAGCTCTCGGGCGGCATGAAACAGAAAGTAAGCCTCTGCTGCTCGCTGATGCACGATCCTGATCTGCTGGTGCTCGACGAGCCCACCACCGGCGTCGATCCGCTTTCGCGCCGTCAGTTCTGGGAGTTGATCGACACGATCCGCGCGCGGCGGCCGATGATGAGCGTGATCGTCGCGACCGCTTATATGGACGAAGCGAGCCGGTTCGATTGGCTCGCCGGGATGGACGACGGCAAGGTCATTGCGCAGGGCGCTCCGAAGGAGATCCTTGCCCGGGCGCAGAAGTCCACGCTCGACGATGCATTCATCGCCCTGCTCCCACCGGAAAAGCGCGCGCTCCACAAGGAAGTGATCGTGCGACCGCGCCGCGAGACCGAGGACAAGACGCCGGCAATCGAGGCGGACGGGCTCACCCGCCGGTTCGGCAATTTCGTCGCCGTCGATCACGTCAGCTTTCGCATCGCACGCGGCGAGATTTTCGGCTTCCTCGGCTCGAATGGCTGCGGAAAAACGACAACCATGAAGATGCTGACGGGGCTCCTGCCGGTAACCGAAGGCTCGGCCAAACTGTTCGGCAAGCCGATGGGCGCCGACGACATGCAAGCGCGTCAAGATGTCGGTTACATGTCGCAGGCGTTTTCCCTCTACAGTGAGCTCACGGTGCGGCAGAATCTCGAGTTGCACGCACACCTCTATCACCTGCCCGCAAACGAGATCAAAGGTCGTATCGAGGAGCTGCTCGAACGCTATGATCTGAAAAGCGTGGCCGACGCGAAGCCGGAAAGCCTGCCGCTCGGTGTCAAGCAGCGGCTGCAGCTTGCGGTGGCCGTGCTCCACCGGCCGTCCATCCTGATTCTCGACGAACCCACCTCGGGCGTCGATCCGGTCGCCCGCGACGCGTTCTGGCGGACGCTGATCGACCTCTCTCGCAATGACGGCGTCACGATCTTCCTCTCGACCCACTTCATGAACGAGGCCGAGCGGTGCGACCGTATCTCGCTGATGCATCAAGGCCGGGTGCTCGCCGTCGGAGCGCCCAAAGAGCTCGTCAAGCAGCGCGGCAGCGCTTCTCTCGAGGACGCCTTCATCAGCTATCTGGAGGAGGCGGGCGGGGGCGAGAAAAAGAAGGCGGAAGCGCTCCAACCCAAGGCGCCGCAACCAGCAGCATCGCCGGCCAAGACCCCTGCGTCCCATGGCTCCAGGCGGTTCGATCCCCGGAGGCTATGGGCTTATGCCCGGCGCGAGACGATGGAGCTCTTGCGCGATCCCATACGGCTGTCGTTCGCATTCATCGGTCCTGTGATCTTGATGTTCGCGTTCGGCTACGGCATCACCTTCGACGTCGAGAATCTCAATTTCGCAGCCTTCGATCAGGACCGCACGCCGGAAAGCCGCAGGCTGCTCGAGGGCTTCTCGGGCTCGCGTTATTTCTCCGAACGGCCTCCGGTCAGCTCCACCGCCGAGCTGGAGCAACGCATGCGGAGCGGAGAGCTCGCAGTGGTCATTGAAATCCCAGCCGGCTTCGGCCGCGATCTCACTGACCTGCATTCGCCCGAGATCGCCTTCTGGATCGACGGCGCCATGCCGTACCGGGGCGAGACAACGCGAGGATACGTGACGGGCACGGTGTTGCGCTATGCGCAGGACCTCGCCGTCGAGCGCCTTGGCCCCAATGCCGCATCCAACGTCTACCTTGGCGGCCTCAAAATCGAAGATCGCTTCCGCTACAACCAGGGATTCAGGAGCGTTTTCGCCATGGTTCCGAGCGTCATCGTGATGATGTTGGTCTTGATCCCGGCAGTCATGGCGACCATCGCTGTCGTGCGCGAGAAGGAAACCGGCTCGATCGCCAATTTTCGCTCTACTCCCATCAGCAAATTCGAATTCCTCATGGGCAAGCAGTTCCCCTACGTCGTCGTTGGGATGCTGACTTTCGCCCTCCTGCTGCTGATGGCGTATTTTGTTTTCGACGTGCCGGTCAAAGGGTCTTTCGGAGCTCTCGCGGTCGGCGCGCTGCTCTACGTTTTTTCGACCTGCGGCTTCGGGCAAGTGATTTCGACCTTCACTCAGACCCAGGTTGCCGCAGTCTTTGCGACCACGGTTCTGTCCACCATTCCCACGGTGAACTTCTCAGGTCTGCTGGTGCCGGTGTCCTCCCTCACCGGCCAGGGAAGGCTGATTGGCCTGGGGTTTCCAGCGGCGTGGTTTCAGCCGATCAGCGTCGGCACCTTCACGAAAGGCCTGGGCTTCTCCGATCTCTGGGTCAACGCGCTCGTCCTTGCGCTTTTCGCGGTGGGCTTCCTCATTGCCGCGCACATATTTCTGCAGAAGCAGGAGACCTGACATGTCCCGGGCGGGCCAAGTGGCAAACGCACGAGAACAGGCGCCGCAGGCGGCGAGCGAGGCGGGGCCGCCCCGAAGCAATCGGCTCCCCAAGCTGCGGCTGCATTCGACCAACATCTACCGGCTGACAATCAAGGAGCTGCGCAGCATCCGTTCCGACCCGATCATGCTGTTGCTTGTCGTCTATACCTTCACCTTCGCGATCTACGCCGCCGCCACCGGCGTTTCAACCGAAGCGACCAATCTCTCTATCGGTATCGTCGATGAAGACCATTCCGACCTGTCGCGCCGCATTGCCGATGGCTTCACCCCACCCACGTTCCAGCCAGCGGTGCAAATAGCAGCGACGGAAATCGACGCGGGAATGGATTCACAACGCTTCCTTTTCGTCGTCGAGATTCCCCCAAAGTTCGAGTCCGACATCCTTGAAGGGCGTGAGCCTGAGGTTCAAATCAATGTGGACGCCACCGCTGTGGCCTACGCCTTCAATGGCAAAACATACATCCAGAATGTCATCATCAACTATGTCACAGAGTTCATCACCGGCCGTGAAGGACTGATGGGTGCGCCGGTAAAAATGGTCACGCGCGTACAGTTCAATCCGAATATGAAGTCCAGCTGGTTCACTGCGGTGATGCAGATCATCAACAATCTCACCATGATAACCGTGATCCTGACGGGTGCGGCGCTGATCCGCGAGCGCGAGCAGGGCACCGTCGAGCATCTTCTCGTGATGCCTGTGGTTCCGACCGAGATCATGGTGTCGAAGATCCTGGCCAATGGCAGCGTAATCCTGGCAGCCGCTGCACTGTCGCTGCACTTCGTAGTGCAATGGTGGCTGCAGGTCCCAATTGTCGGATCGGTGCTGCTGTTTTTCGGCGGCGCCTGCTTTTATGTCTTCACGGTCGCGGCGCTTGGCATTCTCCTCGGGACGATCGCGTCCACAATGGGCCAGCTCGGGTTGCTGTCGATTCCCGTGCTGTTGGTCATGATGCTGCTTTCCGGAGGCACGACTCCCATGGAGAGCATGCCGGTCTGGCTGCAGTACCTGGTAAAGGTGATCAGTCCGACGCCGCATTTCGTGCTGTTCGCCGAGGATGTGCTTTATCGCGGCGCCGATTTTTCCATCGTCTGGACGGAGATTTTGGCAACGACCGTCATTGGCGCGGTTTACTTCGGCATCGCCCTTTATCGTTTCAAACGCGTCATTTTCAGCGGCTGACGTCGCGACGCGCGCGATGCCAGTGGCGTCCGGCTCGTGACCGAGCTGGCGGATCGCCCGCAGGACCGAGCGTATGGTGCGGGCAACGCCCACATGAGGACGTCGAGCAAATGGATAGTGCTATTCTCTCCGCCACGTCTGCGCTGGCCGGCTCGTTGATCGGTGGGCTTTCGACCCTCGCCGCCTCATGGCTCACCCTGCGCGGGCGGATGCGGGCACAAGCGCTAATCCAAGAAGCGGCGAAGCGCGAGGCCCTCTACGCAGAGTTCATCATCGAAGCGTCCAGACGCCTTACCGATGCCTGGGCTCATCAGGCCGAAAGCCCTGAAGTTGTCGCCGGTCTCTACTCCGTTGTCCAGCGGATGCGCCTCACATCGTCAGATGAAGTCATCCGCGTTGCCGAGCGAGTGACCCGCCTCGTCATCCAGGCCTATGCCACACCGGACAGAACGTTCGACGAGTTACGGGCGCACATCGCGGCGGAAGATGAGCAATGGGACCCCCTGCGGGAGTTCGCCGAGGCGTGCCGGGTGGAATTGCGCTCCCTCCGCGGCTGATTCACGGATGGCCTCGCGAGCCCCATGCTCTCCGAAGCCGGCGGTGCCCTTGATTTAGATCAAGGTTCGACTTGCCTTATCTGCCATTTTTAATGACGAGAGACGATTCCAACCGAGGAGGACACCATGGCTTCGCAAAGCAGCATCCACTTCTTCCTCAATTGGACCAAGGAGCGGATCGACGAGATGGATGCCACGCTGGCATCCCTCGAAAGCAAAACCGCGGAACTGCGCTCTGAGTCCCGCGCCAAAGCTGATCAGGTCATTGCCGACCTGCGCAAGAAGCGCGACGAATTCGAAAGCACCGCCAAGAAGCAGGCCGAGGCGGGCGAGGCCGCCTGGGACGCGACCATGAAGAGGTTGGAGGCCCAGTGGAAGGGCTTCGAGACCGAGATCAATGCTTACCTCGAGGGCCTCGGCAAGGACATCAAGCAACAGCAGGCCGTGTTCCAGAGCCAATTCGCTGCCCAGATGAAGGCCTGGCGTGAAACAGCGGACAAGACCCATGCGGCCGCAGCGGAATTCGCGGCGGAGCGGCGGAAGGATCTCGACGCGGCGGTATCGCGCATGAAGGCCGATGCCGCCGCCGCGCAGGAGAAGCTGCAGAAGCTTGCAGGGGCGGGGAACGAATCCTGGTCCGCCCTCAATGCCGCCTTGGCTGCGTCGCGTGCTGCGTTCGATCGCGCCAATCAGACTGCCCGGGAGGCGTTCGAGCGCACGGCAAGCTCGGGCCGATAAGCCGACCCATCGTGTGACGGCCGGCAGGTGATTGCGCTCGCCACCTTATCGAATACTAGGGTCCGGACTCATTAAATCCACCATACAAGAGCGGCGGCGAGGCAGACAGAGGCCAGGTAGTTTCGGGCCAGCCGGTCGTATCGCGTGGCGATGCGTCTGAAGTCCTTCAACCTGTTGAACGCACTCTCGATATGCCAACGCAGTTTGTAGAGGTGCTTGCTGAAGCTGAATGGTTGCTTTCTGTTGCAGCGGTTGGGAATGACCGGCTTGGTCCCGCGCTCGTTCAACTCTTCGCGCAACTCGGCGCTGTCATACGCCTTGTCGCCGAGCAGGCGTTCTGGTGACTTCACTCTGCGGATCAAGCGCTCTGCGACCGGGCAATCGTGAGCTTCGCCTCCAGTCAACAGGATGGCGATCAGGCGCCCTTTAGCATCTGCGAGTGCGTGTATCTTCGTGTTGCGCCCTCCGCGCGAACGGCCCACAGCCTGCTTTTTCTCCCCCCTTTTCCGCCCGCCGCCGAGCGGTGCGCTTTGACGTGCGTGGAGTTGATCATCTGCGTGCCCGCGGATCGTCCGTTTCCAGCAAACTCTCGAAACAGGTTTTCCCAGATGCCGCGTCGCGCCCAGCGCACAAACCGGTTATAAATCGTTGTCGGAGGCCCATATTCCGGCGGGCAATCGCACCAGCGGCAACCGCTCTTGAGAACATGCACGATCCCGCTGATAACCCGGCGATCGTCAACCCGCTCCACACCGCGAACATCGGTTGGCAAATGAGGCTCAATTCGAGCCCATTGCTCATCGCTTAGCCAAAACAGATTCCTGCGCACGATCCCGATCCCTTCCAAAAAACGAATCAGGATCGTATTGTCAGAGTAGAAGAATTAATGAGTTTTTACCCTAGTCCATGATGTGGTAGCCGCCATCGATGTAGAGCGTTTCCCCGGTGATGAGGCGGGCGGCGTCGTGCGCCAGGAAGGCGGTGGCGACGCCCACGTCCTCGATGCTGACGAGGCTGCGGGCGGGCGCCTTGGCTTTCGCCTTGTCGAGCAACGCGTCGAACTCGGGGATTCCGGAGGCGGCTCGGGTCGCGAGCGGTCCGGGAGAGATGGCGTGTACACGGATACCTTTTGGACCGAGCTCGGCGGCGAGATAGCGGACCGCGCTCTCGAGCGCTGCCTTGGCCACGCCCATGATGTTGTAGTTCTTAACGACCATCTGGCTGCCGTAATACGTCATCGTGAACAGCGTTCCGCCCTTGCGCATCAGCGGTTCCGCCAAATGCGCCATGCGGATGAAAGTCCAGCAGGACACGTCCATGGTGGTGAGAAAACCGTCCCGCGACACATCGACGACGCGCCCCTGCAGCGCGTCCTTGGGCGAGAAAGCGATGGAGTGCACGACGAAATCGAGCTTGCCCCAGTCCTTGGCGATGCGCTCGAACACCGCCTCCATCTGGCCGGGCACGCGCACGTCGAGCGGCATCACGATCGGGGCCTCGAGCTCGCGCGCGAGCGGCTCGACGTATTTCTTGGCCTTGTCGTTGAGATAGGTCACCGCGAGCTCGGCTCCGAACGCCCGGAAGGCCTTGGCGCAGCCCCAAGC
>CAWGEH010000029.1:0-187224 GCA_963821505.1 uncultured Alphaproteobacteria bacterium
GGAGTTCAGGCATGGAAATCGACCCGCGTGGTCCTAGGCTCAGCGCGGTCATCACCACGATCGTGCTGGCGGTGGTGCTGATCACCGGCAGCGCCTGGCTGCTCGCCGCGCAGGTGGCCGTGTTCGCGGTGGGTGCGCTGGCCGGGCTGCGGTACGCGCCCTACGGCCTGGTCTACCGGTACCTGATCAGGCCGAGGCTGGGACCGCCCGCGCGGACCGAGGCCGAGGCGCCGCCGCGGTTCGCCCAGGCGATGGGGCTGGTCATCGCCGGCGTGGGGCTCATCTGCCTGGCGGCCGGCGCCACCACGGCCGGGCTGGTCGTCACCGCCCTCGCGCTGGCCGCGGCGTTCCTCAACGCAGCCTTCGATCTGTGCCTGGGCTGCCACGTGTACCTGTTCATCCAGCGGAATCTAAGGGTCCGGCCGTCCGCCTAGAGCGCGACCGGAGAAGGAGGAATACTCACCATGAGCCGATCCGACGTCCTCGTGGACGCCGACTGGGCGGAGGCCCGCATTGGCGATCCCGGTGTCGTCATCGTCGAGGTGGACGAGGACACCAGCGCCTACGACAAGGGCCACATCCCGAGCGCGATCAAGATCGACTGGAAGAAGGACCTGCAGGACCCGGTCCGGCGTGACTTCGTGGACAAGACGGGCTTCGAGAACCTGCTGTCCGAGCGCGGCATCTCGAACGACGACACCGTGCTGCTCTACGGCGGCAACAACAACTGGTTCGCCGCGTACGCCTACTGGTACTTCAGGCTGTACGGGCACGACAAGGTGCTGCTGCTCGACGGCGGCAGGAAGAAGTGGGAACTCGACTCGCGCGAGCTGACCAGGGACGTGCCCGAGCGGCCGCGGACCAGCTACACCGCCCGCGAGCAGGACGCGTCGCTGCGCGCCCTGCGCGACGAGGTGATAGCCGCCATCGGCAAGCGCAACCTGGTCGACGTCCGGTCGCCGGACGAGTTCACCGGCCTGCTGCTGGCGCCGGCCTACCTGCCGCAGGAGCAGGCGCAGCGGGCCGGGCACATCCCGACCGCGCGCAACGTGCCCTGGTCCAAGGCCGCCAACGAGGACGGCACGTTCCGCTCCGACGACGAGCTTCGCTCGCTCTACGCCGGCGAGGCGGGCCTGGACTTCGGCCGCGACACCATCGCCTACTGCCGGATCGGCGAGCGGTCCGCGCACACCTGGTTCGTCCTGCACGAATTGCTCGGCCAGCCCAACGTCAAGAACTACGACGGTTCCTGGACCGAGTACGGCTCGCTGGTCGGCGTCCCGATCGAGCTGGGTGAGGCACGATGACAGCCGACGGGTGCGGCGCGCCCGCGGGCGGCGTCAGCGTCAGCGCGGCCACGGGTACCCTCGGGGGCCAGGCCGTGGTGGAGGGCCACGTCACCCGCGAGGGGGCGCCGGTCTCCACCGGGTACGCGCGGCTGCTGGGTAGCGGCGACGAGTTCGTGGCCGAGGTCCCGCTGGGAGACGACGGCGGGTTCAGGTTCTTCGCCGCGCCCGGGTCGTGGACGCTGCGCGTTCTCGCGCCCAACGGGCTGCGCGCCGAGCAGTCGGTGCAGGCGGACCACGGCCAGGTGACCAAGGTGGAGGTCAGCCTCTAGCCGTACGGCGTCAGGCGACGGGCGCGGCTGCTGCTCTGTTCTTGCGGCGGCCGCGCCCGCTGACGTCTGGCGGCGGCTGATGCCATAGCGTGGCTCCCGGCAGATGCTTGCTGCGGGAGGTGCTTGATGGATCAGATGGAGGCCGCTGGCCTGCCCGGCCCGATGACACTGGGCGGCACCACCTTGCCCCTGGTTGGCCGGGCGCGCGTCTACGCCTGCGGGATCACCCCCTACGACGTGACCCATGTCGGTCACGCCGCGGCCTTCGTCTGGATCGATACCCTGGCCCGGGTCCTGCACGATGGCGGCGCCGAGGTCATCATCTGCCGGAACGTGACCGACGTGGACGACGTGCTGCTCGCCGCCGCCGACCGGGCCGGCTCGCCCTACGACAGGTTCGCCGCCATCCAGCAGTTCTACTTCGACCGGGACATGGCCGCCCTTGGCGTCGGCCAGCCGGCCCTGCAGCCGCGGGCGCACGCCTACATCGGACAGGTGATCGCGCTGGCGGCGGGGCTGCTCGACCGCGGGGCCGCGTACGAACGGGACGGCCAGGTCTGGTTCCGCGGTGCCGCCGCCGCGCGCGCGGCCGTGCCAGATCGTGACCTGGCGCTGCGGCTGGCCGCCGAATACGGGGACGACCCGGCCGACCCGGCCAAGGACGACCCGTTCGACGTGGCGGTGTGGCGGGCGTCCACGAACGGGGAGCCGGGCTGGGCCAGCCCGTGGGGTACCGGCCGGCCAGGCTGGCACGCCGAGTGCGCGGCGATGGCACTGCACGCGTTCGGCCCGGCGGTCGACGTGCAAGCCGGAGGCGGCGACCTGAATTTCCCGCATCACGCCTATCAGGCGGCCCTGGCCGAGGCGTTCACCGGGGTTACGCCGTTTTCCCGGTCCCGGCTCAACGCGGGCGTGGTCCGCGTGGCGGGGGCCAAGATGGCCAAGTCAGCGGGCAACCTCGTCCTGGTCAGCGACCTGCTCAAGGAGTATTCCGCGGCCGCTGTCCGGCTGCTGATCCTGGACCGCCGCTGGAACCAGGACTGGGACTTCAGCCCGGCGGGCCTGGACGCGGCGGCCGCCAGGCTCGAGCGCCTGCACGCCGCGGCCGGACGGGCCGAGCGAGACGTCGCCGGCGGTGGTGCTCCCGCGGTGGCCGCGATGCGCGCGGCGCTCGCCCGTGACCTGGATGTTCCCACGGCACTGCGGATCGCCGAGGAAGAAGGCGGCCAGGCCGCCCGTTCCCTCGGTACCCTCCTCGGCCTCTGGTAGCGGCTACCGGTTCCGGTAAGCGCGTGAACGTGTCCGCCTACCGCATCGTCCAGGAGGCGCTGACCAACGTGCTCAAGCACGCCGGCCCGGCCCGCGCCGAAGTGACCGTCGGCTGCGCGGACAGCGCGGTGACCATCGAGGTCACCGACGACGGCCACGGGAACCCGGCACCCCCGGCAATGAAGGGGGCAGGGCCAGGGGGGACGGGGGGCGGGAGCCCCCGTGCGCGGAAAAGGTGGGTGGGGGCCAGGGACTGGCAGGCATGCGCGAACGGGTCGCGATGTTCGGCGGTGACCTGCGAGCCGGGCCGCGACCCGGCGGCGGGTTCACCGTCTGCGCCCGGCTGACCGGCGCCATCCGCGCGGTCTGCGCCGGCGAGACACTGCTCGCCCCGGCCATCACCCGCCGCCTGATCGAAGACCTCTGCCACGGCCCGGCACCCGGCACCCGGCACCCCGGCCTGCCGCGCCGCAGGCGGCCTGAGCGAGCGGGAACGCGAGGTGGTCAGGCTCGTCGCGGCAGGCTGTCGAACGCCGAGATCGCGTCCAGGCTCTACCTCAGCGAGGCAACCATCAAAAGCCACATCACCCGCATCCTCGCCAGACTCGGGCTGCGCGACCGCGTGCAAATCGCCGTCTACGCCTACGAACACGGCATCGTCCGGCCAGGCCACGCCTGTGAGCCACACAGCATTACAGCCACAACCGCGCGGTGCCGCTGACATCGGCAAACCGGGCTAGCGCGCCAAGATTCCAGACAGACGCGACGCCCTCGCCCTCATCAAGTAGCCAAACGAGGTACGCACTGAATTGATAAAGTCAGGCCCTGCGGATCGCCGAGGAATAAGGCGGCCAGACTGCCCGTTCCCTCGGTACGCTCCCCGGCCTCTGGTAGCGGCTACCGGTTCCGGTAAGCGCGTCGGCGGATGGTGGCAGCTGTTCGAGATTGCCTCGTGTTCCTTGCCCAGGCCCGGGGCGCAAGGCGCCCGGGATGCTACCCGGCCCGGGCCGGGGGTCCGTGGCTGTGGAGCACCTTGGTCTTGTCCTTGTTCCAGGCGGTGGTGGTCCCGTCGGGGTTCAGGATCAGGGTCCAGCCCCACCGGTGGATCACGACCTGGTGGTGGAACCAGCACAAAAGCACGCAGTCCTTGACCGATGGTCGGGCCGCCGTTGGCCTGGTGCTTGGTGTGGTGCACCTGGCAGGCCTCGGCGGGCTGGTCGCACCGGCCGGCCCACTGGCAGTGCCGGTCCCGCAGGGTGACCGCGTTGCGGATCCCCGCCGGGACGGTCTCGGCGTAGCCGATGTCCAGCGGCAGGCTCGGCCCGGCCAGCCGGGCGCCGAGCTGCCGGCGGCGCAGGAAGCTGGCCAGCCCGCCGGGGCCGGATAGCAGGTCGACGGCCTTGCCGATGACCGCTTGCTCGAGCGCGGCCCAGGCCGCGTCCCGCGCGCCGTCGCGCCGCGCGTCCAGTTCCACGCACAGCCGGACCAGGTCTTCCAGCGCGTCCACGTTGACATCGCCGGTCACGATCGGGGCCATCGCCGCGTCGCAGGCGATCGCCTCGGCGGCGTCGCCGTCCAGCCAGGCGCCGTCGTCACGCGCCGGTCTCGGACGCGGCGGCGCGGCGCGCGGCCCACGGCCGCGCGGACCTGCGCGGTCCACTGCTCCTGCAGCGCGGAGTGCCGTCCAGCCGGAGCAGGTCCGCCAGGGAGATGTGCGCCCACACCTTCACCGGCTGCCCGGCCCGCTCCGGCAGCAGGTTGGCCGCGACCAGGCGGCGCATCGCCTCCTGGCCAGCGCGTCGTGGTAGCGCTGGTCCCGGGTCCGGTCGTCCTCGTCCCCGGCCGGGGCGGACAGCGCGTCCAGCACCGTGCCCACCACCGCGGCGCACTCCGGCGTCAGGTCCCCGGTCATCACCCCGGCGCCCTGGAACGTGGTCTCCAGCCGCACGCCCGCGGTCGGCGAACGCCCGGTCCGGGTCCTCATCGGGCAGGTCGGACGCGGGCCCGCTCGTACATCTCCGCGAACAGCGCGGACAGGTCCGCCAGCCCCAGCCCGGCCGCCGCGGCCGTCACCAGCAGCTCGTCGGACTCCTGGCGGAATTTCTCCGGCAGCTTGTCGGTCCACTGGCAGATCGCCCGCGCGTAGGACTCCGACAGGTCCCCGGCGGCCAGCGCCGCCACCACGGCCGGGTGCGTCCCGGCCCGGTTCGCCCACGCGGTATGGGTGGCGGCGGCGCCGCGGGTGATCCCGGTCCGGTGCATCAGCCAGGCCCGCGCGCTGTAATCCGCGTCGGCGGAGTAGCCCTTGCCCGATGGTGAACGCGGACAGGAACGACGCCCGCGCGGCGGTGGCGACCGCGTCGGTCCGCTCCAGCCCCCGCAGGCACTCGGCCTGGGTCTCCGCGGCCAACTGGGCCGCGTCCGCGGCGGCCAGATAGCCCAGCGCGGCGCGGGCCATCTCGATCGCCTCGCCGACGCTGGCGAAAGCCGGGGCAGCGCCCATCTGGGTCACCTCCCTCCGGAGGGTCGCAGGGCTGGTCCGGGCGGGTCTCTAGGTTTTCAGTTCGATCCTATCGGCCGCCTACGACATTTCCCGGGACATACCACGCCGGATCGCGAAATAGGTACTAATGGCTTAAAAGAGTGCCGTGGTGCTGCTGTGAAAGATGGTTCGCTAGCCGTGCCCGCGCGGTGACCAAGGCGGGAAACCAGGCCCGTTCGGGATGATGGACGTTCCTCACGCGCCAGCCGTGCCGACGGTCCAGGTGAACGTCCGGCCAACACGGGGATTACCTCCGGCCAATCGTGATCGTGCGTCTGGTGACGAGCGGATCGGCGGCCTAGTAGGCCAGCTAGCTGCCCAGTAGGCTCTTACCGTGAGCGAGCGCCGACAGGAATTTGAGCACGACCTAGAGGCCATCGAGGCCAAGGTGATCGAACTGTTCGCCCTGGTCGCCGAGGACCTGCCCCGGGCGACTCAGGCCCTTCTGACCGGTAACAATGAGGTACTGCAGGTCCTTCTCGATCGCGAGCAGGTCATCGACGCTCTCTACCCGGAGATCGAGGAACTGGTCAACCGGGAAATCCTGCTGCAGGCACCGGTGGCTTCGGACCTGCGCTTCCTGCTCTCCGTGCTGCGGATCGTGCCCGAGCTCGAGCGTTCCCATGACCTCATGGTGCAGATCGCCTCTCGGTCCAACCACATCCTCGGCGAGGATCTCTCGCCGAGGACCCGGGGGATCGTCGAGCGTATGGGGAACCTCGCATCGGAGATGTGGCGCCACGCGGTGGACTCCTGGTATCAGCGCGACCGGTCGGCCGCGCCGGCGCTGGAGGCCCGCGACGACGAGATGGACGAGTTGCACGCCAGCCTGATAGCCGAACTGGCCTCGGGCCGGATGGCGCTGCCGGTGACGATGGAGATGACGCTGGTGGCTCGCTTCTACGAGCGTCTTGGCGACCACGCCGTCAACATCGCCCGCCGGGTCGTCTACCTCGCGGGCACCGCGAAGGACTAGCCGGCCGCCGACGCGGCGTTGCCGGGCCGAGGTAGCTGTGCGGTCATGCGCAGCAGGCACCGGAGGAGGCGGCGTCCTCGCCGTGGCCGCCTGCGGGCCGCCGCAGCATTGGGTGGCCTGCCCGGCGGGGCGCCGTCCAGTTCGGCCTCGACCGCGTCCCAGCGCTGCTCGCCGTCTTGGCCCCAGAAGGTGGGGCTGTCGGCCAGGACGGTGTAGATCTCCCACCGTTCGCCGCCGGGGGCGCCGGTGACCCAGAACTTGTCCTGCCGGGCGTAGCAGCAGGTGGTGTCCCGCTCGTCCACCGCGGCCAGGCCCGCCTGGGCGAGCCGGGCCTGCTCGGCGTCGACCGCGTCGGCGTCGGCGACTTCGACGCCGAGGTGGTTCAGGGTGCCGCCCTGGCCGGGGTTCTCCAGCAGGACCAGCTTGAGCGGCGGCTCGGCGATGGCGAAGTTGGCGTAGCCGGGCCTGCGCTTGGCGGGCTCGGTGCCGAACAGGGCGGTGTAGAAGCTGACGGCCTCGTCGATGTCGTTGACGTTCAGCGCGAGCTGCACCCGGGACATGGCAACCTCCGGATGACATTGATGTCTGTCTATGTCTTGTCGTGATCCGAGCTTGCCATAAGACATCGACTTCTGTCAATATAGATGTGTGTCGATTCCCCTGACGGTGATCAGCCCGGCGGAGACGGCCGCCTGCTGCGCCCCGCTGACCGCTCAGCCGCTGAGCATGGAGCAGGCCGGGCAGGTGGCGCCGCTGCTGAAGGCGCTGGCCGATCCGGTCCGGCTGCGGCTGCTGTCCCTGGTCGCCTCCCACGAGGGCGGGGAGGCGTGCATCTGCGACCTGAACGAGGCGTTCGACTTGTCCCAGCCGACGATCAGCCATCACATGAAGGTGCTGCACGAGGCCGGGCTGGTCGACCGGGACAAGCGCGGCGTGTGGGTGTACTACCGGGTCCGCCCGCAGGCGCTGGCCAGCCTGGCCGCCCTGATCGGCTGCCCGTCCAGCCGTAGCCGCCCAGTCCAGGCTTCCCGCTTCGCCGCTCATTCATCGTCTATCGTCGATTAACGATGAATGATGTGCAGCCGCTGGACCGGCAGACCGCCGAGACGTACGCGGCGTGGTTCCGGCCCTGGCCGACGGCACCCGGGTGCAGATCGTCTCGCTGCTGGCCCGGGCCGGCCGCTGACCGTCAAGGAGATCGTCGCGGCCGTGCCGGTGGGCCAGTCCACGGTATCGGAGCACCTGCGGCAGCTCGCCGCGGTCCGGTTCGTGCTGGCCGAGGACCGCGGCACCTCCCGGCTGTACCGGATCAACGAGCCTGCGTGATCTGCTTCCCCACCGCCGCCGACCTGGTAATGGGCAAGCCCTCGCCCGTCCCGCCCGGAGGATGACCATGGCACCAGCTGATCGCGACCAGATCCGGGCGGCGGTCGCCGCCCGCTACGCCGGCCTGGCCCGCCGCTCAGGTCGGCCAGACGATCACCGACTGCGACCCGGACGCAGGCTGCTGCGCGCCGGGTACCCCGACGCCGGCGGCCTGCCCGAGGCGGCGGTGCGGGCCAGCCTGGGCTGCGGCAACCCCGTCGCGGTCGCGGACCTGCGGCCCGGAGAGACGGTACTGGACCTGGGCTCGGGCGGCGGCATCGACGGGCTGCTCTCGGCCCGCCGGGTCGGCCCGGCCGGCCAGGCGTACGGCCTGGACATGACCCAGGAGATGCTGGACCTGGCCCGGGCCAACGCCCGCGCCGCCCGGGCGGGCAACGTGGAGTTCCTCCGCGGCCAGATCGAGGCGATCCCGCTCCCGGACCGCTCGGTGGACGTGATCATCTCCAACTGCGTGATCAACCTGTCCACCGACCGGCCCGCTGTCTTCGCCGAGAGCTTCCGCGTGCTGCGGCCCGGCGGCCGCCTGGGCATCTCCGACATCCTCGCCGAGGACCACCTCACCCCCGCCCAGCAGCTCGAGCGCGGCGCCCAGGCCGGCTGCATCGCCGGCGCGCCCTCCTTCGCCGAATACCGCGGAGGGCTGAGCCTGGCAGGGTTCACCGGCATCACCATCACCCCCACCCATCAGGTCGCCGACGGGCTGCACTCAGCGATCATCCGCGCGGCCAGGCCATGACCCGTGCCATCCCCGCCGCAGAGACACGGGTCGAGGCGATGACCAGCGCGCACGCCGCCGCCGTGCTCGCGATCTACCGGGCCGGGATCGAGGAGGGCGACGCAACGTTCGAGACCCGCGCGCCGGACTGGGCGGCCTTCACCGCGGCCCGGCTGCCCGCCCACCGGTACGTCGCCATCACGGAAGGCCGGGTCGCGGGGTGGGTGGCCGCCTCGGCGGTCTCGGGCCGCTGCGTCTACGCCGGGGTCGTCGAGCACTCCGTCTACGTCCACCCCGCCGCCCGCGGCCGCGGCACCGGCCGCCGGCTCCTTGAGACCCTGATCGCCTCGACCGAGGCGGCCGGGATCTGGACCATCCAGTCCGGTATCCTCCCGGAGAACACCGCCAGCCTGGCCCTGCACCAGTCCGCCGGGTTCCGCATCGTGGGAACGAGGGAACGCATCGGCCAGCATCACGGCCGCTGGCGCGACGTCATCCTGATCGAGCGCCGCAGTCTTGCCGTGTAACCCGCTCCCGGGCAGGACTGGCCGCCGCCGCCCACCTGGCAGCTGGGTCCGCGGGCATCGATGCCGCGGTCGGCAACTATCCCGCCCTGTTCATCGTCTTTGCCGCCGCGGCGGCCACAGGCGCCGCGCTTGCCGCTACCGTGCCGTCCCGCCAGGTGGCGCGTGCTTTCTATGCGCTCCACAACACACGGACCCCGGTCGTTATCGGGGTCAGCACGATGGCTTTGAATGTGGTCCTTAGCCTGATCCTCCGGCCCTTCATGGGGCACGGCGGATCGGCGCTCGCGAATACGATCGCTGTGCTGCTCGAAATGACGCTGATGATGGTGATGCTCTCGAAGGGGATCGGCGGGCTGGACTGGGCTGGGATATGGGCCACGGTTCTCAAGACGGGGATCGCGCCGCTTGCCATGGGCGCCGCACTGGTCTGGATGGCGGACAAGTTCGCCGGTGGATCGAAATACCTGGTGGGGATCGGAGGGTTGATTATTGGCGGCCTGATCTTCCTGCTCGTCGCAATTCTTCTGCGGACACCCGAGCTTGCGACCCTGTCGCGGCTAGTGCCCAGCCGGCCACGTAAAGCGCCACAGCCGTAACCGCGCTTCTTCGTCTCCCCCCACGCCCACACGCGGGCTCGCCGATATCAGTTCCTCCGCAACCTGCACACCTTCCTCGAAGAACAGCGCCTCGCTCTCGATAAAGTCGAGCCCGTTCTCACGTATGGTGATCCCGAGCGCCTGGCAGAGTTTGCCCGGGCCATCCGCCACCCCTCGCACGGATCGTGGAGAGACCTCGGCCGGCAAACGGCGGCGAAGTCGCAATTCGGAAAGGTTTTCGTCAGGGATGAGGGCGCGAATCAAAACGGCGCCGGGAAGACCGTCCGGCTCCGTTACCGCGTTGAGACAATGATGCGTGCCGTAGATGAAGTAGACGTAGGCAAAGCCCGGGGGACCGAACATGATCGAGCTACGCTGAGTGCGCCTGAAGGCGTGTGACGCCGGGTCGCCGGTCCCGCCGTAGGCTTCTGTTTCGCAGACCAGCCCACTCATGCGTAGGCCGTCGACGCCGCGCACAAGGCGCTTTCCGAGCAGCTCGCGCGAACCGTGACGCTGTCCCGCGCATAAACCGCGTGACAGCCGCGGGACTTCAGCGCCACCCATGATTGCCGCGCCTGCTGACGATTACTCGGGCAACTGCCGGACGACCGCGATCACTTTCCCCTGGATCTCCAGCTGTTCGGCGCGCACGTAGATGGGGTCGTACTTCGGATTCGCGGGTTGCAGACGCACACGTTCGCCCTCGGGATAATAGTACTTGAGCGTCGTCTCCTCACGGTCCTGAATCCACACGACGATCATGTCGTGCGGTTTTGCCGTGTTCTGGTGGCGGATGACAACCCAATCCCCGTCGTTCACCAAAGCGTCGATCATCGAGTCACCTTTGACCCGCAGCGTGTAGACCTCACTCGGGTCGTGCACCAGATCTGAGGTCAAGGTAAGGGTCTCACCGGCGTAAGGGTTTTCCTGCTGACCAAACGCAGCGATCGGCTGGCCCGCGGAGATGACACCCCACTTGGGGACTTCCACTACCCCATCTCCGTTGGATCGTCCCAGTATTCCCGGGCCGTCCTTGAGCCTGAGGCCACGCGAGACTTCGCCACTGCGCTCGATGTAGCCCTTCTCCTGCAGGCGCTCCAGGTTGTACTTGACCACTGAAGTAGACGGGATACCCACCGCCTTGCCAATCTCACGTATAGTGGCGGGTAGGCATGCTCTTCCAGATACGATCGAATGAAGGCAAGCATCCGTACCTGGCGGTCGGAAAGATTCATTGACTTGCTCCTTGCATCTCCGGCTGCGAAACTTTGTTCTGACGCATTATAATGAACGCTTGTTCTTTTGTCAAGAGGTTCTTTGAATGTTATGCTTGCCACGTCGTGAGGAGCGGTGCCAGTGAACGATATCGTCGCTTTTGCAGACGCGGTCATTGCCAACATTGAGAAGGTTATCCTGGGCCAGCGAGAAGCGATCGAGCTGATGCTGGCCGCACTGCTGTGCGAGGGGCATGTACTCATCGAGGACGTGCCAGGCGTTGGTAAAACGATGCTGGCGAGAGCAGTATCTTCATCGTTAGGTGTCACGTTCCGGCGACTCCAATGCACCCCAGACCTGCTGCCGAATGACGTCACCGGGGTCTCGGTCTATAACCAGGTCAACGCCAAGTTCGAGTTCATCCCAGGGCCGGCTTTTTCCAACATCCTGCTTGCAGACGAGATCAACCGCGCCACCCCCCGCACTCAGTCGGCGCTCCTCGAATGCATGGGTGAGCGGCAGGTGACGGTCGACGGCGTCACCAGGTCATTGCCTCGCCCGTTCATCGTGCTCACGACTCAGAACCCGATCGAATACGAGGGCACTTTCCCTCTGCCTGAGGCTCAACTCGACCGCTTCCTGATCAAGATGCGCCTCGGTTACCTGCCGCCGGAGGCTGAAGGCCAGATGCTGCTCAACCTTCAGCGGCAGCACCCTATCACGACGCTGGAGGCTGTATTCGACGGCGCACGCCTGCCCGAGCTTGCACAGCGTGTGTGGGAGGTGCACGTGGACGAGACCGTGCGCGATTACATCATCCGGCTGGTCCAGGCGACGCGGAGGCAACCCGACTTACTCCTGGGGGCCAGCCCGCGGGGCTCGCCGCGCTCTACAAGACGAGCCAGGCCTGGGCGGCTCTACATGGACGTGACTACGTACTGCCCGACGATGTCAAGCGGCTTGCGCCACTTACGCTGGCTCATCGTTGCCTCGTCCACCCAGAAAGCGCGCTTCGAGGCCGCACCGCCGTTGCCATCGTCGACGAGTTGCTGGCACAGATTCAGCTCGAGTTGGGAAAGCCCTGATATGCTCTACCTCGTGGCCACCCCGATCGGCAACCTGGGCGATATCACAGTGCGAGCGGTCGAAATCCTGAAGAGCGTCGACATGATCGCTTCCGAGGACACCCGTAAGACGGGAATCCGCTGAGGCACTACGGCATTTCCAAGCCGCAGATGACCTTCCAAGAGCACAATGAGGACCGCGCCGGCGAGCGGATCATGGCGCTGCTGGCAGATGGAAAGTCGGTTGCGATCGTCAGCGAGGCCGGGACGCCGGGCATCTCGGACCCGGGCTACACGATCGTGCAACGCGCCATCGCCGCGGGCGAGGCGGTCACAATGGCGCCGGGGCCCGCCGCAGCAATCATGGCCGTCGTGCTCTCGGGGCTCGCGCTACACAGTTTCACGTACGCGGGTTCCCTCCCCATAAGGGGGGACCTCGCCGGCGTTTCCTCACCGTGGATGCTGCCTCTCCTCACACGCTCGTGTTCTACGAAAGCCCTCACCGCGTCGAAGCCTTTCTCGAGGATGCGCTCGCGGTCTACGGGGACCGGCGAGCGGCTTTGGGGCACGAACTGACGAAGCTGTACGAATCAGTGCGAGCGCGGGATGCTTTCTGAGCTTCTCGACCGCGTACGGCATGCGAAGCCAAAGGGTGAGTACGTGGTTGTGATTGCCGGCGCTGATCTGGCTGCCGCCGGCTCGCGAACCGCGCACCCGAGCGAACTTGACACTCCCGAGGAGGCCGCCCCCGAAGGCGATTAGCATGGTCCAGTTGCCCATCGTCCTCCTGCTGCTCCTCGCGATCGCCATCCTCCTCCGAATGGATATCGTCTTCTACCTGGTGTACGTGCTGACCGGCGCGTACGTGCTGGCCCGGTGGTGGGCCCAGCGGAGCGTGAACCAACTTCTAGTATCCCGCCGCTTCACCGACCACATCTTCACCGGAGAAACTTCCACAGTAGAGATCACCATCACGAACCGTGGACTGCTCCCAGCGCCCTGGGTGCGTTATGACGAGTCCCCGCCCCCCACAGCTCGCGGGCACGGCCGGTTGATGCACGCGCTTGCATTGGGTCCCAAGGAGCAAGTTCAGTTGCGGTATGAGCTTGTGGGGCGCCAGCGCGGCGTCTATGCCGTTGGGCCGGGCAGGGTGTCCTCCGGAGACTTGTTCGGCTTCGCCGACGTGCAGGGGGCCGGTGGAAGAGCGGCGGCGCCTGGTCGTCTACCCGCGCGTCATGCCGTTGTCGGCCACGCCGCTGACGTCACGGCCCGCACGGCACCGTTGCGAGCCGGCATCCGATTTTTGCCGATCCGTCCCGTGTGATCGGCGTCCGACCGTATCAGCCGGGCGATCCGGTGCGGACCATCGATTGGAAGACCAGCGCACGTTCAGGACAACTGGAGGTGAAGAAGACCGAGCCGGCCGTGTCGCTGACAAGCACCATCTGTCTCGATTTCCGCGCAGAGGCATACTCCCGCCACCTCCGTTATAGCGCGCCCGAGTGGGCCATCGTCGTCGCGGCCTCGCTTGCCAACTACCTGATAGAGCAACGGCAGGACGTGGGGCTGGCCAGCAATGGACAGGATGCGCTGACGGATGCTACATGCTGGACGATCGCGCCGCGCGGCGCGGCCGCCGCGCACCTCATGAAACTGCTGGAGTGGCTGGCGCGGGTGCAATTGGCCGAAACGCGTTCCACTCGTCGACTGGCTGCCCCAGGCGACCGTAGACCTGACGTGGGGCACGACGGTTGTCGTCGTCACGCCCTCGGCCGATGAGAGCACGAGCGCCTCTCTACACCGGCTAAGGCGAGCAGGCCTTAACCCGGTACTGGTTGCTGTAGAGCCGCACGCCCAGTTCGGTGTCGTGTCCGAGCGATGCCGGCGTTTGGGCATTGCCGCGGACGAACTAGCGGATGAGGCGGACTTGAAGCCGATGGCAAGCGCGGACGCCCGGAGCCATCGTGGGAGGCGCCCGCTGATGGGCTGGCTTTGACGAAGCGTCACGCATTTTCCGAATACGCAGACGAGGCCTGGCAGACGAGCCTGTTTCGCCTGGTCCTGATCGCGCCGTTAGCGGGGAGTGTCGCGGTAGGGCCCGCGATCGCTTCGGTGAGGGACTCGGTGGTCGCTGGAGCCCCTACCTCATCCCTGGCGCAATCGTTTTCGCAGCGGTGGCAGTGGCGACGACAACCCGGCTGGGGCGTCCTAATTGGCGTGATCGCCGAGGGTGGGCGTTTCGTCTGGGTGAAATCTTGCTGTTGCTGCTGGCCGCGCGAGCCGTGGCGTGGGCCTTTGCCGAAGGTGCTCCCGGGCTCGCCCAGATCGGCAGTGGTTGCTCCATCAGAATTCTTCTTCACCGATGAGTACCTGTTTGCGGCCTTCATCTGGCTTATGGTCTGGGCCTTCGCGATTGTCGTGACATCCGATTTCCTCTGAACTCGCCATCCGGCCGGACGAGATGGCGGCGCGCCTAGAGCCACCGATGGGGCGACAGCCGCAGCCAGTGGCGGGCCGCCAACCCGTCGGGACGCACCGAGTCGCTTGAGCGCTTCGGCCTGCGCTGGATTTGGGTTGGCGTTCTTCTCGTGATTTGTGCAGGCATCACGCGGATTGACGTCGGAGTGAACGCGGCGGGTTTGCTGCGCACGGGGTTGCGCGGGTTGGGTTTGCGTCCGGAAGTCGTGGCTTGCCTCGTCGTATACTTCCTCGTGGGCCTGCTGTTATTGAGCCAAGGCAGGCTTGCTGTCCTGCGCGGGGCGCTGGTTCAACCAGGAAGTGGAGATCCGCGGCTCCCTCATCCGACGTTGGCATGTGAACAGCCTGGTCTTCATCGTGCTGATCGCGCTCGTTGCGCTCGCTACTGCCGCTCGGCTCAACCAGTTGGCTCACTGCCGCCCTGGAGTGGGTCATCGCCCTCATGACCCGCTTGATGCTGTCGGTGGCGCTCCTGGTGGGCATCCTTATTTCCCTGGTGGCTGGGCTATTTGCTGCCCTCTTCGGTTCATCGATGCGGGGGCTGCCAGAAGAGCCACTTTCGCGTCCCCGCCCGATGTCCCCTCACAGGCGGAGATGATCGCGGATCTTCCACCCTGGCTTGGAAGCGCACTGCTATGGATCGTCGTCGTACTCGTGGCCGGTTTCCTGCTGGTCAATTTCCTGCGCACAACGGGAATCGTCCAGAGGAGTGCGCTGGCGAAGCAACTGCTGCAGTGGAGCTTGTGGTGGCGAGCGCGAACGAGCACGAGTCAATGCCGTGGTCGCGGCTCAGATGAAGAACGTGCGGCGACGGTTGAGGCGGGTTCGCGTGCGTGTGGGCCGGCCACCGGAGTTGGGAGTGCGAGGCGAAGGACCGTTGCTGCCGCGGGACCAGGTTCGGCGCTACTACCTGCGGGCGGTCAAGGAAGCGGAAGAAGAGGGCGTAGTGCGGCCAGCCCACGAGACTCCGCTCGAATTCGCCGAGGACTTGCGTACGGCATGGCCGGAGACCGAGAGGTGACGTCCGGGATCTGACCGAGGCCTTTGTCGACGCCCGCTATTCGGAGCACGAAATTGGTGAACGGGAAGCGAGTGGCGCCGAGAGCGCGTGGCGACGCCTGGTGCGTGGACTGCGAGGCGGACCGAGGCAGCCGAGGTAGCACGATGGCTGCCGGGCGCAACGATCCGAGGAAGAATCCGTACTGTTTTTGACAGAGATCGGGGCCTTCGACTATACTGCGTCCGGCCCAAAATCCTACACGTGTCCCTGACAGGAGCGCGGATGGCCTGAGCAAAGGAAGCGTAACACGTGCGACGCGTTCAGTACGAAGATGGCAAGAGCCAGTAGACTAAAGCGTCGTTGTCGGTTCTGTACGGCAGGCGAGGGGCCTCACCGAAAGGTGAGGTTCCGTTGTTAAGGTGACCGGTGTTGGACGTGTTGGCGGGGAAGGAGGTGAGGTGCATGGCAACCGTGTCTCTGCGAGCCGGGGAGTCCCAGGAGTCGCTGCTCAAGCGCTTCCGCAAGGAGGTCATGAAGGAGCGCATCCTGCCGACCGTTCGCAAGAAGCGCTGGTTCACGCCTCCGAGCGAGCTTCGGCGGCTGAAGAAGCAGAAGGCAATTCGTAAGGCCCGGCAGGCGCAGCGGCGCCGCGAGGGCCGTGAGAGCATGCGCTAGAACGCTGCCTCCCCACAGGCGGTTTGCGCAGGCTTTAGAAGGGCTGCCGCTGTCAACGTCATTTGGACCGCCGGTGCCTGCCCGGCGGTCTGATTCCAGAAGGTGAGAAGGCATGGCGAAACAAGAGGAGAAGCTGACCCTGGATGGCAAGGTTGTGGAGGCGCTGCCCAACACGACCTTCCGGGTGAAGCTCGAAAACGGCCCCGAGGTCCTGGCGTATCTGTCGGGCAAGATGCGGAAGTACTACATCCGCGTGCTGCTCGGCGACCGGGTGCGCGTCGAGTTGTCGCCATACGATCTGACCAAGGGGCGGATCGTGTACCGCCATCGGAATCCGGGCGGCCCGGTGTAAGAGGCGTCAGCTCATCCGCAGCGAGCGTGCCAAAGGCACGTACATGATGCAAGATCGGCGCGGTCTGATCACACTCTGCTTATCGATTTGAGACACGTCAGGGATTGACAGCCCGTGCTATAATTATGGGCGCAGAAGCGCAAGTCCTCATGGGCGGTGGGTTAGCCACCGCTCGTTTTTCGTTAAATTATAGACGGCCGGTGATCACGGAGGCACTTGGAGGTGTTTCACGTGAAACATAGGACGCCTTGGCAGAGCGCGGAGCGATTTGGAGCACGAACAAGCCATCTGCGACTACGAAGGCACGAGCTACCGGGCTCGATTTTGGGAAGGCCAGGGGCGCGAATACGAGGACCTGGCCGAGCGGACGCATTACGCCGCTTGTTGCCCAGTCGTGGGCGGCGCATTGTCGAGCTAGGCGCCGGCTTCGGCCGGCTGGTCGGACCTTTACAGCGGATACGAACAGGTCATGCTCCTGGACTACGCCAAGTCGGGCCTGCGAGAGGCGCAAGAGCGACTAGGCGCGTCGGACCGTTACATCTATGTGGCGGCCGACATCTATCACCTGCCACTGGCGCCGGCCACGTGCGACACCGCCGTGACCGTCCGGGTGCTGCACCATCTGGCCGATATCCCGGCCGCGTTGCGCCAGATTGCGAGTCGCTGCAGCCGGGCGGTGCGTACGTGCGTCGAATACGCAAACAAGCGCAATCTGAAGGCCATCGCTCGCTACCTGCTACGCCGCGCAAAATGGTCGCCTTACGACCCCCGAGCCCTATGAGTTCGCCCGACTGAACTTACGACTTCCACCCGGCATGGATGGCGCAGCAATTGAGGGCAGCCGGTTTCACGCATCGAGGCGGGCCGGGCAGTGTCGCATTTCCGACAGCATGCGTTCAAACGGCTGGTCCCGGCGACGACGTTGGCAGCAATCGACGGGAGCCATCCAGAGCGTCAGCGCGGCCTGGAAGCTGTCGCCCAGCGTCTTCTTGCGGACGACAGACGGCCGGGCGGCGGACCGAATGCAGACGGGAGCCCGTTCTTGCTGCCCTACCTGCTGAGGCGTGGAACTCACAGCCACGCCGGTTGCGTAACTTGTGGGACGTGCCGCGCGGTTTGGGCGATCGACGACGGCATTTACGACTTAAGCACCCGCTGCGAGGCGGGTGAAACCGGCAGTAGACGACGCAACTGGTAACACAGACCACGTTACAGATCGGAGCATTGTGGTTAGAATGCTCAACGACGTTACTGCGTGAACAAGCATGACGGTCAGTGTTGCTGCGCGAATGGCAAACACGAACCGCGATCGACCAGGCCGTCTGGGTCCGCAGTACGACGCAAGGGTCTAGGGCAGATGTTCCCCGGCTCCGGACGAGAGGACAACTCGGCCGTGGCAGCCCTACCGAGACTCAGGAGGTGCACGCTGGCCGAAGCTGAAGGAGTGTGCTGATGAGCGCACTGGACGACGAAAAGAATTTCCAGCCCGACATCGACGGGAAGGGCAGGACGAGTCGCCGACGAAGTCCCGGGGCTGACCGAGCAGTTGATCATGCTGGGCCGCGACCAGGGCTTCGTGACATACGACGATGTCCTGAACGCGTTCCCTGAAGCGGAAAGTAACATCGAACAACTCGAGGATCTCTTCGCTAACCTGTTCGAGCAGGGCATCGAAGTCGGCCCTTTCCGCGAAGAAGAGGAAACCGAGGAAGGGGCGAAGAAGAGGAACGCGACCAGGACGAGCAGTTCGACCTGGACCTGGACCTGATCGACATCGACGACTCGATCAGCCTCTATCTGAAGGAGATCGGCCGGGTGCCGCTGCTGACGGCCGAAGAAGAGGTGTCGCTGGCCAAGCGCATGGAGAGCGGCCGCGAGGCCCGCCAGAGACTGACGCAGGGCGTCGACGACTTCGGATGAGCGCGATCGGCTGCTGGCTGTCGGTCAAAGATGGCCAGGCCGCGCAGGAGCACCTGATCAAGGCCAACTCGCGCCTGGTGGTCAGCGTGGCCAAGAAGTATGTGGGCCGAGGCGTGCCGTTCCTGGACCTGATCCAGGAAGGCAACATCGGCCTGATCCGCGCCGTGAAGAAGTTCGATTACCGGCGCGGCTACAAGTTCAGCACCTATGCCACCTGGTGGATTCGCCAGGCGGTGACGCGTGCGATTGCCGACCAGGGCCGCACGATCCGCGTGCCCGTGCACATGTACGAGCAGATCAACCGCCTGACGCGCACCAGCCGGCAGTTGGTGCAGGAACTGGGCCGCGACCCGACGACCGAAGAGATCGCCGAGCGGCTGGGCGTGCCGCCGCGCAAGGTGGAGCAGATCATCCGCGTGTCGCAGCGGCCGCTGTCGCTGGAGATGCCGGTCGGCGAGGAAGAAGACAGCTACCTGGGCGACTTCATCGAGGACGCCGAGGCCGATAGCCCGACCGATTCCGCGTCGCAGACCATGCTGCGCCAGGTGATCGACGAGATCTTCGAGTCGCTGACCCCGCGCGAGGTGCGCATCCTGCAGCTGCGCTTCGGCCTGGTGGACGGCTACTCCTACACCTGGAAGAAGTGGGCAAGAAGTTCGGCGTCACCCGCGAGCGCATCCGCCAGATCGAGGCCCAGGCGCTGGGCCGGCTGCGCCATCCCAGCCGCAGCCGCAAGCTGCGCGACTATCTGACCTGAAAGAAGCAAAGATTGTAGCCCGGGAACTCATGTGCCTGGGCTACCGGCGCCTGTCTCTTCAGGGAGACGGCGCTTTTTGATCTGGCGCTGGCTCCAAGAGAATCGACGCCGGCAGGCACCAAGGTCGCCGGTACGACACGGAGCCGAGACTTGGCTCTGGTGGTGCCACCGAGTACCTGTTCGAACGAGCCTTCTGGCCTGCGTGCAAATGGAGTCAGCTCCGACCCGCGAAAAAGAACATATAGCTTGTTCTTTCCTTGTGCGAAGTTTGACAAACAATGCCCCTTTGGACGTATAATTGCGGCTGGAAGTATTCCTCTTCCGCCTCTCATGTCATCGCGTGCTCATTGAGAAGGGTGGCCCGCAGCATGTTTCGTCGTGTTTTTTTGCGCCTGCCGTCGCTGTGCTTCTATTCGCGTCCTTCTTCCTGGCCCCGGCTACCATCCATGGAACCGCCGCCAAGCACCTGCTTATTAGCGAGGTGCTCTACGACCCGGCTTCGCAGGAGCCGGGTTCCGAATTCGTTGAAATCTTCAACCCCCTGACGGACTTGCCCGCCAGCGTGGAGGGGTGGGCGCTGCAAGACAAACTCGAGCAGCGATCCCCTGCCACGGGCTACAATCGCACCCGGGCAGTTCCTGTGGTTACCGCGAACCAGGCCGATTTTCTGGCGGCGAATCCGGGCTTCTCGGGCCAGTTGGTCGCGGGTCCCTAGAGCAATATCGGCAATGGCCTGATTCCCCGCCAATCTGGGCGCGGTCGGCATTTGGATCGGATTCTCGACGGCCGTCGGGACGTTCGCTGCGCTGCTCGTCTGGCGGTTTGAGCGCCTCACGGAGAACGGACGGCGGACGACGCAGGACAGATAGGGGTGTTGCTTTCTGTCGTCCGTCCTCTGTTATCCGTCCTCTGTTATCCGTGATGCGTCTCGTCTGCTCCCTGGACGATTCCCCGATTGCCGGCTATCGACGGCCCATGGTGGAGCGCCTGGTGATCGCCCGGCTCGGCTCACGCGGCGATGGTATTGCTGACACGCCCGCGGGGGCGCTTTACGTGCCCTATGCGCTGCCGGGCGAGACCATCGAAGTCGATCCCTGGCCCGGCCACCCGGACCGTCGCCATCTCATCAAGGTCGACAGCGCCAGCCCCGACCGCATCGCTGCGATCTGCCCACATTTCGGCGTTTGCGGCGGCTGCGCGCTCCAGCATTTGGCGACGGCGCGCTACCGCACGTGGAAGCGCGCGCTGGTCACCGGCGCGCTGGCGGCGGCCGGGCTCGAAGCCGCGGTCGACGATCTGATCGATGCTCACGGCGAGGGACGCCGCCGCGCGGTATTCCACGCCCGGCGCGGCGGTCGCGACGTGCTCGAGGTGGGATTCGCCGCCCTCAAAGCGCATCACGTGGTGGCAATCGACCGCTGTCCCATTCTCGCACCGGGACTCGATGGCGCGATCGAGACGGCTTGGGCCATTGCCGAGGCGCTCGCGGGAGCGCGCAAGCCGCTCGACATCCAGGTGACGGCGACCGACGCCGGTCTCGACGTGGACGTGCGCGGATCAGGCCCGCTGCCGTCGGCGCGTGTGGCGGAGCTTGCCCAGATCGCCGAGCGCCGCCGCCTCGCACGCCTGACCCGGCACGGCGAGATCCTCGCCCAGCGCGTGCCGCCGACGCTGCGGATCGGCCGTGCCCAGGTCGTCCTGCCGCCGGGCGCCTTCCTGCAGGCGACCGCGGCGGGCGAAACCGCCTTGGCGCGGCTGGTCGCGGCGCACTGCCAAGACGCAAGGAGCGTGGCCGACCTGTTCTGCGGCGTGGGACCGTTCGCGCTGCGCCTGGCGGAGCGCATCCGCGTCACCGCCGCCGACAACGATGCGGACGCGGTCGCGGCACTGCGGTGCGCCGCGGCGGGAGCGCAGGGGCTCAAGCCGATCGAGGCGCTCGCGCGCGACCTCTTCCGCCGTCCGTTGGTGCCAGCTGAGCTCAAGGGGTTCGAGGCCGTGGTGTTCGACCCGCCACGGCAGGGCGCCGACGCGCAGGCGCGCGAGCTGGCGGCGTCGGTCGTGCCGACCATCGTCGCGGTCTCCTGCAATCCCGCGACCTTCGCGCGCGACGCCCGTATCCTCGTCGATGGCGGCTACCGCCTCATGCGCTTAACCCCGGTCGATCAGTTTCTTTATTCGGCGCACGTGGAGCTGGTGGCGCAATTTCAGAGGACGGACCACAGATGACGCAGGACAGATAGAGCGATGAGCGGTGGCAGCGCAGTCTTTCCCTCATCCGTCGTCCGTCGTCCGCCTTCCGTCTTCAGTTCCCCCAGCGATCCCGCCACATCTGCTCGCCGACGGTGCAGGACACCCGCGGCGCCCGCGCTTGCGCCGGCGTCACCCGCCGTTCCGGCGTGCGCTGGGCGACCTCCAGCACGAGCTTGGTACGGGTCGCCTCCTTGAACTGCTCGCGCTGGCGTATCGGGACAACGAACGCGCCGGGGCCGCCGATGACGCAATCCTCGTAATAGACGTCGAGATTTTCGATATCCATGGTGAACGAGTTCGGCCGCTTGAGCATGATCGGCAGGCCGTTGATGGTGATGCCCGCGGCCAGCACGTCATCGCGTACGATCGTGACGAACGGGCCGCTGTTGTTGGCGCCGTCGCCGGAGACGTCGATCACGCGCCGGAAGCCGCGATACCCGCTGCCATCGAACAACGGCTTGGCGAAATTGAGCGCCCCCGAGATCGAGGTGCGCGAGGCGCGGCGGTAGGGCGCGCGGGCGATGTCGTTGGCGAATGCATCGGCGGCTTCCGGACCGTCGATCAGCCGCCACGGCACGACGATCCTCTGGTCGTAAGGTCCCGCCCATTCGAAATAGCTCACCGCCACCTTGCCGTGCTGGCCGCTGCGCAGCGCCTGCATGAACTCCCGCGACGTGATGCCGGCGATATAGCCTTCGCGTTGCAACGCCTGCTCGTCCGGATCCATCGAATAGGACACGTCGACCGCGAGTACGAGCTCGACATCAACCGCGAGGGCATTCGGACTTTTGTCGGCGAACAGGGGCGGCGAGCTTGGTGCTGCGAACCCCGCGACTGCCAGCAGCGCCGCGGCGCCGGCCGTGACGATCGAGATCAGCGATGCATGCATCCGCATCCGTGCCTCCGTCAGCGGAAGATTCACTCCAATGGTGGCACGGGCATGATGCCGATAAAAGCCGGCGAAGGCGCGGCGCGCCTATTCCCGCGCGACTCTGTCGTCGATCATTTCGGTCGACACGATTTCAATGCCGAAGCCGGCAAGACCGACATAGGTCAGCTTGGCCGAGGTCAGCAGGCGGATCGAGGTGATGCCCAGATCCTTGAGAATCTGAGCGCCGAGCCCTACCTCGCGCCATTGCCGCGAACGCGCGACCTCGGAGCCGGTCGAGCCGGATTGCGGGATGGCATGCGTGGGCACGCCCGCCGCGCCGTCGCGCAGGAAGACAATGACGCCGCGGCCTTCCTGCTTGAAGCGCTGCAGCGAGGAGTGAACCGGATTGGCCCCGCCAAAGACGTCGCGGATGATGTCGGCGCGATGCAGCCGCGCCAGCATGTCCCTGCCGTCGCCGATCCGGCCGTGGACGAAGGCCATGTGCTGAATGGCATCGAACGGTGTCACATAGGCATAGCCGGCGAGCGTACCAATCTTGCTCTGTACCGGGAACTCGCCGATGCGCTTGACGAGCTTGTCGCGCGCCTGCCGGTAAGCGATGAGATCGGCGATCGAAATCTGCTTGAGCTTGTGGCGCTCGGCGAAGGCGGTCACACCCGGCCCGCGCATCACCGTGCCGTCGTCGTTCATCAGCTCGGCAAGGACCCCCACCGGCGACAGTCCGGCGAGACGGCACAGGTCGACGCAAGCCTCGGTATGGCCGGAACGCATCAACACCCCGCCGTCCTTGGCAACCAGCGGAAAGACATGGCCGGGCCGCACGAAATCGCTGGCGCCGGCATTGCCGTTGGCGAGCGCGCGTACGGTGTTGGTGCGCTCCTCCGCCGAGATGCCGGTGGTAAGCCCATGGCGAACGTCGACCGAGACCGTGAAGGCGGTGCCGAGCGGGGCGTCGTTCGCCGCCACCATCGGATCGAGATGCAGGCGCTTGGCCTCGTCGGCGGACAGCGGCGCGCAGACGATGCCCGAGGTGTTGCGGATGATGAAAGCCATCTTCTCGGGCGTGCACAACGAAGCCGCGACGAACAGGTCGCCCTCGTTCTCGCGGTCGTCGTCGTCGGTAACGACCACGATCTCGCCGCCGGCAAAAGCCGCGAGCACGCCTTCCACGCGCTGATAGTTGTCGAGCACCTTGGCGTGCCTCCTTTCAGGCGCGGACGAACGGCCACCGCGGCGGCTCGCCCAGCTGCCCACGATGACGCAGATAGTGATCGGCGATCACGCATGCCACCATGGCCTCGCCGATCGGAACGGCGCGAATGCCGACGCAGGGATCGTGGCGGCCCTTGGTGCTGATCTCGGTCTCGGTCCCGTACCGATCGACGGTGCGCCGCGGCGTGAGAATGGATGAGGTCGGCTTGACCACGAAGCGGCAGACGATCGGCTGCCCGGTCGAAATGCCGCCCAAGATGCCGCCGGCATGATTTGAAAGAAATATCGGTTTACCGTCGTTGCCCATGCGCATTTCGTCGGCATTGTCCTCGCCGGTCAGCGCTGCCGCGGCAAAGCCCGCGCCGATCTCGACGCCCTTGACGGCATTGATGCCCATAAGCGCGGCGGCGAGATCGCCGTCGAGCTTGCCGTAGACCGGTGCGCCGAGGCCCGCCGGAACGCCGTCCGCGACCACCTCGATGACGGCCCCGACCGAGGAACCGCGCTTGCGGATATCGTCGAGGTAGGCCTCGAACAGCTTGGCCTGCTCCGCGTCCGGACAGAAGAACGGGTTGCGCTCGACCTCGTCCCAGTTCCAGCGCGCAGGGTCGATCTTGTGCTCGCCCATCTGGATCAGCGCAGCGCGCACCGTCATGCCGGGGACGACCTTGCGCGCGACCGCGCCCGCGGCGACGCGCGTGGCGGTCTCACGCGCGGATTGACGGCCGCCACCGCGATAATCGCGGATGCCGTATTTGGCGTCATAGGTGTAATCGGCGTGCCCCGGCCGGTACTTGTCCTTGATGTCGGAATAGTCCTTGGAGCGCTGGTCGACGTTGTCGATCACGAGCGCAATCGGAGTCCCGGTCGTGACCTGCTCACCGGTCGGCTCGTCGATGAAGACGCCGGAGAGGATGCTCACCTCGTCCGGCTCGCGCCGCTGCGTGGTGAAACGCGACTGGCCGGGCCGCCGCTTGTCGAGATAGGGCTGGATATCGGCCTCGGTCAGCGGAATGCGGGGCGGGCAGCCGTCGACCACGCAGCCGATCGCGCGCCCATGGCTCTCGCCGAACGTCGTGACCCGGAAAAGATGGCCGAAGGTATTGAACGACATAGGATTCCACCCGCCGGCGTGTGGTAGCCCGCGTGCCAGCCGCGGTCAAATGGCACCCGGTGAACCGGTAAACCTGGAGGCGGTCGGCTCGCCATTCGCATCGCCGGCCGCTGACGACCGTCAGCCGTAACGGCCGAGCAGATGTCCCGCGAACACATAGACCACGCCCTGATCGACGGAATAATGCGTGGCGTCCTCCGGCGGTACGAGCTTGAGATGCGCGATGAGCGCGCGCGCGGTGCCGCCGTGGGCGGCGACCACGGTGTCGCGGACGACCGTCTCGTACCAGTCCCGTATTCGCATGGTCACCTGCGCATAGCTCTCGCCGCCGGGCGGGAGAAAGCCCCACTTGTTGGATTCCCGCTTGGCGACGACGTCGTTGTCCCGCGCCAGCACGTCGGCATAGGTGAGGCCTTCCCAGTCCCCGAACGCGATCTCGGCGAGCCTGGCATCGACGCCGTAGCTCATCGCTTCCAGGCCGAGTGTCGCGCGCATGATTTCCATGGTCTTGCGCGCGCGCTTGAGCGGGCTCGACACATAGTCGAGGCTCTCCGGCGCGCGCCCGTGGCGGCTAAACAAATCCTGCAGGATTTCGCCGCAGCGAATCGCCTGCCCGCAGCCCTCCGTGTTGAGCGGTACGTCGTGCCGGCCCTGCAGCCGCTGCTGCACGTTCCAGTCGGTGAGGCCGTGGCGAACGTAATAGATGACGGGCCGTGGCACGAGTTCATCCGTATGCCGGCGCAGCGCAGCATGGTGCCGCCTGCATTGCAATGCGCACTGCACCGCATCCGGGACCGGTCCCGGCCGCCATGCCGTCACTCCTTGCCGACGACGATATCGGGCGCGTCGGGATGTTTCATCCCCACGATGTGATAGCCGGCGTCGACGTGTTGAACTTCGCCGGTGACGCCACGCGAGAGATCGGACAGGAAATAGACCGCGGTATCGCCGACCTCCTCGATGGTCACGCTGCGCCGGAGCGGCGCATTGTACTCGTTCCATTTGAGGATATAGCGGAAGTCGCCGATCCCCGACGCCGCCAGAGTCTTGATCGGACCGGAGGAGATGGCGTTCACGCGGATATTCCGCTCGCCGAGATCGGCAGCGAGATAGCGCACCGAAGCCTCGAGCGCCGCCTTGGCGACTCCCATCACATTGTAATGCGGCATCCACTTCTCCGCACCGTAATAGGTGAGCGTGAGCAAGGAGCCGCCCCGCGGCATCAGCTTCTCCGCGCGCCGCGCGAGCGCAGTGAACGAGTAGCAGCTCACCAGCATCGTCTTGGAAAAATTGTCCGCGGTCGTATCGACATAACGCCCCGACAGCTGATCCTTGTCGGAGAAGGCGATGGCGTGCACGAGAAAATCGATCGCCCCCCATTTCGCCTCCACCGCCGCCAAGGCCGCATCGATGGTGGCCGGCTCGGTGACATCGCAATGGCCGACCACCAGCCCGGCGACCTCCTGCGCCAACGGCTCGACCCGCTTCTTCAGCGCCTCGCCCTGATAGGTGAAGGCAAGCTCGGCGCCCTGCCCATGGCACGCCTTCGCGATACCCCAGGCGATCGACCGGTTGTTGGCAACCCCCAGGATCAGGCCGCGCTTGCCGCGCAAGAGACCCGAGGTTTCCGGCATGAATTGTCCTCGCTGCGCCGCCGACCGTTGGCCTCCTATGACACAGGGGGCAAGGCCCCACAAGCAGCCGCCATCAACCGGCGCTCCCGCACCATCGTGTCGCGGGAATATCGCTTCGGCAAAAGTGTTCGTCCGGGTGATATGGTCCATCTGCAAGGAGTGACGAACGACGGATCGCGGGTTCCGGTGGATCGCCCGAACGGGCGATGCATGCACGGCGCCGCGCTGGAGAGGGAGGACGCGTTGAGCGGATTCCGGCAGGGGATCGAGGCCGCGGTTCCGGCATTGCGACGCTACGCACGGGCGCTCACCCGCAACGCCGAGCTTGCCGACGATCTGGTCCAGGACACGCTGGTGCGGGCGCTGCGTTCGGAGCATCTGTTTCATGGCGGCGATCTTCGCAGCTGGCTCTACACCATCCTCACCAACCTCAACCGCAACCGGCTGCGCTCATTGGCGCGGCGTCCCGCCGTGCAGACCCTCGGCGAGAACGATGCGTCGGACCTGGCCGGCCCCGAGGCCGGGGCGCGGGACATCGAGCGGGCGCTCGCGTCGCTGGCCGAGGATCAACGCGCGGCGCTCGTGCTGGTCGTGCTCGAAGGGCTCACCTACCGCGAGGTCGCCGACGTGCAGGCGGTGCCGATCGGCACCGTGATGTCGCGGCTCGCGCGCGCGCGCATGCAGATCAGAGCCTATCTCGACGGCGAACGCCCCATCCTTCGCCGCATCAAATGAGTCAAGGACTACGACGATGACCGATCGAGATCCACCCGTGACCGAGGACGAGCTTCACGCCTATGTCGACGGCGAGATTCCGGCCGATCGCCGCGCCGCGGTCGAGGCCTGGCTCGCCTCCCACCCCGGCGAGGCCGCCCGCGTGGCCCAGTGGCAGGCGCTGGCCGACGCGATCCGCGCGCGTTATGGCGCGGTGGCGTTGGAGCCCGTGCCGGCGCGCTTCGATCTCGACAAGCTCGCCCGCGGCGGACGCTCCTGGCGCGCCATCGCGGCCGCAACCGCGGTCATGGCGTTTCTCGCCGGCGGCGTCGTCGGCTGGATGGCGCACGGGGCATCGGCGGCGGCGCCGAGCCGCTTCGACGTCTTCACGACCCAGGCGCTCGATGCCCACCGGGTCTATGTGGTCGAGGTACGCCATCCGGTCGAGGTTACCGGGGCCGAACGCCCGCATCTGGTCCAGTGGCTGTCGAAGCGTCTCGATTACGAGCTGCGAATACCCGACCTCGAACAGAGCGGATTGAAGCTGGTGGGCGGGCGCCTGCTGCCGGGGCCGTTCGGGCCGGCGGCGTTCTGCATGTATGAAGGCCCTTCCGGCGAACGCTTCACCATCTATTATGCGCGGACGGATTCGCCGCAGACCGCCATGCGCTACCGCGCGGCCGAGCGGTTTGCCGCCGTATACTGGGTGGAGCGCGGGCTCACTTACGTGGTGAGCGGACCGGTCGACCGCGAGCGTCTCATCGCCGTCGCGCAGGCGGCCTACGACCAGATCGACAAGGGCGCGCCGCAAGCCACGCCGTGAGCATTATCGCCTCACGTTCGACGGCGTCGCCTTCGATCGGCACGCGACGTCGGGCCGGCACGTCCTGCAGCGGGAGTCGCGCCCGCTTCCCTCAGCCCATGTCCTTGCGCGGGTCATAGGCCTTGGTCTCCCGCCACTTGCGCATCAGCTCGGCAAGCTCCGCATCGCCGCCCTCCGGCAACATGACCCGCACGGTGGCGAGCAAATCGCCATGGCCGTCCTTCGCCGGGAAGCCCTTCCCCTTGAGGCGGAAGGTGCGCCCCGAATTGGTGCCGGCGGGAATGGCGACCTCGACCGCGCCGTCGAGCGTCGGCACGCGCACCTTGGCGCCGAGCACCGCCTCATACAACGTGATCGGGAGCTCGAGCCGCAGATCGGCGCCCTCGCGCACAAACAGCGGATGCGGAGCGATCGAAACCGCGATCAGGAGATCGCCGACGCGGCCGCCGGGACCGGCGAGGCCCTGTCCCTTCAGCCGGACCGTTTGCCCATCATTCAGCCCGGCGGGGATTTTCACGTCCACTTCCTTGCCGGTCGGAAGCTGCACGCGCTTCTTCGCACCTTTTGCCGCTTCCGGCAGGGTGATGGTCAGCGCGGCGGTGATGTCCTGGGCGGCGCCGATCCCGCCGAGATCCTCCGCCTCGAACTGGAAGCCCCCGGCCGGGCGCCCTGCGCGCCTGGAAGCCCCGCCGCCGAACGCTTCTTTCAAGAGATCGTCGAAGCCGCGAAATCCGCCGCCGGCACGGCCGCCCGCGCGCTGGAAGCCGTCGCGCCCCCAGGTGAAGCTTTCGAAAACTCCTTCCTGATTGAAGCCGCCGCCCGGCCCCTGTCCGGCGCCGAAGCCCTGGAAGCGTGGCTTGCCCTCGGCATCGATCTCGCCGCGGTCGAACGCCTTGCGCTTGCCGTCCTCGCCCAGAATCTCGTAGGCCGCATTGAGCTCGGCAAAGCGCGTCGCCGCTTTCGGGTCGTGCTTGTTGGCGTCGGGGTGCAGCTTCTTGGCCTGCCGCCGGAAGGCACCCTTGATCTCCGCGGCGCTCGCGGTCCTCGACACCCCCAGCACGTCATAGGGGTCGCGCATCCTCAATCCCTCCCAGGCAGGTCGCCATTTCTCATGCCGGGCAGTCGCCCCAACCGCACGCGCTCAATGTGGGGAGCGAGGCCGCCGACTGCAACGAGGCGCGGCATCCCCAAAAGCCTTCACCGGCGACGCTGGCCGTCGCCGGCCGGCGCTTGACTGGCGCGCCGGATTGACGCGTGCTCCGGACCAACCGGCTCCGCTTGGCCGCCGCCGCGCCGGAAGGACACCGAGCGGCGCCGCCCAGCGGCAAAGGTTTGCAAGGGGGACGAATGTCACGCGTCAAGCTCACGATCGCGACCACCGATTACGATCATTTTCGGGATTTCCGCCTCGGCATCGTCAATGCCGAGGGCATCGACCATACCTGGCTCACGCTCGGCCACCACGAAGTGTTCGCGCGCTTTACCTTCAACCGCGAGTGGGACGTCAGCGAGCTGTCGTTCGCGAAATTCTGCGCGCAGGTGACGAGGGAGAAGGCCGACATCATCGGCCTGCCGGTCGTGTGCTCGCGTCTGTTTCGATTCTCGTCCTTCTACGTCAACAAGAACAGCAACATCAAAACGGCGGCCGACCTCAAAGGCAAGACAATCGGCTCGCCCGAATGGGCACACACGGCCGCCGTGTATATGCGCGGATGGCTCAATGACGAGCACGGCGTCAAGCTCCACGACGTCCACTGGTATCAGGCGGGCGCCAATGAGGCCGGCCGCATCGAGAAGGTCGAGCTCAGCCTTCCGAAGGGAATGCGGCTCACGCGCGTAAGCGACAAGTCCCTGAGCGAGATGATCGCGTCGGGCGAGATCGACTGCGCGCTGATTGCACGCCCGCCGAACTCGTTCCTGCGCGGCCATCCGGACGTGGTGCGCCTGTTCCCCGACTATCTGGAGATGGAGGAGGCCTACTACCAACGCACGAAGGTCTGGCCGATCATGCATATCATCGCGATCCAGACGCGCGTCCTGGAGGAGCATCCCTGGGTGGCGCGCAATCTCTTCAACGCCTTTGCCGAGTTGAAGCGCCGCAGCCTCGAGCGCCTGCTCGATCCCGCCGTGTCGCGCTATCCCTTGGCTTGGTTGCCAACCTATGCGCGGAAGATGCGGGACTTGTTCGCGGGTGACCCGTTTCCGTACGGTATCGACGAGAACCGGCCGACGTTGGAACAGTTCCTGCGCTACACCCACGAGCAGGGCATCGCGCATCGCCACGCCAAGCCCGAGGAGATTTTCCCCAAGGGGATCATGACGTCGGTCAGGGTGTGATGGCCGCGTCGGCATCCGCGTCCGCAGCGACCGGGACCATCGGCGTCAGGTGTTGTTCCACGGCCGCAAATTGCGCACTTCCCACTTGCCGCGCGCGGCGCGGCAGGCCTCGCCCTGCAACCAGGACTCGCTGCCGTTCTTGACAAAGCTTGCGAGAAAATCGCGGCAGGGGATCCCGTCCTGGTCATGGACCGACGCTAGCGGTGTGACGGTCCCGCGGGCCCCGGTCCTCGGGTTCTCCCAGGGCATGCTGGTGTGCTTGCCCCCCTTGCTCAGGACCTCGCTCACGGCGGCGCGGGCAATGGCGAGGTCGCCCTCCGCCGGCGTCTCCGCCGCCGGCGTCCTGGCCACGCGAGGTGCGAGCGAGCCGACCTGATCCCCCTTGCCGGGATCCTTTAGATTGTCGAGCTGGTAGGAGAAGCTGCAGCCGCCCCCCGCGAGCGCCAGCGCGAGCGCGCATGCCGGCCTCGGCAGGCGCCGCAGCGCCAGGTGCCAGCGGCTCGACGTTCCTCTATAACGGGGCTGCCGGAGCAGAGAGCTTGGCGCCATCGCCACGACGAGGATACTCCGCGGAATGTCTGAATCGGCTCCGATAGAACACCCGACCTGGTTAACGAGTGGTGATTTTACCGAGGCGGACGAGCCTTTGCGGCTGTTTGCCGCCTGGTTCGAGCAAGCGGCCGCAAGCGAGCCGCGTGATCCCACCGCCATGGCGCTGGCGACCGTCGACGCCGATGGCCTGCCCAACGTCCGCATGGTGCTGATGAAAAGCTTCGATGAGCGCGGGTTCGTGTTCTTCACCAATGTCGACAGCCAAAAAGGACGAGAGTTGGAGAGGGATCGCAAAGGCGCGCTGCTTTTTCATTGGAAGTCGCTCAATCGCCAGGTGCGGCTGCGCGGACCGGTGGAACGCGTCGACGATACGGCGGCTGACGCCTATTTCGCGACGCGCCCGCGCCTGGCCCAGATCGGCGCCTGGGCCAGCAAGCAATCGGCGCCGCTCGAGAGCCGCCACGCCTTCGAGAAAGCGATCGCATTATCTGCCGCGAGATTCGCCGTGGGAGCGGTCCCAAGGCCGCCGAATTGGACCGGCTATCGCTTGCGTCCGCTTCTGATCGAGTTCTGGCAGGACCGACCGTTCCGTCTGCATGATCGGGTCGAGTTCCGGCGCGATGCGCTTGACGCGCCCTGGCGCAAGACGCGGCTCTATCCGTGAAATCGGCTTGTGCGGCGAAGGAGCCGCCGATCCGCGGGGCGCGTCCGGCAAGACGAACGGCGGGTTTGGCGGCGCGACCAGGCTCGGCAGGTTGCGCAAGCCGCTCCGCGGCACCAGTTCTAGCGCTTCGGGCGCTGGAAGACCTGCGGAAAGCGACAGGATTGGAGCGTTTCCGTTTCCACCGGGATGAAAACCCCTCTAGCATGCAGCAAGGTTGTGGGATTTGACCGCCATGGCGACGCCGCATTCGAACCAGCCGCGCCGCGCCCTCCTGCTGACCGGAGCGAGCCGCGGGATTGGCCACGCCACGGTGAAGCGGTTTTCGGCGGCCGGCTGGCGCGTCATCACCTGCTCGCGCCATCCATTCCCGGAGAACTGCCCGTGGGAGATGGGGCCCGAGGATCACATCCAGGTCGACCTTGCCGATCCCGGTGGCACGCTCGAGGCGATCGCCGAGATCAAGCAACGGCTCGAGAACGGCGAACTTCATGCCCTCGTCAACAACGCCGCGATCTCGCCCAAGGCCGACGGTGGAACCCGCCTTTCCTCGATCGAGACCACGCTCGATGTGTGGGACCACGTTTTCCGGGTGAATTTCTTCGCGCCGATCATGCTCGCGCGCGGCCTCTTGCAGCAGCTCAAGGCCGCCAAGGGCTCGGTGGTCAACGTGACCTCCATTGCCGGCTCGCGCGTCCATCCCTTCGCGGGCACGGCCTACGCCACCTCGAAGGCCGCGCTGGCCTCGCTCACCCGTGAGATGGCGGCCGATTTCGGTCCGCTCGGCATCCGCGTCAACGCTATCGCACCGGGCGAGATCGATACCGCGATCCTCTCGCCCGGCACCGAGGAAATCGTCGCCCATCAAATTCCGCTGCACCGCCTCGGCACGCCCGACGAGGTCGCCAAGATCATCTATGTCCTGTGCACCGAGACGTCGTCCTACGTGAACGGCGCCGAGATCCACATCAATGGCGGCCAGCACGTCTGAGGCACGGCAGACGACGGGGGACGGACGACAGACGATCGTCAATCCGCCCTTCTCGGTCATCTGTCCTCGGTCGTCTGTCCTCCGCTCACAGCCATTTCTTCCATTTGAAGAAGTAGTACGGCAACGCCGCCGCGACTATCATCAGCACGATCGCGATCGGGTAGCCCCACCTCCAGTCCAGCTCGGGCATGTGGTGGAAATTCATGCCGTAGATCGAGGCGATCAAAGTCGGCGGCATCAGCGCCACGGCAGCAACCGAAAAAATCTTGATCACGTTGTTCTGCTCGATGGTGACCATGCCGAGCATGGCGTCGAGCAGGAACTGTATCTTGTTAGAGAGATAAGCCGCGTGGTCGGACAATGAGTGCACGTCGCGCTGCATTCCGCGCAGCTGAGCCCGTGGCTCCTTCGCCCACCGCATGCTGTCGGCTTCGTTGGCGAGATAGAGCAGCAGGCGCCCGATCGAGACCAGGCTCTCGCGTACTTTGGAGGCGAGGTCGCCCTTGCGCCCGATGATCTTGAGAATCTCGTTGTAGCTTCGAGTGCGATCGCTTCGCTCTTCCTCCGGCTCGAAAATGTCGTGCGAGACCTGATCGACCTCGGATCCGACCCGTTCCAAAATGTCGGCCGCCCGATCGATCACCGCGTCGAGCAGGTCCATCAGCACGGATTCGCCGGTTACGGCCGGCGAGCAGAGCCGGGCGAGCTTGTTGCCGACGATCATGAAAGGCCGCGGGTCGTCGTAGCGCACCGTGATCAGCCGATGGCCGGACAGGATGAAGGTGACCGGCGTCGTCTTCGGCGTGTCGCTGTCGGACTGACACATCAACGTCGCGGTCATGTAGCGCGCGCCGTTTTCCACGTAGAGGCGGCTCGTCACCTCGATTTCCTGCATCTCCTCGCGGGTCGGGATGGCGATGCCGACCTGGCCTTCGACAATCTTGTCCTCTTGCAGGTTCGGATTGACGAGGTCGAACCAGACCGCGTTTTCAGGCACGTCGACGTCGGACGTGACCGGGATGCGGTCGAGCGATGTGCCGCGCGGAACGTAAACCCACAGCATGATCCCTCCGCCCGCCGACGCGTCACCTGCTCGCAGGTGAGCGCGCTACACCGCGAGCGACATGGTCGGGCCAGTGATGGCCCAATCAAGCCCGTCCTTGCAAGAACAATGCGCAGGCGGACGCCGGCGGCACGGCACGGGGTCGAAGCCGCGCCGATGGCAGACGTGGAACCTGAGGGCTGAGCTTCGGGGGAGCCGGCGGCGGCGCCGGCGAAATCAGGCCGCGGCCTCGGCGAGCCACTTTTCCAATTCGTGCACCGCCGGGGCATAGGCGGGGTTCTTGACCTCACTCTGATACGGCAGTGCGGCAGCAACCGCGGATATTCCGATCTCGCCGTAGCGGCTGTCGAGATCCGGCTCGTCGCGGCGACCGTTTTCATTGGATTGGGCCGCATTGTTCTTGGTCATTTTCTTCTCCATGGAACGCTCGTCTAGGGGACCCTTCTTTGGTCCGCGAGAAAACCCTCGCGGTACAGTGGGATGGCGGGCGAGTGCGGCCGAAATGCGCAACAAATCGTGTCCTATCATGACATTTCGAAGCGGCCGGACCTCTCGGCGGCCGATCGCGGCAAATGCCAGATCTGTGCCCGCGCGATCTTGAAGCTGCGCCGCCGGCAGGCGGCCAGAGGGCCTGCTCTGCCCGATCCCCGAGCGCATCCGCCCAGCATGGTAAACCTCGGGTTAAGAGATTTCGCGTAGTGTTCGGATGCTGGCCGGGGCAATCGATTCCGGTCGAGGGGAGTGGGCAAGTTTCCACAGCACGGGTCGAAACTGCGGCATTCCTGCAACAGGTTCGCGACACAATCCAGCCGGAGCTGTGATGGCTCTGGAACTGCCGAGTCCTTTTCGTTAGCTAATTGGTACGGCTGAAAGGACTCGCAGAACCGATTTGCAGGGGCGCGCCAAAGAGCGTGAAAGGGGCGGGTTATGGCGGTACGGGGAATGGCTTTGCTTCTGGCCGGGCTTTTGCTCGGCGGATGCGTGCACACACAGTTGGAACCAGCGTCCGAGGCCAATCTAAACGCGCGCGACAAGAAGTTGCTCGCCAATGCGCCCTATGCGAAGGCGAACATCCCGCTCGATTACCAGCGCGCCATCGTTCAATATCACCGCAAGGAAGCGCCGGGTTCGATCGTGGTCGATAGCGACGCGCGCTATCTCTACTACGTGCTGCCGGAGAACAAGGCGATCCGCTACGGCGTGGCCGTGGGCGAAGAGGCCATGTCCTGGTACGGCGTTGCCAAGGTCGGCCGCAAGGAAGAGTGGCCGAGCTGGACGCCTACCGCCGAGATCAAGAAGCGGCTCGACGTTCCCGATTTCGTCGAAGGCGGCGCGCACAATCCGATGGGCGCCCGCGGCATCTATCTCTATCAGGGCAGCAAGGACACGCTGTTCCGCATCCACGGCACCAACCAGCCCGAATATATCGGGCAGGCGATCTCGTCGGGCTGCATCCGCATGACCAACGAGGACGTGATTGATCTCTACAATCGCGTCAAGATGGGCGCGATCGTGGTGGTGCTGGCGCCGAAGTCAGGTGACTCCAATCCGCGGGTCGCAGACGCGCTGATTCCGAACCGGGAGACCTACTAGTGTCCCGGTGCCGACGTTCGTATGCCTTTGCAGCACGCGCTCGTACGAACGTCGGAACCAAAGGGACACCAGCAACTATGTGATTTTAGTGTGCCTTTGGATTTGACGTTCCCAGGAAGGACTCGCGGCAACGCTGGTAGGAACGTCAAATCCGCCACACTAGTGCTTTGAGGGGGCTGGGAGCGGCGTCGGGCGCCAGCCCGACGCCGTTTCATTTGCGCGGGCGTCACGCCTGCAGCAACCGTTCCCGCGTCGCCCAATCCAGGGTGCGATCGAGCGCGCGGCCGAGACGGTCGAACAGCTCATCGATCTCCGCCGGCGAGATGATGAGCGGCGGGCAGAGCGAGACGATGTCGCCGGCGATGAAGCGCACGATCAGCCCCTCCTCCTCGGCCAAGCGCACTGCGCGCGGGCCGACCCCGGCCTTCGGGTCGAACGAGGCTTTGGTCTTCTTGTCGGCGACAAGCTCCACGGCGCCGACGAGCCCGAGGCCGCGCGCCTCTCCGACCAGCGGGTGCTCGCCGAGCGCGGCCAGCCGGGTCTGGAACTGCGGCGCCTTGCGCGCTACCTGCTCGGCGATACGCTCGCGGGCATAGATGTCGAGCGTCTTGAGCGCCACCGCCGCCGCTACCGGGTGACCCGAATAGGTGAAGCCGTGGCCGAAGGTGCCGATCTTGCGGCTCTCGTCCAGCATCGCCTGGTACATCGTCTCCGGCACCGTCACCGCCGCCATCGGCACATAGGCCGAGGTCAAGGCCTTCGCGACCGTGATCGAGTGGGGCTCGAATCCCAGCGCGGTGCAGCCGAACATGGTTCCGAGCCGGCCGAAGCCGCAGATCACCTCGTCCGCGATCATGTACACGTCGTAGGTCCGGCAGACCTTCATGACCTCCCGGAAATAGGTTTGCGGCGGCACGATCACGCCGCCGGCGCCCATCACCGGCTCCGCGATGAACGCAGCCACCGTGTCCGGATCCTCCCTGCGGATCAGCTCTTCCAGCTCGCCCGCGAGCCGGCGCGCGAAATCGTCTTCGCTCTCGCCCGCATGCGCGAACCGGTAATGGTGCGGACAGGCGGTATGCAAAATCCCCGCAATCGGCAGGTCGAAATCAAGGTGATTGTTCGGCAGGCCCGTGAGCGAGGCCGCGGCCACGGTCACACCGTGATAGGCCTTGATGCGGCTGACGATCTTCTTTTTCTTCGGCCGCCCGAGCGCGTTGTTCATGTACCAGACCAGCTTGACCTGGGTGTCGTTGGCCTCCGAACCGGACGAGCAGAAGAACACCTTCGACGTCGGTACCGGCGCTATCTGCTTGAGCCTTTCGGCCAGCTCGATCGCCGGATCATGGCTCTTGGCGGTAAAGAGATGGCCGAACGGGAGCTTGCGCATCTGTGTCGCCGCGGCCTCGACCAATTCTTCGTTGCCGTAGCCGAGCGCGGTGCACCACAGCCCCGCCATGCCTTCGATATAGGCCTTGCCGTTGCTGTCAAAGACGAACACGCCCTCCCCGCGCTCGAGCACCAGCGGCCCGGTTTCGCGCAGCGCTGCGAGATTGGTGTAGGGGTGAGCCAGCGTCTCGATGTCGCGAACCGCGAGGTTGCTGAGCGGGGACATGGGATTTCGGCCTCGGTTTGCAGCGATATAGGCGTTGCAGCGCGCCGCCGTCAAAAGCTTCCCCTTCCCGGGGGCGATGTGCGCGAACTTCGGGTTCGGGGCACTAGTCGTTGCCGGGAGCAGAGTCGGGCCGCGGCGGCGGGAGCGGCACCGCGTGCGCCGCGGCTTCTTCCGCCGGGTCGCGCACCTCCCAGTGGCAGATCCGGTAGCCGCCGGCGCGTTCGGCGAGATCCACGTGCACGTGGGTCTCGTGATATCCGTCGGAGCCGGGGCCGAGCACGGTGGTGAAACGCGCGCAGGCGCTTTTCCGCAAGCCCAGGCGAAGATCCTTGGACGCTTGCGGGTCGGTCAGCTCCACCGCGGTGCCGTTGGCAAGCTTGAATGAACGCATGTCGAGCGCGTTGGCCTTGCCGTGCTCGGATATCTTGGCGCCGATCACCCGATTGCGCCCGCGACAGTCGTAGGCGTCGAAGTTGTCGAGGCTCCTGAGCGGCGCGCCCAGCGGGCGCAAGGCGGGCGCCACGTCCTCGCGCACCCACTGCACAATGGCTTCCGCAAACGTGCAGCGAAGCGTCGCCGGCGGCGTCAGGACCACCCGGGTTTTGTCGGGCAGCAGCACCGCTTCGAGCCGCACCACGTCTTCTCCTCCGCATTCGCCGGGTCCGGCGAGCGGGGGCAGCGACGGTGCGACTGCCAATTCGGCCGTGAGTCGCAGCCGGCAGGCGGAGGGCGGCGGCGGCTTTTCTGAGTCCGAGGGTTGCGGACCCGGTGCGGTTGCCGGCTGAGCCGGCCGCGGCCGCGGCAGGGGGACGGCCTGCGCCGTTGCCAAACCGCAGACGGTTGCGACGGCGACCAGGGCGGAAACGAGCTTCACCCTCGGCCTATCCGCAAGGATTGCGACCTTATCGCGGCCGATGGGCATCGCCCGCGGCCCTTTGCCGGCAAAAACCATGGTAGCGTCGGAGAAGAAATGGCGGTGCCCCCACTATGGCGCATTTCGATGTCGTCGTCTGCGGGCTCGGCGCCATGGGAAGCGCTGCGCTCCAGCATCTGGCCCAAAGGGGCAAGCGCGTGCTGGGGCTCGAGCGCTACGCTCCGGGTCACGACCGCGGCTCCTCCCACGGTCTCACGCGCATCATCCGCCTGGGATATTTCGAACACCCTTCCTATGTGCCGTTGTTGCTGCGCGCTTACGCGCTGTGGCGCGAGCTCGAAGCCGCCGCCGGGCGACAACTGCTCCATATCACCGGCATCGCCGAGATCGGCCGGCCCGAGGGCGCCTTGGTGCAGGGAACGCTCGCCGCCGCGCGCCTCCACGCCCTGCCGCACGAGGTGCTCGCCGCGCCCGAGCTGATGCAGCGCTTCCCGGCCTTCCACGTGCCGCGGGATTATGTCGCTGTCGTCCAGCCCGATGGCGGATTTCTCGATGTCGAGCCGGCGCTCGCAGCGCAGCTCGCGCTCGCCGCGGCCGCGGGAGCGGAAATTCGCAGCGGCGTCACCGTCCGGGCGATCGAGCCGCGCGCCGGCGCCGTGCGCATCGTCACCGACCGCGGAGCCGTCGAGGCCGGAGCAGCCATCGTCACCGCCGGGGCATGGACCAAATCGCTGCTGCCCGAGCTGGCCGCACCGCTGCGGCCGACCCGCGAGGTCATGGGCTGGTTCGAGGTCGCCGACGCAACGCTGTTTTCGCCCGGCCGCTTCCCGGTGTTCATCATCGAGAGCCGGCATGGCATGCACTACGGCATCCCGCCCCAAGGCGGTGCACGCGACCAGGCCGGCGTCAAGGTCGCCAAGCACCACCACCGCGGTGAGACCGTCGACCCCGACGCCTATGATCGAACCGTGTCGGCCGAAGACGAGGCGTTGATCCGCGCCGCCATTGCCGACCATATCCCGGCGGCGAACGGCCGGCTCATCGCCGCCAAGACCTGCCTCTACACCATGACCCCCGATGGCGACTTCCTCATCGATCGTCTGCCCGGTGCTCCCGACATCGTCGTCGCGTCACCCTGCTCCGGGCACGGCTTCAAATTCGCGCCGGTCATCGGCGAGGTTCTCGCCGACCTCGCGACCACCGGGGCAACCGGCTACGACGTTGGGCGGTTTTCGATCGCGCGATTTGGGTAAGCCTTGATCGGTGCGCTGCCGATTCTCCGGTTGCGCGGCCACGGCACCCGGGTAACCTTAGAGCATGATCCCGAAAAGTTGCAGACTTTTCGGATAAGATCATGCGACCGGACAAATACTTAGAGCGGATTCGATCCGAAGCGATTTCGCTCTAGCGCGCGCTCCAAAGGGTGAAATCCGTGGTCCCGGGATGCAACCGGGCTGCCTCGGTCAACGTATAAACGGTACGCGCTCCGCCGCGGCCGAAAAAATCAGGGGAAACGCCATGCTCGGGCTGATGCAGGACTGGCCGCTGCTCTGCCATCGCATTATCGACCACGCCGCGATCAATCACGCCGAGCGGCCGATCGTGACGCGCTCGGTCGAAGGCGCCATGCACGCCACGTCCTACGCGCAGATCCGCGCGCGAGCCTTGCAAGTCGCCCAGCGGCTTGACCGCGACGGCATCCGGCTCGGCGACCGTGTGGCAACGCTTGCCTGGAACACCTGGCGCCATTTCGAGGCCTGGTACGGAATCATGGGGATCGGCGCCATCTATCACACCGTCAATCCGCGGCTGTTTCCCGATCAGATCGTCTGGATCGTCAATCACGCCGAGGACCGGATGATGCTCGCCGATCTGACGTTCGTCCCGCTCCTGGAAAAGCTGGCCGACAAGCTCCCGACCATCGAACGCTACGTCGTGCTGACCGACAGCGCACACATGCCGCAAACCTCGCTCAGGAATGCCGTGCCGTACGAGGAGTGGATCGGCGAGGTCGACGGCGATTTCGCCTGGAAAAGCTTCGACGAAAACACCGCGGCCGGCATGTGCTACACCTCGGGCACCACCGGCAACCCGAAGGGCGTGGTCTACTCGCACCGTTCGAATGTCCTGCATGGGCTGATGGCCAGCACCCCCGACATGAAGGGTTATTCGTCGCGCGACGTGGTGATGCCGGTCGTCCCCATGTTCCACGCCAATTGCTGGGCGATGGCGTTCGCAGCGCCGATTTCGGGGGCTTCCATCGTCATGCCGGGAGCCAAGCTCGACGGCGCCTCGGTGTTCGAAATGCTCGATCGTTACAAGGTCACCGCCACCGCCGCGGTGCCGACAGTCTGGCTGATGCTGCTGCAACATCTCGAAGCGACGGGCCACAAGCTGCCCCATCTCAAGAAGGTCGTCATCGGCGGCTCCGCCTGCCCGCGCGCCATCGCCAAGACCTTTCAGGACGTCTATGGCGTCGAAGTGATTCATGCCTGGGGCATGACCGAGATGAGCCCGCTCGGCACCGCTTGCACCCTGAAGCCGGAATACGCGGCTCTCGGCGGCGATGCGCGGCTCGACATTCAGCAGAAACAGGGACAGTCGCCGTTCCTGGTCGAGATGAAGATCACCGACGACGCCGGCCGCCGGCTGCCCTGGGACGGCAAGACCTTCGGCCGGCTCAAGGTGCGCGGTCCCGCCGTGGCCAGGGGCTATTACAAGGAGGACGACAGCATCCTGGACGAAGAAGGTTTTTTCGATACCGGCGATGTCGCGACCATCGATCGCCACGGCTACATGCAGGTCACCGACCGCGCCAAGGACGTGATCAAGTCGGGGGGCGAATGGATCTCCTCCATCGATCTCGAGAACCTCGCCATCGGACATCCCAAGGTGGCCGAGGCAGCCGTCATCGGCGTGAAGCATCCGAAATGGGACGAGCGGCCGTTGTTGGTGGTCGTCCTCAAGAAGGATCAGTCGGCGACCAGGGACGATATCCTGGGCTTCATGCGGGGCAAGATCGCTAACTGGTGGATGCCCGACGAGGTCGTTTTCGTCGATGAGATCCCGCACACCGCGACCGGCAAGATCCAGAAGACGGTGCTGCGGCGGCGTTTCAAGGATTACGTTCTGCCAAGCGCTGCCACCGTGAGGTAGCAGCGCGGAGCGCCTCGCTGCACTCCTCCCGGGAGCACCAGTCCCTTGCCGCTCGCCCCGGGGGCGGCGTTACCCTGCGGACCACTCGCACCCTTTCCGTCCGATGCGGTAAGGTGGGGGCCCAGCACCGCGGTCTCCTCCAGGAAGCCAGGGCATGACCACCTTCGATGCGACCGTCCCCGCGGCGCAAATCGGCTTTGTTGCGCCCGGCAGCGGCATGGTTCGTTTTCGCGGCGATGCCCGGGCGTTCTGGCGGCTGCTGGCGCGTGGCGCGGTATTGCTGATGCTCACGCTCGGCATCTACCGTTTCTGGCTCATCACCGATGTCCGTCGCTTGCTGTGGTCGAACACCGAGCTGGCGGACGAGAGCTTCGAATATACCGGAACCGCGCGTGAGCTCCTGATCGGCTTCTTGATCGCGATCGCCATTCTCGTTCCGCTCTATGCCGGCTTTTTCCTGGTAACGCTCCGTCTCGGCGAACTGTCGAGTTTGATCGCTCTCCTGGTTCTCACCCTGCTCGGTCATTACGCGGTCTACCGCGCGCGGCGCTACCGCTTGACCCGCACGATCTATCGCGGCGTGCGCTTCCATCAGGGCGGTTCGGCCTGGCGCTATGCCGTCTGCGCCCTGCTCTGGTGGACCTTGATCGTGCTGACGGCAGGACTGGTCTATCCGTTCGCCCGATCGCGGCTGGAACGCTTCAAGATGCGCAATACCTTCTTCGGCAACCTGCCTGGCCGCTTCGAAGGCTCGGGCTTGCGTCTCCTGTTGCGCGGCTTTGCGCTGTGGTTGCTGGCCGTCGTGCCGTTCGCCGTCGGACTGCTCGCAGCGCTGTTCGCAGTCGACTGGAGCACGCTCGCGGGCCTGTCGGGCGGCGACGACCTATCGAGCTGGCTGGAGGCCAGCGGGGTCGCCAGCGCCTTCGTCTACGCCGGATTGACCGGCCTCTGGCTCCTGCTCTCGTTCGCCATCCTTTACCCCGTTTTTCAGGCCATCGTGCTGCGCTGGTGGGCGTCCGGACTGCGTTTCGGCGAAGTGGTCGTGACATCGCGCCTGCGCACCGCTCAGGTCTTCGGCGTCTATGCTCGCTTTCTCCTATATGCATTCCTGTTCAGCCTGGCGGCCGGTGCGATCGTCGTTCCCGGCGCGTGGGCGCTCCCGGGGGTGACGGGGAGCTCGATTCGATGTCCAAGGAGATCATCACCACGCTCGCGGGGCTTGCCGCCTATGTCGCGATCGCGCTCGGCTACTCGACCATCTATCAGGCCACCGTCAAGCTCGGACTCTGGCGATGCCTCGTGGAATCCCTCGACGTCTCCAATGTCGCCGCGCTCGAACAGGTCACGGCGGCGGGCGCAGCCGGCCTCGCCGGTCGGCGAGGGCCTGGCCGACGCCTTGAACGTGGGCGGGATTTGAGCGCGCCATGACGACCACGGGGCCCGGCATCTTCTTCGACGGCGCAACCAGCGCACGCCGCGGGGTCACGGTCGACGCTTGCCCCGGACGTGCTGCGAATTGCCGCCGCCGACGGCACCGTTCTCGCCGAATGGCCGTACGATCGCCATCGAGGCGCTGTCGGCGCCCGATGGCGTGTTGCGGCTCGGCAAGGCCGCCAATCCGCTGCTGGCGCGGCTCGAAATTCGCGAGCCGCAACTGGCCGCCGCGATCGACGAGCCGCTCGCTGCCGGTCGATCGCAGCGGGCGCAACGAGCGGCGCGATGCGGGCTAGGGTGATCCTCTGGAGCATGGCCGCCACCGCTGTCGCTCGTTGTGGTCGCGGTCTTGGGCGTGCCGCGGATCGCCACCCGCCTCACGCCCCTCGTCCCTCACCTTGTCGAGCGCAAGCTCGGCGCGGCGATCGACGCGCAGACGCGCGCAAGCCTCGATACCCGCCATGCCGGCGCCGCATTCGAGTGCGGAAATGGCGCACAGCGAAAAACCCGGCCGCGCAGCGTTCGACAAGCTCGTGAGCCAGCTCGAAACGGCGGCGGCCTTGCCCATCCCGCTCAACGTCCTCGTCGTGCGCCAGCACGAAGCAGAACGCCATCACCCTCCCGGGCGGCTACATCTATGTCTTCCAAGGGCTCGTCGACAAGGCCGAGACGCCTGACGAGCTCGCCGGCGTGATTGCGCACGAGGTCGGACACGTCGCCCACCGCGACGGCACGCGAACCGTGCTGCAGGCAGCGGGCCTTTCGTTGCTGTTCGGCATGCTGCTGGGCGATTTCGTCGGCGGCGGCGCCGTCATGTTCGCGGCCAAGACCATCCTGCAGACGAGCTATAGCCGCGATGTCGAGACCGCCGCGGACGATTACGGCGTGGTGCTGATGAACAGGATCGGCGGCGACGCGCGCGCGCTCGGCAAATTCCTGTTGCGAATCGCGGGAACCACTCATCCCGGGCCGAAAATTCTGCTGGATCATCCCGAGACCAGCGACCGCGTTGCCGTCATCGAGCGCATGGCCGGATCGGCGCCGACGCGGCCATTGCTCGATGGCGCGGAATGGGCGGCGCTCAAGCACATCTGTGCGGGTTCGTGAGGCAGGCCGATGGCGCGCCGCTACATCCACTCGGAGCCGACGTCACGTCTCGCCATCTGGGCTCGGCGCATCGCCGGATTTCGCCTTTCTGGCGTCCTTCCTCGCCATCATCATCGTGCGGTCGGGGCTGCTCGAAATCCAGTCCCGCGCTTGCGACCTTCGCGGGCGCGCTCGCCATTGCCGTCATCGCGCTCCTGGTCGCGTTCGCCGCCTTCGCCGTGATCTGGATGGAGGGATTGGCGGGAATGGGCGCCGCGCTTGTCGGCGATGGCGATCTCGCTCGCGCTCCTCGCCTATCCGGCCTATCTCGGCATCAAGGCCTACCGGCTGCCGTGGATCTACGACATCACCACCGATCCGATCGACCCGCCGCGCTACGAGGCGCTGGCGCGCCTGCGCCCGCGCGATGCCAACCCGGTCGCCTATGCGGGCCTCTATGCCGCCGAGCAGCAACGCAGCGCCTATCCGGACATCGGGCCGCTTGGCACCAATGCCAGCCCCGCAGGCCGCCTACGACGCCGCGCTCGCGGTGGTGAACAAGCGCAGATGGCGCGTGGTCGATGCGCGCGCCCCCCAGGCCGCACGCCGCGAGGGCCGCATCGAGGCCGTCGCGCGTACCCCGATCATGGGATTTCGCGACGACGTCGTGGTCCGCGTGCGCCGGACCCCGACGGCACGCGCATCGACGCGCGCTCGTCCTCGCGCTACGGCTCCTTCGATTTCGGCACCAATGCCGCGCGCGTCCGCGGCGTGATGAACGATATCGAGGACGCCATCCGCACGCAAAAGCCGGAACGGCCGCCGGCGCCAGCACCGGCGCCGGCGAAGAAAGGCACGGCCGGCAAGAAGGATCAGCCCCGGAAGTGAAGGTCACGTCAGGCGGTAGCGACCCTCGATCGAGGGCTGGCCCTCGGTCGCGACCAGCCCGCGCGTGACCAGATCTTCGAGATGGGCGAGGACCGAAAGACCCGCCGCCTTGATCAGCCGCGGATCGAGCCCGATATAGATCGCACGCACCATGGTGGGGATGTCGGCCTCGCCCTTGGCCAGCCGATGCAGGATGGAGGCCTCGCGAGCCTGGCGGTGGCGGATGTAATGCTGCACGAAGCGCGGCGCCTCGCGCACCGCGCCGCCATGGCCGGGCAGGTAAATCGATTCCGAACGGCCCGCGAGCTTCTGCAGCGAGGCCATGTAGTCGCTCATCGCGCCGTCCGGCGGCGCCACGACCGGCGTCGACCAGGCCATCACGTGATCGCCCGAGAACAGCAGATTGGCCTCCTTCAGCGCGAACGCCATGTGGTTTGCGGTATGGCCGGGCGTCGCGACCGCCTCGATGGTCCAGCCCCGGCCGGTGACGACCTCGCCGTCCGCCAGCGTGCGATCGGGCTGAAACTCGGTGTCGTTGCTGGCATCGAGGCGCGGCGCCTCGCCGACATTGAGGGGACGCGCGGCCCGGTGCGGCCCCTCGGCCAGGACCAGGGCTCCGGTCGCCGCCTTGATCCGGGGCACCGCCGGGGAATGGTCGCGGTGGGTGTGGGTGACGAAGATATGGGTGACGGTTTCGCCGCGCACGGCGTCGAGCAGCGCTGCGATATGCGCCTCGTCGAGCGGACCGGGATCGATGATGGCGACCTGGCCGCGGCCGACGATGTAGGAGACGGTGCCCTTGAACGTGAACGGGCTCGGATTGTTGGCAAGGATCCGCCGCACGCCCGGCGCGACCTCCTCCACCGTGTCCGGGCGGAAGATCGAAGCTCTTGTCGAAGGGAATATCGTCGCTCATGTCGACCGCTTGCGGCGGCGTGCCGGCTCCCGACGCTGCCGGCGCAGGTCAGGATCGCAGGCCGAAGGCCGGGTGATCGCTCGTCAGCCGAGCTTGCGCCCGATGATGTCCTCGCAGCGCGCGCCGCCGGCCTGCCCCTCGCCCAGCTCGGTGTCGCTCGAGATAGAGCGCGCCCGACATGGCGGCCCGCATCCGGTTCGACGGCGGCCCCGCGAGTCCCCAGCGATCCGGCGCCGGGCATCATCTTCTCCCAGTAGGCGGCATCCTGCGGCACGTGGGTGGCGTCATCGAGCTGGTCGAGCTCGGTGGTGTATTCGGCCACGAAGCCGTTCGGCTCGATGAAATAGGAGAACACGTTGCTGCCCGGTCCGTGCCGGCCGACGCCCCACTCGATGTCGAAGCCGCTCTGCTTGACACGGCCGGCGCCGCGCATCAGCCCGTCGATGTTCGGCAGCTCGTAGGCCACGTGGTTGAGCGAGGGGCCGTCGTTGCGGAAGATCGCCACGCTGTGGTGATCCGCGCTGCAGCGCAGGAACTCCATCATGTGCGTGCTGTCGGAAAGCTTGAAGCCGAGCACGTCGATGAAAAACGGCACCTGGTCGTCGGTGCGCGCGCTGTTGAGCACGACATGGCTGATCTTGGTCGGCCGCGAGCGGTCGAGCACGGCGTCGGGATGCTGCACGCCGTCGGACGAGATGCTCATCGGCAGCCCGTCGGGCGTGCGGAAGCGGAAGCCGTAGCCGCCGCCGGCGCCGCCGTCGAGCGGCGCCGGATCGTCCGCCACCTCGACGCCGTAGCCTTTTGCCTTGGCGCAGAGCGCCTCGACCGCGGCGCGATCCGCGGCGGCGAAGTGCACGCCGAGCAGCGCAGGCTTCGGCCGCTCCCGGATGGTCAGCACATGATGCTCGCCGCCGGTGGCGCGGAAATGAATGCTGTCGCCGCCGGCGGCGACCTCCTCGAGCGCCCAGACCTTGGTGTAGAACTCCGCCGATTGATGAAGATCGCGAACGCCGAGTTCGATGCTGCGGACGCCGGTAACCCTGGTGCTTGTCATGGCAACCTCTTGCCCCGTCGGGCGCCTAGAGCATGATCCCGAAAAGTTGCAGACTTTTCGGATAAGATCATGCGACTGTGAAACGATTTCGCTCTGGAATTTCGCACAGAAGCATAGCGTGGGCAACGGCGGCGTGCCGCCGTTGCCCACGCGGGCATCGCGTAGTCTTGCTGATGCCGCGCCGCACCGAGAACGGATCAGAGCTGCGCGAGCTTGGGCATCACTTCCGTCGAAAACAGCTGCAGCGAGCGCAACGCCTCGGCAAGCGACATGGCGCCGAGGAAAAGATAAGTGAGCAGGTAGTTCACGCCGAGCTCGGCCGCCTGCCGTTCGATTTCGTCGCGCACCCGCTGCGGCGTTCCGGCAATCACCGAACCGTCGGCCACGCAGTCCTCGAACGTCGCCCCCCGCGGCACGTTGAGCCGTGAGGTCAGACCGGTCACGCCGTGCCGGTCGCGCAGCCAATTCAACTGCGCAAGATGCAGCTCCATGGCCGGCTTGCCGAAGCGCTTGGCTTCCGCGTCCGTATCGGCCACGAAAATGTGGCGCAGCACGCCGATCGCGGTGCCGCCGGGAAACTCGGCCTTGGGCTGCGCCGGACCGCCGCGTTTCGCGAGCGCCTGCCGGAACGCATCGATATTGGTCTTGGCGAACGGCGTGGGCCCGAGGCTCACGAAATGCATCCCGTGCTCGCCGGCCCACGTCGCACCGGTGGTGTTGGAGGAGCCGTACCAGAAGGCGGGATGCGGCTGCTGCAGCGGCCGCAACGCGATCGGCACGTTCTCGTATTGGTAGTGCTTGCCGGAATAGTTGAGCGTGTCGGCGGTCAAGCCGGCGCTGATGCAATTGAACGCATCGATGAAGATGTCGCGCGAATCGTCGTGCTCGATCTTGTGATACTTGAGCTCGAACGGCGACACGCCGCGGCCGACGCCGACCTCCATGCGCCCGTGGCTGAGATGGTCGAGGATGCAGATTTCCTCGATCAGCCGCAGCGGCGAATAGAGCGGGAGCAGGTAGACCAGCGGACCGAGCCGCATGCGCTTGGTCGCGCGCGCCACCGCGCCGAGATAGACGCCGGGCACCGGCACCATGTTGAGCGGCGTGGCGTGATGTTCCGCGACATGCAGGCAGTAGATGCCGGCCTCATCGGCTGCTTTGACGAACGTCAGGCGTTCGTCGAACAGCGTCGCGAGCGGGCGATCGCCGTGCTCGACGTGGTCGAAAAGTCCGATTTTCATGGGTCCTCGGCGGGCGGGATGGAGAGGCTCAGTGGATTTCCGGCTCGGGAATTTGTCCGTGGCCGGCGAGGAAATCGAAGTCGCAGCCTTCGTCGGCCTGCCCGATATGGGCGGAGAACATGGCGCCGTAGCCGCGAAGATAGCGCGGCGCCGGTTGTTTCCACGCCGCGCGGCGGGAATTGAGCTCCTCCTCGCCGACGTGCAGATGGATGCGCCGCGCCGGCACGTCGATCTCGATCGCGTCGCCGGTCTCGACGAATGCCAACGGCCCGCCGACGAAGCTCTCCGGCGCCACATGCAGGATGCAGGCGCCGTAGCTCGTGCCGCTCATGCGCCCGTCGGAAATCCGCACCATGTCGCGCACGCCCGCCTGCACCAGCCGCTTCGGGATCGGGAGCATGCCCCATTCCGGCATTCCGGGGCCGCCCTTGGGCCCGGCATTCTTGAGCACGATGACGTGGTCGGGCGTGACCGCGAGGTCGTCCCGCTCGATCTCGCGCGCCATGTGATTGTAGTCCTCGAACGCGAGCGCGGGCCCGCGGTGCTTGAGGAATCGCTGATCCGCCGCCGCCGGCTTCATCACGCAGCCGCGCGGCGCCAGGTTGCCGGTGAGGACGGCGGTTGCGCCTTCGGCATAGATGGGATCGGCCAGCGAATGGATGACGTCGCGCAGATACACCTGCGCGCCGGCGATATTTTCCGCAAGCATCTTTCCCGTCACCGTCAGGCAGGACAGATCGAGCTTGTCCGCGAGTTCGAGCATCAACGCGCGCAAACCCCCGGCGTAGAAGAAATCCTCCATCAGGTATTTTCCCGATGGCCGCACATTCGCGAGCACGGGAATCTCGCGCGAGATCCGGTCGAAGCGCTGCATGTCGAGCGCGACGCCGGCGCGGCGCGCCATCGCAATCACGTGGATGATGGCGTTGGTCGAGCCGCCCATCGCCATGTGCACCTTGATGGCGTTGTCGAACGCGGCCGGCGTCAGGATGCGGTCGAGCGTCAGGTCCTCCCACACCATGTCGACGATGCGGCGGCCGGCGACGCCGCACATGCGCGGATGGCTCGAATCGGCCGCCGGGATCGAGGATGCGCCCGGCAGCGTCAGGCCGAGCGCCTCGGCGATCGCCATCATGGTCGCGGCGGTGCCCATCACCATGCAGGTGCCGAAGGAGCGCGCAATGCCGCCCTCCATCTCATTCCATTGCTCGTCGCTGATGTTGCCGGCGCGTTTCTCCGTCCAGTATTTCCACACGTCGGAGCCGGAGCCGAGGTATTCGCCGCGCCAGTTGCCGCGCAGCATCGGCCCCGCCGGCACGTAGATCGCCGGGATGCCCATGCTGATCGCTCCCATCACCAAACCCGGCGTGGTCTTGTCGCAGCCGCCGAGCAGCACCGCGCCGTCGATGGGATGGCTGCGCAGGAGTTCTTCCGCCTCCATCGCGAGGAAATTGCGGTAGAGCATGGTCGAGGGCTTGACGAAGGGTTCCGCCAGCGACATCGCCGGCAGCTCGATCGGAAAGCCGCCGGACTGCAGCACGCCGCGTTTGACGTTCTCGGCGCGCGCGCGCAGATGGGCGTGGCAGGCGTTGATCTCGCTCCAGGTGTTGATGATGCCGATGACCGGGCGGCCCGCCCAGTCGTCGGCATCGTAGCCGAACTGCCGCAGCCGCGAACGATGACCGAACGAGCGCAAATCATTGACGCCGAGCCAGCGATGGCTGCGCAGGTCTTCGGGACGCTTACGGCTCATGGGAACGATCCGGGGTCGGGAGAGCGGCGCGGCGCCTGATTGTCACCGCGCCCAATCCTCGACCTAATCCACGCTGGCGCCGGCGAATTCGACCACCTTCCGCCATTTCTCCGTTTCATCGACGATGATCTTGCCGAAAGCCTCCGGCGTGCCGGCCATGGGCGCTCCGCCCAAGTCGGCCAGCCGCGCCTTCATATGAGGGTCGGCCAGAGCCTCGTTGATCGCCTTGTTGAGCACCGCGATGACCTCGGGCGGAGTGCCTTTGGGCGCGCCCATGCCGAACCAGGCGCTCGCCTCGTAGCCCGGCACCGTCTCGGCGACGGTCGGGACATCCGGCAGCGCATCCGATCGTTTCTCGGTGGTCACCGCGAGCGCGCGCAGCTTGCCCGCCTTGATGTGCTCGATCGAGGACGGCAGGTTGTCGAACAGCACCTGCACCTGTCCGGCAATCATGTCGGTCAGCGCGGGGGCCGAGCCGCGGTAAGGCACGTGGGTCAGCTTGACCCCGGTCATCGCCATGAACAGTTCGCCCGAGAGGTGCACCGAGGTGCCGTTGCCCGACGAGGCCAAGTTGACCTTGCCCGGATTGGCCTTCGCGTAGGCGATGAATTCGGCCACCGTTTTCGCCGGCACGTTGGGGTTGACCTCCATGACGTTGGGAACGCGCGCGATGCCGGCGACCGGCGCGATATCGCGCGGGAAGTTGAACGACAACTTCTTGTACAGCGAGGTGTTGATGCCGTTGGCGGGATTGACCAGAAGGACGGTGTAGCCGTCGGGCGTCGCGTGGACCACCGCCTCGGTTGCGATGTTGTTGCCGGCACCGGGCTTGTTCTCGACGATGAACTGCTGCCCGAGCTTTTCCGACAAATACTGGCCGATGAGACGCGCCAGGATGTCGGTGGTTCCGCCCGGCGGATAACCGACGATCCAGCGCACCGGCCGGACGGGATAGTCGAGCGCAAGGGCGGGGCTCACGCTGGCCAGGGTCAGACCGCCCAGACACAGTGCTAGAACGCTGGCAACATTCACGCAGGGCTTCATAGCGCTTCTCTCTCCTGATCGTCTGGTGGCTGGGAGGGGCGACCCGGCCCCAGTTGTCGCGGTTCGATCTGCGACCTGCGGCTGAAGGTACGCGGCGTCGATAGCCTCGCACAAGGGCGTCGGCGCAACCTCGGCGCCGTTCCGGTGCGGGATTTGAAGTCTCTACTTTGGTAGCCACAGCCGCGATGCGGGCGCATGTCATAGAGCGAAATCGCTTCACATCGAAACGCGATTTCGCTCTAAGCATTTGTTTGGTCGCACGATCTTATCCGAAAATGCGCTAGCAGGCTGCTGAAAAACTATTTTGGAAGGCCTCCATGAGCAACGTTGATTAAGAACCAAGCCGGGAACGCACGATCGATTCAAAAGTGAGGTCGCTTTTGATTCGATTGTTGCTCAGGATCACGCCCGTTCCGGGTTTTTCAGCAGCCTGCTAAAGGCATGTCCGCGGGCACGGTCATTGTCGCGCGCCAGTTAGGCCGGCGCTGATGCCGGGGGGATCCTTAGGTCGCGTTACGCCAAAGCGCGGGCGAAGTACCACGATCCACGAGCTGCCGTAGAAGAAGCCAAGGAACCGGAGCGCCGCGCACTGATCTCACTTCATCTTCACGAGCGCGAAGGCGAAGTTGCGGCCGCGGCCGCGCTTCATCGCCTGATCGATCCAGACCATGGCGAACGGCTCCAGGAGCCGGGCGCTCTTCAACGGGCCGGCATCGACTGGCTCGAACCCGAGCATGCCGACCAGCTCCATCACCACCAGTTTCTTCCCGGCCTCGTCACCCGCCACCAGCATGAGCGGTTTCACCGGATATTCGGCGGCCACGGCCATATTGCTCGCGCCCGTGGTGTTGAGGGTCTTGAAGACGAAGGCGTCCGGCGCCCAGCTTGCGACCTGCTCGCCAGCGGAGGTATCGAAGCCGAGGACGAGCTGCAAACCGTCGGGACCCATGCCCAAAGGATTGGTGCAATCGATCACGATCTTGCCCGCGAGGCTGCCCAGACTTTTCACGGCCGCTTGGGTCGCGGACCAGGGCGTCGCGATCACCACGATCTCGGCCTCTTTAACGGCTTCGGCCGGCCCTTTGAGGCGCTCCTTGGCCAGTGCCGCATATTTCGGATCGGCGGGATTGCGTAAGCCCCAAATCACATCCTGGCCATGCTTGAGCCAGGCTTGACCGAGCGTCGCGCCGACCGCTCCGGCGCCGATGATCGCAATGGGCATGAATGCCTCCTTGGTCCGCCACTGAAGTTTCATCCAGGGGCGATTAGAGCCTCGGTACTTGATACGCCGTGCGGCGCGGTGCGGGCAATCGGCTAGCACGCGGAGCTTTTGAACGGCGCAACGTGATGGCCGGTTTCGGTGCGATGTCCAGCGTGCATTGCCGGCGAAGGAGCGACCATCCACAAGGTGCCGAAATTTCTCGACCGGCCATTGTGCTTTTACGCCCGACATCCCACTTAACAAGATACAGGCAATTTGTCCGAGAGCTGTCCAAAAATCGGCGACGTACCGAGGTCTCCGTTTCGTAACAGTGGCAGCCCTGGTGCCGTCGGCAGGCACAATAACACTTCAAATAGAGTTGCGTTCGGATGCGGTGGCAACGCTCCACAGCGCGTTGCGCGACGCGCGTCTGTCTCATCGAAAGGCGAAAGTCATGCACCTCCTTACAATTCTGAACGGCGAGTTGTTGAGCCGTCTTCTGCAAGGAAATGACCTGCCGATGACGTGATGAGGGATCAACCTTCAGGAGGATTGTCAGATGTGGTCCTATGCCCAGATGTGGTTTCCCCTACTGACTACCGCTTTGACCGCTGCGATCTGCGTTAGCGTGGTGTCATTCATCATGGGGCAGCCAAAAATTCATCGGTAAACCGCGCCATAGCGACCAGCGAATAGGACATCCCTATGCTCTCTGCCCATATCACGAGCTTTTTCAAGCTCATCAGTGCTCAGCTCGAGGAGACGTCTCGCGGAGCAATCAGCTCTCATCACTTCCACAACGTGCGATGTGGAATTGAAAACATTCTATCTCTCCTCGAATATAACGATGAGGTTGTGCAAAAGGCGGATCAACTCTCGCGCCGAGCGTCCAGCTACATCACCCGCCATGATCCGATCTCGTCGAACGTGAGCTACGGGAACGTCAGCGAAGATGCCAATCGCCTGCGCGCCGCGCAGGAGGCGCTTGCCGGTTTCTGCTTCGCGGTAGAGCGAAGTCTACCGAACTCCAGGGTTCGCACCCTCGGACTGGCTTGAGTTGTTGGTTCCGGACGAAGTCAGCCGTTGCCGTTGTAGACGTACTCTCCGAGCTGATGGCCCTGCACCGCGCCGAAAGAGAGCACCCAGGTATCTGAGCCAATTTTTTAGAGGCGATCAGCAGCCGGGAGCCAACGTTGGCTCACCCATAATGCGACCTGACTCGCCCTCAAACGTGGTTATAGCTCCTGACATAAGAGGAGAGCGACAGTGGCAAAAGGCGTGGACATCGAAATGACGCCTCTCGACAAGGATCACGTGCGAGCAAGGGTCACCTGGTCCGAGCAGGATGTCGGTGGCGGAAAACTCGTTGTAGAAGTCACCGTCAAAAACATGAAGACCAGCCCGAAAACCGACGACCAACTTAAATCAGATGCGAGGGCGCTTGCCGTGCGTTTCGCACGCGCCTTTGCCGATACGATTGAGAATTAGCGCCTGTCGTTCCCAAAAAAAACCGCGTCCGGACGGTTTCGCGCGATGAGGCAGAATCAGTGCATCCGCCTTTGGGCGATCGCGGACGCACTCAAACCATAGCGGTAGCAAGGCCGCTGGGTATCCGGGTGCGCTTTTTGACCTTGAGTGTGATCGTTATGCAACAGCTTGCCGCGATTTTATTACTTCGTCGAACCTACTCCACGGAAAAGGAATTGGCCCTTCTGAGATGTGCTGTGAAGAGGAGGGCTGGGGCATGTCGTACGCAAGATACTGCCAAGATCAAGCTGCCGACTGCGCGCGACGGGTAAGATTGGCGAGGTCGTCACCAGAGATAGCAGCCTACTACCAACGTTTGTCGCTGCGCTGGCTGAGGATTGCAGAGCAGGCACAAGGGACTGGTGGTGCCTTGGGCAACGACGGAGCAGAGGCACCGCATTCTTCCGACTTGGACACACCACACAACACACGCGCACACAGCAACGGTACGACGGCCTGTCACCAAGACACGTTCGCCTGATCGAAAGCTACCTCAAGGCTCCGGAAGCCTGGAACTCCCTCAACGTATGGACTTGGCTGCTGCGCAACTCCGAGCCCACCGCAGTCGAGAAGGCGAAGGCAGCTAGTCTTAGCTTGAGCACGGTCAATGCACCGAAGGCGGGCATTGAAGTTCAAAGCGCAAGAGGTTGGGCGACTGTGCGACTGGAACCAGTCATACCAATCGCCTGCGAGCTTGCGCGCCGCTGCCCGCGTGAGAGCACGTCCAGTCCCGTCGCGCTCTGCACGGACGGCAAGGATGCGGCCCTCGACTTCGGCAAGCCAATCTCCGAACAGCCGCTTCGCCTGATGGCTCTTGGTGATCTTCGGGGCGAAGAACTTCGCCTCATGGCGATAGATGTTTAGGACATCGAGGACGAGGATTTCAGCGGGGACGACGGTTTCGCTCGCGAGGGAGCTGGTACTTGCTGGCGATGTGCTCTGCGAGCGCTCTTTCGGCCCCCGCGCGGTTTTCTCTAGCGCAGCCCGTGCGGATTTTACGCGATCCGTCGCGGATGACCCAGCTTGCGTGGTGGACGAGCTTTGGAGCACGGCAATAACGCATCGTCCGAAGAGATCGGCCACTTCATTGGCGAAATGAGAACGGCGCCGGGTTACGACCCACGGCAGCGAGGACGAGAGAGGCGCGTGTGATGTCGCCCGACCTCAGCCAGCAAACGGGGGCCGGGGAGCGACGCGGGAATTTTCATGCTCACCAGTTCCCGCGCTTGCCCGCAGTTGGGCCATGGTTGAAAAAACCGTGTCAAAGTCGCGTTCAGTGCTGGCGAGTAGGATTTGCAGCTGCAGCCCGAGGGTTTGGTCCGCGGCCTGCACGTCTCTTGCAGTGGACTCGGCCTTCGGGCCGCCAACGCAAAAGCGAGGAGACCCGCCGTATGGCGGGGCTCATAAAGCCTTAGCGTTCGTAAAAGAAGACTTCCGGATGTTCACGTCGCCAAGCCGCACGGCGCTCCCGGTTTTCGCCGATGATGATGCCAAGCCGCACGCAAGCGCGACGGTCGCCGTCCTCGCAGCCCTCGCGGAGTAGCAACATGCGATCACCCAATTCGTCGCGTACTATCCGAGGTGGCGGCGGCGGAGCAACCTCGACCGGGGCCGCAGCCGCCGTCGCGCAATACCGTGGCGCAACCACGACCCACGCTCCGTCTCCACGCTGCTGATAGCAACCATTCTGGTAGTAACGGTAGCCGCCCGGCCGCGGTTGGCCCTGCGCAGCAATGGTAGCACCAGTGACCCCGCCGACGATCGCGCCGACTGCGGCCCCGCGCCCGCCGCCCAATGCTCCGCCTAAGATTGCCCCGGCCGCACCGCCGAGGATGGCGCCGCCCACCGGATCCTGTGCGGCCGCCTCGTGCGCCGGCGCGGCAATGGCAATGGACAGTAAGGCTGCAGCCCCCAATGCTCGATACATCGTTCCCCCCTCAGGATAACTGGAGGCATAGCCTTGCATCGGGGATACGGCGGAACAGAGGCAGATGGGCCGAGCAAGCCGGATGCGGGTAGGTTGCTACCTCACCGCCGGAGTCGCCTTCCCAGTCCCCGGTACTAGACTAATCGTGCCTGGTGACGCCGCCGTCTCCGCTCGTCTCTGGCTAGATGTCTCCCCGGGGACGCTTGCCGCGATCATGAACAACGGCAAGGCGCCTCCTGGCGCTCGCGCCTTGGCAGCAAATGCTTTGCTCGCATGAACGATCAATTTCCAAGCAGGTCGTTAACCATGTCTTGACCTTTAGGCGCCGAAATACACTCCAGAGAGACAGAGCCGAATAGCAGCACGACCTCCGCGGGGATCGTGCGTGCTGCACAAGACCCGTGAAGGCAGTTCCGAGGTTTCAGTGCGATAGGGAATCATGAAGCCGGCTTTTATAGCGTTGCTGATATCCATGATGAGCCTCGTCGGCTGTGCCGGGTCTGTTGAGCTCCTTTTTCAAAATCCCATAGTAGTTGACCATCTCGACGGCAACTACCAGCACCTTGCGTCCTGCACATATGAGCATCTCGCTCGGCAACAGGGTCAGTTGTCGCTGGTCGATTTGCACGAGCAGAGCACGGTCAGAATTGCTTTGACTAACGCCCCACAAACACATTGGGAACTCTCGTTTGTCAATGAAGATGGTGGCAGACAGACGCGGCTGGAAGCCATGTCATCCTCTTTCCCCAGTGAACACACCCTCGCATTAGCTCGCGCGTGCGCGGCATAGCTGGCGAGGCCGGCGAGGACGCGACTGTGATCACCAGGCTGATGGCGGGTTTCTAGGTGACCTGCTCGAGGGATTTCGGACCATTAATTACGTGAGAGACTGGCTCCCGACGGAGCAATGCGCAAAGTGCGTTTCACGGAGGGGCAGGTGGTGGTGATCATACGATGGCAACTGGATTGTTACGGCAGTCCGCCTATGTTTGCCCTGTCGTGCCTCCTGACAAAGGCGATACGCCGCCCTCCGGCGAGCTGCGGCGGTCAGCGCCGCGTTGGATTGCCTAACATGCGCAACCGCCAAATCGGCGGATAACCCAGCATCGCCTTCGTGCGCCATCCGTCAACGTCCTTTTCAATCCAGGCGCGCAGGCCTTCCCGCGTAGCGGGGTCGAGAAATCGCTCTACCGCGTGGAACATCTCGATCACCCCATGTTCATAGCCGCGCCGATAAGCCATTTCTGAGTCGTCCCTTTCAATCCCCTGCATGTCCGCCTCCTATCGGAAGCCCTATCGGGAATCGTGCGCTTCGGAGAAAGCCGATCGAGCTTGCACGCGGCGATGCTGATCGGGCTGCTCGCCTCGAGCTCTGCCGCTCATTCGATCACTTCGTCGGCGAGCGCGAGCAGCGTCGCCGGCACGATCAGGCCGAGCGCCTTGGCGGTCTTGGTCGGTGGCATCGATACCGTACGAGATGAGGCCGCCGCTCCCGGCGAACTCCTGCATCCCGTAGACCGCGGGAACGCCGTAGCGGGCGGCAAGGGCGGCAACCTCCTCGCGATGCGCGACATACACGGGATTCGGCAGCACGACCAAGCCCCCATTGCGCTCGCGCGCAGCTGTTTCGATCGCGGAGTCGATATCTCCAGCCTCGCGCGCGGGTACAGCGGTCGAACGCATCCCGAGCGCTGGCGCGACGGCCTCGATCGCATGCAACATCGAGACATGCGGAGGTTGATTTGGATTCAGCATGATCGCTGCATGATCGATCTGGGGAGCAAGCTTTTTGAGCAGTTCAAGCATCTTGCCGCCCAAAGAGAATTCGCCCAGCGTAAATCCGGTGATGTTGCTGTCCGGCCGCGTCAGGTTGGCGACAAAGCCAACAGCGACCGGATCGTAAATTTGGACGAAGACAATCGGGATGGTACGAGTCGCCCGCTGAAGCGGCGACAATGTCAGTGCCGTGCTGGCAAGGATGACGTCGGGGGCGAGCGCGACCAATTCCGCTGCGGAGCTGCGCATCCTGTCGGGATTTCCGCCGCCGAAGCGGTAATCGATCTCGAGGTTCTGACCGATGTTCCAACCCGATTGCTTCAGGCCCTGCTCGATCGCGGCGACACGGCCTTGCGCTTCCGGGTCATCCGCAGCGAGCGGCACAAGCACGCCGACGCGGCGGATCCGTTCGATCTGCTGCGCGCGCGCCACGAGCGGCCATCCGGCCGCCGCGCCGCCGAAAAGCGATATGAACTCGCGGCGCCTCACTCGATCACCTTATCGGCGCGGGCGAGAACTATGGGCGGAATTGTGATGCCAAGTGTCTTGGCGCTCTTCAGGTTAACCACAAGCTCGAGCACGGTCGGCCGCTCGATCGGCAGCTCGGCCGGCTTGGCGCCCTTGAGAATGCGGTCAACGAAGTAAGCGGTGCGGCGGTAGGATTCGAAGAGTCGCGGACCATAGGTGCAGAGCGCGCCACTCTCCGCCATCACTGCCCAACCCGAGACCACGGGTAGGCGAAGGCGCATGGCGAAATCGAGGATATGTTGCCGGTTCTCCACCACAAACGCGTCTGAGAACAGCACCAGCGCCTGCGGCGCCCCCGCTGTGACGCCCTCGAGGGCACGGTCGAGCTCAGCGCGGTTGCGCGTCGGAAAATAGGAAATTTCGATCCCGAGCTGCCGTGCTTGGCTCTCGGCGACCTCTCGTTCCAGCTGTTCGCCGGGATGCAAGGCGTTGGCGAGGACGGCGACGCGTCGGATGTCAGGCGCGATCTCGTGCAGGAGCTCGAGCCGCTTGCCATTCATCTCCGGGGCCATGAGGCTGATGCCGGTCGCATTGAATAGCGGGTGCGCCAAATCGGCGGCAATGCCCAGGGTGACCGGGTCGGCGCTGAACTCGTAGACGGCGGGAATCGTGCGACGGCCTTTAACCACGCTCCCCGTTGCCCCGGCGTGGGTGACGATCACATCGACTTTCCTGCGCTCCAACTCCTCAAGCAACGCGGGAATGCGCTCCGGGGCGTAATCGGCGAACAGAAGATCGAGCTCCAGCGCAGCGGGCTGGCCATAGCCGTGCGCCGTGAGGCCGTCGCGGAGCGCGACGACGAAATCCGCGGCCGCTGCCTGATCAAGGCCACTGATAAAACCGATGCGCGCCGGCCGCGCCGCCGGCGCAGCGGCGGCCCGCATCGCCCCACTCCCTGCCAGCACCGCGCCGCCGAGAAGGGTGATGAACTCGCGCCGCCTCATGTCGAACATTGGGGGTTCCTTCCTCCCGCGTCCGGTGGCGTTCCCTAGCCCGCTCGCAGTCGGATGCCGCCTTGGCTTTAGGCCGGAACATACACCCACAGAAGCATGACCAGGAGACCGAGGCTCGAATAAAACGCGACCCACACGATGTCCGAACTCCGATCCTGTCGTCGTTCTTCCGCTTTCTCGTTCATGATGCGCCCCTCTCTTTTTTCCCTAGCTTAAAGAGCACGCTCAGCCTGCCGCAGAGCGGTCGGCTGGTCCTTGGGGCAGACCTGAATTGTTCTGAATTGAGGGGTGGGCGCCGGTCGCTCACGCGCCCCTCCCCCCGGGGCCTCAACCATACCGACCACCGCCTGGCCGCCGGAATGCACGTGGACGTGTTCCACGGTGACCTTCTGCTGGTCCTTACCGCGGTGACGGTTGAGCGCGTCGAGCAATACGGCGTAGGAGCGAGACAGCTTGTTGGCTTGGGTGAGATTCTCCCAGTGCCCCTCGAACGTCCGCTCGCCGATCATGGCGCGGCGGTAACATTCCATTCGCGGCATTGTGCGCGGCGACGAGCCGAGCGATCATATCGCATGCCAATACGCGATTGGCCGCCAACGCCCCTCGTTTCGCAATTTCTGAATGGGTCCTCTTTTCGATCCTGATCTTGGGCCGAAGACCCCGGCACCCTCTTTCGCAGAAAGAGATAAACCCTTGCGTTGTTGTTTGACGTTGGCGCGAGTTGTCGCGCCTACAGCCTACTTAGCCGTCACGGGGTAAACCTGCCGTGGTCGGCACCCGTCCGACACCATTTTCGGAAACAACTAGCGCCCCGGCCGCCTGTCCCTAAATGGCCGGGGCGTTCTCTTTCGATGCCCGCAACCCTGGCCGGGAGAAACAACGCGACGGGGTTGCGGGGCTTCCGGCCGGATTCACATGCGCTGAAAAACCTCTGTCCCTCGTACCCTGCGGCCGGCAATCGTAGCGCTCCCCCTTGCGACCACGGTCGTCGGACTGACAAAGCGTCCAGACCAGTTAGTGGTCACGTTGCAATCCGATGTCCAGTTCCTCGACGTCTGGAAGAACACTCGAGGACCTCGAACGCTTCCTACCAGATTATAAGGAACTCCCGGACAGGGACCTGCCGGACTGCTGATGAAAACTCCGCTGAAATGTCCAGCAGCATCAACCGACAACACCTTCAGTACACCGCCCCTTTGAGTCTGCCACACCGAGGGGAACAAGCCTTGCGCTGAAGCAGCCGCAGCGGATGCGAGAACGAGAACAAAAGCAGCGATAATGCGACGCATGATCTAACCCTCCAGCTAGGCCCCGACGCATAATCTAACCCTCCAGCTAGGCCCCGTCGAGTTGAACGTTCGTCGGATCATCTGGCCCCCGTCATCCAACTCAAACAGTTGGTGACTCGACTCGGTCCCCCTGACCGCAGGCGGGATGGCGGCGCATCCTTCCTCGTCACCACCAGGATCAGTTTCGACAGCACGTTAATTTCGTTGCTGGCATGTCCCAACAATAGAAGCAGCGAGCGCTCCGTTTGCGGCAGCGCGGCAAGGTCGCTCTTGGTGAGAATGACCCTGCCAAGTTCATCGAGGCCTCATTCCCGCCGATACCCGCCGCCCCGCCTCAGTGATCCGCATCCGCCCGACTTCGATCATCATGCCTATCGTCTCGGGCTCAGTCGTCGTCCGGCCGCACGATCAGCCGCCGCCGTCGCTGACCTTCGAGCCTAAATTGCTTGACCGCTATCGCCTCTGCGGTCTTCGCGTCAGGAGCCTCGATCGTGCCGAGACACTGGCGCAGGATCGTCGGCCGCCACGACCGCAACTTGTTGCCTGCCGCCTTCTTCTTGGGTGCCCGCATCTGTCGATCCTATCGCGCCCCCACGCCCGCGCCAGGGCCCGCCCATGGCGTTTTCAGGGGGAGGGGGCTGCTGGGAGCGGCCAGCACCGAAAACCCGCCTCACGGCCGTGCGCCGGTCCTCGGAATTGAAAACCCGCAAATCCGTGATGGCCGTCACAGCGCCGAGGCCGTTCGCGCCTATACCTGATCGCGCATCCTCTCAAACCAAATGGAGCCTGTGTGATGACCCCGCCCACCACCACCAACAACCGTGAACTGACTGACGCTGAACTCCTTGACGTTTGTGGCGGCACGGACAACGTGCTTGAGGCCGTCGCAGTCCGCCTCGAGGCCGTTGCTAAAGCCGCTAGCAGCGTCGCCAGCACGATTTTGAAGGCCTTCTAGGCCGCATCTTCTCAAGCGAAAATGGAGCGTGTGATGACAACCAACATTGATTGTGAACTGGCTGAGGCCGAACTGGATCAGGTCGTCGGAGGAGATACGGCCCTCCAGCACGAGGCCGTGCATGCCGACCTTCCTAATACCGGCATCCAGTTCGGCGGCGGCCGTACTCCGGTCGCGATAATTGCAGTCTTGATCGGGATGTAGCGAACTGAAGCAGAAGGTTCCTATGCAACAGCAACAGCGTACTAATCCCTTGATCAAGACCGGCAACAAAGGGTTCATCGAGATAACGGAAGATGAACTGAAACAGGTGACCGGCGGAGCACCAAAACTGCCAGGAATGAACAAAACGCCAGATGTAACTCTCAAGCGCGGCTAGGCCGCCTCAGTTCGCGGCCTCGTTCTTTTTCGGCGGCAACCACATGGCTTCGACGACCACAGAGCGCGCCGCGATTTTCAGGCGACGCGCAGGAAGGGGCACACACAGGGGAGGCGCGTTTGAGGATGAGCGAGGACATTATTCAGGGCTGTTTGGCAGAGAACCCCGAGAAAGCCCACACTAAGGATGCTCCGAGAATTAACACCACCAGTGGAATGCCGAATGCGATAGTTGCCCACGTCCCTAACGTCACCCATGGGTTCGGAAGGTCGCGGATCGGCACGCCGTGGTCAGCATAAAGCTTCCGCGACAGTTCCCTGTCTGACATATCCTTGTATTCAGGATAGAGCCGTCGGAACTTCGACATTTCATACCAGCAATTGTCGAAAAAATTCGGCTTCGCGTAAGTGTCCCAGGGACCGGGACCTTCTTTCCGGAACCGAGTGGCATAATCCGTGCCCGCAACACCCCGAGCCTTGCCGCAGAGCTGCGGCACGACAGACTCCATATCCTCGAACTGAGCCTGAACGGGGATGTCGCGTCAGTGCGTTTGCTCAATGTGAAATCTCCCCTCACTCCCGACCCACAATTTGCACCGAATTTCGCACAGGGGAGTGTCTACAGCAGTGGCTCGCACTGTGAGAAAATACTCCTTGTCGGCGTCCAACAACGGACAAGTACCTTCGACGTGCACTGTGAAGAAGGTGTCCGCGCAATTATACGATCCTGGGTTTCTGGCTTCGCCAAAAGTCGCCAAGGGAATAAACTCATAGTCGCCGGCTGCCAGCGTCAAGCCTTGCGTCAGCGACCATGGCCCTTCGAATTCTGTCTGCGGTTCGATCTTCGTGACATGGACTTTGCAATTGGTTGCGGTATTTGCCGGGTGAACATTTGACAGCTTGATTTTAAACGTCCGCTTTATGTCGTGCAGGCCGCTTCCTCTCGTTTGGAAAAATGGGCCGGATTCGCCGACTTGCATATCGAGAACGCTCGCCGGGAGGTCCACAGGCTTATTGTCGACTTTTTTTTCGTCGATGGAGCAGGCTTGATCGGCCGAAACCGAGCCTGTCTTACGATGTGCTCGCTCTCGTAGTTGTCGGTGAAGACTACGTCGGCAATCAATGGATCATATCCATCACAGATGGCCGGAAAGAAAAACAAATTCGCGGTCACCTGCGACATTCGATTTGCTCGGATGGAATTTCGGGAGTCGAATGTACGACGCCCAAAACGGTCAGCGGGACCCTCGGTAAGGACGACGGTCATGTGCGCCGCGTGATTTGCTAATCGTGCCCCCAAAATGACAATGTCTCGATCGGAAACGTTGGTCACGTTCCAGTGTCCAGTCACCTGGGTTCCTGCTTGATCGCCACTGCGCGCTTGTCCCCAGAAGGATTGCTGGTCATTGAGGACAAAGCGCAATGGGCGCTCTTCCGGGGATGAAGGCTTAGATTTCACCGCGGCTCGAAACCTTGCCGAGAGCCATCTAATCGGTGCCTAACCCCATTTCAGCAAGGTGCCGAGCGCACCGACAATGACCACGGTCGCCGCCGCGATCTTCTGCCAGTGCTCGGCGAGCGCGGCCGGTACCTTCCAGATTTCAGGGTCGAGCCAATCCACGAGGCGCCCGAAGGTCGCGAGTCACGTTTTCTGTCCCAATAACTGTCCCAGTGCCCACGCAGCGCTTCTGCCCTGGTTTCGGAAACGCTTGATTTACGGGGGAATTCTTGGTCGGAGTGGCAGGATTTGAACCTGCGACCCCCTCGTCCCGAACGAGGTGCGCTACCAGACTGCGCTACACTCCGCCGCAAGGCCGGTCTTATAACCGCCTCCCCCAGACGCCGCAAGCAGGGGCATCCAAATGAGCGCGCCGCCGGCAACCCGAGTGATCAAGGCGCACGCGACCAAGGACGGCGCGGGCGCGAGCGGCGCGGCGGCCGCCGACCTTGCCGCGCGCGTGCTGGCCGCGGGCGGCCTCGTCGCTTTTCCGACCGAGACGGTCTATGGGCTTGGCGCCGACGCCACCAACGGCGAAGCGGTCGCGCGGCTCTATGACGCCAAGGGCCGCCCCTCGTTCAATCCGCTCATTGCCCATGTTGCCGATGCCGGCGCGGCGTTGGCGCTCGCGCGCTTCGATCCTGCCGCGCAACGGCTGGCGGCGGCGTTCTGGCCGGGGCCATTGACGCTGGTGCTGCCCAAGCGCGCGGATTGTCCGGTCGCCGCGCTTGCCACCGCCGGCCTCGATACCATTGCCGTGCGCGTGCCCGGCCACCCGGTCGCGCACGACATTCTGGCCGCATTCGGTCGTCCCGTAGTGGCGCCGTCGGCCAACCGCTCCGGACACGTGTCGCCCACGACCGCACACCACGTACTCGCCGATCTGCGCGGGCGCATCGAGCTCGTCGTCGACGGCGGGCCGACACCGATGGGACTCGAATCGACCATCGTCGCCTGCCTCGATGGCGCGGTATTGCTGCGCCCCGGCGCGCTCCCGCGCGCGGACATCGAGCAGGTGGTCGCCCTCGCCCAGCCGCCTCCGATGGCCCTCCCGCCGGCGGACGCCGACGACGTGCCGGTCGCGCCGGGACAGCTCGCCTCGCACTACGCCCCGCGGGCGCGCCTGCGGCTCAATGCGCAAGCCGTGCAAGCGGACGAGGCGCTGCTCGCCTTCGGCCCGCTGGCCGTCCGCGGCGCCGAGCGCGCGGCCTTGGCGCTGAACCTGTCGCCGCGCGGCGACCTCATCGAAGCCGCGGCCAACCTGTTCTCGCATCTGCGCGTCCTCGATGCCTGCGGCGCGGCGACCATCGCGGTGATGCCGGTGCCGCACGAGGGCCTGGGCGAAGCAATCAACGACCGGCTCGCACGCGCCGCGGCGCCACGCTCATGACGTAGGAAATCGCCCCACCGGCGCGCTATAGTCGCACGACACAAACGTCAACGAGCACCGAGTGATGAATATCGTCGAGACCCCCGCCAAGCTCCTCTCCAGCGATCTGCTCGCCCGCTTCATCGCGATCGTGGGGGAGAAGCACGCGATCACCGATCCGCAGGCGCAGGCCCCCTATCTCATCGAGATGCGGGACATGTTTCGCGGCCACACCCCGGTGGTGCTGCGGCCGGGCTCGGTCGCGGAGGTCGCCGACATCCTCACGCTCGCGAACGACACCGCGACCGCGATCGTGCCGCAGGGCGGCAATACCGGCCTGGTCGGCGGGCAGACGCCGCAGCACGGCGAGATCGTGCTCTCGCTCAACCGCCTCGACCGCGTGCGCGAGGTCGATCCCGTGTCCAACACGATGACTTGCGAGGCCGGTGTGACGCTGTTGCGCGCGCGCGAGGCGGCCGCAGGCGTGGACCGGCTCTATCCGCAACTCCTGCCGTCGGAAGGGACCTGCACCATCGGCGGCAATCTCTCGACCAATGCCGGGGGTACCGCCGCGCTCGCCTACGGCATCGCGCGCTCGCACGCGCTCGGCATCGAGGTCGTGCTCGCCGACGGACGCGTGCTCAACAACCTCAACAAGCTCAAGAAGGACAATACCGGCTACGATCTCAAGGATCTCTTCATCGGCGCCGAGGGCACGCTCGGCGTCATCACCGCGGCGGTGCTGCGGCTGGTGCCGCGGCCGCGGTCGATCGAGACCGCCTTTCTCGGCGTGCCGTCGCCGCAGGCGGCGCTCGACCTGCTCGGGCTCGCCACCGAGCGCACCGCCGGCGGCGTGACCAGCTTCGAGCTGATGCTGCGGATGGGGGTCGAGCTGGTGCTTCGGTACGGCTCGGGCTGCCGCGATCCGCTGCCCGACGTGCACCCCTGGTACGTGCTGATCGAGCTCTCGTCCCAGGCCCGCTCCGGCTTGCGCGCGGTGCTGGAAGAAATCCTGGCCGAGGGTCTGGAGCGCGGCCTCGTTCGCGACGCCACCATCGCGGAGAGCCTCGACCAGGCCAAGATGTTCTGGCGCATCCGCGAGATGTTCGGCGAGGTGCAGCGCCAGGAAGGCGGCTCGATCAAACACGACATCTCGGTCCCGGTCGCGGCGGTGCCGGCCTTCATCGCGGAGGCCAGCGCCGCCGTCACCAAGCTGATCCCCGGGAGCCGCCCGCTTCCGTTCGGACATCTCGGCGACGGCAACATCCACTACAACGTCACGCAGCCCGTGGGCGCGGACAAGGCCGAGTTCCTCGCGCGCTGGAACGAGGTCAACGCCGCCGTCTTCGCCGTGGTGGCGAAGCACGGGGGCTCGATCTCCGCCGAGCACGGCATCGGCGTGATCAAGCGCGATCTCCTGCCGAAGGTGAAGGACCCGGTCGCGTTGGAGCTGATGCGCACGCTCAAGCGCACGCTCGATCCCAAGGCCATCCTCAATCCGGGCAAGGTGCTGTAGCGCTCGCTGCGCGCGCCGCTGATCGAGGCCCGCGCCAGAACCGCGAGTTCGGCCTGCTCCCCCTCCCGTGGGGAGAGGGAGCGCATGGAGATCGTAGCACCGCCGTCGTCAATCCATCACGAGTTTTGCTCTAAAACAGCGAGGACTGGCGCTCGTCGGTTTTTGGCTTCTTCACACGCTTGGGCGGTACGCTGGCCGCGACTTCCGTGGTCGGCGACGGTTGACCTGAGATCGGCGCGACCAACTCAGGTCCATCGTTGTCAGCGCGATTGACCGCGGGCGAAACCTCGTAGGCTTCGAGCAGGCCGTCGCGCGGGGGCGCGAGCAGCGCGGTCGCGGTTTCGGCATCGAACCTGCCGCAGTCGAGCCACGCCTCGAACGCCTCCGGCGGAACGATCACCGGCATGCGGCCGTGCAGATGGGCGAGCTCGCGGGTGGCGGCGGTGGTAACGATGACGACGGTCTCCATCTCCTCGCCGTTCGGTCCCATCCAGGTCTCCCACAGGCCGGCAAAGGCGATCGGCCCGCGGTCCTTCGGGCGCACGCAATAAGGACGTCGGCGCCGGCCGTCGTCCGTCCAATCGTAGAAGCCGTCGGCGGGCACGAGGCAGCGGCGCCGGCGCATGGCGTTGCGGAACGCGGGCTTGTCGTTGACCGATTCGGCGCGCGCATTGATGAGCAGCGTGAACTTGCGCGGATCCTTGACCCAGGGCGGGATCAGGCCCCAGCGCACCAGCGCAAACTGCCGCCGGCCCTCCGCGAGGCGCACGATCGCTACCGGCTGCGTCGGCGCCACGTTGTAGCGCGGCGGAAAGTTCGGCTGCTCCGGATAGCCGAACAGGCGCCTGATCGCTTCCGGCGAGGACAGCACCATGTAGCGTCCGCACATGCCGGACTCTCCCTTCGGCGGCGAATCGGTTCCCCTTCGCCGGAAAACGCTATAACGATACCGGACACGGCCGGCGGACAACGGCGCCACCTGATGAACGCTGTGGGATAGTGCTTTCGGAGCGCCGCCGCCATGCCGGACACCAGATCCTACCCCCAGCGCCCCTTTCTCGCCGCCAGCGCTGCGATCGTGCGCGACGGCAGGATTCTCGTGGTGCGGCGCGCGCGGCCGCCGGCGCACGGCCTGTTCACGCTGCCCGGAGGCGTCGTCGAGACCGGCGAGACGCTCGCCGAGGCGGTCGCGCGCGAGGTGCGCGAGGAGACCGGCATGGCGATCGAGCCGGTCGCCCTCGCCGGCTTTCGCGAAACCATCGTCCGCGATGCGGATGACTGCGTGGAGCGGCACTTCGTCATCCTGTGCTTCGCCGCGCGCTGGCAGGCGGGCGAACCCGTGCTCAACGAAGAGCTCAGCGAGGCGCGCTGGCTCGACCCCTCCGAGCTGGCGGGCCTGCCGACCACGCCCGGCCTCGCCGAGATCGTCGCGGCGGCCGTCGACCGTTTGAAGGAGGCCGGGTGATGCCCTTGGGCAGCCGCGGCGCCGACGGAACGTGCCTTTTTTCCGTCCGGTTGGGCCGCGACAATTGCGGCGACATCACCATCGGCCGCGCCGCGGTTCGTTGGCGCGGATAGTTCATCTCATGTTGCGACACCTCCTGATAGCCGCCTCGCTCGCCGCCATGCTTGCGGCCGCCGCGCCCGCGCGCGCCGAAGTCGCCGCGCCCTTCGACGGCAGTCTCCAGCGTCTCGCCGAGATCCTCGGCGCGCTGCATTACCTGCGCAACATCTGCGGCGCCAACGAAGGCCAGAAATGGCGCAACGAGATGCAGGCGCTCGTCGACGCCGAGGCTCCGAGCGGGGAGCGTCGCGCCCGCATGATCGCCAGCTTCAACCGCGGCTATCGCGGCTACCAGCAGAGCTACCGCACCTGCACGCCGGCGGCCGACCTGGTCATTCGCCGCTACCTCGAGGAAGGCTCGAAGATCGCCCGCGAGATGACCGCGCGCTATGCCAACTGAATTCGGGTTACAGCGTTTTCCGGCGAAGTGGGAACCGGTTCGCCGCAGAAAACGCGTCAAACGCAGGGTATCGAGAACGATTTTCGATTCCAACGGAACGGAAATCGCTCGAGCCGCGCCGCGAACAGATCACGGCGCGTCGAGCGCGCGCCGTGCGATGAGCCCGACGAAGCCAGCCGCGGAGATTTCGCGCCGTGCGGTCCGTGCCTGATTGTCGTTGCGCGGATATTCCACCACCAGGACCGGCTTTCCTTCGGCCGCGACCATTTTCAGGCGTTTGACGCTTTCGCGGATGCTGGATCTGCTGTTGCGCTTGCCGTCGGAATCTTCCCCGTACAACAGGTCTTCGCGCGCGAAGCCGTCGAGCGCGCGACGGAACTTGGTGTCCGCGAGAAGCCCGTCGCCATTTTGCGAGATCACCAGGAAATCGGGACGCTGCGACTTGGCCCGCGCCGCGATGCGGGAGACGAACTCCACCATCTCGTCGCGATGGCCCATCTCCTCGAACTCGTCCACCTTGTCGAGATAGACGCCATCGAAGCCGGCGGCGAGGATGCGGTTGGTATAGTCGAAGATGATCTCCTGCCAGGCCGGATCCCAGAAACGCACGCCGTAGTTTCCCTTCCACTTGGCATTTTCGGGGCCGAGCCAGGACGACGAGCGCTGCGGCCAGTACCAGCGGTAGCTCTCGGCCTCGCCGATGCTCATGTAGGACAGGACGATGCGGCGAGAGCCGTCGGGCTTTTGCTGCATGCGCTCGACTTGGGCCTTGGAGAACGGTCCATCCTCGCCGCTGTAGTCGATCACGACGAGATCGGACGGCGACTTGGCGATCTCGTCGGGATTGACGTTCTGCAGCTGGTAGCGCCAGCTCTTGACCAAGGCGGGCCGGATCGACGGAAACGCCGCGCTGCGCGGCAGCGACGCCGTGGGCGGGATCGCGGCGGTAGCCTCCTGGCCTGGAGGAGTGAACTTCACCGTCTTGACGCGACGCGGATAGTTCGACGGCGGCGGCTGGTCGGACCAGGTTTCGACGGACTGCGTCTCCCAGGCGGGCCCCGAGTGTCCTTGCGGCATCCGGCGATACACGATGGTCTCGGCGCGATGGGCGTCGGCCGCCGTCTCCTGACGGTCGGGTTGCGACGGGACCGCGGGTTCCCGGCTCTCCGGCCACAGCAGGACCGTGACCATCGCCCCCGCCACGGCGGTGATGATGAGCTTGAGCCCGAAAGCCGCGCCCAGGCCGAACCACGATACGTGCCCGCGCTCGGATGGCCGATCGGATGCCGTGGCGGAGCGGCGCGCTTGCGGCGACGGCCGGTGCGCGCGCATCGGCGGCCGTTGCGGCGGCGCGAATTGCCGCTGCGCCGGCATGGCCGCGGCGTTTCCAGCGCTCACCGCAAGGGCTCGAGCTGCCACCATATGAGAACGCCCCTACGCACCCCGCCGCCACCCGTTCGAAGCCACGGGCGCGCTTCGTCTCTTGGACCTGGCCGGCCCCATCCCCTCGGGGCGACAGCAGAAATTCCGTCGTGCACCGTCCAGGTCGGACGCAGCGGGAATGATCCCCGTCGATCAAACTTAAGTATATTGAAAAATAAGGAAAAATCTTGGCACGCGCAGGCCGCGAAAGTTCCCGTGCTTTACCCGCGGTACCGGCCGCAATCGGGCTGCGGCGTGGCGGACGGCATCGCAGGATCGTTCAGGCCCTCGCCGCCCCCCTCGCCGCGCGAGGCGCGATCGCCGCGCATAGGCGAGTTCCGGCTCCGCCGTCGTCGATCCCTCGCGGCCGATCAGGACGGGCTTGCGCGCCAGCGGCGCCGACGCGCACCCGCATCGGCGCTGGCGCGAGCGCGTATTAACCGTTCCCAAAGGTGCGCTCTAGGCGGACGTGAGTCGCATGCTAACGTGCTCGGCATCGCAACGGCCGCAGCAACGCAGCCCGCAAATTGACACCGGCATGACCCAAGTCATCGAGGCTCCGGAGCAGGCTCCGGATCATGAACAGAAACGGGCTGCCCTCGGCTACCTGCACGAAGCGTGGGTCGAGGCCCGCATCGACGGTATCGACGGAGATTGCCTGGCCCAGGCCTGTCTGTTCGCGGCCTTCGCCGAGTTCGTGTCGACCTATGGCGAGGAAGCGGCTGCGCGTTTCGCCGAGGGCCTTGCCGTGCGCATCCGCAACGGCGAATTCTCTCTCGCCGCCGCCAGACAATAGCCACGAAGCCGTCCCGTAGCCGGACGTTGCGAAGCGCTCGCGACCGCTCGCCACCGATTCAGCCATTCTGCTAGACTGCCGCGGTTCTCAATCGGCGGCCGACCCATGCTGCTGCGCATCTGCTTGAGCCTGTCGGTGCTGGCCTTCGCCGCGAGCGGCGCCGCGCTTGCCCAGACCGACACCCGCGGCCAGGCGACGAAGCCGCCTGCAGCATCCCCGCCTTCGCCGGGCGAGCCGCAGAGCGCCGCCGCGGCCGGCGACAAGGGCAAGCCGGCCGGTCACCTGCTCCCCGTGGCGCCCTCGTCCGCCGTTCCCGAAATCATCACCGATCTGTCGCGCCTGCCGGCGCCGGTGGCGCGCACCCGCGAACGCATTCTGGCCGCGGCCCGCAGCGGCGATCTGCAGCAGCTCGCGGCGCTGGTGAACGAGGCGATGCCGGTCTTCTCGTTCACCGACGAAAAGGACCCGATCGCCTTCTGGAAGGCGAACTATCCCGATTCCGACGGCGTCGAGGTGCTCTCCATCCTCACCCTGATCCTCGAAAGCGGTTTCATGCACGTCGACGAGGGCACGCCGCAGGAAATGTATGTCTGGCCCTATTTCGTGCGCATGTCGCTGGCGGCGCTGACGCCGCAGCAGAAGGTGGAGCTGTTCCGCATCGTCACCGGCGCCGACTATAAGGACATGCTGGCGTTCGGCGTCTACGCCTTCTACCGCCTGGGCATCGGACCCGACGGAACCTGGCATTTCTTCGTCACCGGCGATTGAGGCTGTTTCTGCGCTGTCGTCCCCGCGCCAGCGAGGACCCATGGTGCCCGACTTGCGATCCCAGGAACATGGATCGCCGCTTTCGCTGGGATGACAGGCGATTTTGCCGCGGGCAGTGCGCCGCACCAGCTTGAGCCGCGCGCGGATCATTCGTGGCAGGCGTCGCCTTCACCGCTTGCCAGCGTCTCCCCGAATTGCACCGCTTGCCCGCGCGCGCCGGCCGCGAGCTCGCCCTCCCACATGACGCGATGTCCGCGCACGAAGGTTCCGACCGGCCAGCCGGCGACGGTCACGCCATCATAGGGCGTCCAGGCGGCGCGCGACCTGATCCACTCGTTGGTGATCGTCTCGCGCCGCTTGAGGTCGACCAGCGTGAGATCGGCGTCGTAGCCGACGGCGATGCGGCCCTTGCGCGCGATCCCGAACAGCCGCGCCGGCCCGGCGCTGGTGAGATCGACGAAGCGCAGCAGCGACAACCGTCCGGCATTGACGTGGTCGAGCATGATCGGCACGAGCGTCTGCACCCCGGTCATGCCGGACGGCGTTTCAGGATAGGGCTTGGACTTCTCCTCGCGCGTATGCGGCGCATGGTCGGAGCCGAGCACATCGACGACGCCCTGTGCGAGCCCGCGCCAGATGGCCGCGCGGTGCGCGCTTCCCCGCACCGGCGGATTCATCTGCGCCAATGCGCCCAGGCGCTGGTAGCATTCCGGCGCCTCGAGCGTGAGATGATGCGGCGTCGCCTCGACCGAGGCGACATCCTTGTGGTCGGCGAGAAACTCCATCTCCTGCGCGGTGGTGACGTGCAGCACGTGCACGCGCTTGCCGGTCTCGCGCGCGAGGCGAACGAGCCGCTGCGTGCACGCGAGCGCCGCAATCTCGTCGCGCCAGAGCGGATGCGAGCGCGGGTCGCCGGGAACGCGCAGGTGCTTGCGCTCATTGAGTCGGTATTCGTCCTCGCTATGGAACGAGGCGCGCCGCCTGATCACCTTCAGGATATTGCGCACGCCCGCGTCGTCCTCGACCAGCAGCGAGCCGGTGGAGGAGCCCATGAACACTTTAACCCCCGCGCATCCCGGCAGACGCTCGAGCGCGGGAAGCTCGTGCGTGTTCTCGCGCGTGCCGCCGACGAAGAACGCGAAATCGCAATGCATGCGATGGTGGGCGCGCTTGACCTTGTCCGCGAGCGCCTCGGCGCTGGTGGTGGTCGGGTTGGTGTTGGGCATTTCGAACACTGCCGTCACCCCGCCCATGACCGCGCCGAGTGAGCCCGATGCGAGGTCCTCCTTGTGGGTCAGTCCGGGCTCTCGGAAATGCACCTGGGTGTCGATGATGCCCGGCAGCAGGTGCAGCCCGCGGCAGTCGATCACGGCAGCGGCCGAGGCCCCGGCAAGGCTTCCGATCGCGGCGATGCGGCCGCCGGCAACGGCGAGGTCGCGCATCCCCTCGCCGTCGTGATTGACGACGGTGCCGCCCTTGAGAACGAGGTCATAACTTTGGGACATTCCAATCCGCCGCCCTTGTGACCGTTGCGCGAGCGCCTTACGTTTACCAGTGTGGCGGTTCAGAAGTCCGCATCAATATTCGCGGCAAGTCCGAAATGCGGACTTCTGAACCGCCACACTGGATCAATAAGTTGTTAGTGTCCTTCGATTCCGAAGTTCGCCAACGAACGCGCCGCACAACGATGCGAACTTCGGAATTGGGACACTAGCGACATCTGGCAAGTACCGATCGAGTATCCGATCGAACAGCGATCAAGCACCGACCATGAAGGCAGCGCTTCTTCCGGACCGCGGCGTCGTCAAGGTCGCCGGCGACGACGCGCGCAAATTCCTCAACGGGCTGGTGACCATCGACGTCGGCAAGGTGACGCCGGCGGCGGCCGGCTTCGGCGCCCTGCTGACCCCGCAGGGCAAGATCATCGTCGACTTCCTTCTGGCGGAGGCGCCTTCCGCCGACGGCGGCGGCTTCTTCCTCGACTGCCCGCGCGCGCTGGCGCCCACGCTGGTGCAGCGGCTCAATTTCTACAAGCTGCGCGCCAGGCTGGTCGCGGAGGATTTGTCCGAGACGCTCGGCGTGCTCGCGATCTGGGACGGCGGCGCTGCCACCGAATACGGCCTGTGCTACGCGGACCCGCGCCTGCCGGGGTTGGGGCTGCGCTGCATGCTGCCGCCGCACCTTGCCGGCAACGCCGCCGCCGATATCGGCGCGACCCTGGTCGAGCCTTCGGCTTACGAGGCGCATCGCATCGCGCTCGGCGTCCCGCGCGGCGGGCTCGACTTCAGCTACGGCGATGCGTTCCCGCACGAGACCGACATGGATCAGCTCGGCGGCGTCGACTTCGACAAGGGCTGCTTCGTGGGTCAAGAGGTGGTCTCGCGCATCGAGCACCGCGGCACCGCGCGCACGCGGGTCGTGCCGGTCGCCTTCGACGGCTTTGCCCCCGAGGCCGGCACGCCGATGAGCGCCGGCGAGAAGGCCGTCGGCACGCTCGGCTCCTCGGCACAGGGCCGCGGCCTCGCGCTGCTGCGGCTCGACCGCGCCGCCGCCGCGCTCGCGGCTGGGCAGCCGCTCACCAGCGGCGGGGTCGAGATGCGGCTGGTCAAACCGGCCTGGGCGCAATTTCCCTGGCCGGGCGAGGCCAAGGCCGCGGAATGAGTCCTCCCCTCCTCCACCCCGACGGTCTCAAGCGCTGTCCCTGGCCGAAGCAGGACCCGCTCTACGTCGCGTATCACGACGAGGAATGGGGCGTGCCGGAATACGACGACCGCGCGCTGTTCGAAAAACTCGTTCTCGACGGCTTCCAGGCCGGGTTGTCCTGGATCACCATCCTGCGCAAGCGCGAGAACTTCCGCCGCGCCTTCGACGGCTTCGCGCCGGAGAAGATCGCGCGCTACACGCCGCGCAAGGTCGAGAAGCTGATGCAGGACGCCGGCATCGTGCGCAATCGCATGAAGATCGAAGGCGCGGTGCTGTCGGCCCGCGGCTATCTCGAGGTCATGGAGAAGGGCCCGGGCTTCTCGCGGCTCCTTTGGGACTTCGTCGGCGGCAAGCCGAAGGTCAATCATTTCCGCTCCACCTCGCAGGTGCCGGCGGAAACGGCGCTGTCGCGGGCGATCTCGAAGGAGCTCGCGGGCCGCGGCTTCAAGTTCGTCGGACCGACCATCGTCTATGCCTTCATGCAGGCGACCGGCATGGTCAATGACCACGTCGTGAGTTGTCACCGGCACGCCGCGCTCGCCAAGCTCGCGGGCCGTTGATGCCCGCAAAGCCGAAACCGTCGGCGCGTGCCGAGCAATTCCGCGCCTGGCAGCGCATGCTGTCGGGGCGCAGGCTCGACCTGCTCGACCCTTCTCCGCTCGACGTCGAGGTCGCGGACATCGCCCACGGGCTCGCGCGCGTCGCGCGCTGGAACGGCCAGACCGAGGGCGCGCATATCTTCTCCGTCGCCCAGCATTGCCTCCTGGTCGAGACCATCGCGCGCCAGCGCGCGCGGCTCGACCGCGAAAGCCGCCTCGGCGTGCTTCTGCACGACGCCCCGGAATACGTCATCGGCGACATGATCTCGCCGTTCAAGGCGGTGATCGGCGATGCCTACAAGGCGGTCGAGGCGCGCCTCCTCGCGGCCATCCACCTGCGCTTCGGCCTTCCCGCCGTGCTGCCGGCCGAGCTCGTCGCCCTGATCAAGGCGTCGGACCGCTGCGCCGCCTATCTCGAGGCGACGCGGCTCGCCGGATTCTCCGTGAGCGAGGCGCGCCGGTTCTTCGGCTCCCCGCCCAAATTCTCCGCCGTGATCGAGCGCGACTATCTCGCGCCCTGGCCGGCGGAGGTGGCGGAGCGACGCTACCTCGAACGCTTCAGCAAGCTCGCCGGCCGGTGACCGGCACAATGTCGCTGAGTTTTTCGACGCTTTCGTGTCACAATTCGTCACCATATAAGGGGCAAGACAACCGCTCCGGGACACAACCGATTCGATAGCGATGATCCACGTCTGCTCCCTGGCACGCCTCCACGAGACGGTCGAAGCGACCGGCGCGTTGCACGTCGTCACGCTGCTCAAGCATACCGACCGCGTCGAGCGGCCGAGGACCATTCTCGAAGCCAACCACCTCGTCCTGGGCATGGACGACATCTGCGTGGCGATGGACGGCTACGTCATTCCCTGCGACGACCACGTGACCAGGCTCATCGACTTCGTGCACGGCTGGGATCGCGCCAAGCCGATGGTCGTGCACTGCTACGCCGGCATCAGCCGCTCGACCGCGGGCGCCTATGTCGCGGCCTGCGCACTCAACCCGCGCCGTGACGAATGGGGGCTCGCGCAGGAACTTCGCCGCGCCTCGCCGACGGCGACGCCCAATGCGCGCATCGTGTCGCTCGCCGACCGCCTGCTCGGCCGCGACGGCCGCATGGTCGCGGCGATCGATGCGATCGGGCGGGGCGAGATGGCCTACGAGGGCGTGCCGTTCCGGCTCGACCTGGAATAGTTCAGTCATTTCTCTTGGCCTTGTGCCGGCAGCTGCGATCCATTGGGCGGCGGCCCAACTTCGCGCGCCCTCGCGGCCTTCCGGGCGGCCGCTATTGTAAACAACAGGAAAATAACAGGCGCCTTGCCATCGCGGAGGCGCTATCGGGCGGCCGTTGGGCAACCGCCCGCGATGACGGCGCGGACCATGCGGCGCGGACCATGCGGCGCGGACCATTTCAGCACGACCGTCGCGGCGCCGCCGAGCGGGCATAACCGCGGGCGCACGGCCAGCGGTCGCGCCGTTCGCCCACGCCCACAAAAAATCCCGCGACGGTGTCCCGCCCCGGGAGCGATGCGCAGCTTTCGACGATGCTCCACTGATAGGTGATTCGGGTAACGCATGTCAATAGCGTCCGGGGCCACGCGTGCTGTCCTCCCGAGGGTTCCGGGCGTCGCATCCGCGCCGCCGCGGGAGCGACTTCGTGGTGCCGACGTCGTAAAATCCTTTCCGCGGGGGAGACCCGGAGGACAGATCATGCGAAACCGCGTTCACCCCTTGCTTTGCGTTGTGCCGCTGCTCGTGACGATCGGTGCGGCCATGCCCGCCGGCGCGCAGCAACAAACGTCGGGAACCAAGGTCACCACGCTGTCGCGGCAGGCGCTGGCCGACTTTCCCGGCCACGAAGTCGTCGTGATCACGCTCGACATCCCGCCCGGCGGCGCCTCGCCGCCGCACCGCCATCCCGGGCATCACGTGTTCGGCTACGTCCTGGAAGGAAGCTACAAGCTCAAGCTCGACCAGGGCCCGGAAACCGTATTGAGCAAGGGCGAGACGTTTCACGAGGCGCCCGGTCAGCTGCACGCCGTCTCGGCCAATGCCAGCCAGACCGAGCCGGCCAAAGTGCTCGCCGTCATGGTGGTGGAGAGCGGCAAGCCGATCACGGTGATGGAAAAGCGGTAGCGAATTCGGATCGCGCTGCGGAGCAGTACTTCGGCGCCTCATCCGCGCTGTCATCATCCGCGAAGCCGGCTGATCCGGTAAACCGTTCGCGGCGGGGCGCGGTTTCGCAATTCGCGACGTCGGCGTTACCGGATGCCCGCTTTCGCGGGCATGACGGCGGAGTTGGATGGTACAATTCCGCCATGACCGACGCCCCGCGCACGCCGATCGAGATCGGGCTCACCGCCGCGATCGTAGCCGTGGAAAGCGAGGAGCCGGCCATTCTCATCGCCGGCGAGGGCGCCGAGACCGAGGCGCGCAGCGTCGAGGCGCGCAAAGTCGCGCCGCCGAAAGGCACGGCGCTGGGAGGCGGGACGCGGGAGCGCGAGACGCACGCGGGCGACAGGCACGTGGGCGGGACGCGCGCGGGGCTTCCGTTCGGGCCGTTCGATCCGCTGGCGCACCGCACCTTCGAGATCGGGTTGCGGGCCTGGGTCGAGGCTCAGACCGGACTGGCGGTCGGCTACGTGGAGCAGCTCTACACCTTCGGCGACCGCGGCCGCCACGCGCGTGCGGGCGACACCGGCGCGCACGTGGTCTCGATCGGCTATCTCGCGCTCACCCGCATGCCGGAGAACGTCAAGGCGTTGCACGCCGCCGGCGCCGGCTTCGAGCCATGGTACCGCTTCTTCCCCTGGGAGGATTGGCGCGAGCAGCGGCCCGACATCCTCGACCGGACCATCCTGCCGTTGCTCGAGGATTGGGCCGGGCGCGCCAACAAGCCCGAGCCCGGACGCGCGCTCGGCCGCCGCGAGCGCGTGCGGTTTTGCTTCGGCAGCGGCGGCAGTCCGTGGGACGAAGAGAAGGTGCTCGACCGCTACGAGCTGCTCTACGAGGCCGGCCTCATCGAGGAGGCGCGGCGCGACGGCCGCGAAGCCGCGCTGGCGCGCCGCCCCTTCCCCCTGCTGGGCGAACCGATGCGCTTCGATCACCGGCGCATCCTCGCGACCGCGATCGCGCGCCTGCGCGCGAAGCTCAAATATCGTCCCGTCATCTTCGAGCTGATGGCGCGCGAGTTCACGCTCACCGAGCTGCAGCGCACCGTGGAGGCGATCTCGGGACGCCGCCTGCACAAGCAGAATTTCCGCCGCCTGGTAGAGACGGCCGCATTGGTGGAGCCGACCGGCGAGACCTCGACCGCAACCGGCGGGCGGCCGGCGGCGCTGTTTCGTTTCCGCCGCGAGGTCGTGCAGGAGCGCCCGGCCCCGGGGCTGCGCCTGGGCGCGCGCGCGTCGTGATGCTTTCGCCCGCGCCGTTCCCTCGATAGCATCGCAAGTCCACGGCTGGCTGGGCGGTTTTCATGGAATTATTCCTTGCGGCGGTCGGGTTGCTGCTGCTGGCCTTCCCGATCATCGCCATCGTCGCGCTGGTGAAATCGGTCGGGCTCGCCGGGCAATTGCGCCACGTCGATCTGCGCCTCGCGGCGCTCGAGCGCGCGGCGGTGATGCCCGCGCCCGGCGCGGCGGCGCCGCAGCCGTCCGCGCCGCAGCCGTCCCCGGCTCCGCCGTCGCCGGCCGCCGAAACCATTCCCGCGCCGGCCGCGCCCGAACCCGTCGCGCCGGTCGCGCCGCCCGAACTCGAGCCGGCCGCGGCCTCTCCCCCGACCCCACCGCCGCCGGCCGCGCCGGCCCCGCAAGCCGCGGCGCCGGCCATGAGCTTCGAGGAACGCCTCGGCACGCAATGGGCGGTCTGGATCGGCGGGCTCGCGGTGGCGCTCGGCGGCATCTTTCTCGTGCGCTACTCGATCGCGCAGGGCCTGCTCGGCCCCGGCGTGCGGGTCGCGCTCGGCGCGCTGCTCGCGGCTGCGCTCGTCATCGCCGGCGAATGGGCCCGCAGGAGCGAGAAGCTCGCCGGCATCTCCGGCCTGCCGACGGCGCATATTCCGAGCATCCTGACGGCGGCCGGCACCACCGTCGCCTATGCCGACGTCTACGCCGCCCACGCGCTCTACGGCTTCCTGGCGCCGGGCGTGGCCTTCATCCTGCTCGGCCTGGTGGCGCTGGCGACGCTCGCCGCCGCCCTGCTGCACGGACCGGCGCTCGCCGGGCTCGGCCTCCTCGGCGCCTATGTCGCGCCGCTGCTCGTCGCCTCCGACCGGCCCGACTACTGGTCGCTCTACGTCTACATCGCGGTGGTGACCGCCGCCGCCTTTGCGCTCGCGCGCGTCCGGCTGTGGCGCTGGCTGGCGATCGCGGCGGTCGCCGCCGGCGCGCTGTGGACCTTGCCCGGATGCGGCGTGGTCAGCGTCGACGCGCTCGGCGCCCATGTTTTCCATGTCATCGTCGGCTTCGCACTGGCGGCGGCCCTGATCGTGGCCGGCCTGTATCTCGGACCCGACGCCGACCCCGGGCAGATCGACGGCGTGTCGTCGGCCGCGCTCGCCGCCTATCTGATCGCGGCGGGGCTGCTGGTGCTGGCGAGCCGGCACGATCCGCTCGCGCTCGCCGCGTTCGCCGCGCTCGTCGCCGCGAGCGTTGCGATCGCCTGGCGCGCGGAGGCGGCGGCGGGAGCGGTGCCGGCCGCGGCGGTCCTCGCCGTGCTCGTGATCGTGCGCTGGGCGGTCGACCTCAACCTCGAACACCTGGTCGCGCCTTCGGGTCCGGTCGCGGGTGCCGTGCCCGAGCCGCCGAAGGCGGACGTGGGATGGCATCTCGCGCTGGCGGCCGCGTTCGCGGCGCTGTTCGGCGCCGCCGGCTATCTGGCGCAGGGCCGATCGCAGCGGCCGATCGCGCCGGTGCTGTGGAGCGCGGCCGCGGTGTTCGCCCCGATCGCGATTCTGGCCGCGCTCTACTACCGCATCGCCGGGCTCGAGCCCTCGATCCCGTTCGCGGCGGCCGCGTTGCTGCTGAGCGTGCTCTATGCGCTGGCGACCGAAAAGCTGGACAAGCGCGCGCCGCGCCCGGGACTTGCGGCGGCGAGCGCGGTCTTTGCAACCGGCGCGGTCGCCGCGCTGGCGCTGGCGCTGACCATGGCGCTCGAGCGGGGCTGGCTCACGGTCGCGCTCGCGCTGATGGTGCCGGGCATCGCCTGGGTGGCGGACAAGCGGCCGTTGCCGGCGCTGCGCGTGCTCACGGCCGTGGTCGGCGCGCTGGTCGTGGCACGCATCGGCTGGGAGCCGCGCATCGTCGGGGACGACGTCGGCACCAGGCCGATCTTCAACTGGCTGCTTTACGGCTACGGCATTCCCGCCGCCGGCTTCTGGCTGGCCGGCCATCTCCTGCGCCGCCGCGGCGACGACGTGCCGGCGCGCATGGTGGATTCCGGCGCCATCCTGCTGACCGTGCTGCTGGCCTTTCTGGAGATCCGCCACGCCATCAACGGCGGCGACGTCTACCGCGACGCTTCGAGCCTGGCCGAGGTCGCGCTGCAAGTCTGCGTCGGGCTCGCCATGACCATCGGGCTCGAGCGGCTGCGCCTCATCAGCCGCAGCCCGGTGCACGACATCGGCGCGCTGGCGATCGCGGCGCTGACGCTGGCCGCCATCGTGCTCGGGCTCGGCATTTTCGAGAACCCGCTCGTCACCGACGAGCCGGTCGGAGGGCGCTTCATCAACCTGATCCTGCTGGGCTATGGGGCGCCCGCGGTGCTGGCGGCGGCGCTCGCGCTGGTTTCACGCGGCGTGCGTCCGCAACCCTACAGCGCCGCCGCGGCGGCGACGGCGGTGGTGCTGGCGCTCGCTTATCTCTCGCTCGAGGTCCGCAGGCTCTTTCACGGCGAGATGCTCACCAGCGGCCCCACCACCGATGCCGAGCAATACGTCTATTCGGCGGTGTGGCTCGCCTTCGGCGTCGCGCTGCTGGCGGCGGGCGTCTGGCTGCGCTCACAGGTCGTGCGGTTTGCCTCCGCCGCGGTGGTCATGCTCACCGTGCTCAAGGTCTTCCTCGTCGACATGCGCAACCTGACCGGCATCTTCCAGGGGCTCTCCTTCATCGGGCTCGGCATCGTGCTGCTGGGCATCGGCTGGCTCTATCAGCGGCTGCTGTTTCCGCGCCGCGCCCGAGCCGGCGCCGGCGCATCGGCCTGATCGGAAGGTCGCTCCTGCTCGCACCTTGCTCCGCTTCCGGGCGATGCGGAAAATTGCTACGGTCCGGTTGAAATCGGGATCCATCCCGGGGGAATGTCGGGTTGGAATAATATCCTGGCGGCCTGGCGGGAGCCCATCGCATCGACCGGGACGGGAGAAGCGTTTGTCGCAAGCCCAGACGATCCATCTTGCGGCCGACCTGTCGTTTCTCCACACCGATTATCTCTGGCGCATGCCGGGTTCCTGGATCGGCTATCCCTATTACGGGACTTCGGAGTTCTACGAGGACATCGCGCGCATCGCCGAGCGCGGCGTCATGGACATGCTGTTCTTCGGCGACACCGGCGGCACGTCGGAGGACTACGGCGGCAACCACCACGCCGTCGTACGTTACGGCGCGAAATGGCCCCGCCACGACATGACGCCGATGATCCCGTTGATGGCGAAGGCGGCGCCGGGTGTCGGCTTCGCCATGACGTTGTCGACGACCTATCACCATCCGTTCCATTGCGCGCGCGTCTTCAACGCGCTCGATCACGTGACGCGCGGGCGAATTGCCTGGAACGCGGTGACATCGGCCTACAAGAACGAGGCTGCCAATTACGGCTTCGACGAGATGATGGAGCACGACGAGCGTTACGAGCGCGCGCAGGAATTCCTGCAAGTCGCCTGTGCGCTCTGGGACAGCGTCGAGCCCGACGCGTTGGTGCTCGACCGCGACAAAGGCATCTACGCCGATCCCGCAAAGGTTCACCGCATCGACTTCCGCGGACGCTATTTCAACGTCCGCGGCCCGCTGCCGGCCCTGCCTTCGCCGCAGCGGCGGCCGGTGATCATCCAGGCCGGTCTCTCCGGCCCCGGCATGACGCTGGCCGCAAACTTTGCCGAACTGCAATTCAGCACCCGCCGCACCCTTGCCAGCATGAAGCAGCATCGCGAGGCGCTCGACGGCAAGCTCGCCGCGGCCGGCCGCAAACCGCGCGACATCGGCATCCTCTGGTCGATCCGCGTGCAGGTGGCGGATTCCGCCGCCGATGCGCGGGAGCAGGAACGCCGCTATCTCGAATCGATCCCGCCGGAAGCGGGCCTGGTCGAGATCTCGGCCCAATACGGTGTCGATTTCTCGACTGCCAAACCGGGCATGCGGCTCGCCGATTTTGCCGACCAGGTTCACGCCGCAAAAGGCAATCTCGGCAGCTTCGAGGAGCTGCTCAAGACCGTCGATCCGAAACAGCCGCTCGAGGAATTCGGGCGGCGCTTTCTGGTCGATCGAATCCTAGTTGCCAGCGGCACGCCGAAAGCGATCGTCGACAAGCTCGAGGAGCTGCATTTCGATACCGGGGCCAATGGCGGCTTCATCCTCGGCCGCGGCTATACGGCGATGGACAACATCCGCGAGTTCGTGGAGTTCGTCGTGCCGGAGCTCCAGCGCCGCGGACTGTCGAAAAAGAAGTATGCGGGCCCGACGCTGCGCGAAAATCTCAACAGCTGACCTCGCTGCGCGCGATCGCGTGCGAACAATCCGCCCTGCGCGGCCATCGCGACCCGTCCGGTCGGCGAGCGGCCGTTGACGCTCGGCGCCTTCTATGGAAGCCTCCGCGGCGAAGCTTTGACGCGCCGCTCTTGGACGCGCCGCGCTTGGACGCGCCGCTCTTGGGGCGCGCCGCTCTCGGACGCGCCGGGCGCTCAGCGGCCTGAACCGCCGGCTGTACGCAGTTGCCGGGGCCGATCGGGCGAAGTGACGCGTATCGACGAATGGCGCATGGCGCGTTCTTTGCTTGCCATTTCGGCGCGGCAAGATCGCCTTGCACGTCGGCGGTCTGCGACCCGCGCTTTAGTCGGCGCCGGGCGAACCACGAATACAAGCCACATGCAAGCAAGGATCGTCTCCATGTCCAATGCACCAACCTCCAGGCGCCAATTCCTACGTCATAGCGGCATCGCCGCGAGTGTTGCCGCTCTCTCCCTCGCACGCCCGGCACGTGCCCAGACCAAGCTGCGAGACGTCACGCTGCGCCTGGACTGGCTGTTTCAAGGACCGAACGGCGGGTTCATGGTCGCCCAGGACAAGGGCTTCTACCGGGAGGCCGGGCTCAACGTCGATATCGGCCCGGGCAAGGGTTCCGGCAGCACCGCCCAGCTCGTCGCCAGCAAGGCGACCCAGTTCGGCTTCGCGGACGGCTTCGTCGTCGGGCTCAGCGTGTCGAAGGGCATGAACATCAGGACGGTCGGCGCCATCTACCGCCGAAATCCGACCGCGGTGATCGTGCTCGCGGATTCCGACATCAAGACCCCGAAGGATCTCGAAGGCAAGACCATCGGCATCCCGCCCGGCGGCACCCAGTTCCAGCAATGGCCCGCATTCGTGAAGGGATGCGCCCTGGATGGCAGCAAGATCCGCGTGGCGAACGTCGATCCGGCGGGAGCCCCGCCGGCCCTGGCTACCGGGCAGTTTCCGGCCATTGCCGGCTACGCCCAAGGCCAGGTTCCGAGCGTCGAGATCCGCGGCGGCAAGAAGACCCGCATCTTCTGGTACGCCGATTGCGGCGTGGTCGCGATCAGCAACGGCATCGTCGTTCACAACGATCTGATCAAAGAGGATCCTGCGCTGATCCGCGCCTTCGTCGCGGCCAGCGTCAAAGGATTCCTCTACGGGCGCCAGCACCCGGACGAGATGGTCGCCATCATCCGGAAGTTCTCGCAGGCGGTCGACCCTGCCATCGCGCGGCGCGAGGCGGAGCTGTCCTGGGATACGTGGGTGACACCCAACACGGCGGGCAAGCCGCTCGGCTGGATGTCCGACAAGGACTGGGAGGGGACCGTCGCGGTGCTCAAGCAGTACGGCGGCGTCACCGAGCCGCTCGAGGCGAAGCAGCTCTACACCAACGACTTCGCTCCCACCGGCGCCGAGTTCGTCCCCCCGCAGCCGGAAGCGAACAAGACCTGAGATCGAACGCGACCGGTTCGATGTCACCCGCTTCCCCGGCCACGACGGAACCGGATGAGCCGTATCTCCGCCTGCAAGGCCTCAGCAAGGTCTACGCGAGTCGCGACGGTCCCGTCCGCGCGCTCGATCGCATCTCGGTCAGCGAGCGGCGGGGAGAATTTCTTTCCATCCTGGGACCGAGCGGCTGCGGCAAGAGCACCCTGCTCATGATCGCGGCCGGACTCATGCCTGCCTCCAGCGGCGTCGTCACCATCGACGGACAGATCGTGACGGAGCCCCGCACCGATATCGGGATCGTATTCCAGAGCCCGGTGCTGCTCGAATGGCGGACCGCGCTCGGCAACGTCATGCTGCAGGCGGAGGCGAAGAAGCTCGAACGCCAATCCGCCAAACGGCGCGCGCGCGAGCTGTTGGAATCGGTGGGGCTCGACGGCTTCGCCGACAAGTACCCGCACGAGCTCTCGGGCGGCATGCGCCAGCGCGTCTCGCTCTGCCGCGCGCTGATCCACAACCCGCCTCAGCTCTTGATGGACGAGCCGTTCGGCGCGCTGGATGCCCTGACGCGCGACCAGTTGGTCCTCGACCTCCAGAACATCTGGAACGAGCGCCGCATGACGGTTCTGTTCATAACGCACAGCGTGCCCGAGGCCGTGTTTCTCTCCGATCGGATTATCGTGATGACCCCGCGGCCGGGCAGGATCGACCGCGTGATCGACATCGAGCTGCCGCGCCCGCGCACGCTGGCCGTCCGCGAGACGCCGGAATTCGCCGAGTACAGCCGGGAAATCCTCGATCTGTTCCTCGCGCGCGGCGTGCTCCGGGAGCACTAGGGCGTGAACTCATAAATCCGAACAGGGTGGACCACTTAAGAGAGTCCGCTTTGCCCCGAAAGCCGACAAGTCATCGCATTGCAGCGAAATGACGCGATGGGCCATGTATGGACGGCGCCCGCGGTGCAAGAGGAATTTGACTATCAGCGAAGCGTTCGGGTGCGGTCATGTATTCGGCCTTTGAATGCGGCCGTTTGGCCGCTGGCCCTGATGTGATCCGCTGATCGGTCCCAAACAAAACCACGCGCTCTTTCCTCGCGTGACCCATCACGGGTTTTCCGATCGACGGTCTCGACCGTTTCGCATCAATGTCTTCATCACCCCTGCAGTTCATGAACGCACGAACAGAACCTCATCCTTCCATCGCCAGACTCCTTACGCCGCTGCCGCAAGCACAGGCGCCCGATAGGTGGCGCCATGGGCCAGCAGCGCCCAGGCCATGCGAGCCATCTTGTTGGCAAGTGCCACCGCCACGACCTTGAAGGGCCGCCGCGCCAGGAGCTGCGTGAGCCAGAGATATTTCTCAGGATTCTGCTTGGCGCGCCGCAAGACGGAATGCGCGCCGACGACAAGAATGCGCCGCAAGTAGCGGTCGCCTTGCTTGGAGATCGGCCCAAGCTTCTGCTTGCCCCCGGTTGAATCCTGTCGCGGCACCAGTCCGATCCAAGCCGCAAAATCGCGCCCCGACCGAAAAACCGTTGGGTCCGCTACCGTCGCCGCGATCGCGCTCGCCCCGATGACACCGATGCCCGGGATCGTCTCAAGCCGCTTGCTCGCCTCGTTCGAGCGGTGCTGCGTCTTGATTCGTTTCTCGATCGATCCGATCAGCGTTTGCACGGCCTGAAGCTGCGCCGCCAGCACAATGACGCTCGCGCGTGCATCGATCGGCAAGCGCGCATCCTTTTCGTCCGCCACGATCGAGAGCAATTCCTTCACCCCTTTGTCGCCCTGCGCAGCCACAATGCCGAGTTCGGCCAGATGCGCGCGCAACGCGTTGATCGACTGGGTGCGTTGGCGCATCAGCAGATCGCGCGTACGGTGCTGCATCAACTGACCTTGCTGCTCGGCCGACTTGATCCGCACGAAACGCATGGTCGGGCGCCGCACCGCCTCACAGATCGCCTCGGCGTCGGCGGCATCGTTCTTGTTGCGCTTGACGTAGGCCTTCACGTCTTTTGCTGGCATCAGCCGCACCCGGTGGCCGAGCTTCGTGAGCTCGCGCGCCCAATAATGAGCCGTGGCGCAGGCCTCCATGCCGATGAGGCACGGCGGCAGCGCTTTGAAGAACGCCAGCACCTGGCTACGCCGGAGTCGCTTCCTGACAACGACCGTCTCGTTGGCGTCGATGCCGTGGACCTGAAACACGTTCTTGGCGATATCCAACCCGATCGTGGTAATTTGCATTTGGACGGCTCCCCTCATGTGATTCGCTTCCGACGAAGCACCCTATGGCACATCGATGCCGGGAGCGGGCGCCGTCCACCACATCAAAACCGGACTCATGCACTGCAGCAAAACAGCATCTCTATTCGATTACCTCGTCGGCGGCTACGAGCAACTTTTCGGGTACTGTAAGGCCGAGCATTCGGGCGGTCTGCGCATTGATGACTAGCTCGAACTTGGTCGACTGCACGACCGGCAGGTCCGCGGGCTTTGCGCCGAGTTAAGGGAGACCGATGACGTTCATGACCCGCAGGGCGGTAGCGCGTGAGGTGCTGAACAGCGAGAGATTCGAAGCTGAGCTTGTCGGTGTTGCCAAGAAGGCAGGCAAACCGCTGACCGAGGCGCGCGAGGAGGCATACATCGCGCTGCGGGCGTTGGTGAGTATCCAAACCCCATTCTTCGGGTTCCTCTTTGATCGAGGTCTAGGCCCCCTGCACACGCGCGCGTGGTCGCTTGACGTCGATTGGGCGGCGCTCAGCCGTCTGAAGAAGGAGAACGCAAACAAGTCGCTGGTTTTCCTGCCGACGCACCGCTCGTATGCCGACACTTACATACTGGCGAAAGTCCTTCACGCGATCGGAATGCCACGCAACTACATCCTCGGCGGCGACAATCTCAGGTTCTTCCCGATCGGCACGATCGGCCGGCGGGCAGGCGGCGTGTTCATTCGGCGCAGCTTCAGGGACGACGAGGTCTACAAGCTGGTGGTGCGTGAGTATATGCGATACCTCGTTGCCGCCCGCGCCAATCTCGAGTGGTACATAGAGGGCGGCCGGTCGCGAACGGGCAAGCTCCGGCGCCCAAGGTACGGTCTCCTCAGATATCTTGTGGAGGCGACAGACAGCGGCGCCGCCGAGGACATCCTGCTAGTCCCTGTGTCGACAACCTATGACCAGTTGCAGGAAGTGGGGACGATGGCGGCCGAGGAGGCCGGCGTCGCCAAGGCAAAGGAGGGCTTGCGTTGGCTTGCAGGCTACGCCCGGGAGCAACGCCGAAAGCTCGGCAAAGTCTATGTGCGCTTCGGGGAACCCTTCTCGCTGCGCCAGGCGCATCCGCGCGGGGACAACCAGCTCCTCCGGTGGAGCCTCGACAAGATCGCCTTCGAGGTCTTCCAGCGCATCAATCAGATCTCGCCGGTCACGGCGCCGGCGCTCGTCACCCTCGCCCTGCTCAGCGTCCACGACCATGCGCTCACCTTGCAGGAGGTGCATGACGTGATCGAACCGCTGCTGGACTATGCCTCGCAGCGCAACCTGCCGACCACCGCGCTCGGTGATCTGCACCGCGCGCGCGGCGTCGAGGAGGTACTGGACAAGCTCGTTCAATCGGGCGTGGTCGGTCGTCACGACGGCGGTTTGGCTCCAGTCTTCTATATCGGGGCCGGCAAGCATTCGGTCGCCGCGTTCTACCGCAACAGCGCGATCCACTGGTTTGTCAACCGCGCGATCGTCGAGCTCGCCGTCATGGTTGCTTCGCGCGAGGGAAGCGGCGACGCGATCGATCGCGTACGGGATGCGGCCTTCGCTTTGCGCGACCTGCTGAAGTTCGAGTTCGTTTTCAGCGAGAAGCCAGTATTCCTGGAAGAAATCAGGACGGAAGCGGGCCTGCTCGATCCGCACATGCGCGAGCACGTCGCCGCACGGACCGCCGGCCTGTCGATCCTCGAGCGGGCGCCGTTCCTGATCGCACATCGCGTGCTGCCGGCGTTTCTCGAAGCCTATTTCATCGTGGCGGATCGGCTGGCGGCGCATCCATTGGTTGCGCCGATGGATGAACAGAAACTCCTTGCGCAATGCATCGCGGTCGGCCGGCAATATGTGTTGCAGAAGCGGTTGCAAAGCCCAGAGTGCGTCAGCCGCGAACTCTTCACGAACGCGCTCGCCTTGGCGGCCAACCGCGGCCTGCTGCAATCGGGCGCCGAGGGTCTCGCGGACAAGCGGCGGCGGTTCGCCGAGGAGACGGCCGCCGCCGTAGCCGACGTGGCGGCGATCGGCGAACTCGACTACCGGCTGCGCCACCGCGCCCAGGATCTGCACTGATGCCCGCAATCGACGCCATCGCCGCAATCGAGGCCGGGCCGAAAGGCCCGGATATCGGCGCCTTCTTCGACTTCGACGGCACGTTGATCGACGGCTATTCTGCTGTGGCCTACTTCACCGACAGGCTTCGTCGCCGCGAGATGGGTCTTGGCGAGCTGCGGACATCATTCGGATGACTTGGCGCGGCGACATGGACGAAAGCGAGTTCGCCGACGTCATCGGCAAGGCCGTCGCCGAATGGGCCGGTCATCCGGAAGAAGAGCTCGTCGAGCTCTGGGCGCGCCTGTTCAAGGAAAAGATCGCCAGCCGGCTTTTTCCCGACGCCTGGAGGCTTGTGCAGGCTCATCAGAAAATGGGGCATACGGTGGTGATCGCGTCCTCGGCTACGCGCTACCAGGCAGCCCCGATCGCCGAGGAACTGGGGATCGAGCATGTGCTGTGTACGCGCGCGATGGTGCGTGATGGTCGCCTGACGGGCGGCGTCGAGGGCGCGCCGCTCTGGGGAACCGGCAAGGCCGATGCGGTGTGCGATTTCGCAACGGCCCACAAGATCGTGCTTTCGCACAGCTATGGCTACGCGAACGGCAATGAAGACATCGCCTTTCTGAAGGCCGTGGGGCACGCGACCGCCGTGAACCCAAAGCCGGCGCTTATCGAGGCGGCGCAGCGCGAAGGCTGGAAGGTGTTGCGCTTCCCGGCGCGCCGCAAGGCTTCGGCAGCGACGCGCGCGCGCAGCCTCGGAGCCTATTGCGCGCTGGCGGCCATGTCGCTTTGCGGCCTCGCCTACGCTGTGACCACCGGGAAGAGACGCCGGGCTGCCGAATGGGTCAGCGCGACAAGCAGCGACGCCATGCTGGCGATCACCGGCATCGACGTCGAGGTCCAGGGCGAGCACCACCTGTGGGCGAACCGGCCATCGGTGTTCCTGTTCAATCATCAAAGCATGGTCGATGGCTACGTCCTCTTGACGCTGCTGAGGCGCGGCTTCACGGGCGTCGCCAAGAAGGAAGTGGCCCAGATGCCGTTCCTTGGGGGGATCCTGCGCGCGCTGGATTTTGCATTCATCGACCGCAGCAACGCCCGCAGCGCCAAAGGAGCGATGGAGCCGGCGGTCGATCGGCTCCGGCTCGGGATGAGCATCGTGATCGCTCCGGAGGGGACACGCAGCCTCTCGCCGAGGCTAGGTCGCTTCAAGAAGGGCGCCTTTCACATCGCGATGCAGGCCGGCGCGCCGGTCGTGCCGGTGGTCATTCGCAACACCTACGAGGTGATGACACGAGGTTCGCTGCTGTTTCGACCCGGCACGGTGCAGGTCAGCGTACTGCCGCCGATCGACGTGACGAAGTGGAAGGTCGAAGACCTCGACCGCCACGTCGCCGACGTGCGGGCTCTCTTCCAGCGTACCCTCGATGACTGGCCCGCGCCCGGGCGCGGCTGAGCTAAAGCAAACGAGGATCCCGACAAGTGGATACCGGTTTTCGGAAAAGATCATGCTCCAACAACAGGCTAGAGCGGGATGACGATTTGAAGAAAAGGCATCCCGCTCCAAGTGCCGACCATGACCGAGGCTGAAAACTCCGGCACGCAGTACGCGCCGCCCCGCATCGAAGAGGTGGAGGCGAAGGCGCAACGCGACCTTGCCCGCCGCGAGTTGCGCGCGCGAATCTCCGCCGTGGTCTCGCCGATCAGCGTCGTGCTCGCCCTGCTCGCTCTCTGGGAGATCGCGATCCGCGCGTTCCACGTCCCGGTTTTTCTCCTGCCGCCGCCGAGCGCCATCGGCGTCTCGATGCTGAACAACGCGGCGCTTCTGCTGCACAACGGCTGGGTGACGACGGTGGAGATCCTGCTCGGGTTCCTGCTCAGCATCGTCGTCGGCATCCCGCTGGCGCTGGCGATCTTCCTCTGGCCGCCGTTCTCGCGCTCGATCCTGCCGCTGCTGGTGTCGTCGCAGGCCATGCCGAAGGTGGCGGTGGCGCCGCTCCTGCTGGTATGGTTCGGGTTCGGCCTCTTGCCGAAAGTGCTGATCGCGTTCCTGATCGCCTTCTTCCCGATCGTGATCAACACCGCGTTGGGGCTGGCCTCGATCGAACCGGAAAAGATTTATCTCGCGCGCTCGATGGGCTTCGGCGCCACCGCCACCTTCTTCAAGATTTGTCTGCCCAACGCGCTTCCATCCATCTTCGGCGGACTGAAGATCTCGATCACGCTCGCGGTGGTCGGGGCGGTGGTCGGCGAGTTCGTCGGCGGCGACGCCGGCCTGGGGTATCTCCTGATGGTGGCGAACGGCAGCATGGACACGCAGCTGCTCTTCGCCGGCATCGTCAGCCTCACCGTGCTCGGCGTCGTCCTGTTCGTGCTGGTCGAGCTCGCGGAGCGCATGGTCGTGCCGCGGCACATCATCGCGGGCGACAAAGGCGCCCGCGAGTCGCTGTAACGGCGCCGGATGGTCATGCGCCTTGCATCGTCGATGACAGGTGGGACGTCATGAATTTGCGCCAGCCGATGGTCGGCACGGCCGTCGAGCGGATCGAGGATTTGCGGTTCCTGCGCGGCCGGGGCACGTTCAGCGACGATGTCCACGGCGAGGGCGAGCTGCACGCCGTGATCTTGCGCAGTCCGGTCGCGCACGGAAACATCCGCGCGCTCGACGTCGCGCCGGCGCTCGCGCTTCCCGGCGTTCATGCGGTGCTCACGGCGGCCGAGATCGGGCGCCCGGTGCCGCGCGTCCCGATCCGGCTGTTCCCGCTCCCCGAAGTTGCGCCGTTCGAGGCGCCGGTCATCGCCGAGACCAAGGTCCGGTTCGTCGGCGAGCCGATCGCCGTCGTGCTCGCGAGCAGCCCGGCCATCGCCGAGGACGGGCGCGACGCCATCGGGCTCGACATCGAGCTATTGCCCGCCGTCGCCGAGCGCCAAGCCGCCCTCGCCGGCTCTTCCCTGCTGTTCGACGAGCACGGCTCCAACGTCGCCATCGAATATACCGCGAAGGCGGGCGACGCCGACGCGGCATTCGTCGACGCCGACTACACGCGCCGCGAGAGCTTCTACGTGCAGCGCCACGCCGCGATGCCGATGGAGCCGCGCGCGCTGCTCGCGGCATGGAACGACGGCCGCATGGTGGTGCAGGGCGCCGCCAAGGCGCCGTTCGCCAGCAGGAAAATCCTGGCGCAACTGATGGGCCTGCCGGAAACCGCCGTCGACATGATCGAGCTCGATGTCGGAGGCGGGTTCGGCGCGCGCGGCGAGTTTTACCCCGAGGACTTTCTGATCCCGTTCGCCGCGCGATTCTGCGGCCGCCCGGTCAAATGGACCGAGGATCGTCGCGATCATATGATGACCTCGAACCATTCGCGCGACGTCGAGTGCGAGCTGGAAATCGCCTGTGCGAAGGACGGCACGATACTGGGGCTGCGCGCCCGCTCGCTCTGCGATGTGGGCGCCTATATTCGCACCGCGGGGCTGATCGCGCCGCGCAACGTGGCGATGTTCCTGTCGGGGCCGTACCGCATCCCCAATTATCGCGCCAGCGCGGCGGTTCTTCTGACCAACAAGACGCCGGCGGGCACGTATCGCGGACCAGGACGTTTCGAGGCGGATTTCTGTCGCGAGCGGCTGCTCGACATGGCGGCGGACGATCTCGGCATCGACCGTATCGCGTTCCGCCGCCGCAATCTGGTCGCCAAGGGCGAGATGCCCTACACGCTTCCCGCCATCAGCCCCTCGCCCAGCCTGTCCGAACTCGACAGCGGCGATTATCAGGCGACGCTCGATCGCTGCCTCTCGGAGTTCAACTGGACCGAGAAGGCGCCGCTGCAGGGCACGCTCGTCGACGGCTGGTACCAGGGCCTCGCGGTCGGCTGCTTCGTCGAAGGCGGGGCCGCGGGACCGAAGGAGACCGCCCGCCTGCGCATCGAGGCCGACGGCGGCGTGTCGCTGTTCGTGGGCTCGGCCGCGATCGGCCAGGGACTGGAAACGGTCTGCCTCCAGATCGCCGCCGACGCACTGGATCTGCCGATGGATCGGCTCAAGATCTATCACGGCTCCACGACCTATCTCGACGAAGGGTTCGGCGCCTATCACTCGCGTTCCGTCGTGATGGGCGGCTCGGCCATCCTCGACGCTGCGGAAAATCTGCGAGCGGCCATCCGCGCCGAGGCAGGCCGCTTCCTCAACTGCGCACCGGCGGAAGTCGAGATCGCCGGCGGAACGGCGACGGGCCCCAGCGGCCGCACCATCGCCTGGTCCGATCTCGCTCCGATGTCGGCCGACGGAGCGTTCCTCAACAGCAGGCACACCTACGCCTACGGCGCGCATGCCGCGCACATCGCCGTCGACCCGCGCACCGGCAACATCAAGGTGATCGACTATGTCGCGGTCGAGGATGTCGGCCGGATCATCAATCCGGCGACGCTGCACGGCCAGGTCATCGGGTCGATCGTGCAGGGCCTCGGCGGCGCGCTGCTCGAACACCTGGTCTACGACCGGGCCGGCCAGTTCTTGACCGCATCGTTCGCCGACTATCTGCTGCCCACGGCGACCGACTTCCCCAACATCCGCGGCGTATCGCTGGAAATGCATCCCTCGCCCATCAACCCGCTGGGCGCGAAAGGCGCCGGCGAAGGCGGCACAATTCCGGTCGGGGGCATCATCGGCAACGCCGTGGCGTCGGCCTTGGCCTCGTTGCATATCCAGCCGCGCGAGCTCCCGCTGTCGCCGTCACGGGTCTGGACGCTGATCGCGGAATCGGCAACCACGTCCCGGCGCTAGAGCGCATCCCGATTGGATCGAATCGTGATGCGCTCTAGATTCTTCGATTTTGCGCATGTTCTGTTCGGAAAACCGGTTCCCACTTTTCCGGAACATGCGCTGGAGAATTTTCGGCTGGTGTCGATGCACGGTCATGGCGCGCGAGCAGTCCGTGCGGCAGAAGCGGGAAACCGCAATTTTTGTGACCACCGTCACAGCCGGTTGGCTCTCCGGTCGCGACAATGCGCGTCGACGATTGCACAGGAGACGGTTTGTCATGTCCCCGGCGCCCTACGCGCATCCCGACTTCGGTTATTTCTGTCCTTCGCCCGGCTTCCGCCGCAAGATGTGGCGCGTGCTCGCGGTCATCGGCTTGGGGGTCGTCGCCGGCTCGCTCGTGCTCAGGGCTGGCCCTCGCGACGACGGCGCGTTGACGGTCGCGACCGCCACCGAGGCGTCATCCGGCGTCGAGGCGATGCCGGCGGCGGAACCGGCGCCCGCCGCGCCCACGGCGGAGAACCCCCGCGCGGACGGCAGCAAGACCGCATGCGCAGGCCACACTTGGACTTATCGCAACGGGAAATGCATCGGAGCGCGCGCGCTGCGCAGCCTGCACGCCGCAATCGAGAGCCCGCCGATTGCCGCCATCCCTCTCGGCCATGGCGCACCGCCGGCACCGGCCGCATCGCCTGCGCCCGTCCAGCCCGAGACCGCAGCGCAGACGGCGGCCGCAACCGTGCCCGCCGCAACCGTGCCGGCCAAAACCGCTCCGGCCAAAACCGTGCTGGCCGTGGCCGCGCCCGTTGCAATCGCTCCAAGCGCGAGCGCGCCGACGGCGCAATCGATGCCCGCGGTCCAAGAGAATCGACAAGAGAGTTCGCGAGAGAGCGGGCGAGAGAGTTCACGAGAGAGCCGACAAGAGAGCCGACGAGAGAGCCGAAAAGCCTCGCCTGGCCGGAACAGTGGCCGCGATCCGGAAAGGGTCACCGGCAAGCCGCGCGACGCACGCGCGCGCAACGAGCAGCGCAGCGCGCGTGCCCACGCCGCGCCCGACCACCGCGACCGGGAGATGTCCCTGCCGACATCGGTGGCCAGATGGGCACGGCAGCTGCAGGACTGCATTGGGGCCGTGCGCTGCCGCGCCGGCGAGCAGCTCCTGCGCGCATTTCTTTCGCCCGACATTTGAAGCCGCACAATCGGGTCGGCTTTCTGCGGGCGCGCCAGCCTGCTATGGTGACCTCCTTTTGCAAAACGGAGGTCGCAATCATGTACCGGTTCATCATTGCCGCGTCGGCCCTGCTGCTGTTGGCTGCGTCGGCGGCGGCGAATGAGACGCCATTGCGACAGCCATCGGGAAAGTCCACGCTCGACAACGACAGCACGCCGAGCCCGGATACCGTGCCGCTGAGGATGGCGCAGCGCGCCAAGGACGGCGCGGCCGCCGCGCCGAAATCCACCGCCGCGCCACCTGCAACGGCGACCGCCGAGCTCAAATCCGCGGACGGCAAAGATGTGGGGAAGGTCACGCTCACGCAGACCCGTTCGGGCGTGCGGCTCAATGTGTCGCTCAAGGGCTTGCCGCCGGGCGAGCACGCCTTGCACGTGCACGCCGTCGGAAAATGCGAGCCGCCCTTCACCTCGGCAGGGCCGCACTTCAATCCCCAGCAGAAGAAGCACGGCAAGCTCAACCCCGAGGGCCATCACGCCGGCGACATGGACAACATCACGATCCCGGCCAGCGGGAATCTCACGCTTCGGATCGTCAACAAGGACATCACCCTGGAGAAGGGCAAGCCCAATTCCGTGTTCCAGGAGGCTGGGACCGCGGTGGTGGTTCACGCCGGCAAGGACGACTATACGACCGACCCGGCCGGCAATGCCGGCGATCGCATCGCCTGCGGCGTCATCAAGTAGGGCGACGCAAGTTGCCGGGGGCGCCACCCAAGTCGGCTTTAGCCGACTTGGGCGCCAGTAAAAGCCGATCGCGGGTAAACCCGAGATCGGTGGGCGCGAACCCAAAATCCATAATCACAGGCTGTGGTTATGGATTCCGGGCTCCCTCGCTGCACTGGTCACCGGAATGATGGCCGAGCGATTGGCGCAACTCACGTGGAGCGTGCGCTGGGACATTTTCCACTTGTATCGAAACCCATGTTCAACGTCATGGCCGGGCTCGGCACTGCAAGTCGGGTCTATCTACCCGACTTGCAGTGCTTTCATCGTGCGGAACGCGGGCAAGCCCGCGTTCCGGTGCCATCCAATGCAATGTAGGCCCTAAAAGACGTGGATGCCCGCGACAAGCGCGGGCATGACGGAGGGGGCGATGCAATCCAACTGAAATCTGCTGTAGCGCCAGCGCGGGTCAAGCCCGCGCCTGACAAGTCGCAAAGCCGAGCATCGCCATCAGTGCGTTCCCTTGATGGTTTCGCCCTCCAGCTTGGTGAAGGGGACGAACGGCACCGGCCTGCCGTTGTAGATATCGGAGCGCCTGACGGCGACCTGGCCGCCCGCGGCGGCCTCCTTGACGACCTTGAGGATGCGCTGCGCCCCCGGAGGTCCGACCGGAATCACCATGATGCCGCCGGCCTTGAGCTGCTGCAGCAGCGGCGGGGGAAGGTGGTCGATGCCGCAGGTAACGATGATCTTGTCGAACGGGGCCACCTCCTCCCAGCCGTAGTAGCCGTCGGCGTTCTTGCTGTTGATCGCCTGGTATTCGGTGTAGCCGCGCTCGATGAGCTTGTCGTAGACGCCGCGCGTGCGCTCGGCCAGCGGCTTGATGATCTCGATCGTCCACACCTTGTCGGTCAGGTTCGAGAGATAGGCCGACTGATAGCCGGAGCCGGTGCCGACCTCGAGCACCTTCTCGCCCATCTTGACGTCGATGGAGCTCGTCATGCGCGCCACGACGCGCGGTCCGGTAATGGTCACGCCGAAACCGATATCGTGATAGTTGACGTCGTAGATCACCGCGCGGCTTTCGGGACGGCAGAACTCCTCGCGCGGCGTCATCAGGAACGCGCGCTTGTTGCGCGCTTCCCACAGATCGACGTGTCCGACCATGTTCTGAAAGCGCTCGAAGCGCGCGCGCAGATATCTCGGATCCTCGCCGCGGTTCTCCTGCATCCACCGCACGAACGTCGCAACGTCGTGCATCGGCGGCGCGACGTCCCAGCTGTAGGGCTTCGGCACCATGGCGCGCGCGGGACGCGCAAGCGCCGCGCTCGCGGCCGCCGCCACCGACAATGTCAGGAAAGCGCGCCGGTGCAAGCCGCCTCGCTGCAGGTCGCCTGGCTGCAAGTCGCCTGGCTGCAAGTCGCCTAGCTGCAAGTCGTCTCCCTGCAAGTCGCCTCGCTGCAAGTGGCCGAACCGCGTTTCGCGTCGCTGCATTTTCGATTGGCCCTTTCGGTCAGAGCGAAATCGCTTCACATTAAATCCCGATTTCGCTCCAAGCACTTGTTTGGTTGCATGATCTTTCCCCGAAAAGTCTGCAACTTTTCGGGATCATGCTCCGCCCCGCTGGAAGACGCGCTTCCCCGCCGCCCCGAGCTCCGATGCCGGGGGACGTCAGCGGGCGCAAGATAGGATGCGCCGTGCCGGACGGGCAATATCCAAAGGCATCGCCGGCGCCCGCCCGGCATGGCCTCGATCTTTGCCGCCGAAGGGAATGAGATGGAGAGAAATCTCGGGAACGCCGCCGCATCGCGCGACGGCGGAACGCAGGCCTCCGCGACCGCAAGCAAATCGGCGGCATAGCCGGGAGCAAAAAGCCGGCCCTTCGCCCACCTGCGTGGGCCGGGGCCACCGCCCACTTGCTTTTCCTACAGAAACTTGTTGTTGTTCGGCGGCCCCCGCTTGCAATCGTGCAAGCGGCGGCAGACGCGGCAGATCAATGTCCCGATGCTGACCCGATGCTGATCTGATGCTCTCTTGGGAGGACTTCCGCTACGTCAAGGCGATCGCCGACACGCGCTCGCTTGCAGGCGCAGCGGAAGCGCTCGGCGTCAATCATTCCACGGTCTTTCGGCGGCTGGGCCAGATCGAGCAGCAGCTCGGCTCGCGGCTGTTCGAGCGCGGGCGCGCCGGCTATGCGCTCACCACCTCCGGCGAGCAGATGGTGGAGCTCGCGGAGCGTATGGGCGAGGACATCGTCGCCTTCGAGCGCCGGGTCACCGGGCAGGATTTGCGGCCATCGGGAGAATTGCGCGTCACCGCCAGCGACGTGGTCCTGCTGCATCTTCTCGGTGACGTGCTGATCGGCTTTCGGCGCGCCCATCCGGAAATCGTTCTCGATATCGTGGTGTCGAACCAGCGGCTCAATCTGTCCAAGCGCGACGCCGACGTGGCGGTGCGGGCAACCTATCACAACCCGGACCCGCTCGCGGGCAGCAAGCTCGCGCGCATCGCGTGGGCGGTGTTCGGCCCGGCCGCGCTTGCGGCCGAACCGTTCGATCCCGCGCTCGACGCCGCGCGGCACGACTGGATCGCGTTTGCCGACCCCGGCTCGATCGCCAAGGCGATGAAATGGCTCAAGGAGCACGTCGGCGAGAAGCGCATCGTCTACAAGGTCAACACCATGGTCGGGCTGGCGGAAGCGGCGGCCGGCGGCGTCGGGCTGGTGCTTCTGCCCTGCTATGTCGGCACGGCGGTCGCCGGGCTGGCGCGGCTCAGCCCGCCTTTGCCCGAGCTCGAGGGCGAGCTTTGGCTGCTCACGCATCCGGATCTGCGCAACACCGCGCGCGTGCGCGCCTTCCTCGAGTTCTGCACCGACGAGATCGCCCGCCGGCGCGAGATGATCGAGGGCCTGGGCTGATCCAGGCGGGATCCCGCAAGGCGCGCCGCGCGCGGCATTGCGCGAATTTTTCCCCATGCGAACCAGTGCCGATGCCACCCGCTCTCGTCTCGGAGCTCTCCAACGACGGCAATGTGGAAAATGCTCCAATCCAAATCTTAAAACGAACGGGCAAGGCACGCGGCGTGCGGCCTTGCCCGTCTTGTTCTTGAGCCGGTGGGGTGCGCTAATTCTCGAACTCGCACACCGCTCCATTGCCGAGACTTAGAGCGCATCCCGATCGAGTCCAATCGTGATGCGCTCTAGATTCTTCGATTTTGCGCATGCTCTGTTCGGAAAACCGGTTCCCACTTTTCCGGAACATGCGCTAGTCGAGCGGCTCCACTTTCACGATCCTGTGGTCGTGGTTGCTGCCGACCCAGAACGTCACCGGCGTCGTCGAATTGTCGACGAACACCGTGCGCATGTTGGTGTCGGACGGCATCAGATATTGCACCGCATGGCCGGTCTTGGGATCGAGCCGCACGACGCGGTCGGTGCTCATCGTGGAGGCCCAGAGTTCACCGTTCTTGTCGAAATTGGCCCGGTACGGGAACGTGTATTCCGGCAGGCTGTATTCGGTGAATTTTTCCGTCTTGGGGTCGAACTGCGCGACCTTGCTGGCACGATATTCGGTCACCAAGACGCGGTCCTGGTCGTCGATTTGCAGGCGGCGAGCACGGGCATGCGCCGTGGGCGTGGCGTACCACGTCACTTCCGTCGTCTTCGCATCGATCTTGCCGAGATGGCCTTCAGTGAATTCGGCCATCCAGAGGTTGTTCTTGGAGTCCGCCATGACCTGATAAATGCCGGCATGCTTGACGCTCGGCAGTTGGTCGGTCGGGTGGAATCGCTCCCATTTTTTGCTCGCCAGGTCGAGCCGGAAGATGTGCTGCGTGCCGACGCTCTTGGTCCACACCTTGCCGTCGACCTCGTAGTGCAGTCCCGTGAAATTCAGTTGCACGCGGTCATCGTTATATTCCGGAGGCAGCGGATAATAGGTAATCTCGCCGGTCTTCGGGTCCAGGCAGCCGAGTGAGCCCTGGTACATCGTGTCGAACCAGATCTTGCCGGCATGGTCGAACTCGATGCTGAGGAGTCCGGTGGGCGCCTTATCCTTGAACTTCTTGATCGGGTATTCGGTGAGCTTGAGCGTCTTCGGATCGAACTTGCCGATGAACATCTCGCCGAAGTCCGTATACCAGACGTTGCCTTCCTTATCGACCAGGATGTCATGCGGCTCGGTCGTCGGCCGCACCATGTCGAACTCGGTGACGATGGCGCGGGTGCTGCGGCCCGTCGGGCGCGGCAGCGTCTTCAGCTCGTATTGCCAATGGTCGACCGAGCTCAGATTGATGGTCGCGAGATAGTCGGCCATCTTGCGGTAATTCTCCGGCGGAAGCGCGCGGGTCTTATCCAACATGGGCTGCGGCTTGATCGGCTGGCTCACGGCGCCATAGCCCATCATGCGGGCGATCACGTGCGTCCACTCGTCGGAATCGTGCGTCGAGCGCATGATGCGTTCCACCGTGTGACAGCCGGTGCAATTGAGCAGCATCGCCTTTTGCGCTTCGGTGCCGGGGATACTCATCATCCACTCGGCGTTGGTGAGCTGGCTGGCGAGGTTCTTGGTCTTCTTGAGCTTGATGTCGGTTGTGGCGGACTTCTCGGGTTCCACGGTCGCCTTGGTCGGGGAGTTGATGTCGTAGCCGACCGCGCGGATGCTGATCGTATATTCGCCCGGCTCCAGGCGGTTCTCCGGGAAGGTGTAGCGGCCTTGCGCGTCGGTGGTCACGCTGACCTGCACGATCGAGCCGGGCTTCTTGGCGGTGACGACGACACCTTCCATGTTGCCTTCGGCGTCGGAGTTTACGATGCCGGTCAGTGCCGCCTGGCCTTGCGCCCAAACCGTTTGAGTTGCCGGATGGAAGAGCACCACCGCTGCACTGGCGGCGAAGCTCAACATAAGTTTGCTTCGCATCGAGTTCTCCCTAATGAAAATTTGCTTTGGTGACCGTGAAACTCAACTCCCTCGGAATCTTGGCCAATTCCATCGACAGTCGGCACCTGCTGCATGATGACTCCGCTTGGTGGGTGGAACAAGCCTTAATCCACTGGCTTCGGCGCTACATTTGCCGGGCTGATTGGAGGACAAACCCGGGCGCGTGGGCTGGGTTGCGCCCTGCGCGCTTTGCCTGGATACTTGCGTCTATCTGGCACCGTGCGCAGTCACGGGAGGGAGGAAGGTAGCTATGTTCAAACGTCTCCTTTCGACGTTGGTCGGCGCTGGCATCACGTTTGCGATCACTGCAGTACCGGCATACGCCGCCGACGACATCGAGGCAAAAGCGCAGGCGTGCGCCGCGTGCCATGGTCAGAACGGCGTACCCACCGACCCAAAAACCATTCCGATCATCTGGGGTCAGCAGCAGAGTTATCTCGTCAAGCAATTGCACGACTACAGAAGCGGCGATCGCGACAACCCGATCATGTCGCCCATAGCCAAAGGTCTCGCGCAGGAAGATCTTCGCAAGATCGCGGCCTACTTCGCGGCCAAGAGCTGGCCGGCGCAACACGCGGCCGCCGCTACCGCGTCGCTGCCCAACGGAATCGCTCAGTGCCAGCCGTGCCATCAGCCGAATTTCGAGGGCGGTCCGCCGGCGCCGCGGCTGGCAGGCCTCAGTTACGAATACCTGGTCGCAGCGATGCGCAACTTCGCCACCGATGAAAGGACCAACAACGGCGACATGCCGAAATTCATGCAAGCGCTGACAGACAGCGAGCGGGATGCCATGGCGCGCTATCTATCCGCGCTGTGATAAGCGGTGCAGCGCGTGCGATGATGGCGGCGGCGCGGCGCAGAGCTTGTTCGAGGTTTGCTCCCGTATCAACAAGCAATGGCGGATCGGGCGGGTTCTGGTCCATCCACGGGGACGCGTCCAGATAATGTCGTCCGGGCTTGCGCCTTTGCCCAGCCACGCCCGCGACGCGAATCCGGCATGAAAACTCAGTTGGCGCCCGCCGCGCCGGCGGTCTCCGCCGTCGCTTCGAGCGGCAGCGGCTGCGGCGAATGCCGGTGCGGGGTCATGCGGGCCACGCTCACGCGACGGGTGAAGTCGCAATAGGCGAAGCCCAGGCCTGATACCGAGCCGCGGAAGCTGCGGTCGTTCATGCGCTCGAGATTGAAGCACGGCTCGAACGGCATGCCCTGGAGCGAAGCGCAGACCGCCTCGCCCCTGACCCTCAGCGTTCCCGCCGGCAGCCATACCGCGCGCATCGGTCCGGCGCCGCGCAACTGGATGCTGCCGATGACCGAGCCGTCGCCGTAGATACGGCCGGCGCCGCGCGAGCCGTCGAAGCAATTGAACGCGAACAGCTTGCCGGTCACGAAGCGCCGTGCCGCGTCGGCGGTCATCGTTTCCGCGGATGCCTGGCCGGCCGCGAGCACGGCCGCAAGCACCATCGCAAAGCGCGCAATCATTCCCCCCTCCCCGTCGCCGCGGCGGCTAACCGCCGGTTAACCATATCAGCCAGGCGCGATCCTGCCGGATCATGGTCAACAAATCCTGAACGCCTTCACCCGACCTTGACCACGATGCGTCCCCGAACGCGCCCCTCGACGATGTTGCGCGCCGCCGCGATCACCTCGGCCAGCGCGATTTCGCTCGTCATGGCGGCAAGCTTTCCCCGATCGAGGTCGCTCTCCAGACGCTTCCACGCCGTCTGCCGATCGGCGATCGGACGCATGACCGAATCGATGCCGAGCAGCGAAACACTGCGGAGAATAAATGGAGCGACCGAACTCGGCAAATCCATGCCGCCCGCCAACCCACACGCCGCCACCGCTCCGCCGTAGCGAGTCATCGAGAGCACATTGGCCAGCGTGGTCGAGCCGACGGTGTCGATACCGCCCGCCCAACGCTCTTTTCCCAGCGGTTTTGGGGTTCCAGCGAGTTCCTGGCGCCCGATGATCTCGGTCGCGCCCAGCTTTTGGAGGTAATCGGCTTCCTCCGGCCGCCCGGTCGAAGCTGTGACCTGAAAGCCACGCTGGCTGAGAATTGCAATCGCGACCGAGCCGACGCCGCCGGCGGCGCCTGTTACCACCACCGGTCCGCTCATCGGAGTGAGGCCGTGGCGCTCGAGCGCCATCACCGCCAGCATGGCGGTGTAGCCCGCAGTGCCGATCGCCATGGCGTCGCGCGCGCTCATGCTGGCGGGAAGCCGCACCAGCCAATTTCCCTTCACCCGCGCCTTCTCGCCGTAGGCGCCAAGATGCGTCTCGCCGCAGCCCCAGCCGTTGAGGATGACCTTGTCTCCCGCCTTCCAGTCGGGATGGGTCGAGCTCTCGACGGTGCCGGCGAAATCGATTCCGGGAATCATCGGGAAGCGGCGAACGACCGGAGCCTTGCCGGTGATCGCCAGGCCGTCCTTGTAGTTGAGCGTCGACCATTCGACCCGGACGGTGACGTCGCCCTCCATGAGATTTTGCTTCGTCGAAATCGGCGAGCGCGGCCTTCGGCCCGGTCTCGGTCTTCTCGATCACGATCGCCTTGAAGGTCGCCATCGCTATCTCCCAAGCCGGGATGTTATCGGTTGTGTCCACACGCCGGACAGCGGACGACGGAGGATGGATGTCTTCGGGCTCGGTCCGCTACTCGCGTTGCACTGGTCTGTCTTCCGTCGTCTGTCCTCCGTCGTCTGTCATCTGCCATCCGTCGCCGGTTCAGGCCGGCGCCAGCCGCGCCACCGGCTTCTCCACGATCGGCAGATTGATGACGGCCGACAGCAGGCCGAACAATACCCCCAGCCACCACACGACGTCGTAGGAGCCGGTGCGTTCGTACATCGCCCCGCCGAGATAGACGCCGAGGAAGCCCCCGACCTGGTGGCTGAAGAAGGCGATGCCGAACAGCATGGCCATCCAGCGCGTGCCGAACATCACCACCACGAGGCCCGAGGTCGGCGGCACCGAAGACAACCAGAGCAGCCCGGTCATGGCGCCGTAGATCAGCGCCACCGCCGGGCTCGCAGGCAGCGTGATGAGAAAGACCACGGCCAGCGCGCGCGCGAAATAGATCGCGGAGAGGATGTAGCGCTTCGGCATGCGGCCGCCGAGCCAGCCCGACAGCATCGCGCCGATGATGTTGAACAGCCCGATGATGCCCAGCGTCCAGCCGCCGACCTCGGCGGAGAGGCCGCGGTCGATCAGGTAGGAGGGCAGGTGCAGGGTGACGAAGCCGAGCTGAAAGCCGCAGGTGAAGAAGCCGAGCACGAGCAGGATATAGGAGCGGTGCCGCAAGGCTTCGGCCAGCGCCTGCCGGTAGGTCTGGCTCGGCGCCGCGCTCGGCATGCCGTCAAGCTCGCGCGGACTGGGCGAACTTGCCTGCGAAGAGTCTGGCTGGCGCAGACCGCGTACACTTGTCTGCGCTGCATCGGAGCGCGGCGTGGCGATCGCGAATGCGAGCGGGACGATGAGCAGCAGAAGGCCGGCGAAGATCTCGAGCGCGGTACGCCAGCCGAACGCGTCGATCAGGCTCACGCCCAGCGGCGAGAACAGGAACTGGCCGAAGGAGCCCGAAGCGGTGCCGGCGCCGAAGGCGAGCATGCGCCAGCTTTCGGGCAACAGCTTGCCGAACGACGAGATGACCAGATTGAACGAGCAGCCCGACAGCCCGAAGCCGATCAGCACGCCGCTCGAGAGATAGAGCATTCCCGGCGTGGCGGCATGGGCCATCATGAAGATGCCGGCGGCATAAAGCAGCGTGCCGGCGATGATCACACGCACGGTGCCGAAGCGGTCGGCGATCGCCCCGGAAAACGGCTGGGCGGCGCCGTAGAGCAGCGTCTGCACCGCGACCGAGAGCGCAAACACCTCGCGTCCCCAGCCGTGGGCCGCGGACAGCGGCGTGAGGAAGAAGCCGAGCGCCGAGCGCGGCCCGAAGCCGATCATCGCGATGAGGCAGCCGCACAGCACGATGATCGCGGGCGTGCGCCAGGAGGGCGGACCACGGACGACGGCGGCCAGCGGACGGATGCTTTCCGGAGGACCGAGGACGGACGACGGGGGACGGATGCCTTCAGGCTCGGTTCGGGACTCGCGTTGCACTGGTCTGTCTTCCGTCGTCTCTCTTCCGTCGTCCGTCGTCCGTCGTCCGTCATCCGCCTTCAGGCCGGCGCGGCCGCCAGGCGCGCGACCGGCTTCTCCACAATCGGCAGATTGATCGCCGCTGACAAGAGGCCGAACAGGATCGAGAGCCACCACACCGCGTCGTACGATCCGGTGCGCTCGAACAGCACGCCGCCCAGCCACACGCCGAGGAAGCCGCCGACCTGGTGACTGAAGAAGGCGAAGCCGAACAGCATGGCGAGCCAGCGCGTGCCGAACATGATGGCGACGAGCCCGGACGTCGGCGGCACAGTCGACAGCCACAGCAAGCCCAGCACCGCGGAGAAGACCAGAGTCGTGAGCGCGCTCGGCGGCAGCATGATGTAGACGAGGATCGCCACCGAACGTCCAAAATAGATCAGCGACAGGAGGTAGCGCTTGGGCATCAGGTTGGAGATCCAGCCGGCGCTGATGGCGCCCACGATGTTGAACAGGCCGATGGTGGCGATCGCCCAGCCGCCGATCTCGGCGGGGAGACCGCGGTCGACCAGATAGGCCGGCAAATGCACGGCGATGAAGAAGATCTGGAAGCCGCAGGTGAAGAAGCCGAGCACCAGCAGCACGTAGCTCGTGTGCCCGAACGCTTCGACGAGAGCCTGCGCCACGGACTGCCGCGGCCGGACGCTCGCCGCCGACGCGGCGCCGGCGTCGCGCGGCGACGCCAGCGCGAGCGAGAGCGGCATGATGAGCAGCACGAGGGCGGCGAAGATGACCAGCGTGAGCTGCCAGCCGTAATGGTCGATCAGCGCCACCGCGAGCGGAGAGAACAGGAACTGCCCGAACGAACCGGCCGCCGTTCCGGCGCCGAAAGCGACCGACCGCCACTCCGGCGGCATCAGCTTGCCGAACGCGCCGATCACGATGGTGAAGGAGGCGCCGGCAAGCCCGAAGCCGATGATCAGGCCGGCAGTCAGATGCAGCATCGGCGGCGTGTCGGCGTAGGCCATCGACGCCAGGCCGACGGAATAGAGGATGGCGCCCACGCTCAGCACCGGCACGGCCCCATACCGGTCGGCCATGGCACCGGCAAACGGCTGGGCGGCGCCCCACAGCAGCATCTGGATTGCGAGCGCGAGCGCGAATACGTCGCGACCCCAGCCGTACGCGCTCGACATCGGCGTGAGGAAGAACGCCAGCCCCGAACGCGGCCCGAAGCCGAGCACGCCGATCAGGCAACCGCAGATCAGGATGACCATGGGCGTGCGCCAGGACACCCGACGCACGACCGACGATGGAGCCTTGTTGTCTTCCTGCACGGCGCTCTTGCGTCCTTCGTCCCTGTGCCCCGCGTTCAAGCCGGGGCAGCAGCCAGGCGCTGCACCGGCTTTTCCACGATCGGCAGATTGATCAGCGCGGAGAGCACGCCGAACAGGACCGAGAGCCACCATACCGCGTCATAGGAACCGGTGCGCACGAACACCACGCCGCCGAGCCACACGCCGAGAAAACCGCCGACCTGATGGCTGAAGAACGCCATTCCGGCGAGGGTGGCGAGCCAGCGCGTGCCGAACATCAAGGCGATGATCCCGTTGGTCGGCGCGACCGTCGACAGCCAGAGCAGGCCCATCACCGCGCCGAACAGGATCGACGACACCGCCGTCACCGGGAACGAGATGAAGGCGAGCACCGCGGCGGCACGGGCGAAATAGATGAACGACAGGAGGTAGCGCTTGGGCATGAAGCCGCCCAGCCAGCCCGAGGCCAGGGAGCCGACGATGTTGAACAGGCCGATCACCGCAATGGTCCAGCCACCGACTTGCGCCGAAAGGCCGCGGTCGACCAGATAGGCCGGCATGTGGACGGTGATGAACGCGAGCTGGAAGCCGCAGGTGAAGAAGCCGAGCACCAGCAGGACATAGGAGCGGTGGCCGAACGCCTCCGACAGCGCCTGCTTGAGCGACTGCGACGCGACGCCATGGGATGTGCCCGCCTGCGCGGGCGCGGTGGCGAGCGCGAGCGACAACGGCAGCACCAGCAGCATGCCGACGGCGAAGACCACAAGCGTGTTCTCCCAGCCGAAGCCGTCGATGAGCGAGACCGCCAGCGGGGAGTAGAGGAACTGTCCGAACGAGCCGGCCGCGGTGCCGGCGCCGAAGGCGAGCAGCCGCCAGCTCTCGGGCAGGAGCTTGCCGAAAGCGGCAAGGACGACGGCGAAGGAGCAGCCGGCAAGGCCGAAGCCGATGCCGACGCCGGCCGCGAGGTCGAGCAACCCGGGCGTCGTCGAATACGCCATCAAGGCGAGACCGACGGCATAGAAAATCCCGCCGGCGCACAGCACGCGCGCGGTACCGAAACGGTCCGCGATCGCGCCGGCCAAGGGTTGGCCCACGCCCCAGAGGATGTTCTGAATCGCGAGCGCCAAGCCGAACACGTCGCGATCCCAGCCGTTGGCCTGCGACATCGGCGTGAGAAAGAAGCCGAGCGTCGCACGCGGGCCGAAGCTCAACAGCGAAATCAGGCAGCCGCACAGCACGATCACGGCCGGCGTGCGCCAGCCGAGGGTCGAGACCCGGGACGTCGACGCAGACAATATCGCCATGAGCGCGAACCCCTCTGTCCGGGCGTGCTTTTACGGTGTCACGCAATCATCCCCAAACGAAACTTGCTCAGAGCCTGCATCCGCCTGGCGCATGGCAGCCGGCCGGAGGGGCTGGAATTCGGCGGAAGGCGATGCTATATAGGATTTGCTCGAATTGAGGATAACGCCTCGTTCGAAGCTGCCCGGCGGCCCGCGCCGGATGTTTTTGCGCCGATATATGCTCATTATGAGCATAATGGTCCGCGGAGGTTATCATGCCGATCCTGCAAGCCTTTGGACCGTCCGCCGAACGTGCGCCGCAGCCGCCGGTGTCCGGCGCCTCCGCCGCGGCGCGCCGCTACGGCGTGTTGCCCGTGCCCTCGCTCGAGTGGAACGCCCAGGTCGAGCGCGAGACCGCGCATCTCTACGCGCGCGTGAGCGCCGTCATTCCCGCGATCGAGTGGCCGTTCTTCGCGCCCTACGTCAAGGCGATCAACGCGCTCAAGGCGCAGCGCAACGCCGTCATCCTGGCGCACAACTATCAGACGCCGGAAATCTACAACTGCGTCGCCGATTTCGTCGGCGATTCGCTCCAGCTCGCGCGCGAGGCGAGCAAGGTCGACGCCGACATCATCGTGCAATGCGGCGTGCATTTCATGGCCGAGACCTCGAAAATCCTCAATCCGGACAAGACCGTGCTGATCCCGGACCTCAAGGCCGGCTGCTCGCTCGCCGCCTCGATCACCGGCGAGGACGTGCGGCTCTTGCGCGCGAAATTCCCGGGCGTGCCGGTCGTCGCCTATGTCAACACGTCGGCCGAGGTGAAGGCCGAGGTCGACATCTGCTGCACCTCGTCGAACGCCATCGAGGTGGTGGAGAGCCTCGGCGCCGACACCGTGATCTTCCTGCCCGACCAATATCTCGCGAAATACGTGGCCGCGCACACCAAGGTGAAGATCATTTCCTGGCAGGGCGCCTGCGAGGTGCACGAGCGCTTCACCGCCGACGAGCTGCGCCGCTACCGCGAGGGCGACCCTGCACTGCAGATCATCGCCCATCCGGAGTGCCCGCCCGACGTGCTCGCGGAGGCCGACTATACCGGCTCGACCGCCGGCATGATCGACTGGCTGCGCAACAACCGCCCGCGCCGCGTGGTCATGGTGACGGAGTGCTCGATGGCCGACAACGTGCAGGTCGAGCTGCCCGACGTCGAGTTCGTGCGCCCGTGCAATCTCTGTCCGCACATGAAGCGGATCACGCTGCCGAAGATTCTCGACAGCCTGGCCTACCTCAAGGAAGAGGTGGTGATCGATCCCGCCATCGCCGCGCGGGCGCGGCGCTCGGTCGAGCGCATGGTCAATCTCAAGCGCTAATCAGCGACGGCTTACAGCAATCAAGATGTCGCTATAGTACGGGCGAACGTGCCGCGGGCTGCGACCTCCCCCTGAAAGGGGAAGTCGACCGCCCTGCGACGCGAAGCGCAGCAAGGCGGTCGGGTGGGGGTCAATCGCAATTTGACCGGCGGTCGCAACCCCACCCCGACCCTCCCCTTTTCAGGGGAAGGGAGAACACCGAGAGTGCGGCACCAGCAGTGAACCAGTCGCGGCCGACAATCCTAACGAGCGGCGTTTCGCCATGACCACCTCCCTCCTCTGCCCGGATGCATTCCTGTCGCCGCTCGAGATCGATGCCGCGGTCGCGCGCGCGCTGGCCGAGGACCTCGGCCGCGCCGGCGACGTCACCTCGATTGCAACCATCCCGGAGGATACCCCCGCGCGCGCGATCGTGGTCGTGCGCGAGGCCGGCGTGATCTCCGGCCTGCCGCTGGTCGCCGCCGCGTTTCGAAAGCTCGCACCGGAGATCGCGATCGCCGCGCATGCGCGCGACGGCGCGAGCGTCGCGGCCAAGACCGCGCTCATGACGGTCGAGGGCCCCGCGCGCGCCGTGCTGGCGGCCGAACGCGTGGCGCTCAACCTGCTGGGCCGTCTCTCCGGGGTGGCAACGGCCACGCACGAGTTCGTCCGCCGCGTCGCGGGCACGCGCACGCGCATCTGCTGCACGCGCAAGACGACGCCGGGGCTGCGCGCGCTGGAGAAATACGCCGTGCGCTGCGGCGGCGGCTTCAACCACCGCTTCGGGCTCGACGATGCCATGCTGATCAAGGACAATCACATCGCGGTTGCGGGCGGCATTCGTGCCGTGCTCGAGCGCGCGCGGGCAGCCGCCGGCCATCTCGTCAAGATCGAGATCGAGGTCGACACCCTCGATCAGCTGCGCGAGGTCCTCGACGTCGGGCGCGCGGATGCGGTGCTGCTCGACAACATGGATGTTGCCACGCTGCGCAAGGCGGTGGAAATGGTGGCCGGCCGATTTCCGCTCGAGGCCTCGGGCGGCATCACGCTGGACACCATCGCCGAGATCGCGAAGACCGGGGTCGACTACGCCTCGTCGGGTTGGATCACCCACTCGGCGCCCAATCTCGACGTCGCGCTCGATATCGAGATGTGAGGACGGCGTCTTTTCCCATCCTACGCGACGCTTCTTCTTCCTCATGCAGAGGAGCCGCGCGCAGCGCGGCGTCTCGAAGCATGAGGGCACGAAAGCCGACCGTGGCCGCCCATCCTTCGAGACGACCCTTGAGGCCTCCTCAGGACGAGGCGGTCTTCCGTCTCGGGATGAGGGCGGCGAAACTGGTGTAGCGGTCGAGATGTTGGGGTTACGCGCGGAATGATGCCACGGCACCGGTCGCAGGCATGCGGGCCGCCGCGAACCCAACCTGCAACTTCTACAATTTCTTCGCGGCTTCGACGAGCTTCTTGGCGGCTTCCTCGGTCGATTCCGGGTCGCCCCATTCCGGGGCTTCTTCGCCGTCGCCCCACTTGCGCGGCCGGTAGAAGGTATGGACGCCGAGCCTTTGCAGCTTGGTCATTTCCCGCACCCAGCCCGGGCGCACCCAGTAGGCATGGTAGTGCGTGGCCTTGCCGACCTCGGGCAGCCACAGCTTGCCGTCGAGCATTTCCGCCGCGATGGTCTGCGCCCGCTCCCACATGTCGGGCTCGCGCACGATGTCGGGAATGCCGTCGCAGGCGAAGGTGAACTGGCAGGCGAGATGGCGGTGGGCGTTCTGGTAGACCACGCCGCAGACCGTGGTCGGATATTTGCCGGAGAAGACGCGGTTGAGCACCACCTGGGCCACCGCCATCTGGCCGCGCACATGTTCGCCGCGCGCTTCGAAATAGATCGCCTCCGCCAGGCATTTCTCCGATTTCGGGCGGCTCGTTTCGTCGAGGCCGAGGCGCTCGGCCGGAGTCATCGGCTGCTTGTCCGCGCCGGTGACCTGGCCCTTGGGCGCGACCGTCTGTCCGCCGCTGACGCCGTCCTTCATCACTACGCCCGGGCCCGGGGGCAACGGCGGCAGGTCCGCGCGCTCCACCGGCACGTCGACGCCCACGCCCTCGCCGGGCGGCCAAGCCTGCGGCGGCAGCGCGGCGAGCTTGACGTTCGCGCTGTTGGCCGCGGCGATATCCCCTGGTTCGAGCTTCGGCTCCTCGCCCGGCGCCCACGGCTCGATCGCGCCGAACCTTTGCCCCATGGGATCGATGCTGAAATAGAGCCGTGCCGCGCGCAGCGACGGATTCGCGTCGGCCTGCTCAATGCCTGGGCCGGTCACCGGATTGGCCGCGGCTTGCGGTGCGTCGTCTGCGCTCGCGGGAGCCTCGTCCTCGCCTTCGCGCGGCGGGGCGAGCACGGGATGCGCGGACTTCACGTCCGGACGGCTCGCAGCGACGTCGACGGCGCGATAATCGCCGGCGCTCGCGAGCACGTATCGGCCCGCGCTCTCGCTCGGCTGCGGCGGCGCCGGCGACGCGGCGGCAGCAACGGCGGGCGGCTGCGCGGCCGCGAGCGGTTGCACCGGCGGCAGAGCGGCGGCGACGGCGGGCGGCGGCGCGGCGGCTGCGACGTCGGGCGGCTGCGCGGCCGCCTCGACGGCTGGCGGTTGCGCGGTCGTTTGCGCTTGTGCGGGCGGCGTGGCGGCAGCGGCGGCGGGCGCTGGCGCGACTGCGAGCGGTTGCACGGGCGGCGCGGCGGCGGCGACGGCAGGCGCCTGCTCGGCCGCCTCGACGGCGCGCGGTTGCGCGGCCGTTTGGGCTTGCACGGGCGGCGTGGCCGCCTCGACGGCGGGCGGCGGCGCGGCCGCCTGCGCGACCTCGGTGGGCGGAGCGGCCGCGGCGGGTTCGCCGGATTGCTGCTGCTGCGCGATCGACGGGCGTGGCAGCTGCTGCTCGTCCACGTGCGCAACGGCGACGGCCGGTTTCACCTGGAGCCGGTCGCCCTTGCGCGCGACGCGGCGGTCGCCGTCACGAGCGACGCCGTAATCGCCCTTGCGGGTGCGGTCGATCACCGGACCGGCATAAGCCTGCGGGCGGAAGGCGTCTTCGCCGAGAAAGCGGTCGCGGACCGCGCCGCCGATGTTCATGCTGCCGGGGTCGAGGCTGGCGAGGGTATAGCCGGGCGCCGGCGGGATCGACGCGCCGACCGGCTGCGGAATGGCGAACTTCGCGTCGTGGATGGTGCCGAAGGTCGAAGCAAAGGCGGTCTTGCGCGTGCGGTCGACAAGCGGCTGACGCGCCATCAGCGCGGCGAGGTCCTGGTGTGCGACCTCGCTCGGCAGCAGCAGCAACATCAGGACGCCGAGCCCAAACGGAACTCGTAGGCCACCCCACGGCCTATTGCGCGATGCAACCATCAACTGGCTTGCCCCAACCCCACGAACGCGCATGGTCCCGCCGGCAAAAGGCGAGGTGATGGCACAAATGCGACAGATTTTCCTTATTGCCGGATTAACGTTGCAGGGACGTTAATCGGCCCGCGCATCGCCACAAAGTTGCCGCAGGCGGCCGTGCGCGGACACAGCGCACGCCGTCATGGCCGGGCCCGATCGGGCCCGATCCGGCGCTCCATCCCCTTCGACGACGCGTCTTCGGTGGTGCCCGGGTCAAGCCCGGGCAGGGCGAGAGCAGGACCGCAAGGCCCGCGTCACATCTTCATGCCCTTTTCGGCGAAATATTTCACCGCGCCGGGGTGCCACGGGATCGGCGAGTTCTTCGCCGCCTGATTTTCCAGCGCGATGCTCTTGGCCTCGGCGTGCACGGCGACGAGCTCGTCACGCTTCTCGATGAAGGTCTTGACGATGTCGTAGGCCACCTGGTCGGCCATCTTGGCGTTGGCGACCAGGATGTTCTGCACCACCGCGATGGCGTTGTCCTTGTCCTGGCCGGGATAGGTCTTCGCCGGGATCACGCCGGTGGTGTAGAGATTGTTGTGCTTGGCATTCATCTTGTCGACCATGTCGGCGTGGTCGATCATCTTGATCTTCACGTTCGGCGTGGCGCCGAGGTCGGTGACAGCGGCGGTCGGCAGGCCGCCCACCCAGAAGAAGGCGTCGATCTTGCGGTCCTTCAGTGCGTTGACGGATTCGGCGACGCCCAGCCGCTCGCGCTTCATGTCCTTGTCCTTGTCGAGGCCGGCGGCCTCGATCAGCCGGAACGCCATCACCTCGGTCGCGCTGCCGGGAGAGCCGGTGGAGACGCGCTTGCCCTTGAGATCGGCCATTTTCTCGATGCCGGTGCCGTCCATGGTCACCACGTGCATGCGGTTGGGATAGAGCACCATCAGCGTGCGCACCTCGACCGGGTTGCCCTTGAACTTGTCCTCGCCCTTGAGCGCGTCGAGCGCGGCGTCGACCATCACCAGCGCGACCTCGCTCTGCTGCGACCCGATCAATTTGAGATTGTCGACGGAGCCGCCGGTGACGCGCGCGGTCGCCTGCACGCCGGGGACGTATTTCGACAGCACGTTCGCCATGCCGCCGCCGAGCGGATAGTAGACCCCGCCGGTGCCGCCGGTCGCGATGGCGATATTGAGTCCTTGGTTGGTCCCCTGCCCGAAGGCCGCGCCGGCAAGCGCCGCCGCGCCGACCGCGAGCGCTGCGATCACAAATCCTGTGCGTTTCATGATGGCATCTCTCCCTATTGCGGCCCGGTCGCCTGTGCCTGCGGCGTGGCGGGCTGCATGTGCTGTTTTAGCAGGACCGCGAGACCGATCGCCAAGCCAAATGTCGCGGTGTAGCTGATGTCATGGCCGATCGCGGCCTCCATCAAGGCCTCGAGCAGGCTCGGAAACACCAGGAACAGGCCCGCCAGCGCCAGCAGCAAGCGCTCCGCCATGGTCGCCTTGCGCAATGCCCAGCCCTGCGCCGCCGCCGCCAGCGCCGCCAGCCCGAGCGCCGCCTTGCCCGTGATCAAGACGATGTCGATCCAGGAGCCGTCCTTGGGGATCTTGAGCAGCAGGCCGATGCCCTGCGGATCGAGCACGAACACGAACGGCACCAGGAAGGCCGGCAGCGTGTATTTCCAGGCCTGCAGCGTGGTCTTGTAGGGATCGCCGCCGGTGATGGCGGCGGCCGCGAACGGCGAGAGCGCCGTCGGCGGCGATACCTCCGACAACACCGCGTAGTAGAAGATGAACATGTGGGCGGCGAAGTCGGGCACCCCGAGCTTGATCATCGCGGGCGCGGCGATGACCGCGCAGATGATGTAGGAGGCGGTCACCGGCACCGCCAAGCCCACGATCCAGACGATCAGCGCGGTATAGAGCGTGGTCAGCAGCAGATTGCCGCCGGCGTAGTCGATCACGATCGAGGAGAACCTGAGGCCGAGCCCGGTCAAGGTCACGACGCCGACGATGATGCCGGCGGTCGCGCAGGTGGTCGCGGCGGTGAGCACGCTGGTCGAGCCGTCGGACAGCGCGCGCACCAGCTTCTTCGGCGTGATCGCGGTTTCGCGGGTGAGGAAGCTCAGCCCGTAGGTCAGCACCGTCGACCAGAACACCGACAGCGTCGGCGAGTAGCCCCACAGCATGAAGATGACGATGGAGATGAGCGAGACGAAGTGGAAGCCGTAGCGCCGCGTCATCTGCCACAGCGTCAATTCCTGCTCGATGTCCACGGTGTGCGCGCCGAAGCGCTTGGCGTCGAGCTCCACCATGAAGAGCAGCGACAGATAGTAGAGACAGGTCGGGATGGTGGCCATCCAGATCACGTCGAGGTAGCTGATCTTGAGGAACTCGGCGATCAGGAAGGCGGCGGCGCCCAGCACCGGCGGGGAGATGATGGCGCCCAGCCCGCCGGCGGCGAGCAGGCCGCCGGCCGCGTTCTTCTCGAAGCCGGCGCGCTGCATCAGCGGATAGGCGACGGCGCCGATCGTCACGGTGGTGGCGACGCCGGAACCGGACGGGCCGCCGAGCAGGAACGACGACAGCACCACCGTGCGGCCGGCGCTGTTGGCCTTGTTGCCCATCAGCGCCATGGAAAAGTCGATGAAGAACTTGCCCGCGCCGGAATGCTGCAGGAACGCGCCGTAGATCGTGAACAGGATGATCAGCGAGGACGACACGTCGACGGGAATGCCGAAAATGCCCTCGAGCGTGATGAAGAGATGGCCGACGAGCTGCGAGATGTCGTAGCCGCGGTGCGTCCACGGCGGCGGCAGGTAGGGCCCGAAATAGGCGTAGGCCATGAACGCCAGCGCCACGAGCGGAACGATCCAGCCGGTGGTCCGCCGCGTCGCCTCGAGCAGGATGACGATGAAGACGACCCCGAGCACGACGTCGAGGTGGGTCGGCATGGTCGCGCGATCGGTGAATTCCTCGCCGCCTTCGATGGCGTAGACGAGGATCGCGGCGCCCATGACGCCGGCGGCGACGTCCCACCAGCGGATGCGATTGCGGAATTGCGCCGACAGGGGGAACAACAGGAAGCTCAGCATCAACACGAAAGCGACGTGGGCATAGCGCAGCGGCTGGGTGGTGATGATGGGAAAGTCGGTGAACGGCCAGGCGCCGGCGATCGCGGCGTAGAGGTGGAACAGCGACATCGCCACCGCGATGGAGGTGACCAGCCGGCCGGCCCAGCCGAACAGGCGGTTGACGACGCCCTCCTCGGCCTCGACATAGGCCTCCGCCTGCTCCAGTCGCTCCGGCGAAATGGCCGCAGCCGCCGGCTCAGCCCCTAGCGTGTCGTCGGACATGTCGCTGCCTGCCCGTCTCGCGCCGCCGCTCTCGTGTCCCGGGCGAGTGCAGCGAGCGCGCTTGCGCGAGCGGAACGAGACCCGGGACCCAGCAAAAAATCGCGCAGCGGAGTTCATTCGCTGCGTCCGTTCCTACCGTGGCTCTGGGTCCCGGCTCGCGCTCGCGCGCAAGCACGATCGTCCAACTCCTGCCGGGGCGCTCACTCGGCCGGGACACGAAAGCTGCACATTAAGGCCTGCTCCCGACCCGAAAAGCCAGACCTTTTCAGTGCTGGATGCCTGCGCCGGCGAGCGTGTCGAGCCAAAGTATGAGGCCCGCTCCGCGATCCAAGCTTACGCCTCCCCCGCCGCGGCCTTGCCGAGCGCGGCCTGGGCGGCCGCGAGGCGGGCGATGGGAACGCGGAACGGCGAGCACGAGACGTAGTCGAGGGCGATCTCATGGCAGAACGCGACCGAGGCCGGGTCGCCGCCGTGCTCGCCGCAAATGCCGACCTTGAGCTTGGGACGCGTCCGGCGGCCGCGCTCGACGCCGATGCGCATCAGTTCGCCCACGCCCTCGCGGTCGATGGAGACGAAGGGATCGCCGGCGAGAACGCCGCGCGCGACGTAGGTGCCGAGAAAGCTCGCCGCATCGTCACGGCTGATGCCGTAGGTGGTCTGGGTCAGGTCGTTGGTGCCGAAGGAAAAGAACTCCGCGCTCTGGGCGATCTCGCCGGCGCGCAGCGCCGCGCGCGGCAGTTCGATCATGGTCCCAACCTGGTAGTGAACCCTGGTCTCGGTCTCGAGCGCGACCGCCTCCGCCATGGCATCGATGCGCGCCTTGACCAGGTCGAGCTCCACCTTGGTGGCAATGAGCGGCACCATCACCTCCGGCACGACCGGCTTGCCGGTGCGCTTGCCGGCCGCGACCGCCGCCTCGAAGATGGCGCGCGCCTGCATCTCGGCGATCTCGGGATAGACCAGCGCCAGCCGGCAGCCGCGGAAGCCGAGCATGGGGTTGAACTCCTGCAGCTCGCGGGCGCGGTCGGCGAGCTTCTTGGGGTCGGCCTGCATGACGGCGGCGACCTCGGCGATCTCCTGCTCGCCGTGCGGCAGGAACTCGTGCAGCGGCGGATCGAGCAGTCTGATGGTGACCGGCAGCCCCTGCATGATCTCGAACAGCTCGACGAAATCCGCGCGCTGCATGGGCAGCAGCTTGGCGAGCGCGGAGCGGCGCGATTTTTCGTCGTCGGCAAGAATCATCTCGCGCACCGCGCGGATGCGATCCTCGTCGAAGAACATGTGCTCGGTGCGGCAAAGCCCGATGCCCTCGGCGCCGAACTTGAGCGCCACGCGCGCATCGTTCGGGGTATCGGCATTGGCACGCACGCCGAGCTTGCGCACCGCGTCGGCCCAGCCCATGAGCGTCGCGAACTCGCGCGACAGCGCCGGCTCGACCATGGGCACGCGGCCGGCCAGAACCTGCCCGGTCGAGCCGTCGATGGTGATGACGTCGCCCTGCCTGAACGTGCGCCCGGCGGCGCTCATGGTGCCAGCGGCGTAATCGACCCGCACCGCGCCGGCGCCGGAAACGCAGGGCTTGCCCATGCCGCGCGCCACCACGGCGGCGTGCGAGGTCATGCCGCCGCGGGTGGTGAGAATGCCCTCGGCCGCGTGCATGCCGTGGATGTCCTCCGGCGAGGTCTCGATGCGCACGAGGATCACGCTCCTGTCCTTCGCCTTCAGCGTCTCCGCCTCGTCGGCCGAGAACACGATCTCGCCGGAGGCCGCGCCGGGCGAGGCGGGAAGTCCGGTGGCGATGACGTTACGCTCGGCATCGGGATCGATGGTCGGATGCAGCAGCTGATCGAGCGTGCCCGGCTCGATGCGGGTGACCGCCTCCTCGCGCGTGATCAGCCCCTCGTCGGCAAGCTCGACAGCGATCTTCAGCGCCGCCTTGGCGGTGCGCTTGCCCGAACGGGTCTGCAGCATCCACAGCTTGCCCTGCTCGACCGTGAATTCGAGATCCTGCATGTCGCGGTAATGGCGCTCGAGCACGCCGTAGATGCGGGTGAGCTCCTTGAACGCCTGCGGCAGCGCGGTTTCCATCGACGGCCTGTCGGAGCCGGCCTCCTTGCGCGCGGCCTCCGCGATCTCCTGCGGGGTGCGGATGCCGGCGACCACGTCCTCGCCCTGGGCATTGATCAGGAACTCGCCGTAGAGGCGCTTGTCGCCGGTCGAAGGATTGCGCGTGAACGCCACCCCGGTGGCGGAGGTCTTGCCCATGTTTCCGAACACCATGGCCTGGACGTTGACCGCGGTGCCCCAGCTTTCCGGAATGCCGTGCAGGCGCCGATAAGTGATGGCGCGCTGGTTCATCCAGGAGCCGAACACGGCGCCGATGGCCCCCCACAATTGCTCATGCGGGTCCTGCGGGAACGGCTCGCCGTGCTCCTCCTCGAGCCGCTCCTTGTAGCGTCGAACAAGCTCGACCCAGTCGTCGGCCGAGAGGTCGGTGTCGAGCGCGTAACCGTGCCGGTCCTTGTGATCGTCGAGGATCTCCTCGAAATGATGATGCCCGAGGCCGAGCACCACGTCGCAATACATGGTGATGAAGCGGCGATAGGAATCGTAGGCGAAGCGCCGGTCGCCGGATTTGCGCGCCAGCGCCTCCACGGTCTCGTCGTTGAGGCCGAGATTGAGCACGGTGTCCATCATTCCGGGCATGGAGGCGCGCGCGCCCGAGCGCACCGAGACCAGCAGCGGGTTGGTGCGATCACCGAAGGACTTGCCGGTGATGCGGCCGACCTGCGCGAGCGCGGCCTCGACCTCTCGCCGCAGCGTCTGCGGATAGGCCTTGCCGTTCTCGTAGTAGTAGGTGCACATCGCCGTCGTGATGGTGAAGCCGGGCGGCACCGGCAAGCCGAGATTGGCCATCTCGGCAAGACCGGCGCCCTTGCCGCCGAGGAGACCGCGCATGTCGGCGCGGCCCTCGGCGCGGCCGTTGCCGAAGCCGTAGACCCATTTCGCCTTCGCCGGCTTCCCTGTCGGTTTGGTCTTCGACGCTTTCGTCTTGGGCGCTGCGGGCGCGCGCTTGGTCGCCGCAGCGTTGCGCGGCGCGGCCGTGCGCGTGGGCGCAGGACGGACGGGTTTCTTCTGCGGGCGCGCGTGGCGCGACGTTGGTTTGGCCATGCAATTACGAACCCGAATGCGTCCGGCCTCGCGCGATCCCGGCGATGGAGGCCGCGGTTGTCAGTGGAAGAAGTGATAGATGCCGTTGAGCCCGGTGATGCCCACGATGATCAGGTAGATCGCGACGACGTAGTTCAAGAGCCGCGGCACGAGCAGAATCAATATGCCGGCAATGAGGGCGACCAGCGGCGTGATGTGGGCGACGGTCAGCGTCATGGGGATCTCCTAGGCCCGGGTGAATAACCGACAAAACGCAGTGGTGGTTCCAAGATGTCAAGATGTCGTGACGGACGTCTCATCTTACTCGGTGTCATCATCCGCCCTCGGGTACGACTTCGCCGTCCCGAGGACAAGCTCCAGCGGATGATCCAGTAAACACCAGCATCTGTTGTTCGCGTGCGGACCCTCGCGTCTTTTGTGTTTACTGGATGCCCGCATGCGCGGGCATGACAGCTCGGCCTACCCCTCGATGCACGAGAAATCCGCGACAGCACGCGTGGCTTCGCGGATTTCGTTGAGCAGCTTGAGACGATTCTCGCGCAGCTCCTTCTTGTCGGCGCCGTCGGCGACGTTGACCGTCACCTTGTCGAAGAACGCATCGACATGCGGGCGAAGCTTGGCCATCGCTCGCATGGCAGCCTCGTAGTCCTCGCGCGCGACCGCGGCAGATGCCTCCGCCCTGGCGATGTCGATCGCATTGGCGAGCTCGGTTTCCTCATCCTGACGATAGAGCGATGGCTCGGGCCGCCCGACATATTCGCGGCCGTCCTTCTTTTCCTCGATGCGAATGATATTCGTTGCGCGCTTGTAGCCGGCGAGCAAGTTCTTGCCATCCTCGGTATCGAGGAATTTCCCCAAAGCCTCGACTCGGCGGACGATCGAAACGATGCCCGCCTCGGCGCCGCGGAGATACAGAACGGCGTCGACAAGATCGTGCCGCGCACCTTCGTCGCGCAACTGCACTTTGAGGCGCTCATGAAAAAAGTCCTCAAAGCTGATCTCTGCTTCTAAGAGTTCATCGGCGGACAGCGTCGGCCGAATCTGCTCGATATGCATCCTAAAGAGCGATCGCGGGGAAAGATCATGTTTATTGGCTATGGCAATACGGATGATTCCCAGCGCCGCCCGCCGCAGCGCATATGGATCCTTCGACCCCGTCGGTTTCTCGTCGATCGCCCAGAAGCCCACCAGGGTGTCGAACTTGTCAGCGAGCGCGACTGCGACCGAGACCGGATCGGCGGGAACGAGATCATCAGGACCCTTGGGCTTGTAGTGATCCTCGCAGGCATGGGCGACGGCCTCATCCTCGCCCTGGGCCTTCGCGTAATATTTCCCCATCAGCCCCTGCAGCTCCGGGAACTCGCCGACGACTTCGGTGAGCAGGTCGGCCTTGCACAGTCTCGCCGCCCGCTCGGTCTTTTGGATGTCGGCGTCGATGAACTTCGCAATGTGACCCGCCAGCGCCTCGATGCGCGCAATGCGCTCGGCCTGGGTGCCGAGCTTCTCGTGAAAAACGATGTGCTCGAACTTCGGCAGCCGGTCTTCCAGGCGTATCTTGAGATCGGTCTCGTAGAAGAACTTGGCGTCGGCGAGCCGCGCGCGGATGACGCGCTCGTTGCCGGCGACGATCGCCTTGCCGCCGTCCGTGGCCTCGATATTGGCGACGAGGACGAACTTGTTGGCGAGCTGCGCGGTACGCGGGTCGCGCAGCACGAAGCATTTCTGGTTGTTGCGGATGGTTGCGCGGATCACCTCGTCCGGAATATCGAGGAACGCCTCGTCGAACGAGCCCATCAGCACCACCGGCCATTCGACCAGTCCGGCGACCTCCGCCAGCAGGCCTGCGTCCTCCACCAGCTCGTAGCCCTGCGCGAAGGCGAGATTCTTGGCGTCGGCGAGGATCATCTCCCGCCGCCGCTCGGGATCGAGCACGACCTTGGCCTTTTCGAGCTTGGCCGCGTAGTCCGCGAGCCGGCGCACCTTGAACGGCTGCGGCGCCATGAAGCGGTGGCCGCGCGTCTCGTCGCCGGCCTTGATGCCATCGACCGCGAACGGAACGATGTCGGGCACCTCGGTCTCCGGTCCGAAGGTGGCGACGATGGAATGCAAGGGCCGCACCCAGCCGAGCGAGCCCGGCTGCGCGGATCGCTCGCCCCAGCGCATCGATTTCGGCCACGGGAACGTCTTTACCACCGCCGGCACGATCTCGGCGATCACCTCGATCGCGGGCCGGCCCGGCTTCTCGATCACCGCCACGTAGACATCGCCCTTCTTGTCGGGCGTGACACTGGCCTGCGCGATCGACTTGAGCCCGGCGGCGCGCAGGAAGCCTTGGATGGCATTGTCCGGCGCGCCGACGCGCGGGCCCTTCTTCTCCTCCCTCACGTCGGGCTGCTTGACCGGCAGGCCGTGCACCGCGAGCGCGAGGCGCCGCGGGGTGACGAAGGCCTTGGCGCCCTCGTAGAGGAGCCCGGCATCGACCAGCCGGTCGGTGACGAGCTTGCGCAAATCCTCGGCCGCGCGCGCCTGCATGCGCGCGGGGATTTCCTCGGAGAACAATTCGAGCAGCAGGTCGGGCATGAGGGTCACCGCGCCGGTGACCGCAGGTAGCAGGCGCGGGCAACATTGTTAAGTCGAAAAGCGCCGCCATATCCCGCGGCTGGGCCCGGCGTTCTGCCGCCGCCGGGCGCGCTGGCGGGCGCGCTTGCCCGCCCTGCCCGGCTGCCGCACACTGGCGCGACGCTTGCGTCGATCGTTGCGCGGAGCGCGTGATGACAATTATCCACCGCAGCCTTCGGGCGCAGCTCCTGTCCGCCGCCGTGCTGTTGTCCGGTCCCGCCGCCGCGGACGAAGTGGCCTATCTGATGTATGTCAGGGGGAGCGAAGGGCCGCCCGCCACGCCGCTGCGGGTCGTTTGGGACGTGCTCGGCGATTCCGCCGCGCGCATCACCATCGATCTCGGCGAGAAATACGAGCCGGCCCTGAGCAAGCTCGGCCTGGGGCGTGTCCTGAAATACGACGCCAAGCCGGACAAGACGCTGTTCGTCGTCCGCGATCCCGCATTCACGCGCTTCGTAAAGACGATCGCCACCTCCGTCGTGCAGAGCCTGTTGACGGCGAGCTCGGTTGCCGGCGCGTGGGCGCAGAAGCCTGATGCGCAGGTGGCAGACGCGGCGCTCCTCATCAAGCCGGCGCCGCGGCCCGCCCCGCTCGAGGTGACCGCGTGGCTGCACGTCACCTATCTGGCGCCGCAAAAGTCGGGACGGCCGAAGGTCCAGGATCTGATCAACGGCGACCTCGTTTTCGTCGGCCGACCGGAGGCCGCCGGCTCGAGCGAGAAGGGACCACCGGGCAAGCCGTGAGGCACGGCGTGGGAAACAGAAGGTCGAGCGCCGTGCTCTGGTTTGCTCGCGGCCCTGACCCGATATCACAGCTTCTTGTGGCTGCCGTCGCACATCGGCCGGTGGGCGGTGCGCTTGCAGGCGCAGAACCAGGCCTGCTCCGCTGCCGCGGCCTTCCACTCGACCGGCGTGAAGGGCGTGCCCTTGTGCGAGCCGTCGCAGAACGGTTGCGTCTTCGAGCGCCCGCAGGCGCACCACCAGTAGCTCTTGCCGGCCTCGACATCGATCGCGAGCGGCGCGCGCCCGCCGATTTCAGGCTCTACGTTCATGCTGCTCCTCCCGCTTCGGTCGCGAGCCACGCCTCGCCGCAGGCCTTGGCGAGCTCGCGCACGCGCAGAATGTAGCTCTGCCGCTCGGTCACGGAAATCACGCCCCGCGCGTCGAGCAGGTTGAACACGTGGCTCGCCTTGATGCACTGGTCGTAGGCCGGCAGCGCCATCAGGTGGCGCCTGGCATTGCCCACCGTCACCCAGCCAGCGTCGATGTATTTGCGGCAAGCCGCCTCCGCCATCTTGAACTGCTCGAACAGCATCCCGGTCTCGGCGAACTCGAAATTGTGCCGGGAATATTCCTGCTCGGCCTGCAGGAAGACATCGCCGTAGGTGACCTTCTTGTCGCCCTCGCGGCCGTTGAAGTTGAGCTCGAAGACGCGGTCGACGCCCTGCACGTACATCGCCAGTCTTTCGAGCCCGTAGGTCAGCTCGCCCGCGACCGGCGCGCATTCGAACCCCGCGACCTGTTGGAAGTAGGTGAACTGCGAGACCTCCATGCCGTCGCACCAGCACTCCCAGCCCAGCCCCCACGCGCCGAGCGTCGGGCTCTCCCAATCGTCCTCGACGAAGCGGATATCGTGCAATTTGGGATCGATGCCGATCGCGCCGAGCGACTTGAGATAAAGCTCCTGGATGTCCTCGGGCGACGGCTTGAGGATCACTTGGAACTGGTAATAGTGCTGCAGGCGGTTGGGGTTCTCGCCGTAGCGGCCGTCCTTCGGCCGGCGCGAGGGCTGCACATAGGCCGCGTTCCAGGGCCTCGGCCCGAGCGCGCGCAAGGTGGTCGCGGGATGGAAGGTGCCGGCGCCGACCTCCATGTCGTAGGGCTGCAGGAGGACGCAGCCGTAGTCCGCCCAATAGCGCTCGAGCGCCAGGATCAGCCCCTGGAACGAGCGCTCGGGACGAATGTGGGCGGGAAGATCGCTGCTCATGAGTTTTCGGAAGACGCCAAATGTCCGGCGCAAGGGGCCGGCCGCTATGGCCGATCTGCGCCCGCCGATATCGGGTGGACCCGGCATCGGTATGAAGCGCCGATGTCGGGTTTAGCGCGCTAGTGGTCCGCTTCCGAAGTTCGCCAGCACTCGCGGCACGTTACGATGCGAGCTTCGGAATCTAAGGACCACTAGCAACCCTATGATTCTAGTGCCCCTTTTGAACCCGAAGTTCGCGGTTGAACCTGCCGCGCGATGTGCGCGAACTTCGGGTTCGGGGAACTAGACCTATCGGCCGCCCCCGGGAGGGTCAAGAACGCGACCGCGCGGCGCGCATGCGTGCGCGGCGCAATGACGACCGCGTCCCCTATCGCTATGCTGGCACTCATGCTCCGTGCCGTCATCCGCCGCCGGCTTGCCGTTGCGATCGCCGCCGCGCTCGCGGTGGCGACATTGCACGCGGCCGGCGCGCAGGATTATCCCACCCGCCCCATCCGTCTGGTGGTCGCTTTCACCGCCGGCGGCACCACCGATTTCGTCGCCCGGCTCCTGGCCGAGCGGCTCAGGACCTTGCTCGGCCAGACCGTCGTGGTCGAGAACAGGCCGGGCGCCAACGGCGCGATTGCGGCCGAATACGTGGCGAAGTCCGAACCCGACGGCTACACCCTGTTCTTCACCACCGTGGGCGCGGTCGCGATCAACCCGGCGTTGCGCAGCAACCTGGCTTACGACCCGGTCAAGGACTTCACGCCGGTCGGCATGGCGGTGTTCAACTCGACCATGCTGGTGGTGAACGCCGCGATGAAGGTGAATTCGGCGCGCGAGCTTGCCGCGCTGGCGCGCGCGCGGCCGGGCGCGGTCACCATCGGGATCACCGGGCTCGGCGCCATCTCGCATCTCGCGCTCGAGCTCTTCCAGGCGGCCGCCGGCGTGAAGTTCCAGGCGGTGCCCTATCGCGGGGCGGCGCAGGCGGTGACCGACGTTCTCGGCGGCGAGCTCGACGGCCTGTTCGGCGACGTGCCGACCGTGATTTCGCAGGTGAAGGCGGGCAAGCTCAAGGCGCTGGCGGCAAGCTCGCAGGAGCGTTCCGACATCTTCCCGGACGTCCCGACCTTCGTGGAGCAGGGCTTCGCCGATACCGTCGCCAATCAATGGGCCGGCACGCTGGCGCCGACGCTGACCCCGCCGGCCGTGATCGCCAAGCTCAATGCCGCTTGCAACGCCGCGCTGAAGGATCCGGATGTGCGGGAGAAGCTTGCGCGCGCCGGCGTGACGCCCTCGCCGAGCACCCCGGACGAATTCGGCCTCTATTTGCGCCAGGAGATCGCCCGCTGGGGCCGGCTGATCCGCGCCAAGGGGATCAAGGGCGAATAGCGCGGGCGACGAAATCTACTCCCGCGACAAAGGCTTAGCGCATGTTCCGGAAAAGTGGGAACCGGTTTTCCGAACAGAACATGCGCAAGATCCCAGGAATTTAGAGCGCATCACGATTTGCGACCCAATCGGGATGCGCTCTAGAAGCACCCTCGGCGTCCGGAAAGAAGCGCGGCGCCACTGCGATGAACCCGCCTGGGCATCGGCGCGACCAATCCTTGGGCCATCAATGGGAGAGGTGCCATGATCACCCAATCGCTCGTGACGGCGCTCGTCATTGCCTTCAGCGCGACCGCGATCTTCGGCCACCTGCTGCTCGTACGCGCGGCGTTTACGCCCGCCAAGGCCCGCAATTCCGCAACCGCGGACGCACAAGCCTCACATCACGCGCCAGTCACCCGTGCGCGGATCCCGACGTAAGGTCGGCATGGCCTGACGGGTGGCCGGATCGATGGCCGTGCCCGTCTTCACCCGATCGAGTTCCTGGTTGATCCGTCGCACCTCCTTAACCACCCAGTGGACGAGGGCGCCCGCGCCGAGCGCACCCAGCGTCAGCTTGATCAGCGGCGAGATGAAGAAGGGTGGCATGGACGGTCTCCTCTTCGAACGTCCTCACAATCCGTAACGCGCCCACAGCGCGCGCGCTTCGAGCGCGGAGATGACCTCTTCGGCAAAATCCGGACGGCGCACCAGACCGTCGAAACCCGCCGCAGCCACGCCCGGCTGCACGCGACCGAACCAGCCGCGCGCGGGGGCCACCAGCGGGGTGACGACATCATCGCCGAAACGCGCGCGCAAGGTCGCGCGCAAGTCCCCGATGCCGTCGGCAAGGCCAAGCTCGACCGCCTTGCTGCCGGTCCAGTATTCGCCGGAGAACAAGGTTTTTTCTGGGCCCGTGAGCCGCGCGCCCCGGCTGCGCTTGACGAGGTCGATGAAGCCCTCGTGGATTTCCCGCTGCACCGCCTTGAGCTTCTCCACGTCCTCCGGGTTCTCCGGCAGGAACGGGTCGAGCATGGCCTTGTGCTCGCCGGAGGTATAGAGCCGGCGCTCGATGCCGAGCTTCTCCATGAGCCTGGTAAAGCCGAACGAGCCGCCGACCACGCCGATCGAGCCGACGATGGAGGACGCATCGCAGATGATCTCGTCTCCGGCGCAGGCGATCATGTAGCCGCCGGAGGCAGCGACATCCTCGGCAAAGGCGATCACCCGACGCCCTTTCTCGGCCGCGAGCTGGCGGATGCGGCGATAGATCAGATGCGACTGCACCGGCGAGCCGCCGGGCGAATTGATCAGCAGCGCGACCGCCTGCGCCCGGCGCATGGCGAAGGCGCGCTCGAGCGGACGCGCGACCCCGGCGAGCGTGAGGCCGGATTTCAAGGGGGTGGAAAAACCGATAACCCCCGAGAGTCGCACCACCGGCACGACCGGTGTGTCGCCGCGCAGCCGCTTCGGCAATATCGGGCGCAGCGCCGCGCGCGCGCTCTCAAACAGCTGGCGCAAATGCTCGGTCATATTTTGATCGGACATAACGTTGCATTCTCGTTCCACTGTAGTGACATGGCCGATGCCGGGAACTTTGTTCCAGCGCGGCGCGATGTCGCGTCTGGAAGCGAAAGCGCCTCGGCTGAAGCGCCATTTCGCTCCCAGCGTTTATTCGGTCGCACGATCCTATCCGGAAAGTCTGCAACTTTTCGGGATCAAGCTCCAGCTATGTCGCCCGCGCCACCGTCTCAAGTTACCTTTCGTCAATCAATTGGACGCTTATTGCACGAGATGGAATGCTTATTGCATGAAGGCGCGTGGCGGGCCGGCGGCAGCGGACCGCCCGGCGACCAGCGAAGCGAACACACATGATGAAGATCTACGTGCTGGTGCTCCTGATCAGCGCCATCGCCGCGCTGTCCCACCTCGATTTCGAGCGCAAATCTTCCGGGCGCGGCACCTGATCACCGGTCCGTTACCGGCAGCAATGGCGCGCTTGTAACCACGTCCTGCACACGCAGCGAGCAAGCGCGACATCGGCACCGACCGATCAGCGGCGGCCGTCAGACTTGACCGAGCGGCAGCACCGCGCCGGCGCGCAGCACCGATTCCGCCTGCGCGGTCGGGCGACCCGAGCGGTCGTTGAGGACGAGGCCCGGCAACAGCGCAAGCGGTGCGCCGCTCGCTTTCGTCGCGCGCACCAGAATGCGGATCGCCGGCTCCCCGGCCTTGGAATGGATCGGCAGCACGGTGACCGCGCCGAACGCCGGCTCGAGCGCGCGCAGGACATCGGCGAGGCCATCCGCCCGCCAGATGAGCGTCACGACGCCATTCGCCGCGAGCAGGCGGGCGGCGCTGCCGACCCATGCCGAAAGAGCGTCCGGCGCGGCCGCGTGGGCAAGCCGCCGGTCCGGGTCAGGCGAGATCTTCTGCCGCGCCGGATCGTTGAATGGCGGGTTCATCAGCACGCGATCAACCGTACCGGGATTGAGTTCCGCGGCGTCGAATGCCTTGACGCAAGCGACGTCAAGGACGAGCACCTTGACTCGATCGTCAAGCCCGTTGGCCTGCGCATTGGCGGCAGCCAGCGCGCAAAGTTGCGGATCGATCTCCGCCAGCGTGACCGCAAGGCCGGGCACGCGCGCGGCCAGCGCGAGGCCGGCGGCGCCGACGCCGGCGCCCAGCTCGACCACGTGCTCGCCGGCGCGCCCGGCGGTTGCAGCGGCGAGCAGCATGGCGTCATGCCCTACGCGATGGCCGCGGCGCGGCTGGCGCAGACGCAGCCTTCCGCCGAGCACGGCGTCTTCGGTCGTCTCAGCCGCCATGTTCGATCGCATCGGGCCGCAGCTCATGGCCGAGCCCGGCATCTTCGAGCAGGCGGCGTGCCGCCGGTGCGTGCTCGTCGGCGACCAGCACGCGACGCGGCAGAATGCCGAGCGAGCCTTCGAGCACGCTCATGTTCTGATCGAGCAGAAGATGGGGAATTTGGGCGGCGTCGAGCAGGGCCTCGACGGCCGAGACCAGCACGGCATCGTTGGTGCGGACAAGCTCGCGCAATGCATGTTCTCCCTGAAGGCGAATTCGCTTCGAATGGGATCGCGATTTCGCTCCAAGCCTTGCTCGGTGGCACGATCTTATCCGAAAAGTCAGCAACGTTCGGAATCATGATCCTAGTGGTCCGATTCCGAAGTTCGCCGGCGCTCGCGGCACGTTGTGATGCGAACTTCGGAATCCAAGGACCACTAGCAACTCTAAGATTCTAGTGCCCCTTTTGAACCCAAAGTTCGCGACTGAACTTGCCGCGCGATGTGCGCGAACTTCGGGTTCGGGGCACTAGAGCGGCCGACCCCACTCCTCGCCGGGCGGCGGCTGCTGCAGATAGGCGATCAATTTCATTTCCCGCCGTCCCCTGGTCACGGTGTCGAGCACGAGACCGGCGACGATCGAGAGAAAGGCGAGCAACATCAGCCCGGTGGATAGAATGGCCGTGGGAATGCGCAGAACGACGCCTTCCTCGAAAAAGGTCACGAAGATCGGAATTGCGAGGACGATGGACACGATCGCGAGCGCAATTCCGAGCATCGAGAAGAAAGCCAGCGGCCGTTCCGAGCGGTAGAGACTTACGATCGTGGCCAGGATGCGCAGGCCATCGCGCCAGGTGCTGAGCTTCGACACCGATCCTTCCGGGCGCGCATAATACGGCGTGGAGATCTCGCCCACCGCCAGATTGAGCTCGAGCGCATGGACGGCAAGCTCGGTCTCGATCTCGAATTCTCTCGACAGCACCGGGAACGACTTGACGAACCGCCGCGAGAACACGCGATAGCCGGACAGAATGTCGGTGAACTTCGCCTCGAAAACCGAGGCGAAAAAGGCCGTGAGCAGCCGGTTGCCGGTCCGGTGACCGGGACGGTAGGCGGCCCGCTCCTCCTCGGCGCGCGCCGCCACCACCATGTCGAGGCGGTCCTCGATGAGCCGCGCGACCATCGCGCGCACGCTGGGCGCATGATAGGTCGCGTCGCCATCGACCAGAACATAGATGTCCGCATCGACATCGGCGAACATTCGCCGAACCACATTGCCTTTTCCCCGGTGCGTCTCGCGCCGCACGACTGCGCCGGCGGCACGGGCGACGTCGATGGTGCGGTCCGTCGAATTGTTGTCGTAGACGTAGATCGTGGCCTCGGGCAGCGCGATGCGGAAATCGTCGATGACCTTGGCGATGGCCGTCTCTTCGTTGAAGCAGGGCACCAGGATCGCCAGGCGTTGGCCGCTCCGGGGCCGCCACTCCGCCGCGTGTCCGGTGATGGTCTCGGCCTTTGACATCAATTCGCCCTTTCGAACCGGCCGCTCAAGCAAAAGTGCAATTTGGCGCACTTGCGGCGCCACCATAGCGTTTCTATGCTCCCACGTCCTTCCGTACGGAGCATTTCCGGAGCACGTCTCTTGGCCGTCATCGTCCCTTTCGAAAGCCGTCCGCCCACCACCATCGACCGTCTGATCGAGCTCGTGGCCGCCGACATGGGGCGCGTCAATAGCACAATCCTGTCGCGGACGGGATCGCAGGTCACGATGATACCCGAGGTCGCCAATCACCTGATCTCGTCGGGCGGCAAGCGGCTGCGGCCTATTCTCACGCTCGCCATGGCGAGACTCGCCGGTTATGGCGGCACCGGTCATGTCAAGCTCGCGGCCGCCGTCGAGTTCATGCACACGGCCACCTTGCTGCACGACGACGTCGTGGACGAAAGCGAGATGCGGCGCGGCAAGCTCGCCGCCCGCATTCTGTGGGGCAACGAGGCGAGCGTGCTGGTCGGCGATTTCCTGCTCGGCCAGGCGTTCAAGATGATGGTTGAAGTCGCCTCACTGCGGGCGCTCGAAATCCTGTCCTCGGCCGCCGCCGTCATCGCCGAAGGCGAGGTGATGCAGCTCGGCGCCGCCAAGAACACCGCCACCACCGAGGACGATTATCTCGCGGTCATCCGTGCCAAGACCGCGGAATTGTTCGCCGCCGCCTGCGAGGTCGGTCCGGCGCTCGCCTCGCGACCCAAAGACGAGCAATCCGCATGCCGCTCGTTCGGCATGAATCTCGGCATCGCCTTCCAGCTCGTGGATGACGTGCTCGATTATGGTGGCAAGGCGGCCAAGCTCGGCAAGAACGTTGGTGACGACTTTCGCGAGGGCAAGATCACGCTGCCGGTGGTTCTGTCGTTCCGCCGCGGATCGGAAAGCGAACGGGCATTCTGGCGGCGCACCCTCGAGGAAGGAAACGCGACCGATGCCGACCTCGAGCATGCGATCAGCCTGATGACCAAGCATCGCGCGCTCGAGGACACCATCCAGCGCGCGCGGCACTATGGCGCGATTGCCACCGACGCGCTCGCGCTGTTTCCTGCCTCCCCGATGAAGGAGGCGCTCGAGGAGACCGTCGAGTTCTGCATCTGCCGCTCGAATTAGAGCGCATCCCGATTGGATCGAATCGTGATGCGCTCTAGATTTTTCGATTTTGCACATGTTCTATTCGGAAAACCGGTTCCCACTTTTCCGGAACATGCACTAGCGCATCGCGTCGGGTGGGCATTGCGCCGCCTCCGGTCGATAAGGCGCGCGTGCCGTGCGAGCGCACTGCCCGCGCATTCTGTCCGCGTGGACAAAACCGCGCACGCGCGGTGTCTACCGGGCATCCCTTCGGCGGGCGATTTTGCCCACCCTACAGGTGCTACGGCTGCTGGGCTCCGAGCACCGTCGCGCGCACCCACCAGCCGGGATATCCGGCCCGCAGCGTCCGCCCGGCCGCGCTCGCCGCGCCCGTCGTGTCGAACAGGCCGAAGCAAGTCGCCCCCGAGCCCGACATGCGGGCGAGCCGACAGCCCGGCAGCTTGCGCAGCACGGCCAGAACGTCAGCGATCGCGGGCTCGAGCTCGATCGCCGGTTCTTCGAGGTCGTTTCGATTCTTTGCCAGCGCAGCAACAAGCGCGGTGGGCTCCCCTCCCCACGCATCATCCCCCTGGCCCGCAAGCGGGGAGAGCGAGGAACCGGCGGTACTTGGCGCAGGAGGCGGGAGGTTCAACGCCGCGAACACAGCCCTGGTCGGGACCGCGACGCCGGGATTGACCAGCACGGCAAATAGCCGGGGGAGATCGAGCGGATCGGAAAGAACGTCGCCGATGCCGCGCATCAGGCGCACCCGTGGATCGAGACATACCGGCACGTCGGCGCCGGTCGCGCGCGCCGCCTCTATCAGTCGGCGGTCATCGCGCGCGATGCCGTTCGCGCGCGCCAGAAGCCGCAAGGCGGCCGCCGCATCCGCGGAACCGCCACCCAATCCGGCGGCCACCGGCAAGCGCTTCGAAAGCGCAAACGAACCCAGCGCGAGGCCCTCGACCCGCTCGGCGAGCGCACGAGCCGCCTTGAGCACGAGATTGTCGGCAGTGTCGCCGGCAGCACCCGCGGTCGGCCCGCCCACGGCGAGCGTCAGCGCGGGACCTGGCGTGAATGTGAGAGCATCGCCCACACCGGCGAAAGCGACCAGACTCTCGATGTCGTGATAGCCGTCGGCCCGGCGGCCGAGCACGCGCAAGGTCAGATTGACTTTGGCCGGCGCCTTTTCGGCGCGCGCACTCGCTGCCACTTGGCTCCTGGAGCGCATCCCGGTCGGGTCGTATCGTGCTGCGCTCTAAAGTCCCTGATTTTGTGCATGTTCCATCAGCAGACACATACGTCAGCCGCCGCCGGGTTTCTTGTGCTCGGCCTCGGCCGCCGATGAGGTGTCATCGGAAAGGCCCGATTTCAGCTTGGCTTCGATCTTGACGAGATCCTCGGGCTCGGGCTTGAGGTCGCGCGCGTGCGACCACTGGAAACGCGCCTCGAGCACGCGCCCGACCCGCCAATAGGCATCGCCGAGGTGATCGTTGATGGTCGGATCTTCCGGCTTGAGCTCGACCGCGCGTTCGAGCTGCTTGACCGCCTCGTCCATGTTGCCGAGCCGGTAATAGGCCCAGCCCAGGGAGTCGACGATGTAGCCGTCGTCGGCGCGTTGCTCGACTGCGCGCTTGATCATGCGCATGCCGTCGTCGAGATTGATCCCCTGGTCGATCCACGAATAGCCGAGATAGTTCAGCACGTGCGGCTGGTCGGGGTAGAGCTCGAGCGCCTTTTTGAGATCGGCCTCGGCCGTCGCCCACTGCTTCGAACGCTCGCGGCAGATGCCGCGGAAGTAGTAGATCACCCAGTTCGATTTTTCGACCTTGTTGATGGTGTCGATGCCTTTGGAATAGACGTCGGCGCATTCGGCGAACTGCTTGCGGCCGCGCAAGACGTTGCCGAGCGCCATGATCGCCTCGAGGTCGCCGGGGTTCGCGGCGATCAGCTTCTCGAGGCTCGCTTTCGCCTCGTCAGTATGATCGAGCGCATCCAGGTTGAGCGCGAGCTGGATCTGCGCGTTGCGCTGGAGGGGCGAATTCAGCGGCACCCGCTCATAGGTCTTGTTGGCGAGTTCCGGCTTCTTCATCGCCTCGTAGAGGTCGCCGAGGGAAAGCAGCGCCAGCGAATGCGAGGGCGCGAGATAGAGCGCGAGCTGCAGGTAGATGAGGCCGAGATCTTCGCCGCCGCGGCGTCCGAGCGCGGCGCCGAGCCCGTAAAGCACCTCGGCGGCGCCAGCCTGCGGCGTGTCCACCATGAGGGGGAGCTTCTTGCCGGCCTTGAGCTCGTTGGTCGCCTCGACGATCAGCGGATGGCGCGGCAGAGCTTCGTCGAATGCGGCAAAGACCTTCAGCGCGTCAGCGTTGTTACCCTGCCGGGAGAGAAAACTGCCATAGCTCTGCACCACCCGCAGCGCGGTCGGATCGAGCTTGTACGAGCGCTCGAAGCGCTTGGCCGCCTCCTTCCTCTGGCCGGCGAGATCGAGGATCAACGCGGCATGCAGATCCTTGAAAATGGCGTACCAATCCGCGCCCGACAGCTTGTCGATGGCGTCGGTGGCCTGCTTCGCGTCGCCCGGGCTCGCCATCGTCCATGCCGACAACAGCGTCGCAGCCAGATCGGTGATCGGCCCCCGGATCGACTGGGCAAGTTCCCGGCGCGCGAGCGGATACTGCTTTTGCTTGATCGCGCGCACCCCGAGGACGAGCCGCGCGATGCGATCGGTCTTATCGACCTGCAGAACGCGCTCGGCGAGCTTGACCCCTTCGTCGACATCGCCATTGGCCAGCACCGCCAGGAAGGTCCGGCCGAGAAGCTCGTTATTGCGGGGATCGCCTCTGAGCGCGGCGCGGTAGTAGGACGCCGCGGCAGCGGCGTCGCGCTGACCGCCGGCGTGCCGAGCGGCGAGGTAGCTGCCGGCGGGAGAGGTGCGGGAAAAGCTCGCAGGCGGCTGTGCCTGCGCCCGAGCGGAGAGCATTCCCGGCCAAGTGACGGCGAGTGCAGTCAGTGCGGCCACGGCCGCACGCCTGAAGCGGGGCGAAGATGTCACGGCTCGGCGACTCCATCTGGCGGACGAACGCCCTCGGCGCGGCCGCATTGAGCAGAACGGTAGCAGAATGGCCCGTTTAGGCCCGGCCCGCAATAACTGCCCGGATTGGACCTGTCCACCCGACTTTGAAGCCCTCGATAAGGGCAGCATCGTGACGCTCGCGGCACATAGGGTCACATATTGGGGTAGTTGGGGCCGCCGCCGCCCTCGGGTGGAGCCCAGGTGATGTTCTGATTCGGATCCTTGATATCGCAGGTCTTGCAGTGGACGCAGTTCTGCGCGTTGATGACGTAGCGCGGCGAGCCGCCCTCTTCCACCCATTCATAAACACCGGCCGGGCAGTAGCGCGCCGAGGGGCCGCCATAGCGGTCGTGCTCGGAAGCCTTCTGCAGGGCAGGATCGGCAACGATCAGGTGCGCCGGCTGGTCCTCCTCATGATTGGTGTTGGAGAGAAACACCGAGGAGAGACGGTCGAAGGTGAGCTTTCCGTCCGGCTTTGGATAGGCGATCGGGGTGCATTGCGCCGCCGGCTTGAGCGTCGCCCAATCGGGCTTGCCGTGGCCGAGCGTACCGAACAGCGAAAAGCCGAGCGTGTTGGCCCACATGTCGAAACCGCCGAGCGCTACGCCCGGGAGCGTGCCCAGGCGCGACCACAGCGGTTTGGCGTTGCGAACTTTCCAGAGATCGGTGCCGATCGCGGAGGAACGCCAGGCGGCGTCGTAGTCGGCGAGCTCGTCGTTGGCACGGCCGGCCTCGAGCGCCGCGGCGACGTGCTCGGCCGCCAGCATCCCCGAAAGCATCGCATTGTGGCTGCCCTTGATGCGCGGCACGTTCATGAATCCGGCCGCGCAGCCGATGAGGGCGCCGCCGGGAAAGGCGAGCCGCGGCACCGACTGCCAACCACCCTCGGTCAGCGCGCGCGCGCCATAGGCGAGCCGCTTGCCGCCCGCGAAGGTTTCGCGCACCAGCGGGTGGGTCTTGAAGCGCTGGAATTCCTCGAACGGCGACAGGTAGGGATTTTCGTAATTGAGGTGGACGACGAAGCCCACCGAAACCAGCTGCTCGTCGAAATGATAGAGGAACGAGCCGCCGCCGGTGCGGCTGTCGAGCGGCCAACCGAAGCTGTGTTGCACCAGGCCGGGCCGATGCTTGTCCGGCGCCACCTGCCACAATTCCTTCAGGCCGAGCCCGAACTTTTGCGGTTCGCGGCCTTGTGCGAGATCGAAACGCGCGAGCAGGGTCTTGCTGAGGCTGCCACGCGCGCCCTCGGCGAACAGCGTGTATTTCGCGCGCAGCTCCATGCCGCGGGTGAAGGCGTCCTTGTGGTGGCGGTCCTTGGCGACGCCCATGTCGCCGGTGGCGACGCCGGCGACCGCGCCGCTGCCATCGAACAGGACCTCGGCGGCCGCAAAGCCCGGATAGATTTCAACCCCGAGAGCCTCCGCCTTGGTCGCAAGCCAGCGGCAGACATTGCCGAGCGAGACCACGTAGTTGCCGTGGTTGCTCATGAGCGGCGGCATCATGACGCTGGGCAGGCGCACGGAGCGCGCGGCCGACAGCCAGTAGAAGCGATCGTCGCTCACCTTGGTCTTGATCGGAGCGTCTTGGTCGCGCCAATCCGGGATGAGTTTGTCGAGCGCGATCGGATCGACAACGGCTCCCGACAGGATATGTGCACCGACCTCGGACCCTTTCTCGACCACGACCACGGTGGTTTCGGGGGCGAGCTGCTTGAGCCTGATTGCCGCGGCGAGGCCGGCAGGTCCGGCGCCGACGATCACCACGTCGAACTCCATCGCCTCGCGGGCGGGCAGCTCCCGTGCACTCATGGGTTTGTCCAAGGACCGCTCTCCAGCGCCGCTTCTTGCTTAACGCAGCGGCGAAGATACCGCTTTTTTGAGCAAGCCGTATGCCAACCGCAGCCGGTCGTCGACCACGGCCCAATCGGCCTCCGTCATGTCGGCACCGTGCGCATCGCGATATTCCATCGCCCTGGCGCGGACCACGCCGGAGCGGCGAATGTCCGTATTGTCGACGTCAAAGAGCAGCGTCGACACCCGCGCGATGATCGCGCCGTATTGCTCCGGCGGGACAGCCTCTCGCCGCGCCTGCCACCAGGCGAGTTCGGTGCGCGCCGCGTCCTCGACGCCGACCGCGACCGGCGTGGCCTGCGCAAGGACGCGGAAATATTCGATCAGGTACGGGATCGCCGCTTCCGCTTCGGAACGCGAGGTCGAGGGGGCAAACACTTTTGCCGCGCGCGCCGCCGCCACCGCTATCCTCACGCTGTCGAGCGGCGAAAAGCCCTGCTGGTCGCGCGAGACGTCATAGAGATCGAGCAACAGGGCAACGTAGCGCCTGTCGTAGTAGTGCCGCCACATTGATGTTTCAAGACGGGCCATCTCGGCCGGGTCGAAGGCCGCGAGATCGCCGCGGCGCGGCACGGCGGCGTAGGCCAGCACGATCGCCATCACCGCGGTGGCAGCGCCCATAAGCCAGCGCGCACGTCGCCGGCGAGCCGTTCCTGGCCGGGGTTTGTTCACCGGCGCTCCTTCCCGCCCCGTCGGCGTCCCGTCTTGCGGCAGGGGGCAGCGCCCGACAAGGCGCCTGGATGCTTTGATGTTGCGCATGCTCTATTCGGAAAGCCGGTTCCCACTTTTCCGGAACATGCGCGACGTCATATCGAGCCGCCCTTTAAATACGGCCGGAGAGCAGGCATTGTTGCAGCCCGCGCGCCACCGCCTCGGCGCCCCAGTACCCGCACCGAAATGACCGTCGACCGCGACCAGACCGCCCGCGAGCTTCTCGCCTTCTATCAGGAGGCGGGCGTCGACGCGCTCGTCGGCGAGGCTCCGATCGACCGCTTTGCGAACGACGGAGCATCAGCCGCCCCTTCCGCCGAGGTCGCCGGAACCGAACCGAGGGGCGAGAGCCGTCCCAGCGCCGCGCCCCGTATGGTGTCCGCCCGCGACCTCGACCTCAAGGGCCGGCCGAGCGCCGCGTCCCCGCCGTCGCCTGATGCCGCCGTCATGGCGGCACGCCAAGCGGCGAAAAGCGCCGCCAGCCTCGAGGAGCTGCGCGCGATTCTCGATCGGTTCGAAGGCTGCGCGTTGCGGACGACTGCGACCCGGCTCGTGTTCGCCGACGGTAATCCGCAAGCGCGGGTGATGTTCGTCGGCGAGGCGCCCGGACGCGACGAGGACCTCGAGGGCCTGCCGTTCGTGGGCCGCTCGGGCAAGCTGCTCGACCGCATGATGGCGGCGATCGGGCTCGACCGCAGCCGCGTCTATATTGCCAACATCGTACCGTGGCGCCCGCCCGGCAACCGCACGCCGACGCCGCAGGAATCGGCGATCTGCCTGCCATTCACGCTGCGCCAGATCGAGCTCGCCGATCCCGACGTGCTGGTGTGCATGGGCGGCCCCTCGGCGCAGACCTTGCTCAACGTCAAGGACGGCATCCTCAAAGCACGCGGACGCTGGTTTGCCTACCAGACCGGCACGCGCAACATCCGCGCCATCGCGACGCTGCATCCCGCGTATCTCCTGCGCCAGCCGCTGCAGAAGCGTCTTGCGTGGCGCGATTTCCTGGCGATCAAGAAGGCGCTGGCGACCCCATAGAGCGTCGTCAGCTCGGCAATCGACAACGGGAGGCACGCGATGGCGAAGACGATCGAGCACGTGCATTGGCCGGATGCGCCGGATATGTGGATGCCCTACGCGCCCGCGATCAAGGTCAAGGGCGGCACCACGGTCTATCTTGCCGGTGTTACCGCGGCGCCGGTCTATCACCATCACCCGCACCGTCCGGAGGAATTCGATTCGATGCCGCGCAACATGGAAGGCCAAGCCCGCGCCGCGCTCGAGAACTTGAAGCGCGGGCTCACAGCAGTGGGCGCGACCTTCGCCGACGTGGTGACAGCCGACCGCTTCGTCACCGATCTCTCCGACCAGGACGCCCTCAACCGCGTCTGGGGCGAATATTTTCGCGATGCCAAGCCCGCCACCACGACCGTGCAGGTGGTGCGGCTCGCCACCGATCCGCGCTGCCTCGTCGAGATCAATGCCGTGGCGGTGATCGACTGATCGGCGCAGCGGATAGGGCCTCGTCCCGTTCGGAGATCAGTTGGCGTCATCCTGTTCGCAGAACGTCACGGCATCGACCGTCAACCCCGCGTACAGCATGCAATACTTGGTGTAATGAACCGCCTTGTAGACGTCGTAATAGTAGAACGCGCCAGCGACCAGAATCCGTTTCGTGCCGCTCTTCACCTCCTCCATGTCGCGGGGATCGAAGGAGCGAGACACACCGGTGAACCGAAGCTCGCGTCCGGGGCCGAGCGTGTTGGTGTTGTGATGGGGAACGTGGAAGCGCGCGCTCGCCGGTCCCGGGCGATCCTCGAATTTGGCCGGAACTTCGCCGCTGCGGAGCGGGAAGCCGACAATGCTTACGAGTCCTCTCACGTGAGCTTTGTAAGCGGGAGTGAGCCCGACATTCTTGGCGACGAGCTCGGCCTCAAGCCCGTTCGAGGTCGTCCTGACGCCGTTCGCCTCGATCACGACGTAAGGTCGCAGCTGAACTTCGGCGGTATTTCTGGCCAAGTCGACGGAGTCCCGCGCGGCATCGGCGGCCTCCTTGGCCGCGGCCGCGGATTGTTGACCCGCGGCCGCCTGATCCCTGACCGGGCCGTAGACCCTGACCATTTCGTGGACCTGCCAAAATACTCCGGTCGTTGTGCAGATCAACAAAGCGACGGTCAGCCACTCCCTTGCATTCATCGCGCGATCTTCGCGCCGATGTTGTTCTCGAAAGGCCCGCATCTCGTCCGTCGCCGCCTTCACGAGGGCGGCGAGATCGGAAGGCGCGTCGTCCGGCCGACGACCGCGTGGCTGCTCGCCAGCTTCCGGCGTTGGACCGTCTGGTGCCATAGCTTCGGCATCCTCTCCATTCTGCTCCGGAGACCGCGGCTCGACGGCTGCCGACCCGACGGCTTCCCGTTCCGATGCCCCCGTGCGAGCAGCAAGGCAGCGGCACTGTCCGGCCGAATCTACAACGCCACCAGGATCGCGCCGAGGGCGATCAGCGTTACGCCGAGCCAATTGAGCGCGGTCAGCTTCTCGCCCAGCAGCAGCGCGCCGAAGACCGCGACCAGCACGACGCTGAGCTTGTCGACCGGCGCGACCTGCCCGGCATTTCCCAATTTGAGCGCACGGAAATAGCAGAGCCACGACGCCCCGGTCGCCAGTCCCGAAAGCACGAGGAACAGATAGGTGCGCGGCGCAACCGAGGCCGGGTTCTGAAATTGCCCGGTGGCGGCGACGATCAGCGCCAGGGTCACCAGGATGACGCAGGTGCGGATGAAGGTCGCGAGGTCGGAATTGATGTTCTCGACCCCGACCTTGGCGAAGATCGCGGTCAGCGCGGCAAAGATCGCGGACAGCACCGCCCAGAATTGCCAGGACGAGAATGCGGTCACGTTCATGTCCGCGCGTGCTCGACCTATGCCGACAGCGCGAATTTAACGGCAAAAATGATCGCCAGGACCACCACCGCCGGCTTCGCCTCGTCGAATTTTCCCGCGATGAGCTTGGCCAGGGCATAGGTGATGAAGCCAAGCCCGATGCCGGTCGCGATCGAATAGGTGAGCGGCATCGTGACCGCGGTGACCACCGCCGGGGCATATTCCGTGATGTCCTCCCACTCGATCTCGGCCAGCCCCCGGGTCATCACGCAGGCGACGTAGAGCAGCGCCGCCGCCGAGGCATAGGCCGGGACCATTCCGGCGAGCGGAGCGAAGAACAAGGCCAGCAAGAAGAAGATGGCGACGAAAACGGCGGTCAAGCCGGTGCGGCCGCCGGCCGACACGCCGGCCGCGCTTTCGATATAGCTGGTCGTGGTCGAGGTGCCGATGAGAGCGCCGAACATGGCGGCAAAGCTGTCGGCGAGGAGCGCCTGCTTCATGCGCGGCAGGTTGCCGTCCTTGTCGAGGAGGCCGGCGCGGTGCGTAACGCCGATCAGCGTACCGGCATTGTCGAACACGTCGACGAGCAGGAAGCTGAACACGACGATGATGAAGGTCAGTTCGGTGACGCGCGAAAAATCAAGCTGCAGGAATGTCGGGGCGAGGGACGGCGGCGCCGAGACGATGCCGGTGAACTGGGTGAGCTCGAGCGGCAGACCGATCAGCGTCACCAGAAGGATGCCGATCAGCGTACTGCCGGCGATATTGCGGTAATTGAGCGCCACGATCACGATGAAGCCCATGAGGCAGAGGATCGCAGGCCACTGCTTGAGATCGCCCAGCGTGACCAGCGTGGCCGGGTTGGCGACCACGATCTTCGCTTCCTCGAGCGCGATGATGCCCAGGAAGAGGCCGACCCCGGCCGAGATCGCGAATTTGAGATTCTTGGGGATCGAATTGATGATGTATTCGCGGATTCTGAAGATCGAAATGAGGAAGAAGATCACCCCGGAGCAGAACACGCCGGCCAGCGCCTGCTGCCAAGTGTATTTGTAGCCGAGCACCACGGTGAAGGCGAAGAAGGCGTTGAGTCCCATCCCGGGTGCGAGCGCGATCGGATAATTGGCATAGAGCGCCATCACCAGGGTCGAAACCGCGGCCGCGATGCAGGTCGCGACGAATACCGCGCCCTTGTCCATGCCCGCATTGCCGAGGATTTGCGGATTGACGAACACGATGTAGACCATGGTGAGGAAGGTCGTGATGCCGGCGATGAACTCGGTCCGCACGTCGGTGCGGCTTTCGGTCAGGCCGAAATAGCGGTCGAGAAACGGCCGCTCGCTCGAAGGCTTCGTCGCATCGGTCATCGCAAATCCCCAACCATTGAGCGCCCCGCGAGCCATGCCCGCTAGCAAGGCCGAGTTGCGAGCTAGCCCGGGCTCGGAGCGCGCCGGTGGCTAGAATAGCGACGAACCCGCCGCGAACCCACTGCAAACCCTTGGCGATCGGCGATTTGTCCACCGGCGCGCGAGGACATCCAGGCAGAGCCTGGCGGGCGGCGCCGTGCGGCTCCCACCTTGGCGGCCCTCCCGACATGAGCCATGATGCTTCCGCCACGGTTTTGGTTCTCGCGTTTCGCTTGCCGGGGAATGACCGATGGACTTCAACCCCGTCTTGGACCCGGTCCTGCTGGCGCGTCTGCAGTTCGCCTTCACGGTGACGTTCCACATCATTTTCCCGAGCTTCACCATCGGGCTATCCGCGTTCATCGCCACCCTGCTGCTGCGCTGGATCGCCACCGGACGCGAGCATCTTCACCGCCTCGCCCGATTCTGGACCAAGATCTTCGCCGTCTCGTTCGCCATGGGCGTGGTGTCGGGCATCGTGCTCAGCTATCAATTCGGGACCAACTGGAGCCGCTTCTCGGTCGCCGTCGGCAACGTGGTCGCGCCCCTCATCGGCTACGAGGTGCTGACGGCATTTTTCCTGGAAGCAACCTTTCTCGGCGTGATGCTGTTCGGCTGGAGACGGGTGCCGCCCTGGCTGCACGTCTTCGCCGCGGTCGTCGTGGCGGTCGGCACCGCCATCTCGGCGTTCTGGATCCTGTCGGCGAACAGCTGGATGCAGACCCCGGCCGGGCACGAGGTGCGCGGCGGCATCGCCTATCCGGTGGATTGGCTCGAGGTCATCTTCAACCCGAGCTTTCCGTATCGTTTCGCCCACATGCTCACCGCCGCCTATCTCACCACCTCGCTCGTCGTGCTGGCGGTGGGCGCGCGCTACCTCCTCGCGCAGCGCCACGGCGACGAGGCGCGCACGATGATGCGCATGGCGATCGGCATGCTCGTGGCGCTCGGACCTTTGCAGCTTCTGATCGGCGATCAGCACGGCCTCAATACGCTCGAGCACCAGCCGATCAAGATCGCGGCCATGGAAGCGCACTGGGACGGCAGCAAGCCGGGCGCACTCGTGCTGTTCGCCTGGCCCGATGAAAGGACGCAGACGAACCGTTTCGAGATCGCGATCCCCAAGGCCGGATCGCTCATCCTCACCCACAGTTTCGACGGCCTTTATCCCGGGCTCACGAGCGTGCCGCCGGCCGACCGGCCGCCGCTGGTGCCGGTGTTCTTCGCGTTCCGCGCCATGGTCGGCATCGGCGTCATTATCATCGCGGCCGGGCTGGCGGGTCTGTGGCTGTGGTGGAGGGAACGGCTGTTCGATACGCGCTGGTATCTCCGGCTCGCCGCGCACGGCTGGTGGCTCGGCTTCGTCGCCGTGATGTCGGGCTGGATCGTCACCGAGACCGGGCGTCAGCCGTGGATCGCCTACGGCATCTTGCGCACCGCGGATGCGGTTTCACCGGTTCCAGGCGCGAGCGTGGCGACGACGCTCGCGCTGTTCGTGCTGGTCTACGGCGTCGTGTTCACGATGGGCATCTATTACATCAACCGGCTGATCGCGCAGGGCCCGCAGGGCCGCGCCGTCGAGCCGCCCGAGATCGGCACGCCGGTGCGGCCGCTGTCGTCGGCGATCGAGGCCGGGCGCGAGATCATGTCGCCGCGCGGGTGAGCAAAAGGGGAGCCGCCATGGAATGGTACCTTCCCGTGATCTGGGCCGCGTTGATCGGCACCGCGGTCGCGCTCTACGTCATTCTCGACGGCTTCGATCTCGGCACCGGCATCCTGTTTCCATTCGCAAGGAACGAGCGCGAGCGCGATCAGATGATGGGCTCGATCGCGCCGTTCTGGGACGGCAACGAGACCTGGCTCGTCCTCGGCGGCGGCGGGCTGTGGGTCGCCTTTCCGCAGGCCTATGCCGTGATCATGCCGGCGCTCTACCTGCCGGTCTTCGTCATGCTGCTCGCGCTGGTGTTCCGCGGCGTCGCATTCGAGTTTCGCTCGGTCGCGGTGACCAGCAAGCGATACTGGAATTTCGCGTTCGCGAGCGGCTCGACCGTCGCCGCGCTCTGCCAAGGAATGATCCTCGGCGGCCTCATCCAGGGCATCAAGGTGGAGAACGGCGCTTTCGCCGGCGGGCCGCTCGACTGGGCGACTCCTTTCGCGCTGGTGTGCGGCATCGGCGTTGCGACCGGCTATGCGCTGCTCGGCGCGACCTGGCTGGTGATGAAGACGGAAGGCGCCGTCGCCGAGCGCGCCCGCGCTCAGGCAAAGGCGCTGCTGCTTGGCGTGCTGGCATTCATGGGCGTGGTCAGCATTTGGACGCCGCTCGCATTCGAGCGCATCGCCGCGCGCTGGTTCTCGACGCCGAACATCTACTTCCTCTGGCCCGTCCCCCTGGTCACGGCGCTCGTCGCCTATCTCGACTGGCGCTGGCTCGAGGAGAGGCGCGAGGCGCTCCCGTTCCTGGCGTCGATCGTCCTGTTCCTGCTTGGCTATCTCGGGTTGGTGATTTCGACCTACCCCTACCTCGTGCCTCCCGCGCTGACGATCTGGCAGACCGCCGCGGCCCCCGCGAGCCAGATCTTCATGCTGCTGGGGACGCTGGTGCTGCTGCCGGTCATTCTCGGCTACATCACGTTCGTCTACTGGCTGTTCCGCGGCAAGGTGCGCGAAGGCGAAGGCTATCATTGACGTCACCGAGCACGCGCTCGCCATCCCTGCGCGCGGCACGCAGACCGGCGCAACGGCGCGCGGAGATGACGCGCTCGCTTGGGCTCACGGCGGCGTCTGTCCGCTGGCGGCGGGCGGCGGCAGCGGTTGTCCCTGCGGCCTGATCACCGCCCAGCCGATGCGGATGAGCGGCAGCCGGCCCTGCACCGAGCGCTCGAACGCGCGCGGGACCTCGGGCACCAGATCCGGAAAGCGCTCCTTGAGCGCGGCCGGCGGAGTACCCGCCGTGTCGGTGGTCGGCCAGACGACGATGGCGCCCTTGGTTTTGATCGCATCCGGCGTCACCCAGGGGGAGCGCTCGGGCGTGGCGCTGAGATAGAGGCTCGGCCGGCTCGGTGCACCGAGCGCGACGAGCGCGGCAGTGCGGGGATCGCCGGTGACGATCCGCAGCGGCGCGCCGGTGCGGCGTTCGAAGCTCTCGGAGAAGAAACGCGCCATGGCCCCGGCCGGATATGTCACCCTCAGATCGATGTTGAGCCACGGCAGCACCACGAGCGCAGCAACCGCCATGATCGGCGGGATGATCAGAAGGCCGAACCAGGCGGCGATGACGATGTGTTGGCGGCTGAACTCGATGCCGTCGCCGGCCGCGACGACCACGAGCAGACCGGAGAGGATGACCAGCGGGGCGATGCCGCCGACCGGGCCCGACCATCCGATCAGCACCGCCACGAGCGTGCCGGCGAAGGCCGGCGCCACGGCGAAAAAATAGACGAATTGCCGGGCGAAAGGATCGACCTTGCCGCGCACGATCACGGGCGCGGGATCATGCCGCGGCCAGGGCCATTCCGCCACCAGCGCGACCAGGACGATGAGGCCGGCATGGGCTGCGAAGACCAATCCGATTTGGCGCAGCCAGGCGAGAAAATTGCCGACCACGGCTTCGGGCGTGCGCAGGCGCGCCAGCATCGGCTTGAGCCCCGCTCCCGAGTCCGCGAGCCAGATCAGATGCGGCCCCATGACGATGCCGGCGACGACGGCCGCGATCAGCGGGTCGTACGAGTTCAGCGCGGCGCGCGCCCGCTTGTTCGCGAACGTGAACAGCACGAGCAACCCGATCAGGATCAGGCCGACATAGGTCGTGAGCAGCAACAGCCCGATCTCGATCGCCAGCGGAAGCCAGTAAGCCCGCCGGCCCTCTCCCACCGCGCGCCAGTAATGCAGCAGGATGACCGCCCACAGCGGCATGGTGAGAATGACCGGCCCGAAGTCCGGCGTCGGCACGGTGAACGCGGCCACGCCGACCATGAGCAGCACGGCGAGCGCAGCGTGCTGCGCGCCGACGATCGAGCGTCCGAGCGCGAACACCGCCCAATAGGTCAGGACCACGCAGGCCTGCGACAGCAGATAGACCCCGACCACACTGCGCCCGGCGAGATCGAAGGCGAGTTCCGCCAGCCAGAAGGCGAGCGGCGGGCCGAGATCGGTGCCGAGCTGGAACTCGTGCCCGACCGCGAGCACGTTCGCCACGTCGCCCGGCGGGGCCGCATAGAACAGGGACGGGACCAATGCCCACAGCAGCGCCTGCGCGAGCGCCGCCAGCCAGACTGCCAGCGACGGGCGCGAACGCAGGAGCTCGACGAAAATGGAGACGTAAAGCATCAGCCGGACGTTAACATAGCGTTTTCCGGCGAGGTGGAAACCGGTTCGTCGCAAAAAACGCGCCAAGCGCAACAGACGAGGCCGGCAGAGATAAGGTCCCGGCACGCTGGTGTCCCGGTTCCGACGTTCGTATGCCTTTGCAGCGCGCGCTCGTACCAACGTCGGAACCAAAGGGACACGAGAGCGCATCCCGATTGGGTCGAATCGTGATGCGCTCTAGATTCTTCGATTTTGCGCATGTTCTGTTCGGAAAACCGGTTCCCACTTTTCCGGAACACGCGCTAGCAGGCTGCTGAAAAACAGAACAATGTTCCCGATCCGATTCTAGTTCGTTCACCTCGGGATTCAGTTATGTTCACGGTCAAAATGAGTTTTTCAGCAGCCTGCTAGAGCGGCAACACGCCAAGCTCGATCTCGCCGCCGGCCATATCGTCGGTGACGACGTCTCCATAGGCCGCGGCGACCGGGGCGAAGGAGCGGCGGTGATGGATGGTGGGGCCGAGGCGCGCGAGCGCATTGAAATGCTCGGGCACGCTGTAGCCCTTGTGCTGCTCGAATCCGTAGCCGGGATAGAGCAGACCCAGCCGGGTCATCAGCCGGTCGCGCGTGACCTTGGCGACGATCGAGGCGGCGGCAATCGAGGCGATGATGGCGTCGCCGCTGATCACCGCCTCGCAGTCGCAGCCGGCGTCGATGCGATCGCGGCCGTCGACGAAGACGAGCTTGGGTTTGACCGGCAGCGCCGCGACGGCGCGAGCGAGCGCCCACAGCGAGGCCCGCAGGATGTTGTCGCGGTCGATGCGCGCGGGCGGCGCGATGGCGACCGCCACCTCGGCGCTCGCGCAGATCCTAGCGTGGAGTTTTTCACGTGTCTGGGGATCCAGCTTCTTTGAATCGTCGAGCCCGCGCGGCACGCGCTTGGGATCGAGAATGACCGCGGCGGCCACCACTGGCCCGGCGAGCGGCCCGCGGCCGGCCTCGTCGCAGCCCGCCACCGGCCAGACGCCGCGCTTGATCGCCGCGCGCTCGCGGCGGAAGGTCGGACGGATGTCCTCTTCGCCAAGCGGCAAGCGGATGACGCGGACAGCTGCGGCGCGGCTGGAATTTGCCCGACTCATGCCGCGATGGTGCGCGCCGCGGGACACAAGTCAACCGTCGCCGTGTCGGGGCGTGTGAAGGGCGGGGAAAAATCCCCGCCTTTGCCCGGCTGAATGCTGCAGGCTTTATCGTCTCATCATGGCGTTGCTGCGCACTTGGCGGCGTGCTTTGCGGCGTGCTTGGGGGATGCGGGCTAGTGGTCCGATTCCGAAGTTCGTCAGCACTCGCGGCACGTTGCGATGCGAACTTCGGAATCCAAGGACTACTAGCAACTCTATGGTTCTAGTGCCCCTTTTGACCCCGAAGTTTGCAATTGCATTTGCTGCACGGTGTGCGCGAACTTCGGGTTCGGGGCACTAGTCCGGGAGCATCACTCTTTCGTCATCGCCGAAGGAAAACCCCGGCGCCCACACGGCCTCCCAGGGATGGCCGTCGGGATCGGCAAAATAGCCGGAATAGCCGCCGAAGGAGGTGTGATGCGCCGGCTTGATCAGACGCGCGCCGACGCGCAACGCCTGCGCCAAGAGGGCGTCGACCTCCGCCTGCGACCGGCATATGCGCGCGAGTGTCGTCCCGCGAAAGGACTGCGGCCGCGGCATCTCCGGCAACCGAGCGTCCTCGGCGAGCATGTGCCAGCGAAACAGCGCAAGCACGACGCCGCCGGCATCGAAGAAAGCGAGCTCGTCGCCGGTCGCCCGCAGTTTTCGCGTCAGGCCGAGCGCCTCGTAGAAGCGCACGCTGCGCGCGAAATCGGTAACCCCGAGCGTGACGACATTGAGCGCCAACGGGGGGATGTGCTTCGTCATGCGCGCTCTCCGACCGAAGCGGGGGAAGTAGTCCGCCACACGCACGCTCTCGGCCCTCGCCCCCGCGCACGCCATACCCATGAACACCGCCCCCGCACTATGGGTCCCCCGCTTGGCGCGGAATGACCCCGCGAGACTCAAAACAAGCTCAATTGCTCGGGGCCTCCTCGCGGCGGATCGAAGTGGTCGGTCGTCAGCCGCGTGCGCGTCTTGTTGAAGCCGAGCTTCTCGCAGGCAAGCTCGAAGCGGCGGCCGATCATCCAGGCGACGGGTCCGCCGCCGGTCATGCGCTTGCCCCAACTGGAATCGTAATCCTTGCCCCCGCGCGTCTCGCGGATGAGCTTGAACACATGCCGATGGCGATCGGGAAAATTCGCCATCAGCCATTCGCGGAACAGATCGCGCACCTCGAGCGGAAGCCGCAACAGCACGTAGCCCGCCTCGCGCACGCCAACGGCGGCGGCGGCGTCGAGAATGCGTTCGATCTCGGCATCGTTGAGCGCGGGGATCACCGGCGCCACCATCACCGACGCCGGCACGCCGGCCGCTGCCAGCTGGCGCAGCGCCTCGAGCCGGCGCGGCGGCGACGCGGCGCGCGGCTCCATCACGCGCGCGAGGTGAGCATCGAGCGTCGTCACCGACAGCGCAACCTTGACCAGATTGCGTTGCGCCATGCGGGTCAGAATGTCGAGATCGCGCAGGACGAGCGCCGATTTCGTCACGATGCCCACCGGATGGCCGTAGCGGTCGAGCACTTCGAGGATGCGCCGCATCACCTGATGCTGCCGCTCGATCGGCTGGTAGGGATCGGTGTTGGTGCCGATCGCGATGGTGCGCGGCACGTAGCCCGGCGCCGACAGCTCGCGTTCCAGCAGCTTCGCCGCTTCCGGCTTCGCGAACAGCTTGGATTCGAAATCGAGGCCCGGCGACAGACCAAGATAGGCGTGGGTCGGCCGTGCGAAGCAATAGACGCACCCGTGCTCGCAGCCGCGATAGGGATTGATCGACCGGTCGAAGGAAATATCGGGCAACTCGTTGCGGGTGATGATCTTGCGGGTGGAGTCGATCGTCACCGTCGTCTTGAACGGCGGCAGCTCCTCGAAACTCTGCCAGCCGTCGTCGAAAGCGGTGCGCGCCAAGGGCTCGTACCGGCCGGAGGCGTTGGACTGCGCGCCCCGGCCGCGGCGGCGCGCAGTTTCGACGGCAACCTCGGCGTCGGTAGGCGCGTCGAGGTCGACGGCGGCGGGACGCGACGCTGGTTCCGCAGGCGGCGACGTCCGACCTCGGCGCGCAAAACCGCCCGCCGGCGTGGAGGGCGCAGGCAACGTGGACGCCGGCGGGCGTCTGACGGCTGCGAAGGAGCGAGCCATGCGACAATTCCTTAGTGCAGCTTGGTGAACAAAACAAGAACCTAATCACAAATAGTGCTCGCGCAAGAGGGACGGGTTCCCATATGCCAAACCGGCGCCTGTCGTCGGGTGAACGCGCCGGAGGAAAAATCCATGAATAAGCTGATTGGGGGCGTCGCGCTCCTGTTTCTTGTCGGGGGGACTGGGACGGGCGCCCAAGCCGGGTCCTGGTGCGCCTATTATGATGCTTCAACCTATAATTGCGGCTTCCACAGCTTCCAGCAGTGTCTGGAGACGGTGCGCGGTGCGGGCGGATGGTGCCGGCCCAACAGCTATGGTGGCGACCGGCCGCTGAACGGCAGAAGGCGCTGGTGAACGTCTCGCCCCATACCCGCGCGTTATGTCTTGCGTTCCCTCTCCGACGCAGGATGATGGGACGGGACGCGCTTTAGGGAAATGGGCTTATGCTCAGCGTGGTGATTGCCACGCATGACAGCGAGCGCACGCTGGTGCCGACGCTGGCCGCGCTGGTCGCTGGCGCGGCGGCTGGCGTGGTGCGCGAGGTGATCGTCGCCGACGCCGGCTCGCGCGATGCCACCGCCGCGATCGCCGACGAAGCCGGCTGTCGCGTGCTGATGTCGACCCAGCCGCGCGGCGCACGGCTCAAGGCGGCGGCCGCCGTTGCGCGCGGACCCTGGCTGCTCTTTCTGCAACCCGGCATCGTGCCCGATGCCATGTGGATCGATGAAACCCGGCGCTTCATCGAAGACGCCGAGCTTCGCGGTTGCGCCGCCAGCCGCGCCGCCGCGTTCCGTACGGCCTCGGCCGCATTCCGCCCGACCCTGCTCGAGGCGCTGAGTCTGCTGCGCGACGCGCTCGGCGCCCGATCGCATGCGCGCCAAGGCTTGGTGATCGCCCAAGCCCTCTATGACGGTCTCGGCGGCCACCGCGATCTCGACGATCCCGAGCGCGACCTCATCCGCCGCCTCGGCCGCCGACGCCTCATGCTGCTGAGATGCGGAGCCGTGGTGGCGCTCCAAATAAATACTTGACTCCGTCAAGTATTTATTTGATCTTGTCACATATTCGCGCTAGGGCCGCTTTGCATGCCCAACTCTTCTCTCGAGCAACGCGTCGCCGCCGTCCGTCACTTCAACCGCCTCTATACGCGGCGGATCGGCTTATTGCGGGACGACTTCCTGAGCAGCCCATACTCGCTGACCGAAGCGCGCGTGCTCTACGAACTGGCCCACTGTAAAAAGCCGACGGCGACGGAGCTCGCCGCGAATCTCGGTCTCGATCACGGCTATCTCAGCCGCATCTTGCGCGGCTTCAGCGAGCGCGGGCTCGTTGTCAGGACGCCAGCACCGACCGATCGGCGGCAAAGCCTGTTGACGCTGACCGTGAAAGGCCGAATGGCTTTCGCCCCGCTCGATCAGCGGTCCCAGAAAGAAGTCGCCAAAATGATCGGCACGCTCTCACCCGCCGAGCAGGATCGCATGATCAGCGCCATGCGCACGATCGAGGACGTGCTGGACGAAACGCCGGCGTCGGAACCCCCTTACCTCCTGCGACCGCCCCGCCCCGGCGACATGGGCTGGATCGTGAGCCGGCATGGGGCGCTCTATAGCGACGACTACGGCTGGGACGAGCGGCTCGAGGCGCTGACGGCGGAGATCATCGCCGCCTTCGTCCGCAATTACGATTCCAAGCGCGAGCGCTGCTGGATCGCCGAGCGGGCGGGCGAGAATGTCGGCTCGGTGCTGCTGGTGAAGGAGACGGACGAGGTCGCGCGGCTGCGTCTCCTTCTGGTCGAGCCGAAGGCCCGCGGCCTCGGCATCGGCGCCCGGCTGGTCGAGGAAGCCTTGCGCTTTGCCCGCGAGGCGCGCTATCGCGAGGTTACGCTCTGGACCCACAGCGTGCTCACCGCCGCCCGCCGCATCTATGAGCGCGCCGGCTTCAGGCTGGTTGACACGAAAGAGCACGACGAATTCGGAAAGACGCTGGTCGGCGAAACATGGGACCTCGAGCTGCGCCCACAACAGCCGCAGTGAGCTTTGCGGGCTCGTTCAACGGAGCCGAGCAGGCTCTGCGATGAGTTTACGCGCCGAACTGGTACGCTTTGGGCTGCGCTGGATCATCAAGCGCAAGACCAGCCCCGACACCACGCTCGAAGCGATGCGGGGGCGGCTCGCAGTCCTCGAGCGTCTCGTTCCCCCGCCGCCGAAGGATACGCTGGCGCGCCGCGTCGACCTCGCCGGGGTCAAAGCCGTCGCCGTCGCGACCCCGGAGTCGTTGAGCGGGCGCCATGTGCTCTATCTTCATGGCGGCGGCCACGTGGCCGGCTCGCCGGCGACCTATCGCGATTTCATCTGGCGCGTCGCGGCGGCGACGCGCGCCCGCGCCTACATCCTTGATCACCGGCTCGCGCCCGAGCACCCGTTTCCGGCGGCGCTCGACGATGCCGTCACCGCCTACCTGGCGCTCCTGGCCGATGGCGCCGATCCGCGGCGCATGGCGGTGATGGGCGAGTCCTCGGGCGGCGGGCTCGTTCTTGCGATGCTGCTCAAGCTGCGCGACCAAGGCTCGCGCCTGCCGGCGGCCGCCGTCCTGCTTTCACCGTGGACGGATCTTGCGCTCACCGGGGATTCGCTGCGGCGAAACGCTGAGGCCGATCCGATGCTGCGGAGCGAAGAGGCCGCGCGGTTCGCGAGCCACTATCTCGCCGGCGTCGATCCTCGCGCTCCCTATGCCTCGCCGCTTTACGGCGACCCGACGGGATTGCCGCCGACGCTGATCCAGGTCGGAAGCGACGAGATCCTGCTCGATGATTCCGTGCGCATGGCGGAAAGGATGCGCGCCGCGGGATGCGAGATCGAGCTCGAAATCTGGCCCCGGATGCCGCACGCGTGGCAGGTCTGGGCGCGGGTTCTGCCGGAAGCGCGCGCAGCCATCGAGCGCATCGGCGCCTTCGTGCACGGCGCGATGTAGCCGAAGCGATACTACACCGTTGCGCCCCTGGCCTTGGCGCGGCGCAGATGCTCGTCCAGACGCGGCATGATCTCGACGAAGTTGCAGGGCCGGTAGCGGTAGTCGAGTTGGTGCACGAGGATCTCGTCCCAGGCGTCGCGGCAGGCACCGGGGGAGCCCGGCAGGCAAAAGATGTAGGTTGCGCCGGCAACGCCCGCGGTCGCGCGCGTCTGGATCGCCGAGGTGCCGATCTTGGCCTGGCTCACCATCAGGAACAACGTCGCGAAGCCGTCCATGCGCTTCTCAAACAGCGGCTCGATCGCTTCCGGCGTCACGTCGCGGCCGGTGAAGCCGGTGCCGCCGGTGGTGACGATGACGTCGATGGCGGGATCGCCGATCCACTCCCGCACGCGGGCGCGAATTTCCTCCGTGTCGTCGGGCACGATGGCGCGGCCAGCGAGCCTATGGCCGGCCTTTTCGATGCGGTCGACCAAGGTCGCGCCGGATTTGTCGTCGGCGAGATCACGGGTATCGGAAATCGTCAGCACCGCGATCGCGAGCGGCACGAATTGCCTGCTTTCGTCGATTCCCGGCATGGCGCGTCAACGACTTAGCAGACCTGTAGCGTGGGCGCGGCGCTGCATCCGTTGGCCGGGATGAGGTGTATTTTTCTCCGCGCCTTTGCCCACCCGACGGCACTCGCTCACAGCTGCGCCGCCGCGAACGTGTTGCAGCTTGCGACCGTGCCCGACTTGAAGCCGGTATTGAACCAGCGCTGGCGCTGCTCGGAGGTGCCGTGGGTGAAGGAATCGGGGACGACGTAACCCTGTGCCCTGCGCTGGAGCGTATCGTCACCGATTGCGGCCGCCGTGCGCAAGGCCGCCTCCACGTCTCCCGGCTCGATGAACGGCGGTTTTCCCTGGCTCTTCAGCGTGTCGTTCTCGCGGTTCGCCCACACGCCGGCGAGGCAGTCGGCCTGCAACTCCACCTGCACCTGGATGTGATTGGCTGCCGCTTTGCTGTTTGCCGTCCGCTGCGCCTGTTGCGCTTTCGGCAGAATGCCCAGCAGGTTCTGCACGTGGTGGCCGACCTCGTGCGCGATCACATAGGCCTCGGAAAACTGGCATGCCTTGCTGCCGACGTCGCAACCGTGGAAGCGGGTCGCGATCTGGTCGAAGAATGACGTATCGAGATAGACCTTCTGGTCCGACGGGCAATAGAACGGTCCCATCGCGCTTTGCGCCACTCCGCCGCAATCGGCCTGCGTCCTGCCGCGGTAGAGCACCAGAACCGGCGCACGGTAAGTCTTGCCGTCGCGCGCGAAGACTTGCTTCCATTGCAGTTCGGTGCTGCCGAGCACCCGGCTCACGAAGCGCCCCGTATCGTCCTGGGGCGTGCCGGTGCGACGCGCCGTGGGCGGCGCCTGCACCTGCGGCTGGCTGGGACCGGTCAACACTTCGGCGCCGCCGATGAGCAGACTGGGATCGATGCCGAGCGCCCAGCCGATGAGGCCAAGCACCACGATCGCTCCGATGCTCAATCCGCCGCCGCCGATCGGAAGGCCAAACCCACCGCCGCCGCTTTCTTCGCGTCGATCCTCGACGTTGCCGCTTTCCGGAAGATCGTCCAACCGCATGGCTTCGCCTCCTTGCCGGGACCCGCTGCGCCCGGCGGCCGCGCTCGATGCAAGTCTACCACCGCACGGATCAACGCGCCCTCGCCAATATAGTTGCCAGGCAACCCTTTCGCAGGAGGCGGCGCTGCCGGATTAAGCCGATCTTTACCTGGGGTACCCATAGTGCGCGGCTGTCGGTTGTAGGTCCCGCGTCGCCGGCCGCGTCGCCTGAGTCAGAGTCCTGAGTCATGGTTGTATCGCGTCGCGGGGCGTCCACTCGGGCGCCCCGCGTCAGTTCCGAGGCAATCGAGTCCGGCCGAATTCTGATCGGCGACTGCGTTGCCGAGATGGCAAGGCTGCCGGCGCAATCGGTCGACCTCGTTTTCGCCGACCCGCCGTATAACCTTCAGCTGCAAGGCGACCTCAAGCGCCCCGACAATTCGCGCGTCGACGCGGTCAACGAAAACTGGGACAAGTTTGCGAGCTTCGCCGCCTACGACGAATTCACCCGCGGCTGGCTCACGGCATGTCGGCGAGTGATGAAACCTGCGGCGACGCTGTGGGTGATCGGCTCCTACCACAACATCTTCCGCGTGGGCGCGATCCTGCAGGACTTGCGCTTCTGGATCCTCAACGACGTGGTGTGGCGCAAATCGAATCCCATGCCGAACTTTCGCGGCCGGCGCTTCACGAACGCGCACGAGACCCTGATCTGGTCGGCGCGCGAACCAGGCGCGAAGGGCTACAGCTTCAATTACGAAGCTCTCAAGGCCGGCAACGACGACGTGCAGATGCGCTCGGACTGGACGATTGCACTGTGCACCGGCGAGGAGCGTCTGAAGAACGGCGACGGCAAGAAGCTGCATCCGACGCAAAAACCCGAGGCGCTGCTGGCGCGCGTGATCCTCGCCTCCTCGCGGCCCGACGATCTCGTGCTCGACCCGTTCTGCGGCACCGGTACGACCGGAGCGGTGGCCAAGCGTCTCGGCCGGCGCTTCATCGGAATCGAGCGCGAGCGGGCCTATGCCGCGGCCGCGTCGGCGCGCATCGCCACGATCGAGCCGCTGCCGGTGCCGGCGCTCGCCCCGTTCATGACCGCGCGCGAGGCCCCGCGCGTGCCATTTTCGGCGCTGCTCGAACGCGGCCTGGTGCTGCCGGGCTCGCGCCTGTGCGACGCCAAACGCAAGGTCAAGGCGCTGGTCCGCGCCGACGGCGCGATCGCGCTGGGCGAGACCGTCGGCTCCATCCACCGCATCGGCGCACTGGCGCAGGGGCTGGAAGCTTGCAACGGCTGGGCGTTCTGGCACGTGGAGACGACCAAGGGCCTGGTTCCAATCGACGCGCTGCGCGCGGAGATCAGGGCGGAGATGGGAGCGGGATGACCGCAGCTCGCACGATGGCCTGATCGCCGCGCGCGCTCGGGCCGGCGATCGCCACGCGAAATGCTTCCGGCTGCCGGCGAGCCGGAGCCTTCGATCCGCGGACATCACAAATCGCGTCGCGCATGCGAGGCTCGCCACAAGGGACGAGCGTCCGCAGGCGCGCGCTCACCGCACCGCAAACGGCGCGTTGTACGGCCGGCCGAAGGGCACGCCCGCGGTGACGGTCTGCACCGGCTTGAGGTACGCGCGACCGCGGCGCGTGTTGTTGCGGGTGTCGACGAACGACACGTCGCCTTCGACCAGCTCCATGATCGCCACGTCGCCGGGCGCGCCGACCGCGAGCGTGCCGAGCTTGTCCGCGCGGTTGATGATTTTCGCCGGGTTGATCGTCGCCATGGCGACGACCTGCTCGAGCGAGAAGCCCAGCCCCATGAACTTGCTCATCACCCAGGTCAGGTAGGGCATGCCGGGCGTGTTGCCGGAGAACACGTGGATGTCGGAGGAGATGGTGTCGGGCGTGCAGCCCTGCGCAATCGCCGGCTCCGCCACCGTGTAGTCGAAGCTGGCGCCGCCGTGGCCGACGTCGAAGATCACGCCGCGCTGCTTGGCCGCGAGCGCCGCCGGCAACAGCCTTCCATCCTTGACGATGTTGGTGAAGGCACCGCCGATATTGGGCGCGCCGGAATACGCGTGGGTGAGGATATCGCCCGTCCGCAGGGTGTCGAGGATTTGCGACATCAGCTCGCTCGTCTCCACGCCGCCGATGTGGCACATCACCCTGCCGGCGGTGCCCGAGCGCTCGCAGGCCGCGATCGCCCGCTTCAGCGGTTCAAGCCCGTTCTTGGCGATCACGTTCTCCGACATGCGCACTTTGACGCCCAGCACCATGTCGGCGTTCTCGCCCACCGCCTTGGCGGCCGCATCGACCTGCGCGAAGTCGATATTGTAGAGCTCGGCAACCGGGAACGGGGCGAGCCCCATATTGGCGATATGGACAAACGCGTAAAGGCGCGTGCGCGTCTGCGCGACGATGAAACGGCGAAACGCCGCGAAATTGTTGGCGCCGGCGTCGCCCGCGGAAACGCAGGTCGTGGTGCACTGATGGGGCACGAGCTCGTCGGCGGGGATGCCGATCGCCGACCCATAGGGATAGACATGGCAATGCAGGTCGATCAATCCCGGCGTCACCAGCTTGCCGGCAGCGTCGAGCACGCGCAACGCGCGGGTCGCCGGAATCTCGGCCTCGACCGCTTCGATCGAGCCGTAGCGGATGCCGATGTCGCGCTTGCCGCGCAGCGATTGGCTGGGATCGAGGACGTCGCCGCCCTTGATCAGGAGATCAAACTTGTCATCCGGCCCCATGGCCGCGCGCGCGGGGCGGCCCACGGCCGCGGCGAGCGCGAACGAGCCGGCACCGGCCAGAAGCTCGCGCCGGGTCGTTTCGGGGCGTGACTTTCCGTGACGTGAATGGGCGATCATGGCTTTCCTCCCCCTGCGCTGTTCAAGCTCGCGCAGGTGCCTTGATGATAGTACCGATCGAAGTCCAATGCGCCTTGCGCGCAGGACCGGAATGACCGACGCTGGCGCACTCCTCCCTGCCGCCGCAAGCAAGCCCCCGGGCCTCCCCGCAAGGCTCAAAGGCCCATGCTCGAAGGAGATGGATGGCAACGAGTCTCGCAATGTAACGCGGCAGTGGCCGCAACCGCGCGCGCAGGCTCAGCCTCCCGGCGCGCCCTGCGTATTCACATAGAGCGCGTAGACCGAGTGGCTCGCGGCCATGAACAGACGGTTCCGCTTGACACCGCCGAAGCAGATGTTGGCGGAACGCTCGGGCAGCGCGATGAAGCCGATGGGCTTGCCGGTCGGGTCGAAAATCTTGACCCCGTCCTGCTGCGCGTTGCCCATGCCCCAGCCGCACCAGAGATTGCCATCGACGTCGCAGCGGAAACCGTCGGGCGTGCCGCCGGGTTCGGCGGCGATAAAAGTGCGTCCGCCGGCGAGCTTGTCATCGACGACGTCGTAGACACGGATCACCCGCGGGGTCACGCCCGCCTCCACGATGTAGAGCTTCTTTTCGTCCGGCGAGAAGGCGAGCCCATTGGGCCGGTTGACGTCGCCGGCCGCCACCGTCGCTCGACCGCTCTTGGGATCGAGCCGATAGACGTTCGTGGGCAGCTCCGGAGTGGCCACGTGCCCCTCGTAATTGCCGAGGATGCCGAACGGCGGATCGGTGAACCAGACCGAATCGTCCGACTTGACCACGACATCGTTCGGGGAATTGAGCGGCTTGCCCTCGAACTTGTCGATCAGCACGGTGACGGTGCCGTCGTATTCCGTGCGCGTGACGCGCCTGCTGTCGTGCTCGCAGGTGACGAGCCGGCCCTGCCGGTCGCGGGTATTGCCGTTGGCGTTGTTCGAGGGCGTACGATAGACGCTGGTGCGTCCGGTTCCCTCGTCCCAGCGCATGATGCGGTTGTTGGGAATGTCGCTCCAGAGCAGGCAGCGCGCATCGCCGAAGTAGACCGGCCCCTCGCACCAGCGCATGCCGGTGGCGAGGCGTTCGATCCCCGCGAGCGCGAGGCGATACTTGTCGAAGCTCGGATCAAGGGTGTGGATCGCCGGATCCGGATAACGTTCGCTCGGCTCCCAGCCCCCGAGCGCCGCGCGGGCGGATGTCATTGCGAAGATCGCGCTTGCGCCGGCGAGCCAGTTACGTCGGGTGATGTCCATGGCATTGTCCTCTCCCGTCATTGCCCGCGGCCTCGGGCGGGTCGTGTTGATCGCCCTATCCTAGCGCATGCGCGAGCACCTTGCGCATGACATTGGGCAGCGCCTCGCCAGCAAGCGCGGGGAGCGCGACCCAGCGCATACCGGCGGGGGCGTGCGTCGATGCCGCGACCTCGGCGACGTAGACTCGAAGCTCGAGTGGAAAATGCGTGAAGACGTGGGTCACCACGCCGGACAGCGGCCGCCAACGCGGCTTCACGCGCGACAGCCGCGGCGCGGCGGCGAGTGCGTCGCGCTCCTCGAAGTCGCACGTCCACTCGGTGGTCGGCACCTCGGTCATGCCGCCGAGCAGCCCCTTGGGCGGGCGCGAGCGCAGCAGCACACGACCATCTTCGCGAAGAACGACGAACGCCGCGCCGCGGCGCAGGCGTCCTGCCGCCTTCGGCGCCTTGCGCGGAAGCGCCTCTGCATCGCCGCGCAAACGCGCCGCGCACGCGCCCATCCATGGACACAGCACGCAGGCCGGCTTCTTCGGCGTGCAGATGGTGGCGCCGAGGTCCATCAGCGCCTGCGCGAAATCGCCGGCGCGGGCGACGGGGATCAGGCCTTCGGCGAGGCGCCGGATGTCGGCCTTGGCGGCAGGCAATTCCTCCTCGACGGCGAACAGCCGCGCCACCACCCGCTCGACATTGCCGTCGACCGCCGCGGCCGGCGCGTCGAAGGCAATCGCCGCGATCGCCGCCGCGGTATAGGGGCCGATGCCGGGCAGGGCGGCAAGCTCCGCCTGGCTGTGCGGAAAACGTCCGCCATGGCGTTCGACCACCGCCTTGGCGCAGGCGTGGAGATTTCTGGCGCGGGCGTAATAGCCGAGCCCGGCCCACAGCCTGAGCACGTCATCGAGCGGCGCCGCCGCGAGCGCCCGCACGTTGGGCCAGCGCGCGACAAAGCGCGCGAAATAGGGCGCGACCGCCTTCACGGTGGTCTGCTGCAGCATGATCTCGGAGAGCCAGACGCGGTAAGGATCGCGCGTCTCGCCGGGCAGCGCGCGCCAGGGAAGCTTCCGCCGATGGCGGTCGTACCAGGCGAGCAGATCGGCGCCTTGCGGGCTCGCGCGCGGCGGCGCGCGCTTTCGCGGCGGCATCCCAACTGCTAGCGTCATGGCGACCGATGTGGCAGAGCCTTGCAGCGTGAACAAGCCCGGCAAATCGTATCCGCGCCCGCTCGCGGACGTTCTGCACAAGACGCTCAACGACGCCTTCGCCAAGCAGGGCTTCGCCTCGACCGAGCTGGTCACCCGCTGGACCGAGATCGTGGGCGCGGAGATCGCGGCCCATTCGGAGCCGGAAAAAATCCAGTGGCCGCGGGCGGGCCATGGCCCGGAGCCGGGCATCCTGGTGCTGCGGGTCGAGGGACCGACCGCGATCGAAATCCAGCACCTGTCCGGCGTCGTTCTGGAACGCGTGAACCGCTTCTTCGGCTGGCAGGCGGTCGGCGGACTGCGGCTGCGGCAGGCCCCGCTCGGGCGCAAACAGCGCCCGGACCGGCCCGCCCCCGATCCGGACGCGGCGGCGCGCATTGCCGCGGGCCTCACCGAGATCGCCGACGACAACCTGCGCGACGCGCTCGCCCGGCTGGGGGCCGCGATCAAACAGTCGTGAGCGCGCGGGCGCTCTTGGCAGGGCGGCGTGCCATTGCCACATCTGACGTTTCGGGGTAGCGACTTTGGCTAAAGCGAGCGATTTGGGCGCAGACCGGCTCAAATAGGTGTGCAGGCATGGACACGACCGAGGACACTGAAGGCCGTTCGACCGTCACGCGTCGTCATTTGCTGATGGGCGCCACCGCGCTCATCGCCGTGGTCGCGGCAGGCGGGGCCGGCTATTACCTGTGGACGCCCCCCGACACGGCCGCGGCGCAGCCTGTTGCCGGCGCCGAAGTATCGATGGCCGAGTTGATGACCCCGGGTCCGCTCGGCGACGAGGTGCAAGGCGCCGAGAACGCCCCGGTCACCATCATCGAATACGCGTCGATGACCTGCCCGCATTGCAGCCACTTCCACGAGACCACGTATCCGGAGCTGAAGAAGAAGTACATCGATACCGGCAAGGTGCGCTTCATTTTCCGGGAGTTTCCGCTCGATCCGCTGGCGGCGGCCGCCTCCATGCTGGCGCGCTGTGCCGGCAAGGACAAATATTTTCCGCTGATCGAGACGTTGTTCGCGCAGCAAAAGGATTGGGTGGTGCAGAAGCCGCTCCAGCCGATGTTCGCCATCGCCAAGCAGGCCGGCTTCACGCAGCAGAGCTTCGACGAATGTCTGGCGAATCAGCAGATGCTGAACGGCATCGAGGAAACGCGGACGCGGGCGGCGAGCAAGTTCAACGTCAATTCCACGCCGACCTTTTTCATCAACGGCAAGATTTTCCGCGGCGCCCTGACGCCGGAAGAGCTGGACAAGCAGATCGCCCCCTATCTCAAGGGCTGATAACGGTTTTTTAACCATTTTTCGATGGGGTGAGCCGCGGCTGTTGCGGGTTGCCCGGCGGGGCGGCGCTCATCCACGAGAGGCGGGACAACGTCTTCTTTCTGTTGCGGAATCGCGCTCGACAATTCATTCTTCGGCCGATGCGGCGTCCGTCCACTCCCCCCCGCTCGACCCACTCCATGGGCCTGAGCCCTGAACAATTCATCCAGGGCCGGGCCATCGCTATTGGAACGGCGTCTGTATGAAGCTCACGCGTCTGCGCCTGCTCGGCTTTAAATCCTTCGTCGAGCCGACCGATTTCCTGATCGAGCCGGGACTTACCGGCGTGGTCGGGCCCAACGGCTGCGGCAAGTCGAATCTGGTCGAGGCGCTGCGCTGGGTGATGGGCGAAACCTCGCACAAGTCGCTGCGCGCCGCCGACATGGACGACGTGATCTTCTCCGGCACCAACAGCCGGCCGGGGCGCAACAATGCCGAGGTCGCGATCCAGATCGACAACGGCGAGCGCAAGGCGCCCGCCCAGTTCAACGAGCATGACACGCTCGACGTCTCGCGCCGGATCGAGCGCGAGGCGGGCTCCACCTACCGCATCAACGGCCGCGAGGTGCGCGCCCGCGACGTGCACATTCTGTTCGCCGACGCCTCGACCGGCTCGCGCTCGCCCGCGCTGGTGCATCAGGGACGGATCGGCGAGATCATCCAGGCCAAGCCCGAGCAGCGCCGGCGCGTGCTCGAGGAGGCCGCGGGCATATCGGGCCTGCACGCACGCCGGCACGAGGCGGAGCTGCGGCTGCGCGGAGCGGAGCAGAACCTCGCGCGGCTCGAAGACGTCATCAACCAGCTTGCCAGCCAGATCGACGCCCTCAAGCGGCAGGCGCGGCAGGCGATCCGCTACCGCGCCATCGCCCAGCAGGTGCGCAAGGCCGAGGCGACGCTGTTCCACCTGCGCTGGGTCGCCGCCAACACCGAGCTCGCCGAGGCCGAGCACGCCAAGAATGCGGCCATTCGCCTGGTCGCCGAGCGCACCGGCGAGCAGGCCGAGGCCTCCAAACGCCAAGCGCTGGCGGCCGCCGAACTGCCGGCGCTGCGCGAGGCCGAGGCCAGGGCCGCCGCCGGCTTGCAACGGCTGGTGATCGCGCGCGAGACCCTCGAACAAGAGGAGACCCGCGCCAAGGACCGCATGGCCGAACTCGACCGGCGACTCGTTCAACTCGCCGACGACATCGAGCGCGAGCGACGCTCGGCCGCCGACGCGGAGGCGGCGCTCGCGCGGCTTGCCGGCGAAGAAGACACGCTGCAGCGCGAGGCCAGAAGCAACGAAGAGCAACGCGCGGGCGTCGACCAGCGGGTGGCCGAGGCCGATGCCGCGCTCGCGACATCGGAAAAAACCGCCGACGAACTCACCGGCACGCTCGCCGACCTCACGGCGCGGCGCAATGCGCTGGAAAATGGCCTACGCGAGCACGGCGACCGGATCGGCCGCCTGAGCGACGAGGTGGCGGCCGTCGAAAGCGAGATCACGGAGCTCGAGGCGGGCACGCAACGCCTCGATCTGGCGGCGCTCGCCGCCGCCGCCGAAGCATCGCAGGCCGCGGTCGCGACGGCGGAAGCCGCCGCCGTGCGCGCCGAAGCCGCCCATTCCGCCGCCCGCCAGGCGCTCGACGTCGCGCGCGGACCGCTCGCCGAGGTCGAGCGCCGGGCGCAGCGCCTCGACACCGAAGCCAAGACGCTGGCGAAGCTTCTGCACGTCGACACCAAGAATCTCTGGCCGGCGGTGATCGACGAGCTCACGGTCGACAAAGGCTACGAGGCCGCGCTCGGCGCCGCGCTCGGGGACGATCTCGAAGCTCCGATCGATCCATCGGCGCCCATGCGCTGGGCCGGCGCCGCCATCGACGCCACCGATCCCGCTCTGCCAGCCGGCGTCGAGGCGCTCGCCGCTCACGTCAAGGCCCCGAACGAACTGGCGCGCCGCTTGGCACAAATCGGGGTGATTGCGCGCGAGGACGCCGCGCGCCTCGCACCGACGCTCAAGGCCGGCCAGCGGCTGGTCTCGCGTGACGGCGATCTCTGGCGCTGGGATGGCTTCTCGGTCGCCGCCAATGCGCCGACCGGCGCCGCCCGCCGCCTCGCCGGCAAGAACCGGCTGGGCGATATCGAGTCGGAGCAGGACCTTCTGCGCCGGGAGCTCGAGAGCAAGCAGATGGCCGTGACGGCGGCCGAGACCGAGGTCGCGTCCGCCGCCGAGGCCGAAAGCGCCGCTCGCAGCCGCTGGCGCGCGCTGCAGCACGAGGCGCAGTCCGCGCGCGATCACCATGCCGATGCCGAACGCGAGATGGGCCGCAATGCAGCGCGCCTCTCAGCGCTCGGCGAGGCGAAGGCGCGATTGACGGCAAACCGCGACGAGGCGGCGGTCGCGCGCAGCGACGCGGAGCGCGCGCTGGCAGCGCTGCCGCCGGCCGCGGAGATCGAGGCGCAGCTTGCCGGCGTGCGCAGCAGGATCGAGGGCCAGCGCACGCGGCTTGCCGAGGTGCGCGCGGAAGCGCAGGCGCTTGCGCGCGAGGCGGAGATTTCCGACCGCCGGCGCGCGGCCATCGCCGCCGATCGCCAGGCCTGGAGCGGACGGCATGAGAGCGCGGCCACGCAGATCCGGACCCTGGACGCGCGCGTCGCGGAGGCCAAGACCGAGCGCGCCGGCCTCGAAGAGGCCCCGCGCCTGTTCGAGGAGAAGCGGCGCGCGTTGATCGGCGAGATCGAGGCGGCGGAAGCGGCGCGACGCACCGCCGCCGATCATCTCGTCCAAGGCGAGAACGCGCTCGCCGAGGCCGACCGGACGGCGCGCGGTGCGCTCGAAGCCATGGGCTCGGCGCGCGAGGAGGCGGCGCGCGCGGAAGAGCGCTTCGAAGGCGGCAAGCGCCGGCTCGCGGACGTCGCCCACGAAATTCGCGACATGCTCGAAGTCGAGCCGAGCGAAGTCGCCAACCTTGCCGGCATCAACCCGGACAAGGCGCTGCCCGACGCCGCCGAGGTCGAGGCCAATCTCGAACGGCTGCGCCGCGAGCGCGAGCGGCTCGGCGCCGTCAATCTGCGCGCCGAGGAGGAGCTGCGCGAGGTCACGACCCAGCACGACTCGCTCACCGCCGAGCGCGACGATCTGGTCGAAGCGATCAAGCGGCTGCGCCAGGGCATCCAGAACCTCAACCGCGAGGCGCGCGAGCGGCTGCTCGCGTCCTTCGAGGTGGTCAATAACCACTTCAAGCACCTGTTCACCGAGCTGTTCGGCGGCGGCACGGCGGAGCTGCAGCTGATCGAGCACGAGGATCCGCTGGAAGCCGGCCTGGAAATCATCGCCAAGCCGCCGGGCAAGAAGCCCGCGACGCTGTCGCTGCTCTCCGGCGGCGAGCAGGCCCTCACCGCGCTCGCGCTCATCTTCGCGGTGTTTCTCACCAATCCGGCGCCGATCTGCGTGCTGGACGAGGTCGACGCGCCGCTCGACGACCACAATATCGAGCGGTTCTGCGACCTGCTCGACGAGATGACGCGCTCGACCGCCACCCGCTTCGTGATCATCACCCACAATCCGATCACCATGGCGCGGATGAACCGGCTCTACGGCGTCACCATGGCCGAGCGCGGCGTGTCGCAGCTGGTGTCGGTCGACCTCGAAGGCGCGGTGAGGCTGCGCGAAGCAGTGTGACGCCCCAACCGATCGCGGCGAGTAATCCACGTCCTACGCCGCGTGGGACGATGCGTCGTTGGGCCGGGAGGATTTTCCGGAAAGCGGAATCGGATCTTCCGTTTCGAAAATGCGACCACAAGATAACGCCCTGGCCTGTTTAGTTTTTCAGCAGGACTGACTGTGCCATCGCCAAGCGGGCAACGTCACAACGTATCTTGATGCCGCATCCGCGGAGAGTCGGACCGCCGACATAGGCCGGCCATGGGCTAGCGCCGCTCGGCGATCCCTTCGCCAGGACGACGCTCCGCCGGATAGAGTAGCCGCATCGCCCCGACCACCTCGCGACGGTCGAGGATGCCGACCAGCTTGGCGATCGTCAGCTCGGCATCGTGCTCGAATACGACGAATGCATGCCCCTGGCCGAGGCGCGCAAACGCGCGTTGACATCGATCCCAAAGGTTCCGACGCCGGCCAAGGATCCCGTTTACGGCGCGAACGGGCCGCTGCCGGCCTTGTGGCGTCGGTAGAGTCAGGCGCCTGCATCGGCGCGGCTGCGCATCAGTCCCCTGGCCGGAGCGCCGGACGGCATCGGCGAGGCGCGCAAGGTCGAACGAGCCGTCGCATCGTCATCGACGCACGTTGCTCTGGAGCCATTCGTCCACCAGCCGTGCGATCTCCAGATTGTTCTTCTCGATCATCACCATGTGGCCGTTGCCGTGGATTCCCTTGTCCTGAAGTCGTATGAACTCGGTCTTGACTCCGGCCTGATTGAGGTACTTCGCGGTGCAGTGGTCGTAGACCTGGTGATACGAGGCCTCCGCCGCCATCACCATCACCGGAATGTTCTTCAGATTGACGAGCTGGCGGGCGGGCGCCTTCTGCATCCAGCAGACGAACAGGTCCGGACCGTCCGCCTGGGCCTCACGCTCGACCGCGATCTCGCTCGCATCCTTGACGGCCGGATCGTAGGTGATCGGGATATCGGTCGGGCCCCAGGCCCGCGCCTTGCCGGTGCCGATGATGGTGGCCTCGAACGGCGGCCCGGCGGGCTCGATCGCGACGATCGCCTTGACGAGTTGCGGCCGCGCATCGGCGATCAACCATCCGAATGCGCCGGACTGCGAGTGCGTGAGCACGATGGCCGGCCCGATCTTGTCGAGCAGCGCGGCGCCGGCGTCCTTGTTGCGCTGTTGCGTCACCTCGTTGGAAATGACGGTCTCCACCTGGGTGGCGTAGAAGGCGTCGAAGATCGGATCCCCCTTCTGGCCTTTGTTCGGCCCCTCGCCCGGCCATTGCGTGTGCTTCTTTGCCTGTGGCCAGGTTCCCTTGGCTTCGACGGCGGTGAACTGGAACGCCTCCTGCTGCGCGGTGAACATGCGGGTTGCGCCGTCGCCGGGATGCCAGGCGGAGCGGCCGCGCATCGGCTGGTCGATCATGTAGACGACATAACCCTGCTCGACGAAATATTCCGCCCACCCCTTTCGCCCATCGGGCGTTCCCATCCAGTTGGTCGCAGTCTGCGCGGCGCCGTGGATGAGCACGAGCGGATAGGGCCGGCGCACGTCCTTGGGTGCGAGCACCTCGACATAGATCTGATCCTGCATGATCTCCTTGCCGGGTTCGCCCGCATATCTGCCGCCGACATAGAAATAGCCGCGCTGGGCGACCGCCGACTGGTCGACGGCCGGCACCGGCAGCTTGGGCGGTTCCGCCCGCAGCGATGCCGGCAGCAAGAGCGAAAGAACCGCCCAAAGCGCCACGCGGGCGGTGCGCGGCGTGATCGTGCAGATGATGGCGCTGCTCATGGCTTTCCTCCCCGCCGCCGCGTTGGCGCGGCATGTTTCGCGTTTGAATATGATGGAGCGTGACGCCGGGCTTTCGGCCTTGTCAATAGAGCGAGACGACAACCTCGAGCACTCGGAGATTCCCAGCCGTCCGCGCCGGATTTGCGCTCGGGTTGCCCACTCAAAAGTGGGCTGTGCGGGCCCGTGCCCCTGCCCCCATTCTTGATGCCGCGCGCGCCCGCTCAATCGGCGGCGGCGAGCGGCCGCGCGACGCTCTCCAAGGGCTTGCGCTCGGCGGCAACGCCGAAGCACGCCGCGACGATTGCGGCCACGAGCATGAGCACCGAGCCAAACAGATAACCGCCGAAAACGCTCCAGCGCGAGCCGGTGTCGATCAGCGCGCCGAACAGCAAGGGCCCCGCCACGCCGCCGATGCCGGTGCCGACCGCGTAGAAGAATGCGATGGCGAGCGCGCGCACTTCGAGCGGGAAGGTTTCGCTTACGGTGAGATAGGCCGAGCTCGCCGCCGCCGAGGCGACGAAGAAGATCACCATCCAGGCGAGGGTCTGGCCGGTCGCGGAGAGGGCGCCGACGGCAAAGAGATAGCCCGCGCCGGCGAGCAGCAGGCCGGAGAGCCCATAGGTCGCGGCGATCATCTGGCGCCGCCCGACGGTGTCGAACAGCCGGCCGAGAAATACCGGCCCGAGGAAGTTTCCGGCCGCGAACGGCAGCAGGTACCAGCCGACATGGTCGGCGCGGATGCCGTAGAAGTCGGTGAGCACCAGGGCATAGGTGAAGAAGATCGCATTGTAGAAGAACGCCTGCGCCGCCATCAGGCTCAAGCCCACGAGGGTCCGCCGCCGCTCGACCCGAAACAGCGTCCGCGCGACCTCCGCCAGCGGCGTGGAGCGACGTGCGCGCAGCCGGATGACCGGAAGCGGTTGCGGCTCGAGCTCATGGCCGCGCGCGCGAAACTTGGCCTCAATGTCATCGACCGCCGCCTTCGCCTCCTCGAGACGGCCGTGGGTCATCAGCCAGCGTGGAGATTCCGGCAGCCACAGGCGCATGAAGAAGATCACCAGGCCGAGCACGGCGCCAATGAAAAAGGCCAGGCGCCATCCCAAGTCCGGCGCCAGCAAATCGGGATCGAGCAACACCAAAGATCCCGCCGCACCGAGCGCGGCGCCGATCCAAAAGCTGCCGTTGATGACGAGATCGGTCCAGCCGCGGTAACGCGCGGGTACCAGCTCCTGAATGGTCGAGTTGATGGCGGTGTATTCGCCGCCGATGCCGGCGCCGGTGAAGAAGCGAAACAGCGCGAAGCTCGCGAGATTCCACGACAGCGCCGTCGCCGCCGTGGCGACCAGATAGACCGCGAGCGTGATGAAAAACAGCCGCTTGCGACCGAGCCGATCGGTGAGCCAGCCGAAGAACAGCGCGCCCGCCACCGCCCCGACGAGATAGATGCTGCTTGCGAGGCCGACATCGGCATTGGAGAAATGGAGCTGCGGGCTCTCCTTCAGCGCCGGCGCGATCGCGCCCGCGAGCGTCACTTCGAGCCCATCGAGGATCCAGGTGATGCCGAGCGCGACCACGACGAGCGTATGGAAGCGGCCCCACCGCAGCCGGTCGAGCCGCGCCGGGATGTCGGTCGCGATGATCGCCCCGGCTGCTTGCGAGGCCGCGGGTCGCGTCGCCGATGTCGTCAATGGCGCCATTGCCTCATCGCTTTGCGGGCTCCGATCACGGCAACGATTTGACCGATGTCGCGTTCCGCGGCGCGTTGTCGTTGGCATCCGCGCCTGCTTCCCTCCAGCCCCGCGACGCCATAGATTGGGCCCGACGGACCCATAAACTTTCGCCTTCCGAGGAGCCGCGCCCCATGTCTTCCACCGTCGTCACCTGGATCGTCATCGGTGTGATCGTCCTGCTGGTGCTGTGGATCATCACCATCTACAACGGGCTCATTGCGCTGCGGCAACGGGTCAACCAGGCCTTCTCCGACATCGACGTGCAGACGAAGCAGCGCCATGACCTCATTCCCAACCTGGTCGAAACGGTCAAGGGCTATGCCAGCCATGAGCGCGGCACGCTGGAAGCGGTGGTCCAGGCGCGCAACGCCGCTATCACCGCGCAGTCGGGCGGGGTCGCCGCCCAGGCCGCCGCCGAGAACGTGCTGAGCGGCGCCTTGCGCCAGCTGTTCGCGCTCAGCGAAGCCTATCCGGACCTCAAGGCCAATCAGAACTTCCAGCAGCTGCAGAGCGAGCTCACCGACATCGAGAACAAGATCGCCGCCGCCCGCCGCTTCTTCAACAACGCGGTGCAGGAATACAACACCGGCATCCAGCAGTTCCCGGCCGTGCTGCTGGCGGGTCCGCTCGGATTCACGCAGAAGGATTTCTTCGACGTGGGAGTCGAGGAGCGCAAGGTCCTCGACCAGGCGCCGCAGGTGAAGTTTTGATGGCTCTGCCGTGTCCCGGCCGAGCGAGCGCTAGCGAGCGAAGAGCCGGGACCCAGGGCCGCCCGTGAGGTCTGACTCCAGATAAATATCGCGCTTCGCGATTCTCTCGCTGGGTCCCGGGTCTCGTTCCGCTCGCTTCGCTCCCTACACTCGCCCGGGACACGATAGGTGAGATAAATGGCCGCCTACGGGCTCTACACCCACATCCAGTCGAACAGGCGGCGGTCGATCGCGCTGCTCATCGGCCTGTTCTTCCTGGTCTATCTCTTGGTCTACGCCGGCGCGCTGGTAGGCGAGGCTCTCACCATCGACGCGCCGCCCGACGTGCTCATCCGCCGCGCCTTGATCGATGCGCTCTACGCCGCGCCCTGGGCGACGCTCGGCACCGCGCTGTGGATCGTCATCGCCTACAAGTTCCACCAGGCGATGATCGACGCCGTGACCGGAGGGCGCCAGGTGACGCGGCAGGAGGAGCCGCGGCTCTACAATCTGCTCGAGAACCTCTGCATCTCGCGCGGCATCACCATGCCCAGGCTCAAGATCATCGAGGATGACAGTCTCAACGCCTTCGCCACCGGCATGAACGACAAGCAATATTCGATCACGGTCACCTCAGGACTGATCAATTCGCTCAACGATGCCGAGATCGAATCCGTGCTCGGTCACGAGCTGACCCACATCCGCAACGGCGACGTGCGCATGCTGGTGATTGCGGTCATCATCGCCGGCGCGATCGCGTTCTTCGCCGAGCTCGTGTTCCGGCTCCTGTTCCAGGGAGGATTGAGCTGGCGCAGCGGACGCGACAACGACCGCAAGGGCGCCGGGGTCGCCATCCTCATCGCCGTGGTGCTCATTGCGGTCGCCTGGGTGCTCTCGATCGTCATCCGCTTCGCGCTGTCGCGGCGGCGCGAATATCTCGCCGACGCCGGCTCGGTCGAGCTCACCAAGAACCCGGACGCGATGATCTCGGCGTTGCGCAAGATCGAGGGCCGCGGCGAACTGCCGGGGGCGACCTCCGCGGTCATGGAAATGTGCATCGACAATCCGCGCGAGGGATTTTCCAACATCTTCGATACCCATCCGCCGATCGATGCGCGCGTGGCGGCGCTGGTGAAATTCGCCGGCGGACACGACCCGGGACCGCTCGCGCTGCCCGCTCCCGGCGAACCGGCCGCGAGCGAGGATCGGGAAAATACGGATCAAGGCGCTGCCGGCGGACCGTGGGGCACGGCGCAGGAGGCGCCGGGCGTCGCCAAGCCGTTCCTGCCTTCGCGGCCACCGGTCGAGCTCGGCGGCTCCGGATCCCAAGGCGGCGGCGCGCCTGAGGACAGCGCGCCCGGCCCGTGGGGACCGCACCGAAGATAGCGGGGCTTCAATGCCCCTCGAAGGTAATGAGCGTGCGCACCGGCACGTCGAGTTTGCGCAGCTTTTCGGCGCCGCCGAGATCGGGCAGGTCGATGATGAAGCAGGCAGCCAGCACCTGCGCGCCGAGCTGGCGCAGGAGCTTGACCGCTCCCTCCGCCGTTCCCCCGGTGGCGATCAGATCGTCCACCAGGATGACGCGGTCACCCTGCTCCACCGCGTCCTCGTGCATCTCCATCTCGTCGAGGCCATATTCCAGCGAATAGGCGATCGAGACCCGCTTATGCGGCAGCTTGCCCTTCTTGCGGATCGGCACGAAGCCGGCCGAAACCTGGTGTGCCACCGCCCCGCCGAGGATGAAGCCGCGCGCCTCGATGCCGGCGACCTTGTCGATCTTCATCCCTGCCCAGGGCTGGACCAGTTCATCGACCGCGCGGCGGAATGCGCGCGCGTTGCCCAGGAGCGTGGTGATGTCGCGGAACATGATTCCCGGCTTGGGGTAATCGGGAATGGTGCGGATCGACGCCTTGAGATCGTGCTCGAATTGCATGCTGACCATGAGGTTCTCGCGTAGAAAGGGGCGCGCGGGCCAGTGTCCGGATTCCGAAATTCGCAAACCCTCGCGGCATCCACTGATGCAAACTTTTGAATCAAGGGATACTAGCAAGATTTATGATTCTAGTGCGGTTTGGATTTGAAGCTCCTATGCGAGCTGGCGGCTACAATGGTAGGAACTTCAAATCCACCGCACTGGCGGGCGACCCCACTCTGGCGAACCATGGCGCCATGCGCAACCGCAGACGGAATAGGTCGTGGTGGACCGACTGACAATGACCCGGGCGCCGGTCGTGCCGATCATCGGAGGCGGGCCGGCGGGCATGTCCTGCGCGCTGTGGCTGCACAATTACGGCCTGCGCCCCGTCATCATCGAGCAGGAGAGCGTGCTCGGGGGCATGGCGGGAAGAAGCCCCTACCCCAACGAGTGGCTGCTCGGGCGGCCGGGAGAAAGCGCGCGCGAGAATGCCGCCGCGTTCGCCGACCAGATCCGGCAGCTGGCGGTCGAGACCTGGTTCGGCGGGAGGCCGCAGCGCGTGCGGCGCGACACCGACGGCCGCTTTCGGCTCGACGTCGCGCTGTCCGACGCAGCGCCAACCCGATCATTGTCCGGCCCAGCCATGGTGATCGCGACTGGAACGAGTTTCGGCGGCAAGGAGTGGCTCGAGCGTGTCGCGAATGCGCGGCGTTTCGCGGCGGCGGGTCGCGTCCATCTCGGCCCGACAGCCGCCGGCGAGGCGGGCGCCGATCTGGGCGCGCATGTCGCCGTGATCGGCGGCGGCGACAATGCCTTCGACGTATCGCGCATGCTGGTCGAGAAGGGCGTGCGCGCGACCATCGTCATGCGCTCGAAGTCGCCGAAGGCGCGGCCGCTGCTGGTCGAGCGCCTGCGCGAATATCAGGCGTCCGGCTTGGCGATGGTGATAGCGGAGCGCACGGTTGAGGCCCTCGAGGATGCAGGCTCCGGGCTGCGCGTCCGGCTGCACGGCGGCGGCGAGCTCGCTGTCGATCATGTCGTTCTCCTGTTCGGCTATCGGCCGAACACGGGCGAAGCCTGGCTCGCCGACCTTGCGCTCGAGAACGACGCGCGCGGCTATGTCGTCGTTGACGGCAACATGGAAACGTCCTGCCGCGGCGTGTTCGCGGTGGGCGACGTCGCCAATCCGGCGCATCCCTGCATCGCCACCGCGCTCGCGGCCGGGACGATGGCCGCGCGAGAGATCGGCAAGCGACTGACGTGAGACATGTCGCCGCGTTCGGCCTTGTAGGTTGGGTCAGCGCCGCTTCCTCAGCACCCGCCCCGCCACCGCGTCGAGCTTCTTCAGCAGGACCTTGTCGCGCGCATGCGGCGCGGTGATCAATGCGGTATCGAGCGCGCGGTCCGAGCCGATGGGACAAGGCTCGTGCTCGTGCGGAAAGTCTCTGGCAAGGCGAGCAACGAGCCCCTTCGCCTTCTCCGCATTGGCCGCGAGCACGGCGATGATGTCCTGCACCGTCACCGCGTCGTGGTCGGGATGCCAGCAGTCGAAATCGGTGACCATGGCGACGGTCGCGTAGCAGATCTCGGCCTCGCGCGCGAGCTTCGCCTCGGGCAGGTTGGTCATGCCGATCACCGAATAGCCCAGTCCCTTGTAGGTCAGGCTCTCGGCAAGGGTGGAGAACTGCGGCCCCTCCATGCACACATAGGTGCCCCCGCGCGCGATCTTGATGCCTTCGAGGCCGGCGGCGGCGGCGATGCGGTCCTGCAGGAGCGGCGAGACCGGATGCGCCATGGACACGTGGGCGACGCAGCCCTTGCCGAAGAAGGAGCTTTCCCGCTTGAAGGTGCGGTCGACGAACTGGTCCACGAGCACGAACGTGCCGGGCGGCAGCTCCTGTTTGTACGAACCGCAGGCGGAGAGCGAAACCAGATCGGTGACGCCCGCGCGCTTGAGCACGTCGATATTGGCGCGATAATTGATATCGGAGGGCGAGAGCCGATGGCCCTGGTCGTGCCGCGACAGAAACACGACCGGCGTGCCCGCGATCTCGCCCATGCGCAGCGCGGCCGACGGCTCGCCCCACGGACTCTTGATCTTCTGCTGCCGCGCCTTCTCCAGCCCGGGCAGGTCGTAGATGCCGGAACCGCCGATGATGCCGAGCACGGCCTTGGCCATGAGGATCCCCCCAGTCGAGGACATGCCGATGTGCGCGCATGTCCGCCGCCGCATTGTCATGCTTCGCGTTGGTTTTGCAACTCATAGCCCCTAAAGTGCGCGCGTCCGCAACGGAGGCCTCGACCAATGTCCAATTCCGGCGTCCTCGATACGCGATTCCGTTCGGCGCTCGGGCGCATGGCCGCGCTCGGACGGCTCAATGCCTATACCGCGCCGGTCGATCCTCGCCTCGAGGTTGCGGCGATCATGAAGAGACTCGACGGCGGACCAGCGCTGCTGTTCACCGCGGTCGATGGCTACGATATCCCGGTCATCGGAAACCTGCTGTCCTGCCAGAGCAATTGCGAGGCCGCCTTCGGCGTCGACTTCAACCGCATCCGCGAGTTCATCGGGCGGGCGCTCGGCTCACCGCAACCGCCGGTGCTGGTGGAGAAGGCGCCGGCGCAGGAGCACATCCACACCGGCGACATCGATCTGGTCCGCATGCTGCCCGCGCTCCATCACACCGCAGCGGATGCCGGCCGCTTCGTCACCGCCGGGATCGTGATCGTGCGCGACCCCGACAGCGGCACCTACAATGCCTCCTATCATCGCCTGCAGCTGACCGGCCCGAGCCGCACCGCCGTCAAGCTCGACTTCGGCCGGCATTTGCGCCTCGCGTTCGAGCGCGCCCAACGCAAGGGCGAGGCCCTGCCGATCGCCGTGTGCATCGGATCGGACCTCGCTTTGCATTACACGGCCGCGACCATGGGCTCGCAGATGCCCGAGCATGCCGATGAGATCGCGGTGGCGGGCGGATTGTGCGGGCGGCCGCTGCCGGTCGTGAAGGGCGTGTCGCAGGATCTGTTGATCCCGGCCGAGAGCGAGATCGTGCTGGAAGGCCGCATGCTCGCCGACGCCACCGTCACCGAAGGCCCGTTCGGCGAGTTCGTCGGCTACCTCTCGCCCGCCGACGAGGCGCCGGTGTTCGAGGTGACGGCGGTGACCCACCGCGACCGGCCGATCTATCATGCCATCAACGGCTATGGCCGCGAGACCATCATGCTGCGCAAATATGTGCTGGAAGCGAGCCTGCTGAAGGTGCTGCAAGCCGCCGTGCCGATCGTGGTCGATGCCGAGATGACGGCCGGTGGATTGCACCGCTTCCACGCCGTGGTGCAGGTGCGCAAGGCCACGGCGCAGCAGGACGGACTGCAGCGCAACGCGATCTTCGCCGCCTTCGGCGCGCTCAAGGACCTCGACCTCGTCATCGTGGTGGACGAGGACATCGACATCCGCGACCCGCACGACGTGGAATACGCGCTCGCGACCCGCATGGAAGCCTCGCGCGACCTCGTGGTCATGCCCGCCGCGCGCGGACATGAATATATCCGCGTCGGTCAGAACGGGATTCGCGCCAAGCTCGGGATCGATGCCACCATCCCCTTCGCCGAGAAGGCGCGCTTCGCACGCTGCCAGTTCGAGCGGGTCGCAATCGACCCGAATGCCTTGTCGGCCGATCCGGAGATGATCCGGGCACGGTTGGATGTGTGACCGCGTGCAGGACGTAGGGCGGGTCAAGGCGCCCGGCGCAGCCGAGCATTAGAGCGCATCCCGATTGGGTCAAATCGTGATGCGCTCTAGATTCTTCGATTTTGCGCATGTTCTGTTCGGAAAACCGGTTCCCACTTTTCCGGAACATGCGCTAGGCACGGACGGGTGCGCCGCGACCCGCCGGCAGTCGTGCGGCAGGGACGATGGCGGGTGACGTCGCGCGCGAGCGCGCCGACTTAGGACTGCACGTCAGGCGACTTGACCCACCCTACAAGCACAGCTCACGCCCGCGGATACTCCGTCCGCTCCTTACCGGCTTAACCCCTCATCATTCCAGCCACTTTTTTTGGAGCGACCGTTCCATCCACACCTACATCAGCACCGCTGCGGAGGCCCACTGGCCGGATTTTCGGCGCCGGGGGTATCGGAGACTCAGGCCGATGGCCATTGAGCCTGCCAGCGCAGTTCTGGCGGGCAGCACGCCCAGTACGATGGTCGCTACTCCCCCCGGCGAAGGGGCAGTTGGTCCGCCGGCGACCCTCGAGCAATTGGGGCTCGAGAACTCGAGCACTTTCTGCACCAAGGCAGGCTCAAGGCGTATTATTTTGGGGATCATGGCTCTCAATCCGCATCACGCGAGTTCTGGGCCATGGCGCATGCCGACGGCGTGATGGAGTCGGGCACCTATTGGCGTTTCGGCAAGCCAACCCGCTGGTATAAGTTGCGACCAAATTACTCTTTGTTCCTGCTGCAATCGGAGCTGGATGCACTGCTGAGCGAACAGCCCGCTAAGAAGCGGCCGTTTCCCGAGGCGAAAATGCCCGAGCTTGTGGCAGCCCCTGCGCAAACTTGGCGATCTTCCGAACCGCGCTGCCCAGTTCCAAGCATTATGCAACATGCCAGAATTTCGTGAGTTCAAGATCACGGACGCTCTTTTTCGCGAGGCGGCGAGGCAAGCACCGCGCGACCCTGGGCGCAAATCGCGGCAACAATCACAATCATGATGAAGCTGCCATCGCCGCGAGGCCGATGAGACTGGCCGCTTGTGCGGGCCGGTACGATATCGGGCGGATGAGGACGGTGATTGAGCACATCAAAGCGTGCTCTGGCAGTGACCACGGCGGCCCGCTCGGAGGTGGTGCCCGACATTCCAACTGTCGGCGTCAGAGCGGCGCGGCTTGATCTCCTATGCTGCTGATTTTTTGACTCAGTTCCGCGAGACCGCCGGCTACGTCGATCGCATCCTGAAGGGCGAGAAGCCGGCAGACTTGCCGGTGCAGGCGCCGACCAAGTACGAGCTGGTCATCAACCTCAAGGCCGCGAAGGCCCTGGGCCTCGACGTGCCGACGACGCTGCTCGCCCGCGCCGACGAGGTGATCGAATAGCGGTGCACTGGCCCAAATGAGCTACTCCACAAGGGGCAGACAATGAAAATGTTGCTGTTGCTCGCCCTGCTCCTCACGCTTGATGCCTGCCAAAATCCGAGCCGACTTCAGGCTATGCAATCCGGGCCACCGGAAGAGCGGCAAGCCTTCCTACCTATTGAAGGAATTTCTCTTATGGCACGAAGCTGCCGATTGCGGCGCTGCGACATCACGGCAGATTGCTCACGCGAGAGAGATCGGCTACATTTTTCGCAGCGGGCCCTTGAAGCGGCACATGCCGAGATCGTCGCGCCGGGAGCGGGCCGCGAACGTTGCCATCGGCGGGTATCATACTCTCAGCAAGCCTTCCTCCTGCTGACCTCAGCCATGCCACGCATTGGCGTGCGCAGTGACGCACTCACGTCGAGGGAGCAATGCGATGACTTACCCCGTCCTTTTAAAGATTGCTGCGATGATGGTTTCAGCGGCAGCAATTGGCGCCGCTCCGGCCTACGCGCAGTCGAGCACAGGGCAGATCACGGTTCTTTACGACGCCTTCGGCAAGACCTCCACGATGAAGAAGGACTGGGGGTTTGCTGCACTCATCGAGTATGGCGACAAACAAATCTTGTTCGATACCGGTAACAATGCGGAAATCTTCGCACATAACGTGCAGGCCAAGGGCATTGACCTTACGAAGTTGGACTTTGCGGTAGTCTCCCATCGACACGGCGACCACACCAGCGGTTTAAATCACCTCTTGAAGGTCAACCCCGGCGTGAAGATCTATGCGCCGCAAGAAAACTTTGGTGTTTTCGGTGCGGCTCTGCCCGGGACCTTCTACAAGCGCAACGAGTCCCTTCCTTCGGAAATGCGATATTTCGACGGGAAACCGCCCGAGACGCTCCGTTTCGGCAGTCCGTGGCCTGAAGGCAATTTCACCTGGGTGTCCAAGACGACCGAGATTATGCCCGGATTCCATTTGATCTTGCTGAATGGAACTTGGGGCGCCGACCTGGAAGTGAAGGAAATCTCGTTAGCCATTGATACGCCTGACGGGATCATTCTCATTGTCGGGTGCAGTCATCCAACAATCGAAAAGATTGTGGAGGCGGCCAAGAATACGATCAACAAGCCGATCCATCTGATCTTGGGGGGCACTCATTTATTGCCGGCGACAAACGACCAGATCAGCAGCATAGCGGCCTCTCTGCGTGACAATTGGAGTGTACGCTATATCGCTCCGGTCCACTGCACCGGCGAGCCCGCCTTCGCCATTCTTAAAGAGGCTTTCGGCGACCGCTACATTTATGCCGGCCTCGGCACGACAATTTTATTGGGGCCGAAGGTGACGGTGAAAGCGGAAGCGGGACAGCCGAACAAAAACGCAATGGACGAAGAAGACTTGCGCAGCTACCGCGAAGCGATGATGCGCGGTCCCTTGCGCGCTTTGCTCGGGGGAGACAAGCGTCTGGCACGGGCGCGGCAATAACCGTTTCCGGTTTCAGGGGTAAAGCAGCCGTGCCGCAGAAATCTCGAGACGGCAGAGTTTGATGTGGTGGACGGCGCCCGCTCCCAGCAACGAGGTGCCATAGGGTGATCGTTGCGATCGAATCACATCAGGGAGCCCTCCACATGCAAATTTCGACGATCGGCTTGGATATCGCCAAGAACGTGTTCCAGGTTCACGGGATCGACGCGGCCGAAAAGGTCGTCGTCCGGAAACGGCTCCGACGGCGCCAGGTGCTGGAGTTCTTCAAAGCGTTGCCACCGTGCCTGATCGGCATGGAGGCCTGCGCCACGGCCCATTACTGGGCACGTGAACTCACGAAGCTTGGCCATCGGGTGCGGCTGATGCCAGCGAAGGACGTGAAGGCCTACGTCAAGCGCAACAAAAACGATGCGGCCGACGCCGAGGCGATCTGCGAAGCGGTTCGGCGACCGACCATGCGCTTCGTGCGGATCAAATCGGCCGAACAGCAGGGTCAGTTGATGCAGCATCGCACGCGCGATGTGCTGATACGCCAGCGCACCCAGATCATCAACGCCTTGCGGGCGCATCTGGCGGAGCTCGGGTTGGTGGCGGCGCCGGGCAACGCCGGGGTCAACGAATTGCGCGCGATCGTGACGGACGAACAGGACACGCGGTTGCCGATCGATGCACGGGCCAGCGTCATCGTGCTGGCTGCGCAGCTTGAAGCGTTGGAGAGTGTCATCGGAGCGATCGAAAAGCGGATCAAGATGCAGCATCGCTCGAGCGAGGCGAGCCAGCGGGTTGAGGCGATCCCGGGCATCGGGGTTATCGGGGCGACTGCGATCGTGGCGACGGTGGCGGACCCGACTATCTTCCGGTCGGGACGCGATTTCGCGGCCTGGATCGGACTGGTGCCGCGGCAGGATTCGACCGGGGGCAAGCAGAAGCTCGGACCGATCTCCAAGCAGGGAGATCGCTACTTGCGGCGCATTCTCGTCGTCGGGGCGATCGCTGTGTTGCGGCGCGCCCAGGAGAATCCCGGGAAGTATCCCTGGCTCACGCAACTCCTGGCGCGGCGACCCTTCAAGGTCGTGGCGGTGGCGCTCGCCAACAAGATGGCGCGCATGGCCTGGGCGCTGCTGGCCCATGGTGGCACCTATCGGGCGCCTGAGCTTGCTGAAACTGCCTAAAGGGGCTCGGCGAGGAAGAGAAGAGGAGATGTAACCGCGTTCACGAACTGCAGGGGTGATGAAGACATTGATGCGAAACGGTCGAGACCGTCGATCGGAAAACCCGTCTTTGGGTCATGCGAAGAAAGAACGCGTGAGTTTGTTTGGGACCGATCAGCGGATCACATCAGGGCCAGCGGCCAGACGGCCGCGCTCAAAGGCCGAATACATGACCGCACCCGAACGCTTCGCTGATAGTCAGATTCCTCTTGCACCGCGGGCGCCGTCCATACATGACCGCACCCGAACGCTTCGCTGATAGTCAAATTCCTCTTGCACCGCGGGCGCCGTCCATACATGACCCGATGCCGACATAGGCCGGATCAAAATCCCGCAGTGCAGCGGCCTCCTCCCTCATGAAGGTGTGCTATCCTTTCGGTCGGAGGCGCGGACCGCGCCCACCTCAATTCAGGACCTACTGGCCTGCCGCGAGGTGATCCTATGAAACGACGCGATTTCATCACCGTCCTCGGCGGCGCGGCGGCAGCGTGGCCGCTCGCGGCGCGCGCACAGCAAGCGGGCAAGCTGCCGACCATCGGGTTCCTGGGAGCGAATACGGCCTCTTCCGCTGTCATGGCGGCCATGTGGCAGCAGGCGATCATGGAGCCCGGCATGCCCCACATCAGCTCACGCACCGGCAGGGTCGTGTTCGCGTCCGCACGCGCATAGACCAGGTCGGCGATCGCGGGAGTCGGGCCGACTCGCATGACCAGCAGGGCCGTACCGAGATCGCCGAACAGCAACGACCCGTGCGACCGCGTAACCTCCGCCTGGTTCGCTTCCATCAGCCGCGGGAGGATGGGGCGGAAGTCGAACCGTGCCTTGGTCGCGCCAACTCGGCCAAGGTAGTCGATACCCCAAATCACGCCGGTGGCACCAAAATAGAAGCTGGTGTGGCCGTCGCGAATTCCTTCGTCGAGGGGGTGTGCGGGCCAGAATCGCTCGGCATCGAAATGTTCAAGCCCATCCGCAACGATGTCCTCGATTGCGGCGGTGGCGTCGCTCTCGCTCCAGCGGATGGGCCGTAACGGCACGTGACGAGCATGCTCGATCATGAGCCGAGTGTATCCCAAAACCTAAAATGCCCCATGATCAACTCGCGTCGTCGCGGCAATCAATTTGCGTTCCTGCTGTCGGCTTATGGGCACCTTTCTGCCGTGCCAACCGCGCCGAACGACGAGCGCGAACGCAGGAGCATTAAATTGGACGAAGCCGAATTCGCGCTCAGCGTCCTTTGCGTCATCATCAGGTCTGCCTTCAGTGCTGCGCCGGCGCAGTTCGCGCGAGATCTCGCGGGGCAGCGTCGTGCCGAGGCCGTAATCAACACGTGCCTGAGCGCGGCAGCAGAAGCCTTTGGCCGGCTTACGGCGGCGCTTAAAGAGGGGCAAGATCCAGAAATAGCTGTAAGGGGCGTCCTAAATGCGGCTTGGGGCTGCGGAGAGGGCGTGCCGCCGGGAGTGGGAGTACATGGTCATGAGGCGGTGCAAGCCCTGCGGGTGCTACGCGTTCATCCATGATGGTGTGCGCTATCAGATCACCTGCGGGGCCTGCACGCAGCGAATGCTACTCAGCCGCGCTGCGGACATCTTGGGCCCACGCCGCCGGGAGGGGGTTCGGCCGAAGGAAGGCGTGGTTATCCCCTTCCCGGTCGGGCCGGCAAAGGGACAGCGGGGGCCGGGGGCGGTCTAATTGGGCGAAGGCTACCCGGAGGAGAGGTCAGGGGAGGTACTATGGCTATTGGTGACCCGGCCCGTCTTTCTGCCAGCAGTCTCGACCAACTCGGGGCGGGGCTGTCTAGTCTGCCGCCCGATCAGATCGGATACATTACGGCGGAAGACTACGAGCGGTTGACGGGGGAGGAATTGGACGAATTTTCTGCAGAAGATCGCAACATAATTGGGAATTTGGCGGCCCAGCATGGATGTTCGATCCGCACACCGCCGATCGAACGGCGCGTCTATTTCACCAAAAAATCAAAGTGAGAGGTGGGCGCTGAGCCTCGCTGACCTTGCGAATCTGAAGCGGATCGCGAACAAGCGGCGGTGGCCCGCCACTTTCAGCCCCGCCAATTGTCGGAACGGCTGTAAAGCCGCACCCGCTCGCCGTCCCTGCGGGCGATGACCCGGAAGCCGTCGTGCTTGATCTCATGCAACCACAGCTCGCCGGAGGGCGGACGTTAGGCTTTGGTGGGGAGGCACGTCGCGATGAAACGGAAGGCAGGGCACACGGGCGCGACCGCATGGCCGGCTTCCGCCTCCCGTTTCACGGCCGCGCACGCCGGGTTCTTCGACTTGAGCCACTCACGTGTGCGCCCTGAACGGTGGGGCGAGTCCTTTCACTTCTACACGATTCCCTCAAGGTCCATTTTGCAAGCGCGCGAACATGGTTGGCCCATCAGCTTCGATGTGCTCGTTGGACTTTAGGCCGGGTGCAGCCTTGACCAAGACGGAGGCGCGTGGCTTTGCAGACTTCGAGCGCCGCCGTACGGAATGATAGGGAGGGTCGATGAAACGTCGGCGTCATTCGAAGCCTGGGTTCGCGCCTCAACTCTACCCGACTGCGGGGGCGCGAGATGCTACTCGTCGGCGCCGAGCGGCGTGATGCCCAGCGCGCCGACGGCCAGCAGGATCACCAAGCCTAAGGCCAATTCTGCAAGGATGCTCCACCACAGCCAGATCGCAGCAGGTCCGTGGTTCGAGGCTGCCAAACGCGGCACCAGTTGGAGCCGGTTCACGGCCGCGAGCGCGAGCATGAGACAAAACAGGACGAGCTTGACCGCGAGGAGCCCGGCATACGTGCCGGTCGTCAGGTCCGACACATCGCGCATCACCAGCGCGGTAGTCGCGATCCCGCTTATGACGATGGTGCCAACTGCGAGAAGCGCGATGTTGCCGAATGATACTGAGACTGCACGAGCCGCCGTCGCGGCACCCCCGTGGCCCGAATGCAATGCTCGTGACAGCAGCATGGCTAGAGGAATGAACCCGCCCAACCAGAGCGAGACCCCCAGCATGTGCAACGCATGCGCGACCAGGTGCAGCGATGCGTATGGACCTGCATCGCTGCCGGCATGACTGAGCCAGGCGCACGAGACGAAGTTGGCGATGGCGAGTACGAGGCCGACAACAACAGCCGCTTCGTTCGGCACGCCGCGCAGGGAGGCCAGCGCGCAAAGATCGATCAAGAGCGTCGCAGCAATGGCAAAGCGCACCCACCAGACGACGCCCGCATGCGTCTTGAACAGCAGGAGGCCGACTGCGCCGTCATCCCAAGCCTCGGTGATGGTGTGTCCGGTCATGTCTGCCGCCTGCAGTACCAGCCATGCGAATCCCGAAGGGACAATCGCAGCTGCCGACAGGGTAGCGGCGCTCATCAACCATCGCCGCGCGGAGTGCTCCGCTGCGTTGCCGGCGACCGCTGGTAGACGGTCGAGAATGCAGACAAACAGCAAGGCGCCGATGGCCTGGATGGCGACAGCGAAGTGAACGGCACGGACGACCGAGAGCGCTAACACGAGGCACTCGAGCTCTCTGGATCAATCCGCCGCAGGATCATGGATCGACCCGGAACGGGAACGAGCCGCTCCTGAAATGCGTGTCGATCGAGACGACGCGCCAGATCACGCGATACTGCCCCGGAGGTAGCGGCAGCAGCGAGACGCGCAGCTGCGTATGATCGTCGGGGTCGACCCGCACGTCCCCGCGGTCCATGCGCGTACCGGCGCGATCGACGACCTCGATGGTGCTGAGCGCCGGCTCGAGCGCTTCGGTGAACCAAACCTGCAGCTCCGTTGGCGCGGCCGATGCGGTGACCGACCCGCCGACAGCAGGATTGGCGCGTTTGACCCGGGCATGCGCGGCGACTTCAGTCGCAACCGCCGACAGCGCGGCCATGGTCAGCAGCGCCACCAGCAGTGACTTGTTGTTCGCGCGCCGCACGAGTGCACCGTTCATTCCTGGAACTGGGCGTTACTTTGCGACGAGTGCTCTCCGGCCGCAAGGAACCAGGCGGGCAGGATCGGACATGCGTGCCTCGCGCGTCTGCGAGCCTTGACCGCGTCCGGGCCAGCGATGAAGATCGTCAATGGTTCCGGCTCGTGAGCCACTTTGCAGCGCAGCGGCGGCTTCGCAAGTCCATCGGGCAAATAACAAATTGGGGGAGACACATACACATGATCAGCATTCAAAGGCTCGGTCTGGCCGTGGTCCTGAGCATCACGGCCGCGGCGGCGGCCTCGGTGGATGCCCTTGCTCAGGAGCAGGAGTGGCAATCCTCCCAGGTGCTCGGCGTGCCACCGGCTGGCACCGACATGTTCCAGCTCAACGATCTGGACGCCTTCAAGAAATACTCGCGGGTCAAGAACTTCGAGATCGTCGGCCACGCCTATCTGCGCGGTCCCTGGATCAATCCCGCCTTCGCTCATGTCGGCATGGCGATGAACACCATGCGCGTATGTGACAGCAAAGTCGCTTATCTGGCTGGCTACAATCCAATCGTGTTCGGCGTGCTGATCGTCGACGTCAGCAATCCCGCCGATATGAAGCCGCTGTCATTCATTCCCGCCCATCCTGGGATGAAGACCACCTATCTGCGCGTCAGCTGCGCCCGCCAGATCCTCGCGTTCGACCAGAGCGGCGAGCAGCCGAACAACCTCACCGGCGCGAGGGCTGTGTCGTCCAATCCCAACAAGCCCCGGCCGGGCGAACCGCTCATGTCAGGCGTGTCATTCTACGATGTGACCGACCCTCGCAATCCGAAGCTCCTCGGCGAGTGGCGCAATGCGGGCGGCCTTACCCACGGCATGGAGATGGACGACAGCTACGTCTATGTGTGCGGCACCTCGGCCGAGTCGAAAAAGGACACCCAAGTCGAGGAGCTCAACATCCTCAATTACGACACGCCGTCCGAGCCGGAGCTCATCTCGCGCTTCCACATCGTCGGCCAGCATGTCGGCGAGACCTATGCGGAAAGCAACGGCAAGAATCCGAACGGTAGTGATCAGATGATCACCTGCCACGAGATCCAGAAGGACAATGATCGCCTCGGGCTCCGCGCCATCGACATCTCCAATCCGTTCAGGCCGCGTGAGGTGGGGTATTACATCTCGCCCGACTTCAGCATTAGCGTGCCGGGCCAGAAGGGTCGTCATACCCGCGAGCCCTATCCGGACTGGGACTCGGATCTGATCTATGTCACCGATGGCAATGGCGGCGGCCTGACGGTGCTTCGCTACACCGGACCGCTGCCGACTAGACCGCCGATTCCCGGCGTCCGGTGAGTGCGAGAGACCCGACGGTACCTACCGCCATCCGGCTCGTGGGACGGTCGCTCAACCTACCGCAGCCCTCGACATCTGATGAACTTTCGAAGAAGGCACATCGTAGACTTGAACAAGGCCTAGACAGTGAGCGCCGTAACCTTCGCACCGACAGATTTTGCCAGGGATAATCCGTGCGTGACGGCTTTCTGTGCGAATTCTGATCCGTCGGTCGGGATCAAATATGTCGATACATGACCCACCACTCCTCGCAGATTGACGAATTCCGGTCATTGCGGTTCGGCTCTCTCGCCCACAACCGGGTTGCCCCGATGCACAGGGTGGGTGCGCATTCTCTTCATCGTCGCCACTCGTTGACGCCCAATTCTGTCCATAGCCAACTGAAGTCGTAAGTCGCCATCTCATCATTGTGGCCAGCCGATTTGGCCGTGTGGTTTTCGAGGGTCTTGAGCCAATCGACGACCCTCGCGCGGCCCTTTGCGGTTCTTACCGCGGCGCGCGGCGACTTGTTTCCAAGCGCTGGGATTGGCTCATCGAGCAAGTCCCGATAGTGCCTCTCCAGACCGTCATGAATGATGGTGCGGCGCTCCTGTTCGGATAAGTTTAGCCTGGGTGGCGGCGCGGGATTGCGCGTTGCCATGCACTGTTCAAGCGTCTGGATCTCGAGCAGAGGCTGAGCCACCAATCCATCGAGCACCTCGGACAGCAGCACGCGCCCTCGTTCGGCGCGCGCCTGGGAATTTACTGACAAGATCAGCGCCTTGTCCTTCAATTCCACAGTGCCGAGCACAAGCGAACCATCGTCCAGGGTCGTGGTGAAGGTTTGCGATTTCAGTGGTTGCTTCTGTGCGCGCAAGGCCTTGGCCGGCCGCTGGGGTCTGGTCCAGTTCCAGAACGTCGCACTTGCCTGACGAAGTTCAGGGCACCGACTCAACGCCAACCGAAGGTCGTCGGCCGCGGCGCCTTCTGCGAAGGGATAATGCAGTGTGCAGAACAAGAGCTCATCTCCTTCGGCGTTACGCACCTCAGGGATTTGTGGAACTGTCGCGCGATCAATGATGTCGATAAGCCAAACGGTCGTGATCGTCGGGGCGGCAGCGCGCAAGAGCGCAGTCGGGGAAAAGCCGTTGACAATCGCCGGATCATTGACATCACGACGAACCAAGTCGGCAAGGTTTTGCCGCTCCTTGGCAATGCGCTTTCCGATATTGCGTAACAACTTCAAAACCCTCTCCGAAGCATCGCGGTCGTACGGCAACACAGCCCCGCTGATATGCATCTGCGGCCCGATCTGGACAACGCGCGTGGCGATCCGGTCCCACTGCTTGAGCGAGTGCGTTGCCGACCTTTCGCTGATCAGAATTGGATCACCCCCGCGCACGAGGTCCCGCGCCCGAAACGACGTGTCTCGGACAATATCGCTGACCTCGTAGATGCTCATCACCGACGTTCGCAATGCCGACATGTAGGCTCGCGCCGATGCACCCTCCTTCCAGCCTCGGCGTTTGAGATAGTCATCGACGATATTTCGGCCATCGGCGGCTTCTCTGGTCAGAAAATTCTCGAAGGCGGAGCCCCAGACCGTGGTCATGAACCAATTTTCGCCGAGAATTGCCACGACCTCTTCGGCATCGAGCCCGGTCTGCTGGCAAGCCGGCAGGAGATGATGGTCATAGATCTCAGCGAACCAATCGCGCCATTCGGCGCGGGTCAGCCATTTCATCAGGCCTTGGAGCGAACGAGCGTTGGTCACGGTCCGTGATCCTGCGCAGAATCGCTGGCTGCCATCGCAGTATTTGTTGGGTGCAATCTATCAAAGGCCCGCCACGAGTTGACCGGTGGGCTATATTTAGCGCGGCAAAATCAACAGGATTTTCGCTCCTTCAGTGCTTGCTAATGGGACACCCCCCACTGGTGACGGGGTTCATGGAAATTGAGCCCAAATCATCCGACCGCGAGGTATTGGCGGGTCTCGTCGAGCGCGTCACCTTCCACAACGAGGAGAACGGTTTCTGCGTTCTGCGGATCAAGGCACGCGGCCAGCGCGAACTGATCACAGTTGTCGGCCATGCTGCGGTGATCTCTGCCGGCGAGTGGGTCACGGCGTCAGGCGAATGGGTCAATGACCGCACCCATGGCCAGCAGTTCAAGGCAAGGTTTCTCAAGACCTCGGAACCAACTTCGCTCGATGGCATCGAAAAGTATCTCGGGTCCGGGATGATCCGCGGTATCGGCCCGATCTACGCCAAGAAGCTGGTGCGCGCTTTCGGCGAGAAGGTGTTCGATACGATCGAAGGGGAGCCAGAGCGGCTGAGGGAAGTGACCGGCATTGGTCCGGTACGAGCTGGCCGTATCACCGCTGCTTGGGCCGAGCCTGCGTAACATCGGGCAGGCGCCGGTGGTCGAAACTCGGTGAGTGGCTGCAGGCCGTCCAGGCGAGGCCTGACGAAGCGGTGGGGCGCTTGCCTCAAAAAGCATAACGACTACATGGGATGGCAAGGTATTCCACTTTTTGGCGATCATTGAACCAAATTGGGTCGGTGCAATCCCATGGGGGCGCCAATCATAAAGTCGTCATCATCAATAACATCAAACTCTGCAATTCAAGATCGAGCGAGAGACGACTTTGGGACGGCTCACTACAGTTGTTCGCAGCGGAGGAACGCCGCTTGTCTAACATGCTCTACCTGGCGTCCATTTGGGTGATCCCAATAATTGTCGCCGTCACCTTTCATGAAGCGGCGCATGGCTTCATCGCCCGTCTCCTTGGCGATGAAACGGCATGGCGACTTGGACGCGTTAGCTTTAATCCCTTGAAGCACATCGATCCGGTTGGGACTATCTTGTTGCCCGGCTTCCTATTGCTGCTGCACTCACCATTTCTGTTCGGTTATGCCAAGCCGGTGCCGATCAATTTTAGAGCGCTCCGCAACCCTCGACGCGACATGATCTGGGTAGCTGCGGCTGGGCCTGCCATGAATATTGCGCTCGCCATTTTCGCCGCGCTTGCCTTCCACCTCATCGATTACCTGCCAGGAAACGCAGCACCATGGGTCGCAGAGAATCTCAAGAACGCACTGATCATCAATGTTGTGCTGGCCGTGTTCAACTTGTTTCCCCTTCCGCCACTTGATGGCGGGCGCATCGCGGTCGGGGTGCTCCCGGACGCCGTTGCCCTCCCGCTTTCCCGGCTAGAGCCTTACGGTCTGCTAATCCTTATCGGTGTCTTCTTCATCCTACCGATGCTGGGTGCGCAAATGCGGGTCGATGTCAATATTGTCTGGCGGTTCATCGCACGATCCACTGATGCCATCATCGACGCCATACTTCGATTGACCGGCAATTACTGACGATATCCAACGAATGGTTGAGATTGCGACGACGGGCCGTCATGAACTGGCATCGCGGCTTATTATCCCATGGACCGGCAGCGTGTGCATCGGGTGCAGCCTGCAAAGGCCTTACGCCGATCTGCCGCGAACGATACGGCGAGAGTTCATAGATGCCAGGACCGCGCGGGCGATCCATAATGGTTTTGCATCTTGTAATGCCTGGTCAGCCCAGGACCAAACGGAAACATTCCCATACGCCTTCGCCAGCACGTTTGACTAGCCGCCGCGCTGCTCGTGCTGGCCCGGCTTCGATGGTGCGGTCGATTTCTTCCTCGACGATTTCAAGGTATCTCGCCTTCGATTACGTGCGGTAGGGTAGTGCTCAAATGAAAGCATCATTTATGGGGCAGCTGCGGCGGGCCTTTGTCGACGGGCGCATGGACCAGACAGGAAAAACGATCGAGGGCGTGGGATTCCCTTCCGCGACACCGGATCGACCGGAACCTTTCTTTGCGATCTCACATAATAGTTGGGCCTCCTCTGGTCGGTAGCATCACTGACACCGGGATCAACTAGAGCCACGCTTTCAAGAAAAGCAATACTTTGGGCCCAGCATAGGCACCGAAGCTGCCTGGCTCGATCGGATCGGTAATCCAGAAGTGCCCAGCCCCAGGAACTACGATGTTGCGCGCGACGAATTGCGCCTGTTTGAGCGCCGTCAGAAAGGCTATCGACTGCGTGCCCGAGTCGACAATGTCATCATTCGTGCCATGCACCAGAAGAAACCGCGACGAGTTCTTGTCCACGGTTGCATAGCTGATGGGTGAGCTCTCAAAGAATACCTTGCGGTTCATCATGGGCGACGCGCCGAGGAATTTCTCGGTGATCTGGTCGCGGGGCCTAGCTATCTGGTCGTGCTCCCATTGCCCCAGCATGTCGTAAACACCGTAAACGCCCACCACGGCCTTCACTGTGTGTGAGATCGAGGAATTGGGATCATTGCGGTACTCGGTGGAGTATGCCGGCTCCTCCCCGGCAAGCGCCACCAGTGCCGAAAGATGCGCTCCGGACGAGTCGCCCATGAGCGCGATGCGGTCAGAGTCGACACCAAGTTCCCCGGCCTTGGCGCGGACGTACTGCACCGCCGCTTTGACGTCGTAGACAGCGCCGGGATAGGTCTTCAACCCGGTCTTCATCAGGCGGTACTCGACTGCGAAAACGGCGTAGCCGTTCTTTGCGAGATAGCTCCCCCAATGCGTGTAGAACTTGCGATCGCCGATCTGCCAGCCGCCCCCATGCACGCCAACCAACACCGGCGTCTTGTCCAGTCCCTTCGGCAAATAGAGATCGCCGACAAGCTTGGTCCCATCGTGCTCGGCGAACTGATCTGTTCGGGTGACAACCTCGAAATTCTCAGCCATTGCTCCCGTTCCTGATATCATAAGCCAGCGTTTACTACGGCCGTGCACAAAGCCCTCGATAAACTCACAGACCGCACCATCTGGGTTATCGAAGCGTGGTGATGCCATCGTGGAGACCATCAGTCATGTTGACTGGCTGAGCCGCGCGGCGATCCAACCCGCGAGCGCAATCGTGTGACCGTCTTCGCCGACCGGACCGACGATCTGCAGCCCCACCGACATCCCATTCGGTCCCGCGAAAGCAGGAATCGTGAGGCATGGACCCCGCATCAATGTCCAGACGCGATTGAAAGCCGAGTTCGAGACCGACACCAGGTCGGCTACTGCTTCGCCGCAGGTGCTCGGTGTGATGATGGCGTCGCAGCGCTCGAACAGTTTCGCCAATGCACGCTGGCACACAAGGGAATGGGCCTGCGCCCGCTCATATTGCGCTTCGTCGGGCTGATTGGAAGCGCCAAGCTCTCGTTTGAGCCAATGGTTCATGGTCCCGAGATGATGCCGCGCTTCCCAATCCATGGCGCGTGCTCCCTCGACCCGTACGATCACGCGGAAGCTGTCCTCGATGCCGGCGAAGACGTCGGGCAATTCGGCGTCCATCACATCCGCGCCGGCGGCGGCGAGCGCGCGAGCGCCTGTCTCAAGCGCGTGCACCGTCTCCTGCTGAGCCTCGCCCCAGTGCGGGGTGCGGCAAACGCCGATGCGAACGCGGCCCGCGTCTAGGTTGAATTTCTCTTTCTGCCCGCCGACCAGCACCGAGCGCAGCAACGCGATGTCCTCGACGCTACGGGCAAACAGCCCCATGGTATCGATCGTGGGACGCAGGTGCCGGATGCCGCCGCGGTCAATTCCGGTCAGGCTCGCCTTGTAGCCGACAACCCCGCAAAACGCCGCCGGCAGGATGGTCGATCCGCCGGTCTGCGAGCCCACCGCCAGCGGCACCATGAAATCCGCCACCGCCGCTGCGCTTCCGCTCGACGACACGCCGGGCGTGCGCATCAGATCATGCGGGTTTCTGGTCCCGATCGGCACGGGGCTGGCGAACTCGGTGGTGACACACTTTCCCATGATCACCGCGCCCGCGAGCCTTAGGAGCGACACCACGGCGGTATCATTCACCGGACGGTGGTCCTTGTAGATTTGCGACCCGTAGGCGGTCGGCATGTCATAGGTGTCGAAGATGTCCTTGATCCCGACCGGCACGCCGTGCAGTGGACTTCTTGGCTGCTCCTGGTCGCGCGCACGCGCCTGATTTAGTGCAATGTCCCGGTCGACGAAGGCCCAGGCATGCACGTCGGGTTCGCGCGCGGCTATTCGCGCAAGACAGTGCTCGACCAGCTCAAGCGAGGTGGCCGAGCCGTCACGCAGCTTGGCGGCGGCCTCGGTCGCGGTCAGCAGGTTCAGGCCGCCCGGCCCGTGGGATGCCAGGTCTGGCATCGTTGCCTCCAACTATTTCATCAGCGCGGGAAGGAACAGCGCGATCTGCGGAAAGATCATCAGTATGACGATGCCGAGCAAAAGCGGAATGATGAAGATCAGCGAGCCGCGCACGACGTCCGCCATCTCCACTCCCGGCACCACCGACTTGAGCACGAATAGGTTAAATCCGACCGGCGGCGTGATGGCCGCGATCTCGATCTGGATCGTAACCATGACGCCGAACCAGACGGGATTGTAGCCCAACGCGGTCACGGTCTTGAAGAAGATCGGAACGATAATGATCAGGATGCTGGTCGGATCGAGGAACATCCCGAGCACCAGCAGCAGAAGGTTGATCAGCACGATGATCACCCACGGCGGCACATCGAAGCTTGTCAGGAACGCCGACATCCCTTGCGGGATTCCGAGCCTGGTCAGGAGAAAAGAGCTGAACAGCCCTCCGACGAACAGCAATAGGAACATCGCCGTGGTGCGCGCCGTGCCATCGAGCATCCGGTGCATCACCGACCAACGCAGATAGCCCATGACGCCCGCGATCACGATCGCGCCGGCGGCCCCGACCGCGCCGGCCTCGGTCGGGGTTGCGATGCCCCAGTAGATCGATCCGATCACCAGCACCGAGAGTACAAGCACCGGCGCGATGCCCCCGAGTGCCCGGAATTTTGCCGACCACGGCGTACCCTCCTTCAACGGCGGTGCGAGCTCCGGCCGCAATATCACTTTCAGGATCACGGTGGCGGAGAACAGGAAAGCCATCATGATGCCCGGCAAGATGCCGGCAATGAACAGATCGCCAATCGAGGTCTCGGTGAGCACGCCGTAGATGATCATCGGCACGCTCGGGGGAATGAGGATGCCGAGCGTGCCACCCGCGGCCGCCGTGCCGAGCGCAAGCGACTTGTCATAACCGCGCTTCATCATTTCCGGCACGGCCATCGAACCGATGGTCGCGGCGGTCACTGGGCTCGAGCCGCAGGCTGCGGCGAACACCGCGCACGCAAATACGGTGGCGATGGCCAACGCGCCGGGAAGCCGGCGCAACCACATATGGGCCGCGCGGAACAGGTCGTTGCCGATGCCGGTCGCCGCCAGCGCCTCGCCCATCAGTACGAACAAGGGAACCACGACGAGCACGAAATTACTCGACTGGGTGAAGGCGATGTTGCCGAGTTGACGCAATGCGTCCGGCGAAATGAATATGGCGGTGCCGAGGATGCCGGTGGTGCCGAGCGCAACCGCGACCGGTGTGCGCGTCACCATCAGCGCTGTGAGCACCAGGATGAATGCGAGGAACCCGAGAAACGACTGCATGAGCGCCGCTCGACGTCCCTACTCGTTGGCGGCCGCGTTCGCGGTTTCCGCAGTCGGCTCCGACCAGACCCGGACAAGCCGCACGCAGCCGGTCAGGAGGAATTGCAGCGTCCCGATCGGGCCGATCCAGTAGAGATATTTGACCTTGATCGGGATGACCGAGAAGCTGAACTCATCGGTCTCGAACACGTCGATCGTTAGATCGAGCACGTACCAGAACAGCACCGCACCGAAGAATACGACCAGCACCCATCCGGAGAGGCTCTGCCAGCGCCGCCATGCCGAAGGAACCAGCGGATCGAACAGGTCCACATGCACGTGGTGGCCACTTTCGAGCGCCGGCGCGAGCGTAAGGAAAAAGGTAAACAGCAATAGGTAGCGGGCGACATCGAGGGCCCAGGTGGATGGCGCGTTGAAGCCGTAGCGCAGCACGACCTCGCGCACGACGACCACGACGATTGCCGCGACCAGGAGGGAGCCCGTGAGCGCGAACATCCGGTTAACGGCGCGCGTGAACGCCTCCGCCGCGTCGATCCATGATCGGCCATGTTCCATATCAGCCGCTACGGTTCGGGCGACCCAGGTGGCGTCGCCTGTTGGCTCACCAGTACGGCTTGAGCTGTTCCGCGAACGGCTTTCCGGCCTCGCCCGATCCTTCAGCGATCTTGTCGAAC
>CAWGEH010000030.1:0-146007 GCA_963821505.1 uncultured Alphaproteobacteria bacterium
AGGAACGAAAGCCCGATGCGGGTATCTTCCCGCATGTAGCGATGCGGTCAGCACGATATGCTCGCGCCAATCGCCGGAATCGGTAAGTCGGTCGTGCGAGCCGCGGCCGTACATCCACTCGTCGCCCTCCTTGGCGTAGTGGTCGGCGAGCGGAAAATGCGGAGCGCCATAGCCGAGCGCTTCCGCAATGCGATGCGTTCGCCGTCGAGCGCATCAGTGACGCGCCGGATCGCCGGCTGGGTGCCCTCCTTGTGGATGTCCCAGCGGTCGAAATGCTGCAGCGGGCCGGCGTTCATGACGATCAGCGGCGGATGGATGATCGGCCCGGCATTCATCAAGGCGGCCGAAAGCGCGTCGCCACAATCCTCGATGACGCCGGGAAATGCGCGTGCGGAGAACGCCAGTGCGTGCGCCTTGGGCGTCAGCGGGAAAACACCGGTCGGCAGCCGCTTGGCGCGCACGGTGATCGCCGCCTCGAACGGCCCGTGCTTGCGGGTGAGCCACGGCAGCGTTCCGGTCTCCGCGAACGCCACGCGTGGCGCGGTTGCCGACATCGTGCGCCGCCTTGCGAACAGCGCGAGCCAAACGTACCGGGCGGCAGGAACACGACCTGGCCGTCGACAAGATATGGCGCCAAGCATGCGGCGATATCGCGCTGCGCGGTCGCCGGCGTCGGGCACAAGATCAGCTCGGCGCCGCGCACCGCTTCGCCGATATCGGTCGTGACGACGCGAGCTTGCCTCGCGCCGGCCTTGGAAATCCTTGACCACGATCCTCACCGCCGCTCGCCGGTGCGCCGCGACCGCCGCCCGTGTCGCGTCGCCACAGCCGCACCTCGTGGCCGGCAAGCGCGAAATCCCCCGCCGCCGCAAACGAACCGTTCCCCCCTCCCAGAACCGCAATGCGCATTGGAGCGTTTTCCGGAAAAGTGGATACCGGTTTTCCGCAGAAAATGCGACCACTTAAGAAGCTAGTGGAGCAACTCTAACGTTTGCTTCCCACGTTTGACAGCGGCGAGGATACGGTTTGGGCGCGCGGTCCAGACGAAGGGTTTGGGATCGGTGTTGGTCTCGGCGATGAAGCGCTTGATAGCGGCTTCGAGTTCGGCGACGGATCGGAATACGCCGCGGCTGAGGCGCTGGTTTGTGAGCTTGGCGAAGAAGCTCTCGACGGCATTGAGCCAGGATGCAGAGGTCGGAGTGAAGTGGAAGGTCCAACGGGGATGCTGCGCCAGCCATTTGCGGACCTTCGGGTGCTTGTGAGTGGCATAGTTGTCGACGACCGCGTGGATCGCCTTTCGTTTGGGGACTTGCGCGTCGATGTCGTTGAGGAAGCCGATGAATTCCTGATGGCGATGGCGCTTCATGTTGCGGCCGATGATGGTTCCATCGAGAACGTTAAGGGCGGCGAACAGCGTGGTCGTGCCGTTGCGCTTGTAGTCATGTGTCATCGTCCCGGCGCGGCCCGGCTTCATCGGCAGGCCCGGCTGGGTGCGATCGAGAGCCTGGATCTGGCTCTTCTCGTCGACCGAGAGGACGACCGCGTGCTCAGGAGGATCGACATAGAGGCCGACCACGTCGCGGAGCTTTTCGGCGAACTTCGGGTCGTTCGACAGCTTGAAAGTTCGGATGCGATGGGGCGTGAGTTGATGGGCTTCGAGAATGCGCTGCACCGAGCGCAAACTGATCCCCACCTCCCGGGCCAGCATCCGTCCCGTCCAGTGAGTGGTCTCGCCGGCTGGCGGACCAGTCACCAGGTCAATGACCTTCTGAACAGTGGCGGCGGGCAGCGGCGGCTTGCCCGGCTTGCGCGTCTTGTCACGCAGCAAGCCATCGACGCCCTCCAGCATGAACCGCTCTTGCCATCGCCATACCACCGGTTTGGCCTTGCCCGACCGACGCATGATCTCGCTGGTGCCGCAGCCGTCGGCGGTGGCGAGGATGATCTGGGCGCGCCAGACATGCTTCTGCGGCGAGCTGCGATCCGCGACGATCGCCTCAAGGCGACGGCGATCTGCGCGGGTGACGTTGACGACAATTCCTGCTCTCATAACAAGAGCATGAACCGCTTCGGGCGATTTGGGAATCGCCGAATGAATCAGACCACTAGCGCATGTTCCGGAAAAGTGGGAACCGGTTTTCCAAATAGAACATGCGCAAAATCGAAGAATCTAGAGCGCATCACAATTCGATCCAATCGGGATGCGCGCTAGCGCCTCTTTTCCGCTTCCTTGAGCAGGAAGTGCTGGACCTTTCCGAGCGCGTTGCGCGGCAAAGCGTCCACGAAGACGACGTCGCGCGGGACCTTGAAGCGCGCAAGCTGGACGCCGACATGCCGCAGGATCGCATCGGCGCACTCGTCGGCGCTCGCGTGCGATCCCGCCCGCCGCACGACGTAGGCGATCGGGACCTCCTGCCATTTCGGGTCGGCGCGACCGATCACGGCCGCTTCCGCAACCGCGGGATGCTCGTGCAGCACGCGCTCGACCTCGGCCGGATAGATGTTCTCGCCGCCGGAGATGATCATGTTCTTCTTGCGATCGTGAATGGAGAAATAGCCGTCGGCATCGCGCGTGCCGATATCGCCGGAGTAATACCAGCCGTCGCGCAGCGTCTCGGCGGTCGCCTGTCGTTGCCCCAGTACTCGAAGAACACGTTGGGGCCGCGCACGACGACCTCGCCGGCGATGCCGTGCGGCACCTCGCGGCCGGCTTCGTCGACGATCCGCGCCTCGCAGCACAGTCCCGGCAGTCCGGTCGAGCCGGCGCGGGAGATGTCGCCGCCGATGCGCGTGTAGACGGCGATCGGGCAGGTCTCGGTCGAGCCGTAGACCTGCATCACCGGCACGCCGCGCGCCGTGAAGGCATCGACCAGGACTTGCGGCACCAGGGTCGAGCCGGTGGTCACCGCGCGCAGGCTCGTCACGTCGGTCGCGCTCCAGCGCGGGTGCTCGATCAGGGCCTGGATGGTCGCCGGCACCAGCACCACGAGCGTCGGCCGGTCCGCTCCGATCGCGGCCAGCGTCGCATCCGGCGCAAAGCGCGCATGCAGCGTCACGGTCGCGCCGATCTGCAGCGCCGGCGTGGTCTGGATGTTCAGCCCGCCGACATGGAACAGCGGCAGCACGGTGAGCACATGGTCGTCCGCCGTGAGATCGTGCATGTGCTGGCTCATCACGGCGTTCCACAGCAGCGCCTCCTGCCGCAGCACGGCGCCCTTCGGCCGCCCGGTCGTGCCCGAGGTGTAGACGAGGAGCAGCGGGCACGACATGTCGACATGCGGGTTGCGATCGTCGCCGCGGCCGGCCGCGAGCAGGCATTCGAACGTACCGCCGTCCGTCCCGTAGTCCAGGCGGATGATGCGAAGATCGGGCTGCGCCGCGCGCAGCGGCGGCACCACGGCGCGAACGCGTCCTGCACGACCAGGGCCTTCACCGAGGCATCGGACAGGATGAAGAGCTGCTCGGGCACCGCGAGCCGCCAGTTCAGCGGCACCAGCAGCGCGCCGAGCCGGGCGCAGGCATAGAGCAGCACCAGATAATCGGGGTGGTTGGCGGCGAGGATCGCGAGGCGGTCCCCGCGCCCGACGCCGAGCTCGGTCTTCAGCGCGCGCGCCGCATCCGCGATGCGCTGCCAGAGCGCGGCATAGGTCAGCGGCCTGCCGGCAAACCGGATCGCCGCCTTGTCGGGCGTGAAGTCGGCGTTGCGCTCGATGAGATCGGAGAGGTCCATGCGCCCGGCGTCACTCGTCCTTCTCGCCCGGCTCGTACAGGCCTCGCGGCCGAGGCGGTCGAGGCAGATCTCCGCGGTCCACGGCAGCATCAGCGAGCCGCAGCGGCTGTCGCGGTAGATGCGCTCGAGCGGCAGGCTCTTGAGCATGGCCTGTCCGCCGCAGGTGCGGATCGCCTTGGCGGCGATCGCGTTGGCGTTCTCCATCACCGTGTACTGCGCCGCATAGGCGCGCAGCACCTGCTCCTTGGTGGGGTTGGCGCGCGCCTCGCTGATCGCCTGGAACCACAAGCGCCTTGGTCTGCTCCAGCATCATATGCATCTCGGCGACCGCGATCTGCTTGGTCGGGTACATGCGCCGCTTGACCGGCGGCGTGCCCGGCATCTCGCCGCGCAGGTAGGCGACGGTGAAATCGTAGGCCGCCTGCGCCAGCCCCATATAGGTCGGCGACAGCGTCAGGAACATGTGCGGCCAGCGAGGTGGCGGCGCGGAAATAGACGCCGTGCGGCATCAGCATCTCCTCCTCCGGCACGAACACGTCCTTGAGGAGCAGCGTGCGCGAGACCGTGCCGCGCATGCCAAGCGGATCCCAGTCGCCGACGACGGAGACGCCGTCGGCATCGGCGGGAACCGCGAGATAGAGCGTGTTGCGGCGGCTCGCTCCTTCGCCCTCCGCGCGCTCGGTGCACAGCACGCCGTAGTAATCGGCGGCGCCCGACAGCGAGGCGAAGATCTTCTTGCCGCTGACCAGGAACCCGCCATCGACCGGCCTCGCCTCGGTGCCGAACGCGACGACGCCGGCCGCGGCCGCGCCGCCTTCGGAGAAGGGCTGCGCATAGATGGCGCCGTCGTCGAGGATGCGCCGGTAGTGCATGCGGCGGCGCGCGTTGTGTGCGGCGCGCTCCGCCGGCGACATCGGCAGATCGTCGGCCAGCGCGCCCGTCCACAGCGTCGAGCACACATGCATGTTCCAGGACAGCGCGGTCGCGCCGCAATAGCGGCCGAGCTCGGCGGCGGCGAGGCAATAGGTGTGATAGCCGGCGCCGAGCCCGCCGTCTTCCTTGGGGATGCAGATGCCGAGCAGGCCCTCGGGATGCATGTCGCGGAAGTTCTCGATCGGGAAGGTGGCGTCGCGGTCGTGCTGCGCGCGCGGAGCGAGCACGCGGCGGCCGAAGCGGCGCGCCTTGTCGATCAGCTCGGCCTGGAATCGCGTCGAGGCGGAACGCGTCCGGCGCGAAGATCGGGCGTCGCGATCGTGCGTGTCGAGGGGGCGGTTCATCGCGCTGCCTCGGTCGCGGCGTTCCGCGCGCGAGCACATCGCGCAGGAACACATCGCGCAGGAAATCGAGGATCGCGGCATCGAACAGGCGCGGCGCCTCCAGGTTCGGCAGATGACCGAGGCCGGGCAGGCACACGTAGCGCGCGCCGGGAATCTTCGCCGCCATGCGCTCCATCATCGCCGCGGGCGCGTTGCGGTCGAGCTCGCCGGCCAGGACGAGCACCGGCACTGCGATGTGCGCGAGGTTGGCGCGCTCGTCGAAGGTGACGAGGCAGCGCACCGATGCGCGGTAGGTGGCGGCCGGCACCGCGCCCATGCAGTCGATGGCGAGCGCGCGCCCGGCCGGATCGGGCGCGCGGGCCCATGATGCGGTCGACCAGATCGGCGCGAGGTCCGCCATGGTCTTGCCGGCCTCGAGCGGGTCCAGCCGATCGGCGACGAATTTCTTCTGGAAATCGCCGGCGGGATTGCCGAAGGCGGGGCTGGTGCCCGCGAGCACGGCGGCCCGGTAGCCGTCCGGGCGGCGGCGCAGCATCGTCTGCGCGATCATGCCGCCCAAGGAATGGCCGACCAGCACGGGCCGCTGCACCCGCATCCTGGCGATGGCGCCTTCGACGTCCTCGGCCAGCCTCTCGAAGGTCATCGCGTCGACCGGCGGGCGGCCGCCGTATCCCGGCAGGTCGAGCGGCACCGCGCGAAAGCCGGCCTTTCTGAAGCTCTCCTGCTGCGCAGCCCAAATCCGCGCGGCGCCGCCGATGCCGTGCAGGAGGACGACATCGCTGTCTTGTGCTGGCTGGACGATCGCCATGAAAACGCTCGCTCTCGTGGTCGGTGCATCAGGTTCGCGCCCGCGATACCGGCCGAGCCGCACCCTCGAGATAGCCTCCGGTCCAAATGATTTAGCATCATCTTTCGACCGTTTGTCAGCGGCTTGAACGCCGCGGCCTGGGCAGGCGCGGCGCGATCGAAGCTCCCAGGTCGGGCTGGCGCGGCCCGTGCGCGCGTTTGTGGCACGATGCCCGAATAGGCGATGAGAAAAACCGGATGTTTGCGGGCCGCGCCTACGGGCCGCCGTGTGTCCCGGATGCGGTGCAGCGTTGATCCGGGACCTTCGCGAAGGCGGCGTGTGTAACGATCCCGGGTCTGCAGCGCACCACTCGCCTTTGGCTCGTGCTGCACTGCGCCCGGGACACGAGATAGAATCTCGCCGTGTCTCCCGGATGCGGTGCAGCGCGCAGCGAGAGAGCGCGCAGGCCCAGTCTCGTGTCCCGGACGAGCGCGCGTAGCGCGCGACGATCCGGGACCCAGGGGCCACGCGGCACGCTTTCACAATATTGCGCTTCGCGATTCTTGCGCTGGGTCCCGGGTCTCGTTCCGCTTCGCTGCACTCGCCCGGGACACGGGCGCACCATCGCCTCACCACGAATATCGCACCGTGCCGGTGCCGGCATAGGTGGAAGAGCGCGAGGCGAAATCGCCGTCGAACTTGCCGAGGAGCGACACGCCGTTGGCGAGGCGAAGCTCGGCGCCGGCGGAGGCGAGCGCGGAGTTCTTCGCGGGCGTGGCGCCGTTGACGATGAAGCTCGCGCCGGGGAGCGTCTGGAACACGGCGGCGAGCGTGGGATCGCTGACCCAGTCGTGCGCCCAGGCCAAGCGCGCACGCAGCGACAGCACGGAGGTGGTGCTCAGCGCCAGCAAGCGATCGAAGCGCGCGCCTAGCTCGCTCCGGGTGTCGGTCGCGGTGCGCCCAGCGTAGGCCAATGCGAAGCCGCCGCCGCTGGCATCGGTCTCGCTGTAGGAGGGCGTGCGGAAGCTCTGCGCCTGCACCGCCGCATAAGGGGTGATGCCGCCGAGCGGAACCCCGAAGCGGTAGCCGCTTTCCACCCGCGCGCCCAGCGACTGCGCGTTGAAGCTGGCGGTAAGGTGGTCGCCGGCGAACGCGAAGCGGTCGGTCGACATCCAGTGGTTGGTATAGGCGAGCGACGCCGCGAGATAGGCGGCGCCCCAGCGCGTGGCGCCGTAGACGCCGGCCTGGAAGGCATCGCTCCTGCCGCCGCCGAGCCCCTGCGCCAGACTCCAGTTGGTGCCGCCGCCGGCAAGTGCGGCGCCCACGACGGTATTCGGCGAGAGATGATAATCGAGGCCGCCGGCGAATCCCGCCGTGCTGGCGGAGAGATCGTGGCTTCCGACCACCGCCGGATCGCCCGACGTGCGGTTCGAGCCGCCATAGGCGCCGCCCCACGCGCTCCAGCGCTGCTCGAAGCTCGGCGCCTTCATGGGCGGCGCCTTGAGCACGGAGGAATAGGCGAGCGCGATGTCGTCGGGCATGCTCTCGCGCTCGGGCGCAAAGCCGAGCGCCGGCCCGCCGGCGCCGGCCACGCCGCTCCTGCCGTCGACGAAGGGATCGAGCATGAGGCCGAGGAACTGGTTGGTCATCTGGAAGCCGGCCTGCTGGCCGCCGGTCGCGGCCTCGCCGGAGAGCTGCGAGAGCGCATTGCCGAGGTTGCCGCCGGTGAGGCCGAAGATGTTCAGGAAACCGGGCGGCAGCGCGCCGCCATTGTTGAAGAAGGTGTTGAGCGCCCCGGCAACGTTCTGCTGGTTCTGGCTCAGACCGGCGCCCGTCCCCAGAACGGCGGTCAGGTTGAGCAGGACATCGTTCGCGGTGTAGCTGAGGCTCGCGGCGAAATTCGAGGGGACATTGGTCGTCGTCACGGCGTTGAACGTGGTGCCGCCGAGGCCGCCCGCCGCCGAGAGGATGCGGTAGCTGCGAGCGAAGGTCCCCGACGAGAACGACACCGCCACGGTTCCGGCAAGGTTCGCGGCGCCCGTCACGCTGGTACTCGAGGCGCTCGACGCAGTGACCTGCACGAGATAGAGCGCGCCCGACTGGAACGCCAAATTGCCGGCGATGGTCATCGAGCCGGGCGTGCCGACCGGACCGGGCGCGAACATGCCGCCGCTGTTGATCGTGGTCGCGCCCACGGTGCCGGTGCCGGTGAGCAGCGAGCCGCTCGCCACCGTCACCGCCGAGTTGGCGATCGAGCCGGTGACCGTCAAGGTGCCGGCGCTGACCGTGGTCGGGCCGGTATAGGTGTTGGCGGCGGTGAGCACGAGGTTGCCGGCGCCGATCTTCTCGAGCGGGCGCGGGCCGTTGAGCTCGGAGATCACGCCGGCCTGCGTCGCGCTGCCGGTGGTCACCTGCAATTGCGTGGTATTGCTGTTGATCACGATCGCATTGGCGATGGTGACGCCGTCCGGCATAGTCGACCACCGAGCCGGTCGTGGTCAGCGCGCCGGACCCGAGCGCCTGGCTGTTGGCGAGGCTCAGCGTTCCCCCCGCGATCACCGTGCCGCCGGAATAGGTGTTGGCGCCCGCCAGCGTCAGCACGCCGCTGCCGATCTTGGTGAGGCCGCCGCTGCCGGAGATCACGCCGGAGAAGATGGTGCTGGTGTTGTCGTTGCCGGTGGTCAGGGTGGCCGAGCCGAGCGTCACGTTGCCGGCGCCCGCCAGCGAGCCGATGCTCTGGTTGAAGCTCGCGAGATTGAGCGTGGCGCCGGCGGCGACCGTGAACGCGCTGTTCTGCGCGAAGGTATTCGCCGCTCCCGCCTGCAGCGTGCCCGCGCTGACCAAAGTGCTGCCGGAATAGGTGCTGACGCCCGAGAGCACGAGCGTGCCGGCGCCGACTTTTGTCAGGCCGCCGACGCCGGAAATGGCGCCCGCCAGAGTCGCGCTGTTGCCGTTGGTGTCGAACGTGCCGCCACCGGCATTGAGCGTGACCGTGCGGCCGGTGGAAAAGCCCGCCAAGAATTGCAGCGTGCCACCGCCGAAGGCGAGGCCGCCCGAGCTATTGCCGAGATTGGCGTCGGCGTTGACTGCGAGCGTGCCGCCATTAATCACCGTGCCGCCAAAATAGGTGTTGGTGCCCGAAAGCGTCAGCGTGCCCGCGCCGATCTTGCTGAGTCCGCCGACGCCGGAAAGCACGGACGCGAGCGTGACGTTGTTGCCGTTGGTGTCGAACGTCGCTCCGCCGGCGCCGAAGGCGGCGAGCTGCGACGAGATGTCGGCACTGTTGCCGGTCGCCCACTGCAGGCCGCCGCCGTCGATCGTGACCGGGCCCGTGCCGAAGCTGTTAGCCGAATTGAAGTTGATGAACCCGCCGGTGAGGGTGGTGCCGCCGCCATAGGTGTTGTTGCCTGTCAGGATCAGCGTGCCCGGGCCACCCTTGCTGAGCGAGCCGGTGTCGAAGATGACGGCAGAAAGGGTGAGCGTGTCGGTAAAGTTCGCGACGATCTGACCGAGATTGTCGATCGCCGGCGTGACGATCGCGCCCGCGAGGGCGCCGGCGCCGAGATTGAGCGTGCTGCCCTGGGCGATGCCGGTAAAGCCGGGCGAGTTGACCACGCCGCCGTCGGCGACGGTAAGCGTTCCGATCAGGGGGCCGCAGCCGCAGCTGGTGTCGCCGACCACGAGCGAAGAGAGCGCGTTCAGGGTCGAGCCCGCACCGGTCACGGTCAGCGTCGAGGTTCCCGTGGGATCGCCGACGCCCAGGGGGCCCGTGACATTGACGACGCCGCCACTGGAAATGGTGAGTATTCCGGGTCCGCCGCCCGAACCGCTGCCGCCGACGGCCAGCGAGCCCGCATTCCAGGTCGAGCCGGCCCCGGTCACCGTCACCGTCGGAGTGAAAAGAGGCTCCCCGGGGAATGGGGGCGCCGCGTCGATTGCGACCAAGCCCGGGGTGTTGAGCACGCCGCCATTGGAGATCGTCGCCGACACCGGCCCGCCGAACGCGAAGAACTCCGTCGGCCCGCTGGGACTCACCGTCACAGTCGATCCGGCGCCGTCGATGACCAGGGCGGAAGAAAAGACAACAGCCAGGCTGGGGGTCTGCAGCTTGCCACCATTGATGACGGAGAGCGTTCCGCCTTCGACCACCGTGCCGAGGCTGGGGTCGGTGACGGTGAGCGAGCCGCCGCTGATGGTGAGACCACCGTTGGTGTCGCAATTGCAGAGATCGATACCGCCGATCGTGCTTCCCTGGCCGGTCAGCGTCAGTACAGCTCCGCCGTCGATTTCGAGCGTGCCCGCGCCCGACAGTTTGCCCGAGAACGTGCTGCTGGTGTTACCCCCGACAATTAGAGTGGTGGAGGAATCGGAAGGACCGACGATGACGTTGCCGCCACCGGCAAGCGACTCGACCACGGCAAAAGCGCCATCGCCGAGCGCCATTGTCGCGCCGGTGTTGACGCTGAAGGCGGGGAAGAACGAGGAACCGTTCGATGTCTGATTGGTGATCGTGAAAGTTGCCCCGTTCTCAACGGTGAACGAATAGGCCGGTGCAGCAGCGTCGAACTCGATCGTGTTGATCGAGGCATTGTTCGAGATGGTGACCGAGGTGGGAGCGGCGTTGTTGGTGAACGTCGCCGTGTTGTCGGGCACGGTCGGGGTCGAGCTCCAGTTGGTGCCCGTGGTCCACTCGGCGCCGGGACCGGTCCAGGTGCCGTCGACGGCATATGCGGCTCCCGGCGCCAGCGCGGCGAGCCAGATGCCCCCGAGCAGCGCCGCGCGCGTCGGCGCGGAGCCTGCATTCGGCGCTGCAATCCGGATCGCGAGATTGCCCCTTGGGGCGTCCGGCGCGACCGCCTTCGATGCCCCGGCGCGCGCCGCCCTCGACTGCAATCCAAGCGAACGCATTTACCCGACCCCTTGCACGCGACACGGCCGGGTAAACCCGGCCGTGCGCGGACTCTCGTGCCGCCCCCGCGGACTGATGGAAGTCCGACGCTACGGGGGGAATGAGCCTCGATCAATTCGCGCCCGCGCCCTCGACGGCGATTGGCCGCCGCCTGTGGCATTCACGCCACGCCGGCATGGGACGCGCGAAACCGGGGCCAAACCCGCGCGTGCCGCGAATGCGCTATTGACTCGCGTTACCCGAATCACCTAGAGGTGGAGCATGCTGCAGAATTGCGCATGACCCGGGCGGGACACCGCGCCGGGTTTTTTCTGGCCCGGCCTGCGCAGCCGTCACGATCGCAGACCAGAAGGCAGCAGCGCTGAGGGGCGATTCATTCCTTGGGTTGGAATGACCGCCGCCCCGCCGTCTCCGTTGTTTTTTGCCTGTTGTTTACAATGGCGACGGTAACTGGGTAGGGCCGCGCGCACCCCGTCGGCGGCGCCATGGCGCCCTTGCGGCAGAGGGCGGCTCGATGCTCCCATGCGCGGATCAATGGGTGAGCGGTTGGTCCCGCCGAAGGCACCCGCGCGTGCGTGGGCAGACCAGTCCGCCGCCCCCCGGCAGGCGAGGGGGATGCGCGAGCCAAGGTCGGAGGTTGTGATGTCGCCCCTGTCGCGCCGTTTCGTCCTGATCGGGGCCGCGTTGACCACGACGTCGCTGCTGGTGCCGATCGTGGCGCGGCCAACCCGTGCCGCCGGGCGCAATGACCCCGACTACGAGATCACGGACTGGATCGTCATCGCGGCGAGCGGAGCGGTCACGCTCGGGTTGTCGCAGCCGGAAGTGGGGCAGGGCTCGTACACGGCGCTGCCGCAGATTATCGCCGACGAGCTCGACGCCGACTGGACGCGCGCGAAGGTGCGCTTCGTGACGGGAAAGCCGGCCTACAGGATCGCGTTCCGGCAGGAGGCGCCGGTGCAGAAGGAGGGCGCCTCGATGTCGACCACGGCGCTCTACCAGCGCCTGCGCATTGCCGGCGCCGCCGCGCGCGACGTGCTCCTTCGCGCCGCCGCGCAGCGATGGGCGATCGATCCCGCGCAATGCCGGACCGGGAACGGTGTCGTCACCGGCCCGCACGGCGACACCCTGTCCTACGGCGAGCTCGCGGCCGAGGCCGCCAAGCTGCCGCTGAACGCGGCCCCGCCGCTCAAGGACAAGACCCGGTTTCGCCTGATCGGCAAGCCGGTGGCGCGACTGGATACGCCCGCAAAGTCCAACGGCAGCGCGATCTACGGCATCGACGTCGTGGTGCCGGGCATGCTCAACGCCGCCATCCGGACGGCGCGTTCCTTCACCGGGCAGGTGACCGCGATCAGGAACGAAGCCGATATTCTCAAGCTGCCGGGCGTGCACGCGGTGGTGAAGATCGCGGCGCTCGCCATCGCCAACGAGGATCCGGGCGCGCAACATCCGCGCCTTCCGCATCTGCCGCGCGACAATGCCGTATGCGTCGTGGCCGACCATTTCTGGCAGGCTCAGCGCGCGCTCGCCGCGCTCGACGTGGAGTTCGACGGCGGCGCGCAAGGCGATCTCTCCACCGCCAAGATCGACGCCATGCTCCATGCCGGCCTCGACGCCGGGCACGGCGTCACCGCGCTGGTCAAAGGCCAGCCGCGCGAGATCCTGAGGGATCGCGCCGCCGCGGTGATCGAGCGGCGCTTCGTGCTCCCGCACATCGCGCACGCGCCGCTCGAACCGGTCAACGCCACCGCGAGCTACCAGGACGGCGCGGTCGAGGTCTGGGGGCCGATCCAGGCGGTCACGGCTTGCCAGGAAGCGGTCGCGCAGGCGGCCGGCTGCGCCGTCGATGCGGTGAAGGTCAACGTCACCTTTCTCGGCGGCAGCTTCGGCCGCAAGATCGTGCCGGACTACGTGCTGCAAGCGGTGCAGGCGTCGAAGGCGGTCGGCCGTCCGGTGAAGCTCATCCGCTCGCGCGAAGAAGACATGCAGCACGACGTCTACCGCCCGAATGCGGGCGGGCGCTTGCGCGCCGTGCTCGACGACGCCGGCTATCCGCTCGCGGTTTACGCCCGCGTCGCCGGCCAGTCGTTGTTCGGCGCGGTGCGCAAGAGCTGGCTCGACCACACGCCGGAGGGCGACTGGGACGAGAGCATGGTGGATGGCATCTACAATCAGAGCTACCGCCTGCCGAACTTTTTGGTGGAGACGGTGGATACGCCGCTGCCGATCCCGGTCTATTTCATGCGCTCGGTCGGCTCGACGGCGGCGGTGTTCTGCTGGGAAAGTTTCATCAGCGAGCTCGCCGATCGCGCGGGCATCGACCAGTACGCCTACCGGCGCAACCTTCTCGCCGACGATCCGCTGGCGCTGCGCGTGCTCGACGCCGTCGCGCAGGCGTCCGGCTGGCGATCGCCGGCGCCGGCCGGCACGTTCCGGGGCCTTGCGTACAATTGCTATATCGGCCGCGGCGGGCGGTTTAAAACCTACGTCGCGGAGGTGGCGGAGCTCGAGCGCGTCGGCAACCGATACGTGGTCAAGCGCGTGTTCTGCGCGGTCGATCCCGGCCTCGTGGTCAATCCCAACACGCTCGAGGCCCAGATCCAGGGCGGGATCGGATTTGCGCTCACCAACACGCTCAAGAGCAGCATCACGTTCGCGAACGGCGGCGTCGAGCAGAACAACTTCTTCGACTATCCGCTGCTGCGCATCGACGAGATGCCGGAGATCGTCCCGATCGTGCTTCCGAGCGATCGGCCGCCGCAAGGCTTCGGCGAGGTGGTGCTGGCGCCGGTGGCTCCCGCCGTCGCGCAGGCGCTGTTCAACGCGAGCCAACGGCGGCTCGACGTGATGCCGTTCCCCGACGACGCTTTCAGGGTGGCGGAGTCCTCCTGTTGTGGTCCCCGCGAAAGCGCATGGGTGCAAACGTAAGCGGTGTTGGTGTCCCGGATGCGGTGCAGCGCGAAACGAAGTGGAGCGGTGCACTGCTGATCCGGGATCGCCACGGAACGGAACGGTCCCGGGTCTGCAGCGCATCACTTTGTGCTGCGCTGCGCCCGGGACACGCGAGTCGAGTTGGCGCACATCGGGTTGGGCTTGCGAGAGCATGCGAAAGGCTCACGACATGTCGGTGAAATTCTTCGTCAACGGCGCGCCGGCGGAATTCGACGGCCCGGACGAGGTGCCGTTGTTGTGGGTGGTGCGCGAGCATCTCGGCCTGACCGGGAGCAAGTTCGGCTGCGGCATCGGCGTTTGCGGCGCCTGCACCATGCATCTCGACGGGGCGGCGGTGCGCACCTGCGTGCTGCCGGTGGTGATGGCGCAGGGCCGCCAGGTCACCACCATCGAGGGTCTCGCGCGGCAGAGCGATCATCCCGTGCAGAAGGCCTGGATCGCGCTCGATGTTCCGCAATGCGGCTATTGCCAATCCGGCATGATCATGGCCGCGGCGGATCTGCTCAGTCGCCACCCCGAACCGAGCGACGACGACATCGATCGGGGGATGACGAATCTCTGCCGCTGCGCGACCTATGCCCGGATTCGTGCAGCGATCCGTCTCGCCGCCACGATGCGCTGAGGCCGTGCCGCGGATGCGGCGGCGCGCGGGATGATGCATGCTGCTAGACTGATCAGAAACCGGTGCATCAGGGAGGACACCAAGTGACGGAAGACATCGAGCCGAGGCTGCTGTTTCCCGGCCTCAAGCCGTTCTACGACGTGGCGGTGCCGCTCGCCTGGACGCTCATTCGCATCGCGGTAGGCTGGAATCTCCTGGTGCACGGCTGGGGCAAGGTCGTGCGCGGGCCGTCGGCCTATGTCCGCGCTTTCGTGGAGCAGGGGTTCGATCCGGCGCTGCCGTGGATATGGGCCGCGATGATCATCGAGTTCGGCGGTGGCATCGCGCTCATCGTCGGCCTGTTCACGCGCTTCTTTGCCGCCGCCGCCGCGGTGGAACTGCTCATCATCACCGTGCTCTACTGGAAGTTGGGTTTTTCGTGGCTCAACCGCGGATACGAATACACGCTGCTCTGGGGCCTCGTCTGCTTCGCCATCGCGCTGCGCGGCGGCGGGCCCTATTCGCTCGATCGCAAGATCGGCGTGGAGCTCTAGGCGGGCACCCCGAGCGATGGAATTCGGCGTCCAGTTCTTTCCCGCCGTTGGTCCCGAGCAGAAGCCCGCGGATCAGTATTGGCGCGAGGCGCTCGAGCTCACGCAACTGGCGGAGCGGCTGGGCTTCAGCAATGTGCGCACGGTCGAGCACTATTTCCTTTCCTATGGCGGCTACAGTCCCGATCCGCTCATCTTTCTCAGCGCCGCCGCCGCGCTGACGCACTCCATCCGGCTGGTGACCGGGGCGGTGCTGCCGGTGTTCAACAATCCGCTCAAGCTCGCCGGCCAGATCGGGATGGTCGATGCCATCTCCGGCGGCCGCCTGGAGGTGGGCTTCGCGCGCGCCTTCCTGCCGCACGAATTCGCCCGTTTCGGCATCTCGATGGACGAGAGCCGGGCCCGGTTCGACGAGGGTCTGGAGCAAATCCGCCGCCTGCTCGAGGAGGAGCGGGTGACCGCGCACGGCCGCTTCCACAGCTTCGAGAACGCGACCTCGCTGCCGCGTCCGACGCAGAAACCAAGGCCGCCGTTCTGGATCGCGGCGCTCTCCACCAGGGAATCGTTCGAGAATGCGGGCACGCTCGGCCATTATCTCATGGGGATTCCGCTGGTCGGAGCGCATATGCAAAGCCTGTTGCAGGCCTATCGCGACGCCTGGGCGAAAGCCGGGTATCCCGGCCGCGGCAAGGTCATGCTCGCGTTCCACATGTATTGCGCAGAGAGCAAGGCGGAAGCCGCCGCGACCGCGCGCGCGCCGCTCAATCAGTATCTCAAATCGATCGTGGACGCCGCCTCGGGATGGATGACGGGTGTCTCCTCGCGCGACTATCCCAACTATCAGAAAATGATCCAGTCGATCGCGGAGGAGACGTTCGAGTTGCAGGTCGAGAAAGGCGCGGCCTGGATCGGCACGCCGCACGAGATCCGCGGCGCGATCGATCAATACGATCGCGACGTCGGCGGCTTCGAATCCGCCTCGCTGCAGGTGAATTTCGGAATGATCGGCCGCGCCGAGGCGGAAGCATCGATGCGGCTGTTCGCGCGCGAGGTGATGCCGTATTTCGGCCGTGCGTGAGTTGTGCAAGCGCCACGCCTCGAGGGTGCTGAGGCGCCCGTCTTCGCCGGCCGAGGACGGGTTGGTCCCCTGAGGCGGCTATCATCGGCCAAGGCGCCGCCGCGCTGGCCGCAGCGGCCCGGGTCGGGGAGCGCGTCATTCGATCGACTTGCATCGTAATGCCCTCCGGGTTCTTTGGTTCTGCGCATGGTCCATCGCAAAACGGGTTCCCACGTTTCCGGAACTTGCGCTAACATTCCGGATGGACCACGCACGCAGGCTTGGCCGATGCAAGCCGCATGGCCGATGCAATACGTGTGATTCAAGCGTTACGTGTGATTCAAGCGTTCGTGGCCGGCTGGAGGTGACTCATGTTCTTGCGAAATGGCTGGTATGCCGCGATATGGTCGAAGGACCTGCAGGAGCGCCCGGTCGGCCGAATCTTCCTCGACGAGAAGGTGGTGCTGTTCCGCACCGGCCGCGGCGAGGTCGCCGCGCTGGAAGACTGCTGCTGCCATCGCGCGGCGCCGCTTTCAAAGGGCGAATTGGCCGGCGATTACCTCACATGCGGCTATCACGGGCTGAAATTCGACATCCGTGGGCAATGCGTCGAAGTGCCGGGACAGACCATGATTCCGCGCGGAGCCAAGGTCAGGAGCTATCCGGTCTGCGAAAAATGGGGCGCGGTCTGGATCTGGATGGGCGAGCCGGCAAGCGCGGACGTGTCCAAGATTCCGAACCTGTACTGGCTTGCCGACCCGAAGTGGTCGGCAACGCCCGGTTACATTCACCTGCAATCGAACTATCAGTTTCTGCTCGACAACCTGCTCGATCTCACGCACGTCGCTTACGTCCACAAGAACACGCTTGCCGGCGATCCGCGCGAGGCGATCACGCCGACCAGGACGGAGCGCCTGCCGGAGGGCGTTCGCGTGGGCCGCTGGATGATCGATTTCGTCCCGCCCCCGCTGTTCGCCAAGGCCGGCAACTTCACCGGGAACGTGGACCGCTGGCAATTCGTGACCTGGAACCCGCCGGCGACGGTGTATCTCGACGTCGGCTGCGCCAAGACCGGGACCGGCGCGCCGGAGGGCGACCGCAGCCAGGGGATATCGATATGGTCGAGCCATTTGATCACGCCCGAGACCGAGAATTCGAGTCACTACATGTTCTGCTTTGCGCGCGACTTCGCCGTGGGCGATGCCGAAATGTCCCGGCTGCTATTCGAGGGATCGAAAGCCACGTTTCTCGAAGATGCGGAGATGCTCGAAGCCGTGCAGAAGAACCGGCGCGGCGGCTCGCTCGATGGCCTGATCGATATCGCCGCCGATGCCGCGCAACTGCAGGCGCGGCGGATGCTGGCGCAAATGATCAGCGCCGAGAGTGAGCCGGCTGCACGTCCGTCGATCAACAAAATACGAATGTGATTAGGAACGCGTGACGCGCGCGTCGGCGATTTCGCCTGGAACTAGCGAGGACTGACAGCCGTTAACGCAGCGAGGAGCGCGGGGAGTTTAGTTGGTGCTCCCGTGGCGGAAAAACAGGAAATGGACGGCGAGAAGAACAAGAACGAAAGGTCCCGCCCGGACCTGAAGCCGATCGTGTCCGAGCTCCTCGAGCAAAGCGGTGAGGTTGCACCCGTTGATTTCGGGCGATTCGAAAGGCGCGCGGGCGAGATCATCGCACGCGCGGCGCATGGCCACGGCAGACGCTATTAGAGCGCATCCCGATTGGGTCGAATCGTGATGCGTTCCAGATTCTTCGATTTTGCGCATGTTCTGTTCGGAAAACCGGTTCCCACTTTTCCGGAACATGCGCTAGCAGGCTGCTGAAAAACTCATTTTGACCGTGAACATAACTGAATCCCGAGGTGAACGAACTAGGGTCCGGACTCATTAAATCCACCATACAAGAGCGGCGGCGAGGCAGACAGAGGCCAGGTAGTTTCGGGCCAGCCTGTCGTATCGCGTGGCGATGCGTCTGAAGTCCTTCAACCTGTTGAACGCACTCTCGATATGCCAACGCAGTTTGTAGAGGCGCTTGCTGAAGCTGAATGGTTGCTTTCTGTTGCAGCGGTTGGGAATGACCGGCTTGGTCCCGCGCTCGTTCAAGTCTTCGCGCAACTCGGCGCTGTCATACGCCTTGTCGCCGAGCAGGCGTTCTGGTGACTTCACTCTGCGGATCAAGCGCTCTGCGACCGGGCAATCGTGAGCTTCGCCTCCAGTCAACAGGATGGCGATCAGGCGCCCTTTAGCATCTGCGAGTGCGTGTATCTTCGTGTTGCGCCCTCCGCGCGAACGGCCCACAGCCTGCTTTTTCTCCCCCCTTTTCCGCCCGCCGCCGAACGGTGCGCTTTGACGTGCGTGGAGTTCGATCATCTGCGTGCCCGCGGATCGTCCGTTTCCAGCAAACTCTCGAAACAGGTTTTCCCAGATGCCGCGTCGCGCCCAGCGCACAAACCGGTTATAAATCGTTGTCGGAGGCCCATATTCCGGCGGGCAATCGCACCAGCGGCAACCGCTCTTGAGAACATGCACGATCCCGCTGATAACCCGGCGATCGTCAACCCGCTCCACACCGCGAACATCGGTTGGCAAATGAGGCTCAATTCGAGCCCATTGCTCATCGCTTAGCCAAAACAGATTCCTGCGCACGATCCCGATCCCTTCCAAAAAACAAATCAGGATCGTATTGTCAGAGTAAAAGAATTAATGAGTTTTTACCCTAGAATCGGATCGGGAACATTGTTCTGTTTTTCAGCAGCCCGCTAGCCGTGTTCCCGAAAGCCTGCCCCGCACTTGATGCGGAGTAGGAACCGGTTTTCCGATAGAACGCACACCAGATCAAAATCCGGAGCGCATCAGGTTTCAACCCGATCGGATGCGCCGAAGCGGGCGCCCGCTTGCGTTCCCCGCGCTGGCTTTTCGCCTCCATGAAGGTCAGGACGCGACTCGGATGTGGGTGAGCCGTGCCCTATCGAGCTGCCTGTGCCTTCAGCGCCTCCAGGTCGGCCTCGCTGCGCAGCGTCATGACCGCGACTTTGCGCGCCCGGAAATAGGGAAGCACGACCTGCATCGGCGCACCGTCACGCTCCAACAGCGAAACATAGCGCGGTTCCGCTCCACGCGTCGGCAGATCGAACGCCGTCCAGGTCGAGGTCTTCGGGTCGTATCGCAGCACGCGATCGGCGCCCCAGATATTGGTCCACGCGCGGTGACTCTTGTCGACCGCCACGTGATACGGCTGCTGCCCGCCGGGAAGCGCCACGTATGTGGTCTCGTTGGTGCGGGTATCGATGCGGGCGAGATTGGCACCCCAGGAGTTGCCGACCCACAGCACGTCGGCATGCTTGTCGGTGCCCATCCGCCGCGGTCCTTGCGCCCAGGGAAACGGATTGTTGAAGTCGGGCTGGTTGTAGGTTTCGTAGAATTTGCGCGCGTCCGTGGTGACGCGGTCCATCTCCTCCTTGACCGGCGCCAGCTTGACCTCCTGCGCCTTGCCGGTTGCGCCTTCGCCCTTGCCGATGATGTCGAGCGTCATTTCCGCCCACCAGCCGTTGCCGTCGCGATCGCCGGCGGCGCCATAGGTCACGCCGGTGCCGTTTGCGGTCTTGTAGGTGATGGATTTGAATTCGGTGAACGTCTCGCTGTCGGGATCGAAGCGCAGCGCACCATCGGGCGCGGACGACCAGATCTTGCCCTTGCCGTCGTAGTCGACGGTGGTCGCGCCGCCGGTCGGCGACATACCCTGGGGCGGCAGATAGACGTCGATCCGCTCGGTCCGGGGATCGAGCCGGCCCAGGCCGCCGCGGCCGTTATTGACATTGAACCAGATGATGCCTTTTTCGTCCCGGGTCATGCCGTGCGCCTGGGCGGCGAAACCGTTGGGCGCCGGCACCTTGAACAATTTTACCTCGCCGGTCTTGGTATCGATCCTGCCGATGGTGGTGCGCTTGTTCGGGATGTTGCAGGTGAACCAGAGCCGGCCGTCGAGATCGAGCCAGGCGTCATGGATGCCCCAGCCCGGAATGAGGACGGACGGCGTTCCGAGCGACCAGTCGCTGCCGTCGTTCTGCACGAAGTGGCTCGGGAGGCCGGCATCCGGATCGAGCGGCACGTCGTACTCCTTGAACATCACCCGTGCCGCTTCCCCGGCGGGCCGCGGATCGAGCTTGACTCTCATGGCGCTTTCGCCGGGACCGCGCGCGCGGGCGAGGTAAGCCGCCAGTTCCTTTTGGTGATAGTCGAGAATGCCGGAGGGCTTGCGCTCTTTACCCACGAACGTGCCATACACGTTGGCGTTCTTCATGAGCTCGATGATGGCGTTCCAGCCGGCCTCGTCGAATCGGTGCTGGAGAATGAAGCTCGACGTATGGCAGCCGGTGCAATTGTTGCGCACCAGTCGCTTCATGCGCTTGTCCTGCTCGGTCTCCTCGGGCAGCGCCGACAGCATGACGTTGCCCGGCAATTGCCGCACGAAATCCTTGAGCGGAGCGAGGGTGAAACCCTGCTTGCGCGCAGCCGACAGATCGACATCGGCCTTGGCGGTTGCGAAGCTCAGGGCCTGCGCCCAGACGCGATACTTTCCCTCCGGCAGCGGCGGGAAAAAATAATCGCCGGCCGTGTCGCTGAAGACGGTCGTGGTAATGGTGCCGCCCGCGGGCTTCGCGGAGACGGTGACGCCGTCGAGCTTTTCGCCGGCCGCGGAGGTGACGGTTCCGCTCAGGATGGCGTCGGCGTCGGCAGGCGCCGGAATACTCATGACCGCAGCGATGGCGGCGAACAACAAACCTCGCGTGCCGTGACGTGTGCTGCTCATGACATCGTCTCCCATGATTCCGCCTCGTTCAGCGGCCGGCCCCGGCTGGAGCGGACGGCGGTGGAGTGGGGATCGTTTTCAGATACGCGACGATCGCTTCGATCTGCGCGGGCTCGAAGTGATATTTGAATCCCGGCATGCGGGGGGTGCCGTTGCTGATGACGTCGCGCATGACGGCGTCCTGCCCGCCGGCGGAATTTTGCGACAGTTCGGGACCGTAGAGCGGGCTCGTCAGCTGCGGCCTGGTATGACAGACGCGGCACGACTGGTTGAACAGCCGCATGCCGAGAAGCTGCTTGTCGTTGAGGGACGGATCGCTGCTCCCCTGCTCGGCTGACGCGCCCTGCAGCGTCATGGCCAGCACGAGCGGTATCGCCCAGGCAGCCCGTCTCATCACGCCTCCTCCCGAAATCTTTCTTGCAAGCCTACGACCGCGCGGGTTTGAAGGGAAGCGGGCGGGCAGGCGCAGAAGCGCATCCGTTGCTGCTTTGAAGCATCCCAGTCATGCGTCGATTTCGGTGCAGGGTCGTGGCGCGGACTGTCCGGTTCTGCCAAATCCCCAGGGCCAGCGCCGGGGCAAGGGGTAGCAGCGATCCACAGAATCGGCGCGTGACAGCGGGTCAATACCGTCGTATTTGCGACCCTTACGATATCCAAGCCGTCTAGCGGTCTGCCGACATCGAGGGGCGGCACGCGAGGTGGGAATCCTTCATGGGCCTGCTGGAACGCCTTGCTTGCCTTGATCCGCGCCGCAAGCCCCGGCTCGAGCTCGAACACGTCCGATCGGAGGCCGCCGCCCTGGCGGCGGAACGCGATGAAGTCCTACGCCAGCGCGACGGGGCGCTCGCGGAGCGAAATGCCTATTTGCGCCAGCGCGACGAGGCGCTGGGTGAGCGCAACGAAATCCTGCGCCAACGCGACGACGCCATTGGGGAGCGCAACGAAATCCTTCGCCAACGCGATGGCGTGCTGGTCGAACGGGACCGATTGCTGGAACAACTCACCGAGGCTGATGCGGCGAGGAGCAGCGCGACCGTGGAGGCCACCGGCGGCTCTGCCGCTTCTCAGAGTGCCTCAGCCCGCGGCCAGGGATCGGCGCCGCCAGCCCGGCAGAACACGATCGTCTTTGCCGCGCTGCCGAAGAGCGGTACGGAATTCGTATGGGGTGGCATTCGCGATGCTACCGGGCTGGCGGCGCCGCCGTCCCTCAGCGATCAAGCCTTTATAACCATCTACCTGTCCGGATACTGCAATCGCGAGGACGTTCATTCGACCGGCCTGTTTACCTCCGAACGATTGAACCCGAAGGCATTGGCCAGTTTCATGCCCGAAGGTTACGTGTTGGCTTTGCATGCGGCCGCGAGCTATCACAACGTCCGCGCCTTGCGGAGCGCGGGAATCCGGCGCTTCTCCGTGCTTCTGCGTGATCCCCGCGACAGCACGGTGTCCTGGACCCACCACATCCGAAAGCTCGGCATGGGGATGCGCAATTTCAATTCGGGCACTCAGCACGTCCCCTTGGACTATTTTGACTGGCCGCACGCGCGGCAGTTGGCCTTTCAGGTACGGACCTTCCTGCCCGCCGCCGTCAACTGGATCGAATCCTGGCTCGGCGCGGTGGCTGAAGGCGACGGAGAGCCCGACATTCAGATCGTATATTTCGACGAGCTGAGGCGCGATCCCCGGGCGCTGCTCAAGCGCCTGTTCGAATTCCACGGGGTGACGGAATTCGATCTTTCCCGAATCCGCCAACCGATCGTCGGCGACCGCCATTACCGTCAGGGTGAGCATGATTCCTGGCGTGAGGAGTTCAGCGCGGCCGACCGCGCGTTCGCCGACAGTCTCATCGGCGACCGGCTGCAGGTGGCGTTCAATCGGGCGGCTGCCCGGCACCCGGATCTGGCCGCGGCTGAGGCAGCCGAGAGCGCGAGTAACGAAATCGCCGCCGTGCACCATCTGCTGTCCCTTCTGCATCGATTTGGCAGCTACCGTCCGGCATGGGAGAGCCTCGAGCGCATGTTGGCGGCACGCGGCATCGTTATCGAGCCCTGGGTCCCGGAGACCAATCCGTTCATTATCCCCGCATCCGCGCTGAAGACGCTCGAAGCGCGTCTGAATGGTCTGGCGCCGCATGACGCGATGAAGCGGGTCAAATCGCCGGTGTAGCAAGGAAGGGAATGACGGCCCGGCGTGTCCGACCTTGCACACCGCGGCTCTCTGCTTCGGCACACGGCCCCGGCGCCCGTCCGGCGACCGGGATCAGGCGTGACGGCGCGTCAATACCATCGTATTTGTAACCGCCATGATATCCAGGCAGGCTTGGCGACCTGCTGCACCGAGGTGACTGCTCGCGAATTGGGAGTTGTGATGGGTCTGCTGGAACGCCTGGCTCGCATTGATGGGCGCCGACAGCTCCGGCTCGAGCTCGAGAAAGCCAGAACTTCGGCTGCCGCCCTGGCGGCGGAGCGCGATGCCTACTTGCGCCAGCGCGACGAAGCACTGGGCGAGCGCGACGAATTCCTGCGCCAGCGTGACGAGGCGCTGGGCGAGCGCAATGAAGTCCAGCGTCAGCGCGACGGGGCGCTCGCGGAACGCGATGCCTATTTGCGCCAGCGCGACGAGGCGCTGGGCGAGCGCAATGAAGTCCAGCGTCAGCGCGACGAGGCGCTGGGCGAGCGCAATGAAGTCCAGCGTCAGCGCGACGAGGCGCTGGGCGAGGGCAACGAAGTCCTGCGCCAGCGCGACGAAGAGATCGGGCAAAAGAACCTGCTCATCGATCGATCGGCTCGCTATGCTCATCGCGCCGACGTGATCACGCGCCCGGCCTTGGCGACGTGTGACCGTCTCCTGCTGTTCCTGCATCTCGCCAAGACCGGCGGCATGACGCTTGCCGATATCTTGGCCCGAAATTTTTCGACCGAGGAATTCCTCCAGATCGAGATGCCGGAAACGGATGTTTCGGCCATAGGAACCTGGTCGCATGCCGCAATTGAGCGGGCCCTGGATCGGCTGCAAGCGGCTGACATTGCCAAGCTGCGTGCGGTCTGGGGCCATTACCGTCACGGCGTTCAGGCATGCCTTCCCAAGCCATGCGCGGTCGTGACGTTGTTGCGCGACCCGTTGGATCGCATCCTCTCGGGCTATTATTACTCCAATCGCCTGGTTGGAGAGAGCCTCGAAATGTTGGAGGACTATTGCCGCAGCCGACAATACTACAATATTGGATTCGACAACGGCATGTGCCGGATTTTGAGCGGGCAGCGTAGCCTTAATCCCGTTGCGGCTGAATCGGACGCGACCACGGAGAACTTTGCTCCGGTCACCCAGGCGGATTTCGAGGCTGCCGCCAAGAACCTCGAAGGATATCTCGTGGTCGGAACGACCGATCAATTCGATCAGACGCTCGTTGTCCTGGGTTCCGACCTGCGCTGGGCGCTCAGCGATCTCGTCTATCAGCCGGTGAACGTCACCGCATCGCGTCCGGCGGAAAGCGGACTTTCCGCTGAACTACGCGAAAGACTGCTGGCGTGGAATCAATATGACACTGAATTGTTCAAGCGCGCCCGCGGACATCTTGCACGCCGTATCGCTGCCTATCCCGGAGAGTACGATCGCGACCTGTCGCTTTTCCGCGAGCTCAACTCGCTGTATCAGCGCGGCGCGCCGGCCGAGGAGCTGCGACGCATCGAGCGCGATGCGCGCGCCGGCGACGCGGCGGGGCTTCGCGCGCCATCCGATCGTGTCGTGGCTCGGTAAGATCAGCGCCTCCCCGCCCTCCGAGGACTTGCGACTTCCTGTCGGGGCCGGCTGGCGCGACGGTTTGGCGCTGATTGCAGGCGGCAGCCAGGCCGTGATATGTGCCGGACGCCGTCGTATTCACAACACCGGGCCCTGTTGCGCCGAGGCGGCGCCTCGCGACTTAAGAGACCTCATGGGCGTGCTGCAGCGTCTTGCTCGTCTCGACCCGCGCCGGAAACCCCGGCGTGAGCTTGAGGACGTCCGTTCCCTGGCCGCCGGCCTGGCAGTCGAGCGCGACGGCTATTTGCGCCAGCGTGATCGGGCGCGGGGTGAGCGCGACGAGATCCTGCGTCAGCGCGATCAAGCGCTCGCTGAGCGTGACGCCTATCTGCTCCAGCGCGACCAGGCGCTGGGCGAGCGCAATGAACTGCTGCGCCAGCGTGACCAGGCGCTGGGCGAGCGCAATGAACTGCTGCGCCAGCGCGACCAGGCGCTGGGCGAGCGCAATGAACTGCTGCGCCAGCGCGACCAGGCCCTGGGTGAGCGCAACGAAATGGTACGCCAACGCGACCAGGCCTTGGGCGAGCGCAACGAGCTTCAGCGCCAGCGCGATGCGGCGCTTGCCGGCGGAGATAAACTGTATCTCGATCCGGAAAGGTTGCAGGTGGATCGAGCGGCCTCGCATCACCCTCGATTTTTCATTGTGACCTCGGAAGGACGGACGGCATCGTTCTGGCTCGCGGCAGCTCTCCATGCACATACTGACATCATCTGTGGTCATAGCAAACAGAGGCCACCGATTCCGAATTACAGCGAGCTGGAGCAGGTCACCCCGGACCTGCTAAAGCGAGTTTATGGTGACCTCTCGCGATTACCCGTTGCCATCGATGAGTACTACGACCTTGTTGAACAAGCCGGCGCCGCAAAGGTTTATGGGACGGTGCATGCCTTTGGTGTGCGAAAAGCGCACCAAAGAACAAGCCAGATGCGGAGACGGTACGTTTTGGCGCATCTGACCCGCCATCCGGTCAGCCGGATTTCGTCGCTGTACCACCTGCAACGGAAGACCTTTCGGATGAGCAAGCCCGTTCTCGAACATGTCACGCGAGGGCTCGATCACAGTCTGCAGTTTATCAAGGGGACCGGAGCGCAAGATATTGTAGAGGGAATTATCGGTACCCGACCTGTCGACGACGCGACAGGTGAAATCGACTGGTTGGCGTTCGCATCCGCTTGCCTGGATGTCAGCGCCGAGGCAAGTCATCTGTCGCAGGTACGATATGTATTTCCCTGCGAGCGTCTCACCTCGGACCCAAACTATTTTATGTGGGCGTTCGGCATTTTGACGGGCGGTTCGCTAGTACCGGACGCGGGCTACATCGATCGCGTATTTTCGATGGGGCGTCTGAATCCGTCCGATCGGCCCCAGCCGAGCAATGCGCTCGCAATCTATGCCGGTTGGCTGCCCTGGCAAAAGAAATTGTTTTCGCTCACCAATCGATGGACCAATTTGGCTCATGTCTTCTTCCCGCATGGCTACGACTTGACCTTCGTCACTGACGAACGGTGAGCATCGATTAGCTGCGGCGCCATCGTCATCACCCTTGCGGCGAGCCCGCGTCTGCTTCATCCCATGACGATCCGGATCGGCACCTCCGAGCGCGACGGGACCTTCCACGGCCAGGGCCACGCGCTCAAGACCGTCCTGCAGCGGCGGCCGGCCTTGGCGCCGGTCGAGGTCCTGGAATCCAACTCAGCCAGCACCGAAAACGCCAATCGCCTCGCCGCGGGCGAGATCGAGTTCGGCTTCATGGCCTCGAATTGGATCGGGCGCGCGAAAAACGGCGAGACCCCGTTCGCTCGGCCGATCGATCTCGCCATGGCGGCGCCGATGAATGCCGGTCCGCTGTTCTTCATCGTGCGGGCGGACTCGCCGATCCGGTCGTTTTCCCACCTGCGCGGGCGGCGGATCGCGGTCGGGCCGCGGACCAGCGGCATGGTGCAGCATGCCCATGGTATCTTTGGCGCGCTGGGCCTGAGCTTTTCGGACTTGTCGCCGGTCTACCTCGATTTCGCCGCCGGCGCCGCGGCTCTGGCCGCAGGCGACATCGATGCCCAGTTCCAATGCCCCATCCCCAATCCGGTCATGACCGCACTCGCGCACCGTGTCGCGCTGCGCGTGCTGCCTTATGCGAGCGGCGAGCTCGAACGGGTCATGGCGGCGGTTCCCTATTATCGCCGCACCACGATGCGCAAGGGCGCCATCCGCGGCCTCGAGGCGGACCTGCCGCAGATCGCCGTCCTCAACGTGCTCGTCACCCATCCGCGCGTGGCCGAGCCGATCGCGCGCGCGGTGGTCGAGGCGATCGTCGCGAACTCGGCTGAACTCGGCCGGCTCAATCCGTTGTTCTCGGGTCTGGATGACCTGTTTCAACCGCTGCGGACGGAGGGTCGTGCGGCGCTCGAATTCGGCGGCGTGGCGCTTCATCCCGGCGCGCTGCGCGCCTACCGGGAATCGGGGCTGCTGCCGTGAATGACACGTGTCCCGGATGCGGTGCAGCACGCAGCGCGTGAGCGCGGAGTGATGCGCCGCTGATCCGGGACCGCTCCACATTCGGAGCTCGTAGCGGTCCCGGGTCTGCAGCGCATCATTCCGCTACGCTTCATGCTGCGCCGCGCCCGGGACAAGCGGTGCTACTGCGGCTGGATGCCCGCTTCCTTGATCACCTTGCCCCAGAGCGCGGTTTCTTCGCCGAAAAAGCGAGCGGTATCGGCCGGTGTCGTCGCGCCGGCCTCGAGCGAAACCTTGCGCAGCAGGTCGCCGACCTCCTTGCTCTTGAGCAACTCGACCACGTCGCGGTTGATCTTCTCGGCGAGCGCGGCGGGCGTTGCCGGCGGCGCCACCAAGCCGAACCAGGTGATCGACTTGAAACCCGGCACGCCGGCTTCGGACAGCGTGGGGACCTCGGGGATGACGCTCGCGCGTTGCAGATCGGCCACGCCCAGCAGCTTCACCTTGTGGTCGCGGTAGAGCGGCACCGAGGTCGCGAGCGTGTCGAAGAACATGTCGACATGGCCGGCGACGACGTCGGTGAGCGCGGGCTGCGCGCCGCGATACGGTACGTGCACCATCTTGATGCCGGTCTGCACTTCGAGTTGCGCCGCCGACAGATGCGCCGTGGAGCCCACGCCTTGCGAAGCGTAGGAGAGCTTGCCGGGATTGGCCTTGCCGTAAGCGATGAGTTCTTTCAGCGTGGCCGCCGGAAGCTCGTTGCGAACCACCAGGACGTTCGGAATTTTGGCGAGCATGGTGATCGGAACGAATTTGGTCGGGTCGTAGCCGGGATCGCGATACAACAAATGATTGAACGAGAGCGGGGAGGGCGGCGCGACCAGCAACGTGTAGCCATCGGGCGCCGCGCGCGCCACGTTGCCGGCACCGATATTCATGGCTCCGCCGGGGATATTCTCGACGATCGCCGCCTTGCCCCATTTCTGGCTGAGCTGGTCGGCGACCAGGCGCGCCAACGTGTCGGTGGTCGAGCCGGGCGCGGCCGGTACCACGATCTTCACCGTTCGCGACGGATAGGGCTCCTGCGCGCGGCCCGGGCCGGGCCAAAGCGCCAGGCTCGTCGCGGCCACGAGCACGATCAGGGCGGCAAAACGGGGCATTCGTTCCTCCAAAGTCTTTCTGCAAGCCTTCTTCAAGTCTTCTGTGAGGCCTTGCGCGAAGTCTTCCTCCAATTTTGCTCTCGCGGCTTCGACCCATGCTATCTGCACAGCATTTTCCGGCGAAGGGCAACCCGGCTCGCCCAGGCCTACTTCCTGCCGCCACCGATGGCGTTGTAGCGGGCGATCACGTCCTTCGGCGTGGCCGCCGTGCGGGCCAGCAATTTCAGAATTTCGCCGCCGTCGATCGGACTCATGTCGATACCGAGTTTCTCGGCTTCGTCGGCGAAGCCTTTGTCCCGGCACATCGCCATGAACGCGCGCTGCAGCGCCGCGGCGCGATCGGCCGGAAGATCGGGCGGGGCGGCGAACGGCAGCGCCATGAAGAACGGAAGCTCGGCGAACTCGATGAGCAAGAGCGTGTCGGGATCGTTCGTCAGCTCGCGTCCAATCGGCAGGTCCGGAAATTCCGCGTGCCGCCGGGCGCGCCCGAAAGCCATGAGCGGCCGAAAGGCCTTTTTGCTCCAGAGATCGCGCTGGCCGGTGCGCACCGAGCTCAAGCCCACCATCTGGCCGTCGAGCTCGCCGCGCTGCATGGCGAGGAACAGCGGCGCCGCGCCGGTATAGCCGCGCACGACGTTGACGTTGAGGCCGAGCACCTCCTTGGCGATGACCGCGAAGATCAGGTTGCTGGAAGCGGCATTGTCGGCGCCCAGCGCCACCGATATGCCGGGGGTCTTGAGATCGGCAACGGTCTTGGCGGGATGATCGGCATTGATCAGCATCAGATAGGCGTCGTCGGCATAGGAGGACAGGCTGCCAAGCCAGGTGAACTTGGCCGGGTCGAACTGCGCGTTGGGATTGCCCTGGATGGCGAGCTGCGGCACGGCGCGCTCGAGCTTGGCGAGCACCGAACCGTCCTTCTCCGCGTTGAAATAGAGACGGTTGGCGGTGACGAGGCCGCCGCCGCCGGGATTGTTCTGAACGATGATGTTCGGGGCGCCGGGGAGGAAACGGGGAAGATGGCGCGCCACCAGCCGAGCCGAAATGTCGTTGATGCCGCCCGGCGCGGTGCCCACCAGCATCGTGACCGTGCGGCCGCTGTAGAACGACTCCACCGACTGCGCCGCCGCTTGCCGCGTCGCCGGCGGCGCACAGCACAAACCGCAGAGCAGAAGGACCAGCGCCGCGTCTCGCCTGACGATCATGGCTCGCCTCGCTTACGGCAATGCTGCCAACAGATGGCCGAAGCCCTGCCGCGGCTCGCGCACGTGCAGGCGCTTCTGAATTTCCCACACGCGTGCCGTCACCGGATGCACGACCGGTACCTGCAGATCCTGCTCGAGCACCTGGATGATATCGAGCGTACGCCAGCCGGAGCCGAGCATGTAGATCGCGTCGGCGCCTTTCGCCTTCAGGAAATTGCGCTTGATATGGGCGTAGACCTGATGGCTCGACAGCTCCTGCACCTTGTCGAAGGCCACGTCGATGCCTTCCATCCCGCGCACGGTGAAGCCGGCGTCGCGGAAATACTTGGCGAAGACGGCGTTGAGCTTGGGCGGAAAATAAGTGGCGCCGATGATGGTCTTGGCCTTCAGCGTCTTGAGCGCGTTCACGTGATTCTGCGCCACGCTCATGATCGGCGTTTTGTATTTCTTCTCCCAGGCCTTGACGATCTCGGCTTCGCGCTTGCGGCCCTGCACCATGAACGGCGGCGCGCCGTGGGGATGGATCAAGTCGCAGCCGTGCTGCGCGAGGACGGCGACGAGTTTTTCGTAGGCCGGCATCATGGTCTCGAACTCGTCCTCGGTGCCGCGGCGGATATTGAGGAACAGCGGAATGAGCCCGATGCCCTCGGGCAGCAGGCGGACGACCTCCTCGGTCACGCCCGGCCGCAGAGTCGGGTTGATCATGCCCACGACGCCGCGCCAACTCGAAAACGCCATGCTGCGAACCTCTCAACCGGCCGCATGCGCAGGAGGCGCGCACACAATCCCGGGTTTACCCGAGATCGGTGGGCCCCCCATCCTTCGAGACGCGCCTTTCAGGCGCTCCTCGGGATGAGGGCGGATGTGTTACCCGCCGTAATCCTTCTTGGCTGCGGCGGCCGAGACATATCCCTCGGCTATGTCGCGGGCAAGCGCGGCGCCATCGCGCGCGCGCGGATCGCCACAGCCGCCGCCGCCCGCGCTTTGCAAGAGGAAGCGCTCGCCGGAGCGCATCTCGTGGCGCCCCGACGACGGCGTCGCGTATTCCTGCGCCGTTCCCAGCCTGATGACGAAGCGCGCGCCGCGCCCGGGCTTGCCGCCTGCGATACCGCCGGGCGGGAAACGGCTCTTGTCGTAGCGGCGAATGACGGTGGCATTTTCGAGCAGCTCGTATTCACGCTCGAGGCTCAGGCCGCCGCGCCACCGGCCGGGGCCGCCGGAATCGGGAACGAGCTCGAAGCGGGTGATGCGGCAGGGAAACTCCGATTCCAGAATTTCGATCGGCGTGATGTGCAGGTTGCTCAGGTGCGTGGCGGTGGCGGAGGCGCCGTCATGGCCCATGCCGCCGCCGTAGGCCGAACCCATGATCTCGTATTGCATGCTCGATTGTCCAGGCCGGCCCCTGGCCCAGGCGATGGTAAGCGCACTCGACGAGCCGGCATTGGCGATGGCGCGGGCGGGATGGAAATGGGCAAGCGCCTCCAGGATGACGTCCACCAGCTTGAGATTGACCATCTGGTAGTTGGAGACGGGGGCGGGCGGTTCCGCATTGGTGACGGTACGCGGCGCGTAGGCGAGCCGAACCACGTCGCGCATGCCGTCGTTGAAATGCAGGTCCGGACCGAGGCAGCCGATCAGCGAATAGAACACGCAGGCTTCCACCATGGACGGGCGCAGATTGACCGGCCCGCGCGCCTGCGGATCGCTGCTGGAGAAGTCGAAGCGCGCGATCCCGCTTTTGATGGCGACCGTGACGGCGAGCTTCACCGGCTTGTCGACCACGACCCCGTCGCTGTCGAGCAGCCCTTCGGCGGAAGATTCGCCCTCCGGCAGTCTGGCGATGGCAGCGCGCAACTCGTCCGCCGCCCCCTTGAGGATGGCGGCGAAGGCCTCGGTCACCGCGTGCGCGCCGAAGCGTTCGCACAGCTCCTTGATCCGCGCCGCGCCCATTTGCGTCACTGCGATCTGGGCATTGATGTCGCCGCGCACGAGCCCCGGCTGCCGGCTGTTGGCGAGGATGATGTTTTCGATGTCGGTCTGCGGACTGCCTCCCGCCACGATCTTGATCGGCGGCACGAGCAGGCCCTCCTGGAACATTTCGGTGGCATTGGCGGAGGTGGAGCCCGCGACCGCGCCACCCACATCCGCCTTGTGGGCGATCGAGCCTGCAAACGCCACGATCTCGCCGGCCGCGAACACCGGTGCGACGAAAGCCATGTCGGAGACGTGGGGCAGGCCGCCCTCGTAGGGGTGATTGGAGACGAACACGTCGCCGTCCGCGATCGCGCGGCCTTCGTTGTTCTCGCCATAGACCTTAAGGATGCGGCCGACGAGATGCCGATAGACCGGAGCGTGGAAGAACATCGGCGGCGCCACGATCAGGCGCCCCTCGCGGTCGAGGATCACGCAGCTGAAGTCGCGCAACTCGCGGATGATGGTCGAGTAGCCGGACCGATAGAAATGATAATGCATTTCGTCGACCAGGCTTGCGACCTTGTTGCGCAGGATCTGGATGGTGATGGCGTCCATGCTCACGCTTTCGCCAAGATCAGGTTGCCGTAGCCGTCGATCCGTCCGCTCCAGCCGGGCGGAATGACGGTAGTGGCGTCGAACTGCTCGACGATGGCCGGGCCGCCGACTATCGCGCCGATGGCGAGCCGGTCGCGCTCGTAGAGCGTCGCTTCGGTCGTCGCCGCGTTGAGCGATATCTGCCGCTTCCCCTTGACCGCGTCGGCGGCGGACCGTGATGCGCCCGGCGCTGCTTGCGCGCGCGGCTCATATTTGGGCACGGCCAAGCGCACGCGCAGGCGATAGCTCACCACTTCCACCGGCCGCTCCTTGGCCGCATGACCGTAAATCTGGGCGTGGCGCTCGTCGAACCTGTCGCGTACGGCGTGCAGCGCTGCCGCCGTCAGCCGGTCGGCGAACAATCCTTCGAGCGGCGTGCGCAATTCGTACCCCTGGCCGCTGTAGCGCAGGTCGAGCTCGCGCGTGAAGCTGGCGTCGAAGGGGTTCATTCCTTCCGCCTTGAGCTCGGCGCGGGCCTTTTCCTGCAGTTGCCGGAAGACGTCCTCGGCATGATCGGCGGCGATCTCCGCGAGCGGTCGAAGCTCGGAGCGGATATGGTCATGCACCACGTCGGTGCAGAGCAGGCCGAGCGCCGAGAACGCGCCCGGGCGCGGCGGCACCAGGATGCGCCGCATGCCGAGCTCCTCGGCCACCATCGCGGCATGCACCGCGCCGGCACCGCCGAACGGCAGCAGCGTGAAGGCCGAGAGATCGACACCACGCTTGGCCGCGAACACCCGGACCTCGTCGGCCATGCGCATATCGACGATGCGCTGGATGCCGGCGGCGGCCGTCATCACGTCCATGTTCAGGGGATCGCCGACCTGCGCCTTGAGCGCGGCACGCGATGCCGCGACGTCGAGCTTCTGCGCGCCGCCGAGGAAATAGTCCGGGTTGAGATAGCCGCACACGAGGTCGGCATCGGTGACCGTCGGCCGCGTGCCGCCGCGTCCGTAGCAGGCCGGGCCGGGGTCGGCGCCGGCGCTCTGCGGGCCGACATTGAGGAACCCGCCGCCGTCGATCCAGGCGATCGAGCCGCCGCCGGCGGAGATCGTGGTCATGTCGAGCGCCGGCACGTCGACCTGCCGGCGCGCGATCACGCCTTCGGTGACCTCGAGCGGCGCGCCGCCTTCGATGAAGGCGATGTCGGCGCTGGTGCCGCCCATGTCGAGGGTGACGAGCCCGGTTCTCGCCTCGGCTCGCGCAAGATGCGCGCTCGCCTGCGCGCCCGCGGCGGGGCCGGAGAACAGCGTATGCACGGTGCGGCCGCCCGCGATTGCCGCCGCGAACGTCATCACGCCTCCGTTCGACTGCATCAGGAAGCGCTGCTGCGTGCGCAGCCCGGCCGCGTCCAATCCTTCGTTGAGATGACCGATGTAGTGCACCATGACCGGCTCGAGGTAGGCGTTGAGCAGCGTCGTGGAGAGGCGAGGCCATTCGCGGATGCGCGGCAGGACTTCGCTCGACAACGAGACGTGGACGGCCGGAAATTCGTCCTGGATCAGTGCGCGCGTTTTCCGCTCATGCGCCGCATTCATGAACGAGAACAGGTAACAGACGGCGATCGAACTCGACGCCGGCGCCTTTGAGTTCGCGCGCGGCTTGACGAACGGCATGCCCATCGAGCGGCACCAGCACGTTGCCGGCGTAGTCGGAGCGCTCGGGAATTTCCCTGGTGAGGCTCTGCGGCGCGATGGCGGGCGGCTTGGAATAGAAATAGTCGAACAGATTGCCGTCGCGCGCCTGGTTCTGGATCTCCTGCACCGCGCGATAACCCTTGGTAATCAGAAGCCCGACCTTAGCGCCGCGCATCTCGAGCAGCGCGTTGGTGGTGATGGTGGTGCCGTGGGCGAAAAAGCCGATGTCCGCGGGCGGGATTCCACCGGCGATGAACTTGCCGACGCCATGGAGCACGCCGAGCGCCGGGTTCTTCGGAGTGCTCGCGACCTTCTCGACCAGCAGCTCGCCCGTCTTGGTATCGAGCAGCACGAGGTCGGTATGGGTCCCGCCCACGTCGACGCCGAGGCGATAGCGGGCGTTGCTCACGGTGTGCCGCCGATTCCCATTCGCGTGATTGTCATGTCCGTGAAAGCCGCGACGCATGACGACCTGCGACCCGCGCAGACGGCATAAAGGCCGGTGCAGCGCGCCGCAGGACCCTCTCCCCCCGCGGGAGAGGGTGGCGAGCGCGCCGGAGCGTAGCGGAGGCAGGCGAGCCGGGTGAGGGGGCCGCTGCACATCTCGCCGAGAGTAACCCCTCACCCGGCCCGCGCTTCGCGCGTGCGACCCTCTCCCGCAGCGGGAGGGGGTTTCGAACTCGCGGCTCTGACAGCCCGGGAATCGGCGCCAGCCGCATCCAGCTATTCATCCCGGTTCAAATGATAATCGGGCGTGGGCGGCGGGCCCCAGCCGGCGATCGCGCGGTTGTCGCGACTCCAGACCTTCGGCCGCTGCGGGCGATCCGCGTGCCAGGGCCGCGGATCGAAATAGCCAAGCTCCTCGTCCAACAGCTGGTCGAGCTCGGCGAAGAACTCGATCACGTGCTGGTCCGGATTGCGATGATAGATCGAGACGTTGTGGCCGGGGCCGTGGCGCAGCGGGCCCCAGATGATCGGGATGCGGTGGTACGAGAGCACGTCGCAGCCCTGCTCGACCGCGGAGAAGTCGCGCACCTCGAAGGCGATATGATGCATCTTGGCCCGTTTGCCGCGGATGAAGTTCACGGTGTGATGGTCGGGATTGCAGCGCATGAACACGAAGAAGTCGCCGTTCCAGTCGGACACCTTGAAGCCCAGCACGCGCTCGTAGAACTCGCAGGTCTGCTGCACGTCCGGTACGACGAAGGCGCAGTGGCCGAGCTTGATCGGCCCCACGCCCACCACCTGCTGGTTGGGGGTGAGATAATCCCACTGCGCGAACACCTCGATGGTGGTTCCCTTGTTGTCCTCGAAGGCGAGCAGCTTGGGCGTGCCGGGAAGGTCGTCGCTGCGCAGCTCGCTCTTGATTCCGTCCTCCGAGAGCGCGCGGGCCAGCTCCTTGAAATCCGAATCGGGCGCCACCTGAAACGCGAGCTTCGCGCAACGCGGCTCGCCGCCCTTCTTGAGCTGCACCACCAGCTGGCCGAGCTTGCTCGCGAGCAGCGCCCGGTCCTTCTCGCGCGCGGCGAGGACGAGACCGGTCACCTGCGTGAAATGCTCGATCTGCTGGTCGAGATCGGGCGTCTCGAAGGTGGCGTGCCCGATGCGTCGCACTTTGATCATGGCGTTTCCTCAGCCGTAGGTCTTCAGCACATGGCGGGCGATGACCATCTTCATGACTTCGCTGGCGCCTTCGGTGATGCGGTAGCTGCGCTGTTGCCGCCACATCTTCTCGATCGGAAGATCGGTGGTGAGCGCGATGCCGCCGTGGATCTGCATGCAGTGGTCGGCGGCCCGGAATGCCATCTCGTCGGCAAAATACTTGGCGACGTAGGCGTCCTCGCGCGCCTCTTCGCCCTGGTCGAGACGCGCGGCGGTCTTGTAGACGAGGAGGCGCGCGGCCTGCAACTCGATGAACATGTCGGCCAGCATCCATTGCATCGCCTGGCGGTCGGCGAGCGGCCGGCCGAAGGTCGAGCGCTGCTTGGCGTAGGAGGTCGCCATTTCCAGGCACCGCTCGGCGACGCCGAGCGCGCGCGCGCCGTGCTTGACGCGGCCGATGTTGAGCCATTGCTGGCCAAAGCGCATCCCTTCGCCTTCCTCGCCGACGCGATGGCGCGCCGGGACGCGCACGTTGTCGAGCACGATCTCCCACGGCTGGTCGCCCATCATGGTCTCGTAGCAGGCGCCGAGCTTCACGCCCGGCGTATCCATGTCGACGATGAAACAGGAAATGCCGCCGCGCGAGCCTTTGCTGCGGTCGGTTGCCGCCATCAGCTGCATGAAATCGGCCTTGCCGGCGCCGGTGATGAAGCGCTTGACGCCGTTGATCACGTAAGTGTCGCCGTCGCGCACGGCGGTGGTGCGCATGCCGCCGGGATCGGAGCCGGCGTCGGGCTCGGTCTGCGCGAAGCAGGCCTTCTTCTCGCCGCGCAGCACCGGCAGCAGGTATTTCTCCTTCATCTCGCCTTCGAGCGAATAGAGAATTCCGCGCGCGGACGGGCCGGTCATGCCCTCGCCGCGGGCCGGTATGGCGATGGTGCGGGAGAGTTCTTCCCATACCACCGCGCGCGCGAGGATCGACATGCCGCCGCCGCCATACTCCTCCGGCACATCGAGCTGCCAGATGCCGAGATCCTTGGCGCGCTGCTCGAAGCGCTCGAGATATTCCGGCTTGATCCGTTCGCCGTCGGTGGTCTGGCGCTCGATCGGGATCAGCTCGGTGTCGACGAAGCGCCGCAGGCCGGCTTTGAGCATCCGCAGCTCTTCCGGCAGTTCGAAATCCATTCCGCTACGCTCCTCGAGCGTCCTCGCGCCACAATACGCGCACGTCGACCGCGACCGCGCCATTGTTGGCCGAGCGCACCATCAGCGGGTTGATCTCGATATCGTTTATCCTTGCGCGGTGGTCGAGGAAGAAACGGCCGAGCGCAAGCGCGGCAGCTTCGAGCGCCGCGCGATCTGCGGCAGGCCGTCCGCGAAAACCGCGAAGCAGCCGGGCGAGCTTGAGGCCGTCGATCATGGTGGCGACCTCGCCGGCCGCGACCGGAAGCAGGCGCAGCGCGGCGTCCTGGGCGAGCTCGACCAGGACGCCGCCGGCGCCGACCAGCAGCATCGGTCCATAGAGCGGGTCGCTGCGCGCGCCGACGATCGCCTCGACGCCCGAAACCATCTCCTGCACCAGGAAGCCGTCGATGTGCGCGCCCGGCTGCGTCGCGCGGGCCGAAGCGGCGAGGGCGTCGGCCGCCGCCTGCACCGCCTCGCGGCTTTGCAAGTCGAGCGCCACGCCGCCGGCCTCGGTCTTGTGCAGGATGTCGCGGCGAGCGAATTTTCAGCGCCACCGGAAAGCCGATGCGCGCGGCCGCGGCCACGGCTTCGGCCGCGCTGCCGACGTCGTGGCTCTTGGGCAGCGCGATGCCGTAACGCGCCAGCGTCGCATCGAGGGTGGCGGGCGACAGCTCGCTCGCTGGGGCGGGCGGCGGCGTCGGCGGGCAGCGGCCCCGGCGCGCGGCGTGGAACCACAGCCCGTTGAGCGCGCGGATGGTCGGCTCGATCCCCTGCAGGAACGGGAAGCCGGCCGCCGCCTGCGCGGCGAGGTGATTGTCACTCACCTGATGGATCATGCGGCCGAATCCGACGATCGGCTTGTCGGTTTCGGCCAGCAGCTGTCGCAACGGGGTCACGTCGCCCCAGGCATCCGCCTTGCGCGGCATGGGCGAGGCCCAGGCCACCATGTCGATGTTGGGATCGCCCGCCGCCGTGGCGCAGATTTTAGCCGCCACTTCGATGGTCGATGGAATGCCGACGTCGAGCGGATTTTTCGGCGCGATGCCTTCCTGCATCAGGGGCAGGAGCGCGGCCTTGGTCGCGTCCGCGAAGTCGGGCATGGCGGCGCCTTCGGCCTCGGCATAATCGTAAAGGAGGTCGACCGTGCCGCCCGAGGTGGTGACGAAGCCGATGCGCGGTCCCTTCGGCAGCCGTCCGCCCTCGAACGCGAGCGCGGCTTCGACGAGATCGTCGAGCGAGCGGTAATTGACGATGCCGTAACGCTCGCACATGGCGAGATAGGCGGCATAATCGCCGGCGATGGCGCCGGTGTGCGACTGCGAGGCGGCCTGCGATTGCGCAGTCGCGCCGGTCTTGATGGCGAGGATCGGCTTGCCCATGGCAAGCGCGCGGCCGGCGGCATGCATGAAAGCCTCGGGCCGGCGGATGCCTTCGATGAACAGCACGACCTGGCGCGTCGCGGGATCGTCGATGACGAAATTGAGGTAGTCGGCAAGCCCGAGGTCGGGCTCGTTGCCCGACGTGATGCAGTAGGAGTAGCGCAGCCCGCGCTCCGCGGCGGCTTTCATCCAGAACTGGATGGTGCCGCCGGATTGGAAGATGCAGGCGACCGAGCCGGGCGGGAGCCGGCACAATTCGGTGTTGGGATAGCCGAGCAGTCGCTCGCGATAGGAATAGGCGCCCATGCAGTTCGGCCCGGCGACGCGCAGGCGGCTCGTCGCCACGAAATTCTCGAGCCACGCGCCACGCGCCTTCGATTCCGGCTCTTCGCCATCGCCCATCATGGAGGCATAGACCGTGGCGGACTTGATCCCGCTTGCTTCCGCGTCGGTGAGCACGGCGGGAGCCGCCGCCGCCGGCACGATCACCAATGCATGGTCGACCGGCTCGGGCAGATCGCGCAGCGATGGAAAGCAGCGTTGGCCATAGACCTGCTGCTGCCGCGGATTGACGAGCGCAATGCGTCCCGGATAGCCGAACTCGCGCAGGTTCTTGAAAATTTCGCTCGGCCAGCGCGCGCGCTCGGATGCACCCACGATGGCAAGCGATTTCGCCTGCAGCGTGCTGACGGCCGAACGGAATAAACCGTTGTCGACCTCCGCGACTGTCGCCCCCGGCACATTCCGCTCCCACTGCATGCGCCTGTCTTAGGACCTCGTCGCGGTCGGGTCAAAGGCCGGCGGGCGATCATTCCAGCGCGCCTGCGTTGCAAAAGCAGCGCCCCGAACGCGCCACACGCATGCACGCGCGTTGGCCTTGATCGGGGACCGGACTCAGTGATCAGGCAAAGCAGGTCATCCGCATGACCGGTCCGGCTCTGGCACCGCTAAACCGAAGGAATCGCTTTCAGCGCCGGGAACCAATCGCCGATCAGCGTCGGCGGCCAGGGAACGGCCATGAAATAGTCGAAGGCGAACCAGATGAAAAAGACCAGCACGACGGCGTAGGGGATGACGAGCGACCAGCGCTCCCGCGCCTCGTAGCGCATGAAGAAGACGACGAACAATGCCACCGTCGGAATGAGCCCGATGGTGGCCATCACCGCCATGAAGCCGATGAGATAGCCGAAGAACAAACCGGCGCGCGTGATGATTTCGCGCACCGGCAGATGGCCGGTATCGGAGGTCAGATCCATGTGGATCTTTTCTCCTACCTCGTGCTGGGCGTGCTCGGCGATGCCTTCGGTCGCGGCGGCTGCCGGCTTGCGGCACATCTCGTTGAACAGGCTCAGGGTTGCCGCCGACAAGGCGACCGTGCCCACGACCAGCGGCACGACCTTGGCGCTGAAGTCCCATTGCAGCGACGCGACGACCGCCGCGCCGACGAGGCCGATCATGAACATCGTGAATAGCTGCGAGGGATGAAACGTCGGTCGCTGGAAGCTCGTCAGCATCCGCTTCACGCCGCCTTGGCTGCGGATGTCCTGCAGGAACGGCCGCACGAGGCCAAGGATGGCGAGAGCGAAGAGCACGACCACGAGCGGGCGCAGCATCCAGCTCAGCCCGTAGCGCTCGATCGATATGAATAGATAGCGCTCGATGGTGTCGCCCAGCACGACTCCCAGGATGAGCGGCGGCCGCGGCCATTTGAACTGCTTCATGGTCCAGCCGACCAGACCAAAGAACAGCAGGGTGAAGAGATCGCCCCATTGGCGCGACGCTTCGAACGCGCCGATGTAAATGATGCCGAGCACGGCCGGAAGGATCAGCGAATAGCGCAGCGTGGCCAGCCGGGCGAATTGCGGGCTGAATGCGTAGCAAAGACCCGCGCCCAAAACGTTGGCCAGCGCCACCGACCATACCATCGCATAGGTGATGCTGAGATTCTTGGTCAGCATGTCGGGGCCCGGCACCAGACCATGGATCAGGAATGCGCCAAGCAGGATGGCCATGGTGGCGCTGCCGGGGACGCCGAAGGCGACGGTCGGAACGAGCGCGCCGCCCTCCTTGGCGTTGTTGGAGCTCTCGGATGCGATCACGCCGCGCACGTCGCCCTTGCCGAAGGTCGCGCTCGCGCCCTTTTCGGTCTTGAGCGCATGGCCATAGGCGAGCCAATCGACAACGGACGCACTGATGCCGGGGATGGAGCCGATGCCGCCGCCGATCCACGAGCAGCGCATGATGAGCCACCAATGCGTGAAGCAATCCTTCACCCCCTGCCATTGGCCCTTGTAGATGTTGGCCGTTCCGGTGTCGGTTGAAATCGCGACACGCGCGATCAGGAGGTCGCACAGCTCCGGCAGCGCGAAGACGCCGAGCAGGAGCGGCGTCAGCGGCAAGCCGTCCCAGAGATAAAGGCTATCGAAGGTCCAGCGCAGGGTCCCCGTCTGCGGGTCGGTCCCGATCATGGCGATCATGACGCCCAGGCAGCCGGCGGTGATTCCGCGCAGCGGCGCATTGCCGGACAGGACGGCGACCATGGAAATGCCGAGCACCGAAAAGGCCAGCAGCTCCGGCGACCCGATGAACAGCATCACCGGACGCAGGATCGGAATGCTGATCGCCATCAGCATCGCACCGAAGACGCCCCCCATCAGCGACGACATGTAGGCGGCGCTGAGCGCGCGTCCCGCCTCGCCTTTCTTGGCCATCGGGAAGCCGTCGAGCACCGTTGCCGCGGAGGCGGCACCTCCGGGCACGCCGAACAGGATCGCTGGAATGGGGTCGCCGGTCGCGGTCGTGGCGCCGAGACCGAGCAGCATGGCGAAGGCCGCGTAGGGATCCATGTTGAAGGTGAACGGCAGCAGCATCGCGGTTCCGGTGAGGCCGCCGATGCCGGGAATGATGCCGAGCACGAGGCCCATGATGCAGCCGAGCGCCAGGAACATCAGCCGATGGGGCTCCATCAGCGTCAGGAAGGCCTTGCCTGCGGAGGTGGCCATGAAGGCGAGTTCCCCCCCGATCATGTCCATCTCTTCCCCCTCCGCGATATCGGTTGTGCGCGCGCGGGCCCGCGACGGACGCCTCTCGCGCACCCGCGCTCGACAGCCGAAGTCGGATTTGTCCGACTTCGGCCACTAAGCGCCGAACTCGGGTGGGACCCGAGTTCGGATGCATTCGGCCCTGCGGGGCCGGGTCACGAAATTCGAATGATAGCGTGCATCACGCCGGATTGAGTTCGCATCTGATTGTCGCCCCTCCCCGAGTTCCTTTGTGACGGCCAGCCCCCGGGGCACGTGGCCGTCCGGTTTCACTTATTTTGTTTGTCATGTAAGCAGAAGATCAGGTGGTGGGAAAGCCGTTTGGCACCGCCGCGGGATCTTCCCGAGTGCGGCAATTTGGGCTGGCCGAAGTCGAGAAGTCGATTGGATCTCCGACTTTCCTGCGATTGCGGCGGGCGGCGGGCGGCAATCAAATCCTCAAGCGGCTTGGCACGCGTTTTGACGAGGTGGAAGATGCAGTTGGATCGGATTGAAGGAAAACCCGACGAGAAAGTCGCCTGGGGCAGCGACATCGCGGCCCAGATGCTCCGCCGGCTGGGCGTTCCCTATGTCAGTCTCAACCCCGGCGCGAGCTATCGCGGGCTACACGACAGCATCGTCAATCACCTCGGCAACGAGCGGCCGGGCATTCTCTTGTGCCTGCATGAGGATCATTCGGTTGCGATCGCGCATGGCTATGCCAAGGCGACCGGCGAGCCCATGGCCTGCGTGCTGCACAGCAATGTCGGGCTCCTGCACGGAATGATGAGTCTGTTCAACGCCTGGTGCGACCGCGTGCCCATGATCGTGCTCGGTGCGACCGGCCCGCTCGATGCCGAAAAGCGCCGCCCCTGGATCGACTGGATTCACACCTCGCGCGATCAAGGCGCCTATATCCGCTCGATCATCAAATGGGACGACCAGCCGTCCTCGCCGCAGGCGCTGGTGGAATCCATGTGCCGCGCCAATATCGCCACGCGCACGGCGCCGACGGCGCCGGTCTATATTTGCCTCGATGCCGGATTGCAGGAATCCCGGCTCGACCGCGAGCCGGAATGGCCGGAGATTTCCCGCTTCATGCCGGCCGAGCCGTCGCGACCCGGAAAGGCCGCCGTCGACCAGGCCGCGGCGCTGCTGGCGCGTGCCGAGCGCCCGGTCATCATGTTCGGGCGCGGCTCGCGCAACGCGCAATGCTGGCAGCCGCGCGTCCGCCTCGCCGAGCAGCTTGGCGCCTGCGTGGTTACCGATCTCAAGCAGGGCGCGATGTTCCCGACCGACCATCCCGCGCATCATCTGCCGCCCTTCAACGTTCTTCCCAAGCCGGCGCGCGATCTGCTGTGCGAGGCGGACGTCATCCTGGCGCTGGACTGGGTCGACCTCGGCGGTGCGTTGCGGCAGGCCAAGGCCGCGGGACCGCTCCCCGCCAAGATCATTGCCGCCACGCTCGATCCGAATCTTCATACCGGCGCCAACATGGAGTACCAGGCGCTCCCCGCCGTCGACGTGGCGATGGCCGCCACGGGCGAGGTCGTGGTGGACGATTTGCTGGCGGCGCTTGGGCCGGAACGCCGCCGGGAGCCGTGGAAGGCGCGCCCAACCGCCAAGCCGAAAGCGGCCGACGGGCAGGGCGTCACCATGGAAACCATTGCCTCGACCCTGCGGGCGGAATTCAACGATCCCGAAAATGTGAGCTTCTGTACGCTCGGCCGCGGCTGGCCGATCGATATCTGGCCGTTCCAGAACGGCCTTGCCTATCTCGGCAAGGACGGCGGTGGCGGCCTGGGCTCAGGGCCCGGTCTCTCCGTCGGCGCGGCGCTCGCGCTGCAGGGGCTCGGCCGCCATGCCGTCTCGATGCTCGGCGACGGCGATTTTTGCATGGGCGTGACGGCGATCTGGACGGCGGTGCGCCACCGCATCCCGCTGCTGGTCCTCGTCAACAACAACCGGTCCTATTTCAACGACGAACTGCATCAGGACACGGTCGCGCGCACGCGCGGACGCGAGGTCAAGAACCGCTGGATCGGGTTGCGCATGGAGGATCCCGCGCCGGACATCGCCAAGCTTGCCGAGGCGCAGGGCGCCGTCGGCATCGGGCCGGTCAAAACCGCGGCCGAGGTGAGAGCGGCGATCTCCAAGGGCGTATCGGTGCTCAAGTCGGGCGGCGTCTGCGTGATCGATTTTCACGTCGAGCCGCCCGCGGACCGGTCGGATGGAATCGGACATCGCGCGACGGGGGGTTGATGCGTAGTCCGCGACCGAGCAGCGAACTCGATCTACTCCCTCTCCCCAACGGGGAGAGGGAGTACGCCGAGATCGCCGCGCCGTTAGAGCGCATCCCGATTGGGTCGAAATCGTGATGCGCTCTAGATTCTTCGATTTTGCGCATGTTCTGTTCGGAAAACCGGTTCCCACTTTTCCGGAACATGCGCTAGCGAACACTCGTGAAGAGTCGCACGCAGAGCGTCATTCAACACGAACTACGGTTCGAGGCCGTTGACGCGGGCGACCCAGGCTCTCACCGTCGGCATGACCTGCGGCAGCACCGCGCGCACCTCGTCGGCCCCCATCCCGGGCTGGACGCGCGGATCGTAAAGGACGTTGAGAATGTACTGGTCGTAGATATCGAAAAAGCCCATCTGCACGTCATCGTTGAACATGGTCCATGGCACGGCGTTGGTGTCATTGATCGGACCGAGCGCCTGCAGAAGTTCCTCGTAGAGGCAGTCGTAGAAGATGAAATCCCCGGCGTCGGCGACGATGATGGCGTCGGAATGCCGGATGCGGAAGCTCTCATCCTTGCGGAAGCTGGCCAGACACTGCGGTACCAGCGAGCGCTCGATGAGCTGCGCGCGGTCGCGTCCATAGATCTTGTTGATGGCGCGCGGCAGATCGCGATCGCGCACCAGCGTCACCACCACGTTGGCGTCGGCGAGCGTGTCGGCCATGGCGATGTCGAGATGCTGGACGCGCGCGCGGATGTCGGCGACGACTTCGGCGACCTGGGCGCCGCGGTCGGGCCGGGCGCGGTTGTCGACGAAAACCCGCACCGGGCCGTCGAACTTGCGAATGCGGTTCACCGCGCCGGCGAGGTGCAATTCGGCGCCGAAGGCGGTGTTGAAAAAGCCCTCGGTGATCTCGGCGTCGGTGAAGGCCTTGCGCTCGGTCGCCCGCCGGCTGCTGATCTCGTGATGCTCGGCTGCCGCCGCAACGATCGTCATGGCGGCAAGCGCGAACGCGACAATGGCGGTGGCCTTCATGACCACGATACTCGCCGGGCTTCCCGGCATCATCATGGCGGCGAGCCCGCCGGCGCGCAATATCCGGGATTGGCCGTAGCGCGGGAGGGGCGGGCGGGCTATGAGGCTGCGTACGCGCGCTTTCAGCCGGAGCGCTCCGGGAGGTCGAGATGAGCGATGCAGCGTCGAAGCCTTGGCCGACGGAACTGCGGCTGCGCAAGGATCGCAAGGCGCTGACCGTCGCCTTCGATAGCGGCGAGGCGTTCGAGCTCAATGCCGAATATTTGCGCGTCAAGAGCCCGAGCGCCGAGGTGCAGGGGCACTCGCCCGACGAGCGCAAGACGGTCGCGGGCAAGAAAAACGTCGCCATTCTCGAAGTGAACCCGATCGGCAATTATGCCGTGCGGCTGGTCTTCGACGACATGCATTCGACCGGCATCTACAGCTGGGACTATCTCCACGCGCTCGGCCGGAACCGGGAGACCTATTGGCGGGACTATCTCGACGACCTCGCCGGCAAAGGGCTGTCGCGCTGAGGGCGGACGAACGACAGCGGTCGGGACGAGACCGGCCGACCCGTCGTCCATCGTGAGAGGCCACGGACGGCGGCGTCCACCGCCGTCCGTCCGCTGTCGTCCGCTATTGCTGCACGATCACGGTCGCGCCGATCTTGACGCGGTTGTAGAGGTCGATCACGTCCTCGTTGGTCAGGCGGATGCAGCCCGACGACACCGCCGTGCCGATCGAATCCGGCTCGTTCGAGCCGTGAATGCGGTAGAGGCTCTCGCCGAGATACATCGCGCGCGCGCCGAGCGGATTGTCGATGCCGCCGGCCATGTGGCGCGGCAGATCGGGCCGGCGCTGCAGCATCTGCGAGGGCGGCGTCCAATCCGGCCACTCGCGCTTGGCGGCGACGTGCGTGACGCCGCTCCAGGAGTAGCCGTCGCGCCCGACCCCGATGGCGTAGCTCAGGGCCTGGCCATTGCCGAGCACGAGGTAAAGCCGGCGTTGCGCGGTGCTGATCACGATCGTGCCGGGTTTCTGGTTGCCGGAATAGCTCACGACCGTGCGCGCGGTCGACGGACCGAACAAGGTAGCGAAAAACGAGCGGCCGCTACCGCGAACCTGTTGGTCGTAGGGATTGGCGGCCGCCGGCGTAACGGCGATGGCGGCGAGCAGGCCGACGGCGCACGCGCCGCCGGTGAGGAAGCGTGTCAGCATGGCAAGCCTCACAGGATTGAGTACGGAATGTTTGAAGCCCGAACCCCTTTTAGCCCAGCTTGCAATTCTACAAGACGCGAGGCCGATGTCGACGATTTAGGCTTAAGCGTGCGTAAATTGCGGCGCAGTGTTGCAGAAAAGCCTCAAGGGCGTAGCTGCTGGCAGGCGGATTGAATGGCCGATCTTTTGTCAGCGCTGAAATTTCGTGCCGGGGGCAAGCCGCGCACTACCTTCTGCAGTCACCTTCTGCTGTCGTCGGCCCTTTGATGCCGTCGCCCTCGAGCGCGGGTGACATCGCGCTTGAGCACGAATTGGTCGCGCGGCGTCGGGAGAAAAGCGCGCCCGTTGCGGGCACTGCCGAAGTTGGTTGGCCCGCAGGAGGAGATAGCGATCCCAACGCGCGGCGAGAATCTTCGGATCTTCGCCGCGGTTCTCCACCGCCCATGTGATGAAAGCTTCACGGTGGGTGGTCGGTTGCTGCAAATCGAAAGCTATAGCGAGCGGGAATGTTAGCGCGCGCCGGGCGCAGCAAGGCGGCGCCGGCGCGCCCGGCCGCCGCGCCGACGACGAATGCACGTCGCTTCAAGTCTCCGGCCGCGCTCTCGTCATATCTGTCAACCCATACCAGAGCGAAATCGCTTCACATTAAATCCCGATTTCGCTCTAAGCATTTATTTGGTCGCATGATCCTATCCGAAAAGTCTGCAACTTTTCGGGATCATGCTCTAGGGACATGCGTCCGGAGCCAAAGCGATTGGTCTGCGGTGATATCGCCGCAATGGTCATGCCCGAGCCGATGCCCGCCGGCGCGGGTTCGCGCTCACGGCCGCCGCGGTACGATGGGAAGCGCCGGCGGCATCACAAGCCCGCGAGGTTGCGCTGCGCAGGCGTGCTTCCGAGAAAAAGTGAGGATAGGTATGCACTTAATCGCCATGCCACCTTAGCGTGCTTGTCTTTCGGTTGAATAGTTCTATCAAGCCACAACCCGATTCAACAATGGGAGGGGCTTATGCCCGCGATGAACCTGAAAGCCATGGATGTCGATGCGCTGCTGGCGCTTCGAGCCGACATCGACAAAAGGCTTGGTCAAAAGCGCAGCGAGCTGGAAAAACAGCTTTCTCGCCTGGGCGCCGAAAGCAATAGCCACGGGATGTCCGCGCGCGTGCGCGGCCTGGCCGGTCGTCCTTCCAAGATGAAAGGGCGCAAGGTGGCGCCGAAATACCGCGGACCCGGCGGTGAAACCTGGGCGGGCCGTGGCGCTCGCCCGCGGTGGCTCTCGGCTCTGCTCAAGCAAGGCCGCAAGGTCGAGGAATTCGCGATCGACAAGGCGGCGGCGGCTCAAAAAAAGGTTGTCGCGAAGAAATCCCGCCGCAAGCGGAAGTAAGAGCTGATAACCGGCGCGCGCGCATCCCGAGACATGAACGCGGGCTTGCCGTGGGCCGTTGTTTTCGCGGGCTGAAATTCCTGCAAGTACCCGTTGAGGGGAATGCTCCACCTTTCGCGCGGGATTCGCGTCGGGATGCCTAAAAAAGGGCCGATTGCATAGGCGTTGGCGCACATGCAAATGTGCGCCGGCGCAATCCCGGGATACTTTTCGTCCCGCACCCGCTCGCTGGTTCAAATAAGGGTCCGTATCTCCCGCGTAACTCCGGGGATAAAAACGTTTCGGACACGGACGCGGTCGGGCTATTGAAGAACCGGTCCGCGAAGCCGCGCTTATGGCTTTGGATAAGCCCTGCGGTTGCTGGTCCGCCATTGCCTGCCCGCCGCGCGCTTGGGGGCATTGTGTGTCTGGCGGGTCGACTGCCCGCGAGGCGGGATGCCGACATGCTGCGCCTGGGGCGCTGGTCCGCGCGAATTGCGAGCGGATCGCGCGAATTGCGAGCGGATTGAGTCTAGATCAGCGTGCGCCATGGAGGATATCGGCACGCGCCTGGACGGGAATGGAATGGTGGGCGCTGTAGGGATTGAACCTACGACCTCTCCCGTGTGAAGGGAACGCTCTCCCGCTGAGCTAAGCGCCCGGGCCGAGGCCAGGATTTAAGGCAGGCATGGACGGTGTCAAGCGAGGCGTTGCTACCGGTCCGTGCGTGTTCGATCGTAACGCGGCTGCTTTCATGGAAACGTGTTCGTGCCCGCTCAAGGGCGGGCGCCTCACTCCGCACCGCGCGCGCCGCGCGGCGGCGCGCTCCGCTTCACGCTGCGCGGGGCTGCGGCAGTGCGCGAGGCGCGGCCCTGCAACGCGCGGATGCGGTCGGCGAGCGTGCCGTCGGATTCCCCGACCCGTGCCGCGATCGATGGCGATGCGCCATTGGCGCCGGTAGACGCCGGCGGTGGATGACCGGCATCGCCGCTGAGAATCGCATTGATCGGCGACTCCGGCCCTTCGAGCGTGGCGGTGAGGCGCGCGACCTCGGCCGCGACGTCGTCGATGCGCTCGCGCAGGACCGCGCTGTCCATGCGCTCGCTCGCGCCTCCGTCCTCGGCACGGCGTTTCATGGTTGCGATCTCGCGCTGCAGCTTGGCGCGCTCGTCATGGGATCGCCTGAGCTCGCTCTCGATCAGCGACTTCTCGGTGGCGACGGTCTCGGTCGCCAGGCGGTGCCGGGTTTCCGCGTCGGCAAGTGCGGCGCGAAGCTTGGCTTCGCTCTCTTGCGCGGCTCTCTCCTGGACGGCTGCCATGTCGTTGCGCAGACGCTCGGCGATGTATGCGCGATCCGCCAGCAAACGATCCTGCTCGTCGAGCCGGGCGCTGAGCTCCTGGACGTGGCGGCCGAGCACATCCGCTTGCGTTGTCTGCGCGATGAGCTGGCGCTCGAGCTCGCCGACGTGGTTGGCCAGGTGGTCCGCCCGGCCGCGCTCCTCGGCCAGCTGCTGCAGCAGCGGCTCGACCTCGCCGCTCTTGGCGCCGAGGCGATGGCGAAGCTCCTGGGTTTCTTGCTCGTAGCTCTCGATCTCGCTTTGAAACACCTCGATCTGCGCACGCGAAGCCAGCAGCTCCACGCGCCGGGCGTCGGATGTCATCGAGCTCTGGTGGAGATCGGCGGTGACCTGGGCAAGCTCGAGCCGCGTGCTGGCGAGCGCGCGCTCGGTCTCCTCCAACGCGCCCGATTTCGAGGCGTGATGACCCTCGATTGTCCGGATCTCGTCGGCTAGCTGCCTTTCCTTCGCTTCGAAGGCGAGCAACGCCGCGGTCTTTTCGCCGAGCTCGAATTTGAGACGGCTGATGGCCTCGCTCTTCCTGCCGATCTCGGCGAGCTGGCTCGAGGCCTTCGCCTTCATCTGCTCGACGCTCATTTCCAATCGGCTCATGGCCATGGCGAATTCGGCGCGCAGCTGATCCTTGTCGGCCTGAATTTCCGCCATCGAGATCGGGGTGAGGGCGTGCAGCCGGCGCATGGTGAGACGCACCGCGCGGGCATGCACCAATGGAATGACGCCGATAACGAGCAAGCCCGCGATCAGGAACCCGATCCCGATATACATGATCGGTTCGACCATGACCCCTCCCGAACCACCTCAATCTACTCGATCTAGTCTTGGCACAATGCCACGGCGGGCCACACGCTTCCAGCACGGGTGGCAGCGTAGTTTAAACCAGGGCTGGCATGGAGTGAACGATACACGCGCTCGTGGCTTTCGCTCACCGCGGCTCCTGGCGGGCGCCATGCGGCCTCCGGGGGCGGCAGGAATCGCGCTTATCCGACCGAGCCCTGCTCAGAACGGGTTCCAGGTGGCCGTCGGCGTGAATTTGAGGTAGCCGACATTGGCACCGAGGCGCAGGCCGACGCCGGTGCGGATCGGAACCACGACTATTCTGTCCGCGGTCAGCGCCGTCATTCCCAGGCCGCCGACGAAATAGGCCGAACCGTCGATGCCCGCGAAACGCTGGTAGATCGCCTCGGTGGCCGGCAGGCTGTAGACGAGCATCATGGTGCGCGCGCCCTCGCCGCCGAAATCGAAACCGAGCGAGGGCCCTTGCCAAAAGACCCGCAGATCGCCGGCGTTCTTGGTATAAAGAATGCCCTCGCCATAGCGCAGCCCCGCCACCATGGCGCCGCCGGCTTCCTGCCCGAGCACGTAGCCGTTGGGCAGTCCCCACTGGCTCCCCGCCTTCTCGACGATCTGCGCCAGGCCGCGCGAGACGGTGCCGAAGAACCGGTGCCCGGCATCGATGATTTCGCCGGGCAAGTAATGCTGCTGGGCTTGGGGACCGGGATTGCCCGGAGGCGGCAGATTGCTCGGAGGCGGCGGATTGCCCGGGGGCGGCGGCGGATTGCCCGGAGGCGGCTGATTGGCCGGTGCCGGAGGCTGGGCCGGAGCCGGAGGATTGGCCTGGGCGGCCAAGGGTCCGCTCGCCAGGCCGACGAGAAGAAAAACGAGAGCGATGATCCGCATCCCCGCGCGCATCGAGTGCTCCATGAAAACGAAGACAAATGAAATCGAGGCCAATCCCCGCCCAACTGTCTTGCAGCGATTACCCCAGCTTTGCGGCCAAACGGCAGCCGAATCGCGACATGATCGGCAAGACTATGACTGCACGGCGGCGCAGCGGAAGTATGCTTTGGTACCGCGGGGCTTTCTCGACCGGCCCCAGTCGGCGATTCGCAGAAGCGTCCGCGCCGGCGGACGCCGGCCACAGCTTGCACTGCAAGGCTTGATTGCTGCGCCGTCGCGTGGTGTGCCGCGACCGTGTTGGCGATCAGGTGAGTTGCTTCGGCGCGGACGGGTCGCCCCACGCGATGAAGCCTGGAACCCGGAAGTTGCGGGATATTCGGCCGTAGTCCAGCGCCGCTCCCTCGGGGGTGACGACGGTCCCGCCCGCCGCCGCCAGCACCGCGTGGCCGGCGGCGACATCCCACTCGCAGGTGGTCGAGAGCCGCGGATAGACGTCGGCGGCGCCTTCGGCGAGTTGGCAGAATTTGACCGCCGATCCGCACTCCCGCCGGTCGGCGATCGGCAGTCGCGCGAGGAAGGCCTGGGTCTGCGGGTCGAGATGCGAGCGGCTGACCACGGCGACCAGGCCTGCGCCGGGAAGCGCCCGGGTTCGAATCGCGGTGCGCTCCCGCGCCGCGCCGGCCGGCGCCCCGGGGGAAAGGCGCAGCCGCTCGGCGCCGCGGCCCTCGATCCCACGCCACAGGATCCCTTGCGCCGGGGCGGCAACGATGCCGAGGCGTGGGCGTCCGCCGGTCACGACCGCAACATTGATGGTGAATTCGTCCCGGCCCGCGAGCAGCTCGCGCGTCCCGTCGAGGGGATCGACCAGCACGAAAGTGTCGGGGATGCTGGCGGGAAGCGCGCGCTCCGCGGCCTCTTCCGACACGACGCACATGCCGGGGAGCAGGTGCGCAAGGCCTTCGAGGATCACGGCCTCGGCCGCATGGTCGGCCGCAGTGACCGGGGAACGATCGGCCTTCGTGCGCGCATCGAGCGAGCCTGCGCGGGCCGCAAGAATAGCGGCGGCCGCCGCCGAGACGATGGTCGTGAGCTCGTCGAGGAGCCGATCATCCGCGGTGGTGAGATCGCCGTCCCGTGACAATCTTGGCGACTCCTTCTGCTCTTGCCGGTTGCCGGCAGCTCAAGGCTCGGCAGTTCAAGGCTTGTTCAGTTCGAGCCTTGTCGCAGTTCGAGCCTTGGCAGGCCGAGCGGCCGCGGTGTATCACACCGGCCCAGCGATGCCATGGTCTCAATCGCGCTCCAGCATTCACCGTTCCGCTTGCCCGAGGCCCGCCCACCGGAGACGTCCTCATGTCGGTAGCCGTTGCCCTTGATGCTCTCGACCTCGCCGCGCTCCTGTGTTCCCGCGTCTGCCACGATCTGATCAGCCCGACCGGCGCCATCGTCAACGGGCTCGAAGTGCTGGAGGAAAAGGGCAGCGACGAGGAGACCAAGACCTTCGCGCTCGACCTCATCAAGAAGAGTGCGAGGACCGCCTCGGTGCGCCTGCAATTCTGCCGGCTCGCCTTCGGCGCTGCCGGCTCGGCCGGCGCGCAGATCGATCTCGGCAACGCGCAAGCCATGGCGCGGGCTTTCATCGAGGACGACAAGACCAAGCTCGTCTGGAACCTGCCGCCCGCGCTGTTGCCGAAGAACCGGGTCAAGTTGCTGCTGAACATGCTGATCATCGCGGGGCAGACAATTCCGCGCGGCGGCACGCTCACGGTCGACCCGGTCGGGGAGGGGGACAGCATGGGCTTCCGCATTGCCGCGTCCGGTCTCAACGCCCGCATCCCGCACGCGGTGCCGGCTCTGCTCGAGGGCATATCCGAGAACGGTGCGGTCGATGCGCATGCGATCCAGCCGTTCTATGCCGGCCTTCTTGCCCGCGCCTGCGGGCTCAAGGTCAATCTCAAGGCCGAAGGCGACGCGATCATCATCGCGGCCGGCTGACGGCCGGAGCTCTAGCGCATGTTCCGGAAAAGTGGGAACCGGTTTTCCGAAGAGAACATGCGCAAAATCGAAGAATCTGAAGAATCTAGAGCGCATCACGATTCGACCTAATCGGGATGCGCTCTAAGCGCGCAGGAGCTTGTCCTCGAACCAGCTCCACATGGTCGCGCAGCCCAGCGTGAGATAATCGCGCTGGCAATGCTGGGCGCCGCCTTCCTCGCCGGTGAACACCCGCAGCGTCTTGTCCTTCGATCCGCAGGCGTCGTAGAGCGCCTGCGCGTCCTTGAGCGGGATCTGCTCGTCGTCCTCGCCGTGCACGACCAGGAACGGGCAGCGCATCTTCTGTACGACGCCGTCGAGCTTGAACGGTTCGAGCCGCCGCAATGCGTCCTCGAGCGAGCCGGCGCCGAGGATCCACATGATGTGATGGCCCGGCACGGAAAGCGATGCCTTGAACTGGGCCTCGATGCGCCGCTTCCACACCGCGTGGTAGTCCCAGATCGCGCCCCAGGCGATGCAGGCGGCAAAGCGCGGCTCGAGCGCGGCGCAGCGCGGCGCATAGTAGCCGCCGAGACTGATTGCGACGACGCCGATCTTCTTTGCGTCCACGTCGGGGCGCCGCTCCAGGAAATCGATGCAGGCGCTGCCGGCCTTCTCGTAATCGTGGCGCAGGGCGAGCCCGCGGAAACGGATCGCCTCGCCCGTGCCCGGCCCGTCCATGACCAGGACCGAGATGCCGCGCTTGATCAGGTCCGGCACGCCGGCGAGGTATTGGATTTCCTTGGTGACGTCGAGCCCGTCGAAGAAGACGACGCACGGCGTGCGTTCCGATTTCGTGTTCTGGGCAGGCACGAAATAGCCCGGCAGGCTTTTGCCTTCGAACGGCACCTCGACGATCTCGATCTTGACGTCGGTGAGGGCGGCGAATTGGTGGAAGCAGTCGACCGCGGTGCGGTAGACATCGAGCGCCTTCTTGTCCTTCGGCGTGCGGAAGCGCTCGCCCATCTGATAGTAGTGACAGGCGCGCAGATAGAACGCCGCGGCGGACACTCGATGCCCCGATGCGCGGAAGCGCTCGGCATGCGCGCGCACCTCGTCGGCGACCTTGGCGCAGGCGTCGAACCAGGCCTCGTCGTCATCGGCGGCTTTGCCTTCGAGCATGCGCCCGATCTTGTGCAACTCGCTGATGTCGGCGCCGCCGTAGCTTCCGCGCCCCAGCATGTTGACGAAGGCGGCCGACCATCGGTAGTTGCCGGGAAAGTACATGAAGTATTTCGGCGTCTTCGACATGTTCCTCACCTACATTGGGGTCCTCGTGTCCCGGCGAGCGCGGGCAAAGGCGCGCAACGCTTGCCGGTGCTGCGCCAAGTCGCGCAGCAGGGTCGCTTGCTCGGCCGGGCCAGGGGGCGCAGGCGCTGCATCAATCCCACGCCGGTGCGCGGCCGGCGGGATTGGCGATCCTGCCGTCGGGCCGCTTGAGCGCCGCGATCCGCTTCATCTCGTCGTCGGTCAGCGCAAAGTCGAAGACGGCGAGGTTCTCCGCCATGCGCTTGGCGTTCGACGAGCGCGGGATCGCCACGATGTTGCCCTGCTGAATGAGCCAGCGCAGCGCGATTTGCGCGAGCGGCCGGCCCTTGTGGGCGGCAATGTCGGCGAGGACCGGGTCGCGCAACAGACGCCCGCGCCCGAGCGGGCAATAGGCCGTGAAGATGAGGCCGCGCCGGCGGCACGCCTCCACCACCTTGGTCTGGTCGAGATGGGCGTGATACTCGGCCTGCAGCGTGACCAGCGGCTCCGGGCAGAGCCGGATCGCCTCGTCCAGCAGGGCGATATTGAAATTCGCGACCCCGATATGGCGGGCGAGGCCCTGCCGTTTCGCCTTGGCGAGCGCGGCAATGGGCTCGTCGAGCGGAATCTCCGGGTTCGGCCAGTGCACCAGCAGCAGGTCGACGAAGTCGACGCCGAGATTGGTCAGGCTCTCATCGACCGAGCGCGCGAAATCGTCGGTGCGCAGATATTCGTGCGACACCTTGGTGGTCAGGAAAATCTCGTCACGCCGCACGCCCGAGGCGCGGATGCCCTCGCCGACGCCGCGCTCGGTGCCGTATTTCCAGGCGGTATCGATATGGCGATAGCCGAGGCTGAGCGCGGTGGCGACGATCTCGACGCAATCGCCGAGCGAAGAGGTGCCAAATCCGATGGCCGGCACCTCGGCGCCGTGCGCGGCCAGCTTGGGGATCGACGGGGGAGCCATGGGTGCAGGCCGGCGGAGCGCGGGAGGAGGATGCGGGAGCGCACTTTACGGCCGGCGGACCGCCGGTCAATCGCCCTCGGCGCATCCGGCATGCCCGAGTACCGGCATGCGCGAGAATGTCCAAGCGCGCCAAGCGTGGGGCGGTCTTTATCTCGTGACCGAATCTTGTGACTGAATCGTGGGAACCGAGCGTCAAGCCCGGCGGCTTCGCGTCGAGAGAACCGCGCTCGAGCGGCGGCACGTTCTTTCCCGTGCCGCCCTCATGCCCGAGGTCACAGACAAAACCCCGCCCTGCGGCGGGGTTCGAGGACTGTCCTGGGTGGGGGAGGCGAAAGCCGATGGGCGTTCGGAAACCCGTCAGGCCGGGATGCGCTCCTCGTCCTCCGACGGCTCCCGCAGCACGTAGCCGCGCCCCCACACCGTCTCGATGTAGTTCTTGCCGTTGGAGGCGTTGGCGAGCTTCTTACGCAGCTTGCAGATGAAGACGTCGATGATCTTGAGCTCCGGCTCGTCCATGCCGCCGTAGAGGTGGTTGAGGAACATTTCCTTGGTGAGCGTCGTGCCTTTGCGCAGGCTCAGGAGTTCCAGCATCTGGTACTCCTTGCCGGTTAGATGCACGCGCGCGCCGTTCACTTCCACCGTCTTGGTGTCGAGATTGACCACCAGATCGCCGGTCTGGATCACCGACTGGGCGTGACCCTTGGAGCGGCGCACGATGGCGTGGATGCGGGCCACCAGCTCGTCCTTGTGGAACGGCTTGGTCATGTAGTCGTCGGCGCCGAAGCCGAGACCTCTGACCTTGTCCTCGATGCCGCCAAGGCCGGTCAGGATCAGAATCGGGGTCTTCACCTTGGAGACGCGCAGCGACCGCAGGACCTCGAAGCCGGACATGTCCGGCAGGTTCAGGTCGAGCAGGATGATGTCGTAATCGTAGAGCTTACCGAGGTCGACACCCTCTTCGCCCAGATCGGTGGTGTAGACGTTGAAGCTCTCGGACTTCAGCATCAGCTCGATCGACTGAGCCGTGGCGCTGTCGTCCTCAATCAGCAATACGCGCATGCCAGTCCCCTTCCTCGCCGCTCCGGGCTCAGGTCGGCACGCCGCAGCGGCGGCCCTCGAAAACGCCTTGGAACAAAACGGGTCGGAACATCAGCGACGCGTGGTCGACAAAACCGCTTCCAGCGTGCGCGCGCACTTTCGGGAAACTTAAGACAAATCGCCCTAAGATACTGCACGCGAGCGGTTTTCTTTCCAAGCGACATCTCATGTTCGACTTTAAGAGTTGGCTGCAATCGATCAGAAGACTCTGCCCCTTGCGTCCCGGCCGGACGACAGACCCCCTGAAGTCCCGCAACGGTGACCTAATGATTAACGACGCGGGTAAACACGAAGTTAAGAAACGGCGCGCGATCGCAGCCATCGGACGATTGGCGTGCCGCTGCCGGCGCAGCTCGATCCGCGTGGCGGCGGGTTTGGGGGCGCCGGTCGTGTCGTAGCGTTTGCCGGAGGCGTCACCGCGCTTGGAGTAACAAAGAAGCAACAGGTCTTGGGAAAGGATATCAACGTATTGAACTTGGAAACCGAAAACTAACGGTGGCCCCCCACACTGCGCAGGGCCTGGGCCATTGCGCCCAAGCGAAGGGGCTCGCGGCCGTTCGACGCCGCGCCAGGATACCGGGGCTTCGGGGGAGCAGGGGTCGATGAAGTCACGCGAGACACTCATTCGCCTGAAGAAGTTTCAGGTCGACGAGAAGCGCCGCAGGGTCGCCCAGATCGAGGGCATGATCGCCGAGTTCGACCGCATCGCGGGCGAGCTCGATCGCGACATCAAGACCGAGCAGGATCGAACCGGGATTCACGATCCCGGCCATTTCGCCTATCCGACCTATGCCAAGGCGGCGATGCAGCGGCGCGAGAACCTCAAGCGCTCGGTCGACGAGCTGAGAGTGCAGCTGGAGGAGGCCAAGGCCGCGCTCGGCGAAGCCTTCGAGGAGATGAAAAAGGTCGAGCTGCTCGACGAGCGCGATCAGATGCGCGAGCGGATCGGCGACGATGCCCGCGACCAGGCCGAGCTCGATACCATCGGCATGATGGGCAACGTGGCGCGGGTCTGAGCCGCCCGCGTCCCCGGATGCCGTAGTCGTTGCGCGATCCTCCCCACTGCGGGCCTGCCATGATCCCGGGTCTGCATCCCGCCACGGCGCGCGAGGCCGCCTCGCGCCCGGGACCGGGCCTGATCCTCCGTCGCCCACGGGCCTCGATGGGCTTTGCGATTCATGTCTCGACGGAAGGCGGTCTTGGCAGCCATAATCAGGCCCTGGAGCGATCGTTTTCTTGCATGTCGACAGCGGTTGAAATCACCTGGCTGCTCGCGGCCGTCGCCAAGGGCGACCCGGTCGCGTTCGAGCGCCTCTACGGGGCGACCTGCGCCAAGCTTTACGGCGTGGTGTTGCGCATCCTGCGCCGTCACGACCTCGCCGCCGACGTCATGGAGCAGGCCTATCTGCAGATCTGGCGCAGCGCCGGCGAGTTCGATCCGGCCCATGCGACGCCGCTCGCCTGGATGGTGGCGATCGCCCGCCGGCAGGCCATCGATATGGCGCGGCGGCCCCAGCCGGCAGCCGGCGACAGCGAGCCGGAGGTTATCGATGAGAATGAGGGACCCAGCACCGTGCCTCGGCACCAGCTGACCGACGATCTCAAACGCCTCCTCAGCTGCATCGGACGGCTGGAACCGGACCGCCAGCGCATGCTGTTGCTGGCCTATTACGGTGCCTTCAGCCGCGAACAGCTCTCGCTCAAGCTCGACATGCCGGTCAATCTGATCCGGGCGTCGCTGCGGCGCAGCCTGGCCGAGCTCGAGCAATGCCTCAAGTGATGGACGATCTCGACCATACGGATGCGCTCGCGGCCGAGTACGTGCTCGGCACCCTCGATTCCGACGAACGCGCGCAGGCGCGGGCTTCGCTGGACAGCGACCCGGCATTCGCCGCCAAGGTGCTGCTGTGGGAGCGCCGGCTGGGCGAGCTGCACCTCATGGTCGAGCCGGTCGAGCCGGAAACGAAGATCTGGACGCGCATCAAGGGCAGGATGGCGGAGGTGCAAGCGAGGGCGAATGACCGGCTGCCGGAGGCGCCGGTCCTGCAGCCCGTTCCCGTTGTGACGCCGGCCGAGCCTCCCAGCCTCGATGCGATCGAGGCGGCAATTTCGCAGACTGCCACGGCCCTGACGTCCGACGCCGCCATGCCGCCCGCGGCGGCACCGGAGGCGGCCCCGACCTCCGAGGCGGGCCCGGCTCTTGCCGCGGAGCCGGCTCCGGTCGTGGAGGCTCCGCCGGCGGAGATGGTCCCGGAACCGAGTGCGGACGCATCCCCGCCCGCTACCGAAGCGGCTCCGACTTCAGCGGCGCCGCCGATCCACGAAGCAACGTCCATCTCGCAAGCAACGCCGCTCTCCGAAGCAACGCTGATCTTTGAAGCGACGCCAACTCCGGATAGCGTCGCGGCGCCGATTGCGGACGTGGCGCCGAGCGCCGAGGCGACAGCAGTTCCGGCTTCGGAGCCGGCCGCGGCCCATGCCGTCGAGCCGTGGTCCGTTCCGCCCGTCATCCCGCCGCCACCGCCCGCGGCGGCCCCGATCCTGACCCCCGACGCGAGGCCGGTGCCGCCGCCGGTCGAGCGAAGAGAAGTCGTCGTGGCCCGCCGTCGGCTGCGTCGTTGGCGGGCCTTGGCGCTGTTGATGATGCTTGTGGTCGTCGCCGTGGCTGCGCTTCTTGCCGCCTGGCGATGGGCGCCTGATCGCGTGCCGCCTGTGCTGCGGCCGGCCGAGCTGATGCGCCACGTCGGCATTGCGCTGCCGGCGGGCCCGCCCGCGCCCGCGCCTAGGAGGCCCGTGCCGCCGCCATCGCCGTACCAGGAATGATGTCCGGCGCCGGATCGCCCGGCCGGTCGCCCCCTCATCCCCTGAGCCCGAAAAGAAAAGCGCGCCTGACGGCGCGCGAAGTACGGGGGTTGAGAAGAGGTAAAGGGGGGTCAGCGGATGACGCGGTTCTCGCTCGTGGCGGCAGTCACCGGCTTGCCGGCCTTGACCACGGTGGCCTCCTGGCGTCCATCGCCTGTGGCGGAGCCGTCGGTGACGCGGGCGGCAACACCGATGCCGGCAACCAGCGTCGCGCAGACGAGCGCCACCGCCACCACTTTGAGGTGGGTCATGCGGTCGGCGGTAAACATCGAGAAATTGTTCATAACACCCTCCCCGAAACGTCCCCGATCATTGGTCGCGGCGATCGGGCAAAAGGTTCATCGGGCTTCGTTCGAAAAGGTGGGGGGCGCCGGCGCCGTTCCCAAGGCCCGGCCCGAAAGGTTGAAATTCAAAGCGATTCCAATGGATTAACCGCTCGGGGGCGCGGCCCGGCGGCGGCCATCGGACGCGGTGACGGCGGTCTGCGGCGGCCCGGCAATCGCCAAAAAATGCCAATTGAACCAAACGCTTACCCAATGGTGACGGCGGCGGCGGAGGCGCCGACAGCGAGGCATTCGGCCTGATCGCACGCGCGGGGTCATGGATTCGGATTCGCGGTTAACCCCTCCTTAATGACGGACCGGAGATGACCTGCATCCTCTCCAACGTGCCGCACGCGGCGCGATCCGGTCGCGCGCGCGAAAATGCGCGCGCTCATCCGCTTCACCGACGAGATGCCGGGCCGGCGCATCACGCTCGCGGGCGTCGCCGTGCCCGCGATCGTGCGCATGGCCGATCTCGGCCTCGATATCCAGGAGAGGGACATGCCGCGGGTCGAGCGCTGGTACGACGCGATCCGCGCGCAAGCGGCCCCCCGGCCGACTATGATTTCGGCTCGCTGGTGACCGAGCGCTTTCCGCATCTGAAGGAGCGGGCGGCCAAACGCATCACGCGAGATCGTAATCTGCGCCGTGGCCGATTGAGCTCGGCGCCCGGCAGCGCGGCTTGCGCCAATGCTTGAATGAGTTCAGCCGTTGGAGCGTTTTCCGGCGAAGTGGGAACCGGTTCGCCGCAGAAAACGCGTCAAACGCAAGGACTTCGAGAGGGGTTTCCGATTCCCACGGAACGGAAACCGCTCTGGAAGCGCATGCCGCCCGGGTTGAACGGTGATGCGCTCGCGATGCTCTTATTTTAAAGCTGTTCCCATCGGAAAACCGGTTCCACTATTCGGAACCTGCGCCAGGCGTGCCGCGCGCTACGACGAGAGCGTCAGCATCCGGCGTTCACGTGCCGGGGCGCCTCAGTTTCTTCCTCCCGCCGCCGCCGAACACTGCGCGGCAGGCGGGGCTGAGATAGCGGCGGTAATGGGACATGCAGGCGCTGACGCGTTGGACGTCGGGGACGTACTGGTTGCAGAGCCGCATCGCGTCCGGTTCGCAAGCCGCGCGTTGTTGCGGCGTCCACTGCTGCTGCGCGGCCGCGGGCGAAGCCGCAAACATCAGCGCGAGTCCAAGGAGCGCTGCAAGGCTGGTGACCGGTCGCAGATTGCGTTGTGCGGTGCGAATTCCCATTCTCAACCCTCCGGGTGCTTGGTTTTGTGTCGGTACTTCTAGAGCATGATCCCGAAAAGTGGATGCCGGTTTTCGGAAAAGATCATGCTCCAACGATAGTGTGGCGGATTTGACGTTTCTACCAGCATTGCCGCGAGTCCTTCATAGGAACGTAAATCCAAAGCCACACTAGCAATCCTATAGTTGCTGGTATCCCTTTGGTTCCGACGTTGGTACGAGCGCGTGCTGCAAAGGGATACGAATGTCGGAACCGGGACACTAGTCAATTCAACAGCCATGGCAATAGCAGCGGCACCAGCAGCGCCGTCAGCAAGCCGTTGAGGCCCAGCGCGATGCCGGCGAAGGTACCGGCGAGCGGATTGACCTGGAAGGCGCGCGCGGTGCCGATCCCATGCGAGGTCAGGCCGGCGGCGAAGCCGCGCGCCGCGTAGTTGCGCAAACGCAGCGCGTTCATCAGCGGCGTCACGACGATGGCGCCCGTGATGCCGGTGAGAATGGTCAAGACTGCGGTCAGCGCGGGATCGCCGCCGATCTTTTCCGCGATGCCCATGGCGATGGCGGCGGTGGCCGATTTCGGCGCCAGCGCGAGAATGGCCGCGCGGTCGAGCTCGAGCGCCTGGGCGAGCCACACGGCGCTGACGATGGCCGTCACCGATCCCGCCGCGAGAGCCACCAGCATGGGCACGAGCGCGCGGCGCACCTGCGGGAGATGACGCACGAGCGGAACCGCGAGTGCGACCGTCGCGGGGCCGAGCAGGAAATGCACGAACTGGGCGCCGGCGAAATAGGCGGGAAAGGGCGTGCCGCTCGCGACCAGGATCACGGACACGAACAGCACCGCGATCAGAACCGGATTGGCGAGCGGATGGCGGCCGCAGGCGGCGGAGATGGCGTCGGCGGCGACATAGGCAATGAGCGTGGCGGTGAGCCAAAGCAGCGGCGAGCCGGAGAGATAGACCCAGAGATCGACGAAATTGATCATGATCGCTTTTCGCTCTCGCGCCCGAGATCGTCGGCGCGCAGGAACCGCGCCAGCGCCGCGAAGACGAGCGCCGTCACCGCGAGCGTGATCACGGTCGCGAGCACCACGACGGCCATGAGCCGAAGGCCGGCGCCGCTGAGCAACTCGAGATGCTGCACCACGCCGACGCCGGCCGGCACGAACAGGAGCGACAGGTGCTGAAGAAGTCCGTCGGCGGTAGTGCCGAGCGCGCCCGGCAGCGGCGCCCGCGCCAGCATCAACGCGAACAGCAGAATCATGCCGACCACCGGCCCGGGAATTGGCAGGGCGACGGCGCGCACCGCCGCTTCGCCGGCGAGCTGGCAGGCGAGCAGTGTGGTGATCGCGGCCAGCATGCGGGCACCTCGCGTGTGCGGGAACTGCGTGCAGCAGGCGTGCAGTTACCCTTGTTTTTCCGCCAGCCGCAACCCAGTTTGCTAAACGGCACTGCGTTTGCCGCGCTGCGCGTCGACGGCGGCGTGGTGCGCTCGATCGCGTGACGCTACCCTTGCCTCGTAGCCCGCACGGAGCGAGGCGCAATGCGGGGCAATCCCGCGCGGCAGATCAGGCTCCCCGGATGACGCTGCGCTCCATCCGGGCCACGGTTGCCGCTTCGGTAGCTGCGCCTCGTAGCAGCGCTCTTTCCGTTTAGGACCGAGTATGGCCAAAATCACCGGAACAATGTCGCGTCACCGCGGCGAAGGCCGTCGCGGCGACTTGGGGGCCGGACAATGATTTTCAAGATCATCGCCTTCGTCGCCGTCGCGATCCCGATTTTCCTGTTCGTGCGCTCGGTCTTTTTTCGGCGGACGACGCGGATCAACGAGGGTCTTGAGGAATTCAAGAAGCAGGCCAACCTGGCGGTTTCGATCTTTCTGGTGCTGATTGCATGTGTCGTAGTCTTCGCCGCCGGCAAGTTGGTTTGGACCTGGTGGACGTCGCTCTGAACGATGGCGGACGCGTCGTCGCCAGCCGTCGGGCCATCGGCTTCATGCGCGCCATCGGACAGGGCGTCGAGGGACGGCGCAGGATCGGCTTGGCCCGCGTTGATCAATACCGGTGGCTGATCGGAAGCTCCTCGGCCGGGAACAGCGTGATCACGCGGCAGCCCTTATCCGTCACCACCACCTCCTCCTCGATGCGGGCGGCGGAGTAACCGTCGGCCGCCGGACAATAGGTTTCCAGCGCGAACACCATGCCTTCCTTGATCTCGGTCGGATGATCGAGCGAGACCACGCGCGAAATGATCGGCCGCTCGTGCAGCGCGAGCCCGAGCCCATGCCCGAATTGCAGGCCGAACGCCGACATCTCGTCGGGGAAGCCGAATTCCGGCGCCTTCGGCCACACGCTGCACACCCGGTCGGTGCTGACGCCGGGCTTGATCAGGTCGATCGACATGTCCAGCCATTCGCGCGCCTTCTTGTAGGCGTCGTGCTGCACCGGGGTCGCGCGCCCGACGTTGAAGGTGCGGTAATAGCAGGTGCGGTAGCCCATGAATGATTGCAGGATGTCGAAGAATGCCTGGTCCCCCGGGCGCAGCATGCGGTCGGTGAAATTGTGCGGGTGCGGATTGCAGCGCTCACCCGAGATTGCGTTGATCGCCTCGACGTCGTCGGAGCCGTGGCGGTAGAGGAACTCGTTGACCTTGGCGACGATGTCGTTCTCGCGCACGCCGGGCTTGAGCTCCTCGCTGATCAGGTGGTAGGCGCCGTCGACCATGGCGGCGGAACGGTTGAGCAGGGCGATCTCGTCGATGTTCTTGAGCTCGCGCGCCTCCAGCATCACCTGCTGGCCGTCCTCGACCTTGAGGCCCGCCTTCTGCAGCTCGAACATCATCGGCGGCTCGATGATGTCGACGCCCACCGGCATCTTGTCGGCGCCGGCCTCCTTGATCAGCGCGGCGATCTCCTTGGCGTGGCGCTCCATCAGCCCGAATGCCGGATTGACGGTGCCGCGCAGGCCGATGAGACCGGCCTTGCAGTTCTCCGGCTTGAGCCAGGGCGTGTAGAGCTTGTGATGCACGGCGGCCGAGCCGAAGTCCCACAGGATGGGATCGCCGTCGCGGGTGAGCAGGGCCCAGCGGCAGAGCTTGTCGCGCTCCCACTCGCCGATTTTGGTCGAGGTGATGTAGCGGATGTTGTTGACGTCGAAGACGAGCAGCGCGCCAAGCTCGGATTTCTCCAGCGCCTGCTTGACGCGGCTGAGCCGGTAGCGGTGGAGGCGGCGGTAGTCGACCCGCTCCTCGAAATCGACCCCCATGGTGCCGAGCGCCGGCAGCGCCCGGCCCCAGTTGTAGCGTGGATTGATGTCGTCGGCGCTGATCTTGCGGACCGTGTCGTCCATGGGACTCTCCTGCGATCGTTCTTGCTCTTCGGGCGGCCGCCTGCGGCCCTCCATTTGGGCGCGACTATAGCAAGCTTTTCGTTGCGATGGTCACCGCCGGCTTGCATAATTCGGCACCGAGAAGAAGCAAGTTCACGCACGAGAAACGTTTGGGGACACGCCCGATGGCTCTGGGTGACGGCGCCGCGAAGCCAGCGCCTGCAATCGACGCTCGCGCCCTCATCGACGCGATCCCGCGCGACTACAACTTCGCGGCCGACGTCATCGCCCGCAATCTCAAGGCCGGGCGCGCCGACAAGCCGGTCTATATCGATCCGCGCGGAAGCTGGACCTATGGTCAGCTCGCCGAGCGCGTCGACCGCCTCGGCCACGCGCTGCGCTCGCTCGGAATCCGGCGCGAGGAGCGCATCCTGCTCGCTCTTCTCGATACGATCGACTGGCCCACCGCCTTCCTCGGTGCCGTCAAGGCCGGCGTCGTGCCGGTCCCGGTCAATACGCTGATGACCGAGAACGACTACCGTTTCATGCTCGCCGACAGTCGCGCCAAGGTCCTGGTCGTATCGGAGGCGCTGTTTCCGAAATTCGCCAATCTCATCGGATCGAGCCCCGATCTCGTGCACGTGATCGTCTCCGGCGACAGCGCCTGCGGCCATCGCCGCTTCGAGGACGTGCTCGCGAATGCCGAGGCCGAGCCCTATACCGCACCGACCACCCGCGACGACATCTGCTTCTGGCTCTATACCTCGGGCTCGACCGGAAGGCCCAAGGGCGCCGTGCACGTCCACGCCAATCTGCGTCTCACCGCCGATCTCTACGCCGGCGGCGTGCTCGGCCTCAAGGAAAGCGACGTCTGCTATTCGGTGGCGAAGCTGTTTTTCGCCTATGGGCTCGGCAACGCCATGACCTTTCCCATGACGGTCGGCGCGACCACCATTCTCTCGCCCGATCGCCCGACGCCCGAAGGCGTCGCCGCGATCCTGCGCCGGCACCCGGTGACGGTGTTCTATGCCGTGCCGACCTTCTACGCCGCCTTCCTCGCCAGCCCGCACGCGTCCAAGCGATCGGAGGTGAAGCTGAGATATTGCATTTCCGCCGGCGAAGCGCTGCCGCCGGATGTCGGGCGGCGCTGGAAGGAGCGCTACGGGGTCGACGTGCTCGACGGTATCGGTTCGACCGAGATGCTGCACATCTTCATCTCGAATTATCCCGGTGACGTGAAATACGGCACCAGCGGCAAGCCGGTGCCGGGCTACGACGTCCGCCTCGTCGACGACGACGGCAACGTGATCACCAAGCGGGGCGAGATGGGCGAACTGCAGGTGCGCGGGCCGAGCGGCGCGGTCATGTATTGGAACGACCGCGAGAGAACGCGCGAGACCTTCCTGGGCGAATGGACGCGCTCGGGCGACAAATACGTGGAGGATGAGGGCGGCTACTACGTCTATTGCGGGCGGCGCGACGACATGCTCAAGGTCGGCGGCATCTATGTCTCGCCGTTCGAGGTCGAAGGCGCGCTCTGCACCCATCCCGACGTGCTGGAGGCCGCGGTCGTCGCCTGGCCGGACGAGGAGGACCTGATCAAGCCCAAGGCCTTCGTGGTGCTCAAGGCGGCCGACAAGGCCTGCGACGCGCTGGCGTGCGCGCTGCAGGATCACGTCAAGACCGCGCTCGCGCCCTACAAATATCCGCGCTGGATCGAATTTCGCGCCGACCTTCCGAAGACCGCGACCGGCAAGATCCAGCGTTTCAAGCTGCGCGCCGAGAGCTCGCGGTAATGACGCCCTGCAATCGGCCTCGTGCTGAGGAGCGTGCGAAGCACGCGTCTCGAAGCATGAGGGCCAGTCCGGTATCGCCGAGCTGGCGTGTTGCGCGCGCTCCTCAGGATAAGGGTGGAATAGGAGCGGCACGTAGGTTGGGATAGCGCGGCCCGCGCGGCTGCAATTTGTGCTGCGACGTCGTTCCGCGCGTAACCCGACAGGTCTCGGCGCGGATGTTGGGTTACGCGCGGAATGACGATACAGCAGGAATTTCCGGCGTTGGGGGCTGCTGCCAACCCAACCTACACATCGAGGTTATTCAACGGATGCAAGCGAAGGCAATGCGCAAGACCTTGCTCGGATGCACCGGGCTGGAAATATCCGAGCTGGCGTTCGGCGGCGGCGTCACCGGCGGCATTTTGATCAATGCCGATGAAGCAACTCGCGCCGCCGCGCTCGCCCGCGCGGTGGCGGCCGGCATCAACTGGATCGACACTGCGCCGGTCTACGGCAACGGCGTTTCGGAGGAGACGATCGGGCGCCATCTGCGGGAGCTTTCGCCGCGGCCGCATGTCTCCACCAAGGTGCGGCTCGAAGCCGGGGATACCGGCGACATTCGAGGCGCCATCGAGCGCAGCCTGGAGCAGAGCCTGCGCCGCTTGCGGTCCGATCGGGTCGCCCTGTTCCAGCTGCACAATCATCTCGGCGCGGGCGTGGGCGAGCGTATCGCGCTGATGCCGGAGCAGGTGCTCGGCCGGGGCGGCGTCGCCGACACGTTCGATCGGCTCAAGGGGGAGGGGCTCATTCATGCCGCCGGCATGACGGCCGCCGGCGACACCAGGGCCTGTCTCGACGTGATCGGCAGCGGCCGCTTCGATACGGCGCAGGTCTACTACAACGCCATCAATCCGAGCGCCGCCTGGCCGCGCGTGCCCGCGGGGTGGCGGGGCGGGCAGGACTTCTCCGGCATCCTGGCGGCATGCCGCCGGCGCAACATGGGCGTCTTGAATATCCGCGTCTGGGCCGGGGGAGTCCTGGCCAGCCCGGCACGGCCCGATCGGCTGTTCGTGATGACCGCGGGTACCGATCTGGACAACGAGGTGCGCTGCGCCGCCGCGGTGCGCGCGGCGCTGGGAGACGCCTGTGGCGCGCCGGCGCAGGCGGCGTTGCGCTTCGTGCTCGGGAACGAGGATCTGGCGACGCGGGTGATCGGCATCACCGAAATCGCGCAGCTCGAGGCCGCGCTCGCGGCGCTCGCGCAGGGGCCGCTGCCGGCCGCCGCGGTTTCCAGGCTGGATGCGCTGTGGGCCAACGGGTTCGGGGCAGATTGACCGCCATCGGTGTATGCATTATACTGCATGAATTATAATGCCGACGATGGGGTATCGTGCCCGAAGCCAAGGCAAAATCGAAAGCGAGCGTGCAGCGTGAGCCGCAAGCGGCGCGCGCGGACCATGCGGCATTCATCGCCGCCATCGGAAGGCTGGTGCGGCTTGCCCGCGCGAAGCGCGGCCTGACGCGGCGCCGGCTCGCGCAGGATTCCGACACCTCGGAGCGCTACCTCGCGCAGATCGAGAGCGGGCAGGGCAACCCTTCCGTGATCGTCCTTAAATCGATCGCGCAAGCGCTCGACGTTCCGATCATCGAGCTGTTGCCCCGTGGCAACGGGCGCGCCGCGGCGATGACCCACATCCTCGATCTCCTCGGGCGCCTGGCGCCGGCGGAGCTTCCCGCGCTGGCCGAGCTGATCGAGCGCCATGCCGCACCGGATGCCGCCACCGACCGCGGGCGGCGCATCGCTTTGGTCGGACTGCGCGGCGCCGGCAAATCGACGCTCGGTCGGCGGCTTGCGGATGGGCTCGGCTGCCCCTTCATCGAGCTCGACCGTCTGGTCGAGCAGGACTACGGCGCGCGCATTCCCGATCTGATCGAGATGGCCGGGCTTGCCACCTTTCGTCGTTACGAGCGCGCGTGCCTCGAGCGCGTCATCGACGAGCACGAAGCGGCCGTGATCGCGACCGCCGGCGGCATCGTGTCGAATTCGGAAACCTATGCGCTCCTTCTGCGCCGCACCCACACCGTCTGGACCAAGGCGCGGCCCGAGGAGCACATGAGCCGGGTGATGGAGCAGGGCGACTTCCGCCCCATGGCGCAGAACCGCGAGGCGATGGCCGACCTCGTCGCCATCCTCGACGCGCGTCGCGCCGACTATGCGCGCGCGGGGGCCGAGCTCGATACCTCGGGCGACACGGTCGAAGGCAGTTTCGAGAAACTCGTGCGCATCGTTGCGAGTTATACGGACGGAGCAAAGCAATGACGCCTGTGTCCCGGATGCGGTGCAGCGCGAGCGTAGCGAAGCGGTGCACCGCTGATCCGGGACCGTCGCGAAGGCGGTGTGCGTAACGATCCCGGGTCTGCAGCGCGTCATTCCGCTTCGCTTCATGCTGCGCTGCGCCCGGGATACGCCTCTTAAACTTAGCGCCCCCGGGTCAAGCCCGGGCATGACAGAGGCCAAACCTGGAGCGACACGAAGATCCATGAATCTCGCCGACGCAGGCTTGCTCGATCTTGGCGAAATGCGGCTCGAATACCGCATGATCGGTCCGCGGCCGGATCGGGCGCCGACGCTCGTGTTGCTGCACGAGGGCCTCGGCTCGGTCGCGGTGTGGAACAGCTTTGCGGATGAGCTCGCGGCCGCCACCGGCGCCGGCGTGTTCGCCTATTCGCGCGCGGGCTATGGCCGCTCCTCGCCGTCGAAATTGCCGCGCCCGGTCTCGTTCATGCATGACGAGGCGCGCGAGGTGTTGCCGCGCGTGCTCGACGCCATCGGCTTCCGGCGCGGACTTCTCGTCGGCCACAGCGACGGGGCATCCATTGCCGCGATCTATGCCGGCAGCATCCAGGACCACCGCGTGCGTGGGCTCGCGTTGATGGCGCCGCACTTCTTCACCGAGGACATGAACATCGCGGAGATCGTTCGCGCCAAGGCGGCGTTCGAGGCCGGGCCGTTGCGCGTCAAGCTTTCGCGCTTGCACGCCGACCCGGACAACGCCTTCCACAACTGGTGCGGCCCCTGGCTCGATCCCGGGTTCCGCAACTGGGATCTCAGCGATGCCCTCGCCCATATCCGCGTGCCGATCCTGATCGTGCAGGGCGAGAACGACCAATATGGCACCGTCGGACAGATCGAGATGGCGCAGCGGGAGTGCTATTGCCCGGTCGAGGTCGTGCTGTTGCCGAACACCCGGCACGTGCCCCACCGCGAGGCGCCGGCGGCGACCCTGCGCGCGATCGCCGACTTCGCCAACCGGCTGCTGCGCGATCACCACGAGGGCGATCTCGCGGCACACACCGAACTCCGGCCTGCCCGAGTTCGGTCGCCATAAGCCGGTGAATGACGACACAAGGAAGTCTTGATGGGTATTGCGATGAGATGCCTGCACATCAGTGCCACAGGCGCGGCGATCGCCGTTGCGCCCTCTCCCCTCGCGGGAGAGGGCTGCTCGGTTTTTCAGCGCAAAAGAATGGGTGAGGGGGGTCTTCGCGCGAACTGCGTCGTCGCGCAAAAAAAGCCCCTCACCCATCACGATTCGTTGCGCCGTCTTCGAGCCCTCTCCCGCGAGGGGAGAGGGCACAAATGGCGCGAGCCGGAAACCGCGGCCCGGCTCAATGATGAACTCTTGTGAGGATTCCATGGCCGAGGCAGAGCGCAAACTGAGCAACGGCAAGAGCCGGATCGACTTTCAGACCGATCCGTCGAAATACCGTCACTGGAAGCTCAAGGTCGACGGCGACGTCGCGACGCTTCTGCTGGACGTCGACGAGAAGGGCACGCTGTTCGAGGGCTACGAGCTCAAGCTCAATTCCTACGACCTCGGCGTCGACATCGAGCTCGCCGACGCCATCGAGCGGCTGCGCTTCGAGCACCCGGAGGTGAAAGTCATCCTGTTGCGCTCGGGCAAGCCGCGCGTGTTCTGCGCCGGCGCCAATATCCGCATGCTCGCGGGCGCCTCCCATGCCCACAAGGTCAATTTCTGCAAGTTCACCAACGAGACCCGCAACGGCATCGAGGACGCGAGCGAAAATTCGGGGCTCGCCACCATTTGCGTGATCAACGGCACCGCGGCGGGCGGCGGCTACGAGCTTGCGCTCGCCGCCGATCACATCATGCTGATCGACGACGGCTCCTCCGCAGTCTCGCTGCCGGAACTGCCGCTGCTCGCCGTGCTGCCCGGCACCGGCGGGCTCACCCGCGTCACCGACAAGCGCAAGGTGCGGCGCGACCGCGCCGACGTGTTCTGCACCACCGAGGAGGGCATCAAGGGCAAGCGCGCGGTGGACTGGCGCCTGGTTGACGAGGTGGTGCCGGGCTCCAAGCTCGAGGAGACGGTGGCACGACGCGCGCGGGAATTCGCCGCAAGGTCGCGCCGTGCCGCCGGCGCCAAAGGCGTCGCGCAAACGGCCGTCGCGCTCAAGGGCATCGCGCTCGCGCCGCTCAAGCGCGAGCGCTCCGCCGACGGCGTCGACTACGGAACGCTGTCGGTCGAGTTCCGGCGCGCGGCCGCGCTGGCGAGCGAAGCGAGCGGCCAGCGCGGCCACTCTGAAGTGCGCGCGCATAGCGCGTCGGAAGACGCGCGTGAACGCGCTGATGACACTCGCCAAGATGGCTCGTCGGCGCGCGCGCGGCTCGCGACCATCACGCTGCGTGGTCCCGAGGCTTCCCCGCCGGCGTCCGCCGATGCCATGGCGGAGCAGGGCGCGCAGTTCTGGCCGCTCAAGCTCGCGCGCGAGCTCGACGACGCCATCCTCGACATCCGCGCCAACGAGTTCGACGTCGCGGCGATCGTGTTCAAATCGTCGGGCGATCCGGCGCAGGTGCTGGCCTACGACCGCTTCCTCGACGCCAACAAGGACCATTGGCTCGCGCGCGAGATCAGGGGGCTGTGGAAGCGCACGCTCAAGCGCGTCGATCTCACGTCGCGCTCGCTCGTCGCCCTGGTCGAGCCCGGCTCGTGCTTTGCCGGCACGATGGCCGAGCTCGTATTCGCGAGCGACCGCTCCTACATGCTGATCGGGAAGCTCGCGGGTGACAACAAACCGCCGGCGGCGCTCGGCCTCGCCGAGGTCAATTTCGGCGCTTATCCGATGTCGAACGGGCTTTCGCGGCTCGCGAGCCGGTTCCTCGCCGACCCCGCCGATCTCGACAAGGCGAAGGGCGCGATCGGGCGGATGCTCGATGCCGATGCGGCCGCGGAACTGGGCCTCGTCACCTTTGCGCTCGACGACATCGACTGGGAGGACGAGATCCGCGTGTTCCTGGAGGAGCGCGCGAGCTTTTCTCCCGACGGCCTCACCGGGCTTGAAGCCAATCTGCGCTTCGGCGGGCCCGAGACCATGGAATCGAAAATCTTCGCCCGCCTCACCGCCTGGCAGAACTGGATCTTCCAGCGCCCCAACGCCGTCGGCGAGGCGGGCGCGCTCAGGCGCTACGGCACCGGCCAGAAGCCGGCATTCGATACGCGGAGAGCGTGATGGTGTCCTCTCGGCGAAACTGCATAGGCCGTGTCCCGGACGAGTGCAGCGCGCGCGCTTGCGCGAGCGGAACGAGATCCGGGACCCAGCGCAAGACTCGCGCAGCGCAATGTTGTCGTGCGGCTTGCCGTGGGCCCCTGGCTCCCGGCTCGCGCGCGCAAGAGGCGCGCTCGGCCGGGACACGCGCTTAACCGACACGGCAAGAATAATAGGAGTCTCCCATGAGTGACATCGTCAACGTCGATTACTCGACCAAGATCCCGAACAACGTCAATCTCACCGAGGACCGCCAGGTGTTGCGCGCGCTCGAGGGCTGGCATCCCGGCTACATCGACTGGTGGAAGACCATGGGGCCGGTGGGCTTCCAGGAGGCGCTGGTCTATCTGCGCACCGCGGTGTCGGTCGATCCCAAGGGCTGGGCCAAGTTCGACTACGTGAAGATGCCGGAATACCGCTGGGGCATCTTGCTCGCGCCGCATGAGGAGGGCCGCAAGATTCCCTTCGGCCACCACTACGGCGAGCCCGTCTGGCAGGAGGTCCCGGGCGAGTATCGCGCCATGCTGCGCCGCCTCGTCGTCATCCAGGGCGACACCGAGCCCGCCTCGGTCGAGCAGCAGCGCCACCTCGGCAAGACCGCGCCTTCGCTCTACGACATGCGCAACGTCTTCCAGGTCAATGTCGAGGAAGGCCGCCATCTCTGGGCCATGGTCTACATCCTGCAGAAATATTTCGGCCGCGACGGCCGCGAGGAGGCCGAAGAGCTGCTGCAGCGCCGCTCTGGCGACGCCGACAAGCCGCGCATGCTCGGCGCCTTCAACGAGGCGACGCCCGACTGGCTCTCCTTCCACATGTTTACCTTCTTCACCGACCGCGACGGCAAGATGCAGCTCGAAAGCCTCGCGCAATCCGGCTTTGATCCGCTCTCGCGCACCTGCCGCTTCATGCTCACCGAGGAGGCGCACCACATGTTCGTGGGCGAGACCGGCATCGGCCGCACCATCCAGCGCACCTGCGAGGCGATGAAGGCGGCCGGCATCGAGGACCCGAACGACATCGGCAAGGTCCGCGACCTGGGCGTCATCGATCTTCCGACCATGCAGAAGAAGCTCAACCTGCACTACACGCTGTCGCTCGATCTGTTCGGCTCCGAGGTCTCGACCAACGCCGCGAACGCGTTCAACGCCAGTCTCAAGGGCCGCTACCAGGAGACCAAGATCGAGGACGACCACCGGCTCGAGCACTCGACCTATCCGGTGCTCAAGCTGGTCGACGGCGAGATCAAGCGCGTGGACGAGCCGGCGCTCACCGCCATCAACATGCGGCTGCGCGACGACTACACCGCCGACTGCCAGCGCGGCCTCGACCGCTGGAACAAGATCATCGAGCGGACCGGCGTGAACTTTCAATTCCAGCTGCCGCACGTGGCGTTCCACCGGGAGATCGGCGAGTTCAAGGACATCAAGGCGTCCCCGACCGGCGAACTGGTCGACGCCGCGACCTGGAGCAAGCGAAAAGACGAGTGGCTGCCGTCGAAGGACGACGGCGACTTCATCCAGAGCCTGATGCGCCCGGTCACCGAGCCCGGCCAGTTCGCGAGCTGGATCGCGCCGCCGCGCGTCGGCATCGACAACAAGCCGGGCGACTTCGAATACGTGAAGATCGCCGCCTGAGGCGGCCTGCCGAGCACTTGGCGCGCATCCCGCCGAATGGAATCAGCCCGGGCGGCAAAACTCGGTCCGCTCCCCCTCCCGACAAGGGGGAGGGGGAGCGCACTCGCGCGCGAAGACGGGCTATGAAACGGCAAGAATGGCGTAACAGCAGCAATCCTCGGTGAGCGGCGCCTTCGCCGGCGGATACAATCTCCGGCGTCCGCAAGGCCGTATCTGGCGGACATCTGATCAATGGAGCAACACGCTCCGACACCGATCCTTGATCATGGGGGTTCGTCAGATGAAAGCATCACGGACATTGACGGTGGTCGCCATCGCCATGCTTTCGGCGACGCTCTTTGCCGCGCAGGCGCAGGCGCAGATCGCCAAGCCGGCGGCAGCGCGCAATGTGGTGCTGGTGCACGGGGCGTGGGCGGACGGCTCCAGCTGGGCCGAGGTCATTCCCCGCCTCCAGGCCGCCGGGCTGCATGTCACCGCGGTGCAAAATCCACTGACATCGCTCGCCGATTCCGTCGCCGCGACACGCCGCGCATTGGCGCTGCAGGATGGACCGACCGTGCTGGTCGCCCATTCCTGGGGCGGCACCGTCATCAGCGAAACGGGCGTGGACCCGAAGGTCACGGCGCTGGTCTATGTCGCCGCGCGGGCGCCCGATGCGGAGGAGGATTTCGTCGCCCTGTCCGGAAAGTTTCCCACCATGCCGGTGCGGGCAGGCGTCCAGGAACACGATGGCTTCACCACTCTTTCCGAGGACGCCTTTCTCAAATATTTCGCCAACGGTGTCGCGCGCGAAAAGGCGGAAGTCCTTTATGCCGTACAAGAACCCGCCGCCGCCGCGCTGTTCGGCGGGAAAACCACAATGGCTGCTTGGCGCACGAAACCGAGTTGGTATGCGGTCTCGAAACTCGATCAGACGATATCGCCCGACCTCGAACAATTCCTGGCATCACGCATGAAAGCGACAACCGTGGAGCTGGAGGCGGGTCATCTTTCCCTGGTCTCCCACCCGCAGGAGATCGCAGATCTGATCCTGGCCACCGCCGGCCGCGGCAAGTAGCGGCAAGCGACACTTCCCACCCTTCGCCAGCGAACGTTTCCCCGGCCGCCAGCGACGACGTCTCCACGCGGCCGCACGCGCAGTCGGGGTTTGCGTCAGTCGCCGGACCTGGGTGCCCAGCGGCGGATGATCGTGCTCAGCTTGGGCTCCTCGACCGTTTCGGCCGCTTCCTTGGCGGACACCCACTTGACTTTGCGCTCTCGGCTTTCCGGCCATTGCTTGCTCTGCCGCAGGACCCTGAGCGCGTAGACCTCCACTTCGCAGTCGACGACGCCGCCGTTCTTGAGGCGCTTTTGATATGGAAACGATCCGACCGGGCGGCGGTGAACCACGCCTACGACGCCGGCCTCTTCGAAAGCTTCGCGCGCGGCGGAATGATGCGGCGCCCTGCCCTTCTGCGGCCAGCCCTTGGGGATGATCCAGCGTCGCGTCCCGAGCGACGTGACCAGCATCACTTCGGTGCGGGACTTGCCCATCAACCGGTAAGGTAGCGCGGCGTACTGGACGCGCTTCGCGGCGGCTGCCGAACAACTCATTTACTGTTCCCCCAACCCATTCTGATTCGTTTTGAACGATAAAGAACAGCAAAATGCGGCGGAGAGGAGGCGTTAAGGGAGAGAAGGCCCCCTCGGCGTTGACATAAGGGGCGATCGTCTCCCGGATACGGTGCAACGCGAAACGAAGTGGAGCGGTGCGGCCACGGCCTGGAGCGGTATGAGGGCGAGGGAGGTCTCTATTCCGCCCTCATCCTGAGGAGCGAGCACGCAGCAACTTTGCGCAGCCTGCAAGCTTGGCTGCGGTGCGAGCGTCTCGAAGGATGGGGCGGCCCGGCATCAAGTGCGCAGCATGCAAGCCCTGCTGCGGTGGCCCTCATGCTTCGAGACGCGCCTGACGGCGCTCCTCAGCATGAGGGCAAGACCAGCGCCCCCAGCTAGCGCATCGGCACGGTCACTCCGCCGCTTCGCCCCGCAGCACGCCGTCCCACCAGGGACAGACGCCGGGTGCGAGCTTGTAATTGCCCTCGATCACGTTCACCGGTTTGCGCAGTCCGGTGGCGGCGGCCTCGATGCGGATCGCCCGCGCCTCGGCGCGCTTTTCCGGCGTCATCCACAGGCGGTCGTGGCCCCACATGCTGGGGCCCCAGGTGACTTCCTCGGTCTGCCAGTTGTCGACGTCGATGACGCGCCCGCCCCAGCCGTACTCGACCATGAAACCCGAGGGCGAATTCGAATAGAACGAGGTGACCTCGTCGTTGATGTGACGGCCGAGCGTGACGCCGATGCGGCCTTCTTCCCCCAGCGCCAGGTCGTAGCACTGCCCGACGTCGTCGAGGCTGAACAGCTCCACCATCAGATGATGCGTGGCATTGCGGCCGGTCTCGATGAAGGCGATGGAGTGGTGGCGCGGATTGGCATGGAAGAAATAGGCGTTGAACGGCCGCAGCATGTAGTCGGAGAGCCGGAAGCCCAGCACGTCGCGATAGAACGGTACCGCGTCATTGATGTCCTTGACGTGCAGCACGGCATGACCCATGCCGAGCGGCCCGGTGCGGAAGCCCGAGATCGAGCGGCCGGGCTTGAACGGATCGTTCGCGGTCTCGGCGCCGTGGAAGATTTCGATCCGGTTGCCGAGCGGATCGGCGAGCACGACGAGGTCCTTCACCCGCCGCTCGTCGGCGAGCGCGCGCGAGCCGCGCGCCACCTGCACGCCGGCTTTCTCCAGGCGTGCCGCGAAATCGTTGAGCGCCGCGGCGTCCGCCACCTCCCAGCCGAAGAAGGCGACGCCCTCGCCGCCGTCTTCGCCGACCATGACGCGCTGCTTGCGGTCGTCCATCCGCAGCGCCAGGCTCTTTGCGCTCTTGTCCACGAGCTGCATGCCGAGAAATCTGGTGCCGAAGCTCGTCCAGTCCTCGAGCGACTTTGCGCGAACGCCGACATAGCCGAGACCTTGAATGTCCATGGGCGGCCTCCGTGATGGCTTTATCCTGCGCCGGAATATGGGCTTTCGGGGCGATGTTGGCAATTCCGTCGATGGGGGGCGCGTGCCGGAAAAGTCCGTCCCACGGGCGTAAGCGCGCTCCGGCGCAGACAGGTTTACGGGAGATGGCGGAAGATGGCGGAAGATGGCCATCACCCACGCATCGGTGACGAGTACGGCCCGGACCGCAGTCCGTAAGCATGACGTACGACACGGCTGATCAGAGCTGGCGGAATATCAGCTCGGCTTCAAAGTGCCGGTATGACCAGTTGACGGGACTACATTGTAAATGACACTGCCGGAAATCGACGTGGTGCTTGTGAGGCGGACATGCCCGGCCGACAATCAAGCGCAGCACAGCGGATTTGCTTTCCTTCGAATGCTCGTCGCTACGCAGATGAATGCTGAATTGCGCGGCCCGCACAAAAAGGTGGCTCGTCTAGCCGAAAAATCTTGCACGCTGTCGCGGGCATTCCAGAATGAATATGGGCTAAACTCGGCCAACGGCTCGGCTCGGGCATCACCGGTGGTCCAATTCCGAAGTTCGCCAGCGCTCGCGGCACCTTACGATGCGAACTTCGGAATTGAAGGACCACCAGCAACTCTATGATTCCAGTGCCCCTTTGAACCCGAAGTTCGCCGATTGAACTTGCCGCGCAATGTGCGCGAACTTCGGGTTCGGGACACCAGGACGGGATGGGTAAGGGTGGGAAAAATTCCTCTTGGGGTTGGTCCCAAACATTCGCAGGTCGTTGTCCTCGTGGGTGCCACAGGCGACCTGTCTCAACGGAAGCTGTTGCCCGGCCTGTTCCACCTGTCGAGCGCCGGGTTCATTCCTGGTTGCCGAATCATCGGCGTCTCGCTGGATCAAATCGACGCCGACGGCTTCCGCAAGATCGCGCGAGCGGCGCTCGATCAATTCTCCAGTCGAAAAGTGAAGGAGGCCGACTGGGCCGCCTTTGCCGAGTCGCTGGACTACGTGCCGATCGGCGCGGGCGCTCACGCCCTCAAAGCGGCGGTGGAAGCGGCGGAGCGGAAACTGGGCAAGGAGAGTCGCCGTGTGCACTATCTCAGCGTGCCGCCCAATGCGGCCTTGTCGGCGGTGCGCCTGCTGGCGGATGCCGACCTCGTCGAGCGGTCCCGGATCATCATGGAAAAGCCGTTCGGCACGGATCTGGCGACCGCGGTCGCGCTGAACGCCAAGCTGCACGAGGTGTTTTCCGAAGATCAGATCTTCCGGATCGACCACTTCCTGGGCAAGGAACCGGCGCAAAACATCCTCGCCTTCCGCTTTGCCAACGGGTTGTTCGAGCCGATCTGGAACCGCAACTTCATCGATCATGTGCAGATCGACGTGCCGGAGACGCTCGGGCTCGGCATGCGTGCCGCGTTCTACGAGGCGACCGGGGCGTATCGCGACATGGTGGTCACCCACCTGTTCCAGATTCTCGCATTCATGGCGATGGAGCCGCCGACGGCGTTGGAGCCGGCGCCCATCAGCGAGGAAAAGAACAAGGTCTTTCGCAGCATGCTGCCGATCGACCCGAAGGATGTCGTCCGCGGACAATACACGGGATATCGGTCCGAGGAGGGCGTCGACCCGGAGTCCGATACCGAAACATTCATCGCGTTGAAGTGCTCGATCGACAATTGGCGCTGGGCCGGCGTGCCGTTCTTCCTCCGCACGGGCAAGCGGCTCGCGGAAGGCCAACGGATCATTTCCATCGCCTTCCGGGAACCGCCCAAGAGCATGTTCCCCGCGGGGTCGGGCGTCGGCGCGCAAGGCCCCGACCATCTGACGTTCGATCTGGCCGATGCCGCGAAGATGTCACTGTCGTTCTACGGCAAGCGGCCCGGCCCGGGCATGCGGCTGGACAAGCTGAGCCTGCAGTTCGCCATGCACGAAACGGGCATGGTCGGCGATGTGCTCGAAGCCTATGAGCGCCTGATCCTCGATGCCATGCGCGGCGACCATACCCTGTTCACGACCGCCGAGGGCATCGAGCGGCTTTGGGAGGTGTCGATGCCGCTGCTCGACGCACCGCCGCCGGTTCGGCTTTATCCTCCCGGTGCGTGGGGGCCGAAATCGGTGCATCAGCTGGTCGCCCCCCATGCCTGGCGGCTGCCCTTCGAACGAGCCTGGCGCAACCCCAACCCCGCGGGCGGCTGACCCGGACGGTTGTCTGCTGTCATCGAAGTTGAAAGTCGCTGCGCGCTTCTGGACAAGCCGGACCTCGTCCTTCAATCACTCGCTCGGCGGGCGGTCCGTCTTCGGACGGGAGGAAAGCGTCCCCAGGGTGGACAGAGCGCGTTCGGGATGACCGGCGGGCCCGCATGAAGATCGCGACCTTCAACATCAACAACATCAACCGCCGCTTGCCCAACCTGCTCGGATGGCTCGAGGCGGCGAAGCCGGACATCGTCTGCCTCCAGGAACTCAAATGCACCGACGCCGAGTTTCCGGCAGGGGCCGTCAAGCGCGCGGGTTATCACGCGGTTTGGCGTGGGCAGAAGACGTGGAATGGCGTCGCCATTCTGACGCGGCGGGCCGAGCCGATCGTCACTCGAACGAGCCTGCCTGGCGATCCCGCCGACCAACAGAGCCGCTACATCGAAGCGGCGGTCGGCGGCATCATCGTCGGCTGCATCTATCTGCCGAACGGAAATCCGCAGCCGGGGCCGAAATTCGATTACAAGCTGGCGTGGTTCAAGCGGCTGGCCTCACATGCACGCAAACTGCTGCGCGAGGAGATTCCGGTCGTGCTGGCCGGCGACTACAATGTCGCACCGACGGACATCGATATCTATCCGACCACCTCGTGGAAGAACGACGCCTTGGTGCAGCCCGCCAGCCGCGCCGCCTACGCCCGTCTGGTCAAGCAAGGATGGACGGATGCGATCCGCGCGCTGCACCCCGACGAGCGCGTCTATACATTCTGGCACTATCTGCGAAACCGCTACGCGCGCGACGCCGGACTGCGGCTCGATCATCTGCTGCTGAGCCCATCGATTGCGTTGCGCCTGAAAAGCGCCGGCGTCGATCGAAGCGTGCGCGGCGAGGACGGTGCGAGCGACCACGCGCCGGCATGGGTCGTCATCGACTGATGGCCGCCGGCCGACTTCGCCGCGCGTCCCGTCGTCATTGCCGGGCTTGACCCGGCAACGGCGCCTGGCTGTGCGGTTCGATGACAGCGCCACCGAGTTTGCCGACAGATCATCGGCTCAAACACGACGTCCGACTCACCCTTCAACGACACTCCGCCGCTAGCCCGAATTCCGGTCAGATGGGATCAATCGGGCGGCAAATTCGGTCTGCTCCCTCCCCACGCGCCCCGGGCTTGCCCGGGTCGCGGCTTATTCTTGCGCAAGTCGGGCAGGCCCGACTTGCGTTGGGGGAGGGCTGGGGAGGGGGGTAGCGCGTATGGCAACGCGAGTGCGTCAATCTCGCGACCCCCACCCCCAACCCCTCCCCATCACAAGTCGGGCTTGCCCGACTTGTGCACTCAAACGCGAAACCCGGGCAGGCCCGGGTTTCGTGGGGAGGGGAGCGCACCGAGTACGCTGCATGTTCTGCATCAAGTCGAACGGGACGTGCTCTAGCCCTGCTTCTGATGCGGCGTGCCGATGTACGGGAACTCTTTGAGAATGTCGGTGTGCGGCTTGAGGCCGTCGGGAGGAATGTCGCCCTTGGAGAGGAAGGCGAGGCGGTGATCGATCACATCGTCGGTGAAGACGCGACCGTTGGGGTACTTCGCGGGCTTGGATGTATCGAAGGGCAGCATATCGGGCAGGATGCGATCCTTGTCGATCGCGGCGATTGCTTCTTCGCGGGTGTAATTGCCGGTGTGCCCCATCAGGTGGACGAACATATCGGTCCAGCGCTTGCGATCGTTGACAGGCTCGCTGGCGTTGTATTCCTCCTTGGTGTCGTCGGTGTTGAAGAAGCTGCTGACGCTCGGGTGGCCAGCGCGATCGACATGGAGGAGCTTGCCGTCGCGGCGCACGCTGCAGCGTCCCCAGATCCGGATCTCGGGCTTGGCGCCGAGCTCGCTCGTCGGCAGCTCGATCACCGTCGAGAACACATTGGCTTGCGTATTCGAATCCACGCCGGTCCATGGCGACTTGCCGCCCAGGTGCGGCGCGGTGAAGTTTCTGCCGCCGCGGGTGTCGAACAGATTCTTGATGCCGTCAAAATCGAAGAAGAACGCGTCGCTGCGGCTGCCGGCGAAGAACGTAATACTGCCGGCCTTGACGATGTTGGGCTTGGGGCCGAACGAGACCTCGGCATCGGCGATGATCTTCGTCCCGACCGCTTCGGGGGAGCGGGATTCCTCGCCTTTTGCCATGAAGACGCTGACAGTCTGCTTGCCGTTCTGCGGCTTCGAGAACACGTAGCTGAACGCGATGTCGGTGAGGCAGTCGCCGTTGTTGTCGATGTTGAGGCGGTAGATGGCGTCGGGATGGAGCGCGTCGGCGGTCGGATTTGCATTGAGGATGATGACGGTTCGCGACGGATCCGCAGGCGCCTGGAACGCGTAGAGGTCGCAGAGGTCGAGCCTTTGGTCGCCGAGCGGCGGGCCGAGACTGAGTCCGGTGAAATGGTTCGACATTTTTTCTCCTTTGAAATTGAGAGTGGGAGTTGTCGTTCGGCGGGATCGTAACAAACCGTGGATTTGATGTCGCCCTTTTATTCTTCGACAATGTCAGACTTGTGTCCGAAGGCCGCGCCCGTCCCGACGGGGCAACGTTGTCGCTTTCATTTTGGCTTGAGGCCGACGCTCTCGACCACTTTGGTGATCGAGCTGACCTCCTGCGCGATCATTTTCGCGAATGGTCCCGGCCCCTCGCCCACCGGCTCCATGCCCAGCGGCGCCAACGCCGACTTCATTTCGGGCTCCCGCATGATGGCGCTGGCGTCAGCCGCGATCTTGCGGACGATCGGCTCCGGCGTGCCGGCGCGGCCGTAGACGCCGATCACGCTGACCATGTCGAAACCCGGGATGATATCGGCCAGCGGCGGAAGCTGCGGCAGCAGCGGCGAGCGCCCGAGACCGTTGTTGGCCAGGAGCCTGATCTTGCCGCCTTCGACGCCGGCCTTGAGATTGGGATAGGACGCCCACAGCACCTGCACGTGATTGCCGAGCAGCGCCGGCACGGCCTGGCTGGTCCCCCGATAGGGCACGTGAGTGATGTCGAGATGCAGCGCCGACTTCATTGCCTCCATGGTCAAATGATGGGTGCTGCCGATGCCGGCCGAGCCGTAGTTGAGCTCCCCGGGATGGGCCTTGGCATAGTCGATGAACTCCTGGAGCGTCTTGATCGGCGTGTCCGCGCTCACCGCGAGAAACAGCGGCGTTCGCGCCAGCGCCGCGATCGGCACGAAATCCTTCCGCGGATCGTAGGATAGCTGGCTGATGAACAAGGGGCTGACCGACAGAAGCGTGGTGTCGACGACGAGGAACGTGGTGCCGTCCGCCGGCGCGGCGGCAATCACGCCGGCCGCGATGCTGCCGTTGCCGCCGGCGCGGTTCTCCACCACCACGGTCTGGCCGACACGGTCCTGAAGCTTCTGTGCGAGCAGGCGCGCGGTCGTGTCCGGCACCCCGCCCGGGGCATAGGGCACGATCAGCTTGATGGGCTCGCTGGGATATTGCGGCTGCGCGCGCGCCGGCCACGGCAGGCATGAGCCGGCGACGAGGACGGCCAGCAAGATTCGGGGCAGGACCGGGCTCATTGGACCCTCATCGGCAGGCTTTGCAGGCGCAGCTCGCCGACCGAGCCGCCGTAGACGGGCACGAAGTCAGGGTCGGCAAGCCTGGCGTCCGGAAAGCGCGCGAGCAGCCGGCGGATCGCGATCGTGATGGTGGTGCGGCCGAGGATGTTGCCGACGCAATGATGCGGGCCGACGGCGAAGGAGAGTATCCGCTTTGGCTTGCGATGAATATCGAAGCGGAGCGGATCGGGAAACACGGTGGGATCGTAATTGGCCGCAAGCGGCGACGGCCGCACGATCATGCCGTTGCGGATCGCGGTGCCGCCGACCTCCGTGTCGCGGGTTGCGATGCGCGCGAAGGTGAAGTAGCCGTTGCTGGCGATGCGCAGGCATTCCTCGATGGCGTCGGGGATCAGCCCGGGGTCACGGATCAACTGCGCGAGCTGATCGGTGTGGGTGTAGAGCGTATAGAGCGCGCCGCCGGCCGAGCGGCTGGTGGCGGCAAGCGCGCCGAACAGCCCGAAGATCATGCCGAACAGTTCCTGGTCGCTCAGCTTGTCGCCCTGGTCTCGCGCCTGGACGAGATCGTTGATGAAATCGGAGCGCAGACCCGCGCGGCGCTCGGCGATGACGTCGCGCACAAGATCCGCCGCGCGCGTGGTCGCGCGCTGGCATTCCGGCGGATAGGGTTGCCCGGGCTTGATCGCGGTGGCGAGCGGCAGCATGTCCTGGTAGTCGAGCAGGATTTGTCGCCGCTCCTCGTTCAACCCCATCATGGTGGTCACCAGCGCGCCGACCACGAGCTTGGCGCCGTATTGCGCCATGGCATCGAACGCAGGCCCCTGCCGCTCGATATCGTCGAGCATGGCTTCAACGATGGCGGTGATGCTCAACTCCATCTGCGCCATGCGGCGCGAGGAGAATGCCGGCATCAGCAGCCGGCGCAGTCGCGCGTGCTGCTCGCCGTCCATCTGGGTGAGGAACGGGAAGCCCATGAATTTGTCGTACTGCTCGTAGCCCGGCCCCTTCGGCAGTCGCGACGCAAACCGTTCGGCGTCCGAAAAGACCTCGTGAACGTCGGCGTAGCGCCCGACGATCACCTGGGGCGGGCCATCGCCGAGAACGTAGAACGGCGGCTGCCGCGCCCAGCCGGCGACGAGGCGGTGCGCGTTCTGCCGAAATTCGGCGCTGCCGAAGTCGAGAGGGACGACTTTGCTGCGGTCCAGAATGCCGAGGAAATCCTGCCGCCCCATGGACATCTCCAAACCGCGGATGCCGAAATCGTAAGGCGCAAAATGCTGCTGTGGAAGGGGGCGGTTCACCTCAAGTGAGAGGCGGTTGGCCGGAGATACCGATGTCGGCTTGGGTCGGACCGGGACCAGAAAACCGCCCTTCCTTGCACGTCCGCTTAACTATCGCTCGATGGGTGAGAAATGGCCTGATAGCCGGTATCTCGTCATCTCCTTGTCGGGTGAGGTGTCACCTAACCGCCATCATGGTCAGCTTCGCTCACTTCGCGGCTGGCGCTGTCGGTATGGCCTCAAAAAGGGCCCGTTCGACGTGCCACCGGATTTTGCGGAGAACAATGCGAAGGCAATTGCTCCCGACTCGGAATAAAAGGTTCTTCGATTAGACGGCCTCCATCTTCCACGATGGCTGAAATGACCACAACTTGATTTCATCCTCGATTGAACGTCGACGTGAAGCGGTGTCTCAAGATCGTTCGGTGCCAGAACGGGCCATCTTTGCGCAAGTGCGACTTGTCTTGTGGGCCATTCGCTACCGCGGTGGCTGGCGTCGGCAGGTACCACAGGTCGGAGCGACGACGAGATCGAACTTGGTCGGCGGCTCGACCGGGATGCCGCCGGCTTGATCCCGTTCCGAACCTGGTCGACAGAGTCGGCTGCGCGCGGCGCGCTCCTGGTTTATGATCCGATGCGCGTACCTCGTGAAAACTGAGGCATTTCAACCGCCATGGGGACAGCAAGTCATGCCGCCGCTCCGCCGTCTCGGTTTGGCGGGAACGCTCGATGCCTCTCGTTGCCGTCGATCCTGGATTCGATTGCTGCCGCCGGTGTCGGCGCGGGTGCGCGCATCGTTGATGCGGCAGCGCCCCGAGCGCTCGCAACGACGCGTGCCGCAGCTCTTGCTCTCGGGCTCTTGGTGTTGCCGCCGGTGTCCAACGCCATCGATATCATCGCCAACACGGTCGCCTCGCTCGTCCCGGCCGACATCGGCAATCTCGGCTTCATTTCCCGCGCTGAGGGTCAGCCGGCCGCGCTCACGCCATCGCAGTCGAATGCGCTCGATGCATACAACAATGCGGTAAGGCAGTTTAAGGCGATCCTGAGCCAGCGGCGCGCACAGATCAATTCGCATCAACAGCTGCCGAACCTGCCGGGACAGGCACTCTATCTTGCGCGCAATAGCATGATCAGCGCGTATAAGGATCTCACCGACGCGCTTGCGTCCAAGATCGGCAGGCCCAACAAGTTTGGGATTCCGCCGGCGTATTTCGATGCCGCCAATGAGCCGCTGATCGACGAGTACGTGAATCTCTTCAACGTCATGCAGGCGCCAGCCGCCAATGCGCAAAACTCGGATACTCCGTTCAATGACGTCGTCGACCTGGGAACCGCTATTGGACGAGCCAAGGGCCTCGATGCGGCACATGCCGACGTGGCGGGTCGCATCAGCGTGGGCCTGTTCTTTGCCGAGACCAACGGCAACCAGAACATCGGGAATGCGCGCTCGAATACGTACAAGGGAAGTCTGCAAACAGGTGTATCCGAGGATCAGAACGGTCAAAGGAAATGGGCAGCGATTAAAAAGTCGATCGCCGCCTTTGATCCCGCACTGAGCGCTCGCGACGACAAGGAAGAGGCGAGGATTGGCAATCTGGATCATCGACTAAATCACTGGACCGCGGTGAGGGACGGCCTCATGAACGCACACGCGGACCTTTTCCCGCGAATACCGGCGATCGTGACAGCATTGCCACATCCGGTTGATCAAATGAAACTTTTTGAGCTCATCCAGATAATTCCCAGTCCGACCAGGTCCGCGCTCAGTTCAGGCAACTTGACCAACTATAGGATTTCCGATCCGAAGATCATGGGATATCTGCGCAACAATAGCATTTTCACCTTTGGGCAAGCTGACAGGGCAAGAACATCTGCAACCTTCCGCGAAATTCTCAATGCGATGTGGCTCTTCAACGACAAATTCGAACGAGCGCTGTCCAAATTCAACGAGATCAAGGCTCGTCGAAAAGGGTGAGACCCGGCAGTTGCCGAGCGGACCAGTTTCGCCGGCATTCGGCGGACGTTTTTTCTGCAATACCCTCTCGGCGCAATCCTCTCGGCGCAAGCGCAACGGCTTGACCAGCATTCCGGCGGTGGAATTCGGGATATTTTGGCTGCTCATCCGCGCACTGTCTGCCCGTCATAACCGGTCGCGGCTGAAGGCAGTGGCCGGCGCAGATCGACCCGATTTTCCGGCAATGATGCGGCAAAAGCAGCAAAGCCGCCAAAGACGTTTCCGCCGACGGGGGATAGTGGTCAAGCCAGAGGACGCCGTTGGTGCGAACATGGGGCCGTCGGGACTTCCCGGGGCGGCCACGGCGGGTACCGCCTGTCACCCCGCTTCAGGGAGCGGACAACGTCACGCAACGCGCGCCGCGGATTCGGAAAAGAGCTTCACATGAGACTCCGGCATCGATCGCTTTAGAAACCCCGAGTTCAACGCGAGTGTTCCGGACCACGGCAATCTGGTCACGAGGGCCAAGCTGGTGGCGCACATCTCACAGTCGACATATATACGGACCATCTGATCACCCTGACGATCTCGGTCCGGCTTGGGGCTGCATCTTACGGGTCAAAGCCTCAGCGCGGTAATACGGAAAGCACGATGGAGACGCTCGTCATTCTGGTGGCTGTGGCAACGGTTGCCGTCCCGGCTTTGACCGAAGCTGGAAGCTCGTCAGAGGCATGGCATCTTCCTGTGAGTAGATTGATGGCGGCGGCGCGATATGCGGTGTTGATCGGCCTCGTCGGCATGATTGTTGCGCTCACCGGGTCGATTGTCGGCGAAGCAGCCAATGCGGCCGGCTACTCCCGGAGGGGTGCTGATGCACCGACAGTCTACAATACTCAGGCGAACCCCCATTATGGATTCGGTCCGCGCGTTCGAGTGCAGCCGAACGACGTGATCTCGGGCGACCGGCTGATCGGTCGCGATCCGGACCCGTTCATTCGAGGCCAAATTCTACGTAACTACAGATAGCGGTCGACCCGATGTCGGCGCGGAAGCGGGCGTCGAATTCGTCAGGCGTGCTCCCAACCGGCTCGTTGCCGCCGAGCTTGAGACGCCCCATCAGGTCCGGCGCCTTGAGCGCCTTTGCGGTCTCGCGCTGGATCGTCATGACGATCTCGCGCGGGGTGTTCGCCGGCACGAACAATCTGAAGAGCCACCGGCCGTTGTTGTTGAACCCGTCGCCAACGGACCGCCGGCACCGTTTTTCTTTGGAGGCGTCGTAGCGTGGGCGGGGAGAACGTCGCGCTGGCGGCAGCCAAATTAGGACACTACCTGGCTGGCGAGTTCTTGGCGAAGCCCTATCCTATGGCTGTCGATGCCCTCACACCGGGAGCCAGCGCAACGACACTTCGGCGATGCGTTCACCGCGCGCGACGGCCGCGGCTCAATCCTGCGTCGGGATGCGGGCGTCCTTGACGATCTTGGCGAACTTGGCGATGTCCGCCCGGAAGCGGGTATCGAATTCCTCCGGGGTGCTCCCGACCGGCTCGTTGCCGCCGACCTTGAGGCGAGCGAGCAGGTCCGGCGCCTTGAGCGCCTTTGCGGTCTCGCGCTGAAGCGTCATCACCACGTCACGCGGCGTATTCGCTGGCACGAAAAATCCCTGCCAGCTTGAGGACTCGAAGCCGGGAATGGTTTCGCCGACCGTCGGCACATCGGGCAGCGCCGGCGCGCGCGCCGCGCCGCCGACCGCCAGCGCCTTGAGCAGGCCGTTCTGCAGGTGCGGCACCGTCGTCGCCATGGGCACCACAGCGACCTGGATTTCGCCGGCGATCAGCGCGGCATTGAGCGGCGCATCGCCGCGATAAGGAACCGCCTGGACGTCGATGCCCGCCGCGTTCTTCAGCATCTCCATGGTCAGGTGCAGCGGATTGCCGATGCCGGTCGAGCCGTAGTTGAGGCCGCCCGGCCGCGCCTTGGCGAGCGCGATCAGCTCGGCGATCGAATTCGCCGCAAGCTTGGGATGGCCGGCGATCACGAGCTGCGAGGCGACCACTTGCGTCACCGGCGCGAAATCCTTGTGCGGGTCAAACGGCAGCGTGCGATAGAGCGCGGGGCTGATCGCCAGGCCGTTGGTGGTGAGAAGGATGGTGTAGCCGTCGGGCGCGGCCTTGGCGAGCGCGTCCGCCGCGAGATTGCCGCCGGCCCCGGCGCGGTTTTCCACCACGACCGGCTGGTTGAATTGCTCGGACAGCTTGTTGCCGATCAGCCGCGCCAAGGTGTCGACGGCGCCGCCCGCGGCGAACGGCACGATGATGCGAATCGATCGGCTCGGGTAGGTTTGCGCGAGCGCGTCGCCGGCATGGAGCGTGAAGGCGGCGAACGCAATCGCAAACGCAAAGCGCAGCCGTCTCATGGCGTAGCCTCCCAGCTTCGCGCGTTGTGCCCGCCCTTGTGCCGGGCGTCCGCTTCTTGGCGGTCAGATTATAGCCGTGAAAGCAGCTCGAGGCTTCGAATTCGTTCGCCGCCGTCCGCCGAAACCTCGGGTGCGGCGCCTTCCCATGTAGGTGCAAGTGGCGCACACTCAAAGGGCGGAGGGAAGCGTACTTGGCGGATCAGGAGAAGATCGGCCGACCATGGAACGATGATGAGCTGGACGCCATCATCGCCGATTACTTCGCCATGCTCGACGCAGAGCTATCTCGGCGCCCATACGTGAAGTCCCGCCATAGCGCCTCGCTCATGGAGCTGATCGGGCGGACGCACCGCTCGGTGGAATTCAAGCACCAGAATATTTCGGCAGTGCTAGAGGAACTCGGCCTGCCTTGGATACCGGGCTACAAGCCCAAGCGAAATTACCAAGCTGCGATCTTCGACGCGATCGACCGCTATCTGTCGGCCCATGGCGAGGTGACGTACCAGGAACCACCGCCGGCAATTTTGCACGTTGAAGAAGGAGCGGGCGTGTTCATCGGGCCGCCCGCGCTGTCTCCGGAGAAAGAGCGGCCCTGGCAACTCGAACGCCTCGTGAAGAAATTCGATCCGGTGGAACGGGATTTCCGCAACCGGTCCCTGGGCAAGGCGGGTGAGATGTTTGTGATCGAGGTGGAGCGCAAGAAACTCGCGAAGGTCGAGCGGCCCGATTTGGCTAGTAAGGTCCGGTGGGTGGCGGCAGAGGACGGTGATGGTGCGGGCTACGACATCTTGTCATTCGACCCGAGCAGCAAGGAACGTCTCATCGAAGTGAAGACCACGAATGGCGCCGCGAAGACGCCATTTTTTCTCACTCGTAATGAACACGAAACGGCGAAAGCACATTCTGAATCATGGCGCTTGTACCGCGTGCATCTGTTTTCGCAGACTCCGCGCATTTTCACGCTCGCACCGCCTTTGGAAGCCGTGCTCCACCTTCGTACCGAAGCTTGGCGCGCATCGTTCATCTAGGGGGTGGTAAGACACCTCCGTGAATGTGGGCGCCGGGCAACCAAGGAACCGATTTGTGGTCGCGGGTACCTCGCATTCCGCCTCAAATTGGCGGTGACTCAAGTTGAGTTGGCGGGCGGTCCTCGACGCCTGCGGCTATAGCGACAATGAACTTGCCGAGCTGGTTCGGATCGCGGGGGCGTTCGCGGTGGTCACCCCGGACCGTATCCCAGTTTTTCGAGCCACGCCTGGGAGTCGTTGGTAATCCAGTTCCTCGCATCGGCCTCGGTCGCGAAGTCGTTGACATGCATTTCCGGCCGGTCGGGAAACGTGACCATGACCATCCAATCATGCCCCGCCTTCATCGGCCGGGCCTCAAACCTGATCTGGGCAACGGATTTGGTCATGGTCGAATATGCGCCCGAATCCCTGAAATCGCGAGCCCCGCTCAAGCCGTGCGTTATTCAAAGTGATTCACGACCCGAATTTCCCAGCGGCAGACGATCCCGGTCGATGGGCGTGCTGCCCGCGCGACACTCGTGCCACAGGAATTCCACCTGCAATGTAACGCGAGTCATATATACTTCCCGCATCCTCGACAATTGCGTTTGGTTGTTTCGGCGCCGGTCCGACATGGACACGAACAGCGTGTCCCGGCCGAGCGCGTGCTTACGCGCGAGAGCCGGGACCCAGGGGCCCCAGGACTAGCCTCACCACGATTTGCGCTTCGCGAGTCTTGCGCTGGGTCCACGCAAGTCGGGTTTACCCGACTTGCGCGCATTTAAGCGCCGATCTCGGGCGAGCCCGAGATCGGTGTCTCGTTCCGCTCGCGCAAGAGCGCTCGCTTCACTCGCCCGGGAAACGAGGAGGTGATTACTCCGCCGCCGCCCGCGTCGGACCCGCATGCGCGGAAACAAGATAATCCAGCGCCGCCTGCGCGCCGCCCTTCTTGTGCGGGATACCCGCGAGCGCGAGCGCCATTTCGGTGATGGAGAGCGCCCCCATCAGCATGCCATCGTTGACGTCGCCGAGATGGCCGATGCGGAAATACTTGCCGGCGTAGCGGCCGAAGCTCGCGCCATAGGAAATGTTGAAGGTGTCGAGCGCGAGATTGCGGAACGCGTCGGCATCATGGCCGTCCGGCAGCAGCACCGCCGTGATGGTCGGGGAATAGTATTTCGCGTCCCGGCACAGGATCTCGAGCCCCCAGGCGCGCACCGCGCGGCGCGTCGCCTCGGCGAGGCGGTGGTGGCGCGCGAACACGTTGTCGAGCCCTTCCTCGTGCAGCATGGCGATGCCTTCGGCGAGCCCGTGCAGCATCTGCGTCGCCGGCGTATACGGGAAAAATCCGATCTTGTTCATGTTGAGCATGTCGTCCCAGGCCCAGAACGACTTGGTCAGCTGCGAGCTTTTCGATGCCGCCAGCGCCTTGTCGCTCACCGCGTTGAACGACATGCCGGGGGGCAGCATCAGCCCTTTCTGCGCGCCGCCGACGGTGACGTCGACGCCCCATTCGTCATGGCGGTAGTCGGTCGAGGCGAGCGAGGAGATGGTGTCGACGAAGAAGAGCGCGGGATGGCCGGCGGCGTCGATCGCCTTGCGGATCTCCGCGATCGGCGAGAGGCATCCGGTCGAGGTCTCGTTGTGCAGCACGCAGACCGCCTTGATCTCCTTGTTCTTGTCCTTGCGCAGATGCTCCTCGACCGCCGCCGGGTCGGCGCCGATACGCCAGTCGGTCTTGATGAATTCGGGCCGCAGGCCGAGCTTCTCCGCCATGTTCTTCCACAGCGTCGCGAACTGGCCGGTCTCCACCATCAGCACGCGGTCGCCGGGCGAGAGCGTGTTGACCAGCGCCGCCTCCCAGGCGCCGGTGCCGGTCGCGGTGTAGATGACGACCGGATTGCTGGTCTTGAAAATGGTCTTGATGCCTTCGAGGCATTTCTTGGCGAGCCTCGCAAATTCCGGTCCGCGGTGGTCGATGATCGGCGTGTCCATCGCCCGCAGCACACGGTCGGGCAGCGGCGTTGGTCCTGGAATCTGCAGGAAGTGGCGGCCCACGGCGCGCGAGGAATTCTTCGACATCGGCAAGTCCTTTGCAGGCAAGTCCTTTGCAGGCACGTTTCTTGAAGATCGGTCGACGGCGGCGGGCCGCAACTTGCCGCCATGAAGGACGAATGCGACAGTCAGTCAAGCCTCCCGACCCGATCCCGCGATCGAATTGGGCAATCGGAAACCCTTTCCGCAAGAACCCGGGGGGGCGCCTGAAGCCCATGCATCGCTGCCATGGATTGGGCCGGATCGAGGCGCAATCCCACCGCGCGGTGGGCAAGGAATAACGGATGGCGCAGACATTGGCACCGGGCCTCGAACGGCGGCTCAAGACGCAGCTCCTCGGCGAGGTGCAGTTCGATGCGTTCACGCGCGGGCGCTATGCCACCGACGCCTCGCATTACCAGATCATGCCGATCGGGGTGGTCGCGCCGCGTTCGACCAAGGAGGCCGAGCACGCGCTGGCGCTCGCGCGCGAGGAGGGCGTGAGCGTCCTGCCGCGCGGCGCGGGCACCTCGCAGGCCGGCCAGACCGTCAATTCCTCGCTCGTCATCGACTGCTCGAAATATCTCGACCACGTGCTCGAGCTCGACATCCCCGGCGAGCGCTGCGTGGTCGAGCCCGGCATCGTGCTCGACGAGCTCAATCGCCGGCTGCGGCCGCACGGCCTCTGGTTCCCGGTGGACATCTCGACCTCCTCGCGCGCCACCATCGGCGGCATGGTGGGCAACAATTCCTGCGGCGCGCGCTCGCTGCGCTATGGAAACACCCGCGAGAACGTGGTGTCGATCGACGCGGTTCTGGCGGACGGAACGCCCGCGCATTTCGGCTCCATTGCACCCGATCTGTCCGATCTGCCGCCCCGGTCGCCGCTGCTGCCGCTGGCGCGCGGGCTCGTCGATCTCGCGGCACGCGAGGCGGACGAGATCGCGACGCGTTTCCCGCAGGTCCAGCGGCGGGTCGGCGGCTACAATCTCGACGCGCTCCTGCCCGGCCGCAACGAGGTCAATCTCGCGCACATTCTGGTCGGCTCCGAAGGCACGCTGGCGTTCTCGACCCGGATCGAGCTGAAGCTCGCGCCGCTGCTTGGCCGGCGCGCGGTCGGCGCCTGCCATTTCGGCAGCTTCTTCCAGGCGATGGATGCGGCGCAGCACATCGTCAAGCTCGCCCCGATCGCGGTCGAGCTGGTCGATCGCACCATGCTGGGCCTGGCGCGCGAGATCGCGATGTTCGAGCCCACCATCGCCGCGGTCGTGCGCGGCGACCCCGAGGCCGTCCTGTTCGTGGAGTTTGCCGAGCACGACCAGCAGGAAAACGTCCGCCGTTTGGCCCGGCTCAACGAGCTCATCGGCGATCTCGGCCTGCGTTGGGACCAGAGCGGCGCAAAATGGGGCGGCGTGGTCGAGGTGCTCGATCCCAAGCTGCAGGCCGCGATCACGGAGATGCGCACCGCCGGCCTCAACATCATGATGTCGATGAAGGAGGAGGGCAAACCGGTTTCCTTCGTCGAGGATTGCGCGGTCCCCCTTGAGCATCTCGCCGACTATACCTCGAAGCTGACCGACATCTTCGCCAAGCACGGCACGCGCGGCACCTGGTATGCCCATGCTTCGGTCGGCTGCCTGCACGTGCGGCCGGTGCTCAATCTGCGTCTCGAGCACGATGTCAAGGCCATGCGCGCCATCGCCGAGGAAGCCTTCGACATGGTGCGGGCCTACAAGGGCTCGCATTCGGGCGAGCACGGCGACGGCATCGTGCGCTCAGAATTCCACGAGAAGATGTTCGGCGCGCGGCTCGTACACGCCTTCGAAGAGGTCAAGGACTGCTTCGATCCCAAGGGCCTCTACAATCCCAGCAAAATCGTACGCGCGCCGAAATTCGACGACCGCCGGACGTTTCGTTATGGGCCGGACTATCGCGCCGGGGATCTCCACACCCATCTCGACTGGTCCGCCTATCCCGGCGCCGGCGGCGGGTTCCAGGGCGCGGTCGAGATGTGCAACAACAACGGCGCCTGTCGCGCGCTCGCCGGCGGCGTCATGTGCCCGAGCTACCGCGTCACCCGCGACGAGCGCGACGTCACACGCGGACGCGCCAATACGCTGCGGCTCGCCATCACCGGCCAGCTCGGACCCGATGCGCTGACCTCGGACGAGATGGCGCAGACGCTGAAACTCTGCGTCTCCTGCAAGGCCTGCCGCCGCGAGTGCCCGACCGGGGTCGACATGGCGCGCATGAAGATCGAGGCGCAGGCGGCGCGCGTGGCGAAGCACGGGCTCTCGCTGCGCGACCGGCTGGTCGGATATCTGCCGCGTTACGCGCCGCTGGCGGCCAAATGGCCCGCGCTCGCCAACCTGCGCAACGACAGGCCGCGGCTGCGGCAATGGTCGGAGCAATATGCCGGCCTGAGCGCGCGGCGGAGCCTGCCGCGCTGGCGCGCCGACCCTTGGCGCGAGCCCGCGTGCTTTCCAGCCGCGCCCGGGGCGCGGGCGGTGGCGTTCTTTGCCGACACCTTCAACCGCTATTTCGAGCCGGAGAACATCGAGGCTGCGCTCGGCGTGCTCGCGGCCGCCGGTTACGGCGTGCACCTGCCGGCGCCAGCGGACGGCAGCAGCCGTCCGCTCTGCTGCGGGCGCACGTTCCTCGCGGTCGGGCTCGTCGACGAGGCGCGCCGCGAGGCCGAGCGCTGCGTCGCGGCGCTCGCGCCCTTCATCGGGCGCGGAATTCCGCTCGTCGGCCTCGAGCCGAGCTGCATCCTTGGCTTCCGCGACGAGCTCCCGGCGCTGATCGGCGGCGACAATGCGCGCCTGCTGGCCGCGAACGCGCTGCTGCTCGAGGAGTTTTTGGCGCGGGAGGCGGAAGCCGGCACGCTCGACCTCCCGCTCAAGCCCGTGGCCAAGCGCGCGCTGCTGCACGGCCATTGCCACCAGAAATCCTTCGGCGCCATGGCGGCGGTCGAGGCGGTGCTCAGGCGCGTGCCCGACCTGGGCGTCGAGACCGTGGAAACGAGCTGCTGCGGCATGGCCGGCGCCTTCGGCTACGGCGCCGATACCATCGACGTCTCGCTCAAGATGGCGGAACTGGCGCTTCTTCCCGCGGTGCGCAAGGCCGGGGCCGATACCCTCGTTGTCGCCGACGGCACCTCATGCCGGCATCAGATCAAGGACGGCTCCGGGCGCGAAGCGCTTCACGTCGCGCGCGTGCTGGCGATGAGCATCGCCGGCGCAACGCCGGCGCGGGCGTCGCCTTGAGCGGCGACTGCCGGCTCAGATGACGTGCGTCAATAACCCGACGCCGCCGAGCGCGATCAGGAAGCCGCCGAGCCGATAGGCGGCGCGGCCGTAGGCATCGCCGATCCGGCCGATGGCGACCCCGAGCGCAATGCCCGCGACATGGAGAAGCGCGGTCGCCAGCACGAAGCCCGCACCGTAGGCGCCGCCGGCGGCGTCGAGCGGCATCTCGGTGCCGTGGGCGTGGCCGTGGAAGACGGCGAACACGCCGACCAGTCCCATGGCGATGGCGAGCGGCGTCTTCACTCCGAGCGCGACCACGGCGCCGAGCACGATCACCGAAACGGCGATGCCGAGTTCAACGAACGGCACCGCGACCCCGAGCATTCCGAGCGCGCCGCCGATCGCCATCGCCAGAACGAAGCTCGCCGGCACCAGCCACAGCGCGCGGCCGCCGAGCTGCCAAGCGAAGATGCCGACCGTGACCATCGCCAGAATGTGGTCGAGCCCGCCGAGCGGATGCGCGAAGCCTTGCAGGAAACCGTGCGCATCGCCGAGGCCGGGATGAGCGAAGGCGGCGGTGGGCACGAGCGTAAGGGCGGCGGCGATTGTCAGGCCTTTGCGCATGGGGTGATTCCCGTTCTTCCCGAGTAAGATCATCGGCGCAAAATCGCATATCGAGCATGCCCTCGGCAAGGGTGCAGCGGCAACGGTGCGCGAGGATGGCGCGGTGTGCGCGCGCGGGGTTACGCCCGCGGCGCGCCGTGCGGGTTCCGGCGCCTGTGATGTCCCCGCGGACGGTCGCACGCGGCAGCGCCTTGGTCAGCATCAGCACGACGCGGCCGCGACGCGGTCAGCTCGGTCATGAGCTCGTCATCGATGGTGATGGTCACGCGGCTGCGTGGGGTTGCCGCCGATCCACGTTTGGGCTCGCCTTGGGCTGCGGCGGTTTTAGTCCGTTGTCGGGAGATGGCCAATGCATGAGCCGGTCGTTCGGAGGGGGTTGCGGCCTGGTCGCGGTCAAGCGGGCGAGCAGGCCCGCCCGGATGGGGACATCCGGGCGGGCCGCCCTGATCGACGCGGGGGTGGATGGGGGGCGCTCGCGCCGATCGAAACCAAGTTTGCTGCGGGGGACGGCTCCTGCGATGGGGATGGTGCGTCTTTTCTTGATCCCGACGCGGCTCTTTGCGTCCGCTCAATCCGTTGGTCGCGGCGGCCCGCGAACGGGTTCAAAGCATGTTCAAGGCACGAGGCCGGTGCGGGAGGGCGGCGGAGCTGCTAGGGTGGGGCGCCCCATTGGTGACGATGAGCTCCGATCTTGCCCATGCGATGCTCCCTCGGCTGCGCGTTCGCAAGGCCGAGCGCGGCGACATCGACACGCTCACCGAGCTCGAGCATCGCGTGTTCGCGACCGATCGGCTGTCGCGCCGCAGCCTGCAGCGCTTTCTGACCTCGCCGACCGCCGAGGTGATCGTGGCGGAGGAGGGTGCCCGGCTTGCCGGCACCGCCATCGTGCTGTTCCGGCCGCGCGCGCTCGTCGCGCGCCTCTATTCCATCGCGGTCGCTCCCGACATGGGCGGCCGCGGGGCGGCGCCGATGCTGCTCGATGCGGCCGAAGCCGCTGCGCTGACGCGCGGCTGCCGCGCCATCCGCCTCGAGGTCCACGTCACCAACCACGCCGCGATCTCCCGCTACCGCAAGAGCGGCTACCGAGAATTCGGCCGCCACCGGCGCTATTACGAGGACGGCGGGGATGCGCTGCGATTCGAGAAGCGGCTCGCCCCCAACCCGCCCGCGCTGCAGGCGTCGCCGCCTTATTTTTACCAGACCAGCGAATTCACCTGCGGGCCGGCCTGCATCATGATGGCGCTGGCCTGGGCCGATCGACAGTTCGCGCCGGCGCCCGCCTTCGAGTTTCAGCTTTGGCGCGAAGCCACCACCATCTTCATGAGCTCGGGACCGGGCGGCTGCGACCCCTACGGGATGGCGGTCGCGCTCAAGCGCCACGGCCTCGAGCCCGAGCTCTACGTCAGCCGTCCCGGCCCGTATTTCCTCGACGGCGTGAAGTCGGCGGAGCGGCGCCGGGTCGTGGAGCTGACGCAGCGCGAGTTCCAACGTCAGGCGCGGGCGCTCGCGATCCCCAGCCACCTGACTCCTGTGAACGAATCAGTTCTCATGCGCGCATTCGCTGCGGGGAGCGTGGTCATCGTCCTCGTTTCGGGATATCACATGGTTCCCAGAGGCAAGCCGCACTGGATTTTTGCCTTCGGTCGCGACGGACGTCATGTCCTCATGCACGATCCGGCGGCCGTCAGAGATGATCAAGGGATGGCGGCCGCCGCCGAGACCTACGCGGTACCGTGGACCGCGTTCGAGCGCGTGACCCATCTGGGTCGCGAGCGGCTGAGCGCGGCCATCGTCATCCGGAAAGGACCTTCATGACCGGCTGGGTCATTCTGGTCGACCAGCCCAAAGACCTTCCCAACGCCGAAACCCCCCACAAGGTGATCACGACGAGCGAGTATCTCGCCCGTCCCCGCCTGTTCGACATGGGCCGGCCGAAGCTCGTCAACCTGGCACGCTCCTACGCCTACCAGTCGAAGGGCTACTACGCCTCGCTGCTGGCGGAAGCGCGCGGGCACCGGGTCGTTCCCAACGTCGAGACCATGCTGGAGCTGCGCGAGGCCAAGCTCTACGAGCACGCGCTGCCGGAGCTCGAGGACGAGCTCAATCGCTGTGCGCGCCGGGCAGATTTTCAGCCCGAAGGCGAGCTCAAGCTCCTGGTCTGCTTCGGCATCGCCCGCGACCCGCGTTTCGAGTCGTTCGGCCGGCTCCTCTTCGACTGGTTCCGCTGCCCGGCGCTGGAGGTGATCGTCGAGCCGGGGACCTGGCTCTCGATCGACCGCATCCGTCCGCGCAACATCACGCGCCTCGCCAATGGCGAGGCGAGCTTCCTGCGCGAGTCTCTGCACCAGCACACCAAGCGCGAGTGGCGCGATCCCAAGGCGCGCACCATCGCGAAATACGACCTGGCGGTGCTCTACGATCCCAACGAGAAGATGGCGCCGTCCTCGGCGGCCTCCATCAAGTACATGGCGCGCATCGCCGAGAAGCTTTCGGTCGACGTCGAGCCGGTGACGCGCCGCCAGCTCGCCGAGATCGCCGAATACGACGGCCTGTTCATCCGCGAGACCACCTCGATCGACAACCACACCTACCGCTTCGCCCGCCGTGCCTGGCAGGAGGGCATGCCGGTGATCGACGACCCGATCTCCATGATCCGCTGCACCAACAAGGTGTTCCTGATGGAGCTTCTGGGCCAGAACCAGGTGGCGACGCCGCCGACCGTGATGCTCGCCGATGCCGCCGACCTGCCGAAGGCGATGGACGAACTGGGCCTGCCGCTGGTGGTGAAAATCCCCGACGGCTCGTTCTCGCGCGGCGTGCACAAGGTGAACACGCCGGAGGAGTTCCGCCGCATCGCCGACGAGCTGTTCGAGGAGACCGACCTCCTGCTGACCCAGAAATTCCTGCCGACCGAGTTCGACTGGCGCGTCGGCGTGCTCGCGGGCGAGCCGTTGTTTGTGTGCCAGTACCGCATGGCGCGCGGCCATTGGCAGATCGTCAAGCACCGCCCCGACGGCTCCTCGCGCGAGGGCGGCTTTCGCACCTTCGAGCTCGACAAGGCGCCGCGCGAGCTCATCGACATCGCGGTGCGCGCGGCGCGGCCGATCGGGGCGGGGTTCTACGGCGTCGACGTCAAGGAGACCGACCAGGGCTTCATCGTCATGGAGGTCAACGACAACCCCAATCTCGAGCACGGCATCGAGGACCAGGTCGGCAAGGACGAGATCTGGATCCGGCTGCTCAAGTGGTTCATCGAGCGGTTCGAGCAGTAGTTCTTCCCGCGGTGGCGTCGGCAAACTCGGTCTGCTCCCTCCCCCGACGCGCCCCGGGCTTGCCCGGGTCGCGGCTTATCTTGCGCAAGTCGGGCAGGCCCGACTTGCGTTGGGGGAGGGGTGGGGAGGGGGCACGCTTGCTCGCACGAGTCTTGATGTCTGCCCCCACCCTGTCCCTCCCCCGCAAGCGGGGGAGGGGACGATGTGGCACCGCCCGTGTTAGACCGCTCTCATCTGTGAGGTGACCATGATCGTTGCTATGTTCAACCGCGTCGCCATCGCCGCCACTTTCTACGCCGCCGTCGCGGGCCTGCTGTGCGCCGCCGCAACGGCGCAGGCGCAGCAGCCGCTCGACAAGGTGTCGTTCGGCACCAACTGGGTGGCCGAGGCCGAGCACGGCGGCCACTACCAGGCGCTGGTCGACGGCACCTATAAGAAATACGGGCTCGACGTCACCATCGTGCCGGGCGGGCCCAACGTGAACAACCGCATCCTGCTGCCGGTCGGCAAGCTCGACTTCTTTATGTAGCGCCAACACGCTGCAGAGCTTCGACGCGGTCGAGCAGAGCATTCCCACGCTCGCGGTCGCCGCCATGTTCCAGAAGGAGCCGCAGGTGCTGATCGCGCACCCGGATCAAGGCATCGACAAGTTCGAGGACCTCAAGAAGCTCACGCTGTTCATCTCGCGCGAGGGGCTCGCGAGCTACTTCCAGTGGCTCAAGGCCGATTTCGGTTTCAGCGAAGCGCGGGTGAAGCCCTACACCTCCAATCCGCAGCCGTTCCTCGTCGACAAGCGCAGCGCCATGCAGGGCTACGTGACCTCCGAGCCCTATGCGATCGAGAAGCGGGCGGGCTTCAAGCCCAAGGTGTTTCTCCTCGCCGACCAGGGCTTCAACAGCTATTCGACCTTGATCGAGACCCGCCGCGATCTCGTGGAGAAGAAGCCCGACCTGGTGCAGCGCTTCGTCGATGCCTCGATCATCGGCTGGGCCAACTACCTCTACGGCGACAACACGGCGGCGAACGCGCTGATCAAGAAGCAGAACCCCGAGATGACCGACGAGCTGCTCGCCTATTCGGTCGCCAAGATGAAGGAGTACGGCATCGTCGATTCCGGCGACACCAGGACGCTCGGCATCGGCGCCATGACCGACGCGCGCATGAAGAGCTTTTTCGACAAGATGGTGCGCGCCGGCGTGGTCAAGCCGTCGCTCGCGCTCGATCGCTCCTATACGCTGCAATTCGTGAACAAGAAGGTCGGCCTCGACCTCTTGCCGAAGTGATGAGGGCTCGCGTGTCCCGGCCAAGCGAGCGCCCTTGCGTTTCGAGCAGGCACGCCGCTGCGCGCGAGCGCGAGCCGGGACCCAGGGCGATGCGACGGTGCGGGGCTGAGATGGTTCGGCCTGTGGCAATTGAAACGTTTCGTCATGTGACCGCTGGGTCCCGGGTCTCGCTTCGCTCGCCCCGGACACGTACTGGGAGGACAATCATGCGCCCGTTCGTGAGCCTGCTCTTCTGTGCCCTGCTTTCGGCCGGCGCGTCGGCGCAGTCATTTCCCTCGCGTTCCATCCGCCTGATCGTGCCGTTCCCGCCCGCCGGAATCACCGACCTCTCCGCGCGCCTGGTCGCCGAAGGCCTGCGCGTCAAGTTCAACCAGCCGGTCATCGTCGAGAACAAGCCCGGCGCCAACGGCCTCCTCGGCCTGCGCGAGATGCTCAAGGCCGAGCCCGACGGCTACACGCTGATGGCCGGCACCGTCGGCAATCTCGTTATCGGCTATGCCATGGAGGCCAACCCGTCCTTCGATGCGCTGCGCGACGTCGTCCCGATCGCCGGCACCGCCGAATACGCCACCGCCATGGTGGTCAACAACAAGCTGCCGGTGAATTCGGTGAAGGAGTTCGTCGACTACGCCAAGGCGCGGCCGGGCAAGCTCACCTTCGGCTCGACCGGCACCGGCGCGCTCGACTATCTCGCGGTCGAGCTGTTCATGCGCGCCACCGGCACGCAGATGGTGCACGTGCCCTATCGCGGCGGGCCCGCCGCGCTCAACGATCTCATGGGCGGCTCGATCGACGTGCTGATCGAGGTGTTCCCGGTGGTCATGGAGCAGATCAAGTCCGGCCAGATCAAAGGGCTCGCGGTGAGCAGCCCCTACCGGCTGCGCTCGGTTCCGGACCTGCCGACCTTCAAGGAGGCGGGCGTGCCCGGCGTCGAGCTCACGGGCTGGCTGGGCGTCTACGGCCCGCCGCGCATGCCGGAAGACGCCCGCGCGACTTTGGGGAAGGCGATCGCCGATGTCGTCAAGCAACCCGACGTGCAGGACAAGTTTCGCGCCATCGGCTTCGAGCCCACCGGCCTCGGCGTGACGGCGTTCACCGCCTTCCACCAGGCCGAGGTGAAGCGCTGGGTTGCGTTCATGACCGAGACCGGACTGCGCAAGTAGGGGCGGGCAAACCGGGCAGAGGTGCGGCGGCGCACCTTTGCCGAACAAGCTGGCAAAGGACTCCGTGCGACCTGCGTAGCAAATCGACGAAAAATTTCCGAGCTCCCTGCGCTCATCATTGCCGGGCTTACCCATGCGACTAGAGTTTTTTGCGGGCCTTCGCCCGTTCAGCCGTTCCGGGGCGATGCGCGACGTCCTTGCGGGGGTGACGCTCGCGTCGATGAACATCCCGCAGGTGCTCGGCTATACGCGGATCGCGGGCACGCCGGTCGTGACCGGGCTTTACACGGTGCTGCTGCCGCTCATCGCGTTCGTGGCTTTTGGTTCCTCCCGCCATCTCGTCGTGGCGGCCGATTCCGCCACGGCGGCCATCTTCTCCAGTTCGCTCTCCACCATGGCGGCGCCCTTGAGCGAGAAGTACATGACGCTCGTCGGCATGGTGGCGCTGTTGACCGCCGGGTTTCTGCTGCTGGCGCGGATCCTGAAGCTCGGATTCCTCGCCGATTTCCTCTCTCGCACGGTGTTGGTCGGGTTTCTCACCGGTGTCGGCATTCAGGTCGGCATCGCGATGCTCGGTGACATGCTCGGTGTCGCGGTGCAGTCGCACCGCACGCTCGTTCAGGCCTGGCAGGTCCTGCGGGGCCTGCCCCAGCTCGATATCCCGACCTCGGTGCTGTCCGCGCTGGTGGCGGGAAGCATCCTCATCGGCCATCGCGTTGCGCCGCGCCTGCCTGTCGCGCTGATTGCGGTCGTCGGAACGATCGCGGCCAGCGCCGCGTTCCACTTCGCCGAGCACGGCATAGCCGTCATCGGTCCGGTCCCCGGCGGGCTGCCGAGCATCGCATTTCCCGAGGTGACCTTCGGCGAAACCCTCGAGCTCATCCCGGTTGCCGCCTCGTGCTTGGTGGTGATCGTCGCGCAAAGCGCCGCGACCGCGCGCGCATTCGCGCTGCGTTACCGCGAGCGTGTCGACGAGGACGCGGACATCCTCGGGCTGGCGGCGGCGAATGCCGCCGCCGCCGTGAGCGGGGCGTTCGTGGTCAACGGCAGCCCGACGCAGACCGCCATGGCGGATCGCGCCGGCGCGCGCAGTCAGCTCGCACAACTGGTATTTGCCGGCATCGTGCTGCTGGTGCTGCTGGCGCTCACCGGCCCGCTGCAGTACCTGCCGCGCTGCGTGCTGGCTGCCATCGTGTTCACGATCGCGGTCGGGATGATCGACGCAGCCGGCCTGCGTGACATCCGCCGCGAAAGTCCGGGCGAGTTCCTGCTTGCCGCCGGCACCGCCGCCGTGGTCGTGACGATCGGCGTCGAGGAAGGCATCGTGCTGGCGATCGTTTTCTCGCTGTTCAGGCATGTGCGCCACAGCTATCGCCCGCACACGATGGTGCTTGCGTTGGATGCGGCCGGCCAGCGGACGCCGGTGCCGGCGACGCCCGGCACGCAGACCGAGCCGGGTCTGGTCATCTATCATTTCGGCGCGGATCTGTTCTATGCCAACGATCATCGCTTCACCGACGAAGTGCGTAGCCTCGTCGCGCACGCGCCGACGCCGGTGCGCTGGTTCATCGTCGACGCGGAGGCGATCACGGATCTCGACTACTCCGCCGCGCGGTCGATACGCGAGCTGCTCGACGATCTGGCGCGCCAGAAGGTCGGCATGATCTTCGCCCGTGTGGGTCCCTACCTGCGGTCCGACATGGACCGGCACGGCGTCACCGCCGCGATCGGCGCCGCACGGGTGTTCACGACGCTCCACGAAGCCATCGCCGCTGCGCGCGGCGCCATGTCCGCGGCAGATGCAGGGCGATGAGGCGAGCGGCTCCCGCACGGCGCCACCGCCGGTCCGAAGGAGCCTCGGCCCGAGCGTATTCTCCGTCTTCAACGCCATCGAAGGACGCGCGCTACCGAGGCGGTCGATATGCCTCATATCCGCCTTATCCCAGCGCAATGAATTTTGCTGCCGCGGGCTAAAAGGGGAGGGGGGCGATGCGCGTCGTGGTCTGGCTTGCCGTCATCATGGCCGTCACGGCCGCGTTGGCGCACGCAGAAGAAGACATGGCGGGGATGATCTCGCAGTATCGACGCCAGCACGGCCTTTCGGCGGTCAAGACCGACGCGCAGCTCACGGCGGTCGCGGAACGGCAGGCGAAGGCGATGGCCGCCTCCGGCATCATGGATCACAGCGTTGCCGGCTCGTTCGCCTCCCGGATCGCGGGCGCGCGTACGGGGGTGGCGGCCGAGAACATCGCGGCCGGCACCAAGACGTGGGCCGAGACGTTCCGCATGTGGCAGAAGTCACCGGGCCACAATGCGAACCTTTTGCAATCCCAGGCCGACAGCGTCGGGGTCGCCGTCGTCCGCAACGAGCAGACCCGCTACAAGACTTTCTGGGCCATGGTGATCGCGGACAAGTCGCCGAAAAAGAAGGGCCGCAAGGTTATGGCGGACGCCGCAGTTCGGGGCGGCAATGGGAGCTCCGGGAGCTTCGAGGATCCGATCACCGCGCTAAAGAATACGGTCTGCAAGCTTTTCTGCTGACGCGAATGGCGACCAAGAGCTGATTTGAGCGCCTCAGCTGGGCATTACGAAAGATGTCCTGGGTCAGGCGAAAGTCGTCGGGATTTTCTTCCACCCGGCCCCTCGATCAACCGAGATCCATGCGGCTTCTATGATGCGAGCCCAGCGCGTCTGGGTCGATCGCCATCGGCCCACGGGGGCTTTCCCAGTTCATACCTTTCGCGGCGTTGATGAGACTTTCACCATCAGTCTTGCCGGCAGTCGCCGCATCAGGCGCCGACATGATTGCAATCGGCACTCTCATTACAGACTGCAATTAGTCGAGCTCCTGCGAGAGTCCCTGTTGCGTCGTTGGCGGCTGGGGTGGGAAACCGCGAATACCGGGTTTTTTCAACGGAGGCTGCATGGATTTGATACGCAAGCTAAATCCGCCGTTTCGTGCAGAGCATATCGGGAGTTTTGTCCGGCCTGACAACTTGCTCAATGCCGCGCGCCAGCTGAAGGCTGGCAAAATCAGCAATGACGAACTCAAGCGGATAGCCGACGAAGCGATCATCGAGATCGTGCGCTTCCAGGAGGACATAGGCATGCCGTCCGTTACCGATGGCGAATTTCGTCGTCGCAGCTGGTCGGCCGGCTTTATCGATGCCGTTGAAGGATTCGGCCTGCGCGAGGGGACGATTGAATTTCGCACTCAGGCCGCTGGGAAGGGGGCAGAGCTCTCGCCCTATGCAAAGGCGCGTTTGAAGCGGACCCGTGGGATCGCAACCGAAGAGTTCGCTTTCCTCAAGTCGGCCGTTCGCAAAGGCACACCGAAGGCGACGATCCCTGCTCCGGATGTCATGCATTATTTTCTCGGACCGCGGGCCGCGGACGATTCTGTCTATCCGGATATTGAAGTTTATTTCGATGATTTGGCTCGCATTTATCAAGAAGAAATCGCCGCTCTCGCGAAGGCCGGCTGCACCTATTTGCAAATCGATGACACGGCATTGCCGTGCAATTGCGATGAATACATTCGACAAAGCGTCAAGAAGCGGGGCGAAGACCCCGACGCACTCACCGCCAGGTACATTGAGCTGCTCAATGATGCGATCAGGGATCGACCGTCGAATATGACGATCGGCGTCCATATGTGTCGTGGCAATCTCAAGGGCACGTGGATGGCGGAAGGCGGCTACGAGCCGATTGCCGAACGGCTGTTCAACCAGGCAGCGGTCGACGCATTTTTTCTGGAATTTGACACACCGCGCGCCGGAGATTTCGCGCCTTTGCGCCACGTTCCGAGGAGCAAGACCGTGGTGTTGGGTTTGGTAAGCTCCAAGACGCCAGTCCTCGAGAAGGGAGATGATATAAAGCGCCGGATCAACGAAGCCGCACGATATGTGGATCTTGATAGGCTTTGCCTGAGCCCACAATGCGGATTCTCAAGTGGGGGCGGCAGCGGTCAAACCGTGGGACTTGATGATGAACGGCGAAAGCTTGAATTGGTACTTGATGTCGTGCAGGACGTGTGGAAATAGCAAACATACCGACAGCGAAGGGAGGAGTGTATGGATCTCCGCTGGCCGGCGTCGCGAGCCGAGATCGCTGTCATTCAGAGCGAGCGCAAGCGTATCGCCTTCGAACGAGCCAAGAAAGCTCCCTTCTATCAGGGTCGGCTAGACGGGGTTGATCCGAGCCGTCTGGACGACCCGGAAATTTGGGCCAAGATTCCACTCCTGAGCAAAGAAGACCTTCGCAAGATCGCGCCCAAGAATTTTCAGGAGAGGTTTTGCATCCAACCGCAGACCGAAGTGGTCGAATATTGGCGATCGGGCGGGTCCACCGGGCGACCTTTGTTTTATCCTCGCTCGGCTGAGGACATCGAGCATTCCCTATTATGCTTCAGACGCGGTTTGGCAGTCACGGGCGCCACATCGGACGATCTCGCTCACATTTCCTTTCCGCTGGGAATCCATCCTGTGGCGCACTTGTACGCACGCGCAGCAGAGCAATGCGGTATCGGAACCGTATGGTGCGGTGCCGGCACGAACACCGCTTCGGACATGCAACTGCAACTCATTGATGAGCTTCAGCCGACCATATGGGCCGGCATGGCTAGCTACGGCTTGCATCTGGCGAATCTTGCTGAAGTCAGAGGGTTCGATCTAGCCAGCAGTTCGGTGACGAAGATTATCGTTGCCGCGGAGCCCCTCTCGAAGGCCAAGCGCCTGAAACTCGAACGAATGTGGGGAGCGGAGGTATTCGACCAATTTGGTATGACCGAGGGTGCGCTGATGGCGTGTGAGGGGATCGCGCGCGCAGGGTCTCATCTGTGGTCAGACTTGTTCTATTGCGAGGTGGTGGACGAAGTGACTGGAGAACCAAAGAAGGAGGGCGAGGTCGGCACGCTTGCAATGACACCACTTTGGAACAACACGGTGACGCCGTTTCTGAGATGGAATTCGGGCGACCTCATCAGGATATCACAAGAAGGCGGTGGTGAGGGACCGTGCGGGATGTACCCGCTGTTGCATCACGAGCGGCGCACCGTGGGTTTTTTCAAAGTGCGGGGCGTAAACATTAATCATCCTGAACTAGAGGATCTCATGTTCTTTGAGCCGGCGATCAGCGAGTTTCGCGCCGAGGTCTACAATACGGAGGGCGGCCTGGACGTATTACATTTATTGATTGAGGTTAAGGGCGGCATGTCCGAAGACACGGTGCAAAAAAGCGTCGTCGGCAAAGTTCGTCAGACTTTCCAAGTCACCCCAAAGATTACGGTGCAGCCGCAGGGCACGATAGCGCGCGAATTCGAAGCCGATGTGAAGGCGCCTCGATTTATCGACAGACGCGGGTAGTGAGTTCCAAGGCCTGCGAGTGACTGTTGTGGGTTAAGACGCCCGGGCCGCACTCTATGCCAACGGCCATGATCTCAAGGACCCGCTGCTGTCGCCGGTTTACGGCGACATGCGCGGCTTCCCGGCCCCTTGTTCAGACCGCAGGCGCGATCAGCGCAAGCTTCGGAAAATATCTGCGGCAGCGAAATGCGTCGCGCGCCAACAGCGGGCATCCTCTCTCTGCCGCCCCACGGCCTCCTGCGGGACGCCAGCTTTTCCCTGGATTTGATCTAGATCAAAGACGCGCCCCCGGCTCCGGAGGGAGAGTTTAGTTGCAGAGGTAACTAACGCCGATGCACGGTTCGTCCAGGGGAGCGCGCCGGCGACGGACTGACCGTCCGCCGGCAATACTGGAGATCGACCGCATGCGAATCGAAGCCGAAGCGAGTTGCCGCACGCCAGCGAAGGGAGCCCCGTCATGACCGCCATCCGTGGATACGTACCCGCGACCGATCGGCCGGGGCTCGGCGTTCATTCGCTCGACCATTTCGTGCTCGCGGTACCGGACCTGGCGCCGGCGCAACGGTTCTATTCGGATTTCGGCCTCGATGTGCAGGCCGCCGGCGGCGCGCTCGGGCTCAAGACCGCCGGCCACGATCAGCACTGGGGCGTGGTGGTGGAGGGCAAGCGCAAGAAGCTGCACCATCTCTCGTTCGGCTGCTACTCGGACGACCTGCCCTATCTGCGGGAGCGCGCGGAAGCCAACGGTGTCGAGCTCATCGATCCGCCCAAAGGCTTCGAGAGCAACGGCTTCTGGTTTCAGGACCCGGCCGGCCTGCTCATCGAGATCAAGGTCGCGGCCAAGGTCTCGCCGGCACACAAGACGCCCGGGACGTGGTCGTCGTCGCCGGAAGGCGTGGCAGGCGCGCCGGTGCGGGCCAAGGCGCCGGTCGTGCGTCCGCGTCGCTTATCGCACGTGCTCGTGTTCACCCCCGACGTGGATCGCTCGCTCGCGTTTTACTCGACCATCGTCGGCCTGCGCCTCTCCGACCGCTCCGACCGCGTCGCCTTCATGCACGCCATCCACGGCAGCGACCATCACATCCTGGCGTTCGCGCAATCGTCCGGACCCGGGCTGCACCATTGCAGCTGGGACATGAGCGGCATCGACGACATCGGGCTCGGCGCCATGCACATGGCGGGCAAGGGCTACAGTGAGGGCTGGGGTCTCGGCCGTCACGTCCTCGGCTCCAACTACTTCCACTACGTCCGCGATCCCTGGGGCAGCTACGCGGAGTATTCCTGCGACATCGACTACATCCCGGCCGAGCAAAACTGGCACGCGGGGAACCATCCGCCCGAAGATTCCTTCTATCTGTGGGGCCCCGAGCCGCCGGCCGACTTCACGCTCAACCGCGAGCTTTAGGCCATGCCTCACGAATGGAATCAGCGCGAGGCCGCGCTCCATGAATTGGAATCAGCGCAAGCGGCACACTCGGTGGTGTTCCCCTCCCCCTTGTGGGGAGGGGCTAGGGGTGGGGGTCGTGGTTACTTGTGCCGAGTATGTCCGCGAGTACTGCTTTTCACAGCACGTCGCTGCTCCGATAGCGCAACACGCGACCCCTTTCGAGCGCGGGAGACATTGCCATGAAGCAGAACATTCTCGGCGCGATCATGTTCGACGTTGTTGCACGAGATGCGTCCGCCAACTGCTACCCCCACCCCCAACCCCTCCCCACAAGGGGGAGGGGAGCACACCGAGTGCTTGGCGAAACTGTTTGGCTCGGCAGCAACGGGAAATGATCGAGACCTCGGTCCGAGACAAACGTCGACAGACGTGGGCCGCATCATGTTGCGCACGAGAGAAAACGGAAACACGGCCATGAAGCAGGACATCCCCGGCACGATCATGTTCGATGGGACGCAGGCGCAGAAGGGTCTTGCCCTCAACCGCATGTGCTTCTCCTTCAACAGCGCCGAGAACCGCGCCGCCTTCGTGCGCGACGAGGACGCCTATTGCCGGAAATTCGGCCTTAGCGAGGAGCAGCGCGCCGCGGTCAAGAGCCGCAGCGTGCTCAAGATGATCGAGGCCGGCGGCAACGTCTATTACCTCGCGAAGCTCGCCGGGATTTTCGGTCTCAACGTCCAGGACATCGGCGCGCAGCAGACCGGCAGCAGCGTGGACGAGTTCAAGGCCAAGCTCGTCGCCGCCGCTGCGGTGGATACGAAGGTCCTGCCGTTGCAGTCGCGAGGTCGTTGAGCACCTTCAAACCCAAGACCGCACGGGAACCATTCGCATCAAAGGGGCCGCGCGCGGTTGCGAATTTCGGAATCGGGACACCAGAGGACAACGACCATGGCCAGGATCATCGGCGGCATTGCATCGACCCACGTTCCCGCGATCGGCAAGGCGATCGCGGAGAAGAAGCACAACGATCCCTACTGGAAGCCGTTCTTCAAGGGCTTCGACTACGTGCATTACTGGCTCGCGCGCGAGAAGCCGGACGTGGCGGTGGTCTTCTACAACGACCATGGCCTCAACTTCTTTCTCGACAAGCTGCCGACCTTCGCGGTGGGCGCGGCGAACGAGTACCGCAACGAGGACGAGGGCTGGGGCATCCCGGTATCGCGCTCGGTTCCGGGCGATCCGGCCTTGTCCTGGCATCTGATCAATGCCCTCGTCGCCGACGAGTTCGACATCACCATGTGCCAGGACATGCTGATCGACCACGCGGTGACCATCCCCATGACCCTGATGTGGCCGGGCGAGCGGTGGCCGGTGAAGATCGTGCCGGTGTCGATCAACACCGTGCAGCATCCGCTGCCCTCGCTCGCGCGCTGCCTCAAGCTCGGCCGCTCCATCGGCCGCGCGCTCGAATCCTACCAGCAGGACCTGCGCGTGATGATTGTCGGCACCGGCGGGCTGTCCCACCAGCTCGACGGTCAGCGGGCCGGATTCATCAACAAGGAATTCGATCAGCTTTGCCTGGACAAGATCGTGAACGATCCGGAAGCGCTCACGCGCTACTCGATCCATGACTGGGTCGAGCTCGCGGGCGCGCAGGGCGTCGAGTTCCTCAACTGGATGGCGATGCGCGGTGCGCTGACTGGGCAGGTGACGCAGGTGCACCGCAACTATCACATTCCGATCTCCAATACCGCGGCGGCGACGATCGTTCTGGAGAACGGCAGCAAGGCTCAGCGCCACGCGGCCTGAGCGGGGTGGCGCAGACGCCATCACATCAAGGGCCGTGGTGCCGGCGCCGCCTCGGCCGGCATCTTCAGCGCAGGCATTGCTGGATGAGCGTGCGGCGGGCGGCGAACGACGTCCCCAGCGCATCGGCCTCCCTGCGACAGCTAGGCATTCGCTGTTCGATGATCGGGAGCACGGCTGCGCGCGCGGGGTAGGGCTGCGCCGCCACCGGGCAGGGATAGACGGTGTAGGGAATACCAGCCACGAGGTTGATCATCTCTTCTTCGTCGAGCGCGTCGCTGAGCCGGTTGCCCGCCGCTTGCAGCTCCAATGCCAGGCCGGGCAGGCGGTAGAGGATCGCCCGGCTTGCGAGGCGCGCGAGCTCCTTCACCACCGCCTCGCCCTCGCGCATGGTGGCGCAATAGCCCGGCGGGACCGGCGTGAGGCCCATCCATCTCCCGGGTCCGCGATGGTACGAGCTGATGCGACTGCTCAGCGCGTTCGCGGCCCGCATGGCGCTGCCCGCCCCGCTTCCCACGAATGGCTGAGCAGCCGCGCTCACGATCGTGGCTACCGCAACGCCGAGCGCGACAAATCCTAGTGGAAGCAACCGGCGCACCATCACCCCCCCAAGTCGGCACTCGACGATCAACGCTAGCGCAAAACCACGGGCGTCGACAATGCGCGTGCGCGCCGCATTTGCCCTCTCTCACCCGAACTCGGGCTTGCCCGAATTCGGGCACTCCGGCGGCTGGCCGGAATCGGGCGCTGCTGCGCGGTGGGTTTTGGCGTGCCTTTCGCCGGAAGCGCTATGGCTCCGGGCAGCTCTCACAGTCCAAGGGTCAGCTCGGCCCAGCGCAAAACCTGATCGCCGTTCAAGAACGCGATGACAGCCTGCTCCAGTGCGGCCGGCTGATCACGGCCCACGGCGACGGTCGCTACGATCACGTCGCAGTGCTCGTTGAATGCCATCGCGAGAGCGGACGTCCGGGACGCGACCGTACTTGTGATGGAGTACGGTCGACTGCGACCGTTCATCCAGGCAACTCTGATTGGCCGGCCGGGACCGGCAGCCGAATGCCGGCTGCCGATGAGATCGAGATCGCCGACGCGTTCGAGCTCCTCATCGTCCGCCACCCCGGTTGTGCAATTGCAAAAGCCGATTTTCGCCCGCAGAAACAGTTTCACCTCGGCCCCGCAATCAGCCGGCTTGCAATCGAATGCCTTGCCGGTTCCCCACTGATCGATGGGAAACGGCCCTTTGGTCTCGGTCCAGGCCGGATGGATGTCGCGGAACGCGGCGGCGCCGTCGTCCGGCGGCTTGGCCGCCAGGAACGCGACAGCGCCGAACAGTGCGCCCAGGCCGATTGCGCCGACGACGGCGAGGGCGAACGCCTTTCTCATCGGATCCCGGCGCTGTGCGGCCAAGCGATCAGTTGTTCGCCAGAAATTGCCGCGCCGTCACGAGTTCCGGCCTATGCGCATCCGTGCCGTTGGTGAGCGCGATGAGCTGCTCGTAATAGCTTCTCGCTTTCGCCTTGTCGCCGAGCCGTTCCGCCGCGGTGGCGGCGCCCGCAACAGCGTCGAACCGATTCGGTTGTTTCTTCATCGTCGCCTCGAAGGCGGCGAGCGCTTCCTTGGCCATCCCGCGATCGAGCAGCATGACGCCGAGGAGTTCGCGCGCAGGCCTGAGCACACCCGGCGTCACCACATGCTTCTCGGTCTTGTCCTCGGCCTCGGCGGCGGCGCTCATGGCCTTGAGCGCGTCCTCGTGCTTGCCTTCGGCGTAGAGCACCCACGCGCTCGCAACCTGCCACTGGATATCGACCTGCTCCGCCCAATACGCGTCCTTCGCCTGCCGCAGCTTGTCGCGTAACTCGGCGAGCTTGGCGATATCCGCCCTGGCGGCTTCCGGCTTGCCCGAGCGTGCCGCGCCCAGCGCGCGCGCAAAATGCGTGATCGCATCCACATGGGGGAACTTGCTTGGCCGGACTTCCAGGTCCGCCGCCCCTTTCCAGTCGCCGCGTTCCACCAGGTAACGCGCCGAGCTCGCGGCAAGGGCGTACGGACCGACGACAACATTCGGGTTGAATCCAGTGACCGCTTTCATCTCGTCGGTCGCCGCGCGGGCCTTGTCGTCCTGCGCCTGCTGCAGATAGGCATAGACCAGGTAGTCCGTGGCGTGCATCTGCTCGCCGAAATCCTTGCCGTCCTTGGCCGAGCGCGCCGAAGCGATATTGGACGCGATCAATTCCTGCCAGTAGCCCAGGCGGGTGAAGATGTGCGACGGCATATGCTGGGCATGCGGCGCGGCGGGCGCGATCTTTGCGTAACGCCGGGCGGCATCGAGTCCCTTCTCGGCGATCGTCGGATAGTCGTAGAGGTGGATCAGATAGTGCGCGACGCCGGGATGCAGCGGCTGACGCTTGAAGATAGCCTCGAGGATCGCCGCCCCCTTCAGCTGATTGGCATAGGTCTTGTCGGCGGGCGATGCCGCGACATTCAAGGTCAGCGCATAATAAATCTGCGCCTCGTCATCGTCCGGATAGCGCTGCGCCAGTTGCTCCATCGCCTTCAGATAGGCCTGTACGCGGGTGCCATGGTCGACTTTGTCGTAATCGGTGTAGAGGACGAGGAGGGCGTCGACGTAATCGCGCTCGCGCTGCGTCTTTGCCGCAAGCGCCTTTCCTTTCTGAAGGGCGGCAAGGCCGAGCGGGAGGTTGGCCGCGGTCGGCGGGCTGTGCGGATTGTACAACAGGCTGAGCGCGATGCCCCAATAGGCGATGGCGCAGTCCGGATCCGCCTTCAGGACCTCCTCGAAGATCTCCTTGGACGCTTGGTACCAGAACGAGTGCTGGTAGCGCATCGCGCGGTCGAACCTTCGCTGCGCCGTCTCGTTGCACGATGTCGCGAAATGAACCGTGCCGAACCGCTTCTCGGGATCGTCCTGGCCGCGGGCGGGATGCACGAGCAAGGTTCCGGCCGTTGCCGCAACGGCCACGACCGCCGTGAATGACGTCCTGATCGTCATCGTCATCATCATCATCCTCTTTCTTCCGGGCTCTTCGCCGGAAAAACGCGACGTGCTGGCCCACGGCCCCGGGAACGGCGGCACGCCCGCCTCCCCGCAGGGCACCCAATGGCCAGTCAGGCCAAAAACGCCGGGTTCGCGATTACCGAGGGGATGTTGCGCCTTTCATCTGATTCAATAAATGCATCGTGTTGTAATAGACTACTTCAAAATATGGAGTAATGTCTGTGCTCATGGACAAGTTCCGGGCGATGAAGACCTTCGTGCGGATCGCGGAAACCGGCAGCCTGACCGCAGCCGCGAATGCGCTCGATACCTCGCTGCCGACCGTGGTCCGGACGCTCGCCGCGCTCGAGCGGCAGCTCGGCGTATCCCTCCTCAACCGCACCACGCGCCGCCTCCATCTGACCGATGAGGGCGCGCAATATCTCGAGCGCTGTCAGGCCATTCTTTCGGACATGCAGGAGGCGGAAGAAACCCTGGTCTCCCGCCGCACCGAGCTGCGGGGCAAGCTCACGGTCACCGCTTCGGTATTGTTCGGCCGCCGCTATATCGGCCCGATCGTGAGCGAGTTTCTCCAGCACCACCCTCACGTCAGCGCGGACCTGCTGCTCCTGGATCGAATCGTGAATATGGTCGAGGAAGGCGTGGATGTCGGAGTTCGCATCGCCGACCTCAAGGATTCTCCACTCGTGGCCAAACCGGTCGGCAAGGTGCGTCGGGTCGTATGCGCGAGCGAGCAATACCTTCGGCGCCACGGCATTCCGAAAGTGCCGAACGATATCCGCACGCATCGCTGCGTCAGGCATTTGGGGCTGGCGCCGCGCAGCGAGTGGCACTTCCGGGTCGGCAACCGCAACGTCGCCGTCCCGATCACCAGCATCATCACCTGCAACGAAATCGACAGCGCCTTGAACGCGTGCGTCAGCGGTCTCGGGTTAGGAATGTTTCTATCCTACATGGTCGCGCCTTATCGCAACAGCGGCGAAATCGCCTACGTCCTGGAGCAATTCGAACCCGAGCCTGTTCCCGTTCAGGTCGTCTATCCGCATTCGAAATTGCTGTCGGGCAAGGTGCGCGCGTTTGTCGACGACTGCGTCGTCAAGCTCAAACACGTCAACTTCGACTGATGAGCCTTGATGCCCCGCAATCCCGGCTGCGCGGGCGAGGTCCTGATATCCTGCGATTAGGCTCGACGACCTTGAACGAAATAGGAGCACAGGCTCACCGCCCCGTCGGAGCCGCTCGATCGAATCGGAGCACCCGTCTTAGTACGACCGGCGGCATGGAAAACTCGTTCCGTCAATCGAGTAATTCGAGTGCCGCCTCACGGCACCGCCTGGCGCGGCAATTCACTACTGCGAGGACGAAGAGGTGAGGGCGCAAGTGATTTTGTCCGTCATGTCGTCGAATTCGTTGTAGGATCGCGTCCGGCCGCCGACCACCCAGTATTGCAACGTGCCAGCCCCTTCCACCGCTCCTCCGGCCACGTCCGGTCCTGCCGTCGTCGCCCTCGACGGCGTCGGCAAGGTGTTCGCCAACGGCGTGGTCGCGCTCGACCGCCTCGACCTCGACGTGCGGGCGGGCGAGTTCGTCTCGCTGCTCGGCCCGTCGGGCTGCGGCAAGTCCACGGCGCTGCGCATCATCGCCGGCCTGAGCGAGCCCACCAGCGGAAGCATCGCGTGGCTCGACGCCGAGGCCGCGAGCGCCGCCGGCCCGCGCCGCATCGGCTTCGTGTTCCAGGAGCCGACGCTGATGCCGTGGGCGACGGTGGCCGCCAACGTGCGGCTGCCGCTGAAGATCGAGGGCCTCGCGCCGGGGGCGCAGGCGCGTGTCGATGCCGCGCTCGCGCGCGTCGGACTCTCCGGCTTCGCGCAGAGCTATCCGCGCGAGCTCTCCGGCGGGATGAAGATGCGCACCTCGATCGCGCGCGCGCTCGTCACCGAGCCCAAGCTGCTGCTGATGGACGAGCCGTTCGCCGCGCTCGACGAGATCACGCGCTTTCGCCTCAACAACGACCTCTTGGCGCTGTGGCAGTCGCTGCGCAAGACCGTGGTGTTCGTCACCCATTCGGTGTTCGAGTCGGTCTACCTCTCGCAGCGGATCGTGGTGATGACGTCGCGGCCCGGCCGGGTGTTCGCCGAACTCGCGATCGACGCGCCCTATCCGCGCGAGGAGCGCTTCCGCACCTCGGCCGACTATGCCGGCTACTGCCGGCTGGTGTCGGAGGCGCTGGCGGGCGCCATCACGGCGGGGGACCATTGAAAATGGAAACTGCACGAGCAGCAAACTCGGTGTGCTCCCTCCCCCGACGCGCCCCGGGCTTGCCCGGGTCGCGGCTTATCTTGCGCAAGTCGGGCAGGCCCGACTTGCGTTGGGGGAGGGGTGGGGAGGGGGCACGCTTGCTCGAAACGCGTGAATTAGAATCGAGGCGTGAACTCGCTCGCACCAATCTTGATGCATGCCCCCACCCTGGCCCTCCAGCCGAAGTCGGATGTTTCCGACTTCGGCCAGTCAACCCAGTGGCCGACCTCGGGCGAGCCCGAGGTCGGCCGCAAGCGGGGGAGGGGACGCTGTGGCGCCGCCGGGGCGCGGCGCTGTTCTGCGTCAAGCTAAGAGAGGGCGGTTCTAAAATTCCATGAGCGCGCCGGCCCCAAAGCATGAAGCGCCGCCGCGCATGGATCGCGCGCTGCGCGTGCTGCTCCCGATCGCCGTGCTCGCGCTCGGCGTGGTGCTGTGGCACCTGGTGGTGCGTGTGGGCGACATTCCGCCCTACGTGCTGCCGGGCCCCGGCCTGGTCTTCTCGACGCTCGTTTCCGACTGGCCGATGCTGTCGGCCGCGCTTGTCGTCACGCTCACGACCACGCTCGAAGGCTTTGTGCTGGCGGTGGTCGGCGGCGTCGGGCTCGCCGTGCTGTTCAACCAGTCGCGCCTGATCGAATATTCGCTCTATCCCTACGCCGTGATCCTGCAGGTGACGCCGGTGGTGGCGATCGCGCCGCTGCTTCTCGTCTATCTGCCGCAGCCGGCGGCGGTGCTGGTCTGCGCCTGGATCGTCGCCTTCTTCCCCGTGCTCGCCAATACCACGCTCGGCCTCAATTCGGTCGATCACAACCTCGCCGACCTGTTCCGGCTTTACGGCGCCACCCGCCGGCAGGTGCTGTGGGACCTCAAGCTGCCGGCGGCGCTGCCCTATATCCTCGGTGGCTTGAAGATCGCGGGCGGGCTGTCGCTGATCGGCGCGGTGGTCGCCGAGATCGCGGCGGGCTCGGCCGGCGCCGGCTCGGGCCTGGCCTATCGCATCGTCGAGGCCGGCTACCGGCTCAACATCCCGCGCATGTTCGCGGCGCTGCTGCTCCTCTCGCTCGCCGGCATCGTCATCTTCTTCGCGCTGTCGCTCGTCTCCCACCTGCTGCTGCGGCGCTGGCACGAGAGCGCCATCGTGCGCGAGGTCTGAACCGTCGGCGGCCTGCGGCGCTCCCGCGTCTTGCCAGGGGGGCGGTCTCTCATGCAGGCTAGGACGGTGCCACAGCGTTCCCTCCCCCGCTTGCAGCCGACCTCGGGCTCGCCCGAGGTCGGCCACTGGGTTGACTGGCCGAAGTCGGAAACATCCGACTTCGGCTGGAGGGACAGGGTGGGGGCATCCGGCAAGATTCGTGCGATGCGTTCCCCCTCCCCACCCCTCCGCCAACGCAAGTCGGGCCTGCCCGACTTGCGCAAGATAAGCCGCGACCCGGGCAACCCCGGGGCGCGTCGGGGGAGGGAGCGGACCGAGCTTGCCGCTCGCGCTGATTCCATCTCAGCGAAATAGGCTCTAGATGTCGTGACGCGGACCAGCGTCGGTAGAGGAGGGCTTCATGGCTTGGATCGTCAGCGTCGTCACAGCGCTCGTGGTGCTCTGCGCGGGCTCCGCGCAGGCGCAGGATTATCCGGCCAAGCCCATCCACATCCTGGTGCCCTATGCCCCGGGCGGGATCACCGATATCGCCGCCCGCATCGTCGGCGCCAAGCTGACCGAGGCCTGGGGCCAGCAGGTCGTGGTGGAGAACAAGCCCGGCGGCAACGGCTTCATCGCCATGACCGCGGGGGCCAAGGCCGTGCCCGACGGCTACACGCTCACCATGGCGACGGTCGGGGATGTCGCGATCAATCCGGCGATGTTCAAGGACATGCCCTACGACGTGGAGCGCGATCTCGCGCCCATCGCGATGGTGAGCGACGCGCCGATGGTGCTGGCCGCGAACGCCAACGCGCCCTACAAGTCGGTCGCCGAGGTCATCGCCGCCGCCAAGGCGCAGCCCGGGCGGATCTCGGTCTCGACGCCCGGCAACGGCAGCGTCAACCAGATCGTCCTGGAGTGGATGGCGCTCAATACCGGCACCCAGTTCCAGCACATTCCCTACAAGGGCGGCGCGCCCGCCGCCGCCGCGCTCGCCGGAGGGGACATCCCGCTCGGCATACTGGCGAGTTCCTCCGTCGCCCCGCACGTCAAGTCGGGCCGCGTCCGCGCGCTGGCCGTGACTATGGGCAAGCGCTCGAAATTCAATCCGGAATGGCCGACCCTGCAGGAGGCGGGCGTGAAGGAGGTGGATGCCTCCAACTGGACCGCCCTGTTCGCACCCAAGGGCACCCCGCAGCCGGTCGTCGACAAGCTCAACGCCGAGGTGGTGAAGATCCTCAACATGCCCGACGTCAAGGAGCGCTTCGCCGGCGGCGGCGTGGACACCATCCCATCGAGCGCGGCGGACCTGGACAAGCGCGTGAAGCAGGAATTCGAGCGCTTCAAGGTGATCGTGCAGAAGGCGAACATCCGGCCGGATTGATTCCGTGCGCCGCGCGAATGCACCCGATCGGCCGCAGGCCGTGGAGCGCACGAAGTGCGCGTCTCGAAGCAAAGCGTAGGGTGGGCAAAGGCGCGAGACCCGGCTCGTCTCTCGCCGACCAAAGGCGGCAGCGCCGTGCCCGCAAGTAGCAGGAAGGCGCGCGCAAAGCACAATCGCGTGGGCAAGGGCGCGCCACGCCGCGGCGCGCTCGGAGCGACGGTTTCCGCGCCTTTGCCCACCCGACGCGGGCGTATCGGAGCTGCCTGATGCGCATCCGTTCGCCCAAGGATTTCTGGGCCGGGTTGATCTTCGTCGCGATCGGCGGCGGCTTTATTCTTCTTGCGCAACAGTACCGGCTCGGCGACATGCATCGCATGGGGCCGGCCATGTTCCCGACGCTCGTCGGCGCGCTGCTCGCCACGCTCGGGACCGTCATCGCGCTGCGGGCGTTCGTATTCGACGGCGAGTCGGTGCCGCGCTTCTACGCCCGCCCGATCGGCGTCTCGCTCGTCGCGATCGTGCTGTTCGGGATCGCGCTGCAATGGCTCGGCCTCGTCGCCGCGGTCGCGGTGCTGGTGCTGGTCGGCGCTTACGCCGCGCGCGACGTTCGCCCGCTGGAGAATCTCGCGCTGGCAGCGGGGATGATCCTGTTCTCGGTGGCGGTGTTCGTCTGGCTGCTCGGCCTGCCGCTGCCGCTCTGGCCGACGTCTTGAGTGGCGCGGAAATGGAAACCCTGTCCAACCTCGCGTTCGGTCTCGGCATCGCGCTGAGCTGGCAGAATATCCTCTACTGCTTCATCGGCTGCTTTCTCGGCACGGTGGTCGGCGTGCTGCCGGGGATCGGGCCGGTGGCGACGGTCGCCATGCTGCTTCCCTTCACCTTCGGGCTCGGCCCGGCGCCGGCATTGATCATGCTCGCCGGCATCTATTACGGCGCCCAGTACGGCGGCTCGACCACGGCGATCCTGGTCAACATCCCGGGCGAGTCGTCCTCGGTGGTGACCACGCTCGACGGCTATCAGATGGCGCGCCGCGGCCGCGCCGGGCCCGCGCTCGGCATCGCGGCCATCGGCTCCTTCATCGCCGGCTGCATCGCGACGCTGGTCATCGCCTATTTCGCCCCGCCGCTCGCCGATGTCGCGCTCAAGTTCGGTCCGGCGGACTATTTCTCGCTGATGGTGTTCGGGCTGGTGGCGGCGGTCGTGCTCGCGCGCGGCTCGCTGCTCAAGGCGATCGCCATGGTGTGCTTCGGCATCCTGCTCGGGCTGATCGGGACCGACGTCAATTCCGGCGTCATCCGCTTCGCCTTCGGGGCGCCCGAGCTCGCCGACGGGCTCGGCTTTGTCGCCCTCGCCATGGCGTTCTTCGGCATCACCGACGTGGTGCTCAATCTCGAGCACGAGGAGAAGCAGGAGGTGTTCACCTCGCGCATCGGCAGCGTGCTGCCGACGGCGCAGGACTTGCGCGTCTGTTTCTGGTCGATCGCGCGCGGCACCGCGCTCGGCTCGCTTCTCGGCATCCTGCCGGGCGGCGGCGCGCTGCTCGCCTCGTTCGCGGCCTACATGGTGGAGAAGAAGGTCGCCAAGCCGCCGCGCAGCTTCGGCGAGGGCGACATCCGCGGCGTGGCGGCGCCGGAATCGGCCAACAATGCCGGCGCGCAGACCTCGTTCATCCCCATGCTCACGCTCGGCATTCCCTCGAACCCGACCATGGCGCTGATGATCGGGGCGCTGATGATCCAGGGGATCGCGCCCGGCCCGCAGGTGATGACCGAGCGCCCCGAGCTGTTCTGGGGCCTGATCGCCAGCATGTGGATCGGCAACCTGATGCTGCTGGTGCTCAACCTTCCGCTCGTCGGCTTGTGGATCAAGCTGCTCGCGGTGCCCTACCGCCTGCTGTTTCCGGCGATCTTCGTATTCTGCTGCATCGGGGCCTACACCGTCGACAACAAGGTGTTCGACGTCTACGAGATCGCCGCGCTGGCGGCGGTGGCCTACGTGCTGCTCAAGCTCGACTGCGAGCCGGCGCCCATGGTGCTGGGATTCATTCTCGGGCCGATGATGGAGGAGAACCTGCGCCGCACGATGATGATCTCGTTCGGCGACTCCACAGTGTTCATCACCCGGCCGATCTCCGCCGCCTTCCTGATCGCCGCCGCCGTGCTGCTCGTCGCCGTCGCGCTCCCGGCCCTGCGCGCGAAGCGCGAACAGGCGATGCAGGAGTGAGCCGCAGGCTCGGGCCATGTGCCGAAGTCTTCAGCGGTGCCGCCGAATCCCAAGACCATGCATCAGCTTTGCTTGTCATCCGGCGGGGCTTCGGCTGTGCTGCGCTGCGCCTTGCGGAGCGCAACCTTCTCGTCCTTCCTTCTTTGTTTTTCCTCGCTCCGTGCGCGTGCGGCTCTCTCTCGTTCAGCCCGGTCTCTCCCGTAATTTGGCTTGAATGCCATGAGGTCCTCCTATGCGGTGGGTTGATTTCGTACCTGGCAACTATCTATGGCTGCTATTCGAATTTGCCTCTCCTTATTATTTGCTTATTTGCCCTCCCGGGGCTCTTCCCAAGACGGCGTCCTTCGTTCACGAAGGCGAGCCACCGGCGGACCGGCCAGTCGAGCTTCTTTGTGAGGATCACATCGGAACGTATGTGGGTCCTTCCTATGTCGGTGGAGCGGCGGGGACTGGAAGAATGTGGAAACTGGGCGAGCGCATCGACGCCATGGTCATGGGCTGGCGCGCGATGATGGGAGAGGCGTAAGGCACAACCTCCTCTTCTCAACAGCGCCCGACGACGGGCAACAGGTCGGATACGATCCCGGAAGTAAACCAGCACTCGCGCGTTCAAGCGGCTTTTGCCAGACCCCTGCCAAACCGCCGCAGCCGATGCCGTCGCGTCGCGTCGTTGCCGGTGATAGCCTTTGCCCGTTGATCGGCCGGGAAGCGTCATCATGTGGCGATTGATCCTGTTCGCGGCTGCCGCCCTGTTCGCCGTCTCGTACGGCAACGCGCCTGCCTCCGCGCAAAGCTATCCGCAGCGTGCGGTGCGCTTCATCCTGCCGTTCGGTCCCGGCGCCGGGGTCGATATCACCGCCCGAATGCTCGCCGAACGTCTTGCCGCGCGCTGGGGCAAGCCGGTCGTGGTCGAGAATCGTCCCGGCGGCGACGGCATCGTCGCGATCAACGTCTTCACCAGCGCCAACGACGACCACACGCTGTTGTTCGTCCCGACCTCCACCTTTACCGCCCATCCCTATACGCACGACAAGCTGCCGTACGATCCGGAGCGCGACCTGCTGCCGATCGCGACCGTGACGGTCATCGTGATAGCGCTGTCGTCGCCCGAAGCCCTCAAACTCGGGTCGCTTGCCGACTTCGTGGCGATGGCGCGGGCGCATCCGGGAACGCTCAACGCGGCGGCCGCTGCCGGCAATTCCGATTTCGTGTTGGCGGGATTTCTGAAGAAGATGAACTTGCAGGTGGCCAAGGTGCCGTACCGCGACATCATGCAAGCGCCGAACGATCTGGCAGAAGGACGGATCCAGCTCCTGATGTCGTCGTACGCCAGCATGCGCGGGTTGATCGAGGCCGGCAAGCTCAAGGTGCTCGCGGTGACCAGCCGCAAGCGGGTCGGGATCGCGCCCGGAATTCCGACCGTCGCGGAGGCCGGCTTCCCATTTCTCGGGCTCGACGGTTTGATCGGCGTGTTCGGTCCGCGCGGAATGCCGGATGCGCTGCGCGAGAGCATCGCCGCCGATATCCGGGCCGTGGTCGCGGCCGATCCCAGCATTGCAGCACGACTGGCAGCAACCGGACAGGTTGTCGATGTGCGCGGACCCGCCGAATTCGCCGCCAGCATCAAAGAGCAGCACGACAAGCTCGCCGACATCGCCCAGGCGCTCGGGATCAAGGCCGCGCAGTAAACGTCGCTTTCATGATCGGCACCGCCGCATTGGCCCCGCATGAGCTTGCCCCCGAAAGCGGACCTCCGATCTGCGCGTTAGCGCATGTTCCGGAAAAGTGGGAGCCGGTTTTCCGAATAGAACATGCGCAAAATCGAAGAATCTAGAGCGCATCACGATTCGATCCAATCGGGATGCGCTCTAATAAGTACGTGCCCTAATCGCGCGCTCCCAAAATCTCCACCGACAAAGGCTTGAGGCGGAAATTGTTGCACGCGTTGAACAGGATCGGGCAGTTCGAGATGGCGACGATCTGCGGCATGAGCGCAAGCAAGGTCATGAAGTCGCCGGGCTTTCCCTTGGGTGCCCGGATCTCCCATTTTCCGTCTGCGTCGTACGCGACGGTCATGAAGACGTTGAAGCAGGCATCGACGTTGAAGCTGGAGCGGTCCATCCCGTAACCGCGAATCGCCGTCTCGAGGTTGGACTGGCAGTTGGCTGCGCCCGCCCCGGCCTCCCCGTAGCGCGCGATGTTGAGGTGCTCACTGCAGTAGCCGCCGCCGCAATAGTTCTCGCCGGTCATATCCTCCTCGATCTGCCACATGCCGCGCGTGCGATTGCTGTAGAGAACGTGCGGCGCGGTCAGTTTCCAGTTCAGGTTGACGGCGCGGCTCGAATGCATCGACAGCAGTTCGCGCACGTCATCGCGATTGAACGAGATCAGGTCCGCCACCTGCTCACCCTCGGGCTGGGCGAGACGCAACCGCTGACCGGCTTCGATTTCGAAACTGATGTTGCCCGCCGGCGCAAGCGTCACCGGCACGCCGGGCTGCAGAACTGCGGTTGCTCGGGTCATCGGGCGGACCTCCTTGCCTTGCGGCAACGCCCAGTATGCCCGCGTCATCCCCCCTTGCGCTACTGCTGTTGCCGCATCATCTCGAACCGGATGTTGGGGTCGGGGTCGGTATATCGTTTGTAACCGCCATACGGGTTGGACGACACCGCCTGCGGCGCACGCTGCGCCTGGGCCTTGCGCCCCGACTGTGCGAGAGCCGGCGAAGCGGCAATGACGATCACCGCCGCCAGGATGCAGACATTTCTCACGGTGCGCCTCCAGAGCGCGCTGCTTGGTGCATCCCACCGAAACAGGACCAACCCGGGTATCCGGCGGGCATCCGGATATCGCGTGATGTCATGATAGCCTTTGATGCCATGGGAGCGGCCCAACACGGCGGAGTGTGGACGGCGGTACTACGCACGCTGGCGTTAGACGACCAGCTTCGACCTGCTCCCTGAGGCAAGACTGGGGGGATAGTCTTAGCCGGGCGAGGCCTCGCCTTGCGCGCCTCAAGCAAGGCATCCTAACACCGTCCTTGCACGGGGCTGCCCCGGGGGTCGGAATTGCGCAGGAGCTGAAGGAAGACTCCATGATTCATTTTGAACTGCTGCGCGACCGAAACATCCTGGTTATCATTCCTGATGGCCCGCTTGAGAAAGCGGACTTTGAGCGACTCGCGAGAGCGGTCGATCCATTCATTGCGTCCAAGGGAAAGCTCGCTGGCGTTATGATCTACACGAGGTCGTTTCCCGGCTGGCGGAGCTTCGGAGCATTCGTGTCGCATCTCAAGTTCGTCATCGATCACCATCGACGCATTGAACGCATTGCTGCCGTAACCGACAGCCGGTTCCTGAAGATTATGCCGCGCATCGCCAGTCACTTCGTTCAGGCGAAAATCAAGCATTTTGACTTCGAGGAAAAGGATCAGGCGCTCGCGTGGCTCGAAACGGGTCGATGAACGCGCCCGCGGGCTGTCACGGATGACACCTTGATCGTCACCCTGCGCTGCTCGCAGCCAAGAGTCCGATAACCTGGACGGCGATGACCTTCACGATCGTCATCGACGGAAAGATCATCGCGTACCCGATGTCAGGCCGCTCGGTGGGCGCCATTCGCGTTGAATACACCAGAATGGCGGGATTGCCGGTCGCGCCCGATGCGACGCCGACCAGATCGTCGTAGGGGATCTTCAGCAGATAGTATCCGACCAGCAATACGATGATCACCGTCGTGAGCAAGACGGCAGCGCCGATGAACAGCATCGTCAACCCGGTTTCCGACACCGTGCGCACGAACGGCTGTCCGGCATTGATGCCTACCGCGGCAAGGAACATGGCCAGGCCGAAGTTCCGCAGCACGATGTTCGCGGGAAGCGGCATCACCCAGAGCAGCGGACCGGTTCGGCGCAGTTTGCCGACGATGAGCGCCACGATCAGCGGGCCACCGCCGATGCCAAGCGTGACGGTTCCGACACCGGGAATTGGAATGGGAATCAGCCCGAGCAGCACGCCAAGCACCATGCCGAGCCCGAGCGAAACGTAGCTGAACTCCGCCGTGGCCTTGACGGTGTCGCCGAAGTGGCGCCGGACATCCTCCTTGCGGTCGGCCGGCATGAGCACGCCGACCCGGTCGCCGAATTCCAGGCTCAGATCGGGCGTCGGCACAAGGTCCATGTCGTAGCGCCGGACATGCAGGAGATGAACCGGAAAGCCGGTCGGCAGGGGAAGTTGCGCGAGCGGAACCCCGACCACATTGGCTTTGCCCACGAAAACCCGGATGTAGTCGAGGGCAGTACGATCTTGGACGATCCGGCCGGGTTCCAATTTTCCCAGACGCGCGGCCGCTTCGGTGATTGCGTCCTCCCGTTCGGCGACAATCAGCAGGCCATCTCCCGACGCCAGAACGATATCGCTCGACGGAACGATGTTCTGGTGTCCCTTGCGGATCATCGTCGCCTGGACGCCGGTCGGCATGTCCTTGCTGAGATCATCGAGGGTACGCCCGGCGCAGTTGTCTCCCAAGGTCACCTCGCCCATGTGGAATTGTTGCGCCTTCGGCGGGAACTTCGGCTGGATTCGGCGCGTCATGAAGTAGATGCTCAGGATCGGGCCGATCACGCCGAAGGGATAGGCAATGGAATAGCCGATCGACGGTTCGCTGTTGCGCATGACGTCGAGGGCGGCCTGCAGGGTCGCGGTGCTCGTCATCGAACCCGCGAAAATCCCGAGTGTGTGGCCGAGCTTGATCCCGAAAGCCTGGCCCAGCCCCAATGCGACCAGAAGCCCGGCCACGACGGCAACCAACGCCAGCAGATTGTATTTGCGGCCTGCGGCTCCGCTCATCCCTTCAAAAAACTGGCGGCCGTAGAGGATGCCAATTCCGTAGAGAAACATGATCAGGCCGGTGAGGCCGATCGGTCCGGTGATCTGCGCCTTGGGCGCGAAGGCTCCGATGGCCAAGCCTACGAACAGGACGGCTCCGACGCCCAGTGAGAAGCCTCCGATGTTGATTTGGCCCACCAGGTAGCCGACGCCGATGGCCAGGAACAAGGCGAGGATCGGCTGTGTTCCGGCGATTTCGCGCGCAACCTCGAGCATGACGATGTCCTTGCTCTGAGCGGCCTTCGGGACTTGCGGCGCTCGGTCAGCGGGCGCGGCAGCCCGCTGCTCGAAATTGCCCGAGCACGCGATTCACCAGCTCAGGAGTGGGCCTCGCGGTGTCAGCATGCTTGTAGTCGAGCTTCATCGCCTTCCATTTGAACGCGCCAAGCTGATGGAACGGCTGCACCTCGACCCATTCGACATTCTTCATCGGAGCGACAAATCGGGCGACCGCTTCGACATTGGCGGGCGCATCGGTAAGTCCCGGCACCAACGTGAAGCGCACCCATACCGGCTTGCCGATCGCCGCCAGCCGCTCGGCGAAGCGCAAGGTCGGAGCCAATTCGCGCTCGGTCGCCGTGCGATAGGTTGCGGGGTCTCCGCTTTTGATGTCGAGCAGTACGAGGTCGAGGCAGGAGAGATATTTCTCGTCGACCCGATCGCCGAGAAAGCCGGACGTCTCGATCGCGGTGTGCAGGCCCATCTGCTTGGCCGCCGCCAGTATCCGCCGCGTGAAGGCGAGCTGCACCATCGGCTCTCCGCCCGAGATGGTCAGCCCACCGTCGAGCGATCGCAGCGCGGGCGCGAACGTGCCCAGCCGATCGATCACCTGCTGCGCGGAGACATAGGTGCCATCCTTCAGATGCCAGGTATCGGGGTTGTGGCAGTAGGAGCAGCGCAGCAGGCAACCCGATACGAACAGCACTACTCGCAGACCGGGCCCGTCGTATCGGGAAGAGGTCTCGTAGGAATGGACGTAGCCGAAGGCGCCCTCGCCGTCGTCGCGGATGTCGGCTTCATCGGGTGCATCGGGCGAGAGTCCGACGTGCAGATCATGCCGGCTGCCCGCTTCAAGGTTGCCAAGCTGTGACATGAGGCTCTCCCTCGGTCTCAGATTTGACCGTGGAAGGTTCGGTTGATCACATCCAGCTGTTGCTCGCGCGTCAGGCGGACGAAGTTGACGGCATAGCCCGAGACCCGGATCGTGAGCTGCGGATACTGGTCGGGATTGTTCATCGCGTCTTCCAGCGTTTCCTTGTCGATGACGTTCAAGTTCATGTGGAAGCCGCCGTGGGCGAAATACATGTCGAAGGCTTTGACCGCGGCATCGATCAGCTCCTGCTCCGACAGGTGCGCCTTCTGCGGCGCGACCGAAACGGTGTAGCTGATGCCGTCCAGCGCGTCTTTGTAGGGCAGCTTTGCCACCGACAGGCATGACGCCAGCCAGCCATGGCTGTCGCGGCCGTGCATCGGGTTGGCGCCGGGTCCGAACGGCTCGCCCTTGCGGCGGCCGTCCGGCGTGTTGCCGGTGTGCTTGCCGTAGACCACGTTCGACGTGATGGTCAGCACGCTTTGGGTGTGGGTCGCGTTGCGATAGGTCGGATGCTTGCGGATCTTCTGCATGAAGCGGGTGACGAGATCCGCGGCGATGGTGTCCACCCGATCGTCGTTGTTGCCGAATTGGGGGACCACGTTCGTGCCCTCAATCGGGCCTTCGATGCGGTAGTCGACGGCGAGTCCGGTCTTGTCCCGGATCACGTGGACCTTGGCGTATTTGATCGCCGCCAGGCTGTCCGCTACCACCGACAGGCCCGCGATCCCGAATCCCATGGTGCGCAGGATGTCGCGGTCGTGCAGCGCCATTTCAAGGCGTTCGTAGAAGTATTTGTCGTGCATGTAATGGATGCAATTCATGGCGTGCACGTAGGTGCGCGCGAGCCATTCCATCACGCGGTCGAACTTCTCGAACACCTCGTCGTAGTCGAGGACGTCGCTGGTGACGGGCGGTGTCGCCGGCGCGACCTGCTCGCCGGAGATTTCGTCGCGCCCGCCGTTGATCGCGTAGAGGAGGGCCTTTGCCAGGTTCACGCGGGCCCCGAAAAACTGCATCTGCTTGCCGAGTTTCATCGCCGACACGCAGCACGCAATGCCGTAATCGTCGCCCCAGTACGACCGCATCAGGTCGTCGTTCTCGTACTGCAACGAGGAGGTATCGCGGCTAACCTTGATGCAGTAGCGCTTGAAGTTCTCGGGCAGATACTTCGACCAGAGCACCGTGATGTTCGGCTCCGGCGCCGGCCCGAGATTGCTCAGCGTGTGCAGCATGCGGTAGCTGCTCTTGGTCACGAGCGGCTGGCCATTGAGATCGATGCCGCCGACGCATTCGGTCGCCCAGTAGGGGTCGCCGCTGAACAGCGCGTCGTACTCAGGCGTGCGAAGGAAGCGCACGATGCGGAGCTTCTGGACCAGCTGGTCCCACAGCTCCTGCGCACCGCTTTCGTCCAGCGTGGCCTCCCGCAGGTCGCGCTCGATGAAAATGTCGAGGAAGCTCGAAATGCGGCCGATCGACATCGCGGCGCCGTTCGCTTCCTTGATGGCACCCAGGTACGCCAGATACGTCCACTGCACCGCCTCCTGCGCATCGTTGGCGGGGCGCGTGATGTCACAATCGTAAAGCTTCGCCATCGCCGCCAGGTCCTCGAGCGCGCGAATCTGGTCGGCCAGCTCCTCGCGCATGCGGATCACTTCGTCGGTTGGCCACATGTCGTTGATCTGCGCCCGCTCCTCCCGTTTGACACTGATCAGGCGCTCAACTCCGTAGAGCGCGACGCGGCGGTAATCGCCAATAATGCGGCCGCGGCCATAGGCATCGGGAAGGCCGGTGATGATGCCGGACTTGCGGCACCGCATGATCTCGGGCGTGTAGGCGTCGAACACGCCGTCGTTGTGGGATTTCCGGTATTTCGTAAAGGCCGCATGCACCTGCGGATCAGCTTCGAACCCGGCGGCCTTGAGGCCGGCCTCGACCATCCGCAAGCCGCCGAACGGAAAGATCGCCCGCTTGAACGGTTCGTCGGTTTGCAATCCGACGATCAGCTCGTTGTCGCGATCGATATAGCCGGCCTTGTGCGCCAACAGGGTCGACGGCGTCTTCGCGTCGACGGCGAGCACGCCTTTCTTTCGCTCTTCCTCGAAGTAAGGCTGCAGCTTGGCCCAGACCGCCTTGGTGCGCTTCGACGGCGCGGCCAGGAATTTCTCATCGCCGGTATAGGGCGTGACGTTGCAAACTATGAAATCGCGCACGTCGACGCTGTTGCACCAATTGCCCGGCTTGAAGCCGCGCCAGCAACGTTCGTCTTTCGCGCTCTTCGAAAACCCGGCGGTTCCCTCCATGGCACCTCTCCCTTGGGTCGGATTATCCGTTTCAATTCTCGTTCGGGATGCCCGCTTGACACCGTTTGTCCCGTCGTCGTTGCCGCCTTCGCGGCATGAACTCGCGGCATCTCCTGCGCTCCTACCCCCGGAGGGGGCAGGTCGCAGCCATCCCCGGGAGGCAGTCCTATTGAGATTGCGCCAAGCCGATGTGCCGCCAATCGCTGCCGTTGTCCGCCGCAGAAACGGCTGAGGCCTTTGCCGATGGATGCGACGACTTCGTCGGGTTCCCCGGGTATCAAACTACCGACACATCCCCAGCCACCGGCCAAGGCGCCGCGGCGTCGAGAAGGGAACTCGTACCACCTCATCTCGCCTCTCACATTTTTGGGGCTCGAGACGGTTCCCAAACATACCACACCCGAGAACGGCCCAGACGGCATGAGGCCATCAATTTTTCGAAACTTCAAATGCAATAAAGCCAAAAGCCATTTTCGACGCGGCGCGCCCAACGCGCTGAGCCAGTCAAGCATCGGAATTTAAGGGGAACGAGCCGATCGGCGCCGGGTTCTCTTTTGTTTTCGCTTGGGACACCGGGTTCAATCCGTATTCCCTCCAACTCGCCAACGGTCCGGGCTCGCTGTCTGCGAACGCTGGCGTCCCGCTCAACCAGCAATCCACGAACGGCGATTCGAGCCGCGCGGGCCAGTGGTACAACGGCCAGGGTTATGTCGGCGTCAGTTCGCCGACCTACGGCACGCTGACATTTTCCGGCAGAGCTCGCTGACCTTGGACGGCGTCATCGCCTACGACCCGATGGGCGCCTCTGCCAGCAGATGACGGCATTTATTGGCGGACGTGAGAGTCGTTTGTAAACCTCAGGCGCCCGTGATGATGCAATTTCGCAGCTTGATCGGGCCCGCAATTGTCTGTAGCGCCTCGAAGCCTTCGCCGGTGCCGAGGATCTTCACCGTGCCAAAGTCGAACATGCGCCCGAGGACCGATTGATCGACCTGGACGCTTTCGACCTTGTCCATGTTCATTTCGTTGGTCTTCAGCCGGATCAAACCTTTCTTGTAGATGACGCGCCGGTTGGTGACTGCGATCTCAGTGATCCACGACTGGTGCCACGCCTTGACCAGAAGAACCACCGCAACGAGCGCGAGCGCGTATGCCGTATACAGCCAGGCTTTCGGCAGGAGCCGCGTTTCGCCAAACCAGTAGGCAGCCACTGCCAGCAGCGCAACCACAACGCCGGGCCAGTACACTATCCAATGAATCGACGAGATGTGCCGGACCTGCTCACCAGGTTGCAGGACGCGTTCAACGTAGCTCATGTCGTCGCTCCCTATCCGGGGGCCTCGGGGCCATTGTCCATCAATCCGAAGCTCTCGTCCAACCCCAAAGCGAAGCTGGGTGTCAGAACAGGGGCCTGGTGCCGTACGGGTGGAGCAAACCGCTCAAGGACTTGCGTCTCGCGACCTGCGCTGCGTTAACGGTAGAATGCCTGAAGGCGAGGACATCGCTCCACCAGTCTGAGATGGCAACGGGAAGAGAAGCTTTGTCTACGGAAACTTTGGTGCGATGTTCTGGAGAGAAAGGTCGAAACCGCGATCGGGCCAAGCGGCCTTCAAGCGCAGTGTTCTCGCCGTTATAGGGTTGGGCGTTCTCGATCTTGCGGTCGGCAGCTTTGTCCCTCAAATCGATAGTCTCGTCCAATACGCGCGAGTCGCGCTACCTGACTTCTTTAGCAATTCCGCGCGATGGTGAAGGCGGACCGGCTGTCAAGCTTTCTTCCCTGCCCCTGTCGGAAACTCACGCTCGGATATATTGGTAATGCGCCCACCCAGGATGGGCACGGCGAACGTCTGACCGACGATCACGACCTGCACTGGGCGGGAGACCGGCGCAAACTGGACGAGAAGCGTCTGTTGCTTCAATTTTTTGATCGAACGGGCACAACGAGCCCGAGCGTCTTGGAGCGTTGAGGTTGATTACGCGTGTCCCTGGGCTTCAAGGATCTTAAATGCGCGGGTAATCAAGGGATCGATACCATTTTCAAGATCGCTCTTCTTGTTGAATAGCTCGACGTCGACTGGTACGCCCTTGCCTTCGTAGCACACCATGTCAGCCGAAAAGTAGACTTGGTACGACAAAGAGTATTTCCAGCCATTGGGGAGCTTCTTCTCGAGTTGATACGAGAATATGCCATTGGTGTGATCACCGAGAATCGTAACATGAGGCAGCTGCTTTATCGCCAGCGCAAAGGCCTCTCCCCCGCTAAAAACAGAATCGCAGGTCAAGAGCACGACTGGCCCGGTAAATCGTACGTCACCTTGCGGCTCGAGGTACCGGGTCTTCAGGGGTGTAAAGGCATTTTTGCCCGGTCCAATCTTCGTCTTTCTGCGGAAGGCGACGCGCCTGCGGTCGCAAAAGCGATTGATGATCGTGATCGCAATGTCGTCCTCCCCGCCGGGGTTGTCACGGATATCGATGATGACGCCTTTCAGGGCGTTGAAGTCATGCGCAATCTTGTCGAGAGCCGCAGTCAATCTTCGCTTTTTGACGCCTTCCAGCTCAAGGATGCGAATGTAGCCAAATTCCCGGGACCTGCAGTAAAGAAGCATCCAGGCCCCGGTCTGCGTAATCTTACCGAAACCATGGTGGACAAGGGTCTTCTCGCTGGTCTTGAAGAGCTGCTTTCTCTCTCGCTTTGAGAATTCCCTGTGGAACCGGGGTGTTTTCTCAGGGCTGAAACATCGTGTCTTCCGGTGCCCACTTAGCTTGGCCTCCAGCTCGACGTGCCCGTCATCCAGCGGATCGAGCATCTGGCAGAAGATATCGAAGAGCTGATGCTCGGTGGTCCTAGGTGTGACTTTAGGTCTGTAGGTGTGATACTGCGTCTTCCAGTCGACATTCCTCAATTTAAAAAATGGGTATCTGTTGTAGAAAGTCCTCCACAGGGCTTCGAAATTCCTTTCAGGATCGCGAACGATCATGGGACTGGGCTCAGGGCGAGAGACCGGGCGCCAACTTTACAATGAGCTCGGAACCGGCAAGCTGGATAGCGTATATTTCCAGAGTGTACCGACCGATGAAGCGAAGCGTGCTAGCTATTTTCTCTGGAGGTTGGATGCGGCTCTCGCCACGCTTAAACAGACACAGGCTGACGGACAGAATGGCGAGGCCAAAAATAAAGCTGGCCAGCTGAATTGCCGGAAACGAGAACTCCTTTTGTTCCTGCCAGACGAAGACGACCGCAGCGACCAAGCAAGCCAGCAGCCGCATCAGGCCGGCTGTGTCGGTCGCACCCAGCGCGAATGCTGACGAGCGTTGCGTTTCGCCGGCGCTGCCGACGGCGGACATGCCGTCGACATATTGGCGCTGGCATAGGCCGAACAGGCCCCACAGCCATCCCTCGGCGCCGTAGTCGACAATCTTCGCCGCTACCGGCGACACCGCGAGAAGTGCAGAGAAGAGGAGGACGAAGGCAGCCCAGCCGTGATGTTGCACAAGCATCTGCACATAGGGACGTGCAATGCGGATGAGTGCGAGGCTCAAAAGAATGTTCGGCGCTACCCAGATCCAGCCGGCGTTCCAGCTTTCGAGCAGAGTCAGAATGATGCCGATCCATATCCAGCGAAGCGGGACAGTACGGCTTTGCGCGTAGCCCACCAGGAAGAAGAACGGCGGAGCTGCAAAGCGTCCAAAAACACTCCACCACAACTCGTTCTCGATGAAGAAAAAGCCGATATGACCAGCCGAGACGCAGATGATTGCGACGGTTTTCAGCCAGTCGGTGTTGTCAACCGGGTGAGGCGGGGTTCCCGAACGCGTGGCGTCGTGCATTCCCGCGCTAGCTTGTGACACTTACAGGCTCCACCGGGCTCCCCTCGTAGGTAGTAGCCGTCAGCAGATGCATCTCCTTGAGGACCAGGGACAACGGCAAGAGCGTGGTGTCCCGCTCAATGATTGCACCGCCCATCACCGTGGCACCGAAGCAGACGGTGCAGCCGTCCTGGATTCGCGTTCTCTTCACCTTCAGCACCATGTTTTCGAAGGTGTGGAGCTGCAGGACGCCATCAAAAACACAGTCGTTGCCAAAGGTCACCGCATTCCAGTCAGAGCATTGTATCGGCTGCACCACGATTGTTCGGTTCCCGATCCGACATCCCATCCATCGCAGGACGGAATTCGACAGGATAGTCCCGGCGCAGAACACCAGAGGGATTCTACACCAGACGAAAAAGCAGTCCTGTGCGAAGAAGTAGACGAAGTGCCGCCAGGACCAGAACGGCGCCCGGTCATCGGCACCCCATTCGTTGCCGACCAAAGACTTCTTGATCGCGACGCAGATCAGAACCAGATTGATTTCTGTGAACACCAAAGCAATCGCCGCAGTGGCCAGCGGGTGTAGGCCGGCTCGCAACAAACAAATACACAGAATTGTGAAGATTAGCCCTTCGGTAATGGGCAGAATACCGATGGTGAAGAAATCAAAGAAGAAGATGCGGGTCACGAAGAGGGGAAAATTCGGAAGTTGTTTGGTTTTGTTCGCCACCTCAAACGAGGTGCTCGCAAATCTCACCGCCGGATTTCCCGCCACCGTTGTGGGTTCGCCAAGCCGCGACCGCATCTGTCGTCGGAACTGTATATCACTGGCAGCAGTGGAGACGCCGACGAGGAAGTTGGACGGGAAATGACCGTACTCTGCCACGCAGTTGTTGCCGCTGAAGAAATTCCGGGGCATGTCGAGTTGACGCAGCTTGAAATGCTCGGCGCCACAGTCGAGCATGTTTGTGAAACAGCCATTGGACCAGAAGACCTGGGAGTCGGCACTGACAAGCTCCGGGACGAGATTGAACATGAGGTCGCACTCCGACGCACCCACGTGCGGGAAGCGCATGCCGGCGAGCGCTCGCAGGTACTGCCCGGTTATGGTCCAGGTCCACCGTCTCTGGACGCGGTCCATTATATATTTTCTGTACATGAGGAGAGCTGCTCTGAGCCCGCGCGAAGGGTAGAGGCCCGGCGAAGCAGCCGTGCAGCGGATGAAAAGGCATTCCAGCAGAGAGGTCACGGTGAGGGTCAGCCCGGTGGTGATGAACGCGTAGAGGCTCACATGCCAGAGTATCTCCCACAGCGGTGTCACCCTGAAGTAGTCAGCGGAAAGTTCTGCTACCGCGGTGGGTATCAGGCCGCTTGCGAACCACAAGATCGCGGCGGTGGGGACCACAGTGAGCCAAAAGGATATGAAGATCTGCATTGCGATGTTGAGCGCTTCCAGCAACCAGATCGGAGACGCGTACTGGCAATAGCTCGCTGTGCGCCTGAGCTCCGTGCAGCGGCCGCTAAGGCGCGCGGGAGCTCCTTCCCACATCTCGTGAGAACCCACGCTGGCGAGAATGGGGGTGAACGGAGTAATCCAACTCCCCCGGCCAACCGTCACATTGTTGGCGATTCCGGCTCGCATTCCGATCTTGCACCCGCTTGCGAGGTGAACAGGCCCGACATGCAGGGATTGTCCCGACCAACTGGTGGTTTGAATGTACGCTCCGGTCTGGATGGCGACATTGTCGTCGATCGAGATCAAATCCAGCGGCCCGGACAGGTGAGCATCGTGGGCGCACTGAAGGTTGTCGCCCACGCTGGCACCAAGCTGCCGCATCACAAATGCCATGAGCGGAGCGCTGCGGTATAGCGCACGCAGCGTGAGAAGCACCATGTGCTCCAGCCGTCCGATACACCAGATCCGCAGATGCATTCTGCTCCACTTGGGGTACACACCCGGGCTCACATTGTTCTTATAGAAGCCACCGCCCATGAAGAACTTTATCGTCATGACCCAGAGCAGGCAGGCGAAGGGCGTGGCCAGGCCGAGCAAGTACAGCAAGAGACCGGCGATGATAAATGCCCACAGGCTGGCAGTCGTGAAAAAGGTTCCGACATCGACGAAGTCCAGGGCGACGAGGAAGGCCACTACGGCTGGGGAATACATCAATGTCGCGAAGAGGACCTGCAGTATGGTGAAGTATCCGACGGGGAGCACCTCCGCCGCGACCTGATCGTGCCGGACGCTGTCCTCACAGGATCTCACCGGGCCGGCAGCAACCTTGGAGGTCCGCCGGAGCGCTCGCGGGCGCCTCGCCACTTTTCGCGCAGTGTTGCAGTCACTCAGCAGCGCCCGGACCGGCACCTCCCATCCCGAAGCCTGCAGTTGCTGCGCCAAGCGCGCGATGAGGATCGAATGCCCACCAGCCTCAACGAACCCATCATCCAATCCCAACTGCGTCTCGAACACGGCCCTGCAGATCGCCAATACTTCCTCATTCTCAGGGTCCATACCCGCATCGGCATCAGGCGGCTCGACTTCTCCTTCCCCCGTGTCCCGCGCGCTGACCAGTGTCTCCCTCCGGGTGTCCTCCGCTTTCGGCTCGGCGCTTGTCAGCAGATGAGATAGGTTTGGCAACGACTTCCGGTCGATCTTGCCCGAGACCGGGTTCATGACGAATTTTTCTACAAGTAAGATCCGTGTCGGGACCGACGGCTCCGGAAGTTGTTTGGCAAGCGCCGCCGTCACCCGGGCAGCCCACGCCGCGGGCGCTCGAGCGACCACCGAGATCTCTCCTTCGCAGACCGAAGGCGCCGCGACGAAGGCGACAAGCGCCTCGTTCTGATAGTCTACAATAGCGGCCTCGATCTCGCTGAACTGCGTCTGGAGAATGTCCTCAACGGCCTGTGCCTCGACGCGATGCCCGCGCACTTTGAGCTGCGAGTTGATTCGGCCGAGGAGGTGTACGCGCTGTGTTTGAATGTCGATTTTGCATTTATCGCCGGTGCGGTAGAGGCGGCCGAACTGAGGATGCGCGATGAACTTTTCGGCCGTGAGCTCCGGCAAGTTGCGGTACCCGCGCGCAAGGTGCACGCCACCGATACAGAGCTCTCCAACCTCTCCGTGAGGTAGTGGGCGCAGCTCATCAACCGCGAGGATGACGTAGGTGACGTTGGCGAACGGTGACCCGATGGTGACGGGCTCCCCCGGCCGCAAACTCTGGCGGCTCGTGTCGGTACTCGCCTCCGTGGGACCGTACGTGTTGATGATCTGTCGTCTGCCCCGGGTCCAGGGCTCCACGAGCGCGCTAGGGAAGGCCTCTCCGGCCGGCACGATGTAGCGGCAAAGCGGATAGGGGAGGTCTACTTCGGGAGACGCTGTGAGGGTGGTGAGCAGGACGGGCGGACAGAACAGCACCGTGACCTCAGCCTCGCGGAGGACGCGGACGAGGTCCGGGCCGGACCGGATTTGATCTTTGGTCAGCATGACCACGGCGCAGCCAGACACCCAGGCGCTGTACATCTCGGAGATGCTGCCGTCGTAACCCAGCGACGAAGTGAGCGAAGTCGCATCCATTCCGGGCATGAGATCGAAGTAATCGGCGTAGCTCAGGGCGAGGTTGACATAGCCCGCGTGCGGGCACTCCACGCCCTTGGGCATCCCAGTCGTTCCGCTCGTGTAAAAGATGGTCGCAAGGCGCTGCGTCGGGTCGTCCAGCCAGGTTGGCGGCTCTCTTCGCGGCATCCTCTCCGGCAACTTCATGACATCGAGCGTCGGCAAGTCGCGAAATTTGTCTTGCCCGCGCGTGAGAATGACCACCGGCTGTGCGTCATTCAGCATGTGAGTGACGAGGGCTTCAGGCAACGTGGTATCGAGAAAAAGCATGGTACCGCCGGCCTTAAGGATGCCGAGATGCGAGGCCACGATTTGCCAGTTGTCCTGCGGCATGGCCACGGCAACGACCTGATCGGGTCCCGTGAGATAGGGAGAAAGGGCCGCGGCCACGTTTTCCGCCCGTGCGTTGAGCTCGGCGAAGGTCAGGGACTCTCCGGTGTGCGGAATTTGCAAGGCCGTGAGATGCGGAAAGTTCTCAGCGGAGCGGCTGAATACCTCTGTAAGCCACCGGATTCCCTTCTGATGCGGCACGTTCAGGAATTGCCGATCATCAAAGACGTCGGTCAGGCTGTATTCGGAGGTATCCGTCCGTGGCGCCTTCTCCGCCACCCAAAGATAACGTCTCCAGGCCGCAAACGTCAGCAAACAGAGAACCGCGAGTCCGGTTACAAAAATTGATGTCAGAACTTCTCCTCGCATGTTCGTAAACCAGACGCCAAGTTTTCGAAATGGGCTTGCGGCTTCGACTTCAAATGCCAAGTCTCTGCGTTGAGGGCACCTATTGCTGCGCCCCGAACACATGCTCGATGCGAGCGCGTATCCGGCTCTTGGCGTGGTTCGCTCGCTCTTGCGCCAAAGACAGCGGGTGGTTGCGCCGACCGGGTCGATGAATCCGGCTCTTGTAACCGCTGGCCCTGAGTTTGGCCTCGATCTCGGCCGACCGATAAGCGCTGTCGGCGAACACATCATTGCAGGTGTTGTCCTTGTCCAACAGCCCATCCAGCTCCTGGCTGTCGTGCACGGCCGCATCGGTCACGGCATAACGCCGGAGCAGCTTGTGCTTGGCGTCCGCGTTCACATGGTTCTTGTAGCCGAAGAAGCTGCGGCAATGCTTCTTGGTCCAGCGCGCATCGCGGTCCTTCTGCCGCAACTTGGCGGACTTCTGCTTCCATCCTGCCGGTGTGCGCCCAGCCTGCAGCTCGTCGGTCTCGTCACGACTGTTCCGCTGCGTCGGCACCGGCACGATACTGGCGTCGATGATCTGCCCGCCACGCGCCATGTAGCCCTTGGCCGCAAGATGCTGGTCGAAGCGGTCGAACAGCTTCTCGATCAGCCCGGCCTTGGCCAGCTTCTCGCGGAACAGCCACAACGTCGTGGCGTCCGGAATGCTGTCCTCGATCGCGAGCCCCAGAAAGCGCGAGAACGACAGCCGGTCGCGCACCTGATATTCCACCTGCTCGTCCGACAGATTGTTGAGCGCTTGCAGAACCAGCATCCTGAACAGCACAATGGCATCGAACGGCTTCCGGCCGGCGCCGCTCTTCTTGAGCTCGTCCGGCGTAAGCACCACCGCCTCGATTTCGCCGCGAAAGCTCTCCCACGGCACGAGGCGATCGATGGCTTCGAGCGGATCGCCCTTCGCTGACAAGGCTTCCAAGCGCTTACCGGCATCGAAAAATCCCAGCTGACCCATCTTCCCCTCCGCGAATTAAAATCTCGCGCATCAGAATTCGCACAGGTCGGTAGAAGGAGCTATTTTTCGCGGTGCCCTTGGCGGCCAGGACGCAACCAATGCGGCTAATGGAAGTATCGCTCGAGCTTTCCGTTTCGGCGGATGTCAAGCGTAACGCAATGCGGCCCACCACCCAACATTTTTGAGTGGCGCAATCTCAGAGGAATTACATCAAGACCCTGCTTTTCCAATAGCTTGATCAGAGACGGCTGATTTCGATCAACCACGACCAAATTCGGATTGATGCTGAATGCGTTCATGTCGATCCAGTCACTCCCAATGCTTTTGGATAGATAGTCGGCATCATATCTGTCTGTATTCTCTATCGGTGGACTGTAAATGACTTTCCATTGTTTCAAAATTTTTGGAAGAGTATCATTATTGATACGACTTGGGTTGCAGAGGATCAGCCCAGGCCGCAAGGCCACAAAGGTCGAGTCAATATGGCTGCCGTAATATACATCTTTGATAAAATGAACCCGGAACGTGTCGCCGAGAATTGACTGCAACCAATGCCCCCCCAGTTCGTTGCCCGTGGCGCTGACCAAGTATATCAGATCCCGGCCGAGACGTAGAACGTTTGCTGCATCAAAAGCCGGCTCATCGTCGCGCGGGGTGGGCTTCTTTAGATCACAGTCAAACAGCGAGTCCAGAAGCATGGGTTTGGGGGCGCTGTACCACTTTGCGCCTGACTTCATGTAGTCGATCAGCAGCCTGCGATAGCTGAAGGTTTCCTGGGCGCGGCTGCGGATGACATTGGGCGTTTCGATAATTTGGTCGCCAATGACCAATAAAACGTCGCGGGGACAATAATTGTAGTACCCCTGAGCCTCCCAGTGAATGGTGGAAAATTTGGCCTCGTGCGGCCAGGTCTGCGGGCGCTTGACGGTAATACCCAGGCCCTCCAGGAGGCGAACAAATTCATTCAAATCCTCTTCTGTCTCTTCAATAATTTGCTCTGGAAAAGGGCCACGCGGAATCTCCGACAATGAACGGTCGTGAAATTCTGCCAACTGGGTGCTGCGGTCTGCCGTAGGAAAACGCGCGTTCAGCGGATTGCCGACGATGACTTCTTCAAGTTGATCCCACTCATTGCAACTCCACACACCTGACATATGTAACGTGCCTCCTGGCCGTTCTGAGCGAGAATGATCTGCCGTGCTCGGTAGCGGGGCGGCAGCGGTTGGGGCGTGGGCGTTGTTGGCTACGCGCGCGCCGAGTGGCCCCGCACTAGCCGCGCCGCCGGAAATATGAATCCGCGCCTTTTCCATCGATCGCATGGCATCCACTCCCCACGTCACCCGACGGGTAGAATACAAGAGTGGCAGGGAATAGTCAGCGGGATATCGCCGGGCTTGGTTGCGTATTCCGAGGGAAGCCGGCCACCCATTCCGTTGGAAGCCGGACCGGGTGCATCATGCGGGACGTCCGCCATTGCACGGCTCTAAGCCCTGCACTGGGGGTCGTCGATTAATTCCGTCGCCAGCTCTATGCGGAGGGCAAGCCCTACCGCGGAGAAAACAGTGGGCCCGGCAAGGATGATCGCAGAGAGCTTGACACCGAAACCCGGAAGTAGAGAACAAAATCGGCACGGAACGGACGTGCCAGACGCGGCGATTAATGTCGGCTCATCGGGGTAAAGCGGACTCAACGACGACGGCTCTTGGACAGTCGGTATTGGTAGAGTCGGAATGTGGCGCGGTGGCTGTAGGCCGAACATATCTGTTGTCCGCCTCTTTCGTCTGGCGGTGCCTTAGTGGTTCGACCATGACTCCGTTTCCACATCCCGCTCATCGAACCGGACATGCAGGTCTCCCGCATCCGGCTCTCGGACAAGACTTCAGCTGAGCGAGTGGGGTGCAGCGCTCGTACCAACCCCGATCGGGAGCCGTTTTGACCCTTGGCCGCAGCCAGTTGCCTTGATATTCCGCGAAGCCGCATTTATCGCCATATTGCAGGCGTCGGTCCGGAGCGAAAGCGCTCAGACCTTTGCAAAGGATAGAAGCACCTCGTTAGCCTCGTCGGCCGACCTCCTTGAGGTATCAGCTTGCCGGTCGCAGACTGCTGCGCATGCGCGGCGAGCGGCCACGGCGGCGCGCCGCCGAAGGGTGCCGGGAATAGGGAATTCGCGCCACCTCATCTCGCCTCCCAGATCTTGCGATCGAGAAATTCCTAAACATATCACGCGCGCGAACGGGTCAGGCGGCACGAGGCAACAACTTTTCGCAATTTTCAAATGCAATAGGGCCGAGAGCTTAGCATTTCCAGGGCTTCCCGCCGAGGCGACGTCTAGGTCGGTCGGAAAATCACTGTGGCGCAGCCGCCACTTAAATCGGGATTTTTCTATCGGGACCGCGTATGGCGCCGAGTGTGGCTTGTCAATCAACTGTTATCGGGCCATGGTCATTCGTTCATGTTCAGGCCGGGGGGCTGACATGACAAAGCTTGGCATTTCTGCAGCGATGATTCTCGGGGTCGTTGGCGCCTCATGCGCGGTGGATGCGTGGGCCGCTGACATCATGGCGACGAGGGCGACCGCGGCGGCTTCGGCGCCGGCGACCTGCACCAACTTTTGGGACTTTACCACCACGAGCTGTCCGCTCACCTGGCAAGGCATCACGATCTACGGTACAATTGATGCAGGGGTCGGCTGGCAGAGCCACGGCGCCCCCTTTGACCCACGGTCGGTCCCTGGCGCCTCCTATTACATTCAGAAACAGAACAGGTCGGCGATATGGAGCGTTGCGCCCAACGCGATGAGCCAGTCGAGCATTGGAATCAAAGGAACTGAACCAATCGGTGGCGGCTTTTCTGTTGTATTTGCGCTGGACGCCGGTTTCGATCCGTACTCGTTGAACTCGCCAACGGTCCACATTCGGTGTATGCGAGCGCCGGCGTCCCGTTGGACCAGCAAACCGCGCACGCCAATTCGAGCCGTGCAGGCCAGTGGTTTAATGGCCTAGGCTATGTCGGGCTCAGTTCGTCGAATTATGGCACCTTGACAGTTTTTCGGCAGAACTCGCTGACCTTGGACGGCGTGATCGCGTACGATCCGATGGGCGCTTCGTATGCTTTCTCGCCGATCGGTTTTTCGGGAATAACCTGCGGCGTCGGCAATACCGAAGACTGCAGATACTCGACGTCCCTGAAATATCGTCTCAATATCGGCCAGTTGCACGTGGCGGCGCTCTGGCAGTTCGGTGGTTACGGGCAGAACAACGCCTCGAACGGCGCGTATCAGTTCCAAGCCGGCGCCGATATTCCCACTATTGGTAAAGACGTGCTGTCGGTCGACGCGATCTACAGCTACGTGAGAGACGCCGTTTCCCTGTCACTTGGCCCGGGAAGCAACAGCCCCGCAGGGATACCCATACCACCGTTTTTGCCGCAGACGCTCACCGCGACTATTTCCGACAATACGAGCGTGATGCTGCTTGCCAAATACGCGACCGGACCGCTGAAATTGTACGCCGGTTACGAATGGATTCGATTTATGGCGCCCCGCGATCCGCAAATCGCGTTTACCGACATTGCGGGGGACTCAATTTGCGACGGCTGTACCGCGATCAACAACACCGACATCAACAATACGGCGTTCGGCGTGAACGGTCTCGGCAACAAGATCTTGCAGGTTATGTGGGCCGGCGCAAAGTACGCAGTCACCGAAGACCTGGATGTGATGGCCGGCTACTACCATTACATCCAGAACTCCTTCTTCGGTACCGCCGCCGGCGGGCCTGCGCCCTGCTCCGACAGTTCGCGGTCACAGTGCGCCGGGACGTTCGACGGGATTTCGGCGGCTGTCGATTGGCGGTTTGCACCGAAGTGGGATGTCTATTTCGGACTGATGTTCACACAAGTGAACGGCGGATTGGCGAACGGCTATCTCCAGCGCAACAATATCGATCCCACGGCCGGGTTGCGCTTCCGCTTCTGAAACCTCCAGGCGACCAATTGACGGGGACGGCTCTGCTGCTGGCGCTTTCGTTTAGCGCTAGTACTCGACCGCCGCACGGCTCGTTTATTCCCGTCGATTAATCGACCACGCAATCCCGATTGTCCACTCTGTCTGGACGAGACCTCAAAGCAACTGCATGGCTGCGTGCATACGGCCAGTACATCTTACTGCCGGCTGCCAACGCGCTATTGGCTCTTCGGCGGGATGATGCAGTGCTGACGGCGATGGGGGCTGGAAGTCGTTTGAAGCTGGCGACTAAAATTAGTGATACAGAAACAGCGCGAAGCGCGATTTTAGGCAGTGACAAGATATCGCCCACCAGGAACCAACTGTTTTTGAAACTGCTGTTGCAAGAATCGAATGACTGCATTCTTCATTTTTATGGGGAGAAAGAATCGATTATCCGGCGCGCGACGGAGCACCACCGACCCGACTTAGGCGCGCGCACAGGCGTGTATGTTCACGGCATCCTCCCCCGAGCCGTTCATTTGTCTCATCTGCAACGAACTGGGTCGCGCAATACCCGTGAGCCTACAACTCCCTCGCCAGGTGCGTGCCGTATCGAGATCGAGAGAAGGATCCATTCTCGAGGAGCCTGCTCAACGGCTTAGGGCGTGCACTCGCGAATTGTCCGGCAGTCGCCGACAGATGTCCGCGACAAACGCAAGAGGTGGCTGTGCAGCCGGGATTGAGCTAGATGTGGTACAGGGCAGTCGAGGCGTTGTAGAGGAACCGTATGAAGGCGAACCTGGTTGCTTGCCTCCTGGTTGTCGGCCTGACATCTCCCGTCTCTGCCGCGACTTACTACGTCTGGTCGAGCAACAGAACGCAAAAGTGCTCGGTGGCAATCGCAAAGCCATTGTCACAGAGCAAGGCCTACGTCCTTGTCGGAAACGAGACTGGCTACAAATCAAGGAAGGAGGCGACGGACGCCATCAAATCGATAGGGGTGTGCAAGATGGCGTATTGAGCATGCTGCGTGGATCGCGTGCCATTTTCGATCTGTGCATCAATGAGCACACGCTCTCTCAGTGGAGCGTCAACAGATTGTTCCCGATTAGAGCGAGTCTGCTGATGGGCGGTTTGGCCCCGATACCGCCATGGGGACGGTGCCAGTTGTAGCGGTGCAGCCAGAGCGGGAACTCTGCGCCGCGATGGATCTGAATGCTGGTAGGCCTTGGCGTAGGCCCATTCGCCGTCATCCCGCAAGTCTTTCGTCAGACAGTTCTCTGTGCGGCGCGTTTTGGCAGCAACGCAAGGGTGTGCTGCGCGATCATCAATTCTTCATCGGTCGGCACGACAAGGAGCACGACCCGGCTCTCCGGCCGCGAAATGAGCGATTTGCGATCCGCATTGGCCGCCGGATCGAGAACGACGCCGAGCCATGCGAGCTTCTCCGCGATGCGAGCGCGGATCGTCGGCGAGTTCTCGCCAATGCCGGCCGTGAACACGAACGCATCCAGCCCGCCCAGCGCCGCCGCCAGCATCCCGGCATTCAGCCCGACCCGGTAGACGAAATGGTCGACCGCGAATTTCGCGCGCGAATCGGAATTCGATTCGAGCTCGCGCATGTCGTTGCTGATGCCGGACAGGCCCTTGAGACCGCTGTCGCGATAGAGCAGATCCTGCACCGCCCTCGCTTGCATGCCTTTTTCGGTGAGCAGGTAAAGCAGGACTCCGGGATCGGTCTGGCCCGGTCGCGTGCCCATGGGTATCCCGTCGAGCGCGGTGAAGCCCATCGTGCTTTCGATGCTACGGCCGTTTGTCAGGGCGCACATGGAGGCGCCGCTGCCGAGATGCGCGACGATGACGCGGCCCGCCGCCACGCTCGGGGCGACCTCGCGCAAGCGCTGAGCGATGTATTCGTAGGAGAGCCCGTGGAACCCGTAGCGTCTGACGCCCTCGGCGTAGAACCGCTCGGGAATGGCGAAATGGTCGGCGACGGCACTGTGGCCGTGATGAAAGGCGGTGTCGAAGCAGGCAACCTGAAGCAGCTCCGGACGACCCTGAAGCAGGGCGCGGATGGGCGCGAGGTTGTTGGGCTGGTGCAGCGGCGCGAGTGAAACGTATTGCTCCAGGCTTGCCACCACCGCCTCGTCGACGACGACCGGCCGGTCATATTGCGGCCCGCCGTGGACAACCCGGTGGCCGACCGCGACGAGGTCGAAGCTCTGGGTCTCGCGCAGCCAGGCCGCCACTGTGGCGATCGCCGCGGGAACGTCCGGGACCATGTCCGACGCATAGGTTCTATCGATCAGCGATGACTTGTCGTGCGCCTCAGCAGCCAACCGCGGCCGCGTGCCGATCCCGTCGATCTGGCCCTTGATCAGGCGTCGGAGCGCGCCGGCTTCCTCAATGCCGAATATCTGGAACTTGACGCTGGAAGAACCGGCATTGACGACGAGAATGGCATCCACTGCGATCAGACCTCCGGCAACGCCGCGGCACGTCGGCGTGCGTCGGCGTAAAGAACGGCGGCCGCGCAGGAGGCCATGCGCGAACGCACGGAATCCGCGCGTGAGGTCAGGATGATCGGCACGCGCGCGCCGAGAACGATGCCCGCGGTGTCCGCCTTGGCCATGAATGCAAGGTTCTTGGCCAGCATGTTGCCAGCCTCCAGATCCGGGACCACCAGGATCTGTGCGCGCCCGGCGACCTCGGATGTGATTCCCTTGATCTTCGCCGCCTCGGGGCTCACCGCGTTGTCGAAGGCGAGCGGGCCGTCAAGGATGCCGCCCGTGATCTGTCCACGCTCGGCCATCTTGCAGAGCGCGGCCGCTTCGATGGTGGATGGTATCTTCGAGGTCACGGTCTCAACCGCGGAAAGGATCGCCACGCGCGGCGTGCCGAGACCAACCTGCGTGAAAAGATCGATCACGTTCTGGACGATGTCACGCTTGGTGTCGAGATCGGGGAAGATGTTGATCGCGGCGTCGGTGATGAAGAGCGTCTCCGAGTAGGTCGGCACGTCGATGATGAATACGTGGCTGATCCGACGCGCCGTGCGCAGGCCGGTCTTGCTCGACGTCACCTCGCGCATGAGCTCGTCGGTGTGCAGGCTGCCCTTCATCAGAAGTTCGCCCTTGGATTCGTGAATCAACGCGACTGCCTTGGCTGCGGCCGCCTCGCTGTGGGGTGCGTCGACGATCTCGAAGCGATCGATATTGATCCGATGCTCGCGCGCCACGGCTGAAATCTTCGCGGCCGGACCAACGAGAATCGGAACGATGATGCCCGCCTCCGCCGCCTCGACGGGACCGCGGAGGGAGGTTTCGTCGCACGGATAAGCGACGATGGTCCTTGCGGGCGGCACTTTCTTCGCATTGGCGATAAGCCGCTCATACTTGGAGGTCGGCGGAGCACCGAATGGGCTGGCCGCCATAGCCCCGATTTCGCTCGCGCTGTCGGTATGCACTTTCACTTGTCCTTCGTTAGGAGCGATCGCTTCCACTATGATGCTCTTGCCTGAAGTTCCGTTCCAATCCGGCGGAAGGAGGCGCGATCCTCGCCCCAACTACCCTCGATACCGAACAGGCGCGCGACCGCGTCCATTCGCTTCTTGTCCTCGGCGGAGAATTCACCGCTTGCGCTCAGCGCCTGCCTGATGAGATCGAAGGCCTCGCGCCGCGTCGCTGCATCGGGCGGCAGCATCGACGGGATTGCGGCGAGCGCGGCATCCTCGTCGATCAGCAGCATGTTGAATTGCTCTCGCACCAGCGCCTTGAAGACCGACAAGGGGATGTCGCCGTGCGTGCGGCGAATGCGCCGCACCGCCTCGAAGCCGCGCTCGTCGACGCCGGCCCGCGCCATGCCGGCATAGAGCATCCCGCGGATCACGGCTTCGCGCACGCCTCCGACAGGGACGCGCGACTTGAGCTCGGCGATGCGGGTCTGTAGCAGTTCGCGATGCAGCGGACTCTTCGGCGCCTTGCGCAACGGACGCGTCGCCGCCGGGTCGATGCCGGCGGCGGCCTGCAGCGTCGGCAGGCCGTACACCGCCAGGAACGTCCGCTCCGCCATCGCTTCGGTCATGTCTCGCCACGCGTCGAGCGCGGCGACGATCTGGCGTGATGCGTTCTCCTGCATCGCGACAAACGGGTTGTCGACAGCCACGGGCCTTCGATCCTTGCGAACCTGCTCCGCCAGGGCGGCGACCGGCGCCATCATCGGATTGGCGTTGGAGAACATCTCGTATTGCAGCCGCAATGGATGCAGCTGCTGCATCCATTCGGCCAGCGGGGAGCTGACGAGCGCGCGAACGATCGGCTGCGCGAATGTGCGATAGAGCGCGAGGTTGGTCTCGGACACTCGGGCGGCGGTTGCGAACCGCCGCTCGTCGGCCGCGTCGTTGCCGCCGAGCGCCCGGATGTCGTCCAAGGTCCTCGCTTCGCAACGCATCACCCAATTTCCGGTCGCGAGGTCCGGATTGGCCGTGTCCTCGGTCTTGGCCTCGAACACGGCCTCGTAGAGACCGGGCGGCAGCGTATCGATCAGGTCGATATTGCTGGAGAACTCGCCGTGCTCCTTCCTCGCGACGCCACCGGACACGAAGATGCCCAGGTGACCGACGCTCTCATGAACGGTGTAGACGATCGTCTGACCATACGATCGGATCTCGTCGACGTCCTCGTAGAGGTCGAGAATCCATCCCAGCGCCTGCTGCGGCGGCGTAACGTTGTCGCCTTTCGAGCAGAACACCACGATGGGAGAGCGGATGTTGCGAAGGTCGATCGCGGTGCCGTCCGATGTTTGAATCTTTCCCGCGGCGAGATTGTTGCCGATGAACAGCTCGTCGACGATGAACTGGATCTCCTCGGCGTTGAGATTGACGTGGCCGCCCCACCAGCGCTCGAAACCCAGATAGCGCGGTGCCTCGGTGTCGATCTTGGAATAGAGGTTGTATTGCTTGGTCCAGAGCGTGTTCGCGGGGTTCTGGTTCTCGAAATTCTGCACCAGCCAGGCGCCGTCGAACTTGCCGTGGCCGAGATCGCCGGCGAACGCGGTCAGCCAACTGCCGCCCAGGAGGCCGCCGCTGTAGCGCATCGGGTTCTTGCCGTGCACGCCGGCCCAGTACGACAGCGGCGACCCGGCGATGATGATCGGCCCGAACAGCTCGGGGCGAACGGCGGCAAGCATCATCACCGCCCATCCCGCCTGGCAATTGCCGATGATGCACGGCTTGCCGTCGGCCTCGGGGTGGAGCGCGATGACCTTTTCGAGGAATACCGCCTCGGCGCGCGCGATGTCCTCGATGGTCTGGCCGGGCATGGGATCCGGCAGGAAGCCGACGAAATAGCAGGGATGCCCCGCTTTGAACGCCACGCCGATCTCGCTGTCGGCCTTGAACCCGCCGATGCCGGGGCCGTGCCCGGCGCGCGGGTCGACGATGACGAACGGCCGCCGCGTCGGATCGATCTCGACCCCCGGCGGCGGAACCACCCGCGCGAGGGCATAGTTGACCGGCCGATCCAGCGTCCGGCCGTCGACGACGAGCTCCACCTGGTAGTCGAGCACATGCGGGGCGGTCTCGGCCAGGTGCTCGCGATACTGATTGCCGCGCTGGCGCATGACGTCGCAGAACAACATGCTGCGCTGCGCCGCATCGACCACGTATTCCATCGCGGGAGCGAAGATGCCGAACGGCGACGTGAACGCACCGAGCGAGGGCGGCTGCTTTGGGCTGGATGGCATTGTCTCTGCTCCCTGCTCTGGTCTCTTCGCCGCGGCTTGCCATGCTGTCCCGGGCAAGCGCGTCAACCGCCTTTGCGCCAATTCTGCTGGCGCATGATCTCGAACCGAACGTTGGGGTCGGGGTCACGACCAAGCCACCTCCCGCCGCCGTACACGTCAGAGGAAGTCGCCTGCGAGGAATGCGGCGTTTGCGTCTTGCGTGCCGACTGTGCGAAAGCCGGCGAGGCGACGACGGCGAACACCGCCGCGATAACGTAGAGCCTGCTCTGCGTCTCGATCATCGCCTCGATCCGATCATCCGCCGGGGGAACTACCGCTCCCTCCGATGGAGCCGCTCAGCCCCACTTCAAGGTCATGGCCACGTCTCCCGGCACCCCGCCGGGAAAGTCGACGATCTCGACCTTGAGCTTGTATCCGCGTGGACGGAAGTACTTTGCCCAGAACTCATAAATCTCCTTCGGCCGGCCGGTCAGGGTGTTTTCCCAGCCCGCCTCCTGCTGATTGATGGCACGCCCGCGATCCGTGCATAATTGGTTCGGAAAGCGATGGACCTGCACCTCGGTCTTGCCGTTGCTCACCGCCCGCTCGATGATCTTGATCGCGCGCTGTATCGCCTCTTCGTCGGAAAGGCCGGACGGCTTGGTGAATTGATCGAGCAGTGCTTTCTTCTCGGCCTCCGCCTCGGCGAGCTTGCGGGCCTGCTTGGATGCTTCTTCGGCCTCGGCGAGCGCAAGTTTCTTCATGAAGTCGCTTGCCGTCGGCAGCATCTCTTCGGGCTTGGTCGTCATGCTTCGCTTCCTTCAAACGGCCCCGGGATGCCGATGAAATATCGTTCCCAGCAGCGGATGGACGTTGATCTACATCAATGATCTATTATCCGACAATCCGCACTCAAGTAGTAGGGAGGTAATGTGATGAACATAAAACCAAACGACCCAACTCGCCCCGGAGCGACGAAGTCGACGTCGCAGTTCCAATTGGGGCAGGGGCAAAGCGAGGCAATGCTCAATGTGCAGAAGGAGCTTCTCGGCGCGTACGAGGAAGCCAGCCGTGCCTGGCTTGCCCGCGTGAAGTCGGAAGTCGACCTCTGGGCCGGTCTGGCCGCGAAACTGACTGCGACCCATTCCGTGCCGGAAGCCCTGGCGGCCTACCAGGAATGCGTGGCGCAGCGGATGAAAATGGCGGCGGAGGACGGGCAACGACTGGCCAATGAGTGCCAAAAGGGAATGAACAAGATCAATCAGGCCCTCTCCAGCGGGTGGCCGACCGGGAGCGCCTGAAAACCAAGCCGCGACCATGCAGATCAGCCACCGTGAAATTGCATCCACGCAATGAGCTGACGCGATAAGGGATAAAAGGGGAAAATGGAGGACGTCATGGAACGGGCGCTCAAGAACGAAGAGGCCGGCGCGGATCGACAGTCGCCGCATGAATGGGAGAAGCTGATACGCAAGCTGCGCTGGATCGGCCTGGAAGATGAAGCACGGCGTCTGGAATTGGCCGTGAGCACCTTGCCGCCGGAAGCAAGGGGCAGCGTGTCGGCTGGGCCGTTCAGCACCGATTAGAGCTGAACGTTGATTTCGACGCATCGACGGCGCCCGTACCCCCGTCGC
>CAWGEH010000031.1:0-68154 GCA_963821505.1 uncultured Alphaproteobacteria bacterium
GACCTCTCGGTCGGCATGACCGAGACGCTGTCGAAGACCATTGCGTCCTCGGATGTGGTGGGTTTCGCTCAGCTCACCGGCGACCGCAATCCCATTCATCTGTCCGAGCATTTCGCGGCCAAGACCCAGTTCGGAAAGCGCATCGCGCATGGCCTCTACACCGCGAGCCTGATCTCGGCGGTGCTCGGCACGCGGCTCCCTGGCCCGGGCGCCGTCTATATCTCGCAGACGCTCAATTTCCGCGCTCCGGTGCGGATCGGCGACCAGGTGGACGTGACTGTCACGGTGGCCGAGCTCATTCCCGACCGCCAGCGCGCGCGGCTCACCTGCACCTGCAAGGTCGGCGACGAGATTGTGCTCGACGGCGAGGCGCTGGTGAAGGTGCCGTCCGCCGCCAAGTCGAAGCGGCCGTTGCCGCGGATCTGAACGGTCAGGAAGCCTGGCGCAGCGCTTGGCCGCGGCGTTCGCCGCGCAGCCCATCGAGGATCGCCAGCGCGCGTCCCATGGAGAACGCGCGCGTCTCCGGATGGAACGCCTTCGTGTTCCACCGCATCATGTAGCCGTGCAGCACGCCGGGGAAGACATGCACCTCCACGTTCGACATACGCGCCGGCACATCGCGATAGGCCGCGAGCACCTCGGCGGGCGCGGCATGGTCCTGGTCGCCCCAGATGATGCAGATCGGCGCCGTAACGCCGTCGAGCTCCGGGATGAAATCGAGCAACCGCGTGCCGTGGCAGGCGATGCCGGCGTCGTAGCCCAGCCGCTTGGGTCCGAGGATCGCGTAGGGACCGCCATAGCAGAAGCCCATGGCCGCGGCGCGCCCGTTGAATTGCGGCAGGCTGCGCAGATGCGCGAGCGTGTCCGCCATGTCGGCTTCGCCCGCCCTGATCTTCTCGAGCCGGGGCTGCGAGCGCTCGGACGCGCGGCTGTCCTCGTGCGGGAGCGGGCCCGGCACCGAGCGCCAGAACAGGTCGGGGGCGGCCGCGATATAGCCGTGCGACGCGAACTCGTCGGCAAGCTCGCGGATGTCCTTGTCGACGCCGTGCACGGCGGAGGCGAGCACCACGGCCGGGACCTTGCCGTCCCTTGCGGGCGTCGCGAGGTAGCAGTCGAACTCGCCGCCCTCGCGCGCGCGAAATCTTGATGGTCTCGCCCGGCATGGAGGCTCTCCCGGTTTGTCGTGGGCGTTCGGGTGAGCCTTAACATAAGTTGGAAATGGTTCCAGCCGCTAATTACGCCGTCTGGCCCGCTTGCGCTTCAGCTCGCCAATACCGACGAAAGGGTCTCAGGAAGGTCGCGCAGCACGTCGCCAAGCAAGTTCACTCGGCTGCGATCTTCGCAGCAGCAGGCGCGACGCCTCAGAGTGCTTTCACGACATCAACACCCAGAAATTCATGAAGCTGCCCTGTGGGCCGCTTATCGCCGATTGCCCTTGCCACGCGAATTGTCCAATGGACATTTTTCGGATCAAGGATTTGGGTAATTTGGTTCACGACGTCATGAATATCGACGACCTTGCGATCCCAACTCGCTGCGCCAGATAGGATGGACGCCTTTGCGCCAAACTGATTGGCCTTTGCCGCAATATCGCCGGCGGCATGCGCCCAGTCGGTACCGAGCAACTCAAGTACCTCGTCAGTCAACAGCAGGTTTTCAGCCTCATGGCAAGCAAGCCTGACAAACTTGATATGGTTCTGCGGTGACTGAGCGCTCGGCTGTGGGAGTCCTTTATCGCCATCCAATAGCGCATAGCCCGCGGGATTTCCCGGTTCGCGAAGAGCGGCCAAGATTGTCTCAAGCGATTTTTGATATTGTTTGATTTCGTCGCCGTTTGTCGGAATGACCGAGAAGCTGATCGCATGATACCGGGGGACTTGGCTCCATATACGGTAGTCGTCGTCTCCTTCTACGAGCAGTAATGGGACACCAAACAGGGGTCCCATCAGGGCGTGACCGCCCAGACATGCGGCAATCTCCTTCGCTTCCTTAGTGAAAGGCATGGCCTTAAATTCCGATTTCGTTCGATCGAGATAGATGACGCTTGCCGCATCAGCCCCAAACTGACCGAGGGCGGCCAGCAACGTCGTGCTATGAGTTGCGACTGTAACCTGAAGCTTGAAGCGTTGAGCTACCCGCACAAGAAAATCTGCAAAGCGTACTTGTAGATCAGGGCGGATATGGGCATCGGGTTCGTCGATGAGCAGCAGTCGCTTCTCAGCACCCTCCAGGTCCCAGATTGCTGCGATAGTGAGCACGTCGAGCGCCACCGTCAGTACCTGCGCTTCGCCGCTGCTAAGTTGATGAACGTCCGTGATCCTATCGCTGGTCGACCCGCGATACAGTCCGTATGGAGGATTAGCAGAGCCAGTCAATGTGATGACAAAATCCGGCAACACGTTTGAAAGCAGGTCTTCCAACTCGTCAGGGTTGCCCGGCAACTGCTCGCCGCGTACTGATCCCCGCGTTAGGAAATAGGACTGAATGCGGGTGATTACATGCCGCCGATATGACTCAAGGTAATTGTATTGGGCGGCACCACGTCGAGCCACAGGATCCGTTTGCTGTTGCAGAAAGCCAGGGTCAAAACCTAGATCACCGATACGCTCCGGAATTATGTAATGGGACGATTTCACATCTGCGTCTCGCCATGCCCGGAGAAGCCTACTTTTCCCACTTCCATTTTTGCCGAAGAGCGCCGTGATCGCAGACAAATTGGAAAGCCTCCATCGACCTCCACCGAGATCGGCCGGCTTATCAATTTCGACGTGAGTAAAATGCGGTTGATGCATAAATTCTGGCCGATTGAAATCCACGCTACTCCGCCGCCTCCGTCCGCGCCTTGCGCTTGGCCTCGCGCCGCTTGAGCACCGGCGCCAGGAACGCCCCGGTATAGCTGCGCTTGACCTTGACGATGTCCTCGGGCGTGCCGGCGGCCACGATCTCGCCGCCGCCGTCGCCGCCCTCGGGGCCGAGGTCAATGATCCAGTCCGCGGTCTTGATCACTTCGAGATTGTGCTCGATCACCACCACGGTGTTGCCCTGCTCGACCAGCTCGTGCAGCACGTCGAGCAGCTTCGCCACGTCGTGGAAATGCAGCCCGGTGGTGGGCTCGTCCAGAATATACAAGGTGCGGCCGGTGGCGCGCTTCGACAGCTCCTTGGCGAGCTTCACCCGCTGCGCCTCGCCGCCCGACAGCGTGGTGGCCTGCTGGCCGACATGGATGTAGTCGAGGCCGACGCGGTGCAGGAGCTCGAGCACGTTGCGCACGCGCGGCACCGCCTTGAAGAACTGCAGCGCCTCCTCGACGGTCATGTCGAGCACGTCGGCGATCGACTTGCCCTTGAACAGCACGTCGAGCGTCTCGCGGTTGTAGCGCTTGCCCTTGCAGACGTCGCAGGTGACGTAGACGTCCGGCAGGAAGTGCATCTCGATCTTGATCACGCCGTCGCCCTGGCAGGCCTCGCAGCGGCCGCCCTTGACGTTGAAGGAGAAGCGGCCGGGCTCGTAGCCGCGCGCCTTGGCCTCCGGCAGCCCCGCGAACCATTCGCGGATCGGAGTGAACGCCCCCGTATAGGTCGCGGGGTTGCTGCGCGGCGTTCTGCCGATCGGCGACTGGTCGATGTCGATGACCTTGTCGAGGTGCTCGAGCCCCTCGATGCGGTCGTGCGGGGCCGGGGCCTCGGAGGCGCCGTTGAGCTTGCGCGCGATCGCCTTGTAGAGGGTGTCGACCAGCAAGGTCGACTTGCCGCCGCCGGAAACGCCGGTGACGCAGGTGAAAAGGCCGAGCGGGATTTCGGCGGTGATGTTCTTGAGGTTGTTGCCGCGGGCGTTGACGAGCGTCAAGACGCGACGCGGGTTCTGCGGGCGCCGCTCGGGAACGGGGACGATCAGCTCGCCCGAGAGATACTTGCCGGTGAGGGACGCGGGCGTGGCGACGAGGTCGTCGACCGTCCCCTGCGCGACCAGCCGGCCGCCGTGGATGCCGGCGCCGGGGCCGATATCGAGCACGTGGTCCGCGGTGCGGATGGCGTCCTCGTCGTGCTCCACCACGATCACGGTATTGCCGAGGTCGCGCAGCCGCTTCAGCGTCTCCAGCAGCCGCGCATTGTCGCGCTGGTGCAGCCCGATCGACGGCTCGTCGAGCACGTAGAGCACGCCGGTGAGCCCCGAGCCGATCTGCGAGGCGAGCCGGATGCGCTGGCTCTCGCCGCCCGAGAGCGTGCCGGAGGCGCGCGCGAGCGTGAGATATTCGAGCCCGACGTCGACCAGGAATTTGAGCCGGTCGCGGATTTCCTTGAGCACCCGCACCGCGATCTCGTTCTGCTTGGCGCTGAGCCGGCCCGGCAGCTCGGTGAACCATTCGCCCGCGCGCTTCACCGACATGTCGGCGACCTCGCCGATGTGCAGTTCGCCGACCTTCACGCACAGCGCCTCCGGCTTGAGCCGGTAGCCCGTGCAGGCCGCGCAGGGGATGTCGGTGAAGTATTTCGCCATCTCCTCGCGCGCCCAGTCGCTCTCGGTCTCGCGCCAGCGCCGCTCGAGATTGGTGACCACGCCCTCGAACGGCTTCCTGGTCTCGTAGGCGCGCAAGCCGTCGTCGTAGACGAACCTGATCGCGTCCTCGCCCGAGCCGTGGAGGATCGCCTCCTGCGTCTTCTTCGGCAGGTCCTTCCACTTGGTGTCGAGCGTGAACTTGTAATGCTTGCCGAGCGCCTGCAGCGTCTGGATGTAATAGGGGCTCGACGATTTCGCCCAGGGGGCGATCGCGCCGCCGCGCAACGTCTTGTCCTTGTCGGGAATGACGAGGTCGGCGTCGATGTGCTGCTCCACGCCGAGCCCGCCGCAGGCCGGACAGGCGCCGAACGGGTTGTTGAACGAGAACAGCCGCGGTTCGATCTCGGAGATCGTGAAGCCGGACACCGGGCAGGCGAATTTCTCCGAGAACACGATGCGTTCGGGACCGCTCTGGTCGTGAATCTTCGCCGTCTTCTTTCCCGGCCCCTCGTCCTTCGAGACGGCCCTGCGAGCCTCTTCGGGACGAGGCGTACGGCGCCCCTCACCCTGAGGAGGCCGCGTAGCGCCCGTCTCCAAGGATGAGGGCCCGGGCGCATCCGCGAACTCGACCACCGCCAGGCCGTCGGCGAGCTTGAGTGCCGTCTCAAAGGAATCGGCCAGCCGCGCGGCGATGTCGGGCCGAACCACCAGGCGGTCCACCACCACGTCGATGTCGTGCTTGAACTTCTTGTCGAGCGCGGGAGCGTCCGCGATCTCGTAGAACGCGCCGTCGATCTTCACCCGCTGGAAGCCGCGCTTCATGTAGTCGGCGAGCTCCTTGCGGTACTCGCCCTTGCGGCCGCGCACCACGGGCGCGAGCAGATAGAGCCGCGTGCCTTCGGGCAGCGCCATCACCCGGTCGACCATCTGCGACACGGTCTGGCTCTCGATCGGCAGGCCGGTGGCCGGGGAATAGGGCACGCCCACGCGCGCCCACAGCAGCCGCATGTAATCGTAGATTTCGGTGACGGTGCCGACGGTCGAACGCGGATTGCGCGAGGTGGTCTTCTGCTCGATCGAGATGGCGGGCGAGAGGCCGTCGATCTGGTCGACGTCCGGCTTCTGCATCATCTCCAGGAACTGGCGGGCGTAGGCGGAGAGCGATTCCACGTAGCGGCGCTGGCCCTCGGCGTAGATGGTGTCGAAGGCGAGCGAGGATTTGCCCGATCCGGAGAGTCCGGTGAACACCACCAGCTGGTCGCGCGGGATGTCGAGATCGACGTTCTTGAGATTGTGCTCGCGCGCGCCGCGGATCGCGATCACCCGGGCGCTGTCGGGCGAGCCGGGGCGGCGAGGGCGGTTCTTGTCGAAGAGGTCGGTCATGGCGTCCGTCGGCGCGATCAGATCGGCGAGATCGAAGAAGCCCAACGCAGCTCCGCGCGCGGACTGCCACGAACGTAGTGAGAACGGCGGCCTTTCGCCAGTCCGCCCGGCAGCCGGTCCGCTATCCATCTGCGGGCGGCTGTGGACAACGCGGGCGGCAGAGTGAGAGGCTGCCACCAACAATGCCCGGAACTCGGGGCAGGATTTGGGAGGAGGGCGTGATGAAGGTCTTGCCGGGATTATTTGCGCTGGCCTGGACAGTCGGAACTCTCACCGGCCAGGCGCAAGCACAAGCGCAGACCTACGCCGTGACGGCGCGGGCGGGCGTGCAATATGCTGAGCATGACGGGGTCAAGCTCGCCGGCGACCTCTACCTGCCGAAGGGCCTGGACAAGGCGCCGCTGCTGATCGCGGTGCACGGCGGCGGATGGCAAGTCGGCAACCCCGCGTTCTACCGGTATTGGGGGCCTTACCTCGCCAAGAGCGGTTACGCGCTATTTTCGATCGGCTACCGGCTGTCGAAGCCGGGCGCGAAGACCTATCCGGGAGCGGTTTACGACGTCAAAGCCGCGGTCCAGTTCGCGCGCGCCAATGCCGCGCAACTCGGCATCGACCCCGATCGCATCGGGTTCATGGGCGACTCGGCCGGCGCGCATCTGGTGGCGCTGGTCGCGCTGGCCGGCGATGAGCCGGCCTTCTCGACCGAGTACCGCACCGACCCGTACGGCGCGTCGCCCGCGAACGTGAAGGCCGTCGTGGGTTTCTACGGCGTCTACGACCTGCAGGCGCAGTGGCTGCACGACCAGATCACCCGCCCGCGCGACCAGATCACGGAAAAATTCCTCGGCGTTTCGCCGATGCAGAGCCGCCGCACCTATTTCGACGCTTCACCGATGAGCTACGCCACGGTCGAGAAGAACGAGAAGACCAGGACGCGCTTCCTGCTCATCCACGGCACCCATGACGATATCGTCGACCCGCAGACGCAGTCGCAGGCGTTCCTGACCGCGCTCAAGCAGGCAGGCTTCTTCGCGCGCACCATCGTCGTTCCGGGCTCCGGACATTTCTGGGCGAGCGATCCGGTCGAGGAGCCGGGCAGCTACGGCGCCCAGGTGGCGCCGCAGCTGCTGCGGTTCCTGCAGGGCGCGCTGTGAGCGCCGGGCGCCCGCCGCGCGCCGTCGCGGTCACCCCGCCGCTTGCCCGAAGCCGGGGGAAGCTGGATCTGCTTGCGGCGCCGCGCGACGGGCGCCGCGCCATTGCGCATGCTGCCGGCTATTGCGGAGTGAGATCCTGCACGGCCTGCGGCCTGTCGAGCGGAATGAATCTCATCTGCTTGGCGTTCAAGTCGGCCTTGTTGAGATCGACCATGCGGACGTCGAAATTGTCATAGGTCCTGATGTAATAGCGCAGATTCTTCATGTCGGAGACGGCAAGCCATTCCGTCGTCTCGTAGCCGTTGATGCCGCCGCCCTCGCCGCCGGCCGCCGCCGACACGCCGATGGAGCCGGGCGGCAGATCGAAGCCGTTCATCACGTGAAAGGCCAAGCCGACGGTCTCGCTCGCCGTGTCGAGCTTCGGCGCGTTGGCCTGCGCGAAGAACGCGCGTATGAAACGCGCGGTCGCCAGGAATCCGCCCGGCAGCCCGTTCATGCCGTCGCCGGAACTCGCCGCGCTCAGCGAAAGATTGCCCGCTTTCAGCGGCGGCAGGACACTGGCGGTGATGTATTGGTACTGCGCCAGGTTCTGCAGATGGAACGGGAACGGCGGCGAATTGGTGAAGACATGCGTCGGGTTGTCGTACATGTTGAGCTTGCCGCCGTCGGTGTACTCGATCACGAGGCTCTTGCCGGTCGCATCGTGAACGGACGCGTGGATGGGCGGGACCATGTTGCCGAACTGCGCAAGCTTGACGCCCGAGACGTAGATGTCGGGAATTGCGGCCTTGACCTCGTCGACCGTGGCGAAGCTCGTAAGGATGAATGTCAGCAGCTCGAACGAGGCGATCGAGCGGTCGGCCTTTCCGGGCGGCACGGTCTGAAACTCGGCGAAGTCGGGAAAATTGAACAGCCCGCCCGCCAAGCCTTTTTCGTTGAAGCCGTCGAGGATGATCGGCAATCCGAGCGCGTTGGCGCCGGCGGCCGCGTATTTCGTGGTCCAGCGCATGCCGCCTTCGCCGACCTTGCCGGCCGGTCCGGTGCCGGTGATGGCGAGATTGCGCGGCACGATGACGAGCTGCGAGTTGAGTTGCAGGCCGAATTCCAGCGAGCGGCCATAGACGTATCCACCGTCCTTGGCGGCGAGGAGGATGGACGTGCAGGCATTGGCCGCGGTGACGGGCGACACGAACAAGGCGAACGAGACGAGAGCCGAGAGCCCGAGCCGGGCGCGACGTGAGGGCGTTGCACGTGAGGGCGTTGCACGTGAGGGCATTGCACGTGAGGGCATTGCACGTGAGGGCATTGCACGTGAGGGCATGGGGAGAGCTCCTGTGGCGGAACACGCCCCTATGGGCGCGCCAAAGCCCCCCGAGATCCACGTTACAAAGACCTCGGCGCGGGGCCTCAGTCTTCGAGGTAGATCAAGTCCCAGAATACAACCGATTTGGGACAGTCGGGCGATCACGTATCGGGCGATCACGCAAGGGTGAACCCATGTTTGGCGGTTCACGCGGCGCCGGAGGCGCAACCTGATCCGCGCTGCGAAGGAGAAGCTCAATGAGAGACGTCATCGCGTTCGTGCTCGGAAATTTCACGCTGACGTTTTTCGTCTTGGGCCTGATCGCGTCAGCCATCGCGCTCTGGCACACGCGCCGGCCGCGCACCGCCGCGGTGATCGTCGAAGCGCTGTTCTCCTATTTTCTCCTGTTCTCGATCGCTTTCGCGAACCTCTACAACTTCGTTCTCCACGTCTTTTTCGGAAAGATGAGCGCAAGCTTCATCGGCTGGGAGGACAGTCCATTCCAAGCGGAGGTCGGCTTCGCCAGTCTGGGTTTTGCCGCAGTCGGGCTGTTGGCCTTCAAGGGAAGTTTCGACCTGCGGCTCGCCGCCGTTCTCGGGCCGGCCTGTTTTCTGTGGGGCGCAGCGGGGGGGCACATTTATCAGATGATCGCGGCGCACAATTTCGCGCCCGGCAACGCCGGGATCATTTTTTACAGCGATGTCTTGGTTCCGATCGTCGGATTCCTATTTCTCTGGCTGCAGCGCCGCCTGGCCCCGGCGCACGACATGGGACGGTCCACCCGCGGGTAACGGCAAAAATCGCGGTCGGAGCATTGCATTCATTCGTGCGCAGTGCTAGAACAAACAGGGAACAGAAAGTGCGCGGGCCCCCGCCGCCGCGCGCTGTGGAAAAGCGCCACGGCGCGGGGATCTGGCGGCGACGCGGCCCGGGACTTGGGATTAGGGTGACGGCGGCAACCAACAGGAGAGCGTCATGGCCGGTAGCGTGAACAAGGTGATCCTTATCGGCAATCTCGGCAGAGATCCCGAGATCAGGCGCACGCAGGATGGCCGCCCGATTGCGAATTTGAACGTGGCGACCTCGGACTCCTGGCGCGACAAGGCGACCGGCGAACGGCGCGAAAAGACCGAATGGCATCGCGTGGTCATTTTCAACGAGGCGCTCTGCCGGATCGCCGAGCAATATTTGAAGAAAGGCTCGAAGGTCTATCTCGAAGGCTCGCTGCAGACGCGCAAATGGCAGGATCAGTCCGGGCAGGACAAATACACCACCGAGGTGGTGCTGCAGGGCTTCAACGCGCAGCTGACCATGCTCGACCGCGCCGGCAGCGGCGGCGGAGGTGACTTGGGCTCCGACGACGGCGGCGGCGACTTCGGCTCCTCGGGCCCGTCGACGCGCGAGAAGAAGCCGGCCATGGCCGGCGCCGGCAAGCACGGCGACATGGACGACGAGATTCCGTTTTGACGGACGCGCGCCGGATTTTGCCGCTGCAGAGGCGGCGCAATTCCGGGAGTCGCGCAAGCGTGGCGTAAGGTGAGGGCCGCGCAACGGCGCGCGCCTGGAACGCGGGCGGATGCAGCGCCATGCGCTCTGCTGTAAGCCGCGCCGCGCTTCCATGGCATCGGCTAAGATGCGGGAACCAGCGCAGCGCTCACCGGCGCCGCCCCGTCCCAGCCGAGCCAGCCTGCCCCATCGGCGCAGGACTTCGTCAACAAGGTCGCGATCAGCGACATGTTCGAGGTGCAAGCAAGCCAGCTCGCGCTCGAGAAACGGGCCGACAAGGAGACCAGGCCGTTCGCGCGGAAGATGGTGAAGGACCATCAGAAGACATCGAGCGAATTGAAGTCGCTGGTCGAGGGCGGCAAGGTCAAGGCGACGCTGCCCACCGCGCTCGATTCCGAGCATCAGAAAATGCTGGATGATCTGAAGGCGAAGAGCGGCAAGGACTTCGACCAGAGCTATGATCAGATCCAGCTCAAGGCGCACCAGGACGCGGTCGCGCTGTTCGAGGCTTATGCCAAAGGCGGTGACGATCCGGAGCTGAAGAAGTGGGCGGCGAGGACGCTGCCGCACCTCAAGCAGCATCTCGCCATGGCGCAGAAAGCTGAAATAGCGGTGGCGGCGGCCGTTGCGGGACGCGACCGGCTCGTTGCGGGGGTCCGGTCCGAGGTGTCTGCCGCACCAACGCGCCGTCCCGAATTTAGGCGAAATTGTGGTTGAGGTGTCTTGCTCCCCCAACTAAGGTTCCCTCGGCTGGGCCATAACCAGCAGGGAGGGAAAGATGGCTGCACGACACTGTCTGACTTTGGTCATTGCACTTTGCGGCGCCGTGGCGGTGACCGGAGCCGAGGCCGCCGCCAAGAAGAAGGCGAAGGCGGTCGCAAAGGGGCCGCCCCCGATCGCGCGCGGCTGCACCTATGTGCAAGCGCCGTACTGCCTCGGCATGACCGCGAAAAGCGGGAGCTATTCGCTGTGGGGCGCCAATCCCTGGATTCCCCCGAACACCGGCGTCGATGTCTGGGGCAAGGCGTCGGGCCCCGGCATGTGCGGCGGCACCGCGATCCAGGTCACCGCGTGGAAGGCAAACAAAAGGATCAAGTGCAAGGCTTGATCCCCGCTGCGCGCCGCTTCCCCGCGGCGCCTAGTACATCAAAGCGTTTTCCGGCGAAGTGGGAACCAGCTCGCCGCAGAAAACGCGTCAAGACTCCAGAGCAGTTTCCGATTCCAACGGAACGGAAACCGCTTTAGGCGCGTGTTCGGGAAAATTGGGAACCGGTTTTCCGAGCAGAACCCGCGCTCAATCGAAAAGCTGGAGCGCATCACGATTCGACCCAATCGGGATGCGCTCCGGCAGCATCAAGCGCGTCTCCGCAGTGGGGCCGGCTGCGAGCCGACCGGCCGCGGTCAACCCCATTTGCATTTGCGCGGCGAATGGGCCAAGTCGCAGCATGCCGACGCTGGCGACATCCCTGCTGCAGGGTCTGAAAGACCACGGCGCCCGTGAAATCTTCGGGATTCCCGGCGATTTCGTGCTGCCGTTCTTCAAGGTCATCGAGGAAAGCGGAATTCTTCCGCACTATACGCTGAGCCATGAGCCGGGCGTCGGCTTCGCGGCGGATGCCGCGGCGCGCTACCATTGCAATCTCGGCGTCGCCGTCATCACCTTCGGGGCGGGCGCGTTCAACCTGGTCAATCCTATCGCCGGCGCCTATGCGGAGCGCTCGCCCGTCGTGGTCATCGCCGGCGCCCCGGGTGCGGGCGAGCGCAGCAGCGGCTTCGTGGTCCACCATCAGGCGCGCACGATCGATACCCAGCTGGCGGTCTACCGCGAGATCACCTGCGATCAGGCGGTGCTGACCGACGCCGAAACCGCGCCCGCCGAGATCGCACGCGTGCTGCGCAGCGCCCGCGAATGCTCGCTGCCGGTCTATCTCGAGCTTCCGCGCGACATGACGGCGGCGCCGGCGGCAGCCGTGCCAGTGCTGCCGCGGCGCTCGGCCGATCCCGACGCGCTCGCCGAATGCGCCGAGGAGATCATCGCGAGGCTGGCGCAGGCCAGCGCCCCCGTCATTCTCGTCGACGTGGAAATCCGCCGCTACGACCTCGAGCATCAGGTCACGGCGCTGGCGCGCAAGTTCGGCGTTCCCGTGGTCACGACATTCATGGGGCGCGGCTTGCTGGAGAGCGCGCCCGACGTTCTCGTCGGCACCTATCTCGGCGCTGCCGGCGATCCCGCCATCACCCGGCTGGTGGAGGAGGCGGACGCGCTGCTGCTGCTCGGCGTGATCCTGTCCGACACCAATTTCGCGCTGTCGCAGCGCCAACTCGATCCGCGGCGCACGATGCTTGCCTTCGATCGCGCGGTGCGCGTCGGGCATCACGTCTATCCCGACGTTCCGATCGACGATCTGATCGACGCGCTCGCGGCCCGCGCGCGGCCGCTCGGCGTCGGCGATGCGCGCCTCGCCCGCCAAGCGGTCGATTATCCCCGCGGACTGAAGGCCGACGACGCTCCGGTCGATCCCTCCGATATCGCCGCCGCCGTCAACGACCTGTTCGACCGCCACGGCGCCATGCCGATGACCGCCGATGTCGGCGACTGCCTGTTCACCGCCATGGAGATCGAGAACACGGCGCTGGCCGCGCCCGGCTACTACGCCGGCATGGGCTTCGGTGTGCCCGGAGGCATCGGCGTCGCGGCCGCGACCGGCCGCCGTCCGCTGATCCTCGTCGGCGACGGCGCCTTCCAGATGACCGGCTGGGAGCTCGGCAACTGCCGGCGCTACGGCCTCGACCCGATCGTGGTGCTGTTCAACAACGCCAGCTGGGAAATGCTGCGCGCGTTCCAGCCGGAGTCGCGCTTCAACGACCTCGACGACTGGCACTTCGCGGCGATGGCGCCTTCGCTCGGCGGGCATGGCGAGCGCGTGCGGACGCGGGGCGAGCTCAAGGACGCGCTCGAGCGCGCGGTGGCGCGGCGCGGCCAATTCTCGCTGGTGGAGGTCATGCTGCCGCGCAGCGCGACGTCGCGGACGCTCGCGCGGTTCGTGTCTGGTTTCAAGGCGACAAGGGCGACGCCGCCATGATGGCGCTGAAATTCGTCGACAGTGTCCACGTATCGCCGTTTGCCGGGGAATGGCCGTGTCGCTTGCGCCGCTGTTGAACGCCGCCCCCGCCATCCAGCTGCATGCCTTCGCGGCCATGGCGGCCTTCGCGCTCGGCGCGGCGCAGCTCTGCGCGCCCAAGGGCACGCTGCCTCACCGCAGCGTCGGCTGGAGCTGGGTCGTGCTCATGCTGATCGTGGCCACGAGCTCGTTCTGGATTCACGAATTGCGCGTCAGGGGGCAGTGGAGCCCGATCCATCTGCTTTCGATCTTCACGCTGGGGGCGGTTCCGCTCGCGGTCATGCATGCCAGGCGCCACCGCGTCGGCCGTCACCGCAACGCCATGATCGGCATCTTCACCGGTGCGCTGGCGATCGCCGGCCTGTTCACCTTCGCCCCCGGCCGCATCATGCACGCGGTGCTGTTCGGGCACTGACGGCCGGCGGGGAGGGGGCTTTCATGCGGCCCTGGAGCCGCCCGCGCGACTTGACGATAAGCCTCTGAATTCCCATCTAAAAATAGCTCGGATCCGGCGCGTTTAAGGGTGGCGCGGCGGGGATGAATCAGCTAAAGATTTTCAGCTCACGCCACACGGAATTCTCTCTTGGCCGACAACGACGACCAGCAGCCGGAAGCGCCCGGCCCGTCCGATATTCGCCCCGTCTCCATCATCGAGGAGATGAAGCGCAGCTACCTCGATTACGCCATGAGCGTGATCGTGGCGCGCGCGTTGCCGGATGCGCGCGACGGTCTCAAGCCGGTGCATCGGCGCATCCTCTATTCCATGCACGAGAACGGGCACACGCCCGACAAGAAATACGTGAAGTCGGCGCGCGTGGTCGGCGACGTCATGGGCAAATATCATCCGCACGGGGACCAGGCGATCTATGACGCGCTGGTGCGCATGGCGCAGGACTTCTCCATGCGTCTGCCGCTCATCGACGGGCAGGGCAATTTCGGCTCGGTCGACGGTGATCCGCCCGCGGCCATGCGCTACACCGAATGCCGCTTGGCGCGGCCGGCCATGGAGCTGCTCGAGGACATCGACAAGGACACCGTCGATTTCCAGTCGAACTACGACGGCAACGAGCGAGAGCCGGTGGTGCTGCCGGCGCGCTTCCCGAACCTTCTGGTGAACGGGGCGGGCGGCATCGCGGTCGGCATGGCGACGAACATCCCGCCGCATAATCTCGGCGAGGTGATCGATGCCTGCGTCGCGCTGATCGAAAATCCCGGTCTCGGCATCGACGAACTGATCGGCATCATTCCGGGACCCGATTTCCCCACCGGCGGCATCATTCTCGGCCGTCAGGGGATTCGCTCCGCTTATCATCTCGGCCGCGGCTCGATCGTGATGCGCGGCAAGGTCGAGATCGAGACGCTGCGCGGGGACCGCGAGGCGATCATCATCAGCGAGATTCCCTACCAGGTGAACAAGGCCACGATGGTCGAGCGCATCGGGGAACTGTGGCGCGACAAGAAGATCGACGGCATCGCCGCGCTGCGCGACGAGTCCGACCGCGAGGGCTATCGCGTCGTCATCGAGCTCAAGCGCGACGCCATGGCGGATGTCGTGCTCAACCAGCTCTACCGCTACACGCCGCTGCAATCGACCTTCGGCGCCAACGTGGTCGCGCTCGAGGGCGGCCGCCCGCTGGTGATGAACCTCAAGGATCTGCTCGCGTCCTTCATCGCCTTCCGCGAGGAAGTCGTTTCGCGGCGCACCAAGTATCTGCTCGGCAAGGCGCGCGACCGCGCCCACATTCTGGTCGGGCTCGCCATCGCGGTGGCCAATATCGACGAAGTGATCCGGCTCATCCGCGCGTCGAGAGACGCCAACGAGGCGCGCGAAGCCTTGATGGCGCGCGATTGGCCCGCCACCACCGCCGCCTCGCTCATCGAGTTGATCGACGATCCCCGCCACAAGGTCACCGCGGACGGTACCGCGCGGCTCTCCGGCGAGCAGGCCAAGGCCATTCTCGACCTGCGGCTGCAGCGCCTCACCGCGCTCGGCCGCGACGAGATCAAGGCCGAGCTCGACAAGCTGGCCGAGGAGATCGCCGACTATCTCGACATCCTGCGTTCGCGCGCGCGCATCCAGACCATCGTCAAGGACGAGCTCAAGGCCGTGCGGGAGAAGTTTGCCACCCCGCGCCGCACGGTCATCCTCGAGCACGAAGGCGAGATGGAGGATGAAGACCTGATCCACCGCGAGGACATGGTGGTCACCGTCTCGCATCTCGGCTACGTCAAGCGCGTGCCGCTTTCGACCTATCGTGCGCAACGGCGCGGTGGCAAGGGGCGGGCGGGGATGCAGACGCGCGAGGAGGACTTCGTTTCGCGGCTGTTCGTCGCTTCGACCCACACGCCGGTGCTGTTCTTCTCCTCCCACGGGCGGGTCTACAAGGAGAAGGTCTGGCGGCTGCCGCAGGCGGCGCCGCAGGCGCGCGGCAAGGCGCTGATCAACATCCTGCCGCTCGAACAGGGCGAGCTGGTCACCACCGTCATGCCGCTGCCCGAGGACGAGAAGACCTGGGGTGAGCTCGACGTGATGTTCGCCACCACGCGCGGCACGGTACGGCGTAACAAGCTCTCCGATTTCGTCGATGTGCGCCGCTCCGGCATCATCGCCATGAAGCTCGACGAAAGAGAAGCGATCGTCGACGTCCAGATCTGCACCGAGCGCGACGACGTGCTGCTGACCTCGGCGGGCGGCCAGTGCATCCGCTTCCCCGTCACCGACGTGCGCGTATTCCAGGGCCGCACCTCGATGGGCGTGCGCGGCATCGCGCTCGCCGAGGGCGACAAGCTGATCTCGCTTTCGATCCTGCGGCATGCGGACGCGACCGCCGAGGAGCGCGCCGCCTATCTCAAGCGTGCCAGCGCGGTGCGGCGCGGCCTCAACGGCAGCGAGGCGGACGAGACCGCGCCCGAGGCCGAGGAGACGCCGGAAAGCGCCGTCGACGATTCGATCGAGCTGGGCGAGCGGCGCTATGTGGAGATGTCGGCGGCCGAGCAGTTCGTGCTCACCATTTCCGAGCGCGGCTTCGGCAAGCGCTCCTCGTCCTATGAATACCGGATCACCGGCCGCGGCGGAAAAGGCATCGTCGCCATGGATGTGCGCGAGCGCGACGGCACGATCAGGCGGAAAACCGGCAAGTTGATCGCCTCGTTCCCGGTCGAGGACCAGGACCAGCTCATGCTCGTCACCAACGGCGGCCAGCTCATCCGCACGCGCGTGGAGGGCATCCGCATTGCCGGCCGCTCGACGCAGGGCGTGATCGTGTTCGACACCGCGGACGACGAGCGCGTGGTCTCGGTCGAGCGCATCAGCGAGGAAGGCGAGGAGAACGGCGGTTAGCCTTGGATGGCGTGCCTGCGGCGAACGGCCATCCCGTCATCGCTGGCGCATAGGGCGGCACTGCCGGCAATCTCCTTGGGGTCATTCCGGGATCATTCGCCGGCGCCAATGCCGGCACCGAAAGCAGGGCGGGGTCGAATATCGCCATGAACTGGGAGCTGTTCGCCGCGTTCCTGCTCATCATCGTCGTGCTGGTCATCACCCCGGGTCCGATCGTGACCTTGGTGATTGCGACCGGCGCGCGCGAGGGCATCGGCGCGGCGCTGATCACCGTCGCCGGCACCACTCTCGGCAATGCCGTCCTGCTCACCGCCATTGCGTTCGGCTTGAGCTGGGTGCTCAACAACATGGCGGTGCTGTTCGAAATCCTGCGCTGGGCTGGCGCGGCCTATTTGATCTGGCTCGGCATCCAGGCGTGGCGCCACGCCGGCGAGGGCGGCGGGGCCGCCCCGCCGCGTGGGCGCGTGCATTTCCGGCGCGGCTTTGCGGTCGCGCTGTCCAACCCGAAGACGATCGCGTTCTTCACGGCGTTTCTGCCGCAATTCGTCGATCCGAATCTTCCGGTCGAGCGGCAACTTGCCGTGATGTGCGCTGTCTCGGTCCTGCTGGCGGCGTGCACGGATTCGGCCTGGGCGGTGGCAGCCGGGGCCGGGCGCGCCTGGTTCCTGCGATCCTGGCGGGCGAAGCTGCTAGGGCGATTGTCCGGCGTGGCGCTGATCGGCGGCGGCCTCTGGCTGTCGCTGGCGCGCCGGAGCGGGTAGGCGCGAGAGGGGATGCTCCGGCCCGGAGGCGCCGTCACTGCGCCTTCAAGCCGAGCGCCGTGACGATCGGCGTCCACTTCGCGATGTCGCCCTTGATCACGTCGGTGAAGGCCTGCGGCGTCCCGCCCAGCGGCTCGTTGCTGAGCCTGGCCAGCGCGCTCGTGAATTCGGGCGACTTCACGCCCGCGTTGATCTGCGCATTGAGCCGCTCGATCACCTCGCGCGGCGTGTGGGCGGGCGCCAGCAGCCCCGTCCAGCTGGTGGATACGAAACCGGGGAAGCCGCTCTCGACCATGGTCGGCAGATCCGGCAGCTCCGCGATGCGCTTGGCGCTCGTGGTGGCGAGCGCCCTGACCTTGCCGCTGCGGATCAGCGGCAGCAGCACGCTGGTGCCCTCGAACGTCATCTGCACCTGGCCGCCGACGAGGTCGTTGATCGAGGGCCCCCCGCCGCGGTAGGGCACGTGCACGATGTCGATGCCGGCCTTCGACTTGAACCATTCGCCGATCAGATGCGGCAGCACGCCGATGCCGCCGGAGGAAAAGTTCACCTTGCCCGGATTGGCCTTGGCATAGGCCACGAGTTCGCGCACCGAATTGACCGGAACCGAGGGATGAACAACCAGGATGTTCGAGCTTTGCGCCACCAGCGCGATCGGATCGTAGCTGGTGAGGGGGTCGTAGCCCGCATTCTTCTGCAGCATGGGGGCGAGCACGAGCCCGCTCGCGCTCGAGTAGAGCAGGGTATAGCCGTCGGGCTCCGCCTGCGCCGCTTCCTTCGAGCCGATGGTGTTGCCGGCGCCGGGGCGGTTGTCGATGACCACCGCCTGTCCCAGGGTCGAGGACAGATAGTTGCCGACGAGGCGCGCGATCACGTCGACGGGGCCGCCGGCCGGCGTCGGCACGATGATCTTGATCGGCCGCGTCGGGTAGGGCTCGGCGTGGACGGAATGGAACATGCCGATGGAAAGGCCGATCGCGACCAAGGCTTTCGACCAAAGGCGTGCGGGGGTCATTTGTCCTCCCGGATGCGGCGCCTTATGATCCGGCGCGCGATGGCTTGCATGGCGGGCTCGCGTTGGTGCCTGCCCGGCCGGCGAGTCAGTCTAGAGAGGGAGCTATCGGTGCGCCAGACAGGGTTCCAGAGGGACCAAACGGAACCTTCGCCCTGCGTCGGCGTTGATGATTTTCGGCGGCGGCGCAGTGATGAGCTCTGACATAGCCCGGCCCGCAAAGTCCATGCCCAGCAACGACACGCAACGGGACAACGTCGTTCGCCTGGGCACCGAGACGCTGTTCGCGATCGGCGACGAACTGCGCCGAATGTACGACGCGGATCTGCGCTCCAAGCCGTCGGAACGGCTGGAGCGGCTCATGCGTCGAATCGAGCGGGGCGAGAACGTCCCCTAGGCAGGCCCGGCGGCCCGGCAGCACCAGCACGAATTGCGCGACGATTGCGTTTGTCGCGCCCGCATTGCGTGCGCGGTAACAGCCCTGCGATACCAGTGCCCCGAACCCGAAGTTCGCACACACCGTGCGGCAAATGCGATCGCGAACTTCGGGTTCAAAAGGGGCACTAAAATCATAGAGTTGCTAGTGGTCCTTAAATTCCGAAGTTCGTATCTGAATGTGCCGCGCGTGCTGACGAACTTCGGAATCGGACCGCTAGATCTTGGAGGCTGCAGGCGATGGATGGCTGGCACGTCCTGATGGCGTTGGCGGGATTACTCGCCGCCTATGGGCTCGTGGCCTACGTGCTCCTGCCGGCCGCTTGGACCCACCACGAGCGGCAACCCGGCCTCGCAGTGCGACCGATGGTGACGCAGACCAAACAGGGCATTCCGGGCGACCCGATGAATGTCGGTCTCGTCGGCAGCCGCGACGACATCCTGCAAGCGGTGCATGTGGCCGGCTGGTATCCCGCCGATCCCGTCACCTTGCGATCGAGCATCGCCATCGTCGGAAGCGTCCTGCTGCATCGGCCCTACAACGACGCGCCCGTCAGCGACCTCTACTACGAGGGGCGGCGTGAGGATCTCGCCTTCGAGAAGACGGTCGGATCGAGTGCGAAGGAGCGCAACCATGTGCGGTTCTGGCTGGCGCTGGATCGAGGGGCCGAAGGCCGGCCGGTCTGGCTCGGCGCGGCGACATTCGACCGCAGCGTCGGATTGAGCCATTTGACCGGACAAGTGACGCACCACATCGCGCCCGACATCGACGCGATACGCGGCCTCCTGGTCGAGGACCTGGAGACGGCGGGCATGGTGCAAGCGATCTACCAAGTCTCCGGTGTCGGGCCTACGCTCAACGGTCGCAACGGCGGGGGTGACCGTTACTACACGGACGGGGAAATCTGGATGCTGCGCCTCGTGCGATCGGCCGAAAAGAACACAGCGGCGCCGACGGTGCTGAGTTCCCCGCTTCTCGTCCGCCTCAAGGATGCCGTCTGGCACCGGCTCAGCAGGATGGTCCGGAGCTGACCTGCGGGGCGGCCGTGCCCAACATGACAACTGTTGTCGCCCTTCGGAGAGCCGGGAAGGAGTTCTTGCCGGTCCGCGGCGATAGGCGGATATTCGTGCGAGCGCGCGCCCGCGTGCCGCGCGGCATGAGGGCGGCACAACGGGGGACCTGCCACAGGTTCGAGGAAGGCCATGCGTTACAGGACGCTGTTGCCAACTCTGCTCCGGCTTTCAATTCTCGCCATCGCGTCGGCGATCCTGCTCGCGGACGCCGCCTTGGCCGCCGATCCCTGCGCCGGGCACCAATTGTTGCGGACGCGGCGACCGGAAGCGAGCTGCGGCAACGTCAAGCCTCGCATCTACCCTTCGCCCGACGGCACGTTGCGCGCGGTGATATTTCCGGTCGACATCAGCCTCGATGCCACGCCTGACATGGAAAGCCGCGTCGTGATCCGCAGCAGCAAGGGCGAGACCCTGACCTCCAAAGACTATTCCTCGCCGCGCGGTTTCAACGGGTACTACGTCGTCAGCGCGAAGTGGTCGCCGGATTCGAAATTCTTGGTGTACAGCATGTCGTCGTCGGGCGGTCATTCGCCCTGGCAATTTCCAATGGCGGTGTACGGCCGTGAGAAGAACGATTTCGCCAGCTTCAGCGACATGATCGATGGCAATCCGACGATCTCAGGCGATTTCAAGTTCACCGGACCGCATACCGTGGTCGCCAGCACATGGAGACGACCCGGAGCGGAGATGGACAGGGTTCCCGTCACGGTGAACCTGGAAGAGGCATTCGGAAAGCTGCCGCCGCGTTAGCGCATGTTCCGGAAAAGTGGGAACCGGTTTTCCGAACAGAACATGGGCAAAATCGAAGAATCTAGAGCGCATCACGATTCGACCCAATCGGGATGCGCTCTAGCGGGCGGCAAGCCCGCGCTGCACTGCTGCGTGTCGCGTTGCGAGCGGGCGAGGTGTCTGCCAAATGCCACGCACCAAGTGCCGGGGGTCACTCGGCGGGCAATTCCAAATCCCAGGTAAGCAGCACTTTTTGCGCGGCGGTCATGTGGGCGCAGGCGCTGTCCACCCGGTCCGGAAGTGGCGTCGGCTGCACGTTGAAGAAATAGTTCTCGAACATTCTCCGCCACAGCGGCTTGTCGCGCGTGGCATCCTCCTTCAGGATTTCGAGCAGGCCCAGCAACAACGCCATTTTGTGGCGCTCGCTGGTGGCCGGAATGGCCTTCATGATTTTCCGGCCCTCGATCGCGGCAGCGTTCACGTCGGCGACGAGAACATTGGTATCGTCATCGGGATACGAATCCCGGTAACGTGCAATGAGTTCATCGAATATGTCGTCCTTGCCGGCGAGGTCGGCCATCAGGCGGTAGATCACCAACCCATCGAACAGGTGCTGCGGGACGTAGCGGGCCATGGCGCTCTCCGAGAGCGCAACGCGGAGGGCGCCGATGTCGTTCCAACGTCTCGAGCGGCGGTCGTGTTTTGACGCGACCCCGGGGACGGGGCGGTTCGCAGCGAGCAGGGAACATGGATGCCGTAGCGCACGGTCCGGCCTCGATCGCCGCTCTGCGTGACGCCCTCCAGAAGGGCCGCGAGCCGCCGCCGGCGCAGATCGTCGCGCGCCTGCGATCGTACTGGTGGTTCGTGATCGGCACCGTCTGCATCGGCGCCTTCATGGGCCAGCTCGATTCCAGCATCGCGCAGCTGCTCCTCCCGCAGCTCGAGCTCGAATTCAATGCGGGGCTGAGCACGGTGAGCTGGGTCGCGGTCGCCTATCTGCTCGCCATGGCGGCGTTCCTGCCGATCTTCGGTCGTCTCGCGGACCTGATGGGGCGCAAGCTCCTGTACACGGGCGGCTTCCTGCTCTTCGTGCTGGGCTCTGCGCTCTGCGGTTTTGCCCCCAGCCTGCCGGTGCTCATCGCCTTTCGCGTCCTGCAGGCGGTCGGCGCGGCTCTCCTGTCTTCGAACAGCGTCGCGATCGTGGTGGCGGCCGCGGGGCCTGAGCGGCGCGGACGGGCGCTGGGCATCCTGTCGGCGGCGCAGGCCGTCGGCTTGAGCGCGGGACCGGCGCTCGGAGGTCTGGTGCTGGACGTGCTCGACTGGCGCTGGGTGTTCTGGATCAACGTGCCGGTCGGGCTCGCCGGCACGGTCATCGGCTGGTTCGTGCTTCCGCCGACCAAGGACTTGCCGGACGAGGGCCGTTTTGACTGGAAGGGCGCGCTCTTGATCGCGCCTGCGCTCACCGCGGTCGTAGCGATGCTGAACGAGGGATACGCATGGGGGGCGACATCGCCCGCGCTTCTCGGCTGCGCGGCGCTGGCGGTGCTCCTGTTGGTTCTGTTCGTCCGCTCCGAACGGCACGCCGACGCCCCGCTGATCGATCTTACTTTGTTTCGTCGACGTGCGTTCTCGACCGGCAATATCGCCGGCCTCTTGTCCTACGCGGCGCTGTTCGGACTGTTCTTTCTGATGCCGTTCCTGTTCGTGCGCGTCTACCGGGATTCGATTTTGGCCGCGGGACTGCGGCTCTCCATCGTGCCGGTAATGCTCGGCATGGTCGCGCCGCTCGGGGGTGCGCTGTACGACCGGTTCGGCGCCCGTCTCCTGACTGCACTGGGCATGCTCACCTGCGTGGGCGCCCTGGTCCTGCTCTTCGCCGTCATGGACGGAACGCCGGGGAGTCTCGCGCTCGTGATGCTGGCGCTGGCATTTTTCGGAATGGGGCAGGGCCTGTTCATCTCGCCCAACAACAGCGCGATCGTGGCCGCCGCGCCGCCGAGCCTGACCGGCGAAGCCGGTGGCCTCCTCAACGTGATGCGCGCGTGCGGCGTGAGCGTCGGCGTCGCCGCCGCCTCGTCACTGCTGGCATGGCGGCTTGCGGTGCTGACCGGCTCCGGCCACAACACTCTCCACGCCGACGCGCGGGACTTGCTGTCGGCGGGCCGCGACGTCATCGTGCTGCTTGCGAGCTTCGCCGCCATCGCGGGCGCGATCTCGCTGACGCGAATCGCGCCCGGGCCCGCGCGCGGTCCAAAGGGTATTCCGCCGCCCTAGAGCGCATCCCGATGGGTCGAATTGTGATGCGCTCTAAGATTCTTCGATTTTGCGCATGTTCTGTTCGGAAAACCGGTTCCCACTTTTCCGGAACATGCGCTAGTTGCCGCTGATGCCGGCGAGCTTGGCCATCGCCTGCCATTTCGGCACCTCGCGGACGATGAAGGCGGCGAAGTCTTCCGGCGTTCCCGGCCTTGCCTCGGCGGCAAGCTTGCTGAAACGGTCCTGCATCTCCGGCGACGTCAGAGCGGCGTTCACATCGGCATTGAGCCTGCCGATGATGTCCTTCGGCGTGGCGGCGGGAGCCATGATCCCGGTCCACGAGCTGGCGATGAAATCGGGCAGGCCGCTTTCGATCATGGTCGGCACATCGGGAAGTTCGGGCAGCCGCGATTGGGTGGCGACGCCGAGCGCCTTGACCTTGCCTTCATGCACGTGGCCGAACGTGACCGAGGTCGTTTCGAAGCCGAGGTCGATCTGCCCGCCCATGAGGTCGGTGATCACGTTCGAGGCGCCCTTGTACGGGACGATCACGATGTCGGTCCGGGTCACGGATCGAAACCAGGCCGCGATCATGTGCGGCGGCGCGCCATTGGGAACGCCGATATTGAGCTTGCCGGGATTGGCCTTGGCATAGGCGACGAGCTCCGGCACGTGCTTGGCCGCTACTTTCGGGCCCGCGATCATCACATAGGGCACGCTCGAAACCAGCGCGACCGGGGCGAAGCTCGTCGCGGGGTCGTAGCCGATATTGCTGTAGAGCGCAGGACCGATCGCAAGCGACGCCGCGCTTGCGACCAAGAGCGTATAACCGTCGGGATCGGCCGTGGCGGCGGCGCGTGCGGCGAGCGTGCTGCCCGCGCCGGGACGGTTCTCGATGATCACCTGCTGGCCGAGTGCCGACGACAGGCGCTGACCGATCAGCCGTCCCATGACGTCGACCGGCCCTCCGGCAGGGAACGGCACCAGGAGCTTGATCGGGCGCGACGGATACCTTTCCTGCGCGTGTGCCGTGGTGCCGAGACCGATCAGAAAAGCGGCAACCAGGAAGTCCCTTCGGCCGTACATCGACATTTTCTCCATCGCGCCGGCCCCATGCCGCACGCATTGTCGTTGAGCAACATATAGCGGATCGCAGGTCGCGTCCGGCGATGCGGACCGGCGCATCAGCGCGCGCCCGCCTGCTCCAGGATTCGCGCGATCTGCGAATAGCCGCGCGAGCGGGCGTGCGCCAGGGCGGTCATGCCGTGGCGGTCGGGGAGCATGACATCGGCGCCGGCCTTGACCAAGGCCGCGACGGTCGCGGTATGGTTTGCGCCTCCGTTGCCGAGCACCACCGCCTCGAGCAAGGCGGTCCAGCCGAGATTGTTGACATGGTTGAGCGGTGCCTTGGCCGCGATCAGCGCGCGCACGGCCTCGACATGCCCGCGATGGGCCGCGGCAATCAACGCGGTACCTTCGTATGGGCTGGTGATGGCGCGCGCATTGGCGCCGCCTTCGAGAGCGATCGTGAGCATCTCCAGATCGTTGTTGACGGCGGCGATGGTGAGAACGTCGTAGCGCTCGGCGTCGAGCGCATTCGGATCGGCGCCCAGCCGGATGAGCGCGCGCGCCGCCCCATATTGGCGAAGGAAGGCGGCGACGTGCAGCGGCGTGCGGCTGTTGGCGTCCTGAATGTTGGGCTTTTCGCCCTCGGCCACGAGCTGCTCGATCTCGGCGACGTCGCCGCGCGCGGCGGCGTCATGGAGCCCGGCATAGATGCGCAGCTCCCGCTCGCTCGGGGGTGTTTGGGCGAACCCGGCGCCGGCAAGGCCGGTGACTATGCCGGCGGCCGGCAGAACAAGGCGGAGAAGAACAAGACCGATGAGGCTTCGCGTCATGACTGTGCCGATGGCCCCTCTCGCCGATGGCCCCGGATGCGTCCCATGGATCAATCGAGCTTCACGCCCGACGATTTCACGATCGTCGCCCACTTCTGCGTTTCCTCGGTGATGAAGGCCGCAAAATCCTGCGGCGATCCGGGCTTCGCCTCGGCGCCGAGTTCGTTCCAGACTCGAATTCATGTCCGGCGATTGCAAGCCCCGATTGATCGCGCCATTGAGCTTGTCCACGACATCGGTCGGGGTGCCCGCGGGCACCATAATTCCGGTCCACGAATACGAGGTGAGCCCGGCCATCCCGCTTTCGATCATGGTCGGCACATCGGGAAGCTGATGGCTGCGGGCGGTACCGGTGACGGCCAGGGGCCGCACCTTGCCGTCGCGGATGTGGGCCACGAGCACCGACGTCGGCTCGAAGGTCATGTCGACCTGGTCCGCAAGGATGTCGGTGACCGCAGTTGCTGCGCCCTTGTAAGGAATGACCACGAAGTCGATACCGGTCCTGATCCGGAACAGCTCGCCGGTCAGGTGCGCCAGGGTGCCGATCGGAGTGCCGAAATTGAGCTTGCCGGGATTGGCGCGCGCATAGGCGACAAGCTCCTGCGGCGTCTTGATCTGCAGTCGAGGGGCCACAACCAGAGCAAACGGAGTGCTTGCCAGCAGGGCGACCGGGATGAAATCCCTGCGCGGATCGTAACCGGGATTCTTAGCGAGCAGCGGACCGGTGACGAGCGTGGTGACGCTGCCGACGAGCAGCGTATGACCATCGGGTTCGGCGGCGGCGGCGGCCCGCGTCCCGATTGCGCCGCTGGCGCCCGGCCGGTTGTCGACGACCACCTGCTGGCCGAGCGCGGACGACAGCCACTGTGCCGCCAGCCGGGCCATGACGTCGATCGGCCCGCCGGCCGCAAACGGCACGATCAGCCTGATCGGCTTGGTGGGATAGGATTGTGCGCCGGGCGCCAGGCTGGCGGCGAGCGCCAATGCGGCGATTGCAACCCACGCCTTGCGCATTCTTGCCATGTCGGGTCCCCGGGACGGCCTGCGCCCTGTGATGCGATGTTAGCACCGCCGACGGCGTCGAGCGCGCCGCGTCGCGCCAGTTGTCATGCTCAAAATCATAGTTCGATAAATCTTGTAAGCGCTTGATAAAGATAAATGTTGTTGCTTCCGTCAAACTCGGAACGACAGCCCTGCGGCGGACCGCTGACCGCCGCGCCCGGTGAGCGGGCGGACCTTGCGGCGCTTTGGAGCGCGCGCTAGACCCCGCTTCATGCCGCGGACCGCGCTTTTCCCGGGATCGTTCGACCCCGTCACCAACGGCCATCTGGATCTGGTGCGCCAGGCCGCCCGGTTCGCCGACCGGCTCGTGATCGCGATCGGCACCCATCCGGGCAAAGCGCCCTTGTTCGCCGCCGAGGAGCGGCGCGTCATGATCGAGGAGACCTGCGGGGTGCTCGCGCGCGCGAGCGGCTGCGATTTCGCCTGCATCAGCTTTGCCGACCTCGTCGTCGCCGCCGCGCAACGCGAGGGAGCGACGCTGCTCATCCGCGGACTGCGCAGCGCGACCGATTTCGATTACGAAATGGAAATGGCGGGCATGAACGCCGCCATGGCGCCGGCGGTGCAGACGGTTTTTCTGCCGGCCTCGCCGATCGTCCGCCCGATCACCGCCACACTGGTACGGCAGATCGCCTCCATGGGCGGCGATGTCTCGCCATTCGTTCCGCCGTCCGTCGCCGCCCGACTGAAAGCGAAGTTCGCCGGCACGTCCGGCCGTTGATCCCGGGAGATGCCATGATCCGCCTGCTTGCACTTTTTGCCGCGCTGATCTGTGCGGCGCCCGCCTTCGCACAGCAATTGCCGCCCGGCGCCGATCCGCAGAACACGCTGCTGATCGACACCAAATACGGCCGCATCGTCATCAAGCTGCGCAACGACATTGCGCCCAAGCACGTCGCGCGCATCAAGCAGCTCGCGCGCGACAAGTACTACGATAATGTGCCGTTCCATCGCGTCATCGCCGGCTTCATGGCGCAGACCGGCGACGGCCAGCGTGGTGACGGCACCGGCGGCTCGAAATATCCCAACTTGCCGGCGGAATTCTCCAACGTGCCGTTCAAGCGCGGCATCGTCGGCATGGCACGCGCGAGCGATCCGAACTCGGCGAATTCGCAGTTCTTCATCATGTATGCCGACGGCGCGTTCCTCAACGGCAAGTACACCGTGGTCGGGGAAGTCCTTTCCGGCATGGACGCCGTCGACAAGATCAAGAAGGGCGAGCCGGTGACCGATCCCGATCGCATGATCCGCGTGCAGGTCGCCGCCGACGCCAAGTAGGGAGCGGGCATCGGTGCGCACGGCCCAGGCGATGATAGGATTGGGCATCGTGACGGCAGGGTCCGCGCTCGACCTACGGCCAGCCGAGGCGTTCTGTAGCGTCTTCCACCGGCACCCGTGCTTTCCCACCGTGTGCAGCGTCTTTGGCCACCGTCCCTGCATCGGCTATCCCGACTTTTGGATCGGGCAGGATCTGCGACTGACCATCGACAGCGCGGGTGCGGACGACCGGTCCGCGAAGGCAAGCGCCAACGACGACACCGATGCGGCGGAGCACAAGCTCGACACCCTGCGCGCCATGTTCGACGCGCTGCGCGCCTGCTGGATTCCGCCCGCGAAGGACGAGGCGCGGTCCGGCACGCAGATGTCCGTGCGCTTTGCCTTCAAGCGCAGCGGCGAGATCATCGCCACGCCGCGTGTGACTTATGTCAGCGCGGGCACTCCGCCCGAAACGCGCGACGTCTACCTCCATGCCATCACCGCGGCGCTGGAGCGCTGCACGCCGCTGCCGTTCAGCGCAGGTTTGGGCGGTGCGGTCGCCGGCCGGCCGATCGCCATTCGCTTCATCGACAATCGGGCGCAGCCGTGACCAGCCCGCTCCAAATCATCGGCGCCGCGCTGGCGGTTGCAACTTGTGTCGGCGCGCACGGCGCGGCCGCCCAGCAGCCGCCGGGTCCGCTCAACAGCCTCAAGGAACTGGGGGCGGCGCTGCGGGCGTGCTGGGTTCCGCCGCCGCTCGATCAGTCGCGGACCGGCATGCAGATCACGGTGCGGCTGAGCTACCGGCGGAACGGTCAACTCTTCGGCCAGCCCAGGATCACGTTCGAGTCGGCCGGCGCGTCGGACGATGAACGGCTGGCCTACCGCGTGGCGGTCGCACAGATGCTCAAACGTTGCGCGTCCTTGACGGTCACCGATGCGTTCGGGAACGCCTTGGCCGGCCGGCCGTTCACCCTACGACTGATCGACGATCGAAAACTCAAACAGGCAGAGCACCTTCCATGACCGATACCCAGAACACGCTGACGCTGGAGACCACCAAGGGCAAGGTCGTCATCCTGATGCGACCGGACCTCGCGCCCGGCCACGTCGCGCGCATCAAGGAACTGGTGCGCGATGGCTTTTACGACGGCGTCGCGTTTCACCGCGTCATCGACGGGTTCATGGCGCAGACCGGCTGCCCCCAGGGCACCGGGACCGGCGGCTCCGGCAGGAAGCTCAAAGCGGAGTTCAATAAAGAGCCGCACCGGCGGGGCACCGTCTCCATGGCGCGTGCGCAGAATCCGGATTCCGGCGATAGCCAGTTCTTCATCTGCTTCGCCGACGCGCCCTTTCTCAACGGCCAGTACACCGTCTGGGGCCAGGTGACGGAGGGCATGGCAAACGTCGACAAGATCAAACGTGGCGAGCCGGTTGCCGACCCCGACCGCATCATTTCCGCCAAGATGGCGGCCGACGCGTAGGGCATGACTCCGATTGCTCCCTCCGCGGCTGCAATCGGGCGGATTTCGGCTGGCATGATGGGTCATGTGCGCGGGTGGTTGTATCAGGCGATCGCCTTCAGGCTGGCTCGCGTCGCGGATCGGCCTCGCATACCCAGGCTTCCTTGGCGAACCATTCGTGCTCGGTCCGGCAGATCGGGCAGTGGACGCGCCCAAAGAATACCGGCGTGGCGTTGAAGCTGTTTCGATCGGCGACGATGCCGGTGGGGATGTCGCGTCCCGTCTCTGGGCATCTGACCATGACGGAGCCCATTGGCCTCTCCTGGTTTTGTCATGTTGTGGCATTTCATACGCCGCGCCCGTGAATATCATTTGACGTAACGGCGACCAGATCGCGGAGAATCACAGATTTGCCACGGCCTGCGGTATCGGGGCGCTTTACGCGAGTTTTATCGAACGAAATTATGCGCGGCCGATGGGAACAAGGCAGGGTCGAGCGCGTTGGCTTCGACTTGGGACGACGACAGGGGACTGTGATGCCGCGACCCCACATTCACGACGACGCGCGAGTGACGGCCTTCGTTCTCGGCGCGTCGCACACGCGTTATCTGGTGATGCGCCAGCAAGATGTCTGGTTCATTACCTTCAATGGCGAGGAATTCGGGCCTTACCAGAGCGAGTGCGAGGCGATGCTGTTCGCGGTCGATGCCGCCCACAAGCTCGGGGAGAACGGCGAGGAGACTCAGGTCTTCCGGGTGGACGAGAACGGCGATGCGTCCCTGGTCTGGACCTACGGCCTCGACTCGTATCCGCCCAAATCATAGTCGGCGCCGACGCCATAACGTGCGCTTTGGTTCCATTCTATCGCGCCCGGGCGATGACCGCGCGCGCGTGCGCCTGTATGAAGGCGCATGCGCACCGACCTGTTCGATTTCGAGCTCCCGACCGATCGGATCGCCCTGCGTCCCGTGACGCCGCGGGACGCAGCGCGGCTCCTGGTGGTGCGTCCCGGCACGCATCCGGAATTCGAGGACCGCTTTGTCCGCGATCTCCCGGATCTGCTGCGCCCGGGCGATGCGCTGGTGGTCAACGACACCAAGGTCATTCCGGCACGGCTGCAAGGCCGCCGTCTCGGCCGCGGAGGAACGGAGCCGGCGATCGAGGCGACGCTGCACCAGCGCCTCGACGGTTCGCGCTGGCGCGCCTTCGTCAAGCCGGCGAAACGGCTGGCGCCCGGCGACGTCCTGCGCTTCGGGGACGAAGGCAAGGTCTGCTTCCTCGGCCAACTCGACGCGACCGTCGAGGGCAAAGGCGAAGGCGGAGAGGTGACGCTCGCTTTCGCGTTTCACGGGCCGGTGCTCGATCAGGCGCTGGACGAGCGCGGGACGATGCCGCTGCCCCCCTACATTGCCAGCAGGCGCGTTCCCGACGAGCGCGATCGGAGCGATTATCAGACCCTGTTCGCGCGGGCGGAGGGATCGGTCGCCGCGCCCACGGCCGGACTGCACTTCACCGACGGGCTGACCTCCCGTCTGGCCGAGCGGGGAGTGAGCCTGCAAAAGGTGACGCTGCATGTGGGGGCAGGGACGTTCCTGCCGGTCAAGAGCGCCGATACGGCGGCGCACCGCATGCACGCCGAGTGGGGAAGCGTGAGCGCCGAAACGGCGCAGGCGCTCAACGCCGCGCGGCGCGCGGGCGGGCGTATCGTCGCCGTCGGCTCCACGTCGCTGCGGCTCATCGAGAGCGCGAGCGGGGACGGCGGCGCCGTCCGTGCGTTCGAGGGGGAGACCGCCTTGTTTGTCACGCCCGGCTACCGCTTCCGGGTCATCGACGTGTTGATGACCAATTTCCACCTGCCGCGCTCGACGCTGTTCATGCTGGTCGCCGCGTTTTCGGGCCTCGAGACGATGAAACGCGCCTACGCGCATGCGATCGGCGCCGGCTATCGGTTCTACTCCTACGGCGACGCCTGCCTGCTGTTCCGGCCCTGAGCCGGGGCCGTGGCCTTGCCAGCTGGCCGATTCGCCATGTATAGATCACGCTTGAATAACAATATACAGATTATCTATTCTGATATCTGAAACATGATAACTGGACCTCAGATGCGGGCGGCGCGCGCGCTGCTGGAGATCGACCAACGCGAGCTCGCCCAGCGCTCGGGTCTCTCGCTGCCCACGATCCAGCGCATGGAATCGAGCGCGGGGGTCATCCGCGGAAATGTCAATTCGATGATGAAGCTCGTCGAAGCGCTTGCGGCGGCGGGCATCGAACTGATCGCCGAAGGAGCCGTCAGCCACGATGGCGGGCGGGGCGTGCGGCTGAAGAGATGAGGGCGCGGGCGTTGCGGCACGGCGATCCAATTGCTGGCGCGGGCGCGCGCCGCACAGGGGATAACTGATGGTGCTTCTTGCGCTCGCGAGCGCCGGCGTCTTGATCGCGACGGCGGTCCTTGCCGTTGCGGTCGGCGATGCTGCACGCGGGCGCAACGTGGTCTACGGCGTTTGCCTGGTGGCGTCGCTGATCTTGCTTGCGATCGCGGTCCTTGCCCTGCTCGGTTTCTCCGAGGCGCCGTCGACCGCTACGCTCCCGCTCGGGATTCCGTGGCTCGGCGCGCATTTTCGTCTCGATGCGCTCTCGGCCTTCTTCCTCGCCGTGGTCGCTCTGGGGTCTGCCGCGGCCAGCCTGTTCGCGCTCGGCTACGGCCGCCACGAGCATGCCCAGCGGCGAGTGCTGCCGTTCTATCCGGCATTTCTCGCCGGCATGAGCGTCGTCGTGCTCGCCGATGACGCCTTCACATTTCTGGTCTCCTGGGAATTCATGTCGCTGTCCTCGTGGGCCCTCGTCATGGCGCACGACCGGGTTCCCGACAACGTCCGTGCGGGATACGTCTATCTGATCATGGCGAGCTTCGGCACGCTCGCGCTGCTGCTCACCTTCGGCCTGCTGGCGGGCCCCGACGGCGGTTATGCCTTTGCCGACATCCGTGGCGGACATCCCTCCGCCGGACTCGCGGCCGCCATCCTTGTCCTTGCGCTGGTCGGCGCCGGCTCCAAAGCCGGCCTCGTGCCGCTGCATGTATGGCTTCCGCTCGCCCATCCGGCGGCGCCGAGCCACGTCTCGGCGCTGATGAGCGGCGTCATGACCAAGGTCGCCGTCTACGGTTTCGTACGCATCGTATTCGACCTGCTCGGCCCCCCGGCCTGGTGGTGGAGCATGGTGGTGCTCGCGCTCGGCGGCATCACCGCGGTGATGGGCGTGCTCTATGCCCTGATGCAGCATGACCTCAAGCGATTGCTCGCGTATCACACCGTGGAGAATATCGGGATCATTTTCATCGGGCTCGGCCTGGCGCTCGCCTTCAGCGCCCACGGCATGGCGTGGGCGTCGGCGCTTGCGCTCACCGCCGCCCTCCTGCACGTCTTCAACCATTCGGTGTTCAAGAGCCTGCTGTTCTTCGGCGCCGGCGCGGTACTCACCGCAACGGGCGAACGCGACATGGAGCACCTCGGCGGCCTCATCCATCGCATGCCGCAGACCGCCTTTGTTTTCCTCGTCGGCTGTGCGGCGATCTCGGCGCTGCCGCCGCTCAACGGCTTCGTCTCGGAATGGCTGACCTTCCAGGCGATCTTGCTCAGCCCCCAGCTTCCCTCCTGGGGACTTAAGCTGCTGGTGCCGGCGGTGGGTGCGCTGCTGGCGCTCTCCGCCGCCCTCGCCGCGGCCTGCTTCGTCAAGGCGTTCGGCGTGACCTTTCTCGGCCGCGCCCGCACACCGGCCGCCGCGGGCGCGCAGGAAACCGATCGGTTTTCTCTGGCGGCGATGTTCTTTTTTGCGGCGCTCTGTCTCGTCGCCGGCATCCTTCCCGGCTTCTTCATCGATGCATTGGCGCCAGCGGTCCAGGCGCTGGTTGGCGATCGCATGCCGGTGCAAAGCGGTGTCGAGTGGCTTTCGATCGTGCCCATCGCCGAGGCCCGCAGTTCCTATAACGGTCTCCTCGTGTTCGTGTTCATGGTCGTGTCGGGCGCGCTTGCGGCCTGGGCGATCCACCGGCTGGCCTCCGACAAATTGCGCCGTGCTCCGGCCTGGGACTGCGGATATCCCGACCCCAGTCCGGCAACCCAGTACACCGCCTCGAGCTTCGCCCAGCCGATCCGTCGCGTGTTCGGCACGGTCGTGTTTCGCGCCCGCGAGCATGTCGACATGCCGCCGCCCGGCGACGGCCGGCCGGCGCGGCTCACCGTGGAATTGCACGATCTCGTGTGGGACGCGCTCTATGCCCCGATCGCTGCCGGCGTCGGCTACGCCGCCGACCGGCTCAATCATCTGCAGTTCCTGACCATCCGGCAATTCCTCAGCCTGGTCTTCGCCGCGCTCGTGCTCCTGTTGCTGGTGCTTGCCATATGGCCGTGATCTTCGACGTCGTCGTTCAGGGGCTGCAGATGCTGCTGGTCCTGCTGCTGGCGCCGCTGCTCACCGGCTTCGTCCGCAAGGTGAAGGCCCGCCTCCTGCTCCGCCGAGGACCGCCGCTGGTCCAGCCCTATCGCGATCTGGCGCGGCTCATGCGCAAGGAGGTGGTGCTGGCGGACAATGCCTCGTGGCTGTTCCGCGTCATCCCGTATCTCATCTTCGCCGCCACCTGGGTGGCGGCGTCGCTGGTGCCCACCTTCCGTACCGGCCTCCTGTTTTCCTGGTCGGCCGATCTCATTGTCATCATCGCGCTGCTCGGGAGTGCCCGGTTCTTCCTGGCGCTTGCGGGGCTCGACGTCGGCACCAGCTTCGGCGGCATCGGCTCGAGTCGGGAGATGATGATCGCCTCGCTCGCGGAGCCGGCGATGATCATGATCATCTTCACGGTCGCGCTGATCGCCGGTTCGACACAGCTCTCGACCATGGCCGCTTTCCTGGTGTCCTCGCAGGTGGGGCTGCGGGTGTCGCTGGGGCTCGCGCTGCTGGCATTGATCATGGTGGCGATTGCGGAAAATGCGCGCATTCCGGTCGACAATCCGGCGACGCACCTGGAACTGACCATGGTGCACGAGGCCATGGTGCTCGAATATTCCGGTCGTCACCTGGCGCTGATCGAGCTCTCAGCGTCGTTGCAGCTCCTGCTCTACGTGTCGCTGATCGCCTGCCTGTTCGTACCCTGGGGCCTGGTGCCATCGGGGGTTGCCTCGGGCCTGATGGCGACCGGGCTCGGCGCCTATGTCGCAAAGCTTGCGGTCGGCGGCTTCATGCTCGCGCTGTTCGAGACCTCGATCGCCAAGATGCGAGTGTTCCGCGTGCCGGAATTCCTGGGCGCCGCACTGATGCTCGGCCTGTTGGCGATGCTTCTCCTGTTCGTCTCGCGGAGCCTCTGATGCACGGTCTCAGCTTCGACGTCGCTCACTTGCTTGCAGGCTCGCTGGTGCTGGTGAGCTTCCTCGAGTTGTATCAGGACCGGCTCTATGCGCTCCTCAACATGTTCGCGCTGCATGCCCTGGTGCTGGCGCTCTCGGTTGCCTGGCAGGCCTACATTCAGGACGCGCCGCACCTCTACGTGACCGCGGGGATCGCGCTGGTCTTCAAGGCGATCATCATCCCCGTCGCCCTGCATCGCATCATCGTGCGGCTGGGCATCCATCGCGAGATCGAAAAAGTGGTGGGCGTCGGCCCGGCCATGCTCCTGGGCATGGGTCTGGTGGCGCTGTCGATGGTGGTGATGCTGCGGGTGACGGCGGAGGCCGACCCGCTCGCCCGCGAAGACCTCGCTTTCGCACTCTCCGTGGTGCTCCTCGGGCTGTTGATGATGGTGACGCGGCGCAACGCCGTGAGCCAGGTGGTCGGCTTCATGTCGCTCGAGAATGGCCTGGTGCTGGCCGCGACCGGCGCCAAGGGCATGCCGCTGGTGGTCGAGATCAGCGTCGCCTTCTCCATCCTCATCGCCTTCATCGTGATCGGCATCTTCCTGTTCCGCATCCGCGAGCGCTTCGACACGGTCGATTTGCAGGCGCTCGACCGCTTCCGCGGAGAGCGGCGATGACGGCGGCCTTCGAGCCGGTCAGCGCGGTTCTCGGCATTCCGCTAGTGGCGGCGGCGCTGCTCGTGGCGCTGCCGGGATACCGGCTGACCGCCACACTGAATGTGATTGCGACCTTGCTGACCTTTCTTGCCGCGGTGGGGCTGTTCTTCGGCCGTCCGCCGCCGGGCCCATACCTGCTCGTGGACGACCTCAACAACGTGTTCATCGTGCTGACCACCTTCGTCGGCTTCACCACCAGCGTATTCAGCGCGAGCTATATCGGCCACGAACTCGAGGTCGGCCGGCTCACGCCCCGGTTCCTGCGCTTCTACCACGCGATGTACCAGGTGCTGATGTTCGCGATGAACCTGGCGCTGCTCGCCAACAATATCGGCGTGATGTGGGTGGCGATCGAGCTCGCCACCCTCACCACCGTGCTCATGGTCGGCATCTATCGCACCCACGAGGCGCTCGAGGCAGCGTGGAAGTATTTCATCCTCGGCAGCGTCGGCATCGCGCTCGCTCTGTTCGGCACCATCCTCGTCTACATGGCGGCGCGGCCGGTGATCGGCGAGGGGCTCGACGCCATGGTCTGGACCGTGCTGGTTACGCGTGCCGGCGCCTTCGATCCGGCCTTGCTCAACGTCGCCTTCGTGTTCCTGCTGCTCGGCTACGGCACCAAGGTCGGGCTGGCGCCGCTGCACGCCTGGCTGCCGGATGCCCACGCCGAGGGCCCCACCCCGATCTCCGCGGTGCTGTCGGGGTTGCTGCTCAACGTCGCGCTCTACGCCTTGCTGCGTTTCAAGATGCTGCTCGCGCTCAATCCGGCCGCGCTGGCGCCCGGTCCGCTGATGGTGACGATGGGGCTCGTCTCGCTCGTGTTCGCGGCGTTCATGCTGTACCGCCGGCGCGACATCAAGCGCATGTTCGCCTATTCCTCGATCGAGCACATGGGCATCATCGCCTTCGCCTTCGGCATGGGGGGCCCGCTCGCCAACTTCGCCGGGCTGCTGCACATGACCATGCATTCGCTGACGAAATCGGCGATCTTCTTCGCGGTCGGCCACATTGCCCAGGTCAAGGGCACGCAGCGCATCGCCGACATGGGCGGTCTCACCGAAACCAATCCGGTGCTCGGCTGGGGGCTGGTCCTGGGCGTCGTCGCCATCGCAGGATTGCCGCCGCTCGGCATTTTCATGAGCGAGTTCCTGGTGGTGACGTCGACCTTCGCGCGCGCGCCGGGGCTCGCGATTGTGCTGGTGTTCGGCATTCTGGTCGGGGTCGCGGCGCTGTTCCTGCGATTGAACACAATCGCCTTCGGCGAGCCGCGCGGGGCCAGCGCCGCGGCCAAGGCGTCCTACGTGCCGATGTTCGCGCACCTTGCACTCGTGTTCGCTGCCGGCATTTACATGCCGCCGGTGCTGGTCGAATGGTTCCAGAACGTGGCCAAGCTGCTGGGATAGAGCGATGCCGGCGTTGATCGACCTGATCGAAGGCGAGCGAAGCGAAGGCCATCGTCCCTGGCCGCGGGTCGTGGTGAACGAGGACGGCTGGCGTTTCGCCACCAGTCGGCTGGCGGCCGGCGATTGGACGCTGCTCGGCCTTTGGGGTGATAGCCCCGCCGTCCACATGGCGGTGCTGGACGAGCGCCGGGGCGAGATCGCGGTCGTCACGATCCGATGCACGCATGCTAGCTTTCCGTCGGTCGGGGCGCTGCACCCGCCGGCCATTCGCCTGGAGCGCGCGCTGCGCGATCTCTGCGGCATCGAGCCGGTCGGTCTGCCCGACAGCCGCTCGTGGCTCGATCTCGGCTTCTGGGATGTGCAGCATCCGCTCGGGCAGCGCAGCAGCGCGCCGGCGCAACGCGCGCCCTATGCTTTCCTGCCTACCGAGGGCGAGAGCCTGCACCAGATTCCCGTCGGCCCCGTCCATGCCGGCATCATCGAGCCCGGGCACTTTCGTTTCACCGCCAACGGCGAGACGGTCGTGCGGCTGGAGCAGCGCCTCGGCTACGTGCACAAGGGGATCGAGGCGCTGATGGCGGGTGCCACCATCGACCGCGCGGCGCGATTGGCGGGGCGCACCTCGGGCGACAGCACGGTCGCTTACGCGCTGGCTTTTGCTCGCGCGGTCGAGGCGGCCGCCGCGGCGGAGATTCCGCCGCGGGCGGTCTATCTGCGGGCGCTGATGGCCGAGCTCGAGCGCCTCGCCAATCATTTCGGGGACATCGGCGCCGTGTGCAACGACGCCTCGTTCTCGCTCATGCACGCCCACTGCGGGGTCCTGCGCGAACGAGTCTTGCGTGCCGCGGATGCATGCTTTGGCCACCGGCTCATGATGGATGCCGTCGTGCCTGGCGGCATTGCCAGTGATCTCGGTTCCGGCTGCGTCGCGGAGCTTTCGGCGTTGCTGGCGGAGGTCCGCGGATCGTTTCCCGGGCTGGTCGAGCTCTACGACAACACCGCCTCGCTGCAGGACCGTACCGGCACCACGGGCGTGCTGCGCGGTGAGCTGGCACGGCAGTTCGGGGCCGGCGGCTACGTGGGACGCGCCAGCGGCCGCGCCTTCGACGCGCGCAAGACCCCCGGTTATCCGCCCTATGACCGGCTCGAGTTCGAGATTCCCGTGTTCGAGGCCGGCGACGTCAACGCCCGGGTTTGGGTGCGCATCCGCGAGGTCGAGCAAAGCCTTGGGCTGATCGATCAGATCCTGCGGTATTTGCCGCCGGGCGCGATCCGCGGCGCGGTCAAGCCCACAGGTGCGATGTGCGAAGGTCTTGGAATGGCGGAAGCGTTTCGCGGTGACGTGCTAGTGTGGGTGCGGCTCGAGGGCGACCGCGTCGCGCGCTGCCACCTGCGCGACCCGTCCTGGTTCCAATGGCCGCTGCTGGAAGCCGTGATCGAGGGCAACATCGTCGCGGACTTCCCGCTGTGCAACAAGTCGTTCAACTGCTCGTATTCGGGACACGATCTCTAGATGCTTGACGCGCTTTGTGCGGCGATGCGGTTGGTGCCCGGGACGACGTCCGGGGCCCGCGCCCGCCGCAGCGCGCGTTAGAAGGACCACCGCATGCGCAGGGCATTGTTCCGCGGTCTATTGCGCCGCCCACTGACCGAGGCTCCGCCCGTCAAGGACCAGGACGCGCTGGCCGAACTGGGTGCAAGCGTCGACCGCGCCGCGCGCCGACGGCTCGGACGCTCGCTCTCCATTCGTGAAATCGATGCCGGATCGTGCAACGGCTGCGAGCTCGAGATCCACGCCCTCAACAATGCCTTCTATGATCTCGAACGCTTCGGGCTGCGCTTCGTGGCATCGCCCCGGCACGCCGACGTGCTGCTGGTCACCGGCCCGGTCACCAGAAACATGCGCGAGGCCCTCGAGCGCACCTACAACGCGACGCCGGACCCCAAATGGGTTGTCGCAGTCGGCGACTGCGCGCTCGACGGCGGCCTGTTTGCCGGCAGCTACGCGGTCGTCGGCGGAGTGTCTGCCGTCGTGCCCGTGGACCTGCATATCCGCGGCTGCCCCCCGCGCCCGGTACAATTGCTCAAGGGGCTGCTGACGCTGCTCGAGACCTGACGAGGTCGCTCCCCCCCTGATGACGGGCGCGCGTCGCGCGCCGCTGTCATACGGTTGAGACACGGAGCACGCAATTGTTGTCACATGCGATTCGACGACGAGAGGCGATTGCGGGAGCGTCGCGCCGCCCGGCAAACGGGAGGGGAACAGGCGGCAATTCGTCCGCCCATTGACCGCATGGCGATCGGCGACGCTCGCAAGCCGCGCGCTGCGTCGTAAGGCGGCGGGCGCGGCGCGATGGAAACCGAGCTCGACAAGGATACGATCGTCAAGGCCTATGCGCGCTGGGCGCCGGTCTACGATTTCGTGTTCGGCGCGGTGTTCGAGGCCGGCCGGCACGCGGCGATTGCGGCGGCCGAACGGATCGGCGGCCGCATCCTTGAGGTCGGCGTCGGCACCGGCATATCGCTCCCCGACTATGCGGCCGCCAACCGCCTCGTCGGGGTCGACGTTTCCGAGCCGATGCTGCGCCGGGCGCAGGCGCGGGTCGCCGAGCTCGGCCTGTCCAACATCGAAGGGCTGGCGGTCATGGATGCGGAGCGGCTAGCCTTTCCGGACGCTGCATTCGATGTCGTGGTGGCGCAATACGTGATCACCACGGTCCCGAACCCGGAGGCGACGCTCGACGAGTTCGCGCGCGTGCTCAAGCCCGGCGGCGAGATCGTGTTGGTCAGCCGCGTCGGAGCCGAAGCGGGGTTGCGGCGCGCTTTCGAGCACTGGTTCACGCCGATGGCGCACCGGCTCGGCTGGCGCACGGAGTTTCCCTGGGCGCGGTTTGCGCGCTGGGCCGAGCGTCCGCACGGCGTGCGGGTGATCGAGCGCCGCGCGATGCCGCCGCTCGGTCATTTCTCGCTGGTGCAATTCGCCAAAGCCGGCGCCGGCGGGGGGCGCGCCGGCCGCGCCGAGGCGGTAGGCCGCTGACGACCAGCCGGCGTGTCCGCCGCGAACCGGCCGATGCAACCCCGGCGTGACGCGAACCACCGATGGCGGCGCGCCGGCGCCAACAAATCGCGAAGGCAGTCGCGCCGTCAGTCATCGGACGCGTTTTCTGGGGGCTGTCGTCCCGCGCGCGGCAGCGTTCGTGGAAATGTCATATCTCGTGTCTAAAAAACGCAACACAAAAGGGGCAGAATCAATGGACGATTTTCTTCAGGCTCTCAAGATCCAGCGCTGGGACGATCACCGGTACTACCATCACAGCCGAATCAATCAGGCCCTGCATCTGGTCAGCGCGGTCAGCTTTCTCTGCGCCTATGTGCTCGTGTTCACCGATCCGGTCGCGGCAGCGCTCGTAGGCTGGCTGGTGGCAATGACGAGCCGGCAGCTCGGCCACTTCTTCTTCGAGCCCAAAGACTACGACGAGGTGAACCAGGCGACGCACGAATACAAGGAGGAGGTCAAAGTCGGCTACAACTTGAAGCGCAAGGTCGTCCTGATGTCGATCTGGGCGCTGTCGCCGTTTCCGCTTTACTTCGATCCCACGCTGTTCGGTATCCTGGCGCCGCACGCCACCACCGGGGAATTCGTACGCCGCGTCGCGCTGATCTGGCTCATGGTGGGGCTGGGCGGACTCGCCTACCGGACCGTTCAACTCTTCTTCATCAAGGATGTGCAGACCGGTCTGGTTTGGGCCACGAAGATTCTCACCGACCCTTTTCACGACATCAAGCTCTACCACAAGGCGCCGCTCCGTCTCCTGCGGGGCGAGTTGCTCGATACCGATGCCATGACACCGGAGGAGACGACGTAAGCGCGCGTCACCGGCCGGCGCTAGCTCGGCGCTTCCCGGCCGCCGATCCGCGCGAAGCGGTGAGCGATGATTTCTCCCAGGATTCGGCGCCTGATCGATCTGTTCGTTGTCGCCGGGTCGGACCACCACCAGCCGTCCCGCTGCATCGTCTTGGCGGCGGACACGAATCGATCGGCTACCGCCTCGAAGTCCGCGTCGGTGTAGTCGAGGCTGAAGATCAGGCGGCCGGTTCCGACCCAGCTCAGCGCCAATCCTTCCGCGCGCAGGTAGTATTGCAGCATCCAGTTGTAACGCGATGGCTGGGTGTAGCAGACGGTCCAGATCGAGGACATGTTCACCGCCTGCACCGGCAGCCCCTCTTTGCGCAGGCGTTGGTTGAGCCGTTGGGTCCGTGCGTTCCAGACCGCATCGACATTGTCGTAGAGCGTACGGACATCCGGAGTCTCGAGGTGCCGCAGGAACTCGTGCATGGCCGCCATCACGTGCGGATGCGAGTTGAAGGTGCCGCGCGCAAAGCAGACTTCTACCGGGCGATCGTCGCGGAACCGTTTCATCAACGCCTTGCGCCCGCAGACCGCGCCGATCGGAAGGCCGCCGCCAAGCGTCTTGCCGTAGGTGACGAGGTCGGCCTTGACGCCGAAATATTCCTGCGCTCCGCCGGGAGCGAGGCGGAAGCCGACGAAGACCTCGTCGAAGATCAGCACGATATGACGCTCGCTGCAGACCGCCCGCAGCCGCTTGAGCCAATCGGCATAGGCCTGGCGGTCGAAATGCGCGGCTCTCGCGCTGTCGACCAGCGTCGAGTCCGCCGGCGCATTCGCATTCGGATGCAAGGCCTGCAGCGGATTGACCAGCACGCAGGCGATGTCGCGGCGCGCGCGCACGACGCGCAGCGAATCGTCGGACATGTCCTTCAGGGTGTAGGTCTCGTGCGCCGCCACGGGATTGCCCACGCCCGGCGCAACGTCGCCCCACCAGCCGTGATAGGCACCGCAAAACCGCACCAGGTGGGATCGGCGGGTGTGATAGCGCGCGAGCCGCACCGCCTGCATCACGGCTTCGGTACCGGACATGTGAAACGACACCTCGTCGAGCCCGGAGATTTCCCTGAGCCGTTTGACGTTGTACGCGATGACGGGGTGGTAGGGCCCCAGCACCGGCCCGAGCTCGCGCACTCGCCGATGACCGCGTTCCATGCAGGCCTTGTAGAAGTCGTAGCCGAAGACGTTCACGCCGTAAGAGCCGGTGAGATCGTAGAAGCGATTGCCGTCGAGATCGGTCACCGTCACTCCGGAGGAGGATTGCAGGAACGCGCCGGCCCTGAGGTGGCGCCGCACGAAACGACTGAACTGGAACGGCACGCGATAGGCGTCGGTGAACTGCAGGTCGGAAACGCTGTCGGCGGCATCCGTCGTGTGTCGGATGGTCTCGGCGAATCGAGCCCGGTAGAGCTCCGCAAGGCGCATGAACCCGGCTCGGCGCCGGGCGGCGATCTCCTCCGGCGCATCATCGCAGCGGAAGAAGCGCGTTTCGTCGTACTCGTAAAAAGGCACGAGCGAGGCGAGCCGTCGTGCGATCCGAGCGTGGCCGGCCAGAGACCAGTGCTTTGCCTGCGAGAGCCGCAATCGCGGCGTCAACCCGAGCAGCGAGGTGACCAGCGCCGCGGCGCCCGTCCCGTACAGTGCGATCGTGGTAGCGCCGAATCCCATCAATTCGCGGTTTATTCCATCGAGTTTACCGCCGCATGACGGTCCGCTCCGCCATCCTGAAAATGCTGCAGCAGGAAGACCTCAATTTCCTGCTGACCAACCGCATTCCGCGGCGGCTGGCGACCCGCTTCATGGGCTGGTTCAGCCGGATCGAGCAGCCGCTCGTGCGAGACCTCTCCATCGGGGTCTGGCGCTTTTTCTCCGGCCTCGATCTGAGCGAGGCGAAAAAGAGCCGGTTCCGAAGCATGAACGACTGCTTCATCAGGGAGCTGCGGGACGATGCGCGACCCCTCGACCTGGATCCCGCGATACTCGTGAGTCCCTGCGACGCGATCGTCGGCGCGTCCGGCGCCATCGCTGATACCGTACTCTTCCAGATCAAGGGATTTCCCTACACCCTGCAGGATCTGCTCGGCGATTCGGATCTGGTGGATGTCCACCGCAACGGACGCTACGTCACGCTGCGGCTGACTTCCAGCATGTACCACCGTTTCCACGCTCCCCACGACTGCCGAGTCGAGCAGGTCACCTACGTCTCCGGAGACACCTGGAACGTCAACCCGATCGCGCTCAAGCGCATCGAGAAGCTGTTCTGCAAGAACGAGCGCGCGCTGCTGCGAACGCGGCTGGTCACCGGCGGCCACATCGTGACCTTGGTGCCGGTGGCCGCGGTGCTGGTCGCCAGCATCCGCCTGAACTTCCTCGACGCGACGCTCGATCTCAGAGATCGCGGGGCCAATGTCATTGCCTGCAATGCGCGCTTCGCGAAGGGTGAGGAAATGGGTTGGTTCGAGCACGGGTCGACCATCATCCTGTTCGCGTCGGATGGATTTTCGCTCTGCGGCAACGCGCGCGAGGGCGTGATGATCCGCATGGGAGAGCCGCTGATGCGGCTGCCGTGAACGCGCTCTCAACCGGCCAAGGCGCGCTCGAAACGACACCTTGGAGCGGCCTCGAGCGGTACCGCACCGCACCGCCCGCCGGGACGGTTGCACCGGCCCGGCATTTGGGCCAGAAGCCGAAACTCCGATCGCGCAATTGCGGTCCGGCTCCGATCGTCCGCAGCCATGGAAGGGGCTTTCCACCATTTCCCGGGACGCCGAAACGCAGAGCGGAGGAGGGGGGAGGCTGCCGATTGCGCCCTTCTCCTTCCGCTTGCTCGCCACCGAGGGCGCCGCCCGCCGCGGGGAGATGGTCACCGCGCACGGGCCGGTCGCGACTCCGGCCTTCATGCCGGTCGGCACGCAAGCGACGGTGAAGGGCCTCGCGCCTGAAGCGCTGCGCGCGAGCGGCGCCGACATCGTGCTCGCCAACACCTATCATCTGATGCTGCGTCCCGGCGCGGAACGCATCGCGGCGCTCGGCGGCCTGCACCGATTCATGAATTGGCCGCAGGCCATCCTGACCGATTCGGGCGGCTTCCAGGTCATGTCGCTCGCGGCGCTGCGCAAGGTCGAGGACAAATGCGTGACCTTCCGTTCCCACCTCGACGGTGCCATGGTCGAGCTTTCGCCCGAGCGCGCGATCGAAATCCAGAACCTGCTCGGCTCCGACATTGCCATGCAGCTCGACGAATGCCTGCAGCTGCCGGCGCCGGGGCGCGAGCTGGAACGCGCCATGCGGCTTTCGCTCGCTTGGGCCGAGCGCAGCAAGCGTGCGTTCGAAGCCGCTCCGCCGGGGAGCGCGCTGTTCGGCATCGTGCAGGGCGGCGACGATCCGCAATTGCGTCTCGAGAGCGCGAGCGCACTCACCGATATCGGCTTCCACGGCTATGCCATTGGCGGCTTAGCCGTGGGCGAGCCGCAGGAGGTGATGCTGCGCACGATTGCAGAGCTCGAGCCTGCGCTTCCGGCCGACCGGCCGCGCTACCTCATGGGCGTCGGGACCCCCGAAGACCTCGTCGAGGCGGTGGCGCGCGGCATCGACATGTTCGATTGCGTGCTGCCGACGCGCAACGGCCGCCACGGGCTGGCCTTCACCCGTTTCGGTCCCGTCAACCTCAAGAACGCCCGCCACGCCGGCGATCCGCGCCCGCTCGACGAGACCAGCGCCTGCCCGGCGGCGCGCGAGTATTCCCGTGCCTATCTCCACCACCTCGTGAAGGCGAACGAGATGCTCGGCGCGATCCTGCTCACCACGGTCAATCTCACTTATTACCAGGAGCTGATGGCAGGCATGCGCGCGGCGATCGCGGCCGGCACCTTCGCGGATTTCCGCGCAGCCACGGAGGAAGGCTGGGCGCGCGGCGACGTGTCGCCGGCGTAAGCGGCTTGCGGCTCGACGCCGCCCGATCAACGGCCGAGCGCGCCCAATAAGGGCCTCGACGCCGCGCTTGCGTCGGCGCAGAATAAAACCGCTCCAAACAAGGGCGCGGCAAGCGCCGGCATTCGGGAGACGCCGCATCATGGCCATCAACCTCAAGGTCAACGGGGTCAACCGCTCGGTTCCGGCCGAGCCGGATACGCCGTTGCTCTACGTGCTACGCAACGATTTCGAGCTCAACGGCGCGAAATACGGCTGTGGGCTGTCGCAATGCGGTGCCTGCACCGTGCTGGTCGACGGCAGGGCGGTGCGCTCCTGCATTACTCCGATCAGTGCGGTGGGGACGAGCGAGATCACGACCATCGAGGGCCTCGGCTCGGTCGACAAGCCGCACCCGCTCCAGCGGGCTTTCATCGACGAGCAGGCGGCCCAATGCGGCTACTGCAGCAACGGCATGATCATGTCCGCCAAGGAGCTGTTGGACCGCAATCCGCGGCCGAGCGAGCCGGACGTGCGCGCGGCGCTGGCGAGCAATCTCTGCCGCTGTGGCACTCACAACCGGATCATTCGCGCGGTGCTGCGTGCCGCGCACGCCAACGGGAGGACGTGACCATGAACGCTCCCGCTTTCAACCGGCGCCAATTCAACACCGGCTTCGGCGCGCTCGTTCTTGCCTTCTCGCTCGATCCGAGACTTGCAGCGGCGCAGGAACGGCTGCCCGGAAGCCTGCAGAACAACCGCAGGCTCGACGCCTGGATCCGCATCAATGCCGACGGCAACGCCACCGTCTTCACCGGCAAGGTCGAGCTCGGGCAGGGCATCCTCACCGCGCTGGCGCAGATCGCCGCCGAAGAACTCGACCTGCCGCTCGCACGCGTCAAGATGATTTCCGGCGACACCGGCCGGACGCCGAACGAGGGTCAGACCGCCGGCAGCCAATCGATCGAGTACAGCGGCACGGCGCTGCGCCTGGCGGCCGCCGAGGTGCGCGCGATCCTGCTCGACCTCGCGGCCCAACACCTGGGCGCGGCGGCAAACCAGCTGACGGTCGCGGATGGCGTGATTGCGGCGCCGGACGGGCGCAAGGTCGGTTACGGCGACCTTGTCGCGAAGCTCGATCTCAATCGCGAAGCGAGCGCCAAAGCGGCGCCGAAGCCGCCCGCGAGCCACAAGGTCGTCGGAAAGTCCATTGCCCGCTTCGACATTCCGGCCAAGGTCACCGGCGGCGCGGCGTTCGTGCAGGACATGCGGCTTCCCGGCATGCTGCACGGGCGCGTGATACGCCCGCCGCGTTACGGCTCGAAGCTCGACAACGTCGACGAAGCCGCCGCCAAGGCCATGCCGGGCGTCGTCGCGGTCGTGCGTGACGGCTCTTTCCTCGGGGTCGTCGCCGAGCGGGAGGAGCAGGCGATCAAGGCGCGCGAGGCGTTGCGCAACAGCGCGAACTGGACGTTGGGACCGGAACTCCCTGATCCCGCCCGCATCTTCGATGTCATCAGGTCGCTGCCGAGCAAGGACGCGACCATCGGCGTCAAGCAGGGCGCGCCGCCGACGAATGCCCGCAGCTTCGAGGCGGTCTATACCAAGCCCTACATGGCGCACGCTTCGATCGGCCCGTCCTGCTCGCTCGCCGAATTCAAGGACGGCAAGCTGACGGTCTGGACCCATTCGCAAGGCGTCTTCCCGTTGCGCGCCGAGCTCGTCAAGATGCTGAAGCTGCCGGCCGCCGCGGTGCGCTGCATCCACGTGGAAGGCTCCGGCTGCTATGGGCACAACGGCGCCGACGACGTCGCCGCCGACGCCGCGCTGCTCGCGCGTGCGGTGCCGGGCCGGCCCGTTCGCCTGCAATGGATGCGCGACGACGAGTTCGGCTGGGAGCCCTATGGCCCGGCCATGGTGATGCAAGCGAAGGCGGCACTCTCCGCCGACGGCAAGATCGCCGACTGGGAATACCAGGTGTGGAGCAACACCCATTCCACCCGGCCGGAATCGACGACCGGCACCAATGTGCTCGCGGCCTGGTATCTCGCCGAGCCGCAGAAGATGGGTCCGCCGACCGCCATCCCGCAGCCCGCCGGCGGCGGCGACCGCAACGCCATTCCGCTCTATGATTTTCCGAGCCAGCGGGTGGTGCACCATTTCGTCCAGGACATGCCGATCCGGGTCTCGGCGCTGCGCACGCTCGGCGCCTATGCCAACGTGTTCGCGCTCGAATCCTTCATGGATGAGCTCGCGGCGGCGGCCGGCGCCGATCCGGTGGCGTTCCGCCTGGCGCATTTGAAGGACCCGCGCGGGCGGGCGGTGATCGAGGCGGTGGCCAAGAAGGCCGGTTGGACAGCGGGCGAGAAGGGCGACGGCACGCGCGGCCGCGGCATCGGCTTCGCCAAGTACAAGAACCTCGCCTGCTACGTGGCCGTGGTGGCGGAGGTCGAAGTCGACCGCGGCAGCGGCATGGTGCGCGTGCCGCGGACCTGGGCGGCCGTCGATTCCGGCCTGATCATCAATCCGGACGGCCTCGCCAACCAGATGGAAGGCGGCATCATCCAGTCCGTGAGCTGGACGCTGAAGGAGGCGGTGCGCTTCGACAAGAACGCCATCCTCACGCGCGATTGGGCGAGCTATCCGATCCTCACCATGCCGGAGGTGCCGAAGGTCGAGGTCGAGCTGATCAACCGCCCGAGCGAGCGTCCGCTCGGCTCGGGCGAAGGCTCGCAGGGACCCGCGGTCGCCGCTGTCGTCAATGCATTCGCCAACGCGACCGGCAAGCGCATCCGCGACCTGCCGCTCCATCCGGCGCGGGTCAAGGCGGCGCTGGGATAGCCGGTGACGACGAACGGACGACAGCCGACGGATGACACATGACGAACGAAGGCGAGTGACGGAAACGCGCCGTCCGTCCTGTGTCGTCCGTCTTCGGCCGTGCGGCGGGAGCCATAATTCTCAGGGAGCGAAACCATGGTCATCGACTTCACCGTGAACGGCAAGCGGGCGTCGACCGATGCACCGCCGGCCACGCCGTTGTTGTGGGTCATTCGGGAAGGGCTCAAGCTCACCGGCACCAAGTTCGGGTGCGGCACCGGTCTGTGCGGCGCGTGCATGGTGCATGTCGACGGCAAACGCGCGTTCTCATGTCAGGTCCAGGTGTCGGAGATCGCAGGCAAGTCGGTGACAACGATCGAAGGCCTGTCGGCGGATTCATCGCACCCGCTGCAGAAGGCATGGCTCGCCGAGCGAGTGCCGCAATGCGGCTACTGCCAGTCCGGCCAGATCATGAGCGCAGCCGATCTGCTCCGGCAGAACCCCACGCCGACGCGCGATCAGATCGTCGAACACATGAGCACGAATATCTGCCGCTGCGGAACCTATCAGCGCATCGTGCGCGCGGTCGAGCGCGCGGCGCGGGAGGCCTGAGCCATGACCCAGCATATTGCAGCCGAGAGCTTGGCCGCGACCTCGTCCCGCCAAGCATTTTCGCGTCGTCAAGTCATGGTCGGTGCGGCAGGCCTCAGCTTCGCCGTCGCGCTCGGCGTCGGCCGTCGCGCGAATGCCGCGGTATTCGCGGGCGAACGGGCCGGCAAGGCTTTGAGCCCGTGGGTCAGCATCGCGACGGACGGCACGATCTCCATCATGTCGCCGGCGACCGAGATGGGGCAGGGATCGACCACGTCGCTGCCGCTGATCATCGCCGAGGAGCTCGACGCCGACTGGTCGAGAGTACAGGTGGTACCGGCGCCGCCGATCGAGGCGCTCTACGGCAATCCGGGTTTCGCCGGTCAGATGTACACCGCCGGCTCCAACGCGGTGACGAGCTACTATCGGCCGCTGCGGCTGTTCGGCGCGCAGGTGCGCCGGGTCTTGCTCGAGAATGCCGCCAAGAAGCTCGGCGTATCCGTCGATGAACTGACGACCGAGCCGAGCCTGGTCGTGCACGCGAAGTCGGGCCGCAAGCTCGGCTACGGCGAGATCGCGGCGTTCGCCGACGTGCCGGCCAAGGCCCCGGAGATCAAGCCCGAGAGCCTCAAGAAACCGAGCGAGTTCCGGTTGATTTCCAAGGACGTCATGCGGGCGGAACTGCCGCACAAGGTCGACGGCAGCGCCAAGTACGCGATCGACGTACAGGTTCCCGGGATGATCTACGGCACGATCCTGCGCACTCCGGTCGAGGGCGGAGGCCCGGACAAGATCGACGAATCCAAGGTCAAGAACATCGACGGCGTCCTGCGGATCGTCAGGCTTCCGTACGGCGTCGGCGTGCTGGCCGAAACCGCCTGGGCGGCGCTGTCCGCGCGCCGTGCGCTCGACGGTGCGGTCACCTGGACCCGCATCGGCATGGGCTGGGGTTTCGACAGCGACGCCGGAATGGAAGCCTTTGCGGCCGCCGCGAGCAACCCGAAAGCACCGGCGACTTACTGGGACCGGCAGGGCAACGCGCTTGGCGAGATGAGCAAGGCCGCGACCGTGATCGAGGCGACGTATCGCTGCGACTACGCCTATCACGCGCAAATGGAGCCGCTCAACGCGATCGCTTCGGTTTCGCCCGCCGGCGATGCGGCGGAGCTCTGGTGTGGCACGCAGAGCCAGAGCCTGGCGGTCGAGGCGACCGCCAAGGTCCTCGGCATCCCGCGCGACAAGGTCAAGCTCAACTATTATCTGATGGGCGGCGGCTTCGGCCGCCGCGGCCATCGCGATGAAGAATTCATCGTCGACGCGGTGCTGCTCGCGAAGGAAGCGGGTAAACCGGTGAAAGTGTTGTGGACGCGTGAGGATGACGTCCACAACGGCCGCTTCCGGCCGATCACCGCGCACCACGTGCGCGCCGGACTGGACGCCACGGGCAAGCTTTTCGCATGGCACCACCGGGTCGCGGGCGATCGGGTTACGCCCTACATGGACCCGGTCCGCTTCCAGCAGGGGGGCGGCAAGGACAACATCCTCATGCGCGGTGTCGAGCTCAAGAGCTACGACATTCCGCACCAGGCCACCGAACAGCTCTACCGCGACACCGGGGTGCGGACGTCGCCGCTGCGCGGCATCGGCTTCACGGCCAACAAGTTCGTGACCGAGGCGTTCCTCGACGAGATCGCGCACAAACGCGGCATCGATCCGGTGGCGCTCCGGCTCGAGCTGCTCAAGGATACGCCGCGCGGCCGCAAGGTGGTGGAGCGGGTCGCGCAGATGGCCGACTGGGGCAAGGCGCGCGACGGCCGCGGTCTCGGCTTCGCCTTCATCGACTATTCAAACACGCTCACGGCCGGCATCGCCGAGGCATCCGTCGACCGCGGCAGCGGGGTGATCCGCGTCCACAATTTCTGGTGCACGATCGACTGCGGCCTCCCGGTTCAGCCGGACAACGTGGTGGCGCAGACCGAGAGCAGCATCGTCTATGGGCTGGGCATGTCGTTGACCGAGCGCATCACGATCAAAGACGGCGCCGTGGAGCAGTCGAACTTCTACGATTACCGGGTGCCGCGCATGAACGAGGTGCCGCTGATGCATATCGAGATCATTCCAACCGACAACCATCCGACCGGCGTCGGTCAGATGGCCACGCCGCTGGTCGCGCCGGCGATCGCGGGCGCAATTGCTGCGCTCACCGGCGTGCGCCTGCGCCACACGCCGTTCACCCCCGAACGCGTCAAGAAGGCCCTCGCGTAGAGACAGAACGATCAGGAGCGACACGATGCAAGGAAGCACCTTGGTCCGGGGCAGGCGTGGCGCGGCGGCGAGCGCGGCGCTCGCGGCGATGGCATTGATGACCACGGCCGCGCTCGCGCAGGCGCCGAAGCTCGGCGATCCGCCGGAAGCCAGGAATATGCGGCTCGTCGGCTACAGCGATCTGCAAGCCCGCAGCGCCTACCAGCCGACCGTCCATCATCAAGGCAGCCGCTATATCGCCTATATCGGGCATCACGGCGGAACCCCCGACGTGCCCAAGCCGGTCAACCGCCTCACCGGACAACCCGAATACAACGGCACCTCGATCGTCGACGTGACCGATCCGGCGCAGCCCAAATATCTCGCGCACATTCCGGGCCTCGAAGGCAATTACGAGGCGGGCGGCGCGCAGATGGTGCGCGTCTGCGACGGCAAGACGCTGCCCAAGGGCGATGCGAGCAAGACCTACTTGCTGCGCGTCTTCGGCGGCCAGGCCCATGAAATCTGGGACGTCAGCGATCCGGCCAACCCGGCGCTGCTCACGCGCGTGGTCGACGGCCTCAAGGACACCCACAAGAGCTGGTGGGAGTGCGATACCGGGATCGCTTACCTCGTCTCCGGCGTGCCGGGCTGGCGCGCACGCCGCATGACCTCGATCTACGATCTCAGCGATCCCACCAAGCCGGTCAAGATCCGCGATTTCGGACTGGTCGGGCAGGAGCCCGGATCGAGCGGCGCGGTGCCGGCCGACCTGCACGGGCCGATCTCGACCGGCCCGCAGGGCAACCGGGTCTATTTCGGATACGGCACCAACAAGGGCGGCGTCCTGCAGATCGTCGACCGCGAGAAGCTCTTGAACGGCCCCAAGGAGCCGACCCCCGAGAACCTGCGCTATCCCGTGGTCGGGGAGCTCGACATGCTGCCGTTCAACGGCGCGCACACCGTGTTTCCGATGCCGAAAATGACGGTGGCCGAGTTTGCCCACGACAAGGACGGCAAGGTCCGCGATTTCGTCATGATCGTCGACGAGCAGATTCTCAACGAGTGCCAGGAAGCGCGCCAGATGGCCTTCTTCGTCGACGTCACGATCGAATCGAAGCCGATGGTGGTGTCGAACTTCTCGGTGCCGGAGGCGAGCGGGAACTTCTGCGGGCGCGGCGGCCGCTTCGGCACGCACTCCTCGAACGAGAGCATGGCGCCGGTGTTCTACAAGAAGGTCGCCTTCATCACCTATTTCAATGCCGGAGTGCGCGCGGTCGACGTGCGCAACCCATACCAGCCGAAGGAGATCGGCTATTTCATCCCGTCGATCACCGAGGCAACCGACAAGCGCTGCATCAAGGTCGATGGGCAGGACCGCTGCAAGATCGCGATCCAGAGCAACAACGTGGAAACCGATGACCGCGGCTACATCTACGTGGTCGACCGCGCCAATACCGGAATGCACATTCTGGAATTGACCGGCGAGGCGCGGGCGGTCGCGGGGCTGCGGTAGGTCGCTGTCGCGCCTTTGATCCTATCTGCGCAAGTGGAAGCTGCACGGGCTGAAACCGAAAGGCTCCCGCGCAGGCGTAACCGATGTGTGTGAACCGCAGGAACCAGCCTGCGGGTCCGATCGATCCGAATATGGAAGCCGCGAACATCCCTTGCGGGTGATGGTCGCTCAGGTGCCGACCGCCCGCGGGGTGGTCTCGAGTTGCTGCCGCAAGCCCCCGTGAACCGCGCCGTAGTGGATGCGATCGATGAGCCCGTCGTGGCGGACCGAGACGATCGCCGGCCAGCAATTGATGCCGTAGCGGCGCGCAATCTCCCGGTTGGGATCGGCCACGAGCGGCAAGCGCAGATGGTGCGCGCGGGCAACCTGCTCGATCGATCGGGTGTCTTCACCGTCGCCGATCGCCAAAATCGCCGGCCCCTGTTCACCGGCCCGATCGTGCATCGTGCCGAGACGAACCAGTTCGTTGATGCAGGGCATCGACCAGGACTTCCAGAACAGCAGCAGGCAGCGCTTTCCGCCGCCCAGGCGACGCGCATGTGGCCGCGCATGGTCGGGCGGCAGTTCGGGGGCCATCGCGCCGATTCGCACGGCGGCCCTCGGCGGCCGCGACCTGCGGCGTGTGGCGGCGGTCACATGTTCATTGAGCGCGGCGGCGAGCGCCGCCGTATCCGGCTGGCCGCGATGGTTCCACGCGACCTCGCCCCCGGCGCTCATCAGATAGGTTGCCGGGGCGCCGGCGACGCCGAATGCGCCGCTCCAGCTGGCGTCGTAGTCCTCGGTGATGGCGAGCGGGACCTCGAGGTCGGGGGCGAATGCGCCGAGGCTCCTCTCGACGACCGAGCGCGTTTGCGCAAAAGACCCCCGCGGCATCACGACGATCACCGGGACCGCGGCTTGCGCGTGCTTGCTGCGGCGCAACGCCTCGCTCAGCGCCGGTAACGGCGGCGCGCTGCCGTCGGCGAAGTGAATGAGCGCGCTGCTGCGCACCGCGGCCGCTGGCGCGACCTCCGCCCTGACATTGAGATGCGCGACAATGGCGCCGTCGAGGGCGGCCTCCCCGGGGTCAGGCCCCCAGATCGGCACCGCCAGCACCTTGGCCCACCACGCCGGCAGGATGAAGAGCCATTCCGGGACCCCGACCGCACAGCAAGTGCCTCCCGAGACGTCGGCGATTCCGGAGATGGAACCGGTCTGCGTGCCTTCGATCGACAGACACATCCGGTACAACTTCCAAGGCGGCGGCTGAACCTCCCAAGGCTTCTGCCCCGGTTTCGCGCTCCAGCGAAGGATGAATTCATGGGGCTCTTTCACCTCATGCACGATCCCCGCCCACGGCAGCGGATTTGCCGGGTTCGGGGTCACCCAGTTCCAGACAAACCTGTCGATGGTGCCGGCCGGTATCCAGCTGTTGAAAGCATCCAACCCGGTGCCATCGGGCGTCGGGGCGAAATCCATCGCCACTGCCGGCCGGGATGACGCCGTCACGCTGCCGTGCAAGATGATGCAATCGAACGCGATCTCGACGCGGGTGTAACGAGCGCTCGCCCCCGCATCGAACGGCGCGAGCGCGCCGCTGAGGGAGGGGAGCGCACTCTGCGCCTGCTTGATCGCGTTGTTCGCTCCGTCCAGCGCCGGGCCGAGATACTTCGGAATCTCGGAATTGGCGTAATCGGCAGCCTCCTGCGGCAGGTTGCCCGCAAGCGCCGGCCCGCCGATGGCGTGAAGCGAGATCGCCTGTTTGCCGATGTCGAGGCTCAGCCCGAAGTATTGCGTGATCGTGAAATTGTAGTCCTCATCGGACCCGACCGCTTTCCAGAGGTGGCCGGCTCCGGTAACGACCAGCTTGAGTTCGTCGGGGAGCCATTCCAGCGTCACGTTCGACACCCAGGCGCTGAAGCTCGCCCAGGTGATCCCAAATACGGCGTCGGTGAGGTCGTAGCCGACCCGCAACTGCTCGATCTGCGCCAGCACCGGCTGCAGCATGGTGCCGATGTAGTCCTTGCCGATGGCGATGGCGAAATCGTCGGTCGGCGCAAGGAAAAGCTCGCCGACGCTGATGACGGAGGGCGGGAATATCACCGAGGACAATTTCACCGGCAACGCGATCGCCGAGTGGGTACCGACTATGCTGGTGAATTCCCGGAACGGGAATTTATCCGGCAGCTTGACGCTGCTGGGGCCGAACTTACTGTCCACGAACCGCTGCACCTCGCGGGCGATCCGTTTTGCCTCGGATGCGGTCAGCGATGTTCCTTGGGCTGGCGTGAACGCGACGCCGGCGGCGGCGGGCTTTACCTCGAGCGCCGGCTTGCCGTCGGCTCCGGAGGCATTGTACGTGGGCAGGAAGGTCGCCAGGACTTCGCCGTGAATGGGCTTGGGCAATTCATTGGTACCGGGGTCGGGATAGTAGGCGGCGCGGATCTGCGCGCGCACGGAGAGCTTGGTGCTCGAGCCGGGGGTCAGCGCCAGGGTCGGGGTGCCGAGTTGTATGCGCGCGAGGCCGCGGACGACCGAGACGCTTGCGAGATTCTCGATCGCGCCGACCAGCGGGCCCGTCGCCGCCGAGGGATCGGCGATGTCGGCCAGCTTCCTGCGCGTCGTCTTGGCGACGGCGACCTGGTCCTGCAGCTCGGCGAGCACATCGTCCGAGAGCGAGCCGATGTCGACCTTGCCGTGGCCGAAATACTCCTCGAGCATGGCCTCGGCCAATTCGAACTGCACGATCTTCGGTCGGTCGCCGACGCGCGCCGTCAGGCTGTAGGGAAATTGGGGCGATGCCGCTTCCGACGCACTCTGCTGATGCGCCGTCGCGAGGATACGGTCGATGGCTCCGACTGCGATCTCGACCACGACGTCGTAGTCGCCTGTCAGCGGGTTGGCCATGTGATCCTCCCTGGCAGCGCCGGCCGCAGCGCGCGTCGTCACTCCACCGAGTAGTCCGCCGGATCGAGGCCGCTGCCGGTGACCACGAGTTGGAAATCGTTGAAGCTGTAGTGGAATTGGTCGCTGTACGTGTTGAGGTGGGTGGGTGCGGGAACGGCTGTTTCACTCGCCTGCCCGACGACGAGAATCCGGCAGTCGCAATCGGCGGTGAAATCGGTGCCGATCTGGCCGCTGTACTGGAACTCAAACGCATGATTGAGCGTCAAGAAATTGAGAACGTCTCCCTTGGGGTTGATTTGCGGATGGACATGGTCGTCGACGGCAACGAGTGGCCCCTGCGTTTCCGAGACCGAGCTGCCGAATGACGAGCTGCCGTTGGCGCCGACCTTCATCGTCACCGTGATGCGAACGAGCTTGAGGTTGAGGTCGGGTGGATAGATGAAGGAGGGGCCGGTGTCCTCGGCACTTCCCGACCTGTCGAGAACACAGCCGACGAACCCGAAAATGAGAATGATCGGGAGCAGCGCGAGCGGCACCAGCGCTATGGACCAGTCCATTGCCATCGCCGCTTCCACGGTCGGATGGGACAGGCCGAAATCCGGCGGATTTTACGCAGGGGAAAGACGCATTGTACTTTTACCGGCTACTACTTTTTCACGAACCTCGGCACGAGGCAAATCACGCTTCCCGCCCGCGCCATGTTTTCTTGCGTTCGCGCAAAGTCCATCGCGGTCTCGCGCGTGGCCTCATCGCCGACAGCTTCGATCCGAGAGGGCCTCGGCGCCGGGCCAACCGCTCACATCCCGCCATAAAGCCAGGAAATGCCCTCGTAGGACGCCTCCGGCGTGCGCGGGCCGAGCAGTTGATTGCGCAGCTCCGCCGCGGGCCCGCGCGCATGGTAGAAATCGCCATAGACGCGCGCCATGATTTGCACGCGCGCGGTGCGCAGGTAGCGCTGCTGCACGTAGGCCCGCAGAGCCGAGGGCAGGTCGTCGGGACTTTGGGCAACCTTGTCCGCGAGCCAGACCGCGTCCTCGGTGGCCATGCAGGCGCCCTGCGCGAGATATTGCAGCATCGGGTGAGCGGCGTCGCCGAGAAGCGCGACCCGTCCCTTCGCCCACTCCTTCACCGGCTCGCGGTCGCACAGCACCCACATGCGCCAAGTCTCGATGCGCTCGAGCATGCGCAGGACCTCCGGGCGCTGGCCGTTGAAATGCGCCCAGAGCTCGCCGGCCTCGGCTTCCGCATTCCAGCCCTCGACGTAACGCTTGGAATGGAACACGGCGACCAAGTTGTAGATCTCGGCGCGGCGCAGCGGATAGTGGACGAGGTGGGTGCGGGGCCCCGCCCATAGGATGACGTCGGGGCTCCAGAGATCCGCGGGCACCTCTTCGCGCTTGAGCACCGCGCGATAGGCGATGTGGCCCGACACCAGCGGCTTGCCGTCGCCGACGACCTTGTCGCGTACTTTCGACCACATGCCGTCGCAGCCGATCAGCGCGCGGCCGCGGACGCGCTCGCCCGACTGCAGGATCACATCGACGCCGCTCTCGTCCTGCTCGAAGTCCTCCACCGTGCGATTGGTTTCGAGGGTGATGAGATTGTTGCTCTTGCAAGCATTGATGAACACGGAATGCAGGTCGTGCCGATGGGTGACGGCATAGGGCTGCTTGAACTTCGCCATGAAACGCGGGTCATCGAGCGGGATGCGGGTGACGCGTTCGCCCGACAGCGCGCAGCGCATTTCCATCGCCGGCGGGCGGTGCGCATCCGCGAGCACCGCGTCCTTGAGGTCGAGGCGCTCGAGCGCGCGGAAAATGTTGGGGCCGAGCTGGATGCCGGCACCGATCTCGCGGAATTCGGGTGCCTGTTCCAGCACCCGCACCGCGAAGCCCTTGCGGGCGAGGGCGTGCGCCGCCGCCAGGCCGCCGATGCCGCCGCCTGCGACCAGGATCGGCAGCGCCTGACCGTTGGTCTTCGCCATCATGACTCCACGGACGCCACAAGGTCCCCTCGATGCCGGTAGTTTTATCCCGTTCCGCGACAGCTTCAATCCGCTCCGGCGAAAGGACGATCCGGGTGCATGCTCCTGTCTTGGGCGCCGGCGCCGATCCACGCGGGCCGGGCCGACTTCGTCGGCGCCGTCGGGCGTCGAGCATGAAACGAAAAGGGCCGCCCGGGGGCGGCCCTGTCGCGTCGATGCGAGCGGATCAGGGGCAAGGATGCCGAAAGCCGTCGTAACCGAGATAGGTTCCGCTGGACGGATCGTAGGATTTGAACCGCTGCATGCAGTAGGCGACCGCGTCGCCAGCGACAGGCGCGCCGTAAACGGCTGCCGGCGGCCCGTAGTAGACGGGACCGGGCGGCGGTGCGTAATAGGGGGCGGGATAGTAGGGCCCGTAGGCATAGGGGGCCGCGAGAGCCCCGCCGATGATCGCGCCGGCGACAAAGCCCGCACCCACGCCGCCCCAGCCGCCTCCGCGGCCCCAGCCGCGGCGCCATTGCACGGTGTCGACGCTGGCCGGCGCTGCGTTCTTGATGGCGAGAGCATCGGCTACCGGCGTCGCCGACGCAACGGTTGCCAGCGACGAAATGCCCGCAGCAACCACGATCGTCGCGACGAATTTGCTTACCTTGTCAGCCATCTTGCTTCCTCCATCGGGGGCGCCGCGTTGCGGCAAACGATATTATGAAGCGGTCGATGTGGCGGGATTTGGATGGTGAGCCCGCTGGGACTCGAACCCAGGACCCCGTGATTAAAAGTCACGTGCTCTACCAGCTGAGCTACGGGCTCGGTCCGCGCGTGTGTACGGGCGGCCCCGTGCGGGGTCAATAGGTCGGCGGCATTGCCGCGGCTTTGCCCTGTCCAAGGCGCTCCGATCGACCTATGTTCGAGGCGAGCGCGGGACTTCGGCCGACCCGCCGTGCGAGGAACAAAACCCGATGCCGATCGTCAACCGCATTGCCGACCTGCATGGCGAGATTACCGCCTGGCGGCGCGACATCCACGCCCATCCCGAACTGCTTTACGACGTGCACCGCACCGCGGCGGTCGTCGCCGACAAGCTCAAGAGCTTCGGCTGCGACCAGGTGGTGACCGGGATCGGGCGCACCGGCGTGGTGGGCGTGATCCGCGGCAGCAAGGGCGGAGACGGGTGGCCGGGTCATCGGCTTGCGCGCCGACATGGATGCGCTGCCGATCGAGGAGGCGAACGACCTTCCTTACAAATCGACGGCACCCGGCAAGATGCATGCCTGCGGCCACGACGGGCATACCGCCATGCTGCTCGGCGCCGCGCGCTATCTCACCGAGACGCGCAACTTCGCCGGCACCGCGGTGGTGATCTTCCAGCCGGCAGAGGAGGGCGGCGCGGGCGGCAAGGCGATGGTGCAGGATGGTTTGATGGAGCGCTTCCGCATCGAGGAAGTCTACGGCATGCACAATTATCCCGGGCTTCCGATCGGCGAATTCGCGCTGCGGCCGGGTCCGCTGATGGCGGCGGCCGACCGCATCACGATCGAGATCGAAGGCCGCGGCGGGCACGCGGCGCGCCCCCATATCTCTATCGACACGGTGCTGGTGGGCGCGCAGATCGTCAATCAGATCCAATCGATCGTTTCGCGCAACGTCGATCCGCTGCACGCCGCAGTGATCTCGATCTGCGTGTTCCAGGCCGGGACGACCGACAATGTGATTCCGCAGACCGCGCTTCTGCGCGGCACGGCGCGCAGCCTGACCCCCGAGGTCCGCGATCTTCTGGAACGGCGTCTGCACGAGGTCGTGACTGGAACGGCGCAGCTCTACGGCGCGAGCGCGAAGCTCACTTACAAGCGCGACTATCCCGTGACCAGCAACCACGAGCGCCAGGCAGCATTCGCGGCCTCGGTCGCGGGCCAAGTGGTCGGGCCCGAGCGGGTCGACGATCACGTCGCGCCGGTCATGGGGGCGGAGGATTTCTCCTTCATGCTGCTAGCGCGCCCCGGCGCATTCATCTTCGTCGGCAACGGTGACAGCGCCGGCCTCCACCACCCCGCCTACGACTTCAACGACGAGGCCATCCCGATCGGGACCTCGTACTGGGTGAAGCTCGTCGAGAGCGCGCTACCGGGATAATGGGAAGAGCAATCAGGGAGGGAGCGAGCGGACAAACACGCCGCGCGCGTTCCGGCTTACTGATGACCGATCGCTGATTTCCGATCAGCCGGCGCTTCGGCGACGGCGGCGCGGCCCGGCAGCGGCGACTCTCGCGCGGATACCACGCCAATAGGCGAAGGTGTTGAAGCGCGAGGATTCCAATACGGCGATGGTGACCGCGGCGAGGAACGGCAGGCTCTGCACGACCAGCACCAGCCCGAAAATATTGACCTCGTGGATCTGCTTGTAGTTGGTGGCCACCACGACGACGGCGCCGATCAGCAGCAGCGCGGCCAGCACCGCCTCCCAAAATGCCGGGAAGTCCGGCCCTTTGCAGGTCGCGCCGCCCTTGGCCGTGCGCATGAACGGAAGGCTGTCCTTCCACACGCCGCAGCCGACCGCGCGGGCGACCGTCCACTGCACCGACATGGCGGCGATCACCGCGCCCATCATCTGGCCGAGCGGAACGGCGACCCGCAGGCGATAGAGCGCGACGAAATGGGCGAGCGTAACCATGAAGGCCGCGAGGATCGGCAGGGTGAGGATCTTGTCGGGGATGGCGATGCCGGCGAATGCGACCACGGGCACCCAGACGAGATTGAGGATCGCGACCACAACTCCGATCAATTCCGCGCCCAGCCAGTTGAGCCAGCCGAGCGCGAACTCGCGCTTCTGCTCGCGCGTCAACCCGTCGGCCCGCGGCAGGAGGTAGCGCCAATGTTTTCGCAAAATCTGGAAGCCGCCATAAGCCCAGCGATGGCGCTGCTTCTTGTAGGCATCGAAGGTGTCGGGCAACAGGCCATGCCCATAGCGCCGGTTGGTGTAATGGATCTGCCAGCCGCGCTCGAGCACGAGCAGGCCGAGATCGCTGTCCTCCACGATGGTGTCGCTCGACCAGCCGCCCGCCGAGATCAGCGCGGCGCGGCGGATCAGGCACATGGTGCCGTGCACGATAATGGCATTCGCCTCGTTGCGCTGGACCATGCCGATGTCGAAGAAGCCGGCATATTCGGCGTTCATGGCGTGATGCATGACGGTGCGATCGCCATCGCGATGGTCCTGCGGCGCCTGAATCATTCCCACCTTCGGATCGGCGAAGGCGGGCACCAGGTCGCTCAGCCAGTCGGACCGCACCACGTAGTCCGCGTCGATGACCGCGATGATCTCGGCATCGGCAGCCGAGTGCGCGAGCGCAAGGCGCAACGCGCCCGCCTTGTACCCGCTCACATTGTCTTCGTTGACGAACTTGAAGCGCTCGCCCAGGACGCGGCAGTGATCCTCGATCGGCTGCCAGAAGGCGGGATCGGGGGTATTGTTGACGACGACGACGCACTCGAAATTCGGGTAATCGAGGCGAGCGACCGCGTCGAGCGTAGCCTTGAGCATGTCCGGCGGCTCGCGATGGGCCGGCACGTGGATCGACACCTTGGGGACAAAGCTATCGGACGCGGGCACGGCAGCCGTGATCAGCCGCCGCGGGCCGCGCCCGAACGCGATGGCGGCGATTTCTTCGATGCGCGCGAGCGCGATCGCGACCAGCGGGATGAGCAGGATTATTCCGAGCCCGAGCGCAAACGCGGCGCCGAGCACGAAATAGTGGGTCTGCCAGAAGGCGAAGACGGTCGCGAACCAGGCGCCGACCGCGTTGGCCGCGATCGCGAGCGTCGCAGATTCGCCGAATGTGGCGTCACCCCGCGCCAGGATCGGGAGCGACAGCAACAGGCCGAGCAGGACGGCGAGCCCACCGACCTTCCAATGATCGGGATCGCTGACGGGGCCGGTCCAGGCGAACTTGGCGTGGCGCGCGGCATCGAACACGCCCCAATACATTCCGACGCCGCCTTCGTTTGTCTTCCACGGCTGATCGAAGGCTTCGATGATATTGTAGTCGATGCCGTAAGCTTCGGCGCGCGAAATGAAATCGCGCAGCACCGTGGCCTGCTCGATGCGTCCGGGATCGGCCTTGCGCATGTTGTAGCCGGCGCTCGGCCAACCGAACTCGGCGATCACGATGCGCTTGCCGGGGTGCGTGCGTCGCAGCTTGGTGTAGAACTCGATGGTCTTGTCGACCGCCTGCGCGGTGGTGAAGCCGTCCCAGTAGGGCAGAATGTGGGCGGCGATGAAGTCGACCGCCGAGGCAAGCTCCGGATGCTCGATCCAGACCGTCCAGATTTCACCGGTGGTGACCGGGACGGGGCTTTGCCGCTTGACCCGTTGGATGAGCCGGATGAGATCGTCGATCGTCTTCTCCGCCCGCAGCGTGGTTTCGTTGCCCACCACGATCGCATTGACGTTGCTGTAGCGGCGCGCAAGCGCGATCGCGGCCTGGATCTCCCGCTCGTTGCGGGCTTCGTTCTTGTCGATCCAGATGCCCAGCGTGACCTTGAGCCCGAACTCGGCGGCGATCGCAGGCACCAGTTCGCCGCCTCCGGTCGAGCTGTAGGTGCGGATGGCGTTGGTATAAGGGCTGAGGACTTTCAGATCGGCGCGGATCTGCGCCGGCGTCGGGCGGTCGCCGTAATCCGGATGCTGTGATCGCGCGTAGGGAGAATAAGAAATGCTGGCCAGCGGAGCGTCGATATTGGCGACCGCCTGTTGCCGTTGGAGCAGACTCCACAAGCCGGCATGCACGCAGACGACGAGCGCCACCACGGCAGCGACGGAGCGCATAAAACAGCAACCACGCGGGGCAGAAGGCAGAGACCCGAACCCGTCCCCTAGGTTCAACCAAGGTCGCCGAGAGCGTACCTTAGCGGAAGGCGTCTTAGCAAGTAGCCATCAGTCATGGCCGTTTCAAGGAAAACAACAGCGCAGCAAAGAAACCGTTCCAAAAAAATCTAAACAGTCATTCTGAACGACTGTACAGCTTAGCGCGGACCCCGATGAACGTTTCTACAGACTAGCGGCTGGTCGTGCCGTTGGGCACGGCCGCCGCCCCCTGCGTCTCGCTGCTGGGGTTGATCCAGCAGCTATGCACCCGGCCGTTGAGGGTGTCGGTCGCCTTCGGGTCGATGTTGCCCTGGCGAACGACGCAGCGGAAAGTCGCCTGGATGTGGCCAGCCGGGCAGCCGAACCGGTCGTAGAGATCGAGATGGCGGAAGGCGGTATCGAGATCGTCGCGCCAGAGCAGACTGACCACCCGGCGGCCGAGCCAGAGGCATTCCGGGTTGGCGGCGGGGCCGCCCAGCAGCTTCTCGGCTTCGGCGAACTCGTCGACTTTTTTCTGGGCGTCCTTGGTGTCGCCGGCCTGGGCCGGCGGCTTGTCGGCGGCCTTTTGGTCGGCGTTTTGGGCAAATGTCGGGGTGGCGACGAATAGCATTGCCGCGCCGAGGGCCGCGGTGAGAGGACGCAGACTGAGAACGTGCATGGTTGCTCTGGTTTTGCCGACCGGTGGTTCCTTCACATGCGGACCTATTCGGTCAGCATTGCGGCAAGGGCGCCGCTGCCTCGATTGCGACCGGATTAAAGCAGCCGACTGAGGTGACGCCAAGACGCAAGGCGCGGTGACATCGTAAAAATCGTCATGCGCCGTAACCGGAGGCGCTTGGCACCGCCGTCGGAGCACGATAAGCGGGACGCCGTCGTTTGGATCGGGCTGGATTGGCCGCGATGGGCATTGCGACCGCGCTTTTCGCGATTGCGGCTGCGGCGATCGTCGCGGCCTGGGGATGGCTCGGGGCCGCGGTCCAGATGCCGCCGTCGCCGCTGGCATCGGGCGAGAAGCTTTATTGCATCTCCTATGCCCCGTTTCGAGGCGATCAGAGCCCGTTCGGCCCGGATCGTCCCATCGACCCCCGGCAGATCGACCAAGATCTGGCGCAGCTCAAGCAAATCACCGATTGCGTGCGCACCTATTCGACCGATCACGGGCTCGACCAGATTGCCGAGATCGCCCAGCGCCACGGTATGAAGGTGCTGCAGGGCCTGTGGCTGTCGAACCGGCCGGAATTGAGCCGCCAGCAGGTCGCGACCGCCATCGCTCTGGCCAAGCGGTTTCCCGATGTGATCGCGGCGGTGATCGTCGGCAACGAGGTTTTGCTGCGAGGGGAAATGTCGGGGCCCGCCCTCGCGCGCATCATCCGAGAGGTCAAGGCGCAGGTCCCCATGCCGGTCACCTATGCCGATGTGTGGGAGTTCTGGCTGCGCCACCGCGAAATCGCCTCGGAGGTGGACTTCGTCACCGTCCACATCCTGCCGTACTGGGAGGACTTCCCCATCCCGGCGCGGGAAGCGGCGCAGCACGTCGAAGCCATCCGCAAGCAGGTCGTCGCTGCCTTTCCGGACAAGGAGATCGTGGTGGGCGAATTCGGATGGCCGAGCGCCGGCCGCATGCGCGAGGGCGCCTTGCCCTCGCCGGTGAACCAGGCGCGCGCCATGCACCAGGTGGTCGCCCTCGCCAAGCGCGAGCACTACCGTGTCAACCTGATCGAGGCCTACGACCAGCCTTGGAAGCGCCAGCTCGAAGGGACCGTCGGCGGCCATTGGGGCCTCTACGACGCGTATCGACGGCAGGCCAAGTTCAGCTGGGGAGGCGCCGTCTCCAATCATCCGCGCTGGCTTTGGCAGGCTGCGGGCGGCGTCGCGCTCGCCGGCCTGGTGTTCGGCGTCGCGCTGGGTGCGCGCCCGCGCAAAGCCGCGGCGGCGTCTGCTGGTTGGTGGGTGCGAATCGTGGCGATTGCAATCGTGTCGGGAACCCTGATCGGCTGGACGGTTGCAAATGTGCCGCTCGAGAGCCTGACCGTCGGCGATTGGCTGCGCTCGCTCGCCTGGGCCGGCGTTGCGCTGATGTCCCCGATCGTCGGCGCGGCCGGTTTGGCGACGGGGACGCGGACGCCGACTTTCGCCCAGGTTCTCGGCCGGGGAGGCGAGCGCCCGCGCAATCCCCTGGCGTTGTCGCTCGGCATTCTATCGATCGCGGTCGCCGTGCTGTCGGTGCAGGCGGCACTCGGCCTGGTATTCGACGGGCGCTACCGGGACTTTCCATTCGCGCCGCTCACCGGCGCGGCGGTTCCGCTTCTGCTCGCCGCGACCTGGAGCCGGCGCCTGCAGGCACCGGCGGCGGAAACCGCGACGGCAGCTACGCTCGCGGCGTCCGCCGTCTATATCGCCGGCAACGAGGGCTTCGCCAATTGGCAGGCCTTGTGGTTCTCGGCCGCTCTGCTTGCGTTTGCATTCACTCTGGCGCAGGCGCGGGACGCGCCAGGCTGAGGAGCAGCAGCGCGGCCGCAAGGCCGGCGAGATTGGCGTTATGCAGCACCAGACCGAACGCGCCGAAGGCGAGGCTGACCGAGACCAACACGACCGAGGGCCGCACGAGGTTCAGCAAAGCCGCGGCGAGCGCCACCCAGCCGAAGACCGAGTGGTTGAAGAGGACGATGGCCAGCCTGAACGTTGCGCACAGCCAGGTGGCGAGTCCGTCCTGGCAGGCGAGCGATACCTGCGCATATTCGATCGCAAGATAGCGTAGATAGAGCGCCTCGCCGAGCGCGAGCAGGCCGACGAGGAGGAGCCAGTTGGTCTGGCGCGCGGTGGGCAGAAAGAGCCGGGACTGCATGGGTCGCGCACTATGCCGCGAGCGCCGATCGCGGACAACCAGGGCTCGGCGAATTGAGGCATGCGAACGGCGGCGAGGACGGACCGGGGAGCGTTGACGGCGACGGCTTGCACGCGCATTCCACCTTTTCCGCCGCGGCGCACTCGGATATGACGGCCCGCGGCCGGAACGCACGGCGGAGGACGTCCATTGACGGGTGAACGCACCTGCCTTGCCATCGTGCTCGCGGCCGGCGAGGGCACGCGCATGCGCTCGTCGCGGCCGAAGGTGCTGCACGCGATCGCCGGCCGATCGCTGCTCGCCCACGTGCTCGACGCGGTGCGCAAGGCCGGCGGCACCATGACCGCCGTTGTGGTCGGACCCGGCGCCGATGCCGTCGCGGCCGAGGCCAAGCGGGTGCTGCCGGATGCCGAGATTTTCGTGCAAACGCAGCGGCGCGGCACCGCGCATGCCGTGCTGGCGGCAAAAGACGCCTTGGCGCGCAGGCCGGACGACGTCCTCGTGATCTTCGGCGATACGCCGCTCATTCGGCCGCAGACCTTGATTCGCATCCGTGAAGCCCTGGCCGAAGGTGCCGCGGTCGTGGTGCTCGGATTCCGGCCAAGCAATCCGGCCGGCTATGGGCGGCTGGTGCTTGAAAGGGGCGAGCTCGCTGCCATCCGCGAGGAACTCGACGCCAGCCCGTCCGAGCGCACGATCGAGTTGTGCAACGGCGGCCTGATGGCATTTGCCGGCCCGACGGCGCTGGAGATCCTCGAACGCATAGGCAACGATAATCGCAAAGGCGAATATTATCTGACCGACGCCGTCGCCATCGCCCGCGCCATGGGGCACAAGGCGATGGTCGTCGAGACCGAGGAGGATGACGTGCGCGGCATCAATACCAACGAGCAGCTCGCGGACACCGAAGCCGCGCTGCAGCGGCGTCTGCGCCACGCGGCGATGGAAGCGGGCGTGACGCTGGTCGCGCCGGAGACGGTATTTCTGTCGTCGGACACCAAGTTCGGTCGCGACGTGGTGGTGGAACCCTTCGTGGTGTTCGGCCCGGGCGTGACGGTCGAGGACAACGCGGTGATCCGTTCCTTCTCGCACCTCGATCGCGCGCACGTGGGCAAGGGCGCCTTGGTCGGCCCCTATGCGCGGCTGCGACCCGGCACCCGCCTGCACGAAAACGTGCACATCGGCAATTTCGTCGAGGTCAAGGAAGCCGTGATCGAAGCCGGCGCCAAGGCCAACCATTTGAGCTATATCGGCGACGCTACCGTGGGCGCCGGCGCCAATGTCGGCGCCGGCACCATCACCTGCAACTATGACGGCGTCCGCAAGCACCGCACCGAGATCGGCAGGAACGCGTTCATCGGCTCAAACTCCGCGTTGGTTGCGCCGGTCAAGATCGGCGAGGGGGCCTATGTGGGCTCGGGCTCGGTGATCACCGATGACGTGCCGGCGGATGCGCTCGCGGTCGGGCGCGGACGGCAGGCGGTCAAGGAAGGCTGGGCGCGGCGCCTGCGCGAACTCACTTCGGCGACCAGGAAGAAAAACGCCCCGACAAAGTGACGCGCCGGCGCTGGCCTTAATTGTCACAACTTGAGAGGTATTTTGACTTTCCTTGTCTGCATTCACCGCCGATACATCGGCGTCGGGCTATCATCTGCGCGATCAAGCATAGGAGGCCGCCGCTCGCATGTGCGGAATTGTGGGCATTCTCGGGCGTGAGCCGGTTGCGGGCGCGCTCGTCGACGCGCTCAAACGGCTCGAATACCGAGGCTATGACTCCGCCGGCGTCGCCACCCTGGAAAACGGACAGCTGGCCCGCCGCCGTGCCGAGGGCAAGCTGCGCAATCTCGAAGCCAGGCTCGTGCGCGAGCCGCTCGCGGGCAGAATCGGCATCGGTCACACCCGCTGGGCGACCCACGGCCGGCCGACCGAAAGCAATGCGCATCCCCACGCCACCGAGCGGCTCGCCGTGGTCCACAACGGCATCATCGAGAATTTCCGCGAGCTGCGCGAGGAGCTCGAGAGCAAGGGCGTCAAATTCGGCTCGGAAACCGACACCGAGGTCGTCGCCCATCTTGTGACCGAGGAGATGAAACGCGGCTGCACGCCAGCGGACGCGGTGGCGACGGTGCTGCCGCGCCTGCGCGGCGCATTCGCGCTCGCCTTCCTGTTTTCGGGCGAGGACGATCTCCTCATCGGGGCGCGCAAAGGCTCGCCGCTCGCCATCGGCTATGGCGACGGCGAGATGTATCTCGGGTCGGATGCGATCGCGCTTGCGCCCTTCACCGACGCGATCTCCTATCTCGAGGATGGCGACTCGGCCGTGCTCACGCGCAAAGGCGTCGAGGTTCACGACGCCAAGGGCAGCCGAGTCGAGCGCGCCGTGCTCAAATCCTCGGCTGCGGCCTTCCTGGTGGACAAGGGCAATTATCGCCACTTCATGGCGAAGGAAATTCACGAGCAGCCGGAGGTCGTCGGCCATACGCTCGCGCACTATCTCGACATGGCGGCCGAGCGCGTGCGACTGCCGACCGCGTTGCCGTTCGACTTTCGCACCCTCGATCGGATTTCGATGTCCGCGTGCGGCACGGCCTACTACGCGGGGCTGGTCGCCAAATACTGGTTCGAGCGCTTTGCCCGCCTGTCGGTCGAGATCGACGTCGCTTCCGAGTTCCGCTACCGCGAGCCGCCGCTGAAAGCGGGCGGACTCGCACTATTCGTATCGCAGTCGGGCGAGACCGCGGACACGCTGGCGACGCTGCGCTATGCCAAGGAGCACAAGCAGCACGCGATTGCGGTGGTCAATGTCGCCACCTCGACGATCGCGCGCGAAAGCGACGTCGTGATGCCGACGCTCGCCGGCCCCGAGATCGGGGTCGCCTCGACCAAGGCTTTCACCTGCCAGCTCGCGGTGCTCGCCTGTCTCGCCGTCGCCGCCGGCCGCGCCCGCGGGGTGCTGTCCGAGGAGGACGAGCGGACGCTGGTGCGGGCCCTGATCGAGGTGCCGCGGCTGATGGCGGAGGCGCTCGCGCTCGAGCCGCAGATCGAGCATCTGGCGCGCGATCTTTCGAAAAGCCGCGACGTGCTCTATCTCGGCCGCGGCACCAGCTACCCGCTTGCGCTCGAGGGCGCGCTCAAGCTCAAGGAAATCTCCTACATTCACGCCGAAGGCTATGCCGCCGGCGAACTCAAGCACGGACCCATCGCGCTCATCGACGAAACGATGCCGGTCATCGTCATCGCGCCTTATGACCGCGTGTTTGAAAAAACCGTGTCCAACATGCAGGAGGTGGCGGCCCGTGACGGAAAGATCATTCTGCTCAGCGATCCCCAAGGCGCGCATGAGGCGCACGTGGACTCGCTGTTCAAGCTCACGCTTCCGGCGATGCCCGCCACGGTGACGCCATTGGTTTACGCCATCCCGGTGCAGCTCATCGCCTACCATACCGCCGCGGTGATGGGTAAGGACGTCGACCAGCCGCGCAGCCTTGCCAAGTCGGTCACGGTGGAGTGATCGCGCCGCGACTTTCGTGTATATCGCCACAGCGCGCGTCGGCGGCTAATGTCGCTGCCCGCCGGCCTGGAGATCGAGAAGACCGTTGTGGCATGAGCGAGTTTGACCGTGACTTGGAAACCATGCCGGCGGAGCCGCCCGCCGGCGCGCCGTCCGGATCCGGCCGGCCGCTGTCGTTTCATCACGGCCTCGTCGTCCGGCTGCGCAATTACTTCCTGACCGGGCTGGTCCTGGTTGGTCCGGCCTATATCACCATCGGCCTCACCTGGTGGTTCATCAACTGGGTCGACGATCTGGTGCGACCCTTCATCCCGCTCGCATATCGGCCCGAGACCTATCTGCCGGTGAAAATTCCCGGCACCGGCCTCATCATTGCGCTCGTCGCGCTGACGCTGCTCGGGTTCCTGACCGCCAATTTCATCGGGCGCAAGCTCGTCGAGGCCGGCGAAAACATTCTCAACCGCATGCCGGTCGTGCGCCCGATCTACAAGAGCCTGAAGCAGATCTTCCAGACGCTGTTTGCAAAGGGCGGCTCGAGCTTCCGCCGTGTCGGTCTGGTCGAGTTTCCATCGCCCGGCATGTGGTCGCTGGTGTTCCTGTCGAACCCCGCGAGCGCCGATATCGCCGCTCGGCTGCCGGATACCGAGCACGTCGCGGCGTTCATGCCCTGCACGCCCAATCCGACCACCGGCTTCTTCTTCTACGTGCCGCGCCGCGACATCATCGATCTCGACATCACGGTCGAGCAGGCGATGACGCTGTTGATGTCGGCCGGCATGGTGCAGCCCGGCGGCGGCGACCAGCAGAAGAAGCTTGCCGCGCTGGCGGAAACGGCGCGGGGCGCACAGGCGGCGCAGGCCAGCCGGACCACCGCGCCGGCGAAGTGATGTTCCTCCTCATGGGTTGATAAGTAGCGCGCCCGGGCTCGATCCTGACTCATGCGGTTGTAGTTCCCGAGCTTGCGGGCAGAGTCGATGCCGGCATCCTTCCACCAGGCGACGACCCTCATCATCTTCGGTTCATGCAGCCGCGGGCCCTGGTCCGCAAGGCGAGCGACGAATTCTCGGTCCCCGCTCTGTCGGATCCGGTCAGTGCACCGCGATAATGGCGGGGAGCGGGAACCGCGAGCGTGGCGACGGACGCGGCGCGTGCACGACAGGCAACTGGATGAAGTGGCTGATCTCTCCAACACCAGCAAGGACGTGTGGGCGGACAGCGCCCACGGCCATTGAACAGATTGATGATTTTGGCTTCGTTCTGCCAATTCTACAACTATAAATTGTACACTAAATTATTGCGATCACCGGGAAGCTGCATCGGCGCGCTCATCAAAGGCTCGAATGGCAAACTCCCTAAACGGTTACTTGCGGC
>CAWGEH010000032.1:0-375485 GCA_963821505.1 uncultured Alphaproteobacteria bacterium
GCGCCTCCACGAACAAGCCGTGCAGGCCGAGCACGCGGGTGTCCTCGCGGCCCGCCATCTCCTGGAAGGTGGCGGCGGCGCCGAGGCTGTCGCCGGCGAGCTGCGCGGTCTGCGCGCTCAACAGCAGCGTGAGCGGTTCATTCGGCGCGATACGCTTGGCCTCGTGCACGAACCTGCGCGCGGCGCGCACGTCGCCGGAGCCGACCGCGATCAGGCCGCGCGACACCGCGCGATAGCCGCGCTCGCCGCGCCGGGTGCGCAGATGGCGCGAGATGCGCGCGGGCGCCTCGATGAGGCCGCGGATGATGGACCACAGGACCACCGTGAGCACGGCGATCGCCGCCACCGCCATGATCAGCACCATCAGGGAGGTGTCGAGGCGCTGACCCTGCCAGGTGATGGCGACGTCGCCCGGCCGGTCGGCGAGCCAGACCGCGCCGAGCGCCAGCAGGGCGACGATGACGAGGTAGACGATGACGCGGATCATTGCGGGATGGCACTCATGAGGAGGATGACGCGGGCTGCCGTGGCCCCTGGTTACACCAGCGGCGCCGCAAACTTTTGCCGCTTGTTCGGCGATGGCTCACTTCCGCCCTCTCCCCCTCGCGGGAGAGGGCAATTCGGTGGTTCAGCGAAAAGGATGGGTGAGGGGGGCGGGCGCTTGATCCTTTCCGAAGCGACCCCCCCACCCACCACGATACGTTGCGCCACCGTCGAGCCCTCTCCCGCAGTCGAAGTCGGATTCCATCCGACTCCGGCCAACCTCAACAGTGCCCCAACTTGGGTAAGCCCGAGTTCGGGTGGGAGAGGGCAAATGCGGAGCGCACGCGCAAGAGGCACCATGCGCAGCATCTGTGGTTGCCCTGCCCTCAGGATAGAGAGAGCAGACCGAGCGCGCGGCTCGGACGCGGGCCACGAGCAGGCAACTCATGGAGCCCGCAGAACTCATGGAGCCCGCGGGTGACAAAAGAGCAGTGCGCCTCACTGCCATCATTTGCCCAGCCCCGCGAGCGCGTCGGAGGCGAGGCGGCGGCTGGCATCGATGGCGGCGGTGCGGGCCTTCGCCTTCGCGATCCAGGCCTCGGCCGGCGCCTGCGCGGGCGCCGGCAGCCTGGCCAGATCGGCGAGCGCGCCGGCCACGTCGCCGTGCGAGACCTTGAACTCGGCACGCGAAACGATCGCCGCCGGATCGGTGCCCGCGGTCTCCTCGAGCGGGCGGATGCGCACGAGCTTCTCGGCGTTGACCTGCAGCTTCTGCAGGAAGCCTTCGCGCTGCGGCGCGCCCACCGCCTGCAGGATCGCCGGCGAAAGATCGCCGAGCTCGCGCGCGAGCGCAGGCGCGGCGGGCACGCCCGAGCTTGCGAACGGCTCGAGCACGGCCACGAGCTTGGGATCGGCGGCGAGCGCCTTCACGGTCGCAAGCTCGGCGGTGAAGGCATCGCCGCGCTCGACCGCGGACTTGAGCGCGGTGGCGGCCAGCGCGAGCCGCACGGCCTGGTCGCCGCGCTCGGCGGCCGAACGCTTGGCGAGCTCGCCCGCGACCGCCTGCTCGCTGCGCTCGAGCGCGGCGAGACGATTGGCGAGCGCGTCGAGCGTGCCGCGATCGACGCCCGACATGCCCGCGACCTTCTGCGCGAGCGCCGCGACCGCGGCGGCGGTGGCGTCGGCGTGCGTGCGCGCCTCGCGGGCGGCGGCGAGCGCCTCGTCGCCGCGGCGGCCGAGCACGGCGACGGTCTCGGCCAGCGCCTTCACCTCGCCTTCGAGCGCACCGATGCGGTCGGTCACCGCGCCGTCGGGCGCGGCCGGCGCGCGATCGGCGCCGGCGGTCTCGAGCTTGCCGAGACGGGCGGCGAGATCGTCGAGCGCGTGCGCATCCGGGGCGGCCGGCGGCAACGGCGGCAACGGCGCGGCAAGGTCGCGAATCTGCAGCTCGAGCGCGGCGAGCCGCGCATCGAGCGCGCTCACGCCGTTGTCGCGGCTGATGAACAGGCTGGCGATGCCGAGCGCGGCGAGCACGAGGCCGCCGCCGGCGACGCCGGCGCCGAGAAAGGACACGCCCGCCGGCAGCCAGCCCCGGCGGCGGGGCGGCGCCTCGCCGGAGGCGGGCGGCGGCGCCTCATCGGACGGCGGGCGATCCGACGGCGGGTGGCCGGACTTGGATGAGGTATCGGAATGCATACCGGAAGCGGTACCGAAGGAGGGACCGGAAGAGGTACCAGAAGAGGTATCGGGTGCTGCGTCCATGCCGGCCGTTTGCGCATCCTGCTCGAGGGGGCGGCTCCCTTGCTCCGGATTTGGGCCGGCATTGGGGCCGGCCTCCGGCCCGGACGGCGACCCCGCCGAAGCCCAGCTCTCGATCTCGCTCGCCATGAGCTCGACGGTCGGCGGCCGGCGGCCTTCGGGCGGCGGTGCGGCGGATGCCGGCGTCCCGGCAGGATTCGGCGCCCCGGCAGGATCCGGCGCACCGGCGGGCGGCTGGTCATGGTCGCTGGTCACGGACGGTCCTTGCACGATTCGTCGAACGGGAAGGGCCAGCTTGTAGCCCGGATGGAGCGCGAGCGAAACGCCGGCGCCGCGGCTCCCCTCCCAGCCGAAGTCCGATCTATCCGATTGGGGTAAACCCGAGTTCGGGTGGGGGTGGCTATCGCATATCCTGCGCAATGGTGCCTCTTGCCCGTGCGCGCCGCATTTGCCCTCTCCCACCCGAACTCGGGCTTGCCCGAGTTCGGGCACTCTTGAGGTTGGCCGAAGTCGGATGAATCCGACTTCGGCTGCGGGAGAGGGCTCGACGGTGGTGCAACGCATCGTGGTGGGTGAGGGGGTCGCTTCGGAAGGAATTGAGCGTCTGCCCCCTCACCCGCCCTCTTCACTGAACCACCGAGTTGCCCTCTCCCGCGAGGGGAGAGGGCAAATGCGGCATCGCCGAAAAGGCGGCACCATCCGTCTGGCGCACCGTCTTCAACCACTGTCTTCAGCCATAAAGCCAGCGCTGTAAAACAGGCAACGAGGGCTCACGCCGGACCGACGAGCTCGAGCATCGCCGCCTCGTCCGGACGCGGCGCGATCCGCACGGCGGCGGCCGCGGCGAGCGGCTGCGTGACCTGGCGCGAGAGACAGAACTGCACCGGCGCGAGCGCACGCTCGCGGATGCCGGCGGCCGCGGCGCAATCGACATAGGCCTGCGCGCTGCGGCGGGAGAAATGCAGGACGCCGTCGATCTCGCCCTTTGCCAGCGCCATCTCGACCGGCGGCGGGAAGCGCTCGGCCCTGACCGCGCGGTAGACGACAGCGGTCACCACCGCCACGCCGCAGGCCGCAAGGTCGAGCTCGCCGGCGCGGTCCTCGCCGGCGAGATAGAGGAGCGGCCGGCCCTGCCCGGCGCCGCGGGCGCGCAGGAGATCGACGAGGTCGGCCTTGTCGCCGTCGGCGGACTGCACGTCGCGGAAGCCCGCGGCGCGCGCGGCCGCGGCGGTGCGGCGGCCGACGGTGAACGCGGGCAGCGCGGCGAGCGCGTCGCGGCGGGGATGCCGCGCAATGGCGCGGGCGGCGTTCGCGCTGGTCATCACCACCGCGCCATAGGTCTCGCCGGCGAGCGCGCAATCGATCGTTTCCATGCGCAGCAGCGGCGCCAGCGTGACCGCGTGGCCGCGCGCGCGCAAGGCCGCGGCGGTGCGCTCGCCGTCGGGCTCCGGCCGTGTCACCAGCAGCCGCACGCCATCCACGCTATCACTGACGCCGTCATGGCCGGGACAAGCCCGGCCATGACGATGTGGAAAGATCGGAACCTAAGCCCATCGGATCACACCGCTGCGAGGAAATCGGCGCCGGCGCGTTCGCGCAGCTCGCGCCCGGCATCGGCGCCCAGACGCACGGCATCGCCGGCGGCGCCGTTACGCTCCGCCTCGAGCACGGCGCTGCCGTCGGGCTTGGCGATCAGGCCGCGCAAGCGCAGGCGGCCGCCGGCGAGCGTGGCATGGCCCGCAATCGGCGTGCGGCAGGAGCCGTCGAGCACCGCCAGGAAGGCGCGCTCGGCGGCGAGCGCGGTCGCGGTGTCGGCATGGTCGACGGCCTGCAGCAGCGCGAGCGTGCGCGCGTCGTCGCCGCGCGCCTCGACGGCGATGATCCCCTGCCCCACCGCCGGCAGGAATTCCTCCACCGGCAGGATCGCGGTCGCGGCATCGGCGAGGCGCAGCCGCTTCAAGCCGGCGAGCGCGAGCAAGGTGGCGTCGACCTCGCCGGCGTCGAGCTTGCGCAGGCGCGTCTCGACGTTGCCGCGCATGGTCGTCACCGCGAGATCGGGACGCAGGTGCTTGACCAGCGCCTGGCGCCGCAGCGAGGCGGTGCCGACGGTCGCGCCGACGGGGAGATCGCGCAAGGCCTTGCTCTTGCGGCTGATGAAGACGTCGCGCGCGTCCTCGCGCGCAAGCACGGCGGCGATGACGAGGCCGGCGGGCAGCACGGTCGGCATGTCCTTGGCCGAATGCACCGCGAGGTCGATGGCGCCCGCAACGAGCGCCTCCTCGATCTCCTTGGTGAACAGGCCCTTGCCGCCGGCCTCCGCCAGCGGGCGGTCGCGGATCATGTCGCCGCTGGTGCGGATGATCGTCAGCGCGATCCGCTCGGGGGCGACGCCATGCGCCGCGGCCAGGCGCGCGCGCACCTCGCCCGCCTGCGCGAGCGCGAGCGGGCTGCCGCGCGTGCCGATGCGCAGGATCAGGTCCGGCGAGCGGACCGAAGGCGGCGCCGAGGATTGCACCCCATGACCTCGCAATGCTACGCGGGTTAAAGCCGGCGGAAGTACCGTAGCCCGGATGGACCGTGAGCGAAATCCGGGGTTTTTTTCTGCGTGCAGAGAACTGCCCGGCATTCCGTTCCGCTTATGCGGGACTATGTGCCGGCGCGGAGCAAGTGTTTGAATTTCGCCTTGCGCGAAAGGGAAAGATTTTGTTGCCGCAAGCACGGTGAATTCCCCTCCCCCTTGTGGGGAGGGGTTGGGGGTGGGGGTCCGGCGGGACGCACCGAAGGTGCCACACGCACCACCCCCCTCCCCAGCCCTCCCCCAGCCGGCTGCGGGCCCGCCCGCTTCCGGCAAATCTTAAAGTGACCAAACCCTGGCAAGCCAGGGTTTGGTTGGGGGAGGGAGCACACCGAGTTCGCGGCACCAAGTGGATGAGAACCTTGATGGTGGTGCTCGGCATCGAGACGACCTGCGACGAGACCGCGGCGGCGGTGGTGGAGCGGCCGGCGGTCGGGCCGGGAAGGATCCGGTCCGACATCGTGCTGTCGCAGATCAGCGAGCACGCCGCGTTCGGCGGGGTGGTGCCGGAGATCGCGGCGCGCGCCCACGTCGAGGCGCTCGACGTCATCATCGCCAAGGCGATGGCGGAAGCGGGATGCCGCTTCCGCGACCTCGACGGCGTCGCCGCCGCCGCCGGACCGGGGCTGATCGGCGGCGTGATCGTGGGGCTGACCACCGCCAAGGCGATCGCGCTGGTGACGGAGAAGCCGCTGATCGCGGTCAATCATCTCGAGGCGCACGCGCTGACCGCGCGGCTCACCCACGACACGGCGTTTCCCTACTGCCTGTTCCTCGCCTCGGGCGGCCACACCCAGATCGTCGCGGTGCTCGGCGTCGGCAACTACGTGCGGCTCGGCACCACCGTCGACGACGCCATCGGCGAAGCCTTCGACAAGGTCGCCAAGCTGCTCGGGCTCCCCTATCCCGGCGGCCCGCAGGTGGAAAAGGAGGCGCTCACCGGCAACCCCGCGCGCCTCGCGCTGCCGCGGCCGATGATCGGGCGGCCGCACGCCGACTTCTCGCTCTCCGGGCTCAAGACGGCGCTGCGGCTGGAAGCGGAACGGATGGCGCCGCTGAGCGACATCGACGTGCGCGATCTCTGCGCCTCGTTCCAGCAGAGCGTGGTCGACGTCGTCGCCGACCGGCTGCGCGCCGGCCTGAAGATGTTCCAGGAGGGTTACGGCAAGCCGACCGCGCTGGTCGCCGCCGGCGGGGTCGCGTCCAACGAGGCGATCCGCAAGGTGCTGCAGCAGGTGGCGCTCGCGGCCGGCACCGCGCTGGTGGTGCCGCCGCCGGCGCTGTGCACGGACAACGGCGCCATGATCGCCTGGGCCGGCGCGGAGCGGCTCGCGCTCGGCCTCACCGACACGCTCGACGCGGCGCCGCACGCGCGCTGGCCGCTGAGCGCCGTGACCAGGCCGATGCGCGATACGCCCTCGCTTCTCCTTGATGCACTGGACACGAATCGATCCGGGGGCTGATGCACGACATCGCACCACGCTCCGCTGTCGTCCTATAATGGCCCAGACCCGGCAGGATCCTCGCAACCCATGGCATTCGACCACATCGCCGTCGTCGGAGCGGGCGCGTGGGGCAGCGCGCTCGCCAACGCGATCGCGCGCGCGGGCCGGGCGGTGCTGCTCGCCACCCGCGACCGCGCGAGCGCCGACGCGCTGGTGGACCGCCGGGAAAGTCCGCGCCTGCCCGGCGTGCGGCTCGACGAGCGCGTGGGCATCGCGCCGCTCGGGGCGGAGGTCGGGCGCTACGACGCCATCCTGCTGGCGGTCCCCTCGCAGCACCTGCGCGCGGCCGCGCGCGCGCTGGCGCCGGCGCTGCGCCACGGCACGCCGGTCATCGCCTGCGCCAAGGGCATCGAGCACGGCACGCACCGCTTCATGACCGAGGTGATCGCGGAGAGCGCGCCCACCGCGCTGCCGGCGATCCTGTCGGGGCCGAGCTTCGCCGCCGACGTGGCGCGCGGGCTGCCGGCGGCGGTGACGCTCGCCACCTCCGACGAGGCGACGGCGGCCGCGCTCGCGCGCGCGCTCGGCTCGGCCGCGTTCCGGCCCTACCACTCGACCGACGTGCGCGGGGTCGAGATCGGCGGCGCGGCCAAGAACGTGCTCGCCATCGCCGCCGGCATCGTCGCCGGCCGCGGCCTGGGCGCCAGCGCCGCCGCGGCGGTGGTCACGCGCGGCTTTGCCGAGCTGTTCCGCTTCGGCCGCGCGTTCGGGGCGCGGCCCGAGACCTTGACCGGCCTCTCCGGGCTGGGCGACGTGATCCTCACCTGCTCGAGCACGCAGTCGCGCAACTACTCGCTCGGCATCGCGCTGGGCAAGGGCGATGCCGCGCAGCCCGCCGCCGCGCTCGCCGGGGAAAAGCTCGCCGAAGGCGCCTTCACCGCGCCGGTGCTCACCGAGATGGCGAACGAGCGCGGCATCGACATGCCGATCGCCAGCGCCGTCGTGGACATTCTCGCCGGCCGCGCGAGCATCGACGCCGCGATCGAAACCCTGCTGACGCGCCCGTTCCGCGCGGAGGGGTAGACGCTCGCGCATTTGCGTCTACGCAAAAAACCGTAGGGTGGGCAAAGCGAAGCGTGCCCACGCGTAGCAGAGCCGCGCGAACAGATGATACAACTATGTCGTTATGACGCGATATCGTCGTGCAAGAATCGAGGGGGCACCTTTTTCTTTACCGTCACTCTCGCGGACAGATCGAGTGATCTCCTGGTGCGGCGACCGGACCCCTCGGGGAATGATCGAAGACGCGTGGGCACGCTTCGCTTTGCCCACCCTACGACACGATCGCTAAGGAGGAAGCAATGGCCTACTGGCTTCTGAAGACCGAGCCCGAGGAATTTTCCTGGGACGATCAGCTCAAACGCGGCGCCAAGGGCGAGGCGTGGACCGGCGTGCGCAACTTCACCGCCCGCACCAATCTCAAAGCGATGAAAAAGGGCGAGCAGGCGTTCTTCTACCATACCGGCGAGGAGAAGCAGGTCGTCGGCATCGCCGAGGTGATCCGTGAATCCTATCGCGATCCCAGCGACGCGAAGGGCGTGTTCCTCGCGGTCGACGTCAGGGCGCTCAAGCCGTTCCCGAAACCGGTCACCTTGGCGGCGGTGAAGGCCGAGCCACGCCTCAAGGACATGGCGCTGGCGAAATATCCGCGCCTCTCGGTGCAGCCGGTGACGGCGGCGGAATGGAAGATCGTGTGCGCCATGGGCGGACTGAAGGAGTAGCGCAGGACGGGCGGCGCCCGTGATTCAATCCCGCCCGGGGTGCGCGCTAGAGCGCACCCCGATTGGATCGAATCGTGATGCGCTCTGGATTCTTCGATTTTGCGCATGTTCTATTCGGAAAACCGGTTCCCACTTTTCCGGAACATGCGCTACGCCGCCGCGGCGATGATCTGCGCCAGCACCTGCGCGCGGCGCGTGGCCGAGCGGCACGATTTCAGCGTCTGCGCGAACCGCGCCAGCGCGCCGTCCTCGAACGCCGCGACCACGGTGGCGTGCACGTAGCTCTTGCGGCAGATCGCCGGCGTGTTGGCGAGATCGTCGGCGACCGCGCGCACGGCGTGGAGCACCTGCCTGCGGCGCAGGCGTTCGCTCGCGGCCGGCTCGGTGCGCGCCAGCGCCTCGAGCGCGCTTGCGGAGGCGAGCAGGGTGCGAAAGTCCTTGAGCGAAATCCGCGCGCCGGCGATCTCGCGCAGGAACGCATTGACCTCGCGCGCGGTGACGTAGCGGACGTCGCCGCTCCCGGCGCGGTATTGGAACAGGCGCCGGCCCGGCAGCTGCCGCAGCAGCGCGATCGCCGTCGCCAGCCGCGGCGCGGCGAATTCCTTGACGATGGTCTTGCCACCCTTCGAGCGGAACGTCAGCGTGATGCTCTCGCCGTAGAGCGCGACGTTCGACTTCAACAGCGTCGCCGCCCCGCGCGTGCCGCGCAGGCGCGCATAGCCCTCGCTTCCCGGCCTGATGGCGCTGCGCGCGACCAGCTCGATCACCGCGGCCAAGGCGAATTCGCGCGTCGGCGCCGCGGCCGCGAGGTGCCGGCCGATGCTGCGATGGATGCGCGGCAGCGCGTCGGCGAGACGCGCCAGGCGCCGCGCCTTGCGGATCTCGCGCACCTTCTCCCAGTCCGGATGGTAGCGGTATTGCAGCCGGCCGGCGGCGTCGCGCCCGACCGCCTGCAGATGGGCGCGGTCATCGCGCGCGTAGAGCACGTCGGCGTAGGCAGGCGGCACCGCCAGCCGCGCCAGGCGGCGCACCGTCGCCGGATCGCGAATCACCGACCCGTCGGCATCGAGATAGCACCAGCCCTTGCCGCAACGGCGGCGGCGGATCGACAAGCCGTCGGCGCCGCCGAGCCGCATTCCCAAGCGCCGCGCCAAGGCCGCGGTGCCGTGCCCGGCGCCGTTGCGGCGCGCGGCGCTGCTGCGCCGGCTCTCGACAATGCTCGCGGTTGCATCAGTCACGACACCCGCCGGTTTGAAAATCGCAGGACGGGAATGCCGCGGGATGCGAATTGGTTCCTTCGCACGCGCGCATGCGGGTGCGGCGCGGACGCTAGAGCGCATCACGATTCGATCCAATCGTGATGCGCTCTGGATTCTTCGATTTTGCGCATATTCTATTCGGAAAAACCGGTTCCCACTTTTCCGGAACATGCGCTAACGGCGCTGCCCGCCCCCTCCCCAGACGGCACAGCGGGAGGTAGGCTTGCGACAAGAGCGCATCCCGATTGGGTCGAATCGTGATGCGCTCTAGATTCTTCGATTTTGCGCATGTCCTGTTCGGAAAACCGGTTCCCACTTTTCCGGAACATGCGCCAAAGCGCGGGGGGCCAGGACGATGACTTTTGCCGGCTTGAACTATCTCGCGATCGTGATCGCCGCCGTGGTGGCTTGGCTCGCCGGCGCCGGCTGGTACATGGCCCTGGGCAAGACCTGGATGGCGGCGCTCGGCGTCACGCGGGAGAAGATGGAAGAGGCGAAACGCCGGCCGGGAGCGTTTCTGCCGTTCATCTATGCCTTCGCCGCCGAGCTGGTGATGGCCTGGGTGCTCGCCGGACTGCTCGGCCATATCGGCGCGCTGACGTTGCGCGGCGGCGTGATCTCGGCCGCGTTCTGCTGGATCGGTTTCGTGCTTCCCACGATGATCGTCAACAACGGCTTCGCCCGGCGCGACCCGCGCCTGCTGCTGATCGACGGCGGCCATTGGCTGCTCGTGCTGCTGCTGATGGGAGCGATCGTCGGCGCGATGGAAACGACAGGAATCAGTCATCGGTGATCAGTGACCGGAGCTGCCCGGCTGCCGATCCCTGACTTCCGATGACCGACGATTGATTACTGGTTGCCGGTAACGAGGAGAATGTAACCATGCGCAGTCGCATCATCCCGGTGGCGGTGGTCGCCGGCCTTTCCGCCCTCGCCATGATCGCCGCGCTCTCCACCCGCACCGCCGCGCAGAACCCGATGGGCGACGCCGACGCCGAACCGGCGCCGTTCAATCCGCAGATGGCGGCGCTGATGAGCATGCTGATCCAGCCGCGCCATGCCAAGCTCGGGCTGGCGGGGAAGGCGGAAAACTGGCCGCTCGCCGGCTACGCCTTGAAGGAGCTCAGGCAGGGTTTCCTGGTGATCGCGCGCGCGGTGCCGCGCTGGCGCGGCCTGCCGGTGCCGGACCTCCTGGACGCGGCGGTAAGCCAGCCGCTCTCGGTGCTCGATTTCGCGATCAAGGCCGCCGAGCCGCACCAGTTCGGCGAGGCCTATGGCCGCCTGACCGCGGGATGCAACGCTTGCCACGCCACCACCGACCATGCCTTCGTCGTCATCCAGCCGCCCGACAGCGCCGCCGCCTTCCCCAACCAGGATTTCCAGCCGAAGCGGTAGGCCGTGCAGCAGATCGTCGAGTGAGCCGGACACGGTTTGAGTCGACACTCTGCGGTTATCGACCAAACGCCATCCACGCTTGGACCCCGATTAGCGACCGCCGCGCGCAATTGCGGAGCATGCGCTAATCCACGGTCAGGCCGGTGTCCTTGATCAGCCGGCCGTAGCGCGCGGAATCGCTGCGGATGCGCGCGAGGAAGTCGGGCAGCGTGGTGACATAGGGATCGCCGGCGCCGGCGGCGGCGAGCTTCTCGGCGAAATCACGCTGGGCGAGGATCGCATTGGCCTCGTCCCGCAGCCGCGCCAAGACCGCCGGCGGCGTGCCCACCGGTGCAAACAGGCCCTGCCAGATCGTGACTTCGTACCCGGGATAGACTTCGGCGATGGCCGGCAATTCCGGCAGCAGCGGCGAGCGCCGCGAGCCGCTGACCGCGAGCCCCTTGAGCTTGCCGGCCTGGATCAGCGGCGCGACCGATCCGCCCCCGAACATGGCCGCGACGTCGCCGGCCATGACCCCGATGGCGGCGGGGCCGCCGCCGCGGTACGGCACGTGCACGAGGTCGATGCCGGCGTGCTGCTTGAGGAACTCCATGGCGAGATGGTGCTCCGAGCCGTTGCCGATCGAGCCGTAGAACAGCGGCGGCCGCGTCGCGCGCGCCAAGGCGATGAAGTCGCGGAAGTCCTTGACCGCGGCGAGCGTCGGAGCTCGCTGCCAGAATAAGCTCGTTCGACACCAGGCTCGCGACCGGCAGGAGATCCTTGAGGGGATCGATCGCCATCCTGGTGTAGAGGTGAGGATTGATCGCGAACAGCGCGCTTGGCCCCAGCAGCAGCGTATAGCCGTCGGGCGCCGCGCGCGCGGCGAGCTCGCCCGCCAGGTTGCCGTTCGAGCCGGGCCGGTTCTCCACCACGACCGGCTGACCAAGGCGCGCGGACAGCGGCTGCCCCACCATGCGGGCGACGAGGTCGGCGGCGCCGCCCGGCGGATACGACACCAGCAGCCGGATCGGCCGCGTCGGATAGGTCTGCGCGCCTGCGGCGCTCGCGAGCGTCGCGACCGCGGCCGCAAGGATCAGCGCAATGAGGGTCAGCCGAACGAGCGTCAACCGGATGAGCCATGCCATGGTGATGTGACCTCCCGGGGCCCGGCTGCGCGGCCATCTTGCCGCACGCGGGCGCATCGCGGCAACCAAAGTCGAAGATTCCAAGCCTTGTCGCTGCTCCGGCCGCCATCGCATAATGACGCCGACCCAGAGAGCCGAACAAGCGACCGGGACGAGCAACGGACCCGCGAACGACCCGGACAAACGGCCTACGCGAACGAGCCAGGCAAACGATCCATGCGCGCGGCCGGGTGCGGTCAGCGCGCGATGCTGGAGGAAGACATGCCGGACAAGATCTACGATGTTCCGCCGGAGTGGAAGCAAGCGCGCCTACATCGATGACGCCAAGTACCACGAGATGTATGCGCGCTCGATCAAGGACCCGAACGGGTTCTGGGCGGACGCGGCCAAGCGCCTGCACTGGTACCGGGCGCCGAGCAAGATCAAGAACACCTCGTTCGGGCCCGGCAATGTCGCGATCAAATGGTTCGAGGACGGCGTCCTCAACGCGGCCTACAACTGCATCGACCGCCATCTTCACAGCCGCGGCCAGCAGACCGCGATCATCTGGGAAGGCGACGATCCCTCGCAATCGAAGCACATCACCTACCAGCAGCTCCACGACGAGGTCTGCAAGTTCGCCAACATCCTGCGCAACCGCAACGTCGAGAAGGGCGACCGCGTCACCATCTACCTGCCGATGATCCCGGAGGCGGTCTATGCCATGCTGGCCTGCGCGCGCATCGGCGCGATCCATTCGGTGGTGTTCGGCGGCTTCTCGCCGGAATCGCTGGCCGGCCGGATCGAGGACTGCGGCTCCAAGGTGGTCATCACGGCCGACGAGGGCGTCCGCGGCGGCCGCAAGGTTCCGTTGAAGGCCAATACCGATGCCGCCATCGCCAAGGTCGGCGGGGTCGATCACGTCATCGTCGTGCGCCGCACCGGCGCCGCCGTCGACATGGATCCCGTGCGCGACGTCTACTACGACAAGGCGGCCGAGGTGGTGACCGCCGAATGTCCGTGCGAGCACATGAGCGCGGAGGATCCGCTGTTCATCCTCTACACCTCGGGCTCGACCGGCAAGCCGAAGGGCGTGCTGCATACCACCGGCGGCTATCTCGTCTACACCGCGATGACGCACCAATACGTCTTCGACTACCACGACGGCGACATCTACTGGTGCACCGCCGACGTCGGCTGGGTGACCGGCCACAGCTACATCGTCTATGGCCCGCTGGCGAACGGCGCCATCACCATGATGTTCGAGGGAGTCCCGAACTACCCCACCATGTCGCGCTTCTGGGAGGTCTGCGACAAGCACCAGGTGAACACCATCTACACCGCGCCGACCGCGATCCGCGCGCTGATGCAGGCCGGCGACGGACCGGTGAAGAAGACCTCGCGCAAGTCGCTGCGGCTGCTCGGCACCGTCGGCGAGCCGATCAATCCGGAGGCGTGGGAATGGTACTACCGCGTGGTCGGGGAGAGCCGCTGCCCGGTCGTCGACACCTGGTGGCAGACCGAAACCGGCGGCATTCTCATCACTCCCCTGCCCGGCGCCACCCCTCTCAAGCCCGGCTCGGCGACCAACCCGTTCTTCGGCATCATCCCGGAGATCGTGGACGCCGAGGGCAAGGTGCTGCAGGGGCCCGCGACCGGCAATCTCTGCATCGCCGATTCCTGGCCCGGGCAGATGCGCACCGTGTTCGGCGATGACCAGCGCTTCGTCGAAACCTATTTCAAGGCCTATCCCGGCAAATACTTCACCGGCGACGGCTGCCGGCGCGACGCCGACGGCTATTACTGGATCACCGGTCGCGTCGACGATGTGATCAATGTCGCGGGCCATCGGCTCGGCACTGCCGAAGTCGAAAGCGCGCTGGTGGCGCACGTCAAGGTGTCGGAGGCCGCCGTCGTCGGCTACCCGCACGACATCAAGGGCCAGGGCATCTACGCCTATGTCACGCTGATGAGCGGCGAAAGCCCGAGCGAAGACCTGCGCAAGGAGCTGGTCGCCTGGGTGCGCAAGGAGATCGGCCCGATCGCCTCGCCCGATCTCATCCAGTTCGCGCCCAGCCTGCCGAAGACGCGCTCGGGCAAGATCATGCGGCGGATCCTGCGCAAGATCGCGGAGGACGAATACGGCAATCTCGGCGACACCTCGACGCTCGCCGACCCGACCGTGGTCGACGATCTCGTCGGCAACCGGCAGAACAAGAAGGCGCACGCGTAAAGCACGCCGGCAAGTGGCGCGCTTGACGTGCGCCACGACGGATCGCGAGATCGCAGTCCCAAGAGCAAATCGAGCGGCTCTTGCGTCCCCTTTCCCGCGCGCGGAGGGACGGGGTGGGCGCATGCATCAAGGTTGGTGTGAGTTGCCGTCCCCGCCCCATCTGTCTCGCTTTGCGCCCTCCCCAACCCTCGAGCGTAGCGAGCGCGGAGCATATCGATTCCGCAGCGCGCCATTGAGCCGACCGGCGCGACTCATTCGCGGCTCGCGACTGTTGCATGCACAGCACAGTCGTCGAGAATCGTCCTCGCTCACCCCGCCAGCACACGGTTTCCGCTGAGGCCGCGCGCTGATTCCCATTATTATGGTTACTGATCCGTCGCTGCGTCGCCGGCGCGGGGAAATCCCGTGCGGCAACGGTGGATGGCGCGATCGAGGGGACAACTGGCAACAGACACGGTCAAAATCATGCATCTCTCACGCTGGCTCGCAGCCGCGTCGGCTGCGTTGGTGCTTGGTGCGCCCGCTGCGATACCGCAGTCCGCGCAAGCTCGCGAGATCGTCGGATTTTCCGGCACCTATTCGAGCGGCACGGTCGTGGTGAAAACCAACGAACGGGCGCTCTATTACGTGCTCGGCAACGGCAAGGCCCTGCGCTATCCGGTCGGCGTCGGCCGCGCCGGCAAGCAATGGACCGGCACGTCCTTCATCACCAGCAAGCAGCTCAAGCCGGCGTGGTCGCCGCCGGCGGAGATCCGGCACGACAAGCCGTCGCTGCCCGGCGTGATCGCGGGCGGCAGCCCGGGCAATCCCATGGGCGCGGCGGCGATGACGCTGAGCGGCGGGGAATACGCCATCCATGGCACCAACCAGCCCGGCTCGATCGGCGGGTTCGTCTCCTACGGCTGCATCCGCATGTACAATGCGGACGTCCTCGATCTCTACAGCCGGGTCGGGTGGGGAACGACGGTGGTCGTGACCCGCTAAGGCGGACCAGGAAGTAACCGTCGTATTACCGACTGCCGTAGTCTCCTCCGATTTCCGGATGCGCACGTAGAGCGCGCCCTCCCCGCCGTGGCCGCTGTGGGCGTCCTCGAAGCCGACCACGTAGGCGCGGAATTCCGGCAGCTTCAGCCACTGCGGCACCTGGCGCTTGAGCACGCCGCGCTCGCTTTCCCGCTCGCGCGCGCGCCCCCCCTTGCCGGTGATCACCAGAACGACTTTGGCGCCGTTGCCCTGCGCCCGGCGCAGGAATCGAAGCAGCGCCGCGTGCGCCTCGCTCTGGGTCTTGCCGTGAAGGTCGATGCGCGCATCGATCGGTTTCCTGCCGCGCGCGAGGCGCTGCCTGAGCCGTCGATCGAGCGGCTCGAGACTCGGCACGGGCTTTGGCGCGGGCTTCGGCGCGGACTTTGCCGCCGGCGCGCGCACGCGCGCGACCGCATCGGCGCGGATCGCAGCGGCGGGTCGCATCTGTCCTGCCGCTGCCGGCGCCGGGTCGGCCGGCCGGGAGCGCTCTCGCAGCGGAACCACCAGGCGCGTGATGCTGTCCCACAGCAGGCGCTCCGCGTCGCTGAGCCGGCGCCGCCGCGGCCGGCCGTGGTCCGCGCTCATGACCGTGGCCGCGATCGCGCCGGGCCGGCGTGCCAACGCAGTCGCTTGCGCGTCTTCGCCTGCTCGTCGCCCTTGCCCGTCTCCGGCCGCAGCTTGCCGCCGTCCTTGCTGACCTCGGCTTCGGGGATTTTCGGCTTCGGCACCGGCACCGGCATGTGCCTGCCGGCCTCGATCATGTCGAGCTCGCGCGGAAGCAGCATGGCGAAGCGGCCGGGATGGCGGATGCGGCCGGCGATGCGGCCGGCGTCCTCGCCGGCGCCCAAATAAAGGTCGGCGCGCGCCGGCCCGACGATGGCGGAGCCGGTGTCCTGCGCGATCATCAGCCGGCGGAACGGCGTGGTCGCCTGCGGGCTCTCGATCGGCAGGCTTGCGTCGATGAAGAACGGCATGCCGTAGACGTGGATCTTGTCGACCGCGATCGAGCGGCCGGGCACCAGCGGAACGCCCTGCGCCCCGACCGGCTCGCCGTCATTCGACAGGCCGGTGATGCGGAAGAACACGAACGAACGGTTGGCGGCGCGCAGCTTCGGCGCCTCGTCGGGATTGGCGGCCATCCAGTCCCGGATGCGTTGCATCGACATTTCCTCTCGCGGCACCAGGTTGCGCTCGATGAGCACGCGCCCCACCGCGGTGTAGGGATAGCCGTTGTGGGAGTCGTAATTGACCCGCAGCGGCGTGCCGTCCTCCAGGATCACGCGCGCGGAGCCCTCGATCTGGATCGCGAGCGCCTCGAACGGATCCCTGAGGTAGCAGATTTCGAGCTTTTGGCCGTCGAGCGCCCCCGCCTCGATGGCGCCGCGATCGTAATAAGGGACGATTTCGTTGTTGGCGTTGCGGCGTCCGATCAGCGCCCCCTTGTTGGGGAAGGCATCGGAACCATTCTTTTGCCCGGCTGCCACCAGATCGGGCGGACGCCGGTAGAGCGGGACATGGAACTCGGGATTGGGAAAACGCGAGCCCTGCACGACCGGCTCGTAGTAGCCGGTCAAGAAGCCTTGCGCCTCGCCGAGGCGCGCGATGCGCACCGGCTCGAAATTCTCCTCGAAGAAGCGACGCGCGGCCGCTTCGGTCGTGGGCCGCAACGCTGCGGCGCGCCCGCAGGCGTCCCACAGCGCGGCGTTGACCGGCCGCTCGTCGCCGGGACGCTTGCTCTTGCGAAAGGTCTCGCAGCTGGTCTGGTAGGCCGCGAACGCGGCAAGGTGGTCGTCCGTCGCCCAGCCCTGGAGATCCGTCCATTTCATGGGCTCGAGCTGGCTGTCCGCGAGCTTCAACGGCTCGTCGCCGCCGCCTTGCGCGTGAGCCACGTCGCCCAGCCACAGCGATGCTGCGGCGATACTTCCGAGGAAGACGCACAGACGCACCGGCATCGCGTTCCGCCCCGGTTATTGCCCGGCTTCGGTGGCGACGAGCTTCCAATTGGGATCGCGCGAGGAAAGGTCTCGCGCGAACGTCCAGACGTCGGTGACGTCGGTCACTTTTTCCGGGTTGCCGTCGATCACGTTCCCGGACTTGTCGCGGGTGACCGAAATGAGCTGCGAGACGAAGCGCACGGTGATCTGCGCCGTGCGCCCGCGCAGCTCGGCGCCGGTGATATCGGACTTGTCGATCGACACGAAACGGGTCTCGACCGTTTCGCCCTTGCTCTCGCGCTCCCGGATCGCGGCCTCGAACCCCTCGTACACATCGCGGGACAGCAGATTCTTCAGCGTGCGCCGGTCGCCCTCGGCATAGGCCAATACAATCATTTCGTAGGCCGCCCGCGCGCCGGCGACGAAATGCTTGGCGTCGAAAGTCTTGTCCTCGCGCACGACGGCGTCGAGCCCGGCGGCCACCACCGAACCGGTCTCGGCGATCCCCTTCCAGCGCTCGCCAGGTTCCGAGGGCTCGACCGCGTTTTGCGCGGTCTCGGCGGCGCGCCCGGGCAGCGTCACCACATTGTCGTTGGTCGCGCCGCGCACCGCGTCGCGGGCGGAATAGGGATCATAAGGCGGCCGCTCTCGGCCGGTACGCTGGCCGAGCACGCTGCGCAGGCGCAGGAAGATGAAGACCGCCAGCGCCAGAAAGATGATGGTGTAAATGTCGAACACGTCTCGCACGCTCTCGGCAGCCGTGACGGAACCGGAGGATCAGTGAAAGGCCCGCAGACAGCAAATCTGCGGAGGCAGAGATCGGTTCCCGTACCGATATCTAAGCACGCGACCGCACTGATCCAGGGGCTTGCGTCGACTTACCGGCGCATGTCGTCGCCCCGGTTGGACCATAGACGATCCCAACCGTGGCGCCAACAAGGCTGATATCGAACGCGGAAGCAGGAATTGCGCCGATGTCTTTGGTTAAATGGATCTTTATTGGGCTGCTCGTGCTTCCCGCGGCGGAGCTCTTCGCGTTCGCCATGGTGGCCGCGGTGATCGGCTGGCTCTGGGCCGCCGGCCTTTTTGTTGCCACCTCGGTTCTGGGCGTGCTCCTGCTGAGAAAATCCGGACGCGCCGACCTCGACCGCTTCCGCGCCGCTTTCGCCGCCCGCGGAATCAGGGCGGTGCATCTGGAGACGCCCGGCGTGGCCACCACGCTTGGGGGAATCCTTTTGATATTTCCGGGTTTTATAACCGACTTGCTGGGCGCCGCCCTGTTCGTGCCGGCGGTGCGCCGGTGGGCGGGGGCCAAGCTTGCAACGCTGGCGCGCAGGCCTCGGCGCGGCCGCCAGGACGATCGTGTCATCGACCTCGCGCCCGGCGAGTGGCACCAAATTCCCGACCGCAGGCGCGCCCGCCGGCGTAAATCCCAAAGCGGGGCGTGATCTGCTTGTCCGGCCGGAGCCCCTGTGTTAGCCACGCCGCCGACTGCGGCAGTTCGAGCGGCGAGAGGTAGAGTCGATGGCGACCCCCGGCAATGGCGGCCCCGCGCAGAGCCCGAGCGCTCCGCAGAACCAGGCGCAGCTGAGCGTCCTCGGCCAATACATCAAGGATTTCTCGTTCGAGAATCCCAACGCGCCGCGCTCCCTGACACCGACCCAGACGCAGCCGGCGATCAACATTCAAATCAATGTCGCCGTCCAACAGCTCGCCGCGACCGACTACGAAGTCTCGCTCAAGCTGGAAGGCAAGGCGGACAGCGCCGGAACGGTCCTGTTTGCCTTCGACCTGACATTCGCCGGCGTTTTTCGTGTGCAGAACGTACCGCAGGAGACGGTGGAGCCGCTCGTGATGATCGAGTGTCCGCGCCTGTTGTTCCCATTCGCGCGCGAGATCGTCGCGACCTCGGTGCGCAACGGCGGCTTTCCCCCTCTCCTGCTCGACCCCGTCGATTTCGTGGCGCTCTACCAGCAGCGTGCCGCCCAGATGCAGTCGGCGCAGGCGACGCCCGCGCAGGGCTGACGATCCGCTGCCTCACCCGTAGGCTTGACTGCCCAGGCCGGGCTGTTCCGTCTTGCCCAGGTCCAGATAGTCGCGCCAGATGGCGTTTTCCCCGAGCGTTGCCACGAAGGTGAGATGAGCGGCGCGCTCGTCGCCGGAGAGGCGCGCCGCGAGCGCGGCCGGCCGTACGCGGATGGCGGCGACGCCGGCAGACGGCCCGGTCGCACCGTTGCCGGTCTCGACCAGAATGAGCTGGGCCTGGCGGGCGCCGATCAGCTCGACATAGACCTCGGCCAGGATCTCGGCATCGAGCAGCGCGCCGTGCTTGGTGCGGCGGGAATTGTCGATACCGTAGCGCGCGCACAGATCGTCGAGGCGGTTGGGCCCGGCCGGGTGCCTGCGGCGCGCCAGCAGCAAGGTATCGACGAGGCGCTCGCGCGCCACTGCCGTCCTTCCCGTGCGCTCCAGCTCGACGTTGAGAAAGCCGAGGTCGAACATGGCGTTATGCGCGACGAGCGGTGCGTCGCCGATGAACGCGACGAGTTCGTCGACGATCTCGGCGAAATACGGCTTGTCCTTGAGAAACTCCGACGACAGCCCGTGGACGGCGAAAGCCTCGGTCGGGACGTCGCGCTCCGGATTGAGATAGCGATGGAAGCTCTGCCCGCTCGGAATGCGGTTGACCAGCTCGACGCAGCCGATCTCGACCAGCCGGTGTCCCTGGAAGGGATCAAGCCCCGTCGTCTCGGTATCGAGCACGATTTCGCGCACGCCGTTCTCCGCGCGACGTCCCGGCGCCCAACCGCCGAATCACCGCCGCCGCCGCGGCATTGTAGCGACGGCGGCAAGAATCGCACGCACCTGAGCGCGCGCCGCGTCAAGTCCGCGTGAAGTGTCCACGACAAAATCCGCCCGGCGGCGTTTTTCCGCATCCGGCATCTGCTTCGCCAGGATCGCCTCGAGCTTCTCCATGGTCATCCCGGGGCGTTTGAGCACGCGCGCGTGTTGCACCTCCGAGGGTGCCGATACCACCACCACCGCGTCGACCCGCTGCTCGCCGCCGGTCTCGAACAGGAGTGGAATGTCGAGCAGGGCAACCTTCTCGCCGCGCGCCGCGGCCTCGGCCAGCAGGCGCTGCTCCGCTGCCTGGACCAGAGGATGGACGATAGCCTCGAGCCGCTTGAGCGCGGCGTCATCCCCGAGAACGCGCGCGGCAAGCTTGTCGCGATCGACCTTGCCGGCGGCGGTGGTGCCGGGAAACGCCGCCTCGATCGCAGCCACCGCCTCCCCTTCGTACAGACGATGCACCACGGCGTCGGCGTCGTGCACGGGCACGCCTTCCTCGGCGAAGAACTGCGCCGTGGTCGATTTTCCCATTCCCAGCGAGCCGGTGAGACCGATGACGAACATATCGTGTCGCATAGCCCAAACGGCGCGACAATTCACGTCGCGAGCCATCCCGCCTGCCGGACATATCGCAGCAGCGGCAGCAGCGGCAGTCCGAGAATCACGAAATGGTCGCCTTCGATTCGCTCGAACAGCTGGATACCGGCCTTTTCCAGCTGGTAGCCGCCGACGCTCGCCGTGACGGCATCCCCCACGGCGTCGAGATAGTTCTCGAGGAAACTATCCGAAAACGCGCGCATGGTGAGCCGCGCGGTCTCGCGGTGCTCGAACAGGACGCTGTCCTCGCGCACGAGCGCGATGGCGGTGTGCAGCAGATGGGTTCGGCCGCGCAGGGCCTTGAGCTGTTCGCGCGCAGCGGTGCGGTCCGGGGGCTTGGAAAACCGCCGTTCACCCAGCGCCAGCGTCTGATCGGCGCCCAGCACCGTCCGGGCAGGCATGCGCGCAGCAATGGTTCGCGCCTTTTCCCGCGCGAGCAACGCTGCGACTTCGACCGCGCCCGAAGCCACGCTGTCCTGCTCGATTGATCGTTCGTCGATATCGGCGGGCCGAACTTCGACCGGAAGCCCCGCCGCGCAGAGGATGGCGCGACGGACTGCGCTCTTGGACGCCAGCACAAGCGGTTCCTCGGCGAGCCAAAGCGCCATCACTCAGGCGACCGGCTGGCGGCGGCGTTCGGCCAGAAAGCTCAGCACCGCCGCCGCGGTCTCCTCGATTGAGCGCCGCGTCACGTCGATACTCGGCCAGTTGTGCCGGGCGCACAGCTTGCGCGAGAACGCCACCTCCTCGGCGACCGCCTTGCGGTCGATATATTGATCGTCATCGTGATGCGCCTTGAGGCCGAGCAGGCGGTTCTGGCAAATCTGCACGATCCGCTCGGGGCTCGCATAAAGCCCCACCACCAGCGGCCGCGACAGCTCTTCCACGTGCCGCGGCACGTCCACGCCCGGCACGACCGGGACATTGCCGGTCTTCACGCCGCGATTCGCGAGATAGATCGAGGTCGGCGTCTTCGACGTCCGCGACACGCCCACCAGCACCACGTCGGCATCTTCCAGGCCCTCGAGGTGCTGGCCGTCGTCGTGCAGCATGGTGTAGTTGAGCGCGTCGATGCGCTTGAAATAGTCCGCGTTGAGCGTGTGCTGGGCGCCGATGCGGTGCGAGGTTGCAGTTCCGAGATAGGACTGCAGGAGCTGCAAAACCGGCCCCAGGATCGACAGGCAGGGCAGGCCGAGCTCGCGGCAATGACTTTCAAGCCGTTGCAACAGTTCGTCGTCGAGCAGCGTGTAGAGCACAATGCCGGGCGATTCCTCGATCTCGGCCAGGACGCGATCGAGCTGCTTCTGGGTCCGCACCAGCGGATAGACATGTTCCACCGGCAGGACCTTGGTGTATTGCGCGGTCGCCGCGCGCGCAACGGTCGTGAGCGTCTCGCCGGTCGCGTCGGACACGAGATGAAGGTGGAAATAGCTGCCAGCGCGCTGCGGCATGATAACGGGGGGATGGATTGTGAATTCCTGGGGAGGAGGCCACGGCTGGTGCCGCGGCGCAAGCCCACTATCGATCGGATGGCTCCGGCTGTCCACATTTGCGGCCTGGGGACATCTTTGGGCCCGATCCGCTCCGGCAGGGATAAAATGTGCATCCGCTGTGGAGTTCGCATGCCCAGACGACTGCAAATGCCGATAAACAGCGTGCTTGGACGCGTTCATGCCGAAAGCATTCGCCGGCCGGAGCCGCGGCATAACTTCACCCGGCGTGGATAGCGTGTGGATGCCAAGGTATGAGTCAAATCAACCCTCTAAGAACAATAACAAGAGTCTTTAAGATCTAAGTTTGTAAGCGAGACCAAGCCGGGACTGCGCGGTGGACAAAGCTCTTCTCGACGTGCTCGACCACAAGCGGCGCAGTCCGCCGCCGGTATGGTTGATGCGGCAGGCAGGCCGCTACCTGCCTGAATACAGAAGCGTGCGCGAGAAGGCGGGAGACTTCCTGAAGCTTTGCTTTACGCCCGAGCTGGCAGCCGAGGTGACGCTGCAACCGATACGCCGGTTTGGCTTCGATGCCGCGATCCTGTTTTCCGATATTCTGCTGGTTCCGCATGCCCTCGGACAGGCGGTGCGCTTTACGGCGGGCGAGGGTCCGCAGCTCGACCCGATTTCGGATCGTCGGGGTCTGGCGCGGCTGAGGAGCGAACTCGACCAGGACGTGCTGGCGCCGGTTTACCTGACCATCAAGCAGGTCAAGGCGCAACTTGCGCCGAATGTGGCCCTGCTCGGTTTCTGCGGTGCACCTTGGACGGTCGCCAGTTACATGATCGCCGGTCACGGCACGCCCGGCCAGGAGCCGGCGCGACTGTTTGCCTATGCAGATCCGGAAGGGTTCGCGGCGTTGATGGATAAGCTGGTCGACGCATCGGCCAGCTATCTGATCCATCAATTGCAGGCTGGGGTCGATGCCGTGCAGATTTTCGACACCTGGGCGGGTGTCTTGCCGGCGCTGGAATTCGCTCGCTGGTGCATGGAACCAACGCAACGCATCATCGCAAAAGTCCGCCAGCATGCACCGGACGCGAAGGTGATCGGATTTCCTCGCGGTATCGGTACCGGGCTGTTGCGCTATGTGGAGGACGTGCCGGTCGATGCCGTGGGATTGGACTGGACGGCCGATCTCGCTCTTGTGCGCGACCAGGTCCAATGGCGCATGCCGGTGCAGGGGAACCTCGACCCGCTGGTATTGGTTGCCGGCGGCGCCGCACTCGAGCGGGCGGTGGATCGGATCCTCGAGGTGTTCTCCGACGGACCTTTCATCTTCAATCTGGGACACGGCATCCTGCCACAGACGCCGATTGCGCATGTCGAGCAAATGCTGGCGCAGGTGCGCCGCATAAGGAGCTGACCGGTGGTCGCCGCCGGGACACCATGGTTGCGAGCGGTGATTGCGGTCGCAATCACGGTGGTTCTGGGGGGCATTCTCGTGCTGTGGCGAGCGCCAGCGCTTTATCCATGGCTCAAGGCCGTGCACGTGATCGCGATCATCGCCTGGATGGCGGGCATGCTCTATCTGCCGCGGCTCTTCGTCTATCACTGCGAGGCCGAGCCGGGCTCCAGGCAATCCGAAACGTTCAAGCTGATGGAGCGGCGTCTCCTCACCGTCATCATCAACCCGGCCATGGTGGTGAGCTGGGCGCTTGGCCTATGGCTCGCCTGGACGGGCGCTTGGTACGCCGCGGGCTGGCTGCAGGCCAAGGTGGTCCTGGTGGTCGCGCTCTCCGGCCTGCATGGCTTTTTCGCCCGCTGGGTGCGCGATTTCGGCGCCGACCGCAATCGGCATTCGCAGAAATTCTATCGGATTATCAATGAAGTGCCGACTATCCTCATGATCGGTATCGTGCTGCTGGCGGTCGTCAAGCCGTTTTGAGCGCCACGAGCAGCGGGCCGGAACCCGCCGGCGCCGATGAGTGGCAATCTCCCTCCACATCGCGCGAGCACCACTTGCGCATGGAACCGTCTTTTCATATCTTCGGTTCATCTCCCCAAACGCAGGCGGATGCATGTAGTGCCGGCCCGAGTGTGGGATCGGCCATTGCATCGGGCCCAAACGCCTCGCCCAAGATCTGCGAATTCCCCCCTTCCGTATCCGATCGGCGGCTTTTTGCGGCACCGATCCCCTCCATAGGACTACCCCGTATGCGGGAAATGAAACTCCAAGACCTCAAGGCGAAAACGCCAGCCGAGCTCGTCTCGTTTGCCGAGGAGCTCGAGGTCGAAAACGCCAGCACCATGCGCAAGCAGGAGCTGATGTTCGGCATTCTCAAACAGCTCTCGATGCGCGAGACCGATATCATCGGCGAAGGCGTGGTCGAGGTGCTCTCCGACGGCTTCGGCTTTCTGCGCTCGCCGGAAGCGAATTACCTGCCCGGGCCGGACGACATCTACGTCTCGCCCTCGCAGATTCGCCGCTTCGGATTGCGCACCGGCGATACCATCGACGGCCACATCCGCTCGCCCAAGGAAGGCGAGCGTTATTTTGCGCTGCTCAAGGTCAACACCATCAATTTCGAGGACCCGGAGAAGGCGCGCCACAAGATCAACTTCGACAATCTCACTCCGCTCTATCCCGAGGAGCGGCTGAAGATGGAGCACGAGGATCCGACCAAGAAGGATCTCTCCCCGCGCGTCATCGACATCGTCGCGCCGATCGGCAAGGGCCAGCGCGCGCTCATCGTGTCGCCGCCGCGCACGGGCAAGACGGTGCTGCTGCAGAACATCGCGCACGCCATCACCGCCAACCATCCCGAATGCTATCTGATCGTGTTGCTCATCGACGAGCGGCCGGAGGAGGTGACCGACATGCAGCGCTCGGTGAAGGGCGAGGTGGTGTCCTCGACCTTCGACGAGCCGGCCTCGCGTCACGTCCAGGTCGCCGAGATGGTGATCGAGAAGGCCAAGCGCCTGGTCGAGCACAGCCGCGACGTGGTCATCCTGCTCGACTCGATCACCCGGCTCGGACGCGCCTACAACACGGTGGTGCCGTCATCGGGCAAGGTGCTCACCGGCGGCGTCGACGCCAACGCCCTGCAGCGGCCGAAGCGTTTCTTCGGCGCCGCACGCAATATCGAGGAGGGCGGCTCGCTCACCATCATCGCGACCGCGCTGATCGATACCGGCAGCCGCATGGACGAGGTGATCTTCGAGGAGTTCAAGGGCACCGGCAATTCCGAAATCATTCTCGACCGCAAGGTGGCCGACAAGCGCACCTTCCCGGCGATGGACATCACCCGCTCCGGCACGCGCAAGGAGGAATTGCTCGTGCCGCCCGATCAGCTCAAGAAGATGTACATCCTGCGCCGGATCTTCAATCCGATGGGCACGATGGATGCCATCGACTTCCTGCTCGACAAGCTGCGCAACACCAAGAGCAACGCCGACTTCTTCGAGTCGATGAACGCGTAAGCGCGGCGCTTTCGCTATCAGGATCGGTCATCCCCGACGGCGCATGGCGCGGGCGGTGGGCGGCATTTCTTCCATTCAAGGACCACGAAGGATGAAAGCGGCACACCCCTCGTTCAACGCACTTTCGAGCCATGCCCGCTGTGTCGGTCGGAGGCTATCACGTTTTCGCTGCTTCGAACTCAATGAAGAGGAACTCGTCACCGCGGGAAACAAAAACATCCCAGCAACCTCCATTGCGTCCGGGCGTACGGTTCTCAATTCGGTGGAATATCGCTGCTGCGGCCGATGGCCGGGTGGCGCTGGGTACCAGCTCGGCGCTCAGAGCCCTTTCATGCGATAAACGTGCTGGGGCTGGAGGTCGCAGTGCGTGACTACTTGTAAAGCCGCAGCGCCTTAAGTCGTGACGACAATGCAAGACCGTCGAGGCAGGCGCCGGGCTCGCCGGGTGCGCAGGCGACGACGTCGTTGACCAGGATCGAGCCGATCTGACGGCACTCGTCGTCGACCACGAACGCACGCACCATGGTCTTGGCGGCGCGCACCGGTCCCATCTCCGTGATCAGGCGTCGCAGGATGCCGCCGTCGACGCCGAAGACGACGAGATCGAGCTTCATGCTCTCGATGGCAACGGGGGATTTGTTCTCGATGACGAAGTTGAGGCGGCAGCTTTTGTCGGCGTTCTCGACGCTGTTGAGCTCGATCGAGACTTTCTCGTCGGCCGCGAACGCGCATGCCGGCAGCAGGAGTTGCAGGGTGACGAGCGCATGGAGCATGCCGCGCATGTGTGGTCTCCGGTGCCGCTGATGCCTGTGCGCATGATTCATAGACCGAGTCATTTGGGCCGGGCAACTGCGGGGGCGCGCGGGTCAAAGCGCGCGTCAGGATGGAATTCGAGTAATCCTGCCGCGGTCATGGCCGGGCGGCGGCAACGGCCTCGGCGATGGCCTCAGGCCGTGTCACCGGCAGCGAGCAGGTGTCGCCGACGCAAACGAAGGCTGCGCTCTCCGCGGCTGCTTTGATCTTGGCCTGGGCGGGATGGGCGGCCGGCAGCGCGGGCGATGCGCGCAGCACGATCCGGTCGAGGAAGGGCAGCTTGCGGGCGGCGGCAAGGAGCTCGCCGGCGTGCGCGTCTGCTCCCGCGACGACGATCTCGGCGGCGCGCAGGAGCAGATCGAGCGCGTTGAGGAGTGCGAGGTGAGCAAAAAGATTCTCGCCGGCGCGCGCCGCGATGGCGTCGAACAGCCGGTCGGCCTTGTCGCGCCAGGCGTGCTGACCGGTGAACACCGCGAGTCGGACCAGGTTCTGCGCCGCCAGCGCGTTTGGGTTCGGCGTGGCATCGTCGGTGGTGGCGCTGGGCCGCACCACCAGACCCTCGGCGTCGTCGGCGGTGAGAAAATAGCCGCCGTTGCCGTGATTGGCGTAGTGGCGGTCGAGCGTCCCCTGCCAGGCCAGCGCGCGCTCGAGATAGGCGTGCTCGCCGGTGGCTTCGTGGAGGGCGAGCGCGGCCCGGATCATGGCGGCGTGGTCGGAAGCCAGCCCGGGAACGAGCAGCTTGCCCTCGCGCCAGGAATGGCCGAGCCGGTCGCCATGCGCCATGGTGGCGTCGATGAACAGGAAAGCGCGCGCCGCCATCGCAAGCCAGGCGGGCTCGTCGAGGGCGACACCCGCGTTGACCAGCGCCGCGATCATCAGCCCGTTCCAGTCCGCCAAGATCTTGTCGTCGAGACCGGGCCGGACCCGCTTGGCGCGCGCCTCGAGCAGTTTTGCCCGCATCGGCGCGAGCCGCGCCTCGTCCGCTATGCTGCGCGGTAAGTGATTGGGGCGATTGAGAATACTGTGGCCTTCAAAGTTGCCTTCGGCGGTCACGTCATAGTGCGCAGCAAAGAACGCGGCGTCGTCCGGTCCCAGGATTTGTTCAATTTCGGCGGCCGACCAGACGTAGAACTTGCCCTCCTCGCCTTCCAAGTCGGCGTCGAGCGAGGCGCTGAAGGCGCCCCCTTCCGTCGTCATTTCGCGTGCGAGCCAAGCCACCGTCTCGCGCGCGCGGGTGCGGAATAGGTCGTTGGCCGAGCGCCGGTGAGCGAGGGCGAGCAATTCGAGCAGCAGCGCGTTGTCGTAGAGCATCTTCTCGAAATGCGGTACCAGCCAGCGTTCATCGACCGAATAGCGCGAGAACCCGCCGCCGAGGTGATCGTAGATGCCGCCCTCGCAGATGCGCGTGAGAGTGAGCTCCACCGCGGCGAAATAGCGTTGGTCGTTCATGCGCCGGCCGGCGCGCCAAAGGAATTCGAGCATCATGGGCTGGGGGAATTTCGGCGCACCGCGCATGCCGCCGTCGACGGGATCGATCATGCCGGCGATCTGACTGGCGGCGCGGTCGAGCTCGGGCGCAGCGATCACCACGCGCCCCTTGGGGCGTCCGCTTTCCGCCAGCCGCGCCATCAGCGCGCTGCAATTCTGCTCGACGCTCTGCGGCTCCTGGCGGAACACGCGCTCGACCTCGCGCAGGAGATCGACGAAGGCGGGCTTTCCGTAGCGCGAGGTCTTGGGAAAATAGGTGCCGCCCCAGAACGGCTCGCCGTCGGGCGTGAGGAACATGGTGAGCGGCCAGCCGCCGTGCTCTCCCAGGTGATGCAGCGCCGACATGTAGATCTGGTCGATGTCGGGGCGCTCCTCGCGGTCGACTTTGATATTGACGAACAGGTCGTTCATCACCCGGGCGGTCGCCGCATCCTCGAAGCTCTCGTGGGCCATGACGTGGCACCAGTGGCAGGCGGCGTAGCCCACCGAGAGCAGGATCGGCTTGTTCGCGCGCTTGGCTTGCGCCAGCGCCTCGGTGCCCCAGGGCCACCAATCGACCGGGTTGTGCTTATGCTGCAGCAGATAAGGGCTGCTCTCGCGGGCGAGGCGGTTTTCATGGGAGCTGGGGGCGGAAGGAGGCGACATCTGGTGGTCCGATTCCGAAGTTCGTCAGCACTCGCGGCACCTTCAGATACGAACTTCGGAATCTAAGGACCACCAGCAACTCTATGATTCTAGTGCCCCTTTGATTTTGCGCATGTTCTATTCGGAAAACCGGTTCCCACTTTTCCGGAACATGCGCTAGGGACAATGCGCGGTGTCGTCGTTGGTTCAGCGGGTGAGACGCCCCGGTCGATGGTTTGAGGCACCGATCGGTGCGGGTGTCATCGTCGAGCCGGCCGACGCGATGCCCAGGCCGCGTCATTACTACACTTCGTGATCGGGCGGCGCATCATATATGGGGCCTGGCCTCAGCCGATGACATTGGTTCCGCGCTATGCGGACCTGAAGTATCAGGGGCTCGGTGGGATTTGCCGGTAAAGCCGCAAACTGTGACGAGCGACCGCGACACGATCTTCGCCCTCTCCTCCGGCCGGCCGCCGGCGGCGATCGCGGTGATTCGCGTCTCGGGTCCGCGTGCGGGCTTTGCATTGGAGCAGCTGATCGGCCGCGTGCCGCAGGCGCGACGGGCGAGCCTCGCGCGGTTGCGCGATCCCGCGACCGGCGAGGTGATCGACGAAGGCCTGGCGCTGTGGTTTCCGGCGCCGAACAGCGAGACCGGCCAGGACATGGCCGAGCTTCAGGTTCACGGTGGCCGTGCGGTGATCGCGGCGGTTCTCGCTGCGTTGGGAAAGCTCGCGGGCCTGCGCCATGCGGAAGCCGGGGAGTTCACGCGCCGCGCCTTCGAGAACGGGCGCATGGACTTGACCGCCGTTGAAGGGCTCGCGGATCTGGTTGCGGCCGAGACCGAGGCGCAGCGCCGGCAAGCCTTCCAGCAGCTCAAAGGTTTGCTCGGCGCGCGCGCCGAGAGCTGGCGGCAACGGCTGGTCGAGGCGCTGGCCTTGGTCGAGGCCGGCATCGACTTTTCCGATGAGGACGATGTCCCGCAGGACCTCATGGCGCGCTCGCTCGAGCTCATCAGGCCATTGGCCGACGAGATCAGCAAAGCGGGAGCAGGGCAGGGCGAGCGTCTGCGGGAAGGGCTGCGCGTCGCGATTGCGGGTCCGCCGAACGCCGGCAAGTCGACGCTGTTCAACCGGCTGGCGCGGCGGGAGGCGGCGATCGTGTCGCCTTTTCCCGGCACCACCCGCGATGTGCTCGAGGTGCATTTCGATCTTGGCGGTTATCCCGTCACGGTGCTCGACACCGCGGGCATCCGCGAAGCCAATGACCCGGTCGAGCGCGAAGGGGTGCGGCGGGCGAACGAGCAGGCCGCCGGTGCGGATTTGGTGCTCTGGGTTCTCGACGCGAGCGAGGCCGAAGGGCGTCTTCCGGGGTGCCGGTCCGCCCGAATGCCGTCAGGTCCGGCGACTTGGTTCGTGGTCAACAAAATCGATCTCTTGGCGGGGAAGCCACAAAGAAATGAATATAAATTCATAAAAGGAAGTGAGATTCATTTTATCTCCGGCACCACCGGAGAAGGGGTGGACGAACTGGTTAACGCCTTGTCCGGCTTTGCTGAGACTTTCTTCACGCCAGAGCCGGCATTGGTGACGCGCGCGCGCCAGCGTGCGCATCTGCGCGAAATCGTGCTGGCGTTGCAGGGTGCCGAGGAGGCCGCCGCCGAGGGCAGGGAGGAGATCATGGCGGAGCAGCTGCGCCTGGCGACCCGGGCGATGGGAAAGCTGCTGGGCCGGGTGGACGTGGAAGATGTTCTGGACGTGATCTTTCGGGATTTCTGCATCGGCAAGTAGCCGGCCCGGCAACGGGGACCGCAGCGCGGCGCGCCGGTGGGGTTCCGCGGGGAATCCGCTCGGCGCAAGGTATAACCGCGGGTGCCATCGCGGCGGTCCCGTGATCCCGGCAGCTCGCGGTCAAAGCGGGGCCGGCCGCTCTCGGCAGGTGTCGGCGCCGATGTTTCACGTGAAACAAGGGCAAGGAAGCGGGGCGGCATTCCGCCCACTGCAGGCGGAGCGCGCTGCGTTAGGGCAGGGCTCAAAGCCCGCTAAAATGGACGGGCAGCCCGCAGTCGGATAAAAGCTCGCCGGCGGAGAATTCGAGCCATGAACCGGCAATACGATGTCATTGTCGTCGGTGGCGGCCATGCCGGCTGCGAGGCCGCCGCGGCCGCCGCGCGCATGGGCGCCAGCACCGCGCTGGTGACCCATCGCATCGCCACCATCGGCGCCATGTCCTGCAATCCCGCGATCGGCGGCCTGGGCAAGGGACACCTGGTGCGCGAGATCGACGCCCTCGACGGTCTGATGGGGCGCGTGGCCGACGTCGGCGGCATCCAGTTCCGCGTGCTCAACCGCCGCAAGGGTCCGGCGGTGCGCGGGCCGCGCGCCCAGGCCGATCGCGGGCTCTACGCCCGCGCCATGCAGCAGGCAATCGCGGAGACGCCGAACCTAGAGACGATCGAAGCCGAGGCCGACGATCTCATCGTTCGCCAGGGACGCACCGCCGGGCTCAAGCTTGCCGACGGGCGCGAACTGGGGGCAGGGGCCGTTGTCCTCACCACCGGAACCTTCCTACGCGGCCTGATCCATATCGGCGAGCGCCAGACACCGGCGGGGCGGGCAGGCGAGGCGCCGTCGGTCGGTCTGTCGCTGACCCTGGAACGGCTCGGATTCGCCCTTGGGCGACTGAAGACCGGAACGCCGCCCCGGCTCGACGGCCGCACCATCGACTGGGCCGCCGTGGAACTGCAGCCGGGGGACGAGCCGCCGGAGCCGTTCTCGATGCTCACCGAGCGGATCGGCACGCCCCAGGTCGAGTGCGGGATCACGCGTACCAACGCGGCGACGCATCGCATCATTCGCGCCAACGTCCACCGTTCGCCGATGTATTCTGGCCAGATTTCGAGCCGGGGGCCGCGCTATTGCCCCTCGATCGAGGACAAGATCGTGCGCTTCGGCGAGCGCGACGGGCACCAGATTTTTCTCGAGCCGGAGGGGATCGACGACCCCACCGTCTATCCCAACGGCATCTCGACGTCGTTGCCGGAAGAGGTCCAGCTCGCGCTGGTGGCGACCATTCCCGGGCTGGAGAAGGCGCGGGTCGTCCGGCCGGGCTATGCGATCGAGTACGACCACGTCGATCCGCGCGAATTGAAGCCCACTTTGGAGACCAAGCGCCTGCGCGGGCTGTTCCTGGCCGGGCAGATCAACGGCACGACCGGCTACGAGGAGGCGGCCGCGCAGGGCCTGCTGGCAGGCCTCAACGCCGCCTCGCTTGCGGGCGCCGGAGGGGGCATCACCTTCGACCGCGCCGAGTGCTATCTCGCTGTTATGATTGATGATCTGGTCACGCGCGGGGTCACCGAGCCGTACCGGATGTTCACCTCGCGGGCGGAATACCGGCTCACGCTGCGCGCCGACAATGCCGACCAGCGGCTGACCGACAAAGGCATTGCGATCGGCTGTGTGGGCCAAGTCCGCCGCCGCTGCCATCGGGAGAAGACGGCGGCGCTGACGGCGGCCCGCGATTTCGCCCAGTCGGTCTCGCTGACCCCCAACGAAGCGGATCGTCACGGGCTGGCGTTGAACAGGGATGGCCAGCGACGAAGTGGGTTCGAGCTGCTCTCGCATCCCCATATCGGGATCGCAGAGCTTGCTCGCATCTGGCCCCGGTTCGGCGATCTCCCCGCGAGGATTGCGACGCAAGTCGAAATCGACGCCAAGTACCACGTCTACCTCTCCCGCCAGGCCGCGGATATCGCGGCCTACCGCCGGGACGAAAGCCTGGAATTGCCGGAGGGCCTCGACTATTCGCAGCTGCGCGGGCTTTCCAACGAAGTTCGGCAGAAACTGCAGTCCGCCCGTCCGCGCACCGTCGGCCAGGCCGCGCGCATGGACGGCGTCACTCCGGCGGCGTTGACGCTGCTCGTTGCCCACCTCAAACGGAAGGAGCGGGGCGCCAAGCGCGAAGCCGCCGGCACCTGATGCCCAGGGGTCACCGGCTGTGCCCCGATCCCGGCGCGCCCCGCGCCCCGGTTGCCGTCTCCCCCGCCGATCGCGCGCGTGCGCTCGCGCTCACCCCTGTTTCACGTGAAACGTCGGAACGGCTCGACCGGTTTGTTGAACTCTTGCTGACATGGCAGCGCACGACCAATCTCATCGCGCCATCCACGGTTTCGAATCTATGGACGCGACATGTCGCCGATTCGCTTCAGCTTCTCGATCTTGCCCCGGGCGCGCGCGTGTGGATCGATCTGGGCTCGGGCGGTGGATTCCCTGGCCTGGTGATCGCCTGCGCGCTCGCCGGCAAGCCCGGGGCCAGCGTCCATCTTGTTGAAAGCAACAGCAAAAAGGCGGCTTTCCTGCGCGAGGCGCAGCGCATCACCGGCGCCCCGGCGGTCGTGCATGCGACCCGCATCGAGGATTTCGTCGCGCGCTTCGCGGGCCCGGCCCATGTCGTCACGGCGCGCGCCGTCTCCCCCCTTAAGTCATTGCTTTCACAATGCTTTCCCCTCCTGGGGAAAAGCGGCGCAATGGGCTTGTTCGCGAAGGGACAACATGCAGAGCTTGAGCTTGAGGACGCGGCCGCGGAGTTAAAATCCCGGCACCTCGATGCGACGCTGGTGCCGAGCCGCACCGATCCGGCCGGCCGCATCGTCGTGATTCGGGGTTTGGAGCGCGGCGGCACAAGGCCATAAGATTCCGACCAATTCGCGGTTCAGGCGATTCCGAAGCTGGACGCAATGCCATGACCGACCCTGCGGATCTGCCGGTGGAAGCCCCCGAAGTCATTCCGCTTGCGACCCGGATCCCGAATCCGCAGCCGCCGCGCGTGATCGCGATCGCCAACCAGAAGGGTGGCGTCGGCAAGACCACGACCGCGATCAATCTCGGCACCGCGCTCGCCGCCATCGGCGAGCAGGTGCTGATCATCGATCTCGATCCCCAGGGCAACGCCTCGACCGGGCTCGGCATCGATCGCCGCAATCGCCGCTACTCGACCTACGACGTGTTGATGGGCGAGGCCACGTTGGCCGATGCGGTGTTAGCGACCGCGGTTCCGCGTCTCTCCATCGCGCCGTCGACGCTCGATCTGTCCGGTCTCGAGCTCGAGGTCAGCCAGCAGCGCGACCGCGCCTTTCGACTGCGCACCGCGCTGGCGCCGCTGCGCGCCGCGACGCCGCGCGTCGCCCACTTCAGCTATGTGCTGATCGACTGTCCGCCGTCGCTCAACCTGCTCACCGTCAATGCCATGGCGGCGGCGGATGCCATCCTGGTGCCGATGCAGTGCGAGTTCTTCGCGCTCGAAGGATTGACGCAGCTGCTGCAGACCGTGGCGAGCGTGAAGTCCACGCTCAATCCCCAGCTGATGATTCACGGCATCGTGCTCACTATGCACGACGCGCGCAACAATCTCTCCAACCAGGTGGTTGCCGACGTGCGCGCAAACAGCAAAGAGAAGGTCTACGACACCATCATCCCGCGCAACGTGCGGGTGTCGGAGGCGCCGTCCTACGGCAAGCCGGTGCTCGTCTACGATCTCAAATGCGTCGGCAGCGAAGCTTATCTGCGGCTCGCGACCGAGATCATTCAACGCGAGAAGGAACTGATTGCGCGCCCGCCGCGTCCGCAGGACGCAATCGAATCGGACCAGCAGCACGGTGCGGCGTGAGAGGTCGGGAGACATGGCCATGACCGAGGACGGCCGATCGCGGCTGGGACGCGGCCTCGCCGCGCTGATGGGCGACGTCGGCGCCGAAACCGCGACGAGCGAGCGTGCGCGCGCGCAACGTCGCGTGCCGATCGAATTTCTCAGACCCAATCCGCGCAATCCGCGGCGCAATTTTTCCGAAGGCGAGCTCGCCGAGCTGGCCGCATCGATCAAGGAGCGCGGAATCATCCAGCCGGTGATCGTGCGTTCCGTGCGGGGCGCCAGGGACGCCTACGAGATCATCGCCGGCGAGCGGCGCTGGCGCGCGGCGCAGCGCGCGGGCCTGCACGAGATTCCGATCGTGCCGTTCGAAGCGAGCGACGGCGAGGCGCTGGAGCTTGCCATCATCGAAAACGTGCAGCGCGCGGACCTCAATCCGCTCGAAGAAGCGGGCGGCTACCAGACGCTGGCGGGCGAGTACGGCCACAGCCACGACGATATCGCCAAGATCGTCGGCAAGAGCCGCAGCCATGTCACCAACACGCTGCGGCTGCTGAAGCTGCCGGAGCCGGTCAAGGCCTACATCAATGCCGGCAAGATCACGGCCGGTGCCGCGCGCATGCTGATTGGCGCGGCCGATCCGGAGGAGATGGCGCGCGACATCGTCGCGCGCGGCCTCAACGTGCGCCAGGTCGAGGCGCTGGCCAAGGATCGTGCGAAGGGAGCGGGCAGGGGCACCAGCAAGCGCGCGGCGAAAAGCGCCGATACGATTGCGCTCGAGCGGCGCGTGTCGGATGCGCTCGGCCTGGCGGTGACGATCGATCACCGCGGCCAAGGCGGCGTGGTGCAGATCCGCTATCGCGGTCTCGACCAGCTCGACGACGTGCTGCGGCGCCTGGAAAAGAGCTGATCCGCCCCTGGACGAATCCGCCTGACGGCGGCGCACTGCGTTTCGCCATTGCGCCCGACCGGGAATCAATCGAGCACAATGGAGGAGGGCGATGGCCAACCAGGTCAGACGGGTGGTCACCGGACACGACGAACGCGGCAAGGCGATCGTGATTTCCGATGGTCCGGCGCCATTCGTGCACGTCAATGCCGCTAATCCCGAGTGGTACTCGACCGACGTCTGGCGAACGCGCGACACGCCGGCCCGCATCGTGCCCGCCACGCCGGAGCCGACGCTGGGTCCGCGCCGGCAGATGCCCGACAAACGCGGCACGGTTTTGCGCATCAATCATTTCCCGCCGGAAAACGAGGCGGTGCGGCAGATGGATGCGCAAGCCTCGCGGGCGGCCTTCGCCGCGCTCGGCAACGAGAAGGCCGCGACCTTCGGCAAGGGCGGCCGCCATCCGCTGATGCATCGAACCGAGACCATCGATTATGCGATCGTGCTCGCGGGCGAGATCACGATGGTGCTGGACGACGGGGACGTCGAGCTTCGCGCCGGCGACGTGGTGGTGCAATGCGGCACCAACCACGCCTGGAGCAATCGCTCCAGCGCGCCGTGCGTGGTCGCCTTCGTGCTGATCGATGGCGAGTTCGAGCCGGAGCTCGCGGCGAAGTTCGAGTGATACCATCGGCGGCCAACAATGACTCACTCTGACCCGTCACCCTGAGGTGCGAGCGAAAGCGAGCCATCGCAAGTCGGCTTAGGCCGACTTGCGCACTATTATTCCGATCTCGGGTAAACCCGAGATCGGTGGGCGACGGCCCGTATGCCGCCGCCAAGTCAGGGGCCGCTCATCCTTCGAGGCCCGCCTTCGGCGGGCGCCTCAGGATGACGGTCACCGGTTAGTGCCGTTGGTATGAGCCGCGCTTTGTAAGCGATCGCGTCCCGGGCGAGTGGAGCGAATCGGAACGAGACTCAAAGCACGTCGTATCGCCCTGGGTCCCGGATCTTCGCGCGCGTAACGCGCGCTCGTCCGGGACACGAGACATTGCCAATACATCAATCCGAGCTGATGCCCGCCATCCTTGCCACCGCGCGCCACTTTGTGGTCTCGGCGGCGATGAAATCGGCGAACTCCTTGGGCGAGCCCGGGCTCGCCACCGCGCCGACTTTCGCGAGGTTCTCCCGAATGGCTTGCGACCTCAGCCCATCATTGATCGCGGCATTGAGCCGGTCGACCATGTCCGCCGGCGTGCCCGATGGCGCGACGACGCCCGACCAGAACGTCATGATGTAGTCGGGGATGCCGCTTTCGATCATGGTCGGAATCTCCGGCAGCTGGGGATGCCGCTTCGCGCTGGTGACGGCGAGCGCCTTGAGCTTTCCCTCGCGGATGAGCGGGATCAGAATCGACACGTCCGGAAAGGCCATCTGCACCTGCTCGCTCAGAATCGCGGTCACCATCTCGGCGCCGCTCTTGTAGGGCACATGGACGACGTCGATACCGGCCTTCGATTTGAACAGCTCGGCGAGCAGCTGCGTCTGGTTGCCGACGCCGGCGGAGGCGTAGCTCAGCTTGCCCGGATTGGCCTTGGCATAGGCGACGAATTCACCCACCGAGTTGGCCGGAAAATTTGCCGGCACCACCAGCGCAAGGGTGCTGTCCGCGACCTTGGCGACGGGGGCAAAGCTCTTGATCGGGTCGTAACCCGGATTTTTCACGAGCGCGGGCACGACGCCCAGCGTTGCGCTCGTGCCGATGAGCAGCGTGGCGCCGTCGGGGTCGGCATTGGCGACCGATTTCGACCCGAGCGCACCGCCCGCGCCCGGCCGGTTCTCGATGACGACGCTCTGCCCGAGAGCCGATTGCATCACCTGCGCAACGATGCGGGCCGAAACATCGGTCGGTCCGCCCGGGCCAAAAGGCACGACGAGCTTGATCGACCGGTTGGGGGAGGATTGCCCATGGGCGGTCACGGCCCCGCCGACAGCGAATGCCAGCGCGCATGCCAGCGCCAGAGGCGAACGCGCCAGGATTGCGAGAGATGGGATCATCGCTATCCCCCTTATTCGTTCATTCCTTGCGCCTTGCATTCACCGCGAGCGCCAGCAACGCGCGCTGCGCGATCACCTCGGCCATGGCGGATTGCCGGCGGGCTTCCAGCGCGGCCTCGGCGAGTTGTGCCATCGCCCGTTCGAGCCGTGCCGACGTCCACGCCCTGAGCGCGGCCTCGACCGCGGCTTTGCGGCTGAAATGCACAAATGGCTGAATGCCGCCGGCCGCGTCGCCGATCGATGCGCCGTCCTCCACGGCAAGCCTGGCCTTGTGCAACTGCGCCACCTGACGCAGCGCCGCCGAGACGATCGTGCCCGGCGCGGTGCCCGCGGTGCGGGCCTTGCCGAACTGGGTCTCGAGCTCGCCGGTGCGTCCGGCGAAGGCGGCATCGATCAAGGCGTCGAGCGCCAGCGTCGAGGCGTCGGCAATCACCGCCATGACGTCTTCGAGCTCCACTTGGGTGTTGCCGAGCGCGAACAGTGCGAGCTTGCGCAGCTCCTGGCGCGACGCAAGGCGATCACCGCCGAGCAGGGGCACGAGCGCGGTACGTGCCGCGGGCGATATGGACAGACCCGCCGCGCGCATCTCGTCATCGATGAGGCGAACCAGATCTTTTTCCGCGTCGGCGTAGCAGGGCAGGGCCACCGCGTTCTTTGCGCGCTCGCACACGGCGCGCAGGGGCGCGTTGCGTTTGAGATCGCCGGCCTCGATCACCACCCGGCAGTCCGGCGAGGAGCAGGGGATGAGCGCTTCGACCGCCGGAGCAAGATTGCGCCCGCCGGCTTTCACCCAGATGGCACGCCGGCCCCCGAACAGCGGAATGGTGCTGGCCTCCTCGACCAGCCGCGTGGGCTCGCCGGCGATTTCGTCGCCGTCGAGGCGCGCGAGCTGAAACGGGTCGCTGGGATCGTCGACCGACAGGCGCACGAGCGCTTCCGCGCGCTCGCGCACCAGGCCCGCGTCCGGTCCGAACACCAGGACGATCGGCCGCGCCGGATCGGGCCGCGCGACGAACCTGTCGATGTCGGACCCTTTCAACGCGACCATGCAGGCTTTTTGCCCCGGTTTCTGCCGTCACACCCGGCGGAAGGCATGCATCGATATCCGCCGACGGTGCATAGCACGTCAGCGCGGATCAGAGCACGCGCACGGTTTGCCTGCTAGATTCTTCGATTTTGCGCATGTTCTGTTCGGAAAACCGGTTCCCACTTTTTCGGAACATGCGCTAGCAGGTCGCAATGCAGCAAGCCTGATTTGGCTTGTGTTTTCGCTGCCGGCGCCGAGAAAGCTCGAGAACCATCTCGCGCAAGGCTTCATGAGTTCGCTCGATCTCGCCGGCAAGCTCGGCGCGGCATTTGACCAAGCCGCTCACAACAAAGACGTTCATCGCGAGAACAAGCCCCAGAACCACGGCTTTGTGGCGCTGACGCCGATAAGGATCATAACGATTACGATGATGGCAGCGATAAAGAGCGCCCAACGGAGCCATTGCCGCCATGGGATGCCAGACGGGATTTGATGGGGGTCAGGCGACACCGGATCGCGCATCGCCTAAATGGTAGCAAAGCAGGCAGCCTACGTCGCCAGCAGAGTTGGTGTGTTTGCTACCTAGCGCATGTTCCGGAAAAGTGGGAACCGGTTTTCCGAACAGAACATGCGCTCTAATGCCGGACAACTCAGCGAGAGGCGATCTCAAGTCCCGGCAATGAAATAGGAAGCGAGCCGCGACCTGATATTGTCGGCGATCACCTTCGCCGCCCGGTTCTCCGCGTCACGCAATCCGCGCACGCGGGCGAACCGCTGCTCCTGGCCGGGGATATCGTAGGACACGCGTGCGAAGGTCTGTCCGGTCACCACGACCTTGTTGGTCGCGATCTCGGCCAGTGAATAGGTCGCGTTGATTCCGTAGTTCTCGATATCCGGCCGCGACGTGTTGACATCGACGATGATCGACGCGCGCGTGGAGCTGATGTTGATCCTCAGCCGATGGGTGGGCGAAGCGGACACGCCGCCGCCGGTGAAGTCGAACAACAGCGCATTGCGGATTTCGACCGCAATTCGCGACTCGTCGCTCCCCTTCGGAGCCGGGATCTGGACGATATCCACGGCGCTGAGCTGGTCGCGCAAGACCGGGCCGCCGGTCGGGGACTGGTCGCCATAGAGCGGCTGGAAGCAGCCGCCCGCGAGCGCGGCGATCGCCAGCGCGGCCGCCGCGCGCAAGAATCTTCCTCCCCCCTTGTGGGTCGGGGAGGGGGATGGCGCGTGTGGCGCCAGCGGCAACCCCGTCCCACAAGGAGGAGGGGAACCGGAGGGGCCTCGGCGCTTGTCATGCCACCACATTGACGATCCTCTGCGGTACCACGATCACCTTCTTGGGCGGCCTGCCCTCGAGCGCCCGTTTTACCGCATCGAGGGCCAAAACGGCAGTCTCGATGTCGGTCTTTGCCGCATTTCGGGCGACTGTGACATCCGCGCGCTTCTTACCGTTGATTTGGACCGGAAGTGTGATCATGTTTTCGACCAGCAATTCCGGCTCGAGTTTCGGCCAACCCTCGGAGGCAACAAGGGTTTTGTGGCCGAGCGCGGCCCAGCACTCCTCCCCCAAATGCGGCATCATCGGGTGGAACAGCCGCACCAGGATGTCGACCGCCTCCCGCGCCGCCCAGCGATAGTCGTCCGTCGGCTCGGTTTCGAGGCTGGCGAGCGAGGTCTGGAAGGCATTGGCGAATTCGTAGATATGGGCGACGCAGACGTTGAAGCGCAGCCGCTCGATGTCCTCCGAGACGTGCGCGAGCGCGCGGTGGGCGGCCTTGCGCAAGGCGAGCGCCGCCTCGCCGAAGGCCGCCGGGCGCGGGACGTCGACGGGCGAGGCCAGTTCGCCGGCTTCGCGCACCAGGCGCCAGAGCCGCTGCACGAAGCGCCAGGCGCCCTGCACCCCCTCCTCGGTCCAGATCACGTCGCGCTCGGGCGGCGAGTCCGACAGCATGAACCAGCGCGCGGTATCGGCGCCGTAGCTGCCGATGATGTCGTCGGGGTCGACGGTGTTCTTCTTCGATTTCGACATCTTCTCGATCGCGCCGATCTCGACTGCCTCACCGGTCGCGATCAGCTTGGCGCGGCGCTCTGCGCCGGTGCCTTCCACCTTCACCTCGGCGGGCATGACCCATTCCCCGTTCGCCGCCCGATAGGTCTCGTGCACGACCATGCCCTGGGTGAACAGCCCCGCGAACGGCTCGTCGAGCCCGGCATGCCCCGTCGCCTTCATCGCGCGGGTGAAGAAGCGGCTGTAGAGCAGGTGCAGGATCGCGTGCTCGACGCCGCCGATATATTGATCGACCGGCAGCCAGTAATCGACCTGCCGCCGGTCGGTGGGCGCGGTGTCGATCCACGGATCGGTGAAGCGCGCGAAGTACCAGGACGAATCGACGAAAACGTCCATGGTGTCGGTTTCGCGCCGCGCCGGGCCGCCGCATGTCGGACATGCGACGTTCTTCCAGGTGGGGTGGCGTTCGAGCGGATTGCCCGGCCGGTCGAAGTCGACGTCGTCCGGCAGCTTGACCGGCAGGTCGCTCTCCGGCACCGGCACGATGCCGCAGCGCTCGCAGTGGATGACCGGGATCGGGCAGCCCCAATAGCGCTGGCGCGAAATGCCCCAATCGCGCAGGCGGAAATTGACTTGCCGCGCGGCGACCGGACGGCCGTCCCGCGACGCGTGCTCGAGCAGACGCGCCACCTCCTGCTTCGCCTGCTCGATGGTCATGCCGTCGAGGAAGCGCGAATTGATCATGCGGCCGTCGCCTTCGTAGGCGGTGTCGGTGATGACGAAGGCCTTCGGTTCCTGTCCCGGCGGACACACCACCGGCGTGTTGCCGAGCCCGTATTTGTTGGCGAAATCGAGGTCGCGCTGATCGTGCGCGGGGCAGCCGAAGATCGCGCCGGTGCCGTAGTCCATCACGATGAAATTGGCGACATAGACCGGGAGCTTCCAATCCGGATCGAAGGGATGGATCGCCTTCATCCCGGTGTCGAAGCCGAGCTTCTCCGCGGTGTCGATCAACTGCTGCGCCGTGCCGTGGCGTTTGCATTCGGCGATGAATTGCGCGAGCGCGGGATCTTTTGCCGCCGCGGCGGCGGCGAGCGGATGATCGGGTGACAGCGCCATGAACTTGGCGCCGAACAGCGTGTCGTGGCGGGTGGTGAAGACCTCGAGCTCGGCTTCTCCGCCCGGGGTCGTCAAGGGATCGAGCGCGAAACGGACGTGCAGGCCCTCCGAGCGGCCGATCCAGTTCGTCTGCATGACGCGCACTTTCTCGGGCCAGCGCTCGAGGCGATCGAGCGCTTGCAGCAAATCCTCGGCAAACCTGGTGATGCCGAAGTACCACTGCGGCATTTCACGCTGCTCCACCAGCGCGCCGGAGCGCCAGCCGCGCCCGTCGATCACCTGCTCGTTGGCGAGCACGGTGCGATCGACCGGATCCCAGTTCACCTTGCCGAGCTTGCGCTCCACCAGGCCCGCCCGCAGAAAGTCGAGAAACATCTTCTGCTGGTGCTTGTAATAGGCGGGGTCGCAGGTGGCGATCTCGCGCGTCCAGTCGAGCGAGAGGCCCATCGACTTGAGCTGCGCCTTCATCGCCGCGATGTTCTGGTAGGTCCAGGCCTTGGGATGGACCTTGCGCTCCATGGCGGCGTTCTCCGCCGGCATGCCGAAGGCGTCCCAGCCCATGGGGTGCAGCACGTTGAGGCCCATGGCGCGTTTGAAGCGCGCGACCACGTCGCCCATGGTGTAGTTGCGCACGTGCCCCATATGGATGCGCCCCGAAGGATAGGGGAACATCTCCAGCACGTAGTATTTCGGGCGCGGGTCATCGTTGCGGGTGGCAAAGATGCCGCGTTCGTCCCAGACCTTCTGCCAGCGGACCTCGGCCTCGCCGGCGTTGTAGCGTTCGGTGGTCATCGGCCTCTTTGCCGCAATTTTCCCCTTCCGGAGAGTCCGGGACGGAACGCAAGAACTACCGGCTGGACGCTAATAAATGGTGCGTCCCGTCCATGTTGCGCTGCACTTGGACATGAAAGCGCCGATGGGGTCAACGGTCCCCGCGGTCGGCCGGCCCACCGTCGGGCCCCGCCGCTGATGCGAGGCGGCCGGCGGCGCGGGACTGCGCGGTCGGCCGGGTGGCTCGTGCGGGCTGCGGATTCCGCCTGGCGCCGTTATCTGCGATTTGACAGCAAGGAGCGGAGTGCTTGCGCTGCTGCGATCCCTAACTTGTCCGGCAGGAGACGGAACCCCACGTTCCGTGCCAACCTGATGGAGCGGAGAAATGTCGTCCCTGACCATGGCAACCCGCCGAGCATCGCTGCCACCGGCACGACCGTCGAACGACGACGCGCGCTGGCGCGCGGTCGAGCGGCGCGAGCGCGCGGCCGACGGCACGTTCGTCTATTCCGTGCGAACGACCGGCGTCTATTGCCGCCCGTCCTGCGCCGCGCGGCTGCCGCGCCGCGAGAATGTGGCGTTTCACAGCACCTGCGCGGACGCCGAACGTGCCGGGTTTCGCCCCTGCAAGCGCTGCCGGCCGAACGAGCCCGCGCTCGCCGATCGGCAGGCCGCCGCGGTGGCCAAGGCGTGCCGGCTGATCGAACAGGCGGAGGAGATGCCGAGCCTCGATGCCTTGGCGCAGGCCGCCGGGCTGAGCCGCTTCCACTTTCACCGCGTGTTCAAGGCCGTGACCGGCGTGACGCCCAAAGCCTACGCCGATGCCCATCGCGGCAAGCGCGTGCGCGCGGAGCTCGCCTCCTGCGACACCGTCACGGCGGCGATCTACGGCGCGGGCTTCAACTCCAACGGCCGCTTCTACGCCGCCGCGCCCGGCCTGCTGGGCATGACGCCGACCGAATTCCGCGGCGGCGGCAGCGGCAACGTCATCCGCTTCGTGGTCGGCGCATGCTCGCTCGGCGCAATCCTGGTCGCGGCGACCGACAAGGGCATCTGTGCCATCGAGCTCGGCGATGATCCCGATGCGCTGGTGCGGGACCTGCAGGATCGCTTTGCCAGCGCGCGGCTCATTGGCGGCGACCAGGCGTTCGAACAATTCGTCGCCAAGGTGGTCGGCTTCGTGGAAGCACCGGCGCAAGGCCTCGATCTGCCGCTCGACATCCGCGGCACCGCGTTCCAGCAGCGCGTCTGGAACGCGCTACGCGACATCCCGGCGGGATCGACCGCGAGCTACAGCCAGATCGCGCAGCGCATCGGCAAGCCCAAGGCGGTGCGCGCGGTGGCGCAGGCCTGCGCATCCAATGCGATCGCCGTCGCCATTCCCTGTCACCGCGTGGTGCGCACGGATGGATCCGTGTCGGGCTATCGCTGGGGCATCGCGCGCAAGCGCGCCCTGCTGGCGCGGGAGAAAGCGGCATGACCGCGGCGATGACCGCGCGGCGCGAGCGCGCGCCCGCGCCGGCGGCGGGCTCGCTCGCCACCCGCGTCGCCGCGCTCGACTGGGCGAGCATGGCGGCGGCATTGGATGCCCACGGCTGCGCCACGACCGGGCCGCTGTTGACATCCGAGCAATGTGCCGCGCTCGCGCGGACCTATGAGGCGGATGCGCCGTTTCGCAGCCGCGTGGTGATGGCGCGGCACGGCTTCGGCCGCGGCGAGTACAAATACTTCGCCTATCCGCTGCCGGAATGGGTGGCGATCCTGCGCGGCGCGCTCTATCCGCCGCTCGCCGGCATCGCCAATCGCTGGAACGAGGCGATGGCGATCGCTGTGCGCTATCCCGGCGACCACGCGAGCTATCTCGCGCGGTGTCACAAGGCGGGGCAGACCAAGCCGACGCCGCTCCTGCTTCAATACGGGGCCGGCGATTACAATTGCCTGCACCAGGACCTCTACGGCGAACACGTGTTTCCGCTGCAGGTCACGTTCCTGCTCTCGCGCCCGGGCGAAGATTTCACCGGCGGCGAGTTCGTGCTCACGGAGCAGCGGCCGCGCATGCAGTCGCGGGCCGAGGTCGTGCCGCTCACGCAAGGCGAGGGCGTGATCTTTCCCGTGCACCATCGTCCGGTGCAGGGCACGCGCGGGACCTACCGCGTCAACATGCGACACGGCGTCAGCCGCCTGCGCTCGGGCCACCGCCACACGCTGGGGATCATCTTTCACGACGCCAAGTGACTCGACGGAGTGACTCGACGGAGTGACTCGACGGAGTGACTCGACGGAGTGACTCGACGGAGCCGGTCGACCGAGCGCGGCGATGGATTGCACGGCAATGCCCGCAATCGTGCTAGGTTGGCATGATGAACGCCCCCGCCCCCGCCTCTGTCCTCACAACGCCGCTGGCCAAGGTGCGCGAGGAGATCGCGCGCGCCTGCGTCGAGGCGCGGCGCGATCCGGCCGCGGTGACCCTGGTCGCGATCTCGAAAACCTTCGACGCCGACGCGATCGAGCCTGTCATCGCCGCGGGCCAACGCGTGTTCGGCGAAAATCGCGTGCAGGAGGCGAAGGCGAAATGGCCTGCGCTGATCGCGCGCCATCCCGGCATCGAGCTCCATCTCGTCGGCCCGCTGCAGTCGAACAAGGCGAAGGAGGCGGTCGCGCTGTTCGACGCCATCCATTCCGTCGACCGGCCGAGCCTCGCCGAGGCGTTGGCGCGGGAAATCGCCAAGCAGGGCCGCAGCCCCACGCTGTTCGTCGAGGTCAATACCGGCGCCGAGCCGCAGAAGGCCGGCGTGCTGCCGGAGACGACCGATGCGTTCATTGAGACTTGTCGCGAACGCTACGGCCTCGCCATTGCCGGCCTCATGTGCATTCCGCCGGCCCATGAGCCGCCGGCGCCGCATTTTGCCCTGACCGCCAAGATCGCGAAACGCAACTCCCTGCCGCTTCTGTCCATGGGGATGAGCGCGGATTTCCCGCTGGCCATCGCATTCGGCGCCACCCACGTGCGGGTGGGGACGGCGATTTTCGGGCACCGGGCAAAGGACAGCCAAGTGCAGGACAACCAAGCCTAGCCTAGCCAAGGCTAACTTTGAATCGCGATGCGCGTGCCGGGTCCGAGGACCGAGAGCAGACGGCGGAGATCGTTTGGCGCGAGCGCCACGCATCCCGCTGTCGGAGACCGGTTGGGCCGCGCCAGATGCACGAAAACCGCGCTGCCGCGCCCGGCGACCCGGGGGCGGGTGTTGTGGTCGAGCTCGATGACGAAATCGTAGAGTCGATCCTCCCGCCACAGCCGGTCGCCTGGTTCAGTGGCCGAGCGCCGGAACGGGCGATTATAGCGCCGATCGGAGGTATCTTCGCACCAGGCGAGGTCGGCGGTAATGCGCCGGACCGGCAGCAAGGTCGGTGGCCTGAGGTGGCGGTCGGCCCGCCACCACAGGCGGACAAGCCGAAATCGCCCGCGCGGGGTGGCGCCGTCGCCCTCGCATTTGTTGGCGCGGACGCCCGCCCTGCCGAGCACGACCGGCACCACGAGCGGCCCGGCGAGCAGCACGCCCCGGGTCCGGTCGCCCGGCCGCGTGCGCACCCGGATCAGCGCGCGCGAGCAACGCCGTGCGGAGCCAGCATTCATATCCCAACCCGGGCGCCTATATCGTCCAAGTAGCAAACCCGCTTGCTCTTTTACCCCCGAATGCTCTACTTCGCGCAACGCCGTTCCGGGGCGACGCCGGTCCAGGGGCGAGGAATGACGAACACCCGCAAAATCCTGATCGTGGACGACGATTCCGAGCTGCGCGAGGCGCTGGTCGAGCAGCTCGCGTTGCACGAGGAATTCGAATCGATCGCAGTCGACAATGGGACCAAGGGGGTGCAGGCCGCCAAGGCCGGACAGATCGATCTCGTGATCATGGATGTCGGCCTGCCCGACGTCGACGGGCGCGAAGCGGTGCGCATTCTGCGCAAGAACGGCTTCAAGGCCCCGATCATCATGCTGACCGGGCACAACACCGATTCGGACACCATCCTCGGCCTCGAATCCGGCGCCAACGACTACGTGGCCAAGCCGTTTCGCTTCGCGGTGCTGCTCGCGCGCATCCGCGCGCAGCTGCGCCAGCACGAGGCGAGCGAGGATGCCGTGTTCGTCATCGGCCCGTACACCTTTCGGCCCAGCTCCAAGATCCTGCTCAACGCCAAGGGCAACAAGGTCCGGCTGACGGAGAAGGAGACCGCGATCCTGCGCTACCTCTATCGCGCCGGCCAACGTCCGGTCTCGCGCGAGACGCTGTTGCAGGAGGTCTGGGGCTACAATTCCGGCGTCACCACCCACACGCTGGAGACCCACATCTATCGGCTGCGTCAGAAGGTCGAGAAGGATGCCGCCACGCCGTCCATCCTGGTCACCGAGGCGGGTGGCTACAAATTGGTGCCCTAGCGTCGCCCATGGCCATCGACGACGACATCGGCTTGCTGGAACGTGTGCCGACGTTCAGTCTGTTGGGCCGTCAGGCACTGCGCATTTTGGCGATCGGCGCGGAGACGCGCTACATCCATAGCGGCGAGGCGCTGTTCACCGCCGGCGATGAGGCCGATGGCGGCTTTGTCGTCCAGGAGGGCAGGTTCAGCCTGTCGTCGGCGGCAGGCGGCGCGGACGTCACGGTTGGGCCCTGCGCGCTGATCGGCGAGATCGCGCTGTTCACCGCCACCAAGCAGATGGTGACCGCGAAGGCGCTCGAGCCCTCGACCGTGCTGTGCATTCCGCGGCCGCTTTTCATCAGGATGCTGGACAGTTTTCCCGAGGCGGCGCGCAGGCTGCGCGACATCATGGCGGCGCAACTCGATCAGTCGACGCGCGAAATGTCCAACGTGCGCGCCGTGCTCGACGCGCTCGAGCCGAAGTGATTGCAGGCGCCGCTGGTGTCGTCGATGCAGCGTAGCGCCGTTGCGGCTTCGTGCCGCGCTGCGCCTGGAAGGCGCAGAAACTAAACCTCCAGCGTCGCCGTGACGGGAACGTGGTCGGACGGACGGCGCCAGCCGCGCAAATGTCTCAGCACCCGCATGCCGCTGACCCGGTCGGCAAGTGCGGGCGCGACCCAGATGTGATCGAGCCGACGGCCCTTGTCCGCCGCTTCCCAGTCCGGAGAGCGGTAGCTCCACCACGTGTAGAGCTTGGCAGGCTCCGGCACCAGCATCCGCATGGCATCGACCCAGCCACCGTCCTTCTGCGCGGCGGCGAGCTTCTCGCATTCGATCGGCGTGTGCGACACGACGCGAAGCATCTGCTTGTGGCTCCAGACATCGTGCTCGAGCGGCGCCACGTTGAGATCGCCGACCAGGATCATGCGGTTGCCGTCGTGGCAGCGCAGCGCGGCGGACGCTCGCATCTCGTCGAGAAAGGCGAGCTTGTGCGCGAATTTCGGATTCACCGCCGGATCCGGGACGTCGCCGCCGGCCGGCACGTAGAAATTATGCAGCGTGATCGGATCGCGCAGGCCGGCGCGCTCGCCCAGCACGGCCGAGACGTGGCGGCAGTCCGTCTTGCCGCAGAAGGATTGGACGTTGAAGCTTTCGAACGGCATCCGCGAGAGCACGACCACGCCGTGATAGCCCTTCTGCCCGTTAAGCGCGATGTGCTCGTAGCCGAGACGCTTGAAGCGCTTGAGCGGAAACCTGTCGTCGGGACATTTGGTCTCCTGCAGGCAGAGAACGTCGGGCCGGACCGATTTCACAAACTTCGCGACCGCGTCGATGCGCAGCCGCACCGAATTGATGTTCCAGGTGGTGACGGTCAGCCGCATCAGGATCGGGAATCGGTGCGTCGGCAAGCGGTCATCGGAAGGCGAGGGCGGATAGAGCCTGTCAATCCTCGGACGTGAATTCGTGCCGGCGGTCGCGGCGAGCGCCGCTTGGCCGATACACGCCAGTAACTAGAGCGCATCCCGATTGGGTCGAATCGTGATGCGCTCTAGATTCTTCGATTTTGCGCATGTTCTGTTCGGAAAACCGGTTCCCACTTTTCCGGAACATGCGCTAGTCACCCGGAGTGGGAGGTCAAGAATCCTTGCGCCGGCGCCGATCGATGACCGCCGGCGGATCGTTTACTGCACGTAGCGGGTATAATCGATCTTGAACATGTTGGGGTCGGGCCGCTTGCTGTTGTCGAGATTGGAAACCGCGACCGTGGTGTCGTAGCCCTGCGGGTCGGTGATCGTCCACTGCTTCAATTGGAAATCCTTGGCGCCGAGCATCATCATCAGCCGGCTGGTGCCGATGAGCGCCTGATTCTCCTCGATGGTGACGGTGACGACGGCGTCGTCGGCGCGCACGCCCACCACGTTGGTCTCTTTCAGGAGGTCGATGCGGTCGGAGAGCAGGAAGCGCAGCGGGGTCTGCGAGAGCGGGTAGAGATCCTGGGTGGCGAGCTTGCGGTCGCGCACCACCACCGACTGGCCGTCGGCGATGATCTCGATCGGGCTCGGCGGCTCGTATTCGAAGCGGATCTTGCCGGGCTTCTGGACATAGAATTCGCCCCTGACGCGGCTGCCGTCTGGTCCGACCTGGACGAAGTCGCCGACCAGCTGCTGCACGCTCGAGAGATAGGCGCTGACCTTGTCGACCTGCGCGCGCTGAGCCGGGGTGAAAGCCGCGGTGGTCGCCGTCGGCGCCGGCGCTGGGGCCTCGGGCTGCTTGTCCAGATTGAACAGCGATTTCAGGCCGGCCGTCAGGCCGGAGACCCCGGATTGCGCGCTCGCGGCGGGCCGCGCCGGGGAGGCAGCCCTTTCCTTCGGGAGCGGCGCGGGCGTCGGCAGCGGAATGGTCTCCGCGGTCGCCGCCGTCAGCGCGGCCATGCCCAGCAGCGCCACGCCTACCACTAGCCCCTGGCTCGTGCCGGCCATAATCCCCTCTCCACGTCCCGCCTTGCTGTGGACTCGCTAGCCGGCGGGTGTGGCGAGATGACGACGAATTGCCGGAAAGCCCAGTTAACGGCCCCCTAGAGCGCATCCCGATTGGGTCGAATCGTGATGCGCTCTAGATTCTTCGATTTTGCGCATGCTCTGTTCGGAAAACCGGTTCCCACTTTTCCGGAACATGCGCTAGTGTGGCGGTTCAGAAGTCCGCATCATTCTTGCGGCGGGTCCGAGATGCGGATTTCTGAACCAAAACCACACTAGATCAATAAGTTGCTAGTGTCCCTCGATTCCGAAGTTCGCAAATGAGGGTGCCGCACAGTGATGCGAACCTCGCAATCGCGACACTAGCCGGGATTCTCAATAGCGTTCCGCGTCCTCCTCGCCCACCAGGATTTCACGTTTACCGGCGTGGTTGGCCTGGCCGACGACGCCTTCCTTTTCCATGCGCTCCATGAGCGAGGCCGCCCGGTTGTACCCGATCTGCAGCCGGCGCTGGATGTAGCTGGTCGAGGCCTTGCGGTCGCGCAGGACCACCTGCACCGCCTGCTGGTAGAGGTCGCCGCCCTCGGGTTGGCCCATGCCGGTCGCGTCGAAGACGGGATTGCCGTCCTCGTCCTCCTCGTCCACCGCGGTGACGGCTTCCAGGTATTGCGGCGTGCCTTGCGACTTGAGGTGGCGGACGACCTTCTCGACCTCCTCGTCGGAGCAGAACGGTCCGTGCACGCGGCTGATGCGGCCGCCGCCGGCCATGTACAGCATGTCGCCCTGGCCGAGCAGCTGCTCGGCGCCCTGCTCGCCCAGGATGGTGCGGCTGTCGATCTTGGAAGTGACCTGGAACGAGATGCGGGTCGGGAAATTGGCCTTGATCGTGCCGGTGATGACGTCGACCGACGGCCGCTGCGTCGCCAGGATCACATGCAGGCCGGCCGCGCGCGCCATCTGCGCGAGACGCTGCACGGCGCCTTCGATGTCCTTGCCGGCGACCATCATCAGGTCGGCCATCTCGTCCACGATGACCACGATGTACGGCAACGGCTCGAGATCGAGCTCCTCGTTCTCGTAGATCGCCTCGCCGCTCTCCTTGTCGTAGCCGGTATGGACGGTGCGGGTGAGCTTCTCGCCTTTGCCTTTCGCCTCGGCCACGCGCGAATTGTAGCCGTCGATATTGCGCACCCCGAGCTTCGACATCTTCTTGTAGCGCTCTTCCATTTCGCGCACGGCCCATTTGAGCGCGACCACGGCCTTCTTCGGATCGGTGACGACGGGGGTGAGCAGGTGCGGGATGCCGTCGTAGACGGAGAGCTCGAGCATTTTCGGATCGACCATGATCAGCCGGCACTGCTCGGGCCGCAGGCGGTAGAGCAGGCTCAGGATCATGGTGTTGATGGCGACGGATTTGCCGGAGCCGGTGGTGCCGGCGATCAGCAGATGCGGCATGCGGGCGAGGTCGACGATCACCGGCTCGCCGCCGATGGTCTTGCCGAGGCAGAGCGGCAGCTTCGCGCTGGTGTCGACGTAGTCGCGGCTGGCGAGCTGCTCGCGCAGGTAGACCTTCTCGCGCGTCGGGTTGGGCAGCTCGATGCCGATCGCGTTGCGACCGGCGACGACGGCGACGCGGGCCGAGAGCGCGCTCATGGAGCGGGCGATGTCGTCGGCGAGCCCGATCACGCGCGACGACTTGATGCCGGGCGCGGGCTCGAGCTCGTAGAGCGTGACCACCGGGCCGGGCCGGGCATTGATGATCTCGCCGCGCACGCCGAAGTCGCCGAGCACGCCCTCGAGCGCGGTGGCGTTCGCCTGCAGCGTGTCCGCGCTCAGCGTGGCGCGCCCGATGGTCTTCGGCGCGGCCAGGTGCTCGAGCGGCGGCAGGACATAACCACCGCTCGATTTTCGCGGCACGCGCGGCGCGGCTTTCGGCTTGCGCGGCGCTCGGGAGGGGGTGTCGTCCTCCTCGTCGTCCGCGTCATCCGCCTCCGGCGCCAAGCGCGGCTGCAGCGGGGCGCGCGCGCTCTCGTCGAAACGCGGCTCGGTGCGAACCTGCTGCGCCGGCGCCTCGCCGCGAACCGCCGCCCGCGGCGGGCTGCGCCGCGTCAGCAGGCGGGCGACCCGCGCCTTGAGACTGAGGAAACCGTGGGTGATCCAGCCGAGCGATACCGATCCGCGCTCCTCGTCATCGGCGGGCTCGTCGTCGTCGGGCTCATCGGCCTGCCATCCGAAGCCCGCGGCGATCGCCAGGCAGACCAGCGTTGCCGCGCCGGCGGCGCCGGCGACGACGCCGCGCGCCAGCCCGGAAAGCGTTCCGCCGGGGAGCAGGGCCGGCAGCCGCAGCAGCCAGTCGCCGATGACGCCGCCGAGCCCGACGGGCAGCGGCCAGCCGGCGCTGCGCGGCAGGCAGGCCGCGCTGGCCGCGGCCAGCAGCACGGCGAGCGCCCAGAACGCGAGGCGAATGCGCTCGTGCCGCAATGGACGATGGGTGGCGAGGCGCCAGCCCCAAATGGCGACCGGCAGGATGAGCGCGAGCGCCGCCACGCCGAGGAGCTGGATCACCAGGTCGGCGACGATGGCGCCGGACATGCCCAGCATGTTGCGGATCGGCGCATTGGTGGCGTGGCTGAGCGACGGATCCTGCACCGACCAGGTCGCAAGCGCGAGCGCGAGCAAGGTCGAAAGCCCGATCAGGGTGAGACCGCCGAACTCGCGCAGGCGCCGGCGCAGCGCATCGCGCACGGCGTAGGGGAGGAAGCTCAGAGAGTCGAGGCCGCGGTCGATGGCCGGCATGACGTTCCTCAACCCAATGCCGCGACCAGGCGGTGCAGCGCCAGCGCCGTGGTCTCCTGGTCCTGTACCATGGCGACGCGAATGTAGCCGCGCCCGGGATTGGAGCCGTCGGCCTGATCGCGCGCGAGATAACGGCCGGGCACGACGCGCAGACCCGCCTCGCGCCAGAGCCGCAGCGCCACGGCCTCATCGCCGCCTTGCTGCGAGACGTCGAGCCACAAGAAGAAACCGCCGGCCGGCCGCCGGTAGCCGTAGCGGTCGCCGATGATCTGGTCGGCGAGATCGAACTTTTGCGCGTAGAGCCGGCGATTTTCTTCCACATGGGCCTCGTCGCCATAGGCGGCGATCGCCACCCGCTGCATCGGCATCGGTACCTGCGGCGCCGCGACGTTGCGCAACTCGAGGAAGCGGGCGAGGAACGTCCGGTCGCCGGCGGCGAAGCCGATGCGCAATCCGGGCAGGTTCGAGCGCTTGGACAGCGACTGAAACTCGACCACATTGGCAAAGTCGGGACCGGCCGCTTCCAGCATGCCGGCGGGCGGGTGCCGGGTATAGATTTCGGAGTAGCACTCGTCGCTGAACACCAGGAACCCGAATCGCCGGGCGAGCCCGACGATGCGCGAAAGATAGGAGAGGTCCGCCACCGCGCCCTGCGGGTTGGCGGGCGAAGCGATGAAGAAGGCGACCGTGCGCGCGAGCAATTCGTCGGGGAGCGCGTCGAGATCGGGAAGAAAGCCCGTCGCCGCGGTGGCTGGCAGATAGACGGGCTCGCAATTCGCCGCCACGGCGCCGGCGGCATAGGCGGCGTAGAACGGATTGGGGATCAGCATGGCCGGGCGGCCGCGTCGGCCGCTGGCCCAGCGCGCGGCCGCCAGCGCGGCGAGAAACAACCCTTCGCGCGAGCCGCTGAGCACCAGGATTTCGCTTGCGGGATCGATCGCGCGCGGCAGCGCAAAGCGCCGCCCGAGCCAGCCGGCGGCTGCCTGGCAGAACGCGTCGAGGCCCTTGTTCATGGGATAGCGGCCGAACTCGTCGATATGGGCGGCCACGACGGAGCCGACGAACGACGGCACGGGATGCTGCGGCTCGCCCACCGCCAGGCTGATCGCGGGCTGGCCCGGTTCGGCATCGCCCAAAAGCTCGCGCAGCCGCACGAACGGCGAGCGGCCAATATCGGCACGGGCGGGCGCGGGAGAGGTCTCGCGTTCGGCGGCGGTCATGAACATCGATAAAGCGGCGCCACACCCGCCGCGCAAGGGTTGTCGTACCATAGGTGCGGCGAGGTTAAGGCGCGATTAACCATCGGTGCATCGGGGGCGGATGGCAGGCGGCGACCGCGGACGGCGCTCCGCTTCCTCCGGGCCGCAGGCATGCAATAAGTGAGGGGCCCCAGCTTGCGCTGGGGCCCCTCGACGGCAAGGGCGGTGCCGGGTCTCCGCCCTAACCGTATCCCGTCAGTGCACGGTCTCGCCGTGAAGGGCGAGATCGAGACCCTCGCGCTCCACCTCGTCGCTGACGCGCAGTCCGATGAAGATGTCGACGATCTTGAGGATGATCAGCGACACGATGGCGTCGTAGACCAGCACGATGAGGATGCCTTCGGCCTGGTTGAGCACCTGCACCGCATTGCCTTCGATCAGGCCCGCGGTGCCGCCGTATTGCTCGATCGCGAACACGCCGGTGAGCAAGGCGCCGACGACGCCGCCGACGGCGTGTACGCCGAAGGCGTCGAGCGCGTCGTCATAGCCGAACATGTGCTTCAAGCCGGTGCAGCCCCAGTAGCACACCGCGCCGGCGGCGATGCCGATGCAGACCGAGCCGATCGGCCCGACGAAGCCCGATGCCGGGGTGATGGCCACCAAGCCCGCGACGGCGCCGGTGCAGATGCCGATCACCGTCGGCTTGCCGCGCATCATCCACTCGACGATCATCCAGGTGAATGCCGCCACCGCGGTCGCCATGTGCGTCACCAGCATGGCCATGCCGGCCTGCATACCCGCGGTTACCGCCGAGCCGGCGTTGAAGCCGAACCAGCCGACCCACAACAGCGCGGCGCCGATGAAGGTAAGCACCATGTTGTGTCCCGGGCCGGTCTCTTTTCGCTTGCCCAGGACGAGGCAGGCCATCAGCCCGGCCACGCCCGAGTTGATGTGCACGACCGTGCCGCCGGCGAAGTCGAGAACCTTGATGTAGTTGTCGGAATTGCCCGCGGCGAGGAATCCGTCCGGGCCCCACACCCAATGCGCGATCGGCGAATAGACGAAGATCGCCCACAGGCCGATGAACCACAACATCGCGGAGAATTTCATGCGCTCGGCGAAGGCGCCCGCGATCAGCGCCGGGGTGATGATGGCGAAGGTGAGCTGGAAGCAGAGATAGACGGTCTCGGGGATGGTCGGCGCCAGCGGATTGGGATTGCCGATGCCCTTCGAGATGTCGCTTACGATGCCCTGCAGGAAGGCGCGGTCGAGGCCGCCGATGAACGGCGTTCCCGATCGGAATGCCAAGCTGTAGGTGCAGATCAGCCAGAGAATGCTGACGAGACAGGTGATGGCGAAGCTGGTCATCACGGTGTCGCCCACGTTCTTCTTGCGGACCATGCCGCCGTAGAACAGGCCGAGACCGGGGATCGTCATCATCAACACCAGCGCCATGGAGGTGAGCATCCAGGCGGTGTCGCCGGAATTGGGCGTGCAATTCTCAAGCACCGCCAATTTCGGATCGGCGTTGCCGGCGCAGGCGGGCGGCGCGGCGGCTTCCGCCGCGGGGGCTGCGGCCGGCGCGGCCGCCTCCTCGGCGTAGGAGCGGTCGATCACCGCAATGCTCAGGAACAGAACAAAGAAAACCCCGAGCGCGAGGGCCACGAATCCCGCACGGGCTGGTTTCTTGAACGTCATGGGTCTAACTCCTGTCGCTAGACGTTTGAGTGCGGGTTCAAAGAGCTGCGGTATCGGTTTCGCCGGTGCGGATGCGCACGGCGGTATCGAGCGTGAGGACAAAGATTTTGCCGTCTCCGATCTGACCGGTCTTGGCGGCGGTGGTGATGGTGTCGATGGTCTTGTCGACCTGGTCGGTCGCGACCGCCACTTCGATCTTGATCTTCGGCAGGAAGCTCACGGCATATTCGGCGCCACGATAAATTTCCGTGTGGCCTTTCTGGCGCCCATATCCCTTGACCTCCGTCACGGTCATCCCGTGCACGCCGATCGCAGTCAGAGCGTCGCGGACCTCGTCGAGCTTGAAAGGCTTGATGATGGCCATGACGATTTTCATGGGTTTCAACCCCCGCTTGGGCCCCATCCCTGCGGGTGCAGGTTGTGGGCAGTCTTCGTTGTGCGGTGCCGCGCGAGGCGACGCCGCGTGCGGCAACACCAGGGCCACGAATCAAGCCCCGTGCCAGTTGGCGGCAAGGCTCACAAGTGCATGGAAACAAAGGACATTTGCATAATAGCCGGGGGGCGGCTGCGACCTTTTGTCAACTGCCGCACAAAGACCGACCAAGCCTGCACAAATTTTAATCGTGGATTCGGGGGCAATCCAATGCCCAGGGCATAGGCATGGGAATCGACGCCGGAAAAGCGTCCGCGGCCATTCTTACCTACCCGGGCCCCGGGGCCGAGGGTCGGTCAAAGAACCAGCTTCCTCCGCACGCAGGCGGCGCCGGGAGGCTTACTGCAGCGCTTCACCGTGCTGGGTCAGGTCGAGACCTTCGATCTCGTGCTGCTGACTCACCCGCAACGGCACGAGGAACGCGATGACCTTGAGCAGGATGTAGGTCAACACGCCGGACCAGAGCAGCACCGCAACGATGGCGTAAAGCTGGATCAGCACCTGCCGCGCGTTGCCCTCCAGCAGCCCGGACGATCCCGGCCCCTCGGAGCTCGCGGACAGCGCCGCGACCGCGAACACGCCAGTGAGCAACGTGCCGGTTGCGCCGCCGATGCCGTGGACGCCGAACACGTCGAGCGAATCGTCGTATCCGATCCGCAGCTTCAGCCACGTGCACGCCCAGAAGCAAAGGGCGCCGGCGATCAGGCCGATGATCACGCCGTGCCAGGGCAGCACGAAGCCCGACGCCGGCGTGATGGTGCCGAGACCGGCGACGGCGCCCGAGATCATGCCGAGCACCGAGGGCTTGCGCCGAATCCACCATTCCAGGAACATCCAGGTGAGCGCGCCGGTCGCGGCGGCAAGGTGGGTGGCGGTGATCGCGAACGCCGCGCGCGGATTGGCGCCGAGCGCCGAGCCGCCGTTGAAACCGAGCCATCCGACCCAAAGCAGACCCGTGCCGATCACCGCCAGCGACAGGTCATGGGGCGCGAAATTGTCCGTGCCGTAACCGTGACGCTTGCCGAGGACGCAAGCCGCCACCAGACCGGCGATGCCGGCGTTGAGATGAACGACGGTGCCGCCGGCAAAATCGAGGACGCCCGCCCTGGCGAGAAAGCCGCCGCCCCATACCCAATGCGCGATCGGCACATAGACCAAGAGCAGCCAGCCCGCGGCAAACCACAGAAACGCGGAGAACCGCATACGGTCCGCGACCGCGCCTGCCACCAGCGCGACGGTGATGATCGCGAACGTCATCTGATAGAACATGAACAGCAGTTCCGGGATGGTCGGCGCGAACGCGCTCGTCGCCTCCATGCCGGTGCCGCGCAGGAACAGACGCTCGAAGGTTCCGAGCCAGGGTCCATCGCCCACGAAGCTCAGGCTGTAACCGACCGCGAACCACAGCAGCGAGCACAATGCGGTGCAAGCGAGACTTTGCGCCATGGTGGCGAGCACGTTCTTCTTGCGCACCATTCCGCAATAGAACAGCGCCAAGCCCGGGATCGTCATCATCAGCACCAGCCCGCTGGCCGAGATCATCCAGGCGGTGTCCGCCGCATCGATCTTCGACGCGGCGTCCTGCGCCAGCGCCGGCGACGCGACGAGGACAAAACTCGTCGCAGCGGCAATGCCGGACGCAATGCGGCCGGCTGCAGTTTTCGATTGCATGATGTCCCCCCTCTCGATGCCTTGAACGCTTACAAGGCGTCGACGTCGGTCTCGCCGGTTCTGATGCGCACGGCTTGCTCGATCGTCGTGACGAAGATCTTGCCGTCGCCGATCTGTCCGGTTTTGGCGGACGCGATCACGGCTTCGACCACGCTGCCGACGCGGTCCGACGGCACCGCCACCTCGATCCGGATCTTGGGCAGGAAATTCACGGCGTATTCGGCACCGCGGTAGATTTCGGTGTGCCCCTTCTGGCGGCCGTAGCCCTTGACCTCGCTCGCCGTCATGCCATGCACGCCGACCGCGACCAGCGCGTCGCGAACCTCCTCGAGCTTGAAGGGCTTGATGATGGCGATGACCAGTTTCATGAATTTTTCCCCCGCTCAGTGCTTGTGCACAATATCCGCCTTGCGGTGAAAATTTAAGCGATTCGTTTGCCGTCTGCGCAGGCAAAATGTTTAAGCTGTGGGCAGATCAGGACAGTCCGTTTGTCCTATCCCGGGGGTATCGGAAGCACCGCAGCGAACGAAAGATCTTCAGTCCGTGCGCTTGGCGGGATCGGCCGGCGGGTCGGTCCGACGCTCGCGCAGCAAGCCCTCCTGGGCCACCGAGGCGATCAGCCTCCCATCGCGACTGAAGATGAGGCCGCGGGAAAAGCCGCGGGAGCCCGAGAGATTGGGGCTGTCGTGGGCATACAAGAGCCAGTCATCGGCGCGGAACGGGCGGTGGAACCAGAGCGCGTGGTCGAGGCTCGCGGCCATGAGGCTCTTCTCGAACACCGTGCGCCCGTGCGGGATCAGTGCCGAATCGAGCAGCAGCATGTCGGAGGCGTAGGCGAGCACGCACTGATGGATCGCCGGATCGTCGGGGAGGCGCCCGGTGGCGCGGATCCAGACATGGAAGCGGCCGTTCTCGATCTTCTTGCCGAGATAGCGGTCGAGCTCGACCGGCCGCCATTCGATCGGCCGCTCGCGCTCGTAGTAGCGGCGCACCGGATCCGGCATCAGCGGCAGCACGCGCGCCTTGATGTCGGCCTCGTCCGGCAGCTGCTCCGGGGACGGCACGTCCGGCATCGGCGCCTGATGGCTCATGCCGGGCTCGTCGCGGTGGAACGACACCGCCATGGTGAAGATCGCCTGGCCGTGCTGGATCGCGACCACGCGGCGGGTGGTGAAGCTCTTGCCGTCGCGGATGCGGTCGACCTCGTAGATGATCGGCACCTTGGGATCGCCGGCGAGCAGGAAATAGGCGTGCAGCGAGTGCGGCGGCCGGCCGCCCACGTCGACGGTGCGGCAGGCGGCAACCAGCGCCTGGCCGATCACCTGCCCCCCGAACACGCGCTGCCAGCCGACCTGCGGCGAGCGGCCGCGGAACAGGTTCACCTCGAGCTGCTCGAGATCGAGGATGGCGAGAAGATCTTGGATGGCGGAGGACATTCAAGCTCGTTCTGCCACAACCGCCGCTATCCGCCAAAGCGGATCATCCCCGCATGGCACGGCTCACCACTTTATCGCTCGACCCTCATGCGCCGCCGGAGCCGGTGCGGCCCGATCGCGGGCGGGCAATCGTGCTATGATCACCGTCGGGGCCACACTGGTCGGCAATGTCGCAGGATGCGCAGCGTATCGACGTGTTGATCGGCGGCGCCGGCTTTGCCGGCCTGGCGCTGGCAATTGCGCTGCGCCAGGGCTTGGGGCCGTCGTTCTCGGTCACGGTCGCCGACCCCGCGCTGGCGCGCGCCGCGAATGATGCGCGGGCGTCCGCCATCGTCGCCGCGGCGCGGCGTCTGTTCGAGACCATCGGCGTATGGCAGAAGGTCGAGGCGCAGCCCATCCTCGACATGGTCGTGACCGACAGCCGTCTCGCAGATGCGGTGCGGCCGACATTTCTCACCTTCGACGGCGAGGTCGAGCAACGCAGCCAAGTTTACGCAGGCTGCGTAGACTTGCCTGCGCGCGAACCGTTCGCGCACATGATCGAGAACGGGCCGCTGCTCGCCGCGCTGGTGGAGAAGGCAAAGGAAGAAGGGGTGACGCTGCGGCCGGTTGCGGTCGCCGATTTCGCTTCGTCGCCTCCGCTTGAACGGGGGAGAGAGGGCGCCCAACACGGCCCATCGCGTTGCGTCGACGTCGAACTCGCCGATGGCAGTGCGATATCGGCGCGGCTCCTGGTCGCCGCCGACGGCGCCCATTCGGCGATCCGCCGACGCGCCGGCATCGCCAGCCACGGCTGGAGCTACGGCCAGTCCGCCATCGTCACGACCGTCGCGCACGAGCGCGATCACAACGGGCGGGCCGAGGAGCATTTCCTGCCGGCGGGGCCGTTCGCGATCCTGCCGCTGACGAGCGATCCCGCCGGGGGCCACCGCTCCTCGATCGTGTGGACCGAGGAGGCGCAGGAGGCCGCGCGCATCGTCGCGTTGCCGGACGCGGACTTCCACCGCGAGCTCGAGCGGCGCTTCGGGCTGCATCTCGGCGAGCTCGAAGCGGTGGGGCCGCGCCGTGCGCTTCCGCTCGGCCTTTCGATCGCGCGCGCCTTCGTCGCGGATCGCCTTGCGCTCGTGGGCGACGCCGCGCATGTGATTCATCCAATCGCGGGGCAGGGGCTCAATATGGGGCTCAAGGACGTCGCCGCGCTCGCCGAGGTGATCGTCGACGCCGCCCGCCTCGGCCTCGATCCCGGCTCGCTCGCCGTGCTCGAGCGCTATCAGCGCTGGCGGCGGTTCGATACCGTGGCGATGGGCGTCGTGACCGACGGTCTCAACCGCATGTTCTCCAACCGATCGGACGTGCTGCGGCTGGCGCGCGACGTCGGCCTCGGACTGGTCGACCGATTGCCGGTGCTGAAACATTTTTTCATCCGTGAAGCCGCGGGGCTCGTCGGCGAGGTGCCCAAGCTCTTGCGCGGCGAGGCGCTGTAAAGACGCCCGTGCCCCGGCCAAGCGAGCGCCCGTCTTTCGCGGGGCGCATCCATGTCGCGCGCGCGCGAGCCGGGGCCCAGGGCCGCAGGCGCTACTCGTGCACTGGGTCCCGGGTCTCGCGGAGTTTACCCTCGGGCCGCACGAAGCGCGGACCCGGGGGCTCGCCCGGGACACGAAACCGAGATCGCCTCACACGAACGGCACCGCCAGCACGTGCTCCTTGAACGCGGGCCGCTGCTCGATGGCGGTGAACCAGCGTTCGAGATTGTCGAGGCCCGGCCGGTCCGGCACCAGGCGGCGGAAGCGGTAGGCCATCAGCGCAACCGGAATGTCGCCCATCGACAGCGCATCGCCGGCGACGAACGCGGTCTTGCCGAGCTGGGCGTTGAGAATTTTCATGGCCGCCATGGTCTTGACCTTGCCGGCCTCGATCGCCGCCAGGTCGCGCTTCTCCGGCGGCGTGCGGATGAGGCCCCAGAATACCGGCGTGAGCGCGGGCGCTGCGACCGTGAGCTGCCAGTCCATCCAGCTGCTCGCCCGCGCGCGCGCGCGCAGGTCGGCAGGCTCGAGCTTGCCGGCGCCGTATTTTGCCGCGAGGTAGCGCACGATCGAGTTCGATTCCCACAGCAGGAAGCCGTCTTCCTCGAGCGTCGGCACGAGGCCGTTCGGGTTCATCGCGAGATAGGCCGGCTCGTTGTTCTTGCCGAAGGCGCCGCCGATGTCGATGCGCTCATGCGGCAGCGCGAGCTCGCCCACCGCCCACATCACCTTCTGTACATTGACCGAGGTATTTCGCCCCCAGATTTTGATCATGGTCCTTGCCCTGCTGCCTCGTCATGGCCGGGCTTGTCCCGGCCATCCACGTCTTCGCCTCGGCAGAAAACAAGACGCGGACCCCCGGCACAAGGCCGGGGGTGACGAAAATGGATAAGGGCGTCAGTCTGCGTCAATCCAGCCGGCGCGCCTCTTCGGGCAACATGATCGGGATGCCGGCGCGGATCGGATAGGCGAGCTTGGCGGAGCGCGAGATCAGCTCCTGCTTGTCGGCATCGTATTCGAGCGGACCCTTGGTCAGCGGGCAGACCAGTATTTCCAGGAGCTTCGGGTCGACGCTGGCGGCGGGGCGGTCGGGGGGCGAGGTGGTCATGATGCACTCCAAGTTCGCATCATGACCTCATAGCACGCTGGCGTGCTCAGTGCCGCCGGAAATTGGGGCGGCGGGCGGGCGAGGCCGCCGCCGTGCGTTCGCCCTTGTGGCGGAAATTGATCCGGCCGCGGGTGAGATCGTACGGCGAGACCTCGACGATGACGCGGTCGCCGACGCCGGTGCGGATGCGGAACTTGCGCATCTTGCCCGACATGTAGGCGAGGACCTGATGATCGTTGTCGAGGGTGACACGGTAATTGCCGTCGGGCAGGACCTCGGTCACCGTGCCGTCGAATTCGAGCAGCTCTTCCTTGGCCATGTGCTTTCCTCCAATCCGAATGACGTCAGCGCGGCGCGTGCCGGGACGCGTTGGCGGGCGAATGAGGGCGCGAGCCGCGCTTCGGCTGCATGAAGGAAACCGATGCGATGCTGCCGTCATGCGCGGCGGCGGGCTGCTCGACGCGGCGGTGCTGCGGGTTCGAGTTGCGTGCCGGCCGCTGGTCGGCGCGGTGGCCGTTGTGCCGGGGTGATCCCCGCCCCTGCGGCTGATCCCCGCGGCCGGCGCCGTGGTTGCGGTCGCGGCTCGCGTTCTGACGGTGCTGCGGCTGCTTCTGCCTCGCGCTCGTCGCCCCGTTGCCGCGATGCTCCGGTGCGGCACGCTGGTCGCTGCGGCGGTCGGTCGCCGGGATCGACATCCGGATCAGCTTCTCGATGTCGCGCAGGAACGCACGCTCCTCGGCATCGCAGAACGAGATCGCGACCCCGTCCGCGCCGGCGCGCGCGGTGCGGCCGATGCGGTGCACGTAGCTCTCCGGAATGTTCGGCAGATCGTAGTTGACGACGTGGCTGATGCCCTCGACGTCGATGCCGCGTGCGGCGATGTCGGTGGCGATCAGGGTGCGCACGTGTCCGGCGCGGAACGCCGCCAGCACGCGCTCGCGCTGGTTCTGCGACTTGTTGCCGTGGATCGCCTCGGCGGCGAGGCCGGCCTTGGCGAGCGCGCGGACCACCTTGTCGGCGCCGTGCTTGGTGCGGGTGAAGACCAGCGCGCGCTCGATCGAATCCTGCCGCAGGACCTCCACCAGCAGCGCCGGCTTGCCGGCGCGGTCGACGTGCAAGATGACCGCTGCTCGACGCGCTCGACGGTGGTGGCTGCCGGCGTGACCGCGACCCGAACCGGATCGCGCAGCATGTGGTTGGCGAGATCGGCGATCTCCTTCGGCATGGTGGCCGAGAAGAACAGGGTCTGCCGCTTGCTCGGCAGCTTAGCCACGATGCGGCGGATGTCGTGGATGAAGCCCATGTCGAGCATGCGGTCGGCTTCGTCGAGCACGAAGACTTCGACGCGATCGAGGTGAACGGCGCGTTGCTGCATGAGGTCGAGCAGCGTCCGGGCGTTGCGACCAGGACGTCGACGCCGGCTGCCAGCGTCGCGGATCTGGCGGTTGATGCGGCACGCCGCCGATGGCGAGCGCGACGCGCGGGCGCAGATAGCGGCCGTAGGTCTGGAAGCTTTCGACGATCTGGGCGGACAGCTCGCGGGTCGGGCTCAGCACCAGCACGCGGCAGCTGCGTGCTTCCGGCCGCCGGCCGGTCTGCGAGAGATGATTGAGGATCGGCAGCGCGAAGGCGGCGGTCTTGCCGGTTCCGGTCTGCGCGATGCCGACGACGTCGCGCGCGGCGAGCACTTGCGGAATGGTCTGGGCCTGGATCGGGGTGGGGGTGGCGTAGTGCTCGTCGACGAGCGCGCGGGCGATGGGTTCGGCAAGGCCGAGCTCGAGAAAGGAGTTCAATGCGGAATCTTTCATGTGGCGAAACCGGCCGGCGCCCCCGATGTCGGGTTTACGAGCGGCCGCGTGTCGCGGAGAAAATGGACACCCCGCGTGGTCTGGGCTGTCGATGAATTAGAGGATGGATGAGACGGGTCGAAAACCAAGACGTGGAATTCGTTCACGCGACCCGGAAACGGCCGCTATCGGCTATGGCATCGACGATAGGGCAGCAATCTCAACACCACGTTACCTAGCAACTTAATATGGTGATTACAAGGCCGCGGGCTGGTCTTTACTGCAGCGGCGTCTCGCCGCCCGATGACTTCTTGGCGAGCTCGATCTCGGTCACCGCGACCAGAATCTCGGCGCGGGTCTTGAGGTCGGGTGCCTCCAGCAGCGCCTGCTTCTCGGCGACGCCGTAGGGCGACATCATCGCGAGCGCGTTGACCAGCGCCTCGTTGGGCGCGGTCTCGATGCCGTCCCAGTCGGCCTTGAGATTGTTGGCCTTGAGGAAATCCGACAGCGCCCGCAGCAGGCTGTCGCGGTCGACCTCGTCCTCGCCCTTGCGGGCGGTGAAATCGCCGATGAAGGGCGTGTAGGTGACGCGGCATTGTCGGTACGGCGTCGACACCGCCAGCTCCTCGTCGACGCGAAAGCGGGCGATGCCGGTGAGCTGCAGGAGGTAGCGTCCGTCGCCGGTCTCGGCGATCTGGGTGATGCGGCCGACGCAGCCGACCTTGTAGAGATTGGGCTTGCTCTCGGGTCCGGGATGCGCCGGATCGGGCTGGATCATGCCGATCAGGCGATGGCCCGAGCGCAAGCGCATCGTCGATCATCGCCAGATAGCGCGGCTCGAAAATGTTGAGCGGCATTTGTCCGCGCGGCAACAGCAGCGCGCCCGGCAACGGGAAAACCGGGATCACGTCGGCGAGGTCGCCGGGGTGCTCATAGACCGCGATTCATCGGCATCGTCGCTCTCCTCCCCGGCGGAGGCTCGCCGCTTGTCTTGCCCGCTCTTGCCCCGCGCGGGCGGGGCATCCAGTCATCACGGGCTTCGCTCTCGGCACGCGGCGGAGTGTCTCACATGATGCGGTGATGACTGGATCGTCCGCCTTCTCCGGACGATGACACCGAATGGTTCGTTACGCGAACAGGATCGACGACAGCCGCTTGCGGCCGTCGACCGTGGCCTCGTCGGTCGGCCCCCAGGCCTCGAAGAACTGGACCAGCTGCTTGCGCGCGCCGTCCTCGTTCCATTTGCGGTCGCGCTTGACGATCTCGATCAGGTTGTCGACGGCCTCCTGACGGCGTCCCTTGCCGTTCAGCGCCACCGCGAGATCGAACCGCGCCTGATGGTCGAGCGGATTGGCCGCGACCTTCTGCTCGAGCTCGGCGATCGGCCCGACCGACTTTCGCCTGCTCGGCCACCTCGAGCGCGGCGCGCGCGGCGGCGACCGCGGGGTCGTTGCGCTTGGCCTCCGGCACCAGGGCGAGCGTCTGCTTGGCCTGTTCGATCGCGCCGGTCCGCACGTAGCTGCGGGCGAGGCCGGCGAGCGCGCGCAACGTTGCCGCCGTCCTGGGCGAGCACCTGGGCGTAGAGCTCGGCGGCGCCCGCGGCATCGCCTTGGGCGAGCGCGTCGTCCGCGGCCTTCAAGCAGATCCTTCTCCTCGCCGCCGATGCGGTCCTTGGTGACGCGCTCGATGAACGCCGTCACCTGGCTTTCCGGCAGCGCGCCGAGGAAGCCGTCGACCGGCTGGCCGTTGACGAAGGCGAACACCGCCGGGATCGACTGGATGCCGAGCTGCCCCGGGATCGACGGGTGCTTGTCGATGTCCATCTTGACGAGCTTCACCTTGCCCTTGGCGGCCGCACGACCTTTTCCAGCACCGGGCCGAGCTGCTTGCAGGGCCCGCACCATTCGGCCCAGAAATCCACCAGCACCGGCTGGCGCTTGGATTCCTCGATCACGTCCTTGACGAAGGTCTGGGTGGTGGTGTCCTTGACCGCGCCGTTCGCGGGCGCTGCCTCGCCGGTCTGCAACATCGTCATCTTGTCCGTCCTTCGTCCGCGCCCCGGCCCCGGGCGACACGAGCCGTCCGAGTTGGCGAGTCGAGCGACCCGCCGTGAACGGCGCCGAAAACCGCAAATATGCCCGATTAAATGGTGTCGGCGGGGGTGTTTGCAATGACGAAACTCAACTTCCCCCGGTGCCGGCGGTCCGCCAGCCCTTATTGCATTTAGACGCGTTTATTGCGGTCGGCGCGGTTGCTGCGGCGCCCCGGCCGCCGCTTCGCCGCAAAGCGCGACTGCGACGATCCGCGGCGGGTGGCCGGTCGCTTCCAGAAACCGCAGCAGATCCGCGCGCGCGATCGACGTGGTCATGGTGTTGGTGAGCGGGTGGCAGTTGACCGTTTCGTGCCGCATCAGCGCGGCATCGAGCACCACGCCGACCCGCCGATCGGTGTCGTTCATGGCCGCGAACGGCGTCACCGCGCCGGGCTCGATGCCCAGCGTCTCGCGCATCAGCTCGGCGGAGCCGAAGGAGAAGCGACCGCCGGCGCCGATGAGCCGGTGCAGCGACTTGAGCTCGATCACGGCATCCTCCAGCGCCGTGACGAGGAACAGCGCCCCCTTCTTGTCCTTGAGGAACAGGTTCTTGGTATGACCGCCCGCGATGGTGCCGCGCAGCGCCCGCGACTGCTCGACGGTGAACAGCGCGGGGTGCGTCACCGTCCGGTGCGCGATGCCCATGCGGTCGAGAAAGGCGAAGAGGTCGGCGGGGGTGGCGGGCATCGGGGCTTGGGATCAGTTTCTCGCCTGTCGTTCCCGCGCAAGCGGGAACCCATAACCACGTCTCTGAGAATATGGGTCCCCGCAACGGGGTCCCCGCGACGCGGGCGTCGCGGGGTGCCCCGCGCGGGGACGACAATGATGTGGGCGTGGCGCGGTTCAACCCCCCGGCGGCCTGATGCCGAATCCCTGATTGATCGCCGCGAACATCTGATAGAAACCCGAGAGCACCACGATCTCGACCAGTCCGCGCCTGCCCCATTGCGCGACGGCCGCCGCCTGGAGGTCGTCCGGGACCTCCTGCCCCGCCATCGTCTTCGCCAGGATCGCGTGAACGAGCGCGTAGGGCTGCGCCAGCGCATCGACGCGCGCCGAACCGATGCAGTCGATCACCTCGGCCGGCAGGCCGGCGGCGCGGGCGTGCTCGATGTGGTCGTGCCATTCGAATCCGGCGCCGGTCGCGCGCGCGACGGTGAGCACGATGAATTGATAGACCGTGCGCGGCAGCGCGCCCTCGAACTTGAGGAAGAAGCCGAGCTCCTCGATGCGGCGTGCGAGCTCGGGATGGTTGAGCAGCGCCAGATAGGGCCCGCCGAAGCCTTCGCCATGGGCCTTGCGCCGCGCCGCCATCTTTTCATAGAGCGCCCGCGCCTCGGCCGGCAGCGTCGAAGGATTCATATCCAGCACGGTCATGGCGCATCTTTCCGGAACAGCTGAATCGGGTTGCCCCGAGATCGGGCGCCGCCGCCGCCGCCGGTGGTTTTCCGCAGAAACGCGACAAAGTCAAAGCGCCTTGCGCCTCCTACTCGTGATAGGACCAGGCGCGCGCCCCGGCGTTGAAATCGTAGACCGGCGTGGGGCAATTCTTGTCGGCCTTGACGTCGATGAGCACGGTCGTGCCGGCGGCGAGCGCCTTCTGGAAAGTATCCCCGAGCGCCGCCGGCTCGCGCACGGTGAAGCCCTGCGCGCCGAGCGAGCGGGCAAATCCCGCCCAGTCATGATCGGGAATGCTGGTCAGCTCGGCCGGCAGGGCGCCGTACTGGCGCGCGCGCAGCCAGACATTGCCGAGCGCGCCGTTGTTGAGGACCACATAGACGATCGGCAACTGGTAGCGCGCGGCGGTCTGCACCTCGATGCCGTGCATCTGCATGCAGCCGTCACCGGTGATGACGGCGACGCGGGCATCCGGCCGCGCGCATTGCACCCCGACCGCCGCCGGTATCGCCCACCCCATCGGCCCGAGATTGGTGGCGGAGATATAGGTGCGCGGCTGGTAGGCGCTCCAGTAATGCCCGGCGAAGGCGCGGTGGGCGCCGGAATCGACCAGCACGATGCCGTCGCGCGGGAACACCTTGCGCAACGCGCTGATCGCGGCGGCCGGATGGATCGGCGCGGTCGCCCGGCTGCAGTTCTCGACGTCGTAGAGCCGCGGCCCGGCCTTGATGGTCGCGAGCCATTGGCGCCGGCGCGCCTCGCCCTCGCGCAGCGCCGGCCCGATCACGCCGGCGCGGTCGTCCATGAGGTCGAGGAAGGCATGGCAGCTTCCCGGCACCACGTGACCCAGATCGCCATTGGCGGTGAGCTCGTCCATGTCGGTATTCACATGGATCATGAGCGCCTTCGTCCGTTCGCGCACGGTCCAGTGCATGGTGTCGCGTTCGTTCAAGCCCGAGCCGAGGACGAGGAGGCAGTCGAGCTCGTCATCCAGGATTGCGTTGGTAGCGTGGCGGGTGCCGGCGTAGCCGAACACGCCGAGGGAGAGCTCATGGTCCTCGGGGAACACGCCCTTGGCGCGCAGCGTGGTGGCGACCGGGATCGACCACCGCTCGGCCAGCATCTTCAGGCACGCCGCGGCGGCGTCATGCTCGACGCCGGCGCCGACCAGGAACGCGATGCGGCTCATGTCGCGCTGCGTGTCCGCGAGTAGCCCGAGCGCGGCGTCGGCCGGCGCCCGGCTCAAGGGCTCCGCTCCCACGAAAAAGCCGAACACCTTGACGTAGTCCGCCGCGCATTCGCCGGTGAGCGCGTCGTGCGTGAGCGAGAGATGGACCGGTCCGCGCGGTTGCGCCCACATCCTCGTGAGCGCATGGCGGAACCAGTGGTTCAGGTTTCTGGCGTCGGCGACCGTCTTCGACAGGCGCGTGAGCGGCGCCATCACGGCGGTGTCGTCGAGCGTGGCTTGGCTCGCATCCTGGAACGCGCCGCGCCCTTCGAGGTCGACCGGCACTTCGCCGGTCATGACCAGCAGCGGCGAGCCGTCGGTCTTGGCGGCGGCGACCGCGGTCGCCATGTTGCAGCAGCCCGGGCCGCCGATCCCGAGCGCGGCGCCGAAGCCGCCGCTGGCGCGGGCATAGCCGTCGGCCATGTAGACCGCGCCGCCCTCGTGCGCGGCGATCACCGGCTTGAGCTTGTCGTGGCGGGCAAGCGCGGGCAGGAACGGATCGACCAGGCCGCCCGGGACCATGAACAGATGATGCAGGCCCTCCGCCGCCAGCGCGTCGAGGATGTAATCGGTGCCGAGCGGGGTGTGGGGGCTTGCGGCAGGACGTGTCGTGGGGCTCATGCGATGCGCGCTTTCGGGTTGCGATGCTTGTGGTCGTGGTCCTGGGACGCGATTCCGGGATTTGATTCCGGGGCTTGAGTCTGGGACTTGGCTCGAGGCGTGGCGCGCGGCGGCGGCGCCATCGCCAGCGCGCGCTTAATGGCCCGTGCGCCCGTACACGACAAGTGGCACGAAACCCCGGGAAGACGGCCGCCGGGCGAAACGGTTGCAAAGCCTGGCCCCATTTGGCATAGGTGCTCGTTCGTCCGGGCGGATCGTGGCCCGGCCGGGCGTCGGACGCGGGTGTAGCTCAGGGGTAGAGCACGACCTTGCCAAGGTCGGGGTCGAGGGTTCGAATCCCTTCGCCCGCTCCAGGTTTTTCAGTGTCCGGCCCGGACACATAGGTGACAGATCGTACCTAAGACATGGGTGACAACCTCGTGCCGAACGGGTTGTCGAGGGGTTGCAGGGTCTTCTGCTCCAGGTCGAAGTAGCCGAGATCGTAGTGCATGAAGCTTGCGAGCCAAATGCCCTCGTCGACTTCCTTGATGCCGAGCCTCTGGCCAGCCAGCACAGTCGAGATGTTGATGCGTTTGCGGTGCAGGCAGAGCCGTCCGCACGCCGTGACAAGAATGTCGCGGTCGTGGAACGGATAGGTCAGCTCGGGCAGGCCGTTATAGCGGCGTGGTGAGGCCGCATAAAGCTCGGCGGGACACCTCATGGCGAGCGCCTCGTGAGGTCTTTCGGCATTGAACTCCTGCACGAAGGCGTCGAAGCGGTCTTGCTGCTGCAAGCAGTTCAAGCCTGGCGGCCGCGTCGCCTCCTTCTTGAGGGTGAGGTGCATGCGCTCATGGCGGCCGTTCTGCTGGGGATGGCCCGGTTTGATGCGTTCGATCGCGATGCCGAGGCGAAGCCACCAGACCGAGAGCTTCGAGAGATTAAACAAGGCATTGGGACTGGCGAAGGGCACGCCGTTGTCGGAGCGAATGGCAAGCGGCAGGCCACGCTCGCGGAACAGCCGCTCGAAGGCCGTGCAGGCGAGGTCTTCGCGGGTCGAACTCGAGGGCTTCGCACAGGAGCAGAAAGCGCGAGGCATGATCCGTGACGGTCAGCGGATAGCAGTATCGCCCGTTGCCGAGCTTGAACTCGCCCTTGAAATCGGCACACCACAGATCATTGGGCGCGGCGCCCTCCGACAGTGGCGTGCCGCGCGCGCGGTTGCGCGGCCTGCCGCCGCGCTTGACCAGGTCGTGGCGATCGAGAACCGCATGGATGGTGCTCTTGGCCGGAACCCTGACGTCGCCGTCAAGCCGCCTGACCAGGAGCTCGCGGATCTTGCGCGCGCCCCAATGCGGCTTCTCGCCCTTCAGGCGGACAATCAGGCCCTCGATCTGCTGCGGCAGCTGGTTGGCGTAGCGCACCGGCCGGCGTGACCGGTCGCTCAGGGCCGCGAGCCCGTGCTCCTTATAGCGATCGAAAATCTTGTAGCCGGTCTTACGGGATACGCCGAAATCCCGGCATACGTCCGTCATTGCCTCACCGTCCAGCAGGCGGGCGACAAAGCGAAGGCGCTCTTCCATGACCGAACTCGCTTTCCACGGCATCAACACCTCCCGCCCGCAAAAGGCGAAATGTGTTACCCATGTGTCCGGTACGAAATGTCACCTATGTCTCAGGCCGCTCACAATCACTTAGCGATATCGGGCGGTGCTTGTTTCAGCGCCTAGCAAGCATATAGCTAGCAGTCGCTGCAAACTCGTCGTTCCCCGGAATCACTTGCTTCGCGCAGAACGACCTTGCTTCGACGACTCGCTACTTCGCTCTGCTCAGGGCTCGACGGCGCCGTGACCGATGGAGCGAGCAAGATCGACGGCTGTATCAAGTATCAAAGACATCGGTGGCGGTCAGAAGGCTTCCAGGGCGAGGCAAAGTGTTGGCACGGTCTTGCGCGCGCCGTCCGGCGCGGCCTCGCGAATATGCGCATCCAAGCCTATGTGACCCCCGCTGCCGTAAAATTTGAAATTTGAAACGGAAGGTTCCTGTGGTTGGTTATGAGCATGATGGCGGCCCTCCTTTTGGAACCAAATGTTAGAGCGCCAACGCTCATTGACAATGCGCATGATGTCGCGAGGCTGGTCGATCAGCCCTCCCACACCAGACGGAAGTCGGTCATGAACCCTCGACGTTATTCCCTCATCGTGGCGATCATCTTTGCTGTGATCGCCGTCTTGCAGCTGGCGCGCGCCGTGCTCGCCTGGCCCATCGCCGTGACCACGCCCTGGGGAACTCGGATGATCCCGCTGTGGCTCAACTGGAAGGGCTAGCCGCTTCAAACTCAGTCGAGAAAAAGTTGATACCGGTCAGGTTTCCGCCCGGCTGGGCGAGGCTGGTGACCAGACCGAGCTTGACGGGGTCTTCGCCGACGCGCGGGCGTCACAGCGTCCGGGGCCAGCGCACGCTCCATAACGCAAACGCCGGCCGGCGTGGCAGAGGAAGGGAAACCTGCGTCATCTTTCATGCCGCTTGAACCCCTAACCCACATGCCCACATTTGCCGCACTAGCAAACTACGGGAGCTGGACGTGACCGACAGCCTCACGTTGTGCTGTAAGAGCTGCGCTGTTCGCCGCGGTGCGGGGTGGCTGGGTAGGCAGATCACCATCACGGCCATTGTTCATGTAGAGGCGGACTTATCGCCCGCTGAGCAACCAGCTTCATCAGCTCGAAGCCAAGAGCGGACGCATACAGCCGGCTAAGGCAAGTCATCGGGTTATAAAGCGAACCTGCATGTATCGAACACGGATTGCAGCCGTAGCTCCGGTTTGATTGCAAATTCTTCGAGTGAGCTGTGACCTAGCTCACACTTCCCTGGCAGGTGTCCAAGTACAGTTCGATCCGATCGAAATGATCTCGGTCGCAGGGAGGGTCATCGTGGGAAACGCAACGAGGCGCGAATATCAAAGGGATCCGCAGAAATTCGACGGGTGGCTCAAGGCAAATGCCGCCTTCGGATCGATCCTGGCGATGGGAATGCTGGCGATGGCCCTGGCGGGCCTCAAGGGGCGACCTGACGCGGCGACAGAGCTCTCGAGCGTCACTGCGCTCTTCGCTGCTCCGACTGCTGAAGTGGAGGCTATTAAGAACCCGCCAGCGCAAAAATTCCACGACATGTCACTCGTCTTTCCTGATTGATCTGACGCCTGCGCCGTCTCAACAGCTCGGTTTATGAGTACGCACCCTAACGGCCCGGGGCGTCTCAAATGCGTGTCGTGACAGACCCCCACAGCGTTTCACTTTAACTGGAGAACCGGGAATGGAAGCGCTGCTGACCGCAATCGTTCTGTGGCTTTCGACCAATTTCCCGCTGCCGGCGAACCTGAACCATCCTGGCATCAAATTCGTGTCCGCAGCGGAAATGATCGCACCGCTGAACAAAAACAAGCAGCAGAGGGCCGACGTCTCAGCATCTGAAATCAGTTCGGATATCGTCTCATTATACAGCAATGAATCAAAAACGATCTACCTGATGGATGGATGGACAGGCAAGACACCTGCTGAGCTATCCATTCTTGTGCACGAAATGGTCCACCATCTGCAAAACGTCGGGCAATTGAAATTTGCTTGCCCGGAGGAACGCGAAGAACTTGCGTATAAGGCACAGGATAGCTGGTTACATCTATTCGGGCGCGATTTGGAGCGGGACTTTCAGATGGACGCTTTCACAATCCTTGTGAAGTCGAAATGCTTCCCCAACTGAACGCCTTCCGAACCCGTAGGCGGCCGGCAGGTTGAAGCGCGCGGCTAGGCTGGCGACAAACCCATGACCCCAGCCCAGCGGATGCGAAGATACCGCGCCAGAAAAATTCAGATAGCCAGCACATAGGTTTAGGGACCCATTCTACAGAAATAGCCTTGTGTTGCAGACAGGCAGCGCAACCCCCCTGCGACGTTTCATTTCGTATCGGAGACATCAACGGCACCATGTTCGGGCCGTGGCGCGGCTAAACCTTTCCGTCTTGCCGGCCAATAAATCGGGACCATGCTAACGAACATGAGCGCAAGTCCGAGTTCTGATTCGAGGTTGCGAATGAAACTAGAAATCCACCACGGCGTGGCCGCGTTCCAATCAAATGCTGGCGCGTGGCCCGCGCTCAAGTAGCCAAACAGCCAAGTCACAAGTCCGGCTGCGTAAATCCCCCAACCGATGCGTTTGGCATTCGACATCCAACCCCGACCCAATTCCTCTGCCGCGAACGGCCGCAGCCGCCACGAGCATCGGTCTTAGAGGACAACCGCGTCAAATGCTTTTTTTGGACAAACCGAAGTCGTGTGAACTAACTCACATTCCGGGGACTGGGTCCTAGACTATCGTCCTGCCGGGTCGCCGACGATGGTCCGCGGGATGAGGGGTAAAAATGAAAAGAAAAAGGCTGATAGCTGCGGCGCTAATTGTCTGCGCCACCGTCGTTCTGATCGCGGTAGCGATCATTCGCCACGTGAACAACAAACAAGATGCCGCGTGGTGCCACGAGCACGGATACGCGAACTACGCCACCAAAGACGGCTTCTGCGTCGGAACAGGCGGAAAACTCACCAAAGTTGGTCTATAGCTCCGGTGCAGGAGGGGTCCCGCTCGCCGATTGCGGGTCCCGTTTTCCACATGGAGATTGCTATGGGAATGATCGTGCTCGTGTTTTCTCTCATCGCGTTAGCGACCCCCTCTCACGCCGCGCCGAAGCAGCAGCAGAAGCAACCAGACCTCGCATCTCTGGCTAAGAAGTGTCGCCAGATTGTCGGCACGGAGGTGCCCGAAGCCACAGATGGGCGAAGCCACCAGGGCCAACTCAATGTGCAACGGTTCAGCGACTGCCTCATGGGACGTTGATTTCGCTTGACGCCTTTGCCGCGTCGAGCGCGCACCAAATCCCGATGTTGTCGAGCCGCCCAACTTTTGACGCCCCGCGCCCACCTAGCGGGCTCCTCCCGACTGCGCCCAATTGGATTGCCGTTCCCTGACCAGCGGCGGCCGCTAGTGCGCTACGCGCCTCGATGCTGCATCGATGATCGATGATGCCTTCGATGCTCGGACGCATCAACCAAGGTCGAGAAATTCCTCGCCAAGGCCGCATGAGGGTTCACCGCCGTCGAGGCCGAGGGCTGCACCGGGGAGGCTCCGGCACCGGCCTTGCCCTAGCCGCCGCCGGCCATTATTAGCCTCCCGTGTCCATGCGTATCCTACCTGCCGGCTTCATCCCGCCCTGCCTCCCGACCAAGGCGTCCCAGCCCCCATCAGTGATCTGACCGAGCGCTTTCCGTTGATCGTCGAGGCGCTCGCCCGCCTGCAGTCGCGGTCCTGCATCATCGACGGCGAGGCGGTCGCCTGCGGTGACGACGGCGTGCCGAGCTTCGATCGCACCAGCTACCGACGCTATGACGCCAGCGTCTTCCTCTATGCCTTCGACCTGATCGAGCTGAACGGCGACGACCTGCGCCGGGACCCGCTGGAGGTCCGCAACGCCACGCTCGCATCGGTTCTGGTCAAGGCCGGGCCCGGCATCCGGCTCAACGGGCACATCGAGCACGACGACGGCGAGATGGTCTTCCGCCATGCCTGCAAACTCTGCCTTGAGGGCATTGTCTCGAAGCGCAAGGACTCGCCCTACCGCAGCGACCGCTCCCCGGACTGGCTCAAGTCGAAGAACCCAGCGGGCGCGGCAGTGAAGCGCGAGGCGGAGGAGGATTGGGGCAAGGAGCGTTGGCGGTGACCGAGGCCTATGATGAGTAAGCCATGGAACGCAAGCGCGAGCACTTAGCCGAAGTTGATCGCCACATTGCCGAATGCAAGGCCCATATTGTCCGCCAACGCGAGATCATTCAGTACGCCGTTGAGCAAGGCCAGCCCGCCGAATTGGCGGAAGGGATGCTGCGTGCCATGGAGGAAAGCCTTCGTGGCTTCGAGAGGCACCGTCAAGTGATGCTTGAGCGACTAAAAACGGCAAGCCGATGAGCACAACCGGTGAGAACCGCATCATGATCTTCGGCCCGAAGGACGACGGCACCTACGTTGTCGAGTTCAGGACCGCTCAAGGTGAGGGCGCTGGCGATCTCGATCCCGCGGAGCGAGACGGCTGTGGTCCGGTGTTTCCAGCAGCGCATGCCGTATGGGCTGTTCGTCCCTGACGTGCAGCCTTGGGACTCTATGCGGGGTTAGCGCGGGGAAAACCGGATAGGACCTGGCCAGCCGATAGACGCCTCGGCGGCCCGCGAATTCGCGTCAGGGCTGGAAAGGCTCCGCCGTTAGGAGCTCACGGGCACGCTGTGCGATGGCTTCGTTCTAATGTGTGCCAGGAGGTCGCCTTCGTGGTCAGGAAAGTTTTCTCCATCTGGATCGGGGCTAGCAAGGAATCCGGAACTGTGGTCTGTATTGCCGCGTTGTCATGCCGTTGGTTCCATCACGGATGGAGGATTCAATGTGCTGGGAAATAGATTACAAATTCTGGACCGAACAGAAGAGAGCGCAGGAGACTCGGATAAAGCAAGAGCAGCGTGCGGGCGTGATCGATCAGCTCCTGACCGAGGCGAATAAACCAGCCGAGAAGACCGACGCTGGGGCAACGCCGGTCAAAGAGGTCGTGCCTGCGAAATAGTCTGCCCGCTGCCTGCATCAGCCCCGCTCTGGCGGGGCTTTCTTCTTGGTTGATGCCTGGTCGGAAATCTACAATCGCGGGCTGGGAGAAGCAGCGACTCGCGTGCCGTGGTGCGCGACGCAAATATTTGTATTTCGCGCCGCAAGACCTGGGTGTCGCCATCCGTCGAACGGATTGATGAGATTAAGTCCGACGGTCACCGCCGTCAGATTGTGGAGCTGTTCGACGCACGGTGGTCGAAACTTCCCTCACAAAAGAGCGACAGCTTCCCTCAAGAACTGGCGGTCAACTCAATCGAAAGTCCAAATCGTGAAAGCGATTAAGATCGGTGCTCGTTTGCACGCGCGCTACAACGCTGAGCCGGGAGAACCATCCGGCTGGTTTGCTGCAATCGTTATCAACAAACGCATGGTCTCCGGTGAACCGGCTTACCTCGTGCGATGGGAGGACAACATCGAGCGATGGTTGACGGAAGAGGATTTGAGACCGTGAGCAGTGACAACATGGGTGACACGCTGCGCTCGATCCTGACGCGGCTCGCCGCCTATGTTGGCGTCGTGGTCGCCGCCGGACTTCTGTTTCTGGCTGCGATGTCGGTGTATCAAATGATGTGGCCGAAGCCCGTGGTGCCGTTCGGGCAGATGGGTCATTGAAAAAAGCGGCAACTTCGGCGGCCTCTGTGAACATTTTCCGCGAGCCCAAGAGCAACTCTTGCGCGAGGTGAGGAAGCTCGCGCAGAGATACCGCGCTGCGACCGGGAACGGCCACGCGGCCGCGGGGTCTCTCGGATACGTGGTGGCCGGTTGGGATCGGATGGGCCTACCGCCGTTCTCCGCAGGATTCGTCTCGATTGCAGCGGTGCTGGCTCTGATGCCGACGAGCTTTCTCGCTGCGAGGCTGGGTGCGCGCGTTGCGCATCATGTGTCTAGGCGGCGGCTCGAGCTTTACTTTGCCACTTACCTAATCAGGTCGCCGCAGCGTGAGAACCGTACGGGATCAAATCAGATACGAGAAAACCTGAGATCCGCCCAACGGTGGAATGATGTCCCTCGCGGGACGATGGATGAGGTGAGTTCGTACAGCCGCTTGAACCTGCAGTCACATTGACGGCAAGGTCGCCCAAAAGATTGTTCCACCTCGTCTTCGAATCCCATGATGGGCCTTGGTGCCGATTCCGAAGAGAAGCACGAGCCCGTGAGCGACATCGACACTGTAGGGGTTGGATAGTCTGAAAGCGCTTGACCCTGAATGGCCGATTAGAGAAGCGGCCGTGAGCAACCGCCGCAAAACAGTCCCGTTATTCGATCACCTCGTCGGCACGGGCTAATCACGATGGCCGCGTACCGGCCGTCGCGCAGATTTCACCCCACGAACTACCAGCCCCGCCACCGGCGCGCCTGCCTCCGTGCGCAACTCAGCTTGGACGATCTTTGTTTGCAGGCCCGAGAACGTGAGCAATCGTTCCACGTAGGTCTGGGCGTGACTGTAACGGCCGTGCAGCTCCAACCTGTAGTCGACACCAACGCGGTCTGTGACCGCCCCCTCGAGCGTGAATACCACAAGGCCGTTCGGGCGCAGTGCTGCAACAAACGCCCCGATGACGCCATTGAGGTCGCCAAAGTACACGAGGGCGTCGGCCGAGACGATCAGATCGAAGGCTTCGCTGTGATCCCGCAGATATTCCGTCAACTCGGCTTTTTCCAGCGCGTTGTAGACGTTCTTGTCCTTGGCGTGCGCGAGCATCCCTTGCGATAGATCTACACCGACCAGCCGGCGCGCGAAAGGAGCCACGATCATGCCGCACAGTCCCGTTCCACATCCCGCGTCGAGCACGTCGAGGCGATGCGAACCCTCAAGGCCATAATCCTCCAGCATCGCTGCGACGAGCGCCGGCGCACGATATGACAGCCCTGCTAGCTTCGATTCAAAACTCGCCGCAAAGCTGTCGAAGGTGGCTTCGATGAAACCGTTCGATGCGCGCTCGGGCACGTCGCGACCCGTACACGCCGCCAGCATGTGCCGCGCAACTGGATTGTCCGGCTCCTCTTCGAGCCATTCCTGCAAGATGTTCGTCGCTTTCTCGATCTCTCCCAGCGTGGTGTGTGCCAGCGCCAGCAGCTTGCGCGCTTCGCGGTGCTTCGGTCGCAGCGTGATCGCTTTGCAGTAACACGACGCCGCTTCTTCGGCGCGCTTCAAGCCGGTGAGCAGAATGCCCAGGTTGGTGTACGCGTCGATGTGTTCAGGGTTAAGTCGGATGGCTGTGCGATACGCGGCCTCCGCTTCGACCGGCTGTCCGGTCGCCCGCAACAACACGCCGAGATTGCTATGAGCGTTCGCGTGGCTCGGATCGAGGGCAATCGCGCGCCGGTAAGCGTCTATGGCGCGGTCCAGGCTGCCGTCCGATTGCAGGACGATGCCGAGATTGCTGTACCAGTCGGCCAGATCGGGTGTGAGTGTAAGACTCCGCTCTATGAGCGCGAGGGCTTGCTTGTTCTGCCCTCGTTGATGTGCGAGCACGCCGGCGTAATGCAATGCACGGGGGTGGTCGGGTGCAGTCTCGAGCACCCGCCGGTACACCTCCCCCGCCTCTGCGAACTGCTCGTTCTTCTGCAGAAGAATTGCGAGCGAGACCGCTTCTTCGAGCGTCAACTCGCGCGTCGATGATTCCGACGGCTCCATGAGCTGCCCAGAACGACGCCCTGTGTTCAGTCGAAAGCGGTCCTAGCCGACTTTGTTGGCCTTGATGTCGAACACGAAATGAATCCCTGGGTCGAGGGTGCCGTTAGGCCTTTGCGGCTTGAACTCCCAGTCGACCTTGGCGAACTCCAAGCTCACGTTTTCCGGTCCCACCTCTCCGCCAGCTGCGCTCTGCGCCACTCCAGTAATGACAACGTCATTCATCTTGATAATGAGGAAGTCCTGTTGCCCTTTGCCTGCCTTGCGAAATGTGATGGTGGCTTCTTTCAGGTGCTCTCCCGTCGCGCACGCCTTCAGCAGATTCGGAGATGCCTTGTCGATCTTATGAACGATGGAAATATCCTGGAAGGTGGCTCTGCCGACCCCCCCGCCGCCTCCGGTTCCGATGTGCGCGGGGTTTGTGACACCCCAGGAGTACGATAGCACCTCGACTTCGTCTTTGTGCTTGTCGTCGGTGGATTCCCCTTTGATGTCCCCGAGCTTTGCAAAGATGTCCACTGCCATGACTGCACCTGACAATCTGTCGTCCTGCTGCCGGCCGGGCGGAAACGCCGTGGAGAAGTAGAGACTGCGGTGCTTTGGGAGTCAACGGCTCAAGCTCGCGGACGGATGTTTCCACATCGCTGCATGCTTGCGCGTGCCGACGACATGGAATGACGATGCCAGTTGCAGCAAAGAACCTAACCGGTCGCACGCTTATTCGATCACCTCGTCGGCGCGGCCAAGAAGCGTTGCGGGGATTTCGAGGCCGAGTGCCTTGGCCGTCTTGAGGTTGATCACAAGCTCGAACCGGGTCGGCCGCTCGATCGGAAGATCGGCGGGCTTGGCGCCCTTAAGGATGCGATCCGCATAAGACGCGGCGCGGCGAAACGCCTCGTTCAAATCAGGCCCGTAGGACATCAGCCCGCCTCGCGCGGCCAGCACGCGCGCCTCGTAGATCGCCGGTAGCGCAATTGGTTGCACAAGCTCGACGACCCGTGCTGCATTGGCGGTGAAGATCGGCGATGAGATGAAGATGAGCCCGTCGAGTTTCTCGCTGCGCGCACCCTCCAGTGCGTTTCGGATCATATCCACGTTGTCGATCCGCAGCGGCTGCAACGTCTTTCCGAGTTTCTCCGCTGTCGCGCTGATTGCCCTCAACTGCAGGGCGTCGCTGGGCGATGGATCGAACAAGACGCCGATGCGTTGCGCGACCGGAACGGCTTCGACCAGCAGCTCCAACCACTTGTTGGCAACCTCGTCAAACAGCAATGCGATCCCGCTCAGGTTGCCCTCTGACCGCGCCAAGCTGCTGCCCATGCCCAGGGTGCTGGAAATGCCCACTATGGGAATTGATTGAATGGCCGTGCGCGCCGCTTCGACGGCGTCAGACCCCGAAACCACGATCAGATCGTACGGCACGCGCGCCAGTACCGAGGCCAGCCCCGGCAGCCGCTCAGGATGGCCGTCGGCGTTGGTGTGTTCGATCACAACATTTTCGCCTTCGATCCATCCCAGCTCCTTCAAACCGCGGCGGAAGCCTTCGATATAGGGATGCGGCGCAACGGTGAACCAGCCGATGCGAGCGCGTTGGGTTTGCGCCCGCGCCGCGAACGGCCACGTCGCCGCCGCCCCGCCGAGAAGCGTGATGAACTCGCGCCGTTTCATTCGATCACCTCATCGGCACGCGCGAGCAGCGTGGGCGGGAGTTCGAGGCCGATGGCCTTGGCGGTCTTGAGATTGATGACAAGCTCGAATTCGGTCGGCCGTTGAATGGGCAGCTCTCCGGGGTTTGCGCCCGCAACAATGCGACCGACATAGCTTGCGGCTTGCGCAAAAATCGACGGGAAATTTGGGCCATAGGCCATTAGCCCGCCAAGCTTTGGAAACGTATTAAAGAGATTGATCGTCGGCAGCCGAGCGTTCAACGCCGAATTGGCGATGTGCGAACGTTCGAAGAAGATCAAAGGCGACGAGAGAGCGACCAGCCCATGGGCTTGATCGCGCACCGCCTGCTCGATGGCCTCATTGATATCTTCTGCCCGCCGGATCGGAAGTGATTGCAGTGTGACGCCGGCAGGGCGGGGAGCCATTTCCGTCGCGTGGAATTGAACGGTTCCAATCGTTGCATCCCAGAGAACCGCCAAACGCGAGACGTTCGGCACCGCCTCCATCAGCAGTTGGATTTGTTTGCCCCCCAGCTCGGGAATATCCAGGAAGAACCCGGTCAAATTGCCCCCAGGGGCGCGCGACACTCTTAACTAAGCCGCTCGCCACCGGATCGGACTCCAAATCGACACCGACGATTGGTATCGTGCTCGTCGCTTTCATTGCCGCGCGTATTGCGTAGGGGGTGCCGGCAAAAATGGCGCCGCAGTTGAGAGCGACAAACTCGCTGGCGAATTCGTCAACCCGGTCAAGCGCGCTTTCGTGGAACCGCGGCTCCAGCCGCATGTTTTGACCGTCTACATATCCCGCTTGGCGCAGACCGGACAGGAAAGCCTCAAAATTCTCGTTTCGGGAAGTATTGATGGAACAAATCCTTGGATGCTTGCCCTCCGTTTGCTGCGCGCGTGCCGCGAGCGGCCACGCGGCCGCCGCGCCGCCGATGAGCGCGATGAACTTGCGGCGGATCATTCGATGACCTCGTCGGCGCGCGCCAGCAGCATTGGCGGAATGTCGAGGCCAAGTGCCTTCGCGGTCCCGAGATTGAGCACGAACTCGAACTTGGTCGACTGCACGACCGGCAGGTCGGCGGGATTGTCGCCCTTGAGAATACGCCCGACGTAGAGCCCAGCTTGGCGATAGGGTTCCGTAACGTCATTGCCATAGCTCATCAGCCCGCCTTCAACGACAAATTCACGGTTGGCATACATGTCAGGGATCGCGTCACGAGTCGCTAGCGCGACGATCTGCTGACGCCGGCTGGTAAAGAACGGATCGCCACCAACATAAAGCGCGCCGGCGCGCTGCTGCCGCGCGGTCGCGAAGGCGGCGTTAATCTCCCTCGGGGTGCTGGCGTTGAGCATAAGCAACTGCTGGCCAAAGCTTCGTGTCGCCTCCTGCGCGTCGCTCATCATTCGACCCGATTCCGGTAGGTTCGAGTTTGCCAACAGGGCAACGACAGCTGCATTGGGAATGAGCTCGTGCAGCAATCCAAGGCCCTTGCCACTGACTTGAGCACCGAACCAGCTGATCCCGGTGAGATTGCCCCCAGGCCGATTGAGGCTAGCCACGAAGCCCTGTTGGACTGGGTCGCCGGCAGTGGTGAACACGACTGGTATCGTCGTCGTTGCCGCCTTGGCGGCCAACACGGAAGCTCCCCCTCCAGTCGCGGCGATCACCGCCACCTTGCGCGCGACCAGATCAGCCGCAAGCGCCGACAACCGATCAGGATGGCTTTCCGCAAAACGGTATTCAATCGCGACATTGCGGCCTTCGACAAAGCCGACTTCACTCAAGCCGCGGCGAAACGCATCTCTCAGATTCGGCCGCTCGTTTTGCCCCAGGCTGGTTAGGAAACCGACCACTGGAATGACTGGCTGCTGCGCGCGCGCCGCCAGCGGCCAAAGAGTCGAAGGCGCGGCCGCCGCGCCGCCCAGGAGCCCCATGAACTCCCGCCGCCTCATGTCGGACACGGCTTCCCCTCCGCAGTCGGTCTACCGCACACTCAGCCTGCCACAGAGCGGCCGGCAAGTCCCATGGGCTGGCCTGAATCGTTCTGAATCGAGGCAACGGATCACATCGCCCGGCTAACCCTAACGGTCGAAGCTCGGCATGCGTTGTCGCCATACGCTTGCGCTGAAAGGCCGGCTCGAGACCGGCTGTCATGACAGGCGGAATCCGGGGAGGACTGCATGCGGCACAGATGCGCGTGGCCGTCGCAATTGGCGTCGAACGTGGCGCGCGCCGATGGAGGATGCAGGGCGGTCGCTTTGACGGCCTCTCACCGGTAGCGGGCAAACAGGCTGGGTCGCATGTCCCGGACGAACCCCAAAATGCGCTCCAGGCGTCGCTTGCGCGAGCCCTTGGCGTTCTCGGCGGCGCTCTCGATCGCCTCCGCCGCGCGCTGCTGCACCTGCTGCGCTCTGCGCCGGGTGAGCTCCAGTCGGCGCTGCGCCGGGTCATCCGAGCGCTCGGCCTGCTCGATCTTGCGACGCTTGGAGGCGTCGGACGCACTGGTCGCGGTGGCCTCGCCGGGCGGCGTGCTGGGCACGCTGGTCGCGTTGGTCTCGCCGGGCGGCGTGTTGGTCACGCTGGTCGCGGCCGGCGTGCTGGGTGTGGTGGTCGCGCTGGCCAGGCTGGGCGCGCCCGCAGTGTCGGCCGCGCCGTCGCTGATGGTGTCGCCGGTGGTGGTCGTCGTCGTTGCACACGCCGGCTCGACTGGCCGCGAGCTTGCAAGGGTCATCGACGCTTGGGCCTGCGCGGACGATCCCACGATCATCAGCACTACAAAGCCTGCGATCATTTTCCGGTTCACGGCCAGCTCTCCCTTGGACTTGCGGCTGAGCAATGTCGGGATACAAGGCATCCGGCCATCGGCGATGTGACGGCCGTCACAAATGTTGCGTTCGCAGCGGAACCGGCGGGGCTTCTTCGAACCTCCTGACCCGCGCCGGCACCAAGGCGATTGCGCGCGGCCGGCGGCCCGCTCCCCCCGCAGGCTGCGCTTTCCCAGGCGGATGATGTACGCTTGTCGGGGATTGAAGGCCGGCGCGAGACCGGCTGTCGCTGAAGGGCAGAGTCCGGGAGGATCGCATGCGGCGCCGACACGTGGTCGTCGCACTGATCGCGTCGATCTTGGCGCTCGCCCAGGCGCGCACGACCGCGTCCGCGCAGACCTACCCCGACCGCTCCGTGCGCATCATCATCGCGTTCGCCGCCGGCGGCACCATCGACACGCTCGGCCGCATCGTGGCGCAGAAGCTTAGCGATGCATGGGGCCAATCGGTGTTCGTGGAGAACCGTCCCGGCGCCAGCGGCAATATCGGCGCCGCGGCGGCGGCGCAGGCGGCGCCCGACGGCTACACGCTGCATCTGGGCGGGCAGGTGCTGGCGGTGAACGTGACGCTCGCGCCGATGAAGGGCCTCGATCCGGTCAAGGACTTCGCGCCGATCATGTGGATCGCCACCGCCCAGGACGTCCTGATGGTGCCGCCCAACTCGCCGTTCCGCTCGGTCAAGGAATTGATCGACTACGCCAAGGGGCATCCGGGCGAGCTCAACTACGCATCGCTCGGCATCGGCTCGAGCGTCTGAGCGATGCATCGCCTATGCGCTTGATCGCGGCATGTCCCGCGCGCGCGTTTCCGTCGAGGCAGAAAAATTTTTGAACTACTGGGCCGCGAAGAGCGGTGCCAGCGCAACGAAGCGCGCTTGGAGTGCGACTTGGCGTAACTGGATCATCAACGCAATGGAGCGAGGCCATGGCCCTCCCAGCGATCCTGGCCAACGGCCCGGAACCAATACCCCTCCCCGACGTGCGGCGACTGGATCAGACGCCATCGTGGCCGGCATGGCTCGCCTCGCGGGTCGAATCGATGAAAGACGAATGTCAGCCCGCTCTGGCGGACGGGAAGTACCGCGACATACTAACACTACCGGCGACCTTGATCTTGGGCCGTGCGGAGTGCGCTGAGGTTGAGCGGCATATCGACGAGCTCGACGCGCTGTGCAGACAGACACCGACCAATGGCGCCGAGTGGGAAGCCGCCACGCTGATCGTGCTGACGAAGCTCATGCTGGCACTGCCGTCATCTCAACAGAACGAAGCGGGCGCGGAAGCGAGCGGCGAGGCGTTCCAGGCGGCTCTTGACGACGTACCGACGTGGGCCGTCGCCGCTGCGGTGCGTCGCTGGTATCGCGGCGACTGTGGCGAGAATGAGCGTGGCCAGCCCTATGACTATCACTGGCGCGCCGCGCCTGCCGAACTACGGCGTATCGCTCTGATCGAGAAATGGCGAGTGCAGCAGCGCGCCTCCACGTTGCGCAAGCTCCTTGCCGCGGAGCCACTAATCGAGTTCAGCGATGAGCATTGCGCACAGATGCGAGCGCGATTGGCCGCGGTGATCCCGCGCACGTCGCGGATCGCCTGATCATGTCGTGTGTGAGTTCGAGCACACTGGTCGGATAACGGCGGCGGTGCGCATCGATCGGCCTACCGTGGGACGCAGCCAAGGCAAAGCCCGGCCTAGAGCGTGAGGGCGGCTGCCGGCGAGATGGATCATCGCCGCAAGTAGACGCGACCCGTGCGCGCACCATCGGCGGCACGGGGTCCGAAGCGACGGGCCTGGCTCCGCCGAGCATGATCGCTAAGGGCATAGGACGCGTCTCGGTGCGCAAGCATCGGGACTGCTTGGCCTATGTCCTTCGCAACAAACCTTCACCACCGAGCATGGGGGCGGCGCATTAGTCGCGATCGGAGGGTAAAGCGGAAATCTTTTGTTCGTTCCGAGCCTTACTGGTTTTGATGTGGTGGACGGCGCCCGCTCCCGGCATCGATGTGCCATAGGGTGCTTCGTCGGAAGCGAATCACATGAGGGGAGCCGTCCAAATGCAAATTACCACGATCGGGTTGGATATCGCCAAGAACGTGTTTCAGGTCCACGGCATCGACGCCAACGAGACGGTCGTTGTCAGGAAGCGACTCCGGCGTAGCCAGGTGCTGGCGTTCTTCAAAGCGCTGCCGCCGTGCCTCATCGGCATGGAGGCCTGCGCCACGGCTCATTATTGGGCGCGCGAGCTCACGAAGCTCGGCCACCGGGTGCGGCTGATGCCAGCAAAAGACGTGAAGGCCTACGTCAAGCGCAACAAGAACGATGCCGCCGACGCCGAGGCGATCTGTGAGGCGGTGCGGCGCCCGACCATGCGTTTCGTGCGGATCAAGTCGGCCGAGCAGCAAGGTCAGTTGATGCAGCACCGTACGCGCGATCTGCTGATGCGCCAACGCACCCAGTCGATCAACGCGTTGCGCGCGCATCTGGCCGAACTCGGCATTGTGGCTGCGCAGGGCGACAAAGGGGTGAAGGAATTGCTCTCGATCGTGGCGGACGAAAAGGATGCGCGCTTGCCGATCGATGCACGCGCGAGCGTCATTGTGCTGGCGGCGCAGCTTCAGGCCGTGCAAACGCTGATCGGATCGATCGAGAAACGAATCAAGACGCAGCACCGCTCGAACGAGGCGAGCAAGCGGCTTGAGACGATCCCGGGCATCGGTGTCATCGGGGCGAGCGCGATCGCGGCGACGGTAGCGGACCCAACGGTTTTTCGGTCGGGGCGCGATTTTGCGGCTTGGATCGGACTGGTGCCGCGACAGGATTCAACCGGGGGCAAGCAGAAGCTTGGGCCGATCTCCAAGCAAGGCGACCGCTACTTGCGGCGCATTCTTGTCGTCGGCGCGCATTCCGTCTTGCGGCGCGCCAAGCAGAATCCTGAGAAATATCTCTGGCTCACGCAGCTCCTGGCGCGGCGGCCCTTCAAGGTCGTGGCGGTGGCACTTGCCAACAAGATGGCTCGCATGGCCTGGGCGCTGCTGGCCCATGGCGCCACCTATCGGGCGCCTGTGCTTGCGGCAGCGGCGTAAGGAGTTCTGGCGATGGAAGGATGAGGTTCTGTTCGTGCGTTCATGAACTGCAGGGGTGATGAAGACATTGATGCGAAACGGTCGAGACCGTCGATCGGAAAACCCGTGATGGGTCACGCGAGGAAAGAGCGCGTGGTTTTGTTTGGGACCGATCAGCGGATCACATCAGGGCCAGCGGCCAAACGGCCGCATTCAAAGGCCGAATACATGACCGCACCCGAACGCTTCGCTGATAGTCAGATTCCTCTTGCACCGCGGGCGCCGTCCATACATGACCCATCTGCGAATAGGCTGGACTGAAATCCCGCAATGCAGCATCCCCCTGCCGTACCGAGGTGTGCTATTTTTGTTTGGAAGCACGGGAGGCGTCGAGCAGTGAAACGGCGTGAGTTCATCACGGGCCACGTGCAGCGCGCGCAGCAGAGCCGTCGTCTGCAACAGAGCTTGGCGTGAAGTCAAAACGAACAGGGAAGCGCCGCGATGGCACGACGACTCCGGCACGAGGACCCGCCCCAAGGCAGGGAGCATTTCGACCTGCGCGCTGGCATAGAATGGGAGCGCGGGATTGATCCAAATGAGATCGTCCCCGGCTCTATTGCCGATGCGTCCCGGCACATGCTCAAGCCTGGAAACCGGGTGATACACTCAAAAGGCCGATGGGCCGTCACGGACTACGGATTGGAATTTCTTTCGAGGCGGCCGACGAAATGGGAGCGCCACCAACAGTGGCTCGAGGACATGTCCAAGCATTGGACCGCCTTGAGCGAGCCAAGCAAAAGGCCTCCAATAGACGACGACTCGTTTAAGGTTCCAGCCCATGAATTGTTAGATGAAGTGATGGGAAGGCATACTGGTCTTCGGTTTTACAAACTGCCTATCGTCGTAGCTTTCGAGCCGTGGGTTGATCTTGATATGTTTGAAGCGTTTGAGGAATGCTTCTATGCGGCAATGCCAATGCATTGCCGTGCGCCTCTCGCTCCAACGACCTTCGGCGACGCCATCAGTATCCAGTTGCTTGTTGAAAAGTACGGCAGGCAGGCTGTGCAACAACGGCAGCCGTGTCTTGCTGAGCCTGATGTTATGGATAGGACCTTTCGCGAGGCGCGCGCCATAGTCGCTGAAGTGTCGCTTGCAGCGCAGACGAATAGTCAACAACGAAAGGCGGCGGCCCAAGCCCGAAAGCGGCACTTCGCGTCCGGTCCGGGATGTCTGCTCACCTGTCGCTCTTGGGAGCAAAGCGGACATTGAACTAGCCGGTGCCAGTTTCGTGTTTGGCGGTTCGCTGGCGGGGGACCTCGACAAGTTTTCGGCGGCGGGGTCCTGGGACCGCGTGGGGCCATCGCGCAAGATGGGCGCGAATTCAAAACCACTTTTCTCGCGGCACTTCTTCTTCGTGTGATCAGTCTGGGACATTCTATTATGAGCAATGCAATGGGCGCCGCTGATCTTCTGTAACATTTGCCAATGTCGGGACCATCATCAATGTCAGCATTCGGTGAGCACCGCAGCTTCCCTATCCCGTCGAGTTAATCGGGGGTGGCGTCAGGCCGCCTGCCTAGCGCCCTCTTGAAGCAGTTGCCAATTCCACGGCAGGAGTTCGTCGAGCCTGTGAGCCGGGTGCTCGGCGATGCGGGTCAGAACGTCGGCCAGCCAAGCTTGCGGATCGACGTCGTTCATTTTTGCCGTGACGATGATGCTGTACATGGCGGCAGCGCGCTGTCCGCCGCGGTCGGAGCCGGCGAATAGCCACGACTTTCTTCCGAGGGCTATTCCGCGCAACGCTCGTTCCGCGGCATTGTTTGACAAGCAGATGCGCCCATCGTCGAGGAAGCGGGCGAACGCGGTCCAGCGTTTGAGCATATACTCCATCGCTTTGGCGACATCGTTGCCGCGCGAGAGCTTGGCGCGCTGCTCGCGCATCCAGCTTTCCAGATCGGCGACCAATGGCGCGCTGAGCTCCTGCCGGACGGCGCGGCGTTGCGCAGCACTTTGGCCATTAATCGATCGTTCGATCTCAAACAGAGCATCGATGCGACGGACCGCCTCAAGGGCCAGCGGCGAGATCGGTGCCGGGGTTTTGCCTTGCGCCTTGCGACGGGCATTCTCGGTCAGATCCGCCATGATGAAGAATGGGCGGCGGGCGTGGACCCAGCAGGCCGCCTCCAGGATCGGCCCCGGCTTGCGATCCGGCTCGTACAGCTTGTTGTATCCGCCATAAGCGTCGGCCTGGAAAATCCCAGCGTAGTTGGCGAGATGCGCCTGGGGATGCTCGCCGGCGCGGTCACGCGAGTAATAGAACATCGCTGCCGGCGGCACGGTGCCGCCGAACGGGCGATCGTCGCGCACGTAAACCCAACATCGCCCGGTATCGGTCTTGCCCTTGGCCAGGACCGGCACCGTGGTGTCGTCGCCATGCAATCGTTCGGCTGCGAGGACGTGGGCTTCAATACGCCGGAGGATCGGTTCCAGCACCGCGCAGCCGGCCCCCACCTGGTCAGCCAGGGTCGACAAGCTCAGCAGCACACCTTCCTTGGCATAGCGTTCGGCCTGGCGGTTGAGCGGCTGATGCTGCCCGAACTTCTCGAACAGGATCATCGCAAGCAGACTGGGGCCGGCCCAGCCCCTGGCGATCACATGGAACGGCGCCGGAGCCTGGCTGATCTTCTCGCAGTCCCGGCAGGTGAACTTCTCGCGGACATGCTGGATCACCTTCCATTGGCGCGGGATCGATTCCAGCGTCTCGGTGACGGTCTCGCCCAACTTGCGCAGCCGCCCGCCGCCGCAGCAAAGGCAAGCGGTCGGTCCCGGCACGATCACCCGCTCACGCGGTAGATGTTCGGGGAACGGCTTGCGCGCCGGGCGCTTGCGGGTGAAGGCCGCCACCGTCGTGGTCGTGGCCACCGCCATCTCGGCCGCGATCTCGTCTTCGGTCGCCGAACTCTCCAGTTCCTCGAACTGCAACTCGATCTGATCGAGAAGGCGCGACGTGCGTTCCGAGCGCGGACCATAGAGCTCGCGCGTCAGCTTCTCGATCCGCAATTGCTGGTGAGCTATCAGAGCCTGATCATCAGAGGCCTTGGCTCTCGCCACCGCGAGTTCCGCTTCGGCGTATGCGGCCCTGGCCGCTTCGATGATGTGCCTGTCGCGCGCCGCAGCCAGCTCCGCCTTCAGCGCCGCGATGTCATTTGGAAAGGCTTCACCACCCGAATCCATGTGCTGATAGAATCATAAATATCGGCGGACGAACTCGTAAAAAATGCAGCTTCAACTATCCGGCACATTCCGGACGAAAGGTATGACGCGGATTGCGCCAATCGATTCCGTCGAGCATGTAAGCCAACTGCGAGGCCGAGATTCCAACCACACCATCGGCAGGAGAGGGCCAGATGAAGCGTCCCTTCTCAAGCCGTTTGGCATAGAGCGACATCCCGAGACCGTCATGCCAGATGATCTTGATCAGATCGCCACGGGCGCCTCGGAAGACAAAGAGATCGCCGGCATGGGGATCCCGTCGCAGCGCTTCCTGGACCTGCAGAGCCAGGCCATTCATCCCGCGCCTCATATCGGTTCGTCCGACCGCCAACCAGACCCGTACACCAGAGGGAACCGGGATCATCGCCGCTCCAGCACATCGAGCACGCGCCGTAGTGCATGCGCATCGATGCCGCCAATGATGCGGACACGGTACTTGCCGGCAAGATCGATCTCGATCGTTGCCGCCACGGTCGATGGCTGCTCGGCGACAGCATCCGATTCCGCCGTAACCATCACGGGGATCAATTGCGGAGCTGACAGGACGGCCGGCGCACGAGAGGCGTCGCGATAGCGCTTCCGCCAACCGAACACCTGGTTCGCATTCACGTCGTACTGCCGGGCAACCACCGAGACCGACGAGCCCGGCGCAAACGACGCCGCCACGATCTCCCGCTTCAGCGCCTCCGGCCACGACCGGTTACGCCTCCCAGTCCCAATTGTGCCCATAACCGACTTCGTGGACACTTCTCGCCCTCACAACGCCAATGATCACATCAGACTCGGCGATATGAAGCTATTTGGGAAGGCGGTCCTCCGCGGAGGGAGACGATCAATCGATTGGAGCTTTGCTGAAGTTGCCAAGGTTAAGCCGGCCCGTGCGACGCGTCTTGAGCTGGCGCCGGCCTTCGAAACAATTGTTGCTGAGATGGGGGTTGCTCTGGCTGATGCTTTAGCGCGTAAAAGCTTCCGCTGCGGGACTGATTTTTTTCGAGGGCACCAACGCGCGATTGTTCAGTTTCTGGTTCCTTCAAAACTGTACGACTGCTTTTTCAACTCGCGGAGAGGCTACCGAGCGCAATACTGGATCGCACCCGAGCAAGGTCAGGCCGCAAATGCGGAATGCTTGCGTGCCGCTTGGTCGGCAATGGAGGCCGTTTTGCCAGAGCGCTTTGAGGCCAGGAAAATCGACACCGAAAATCATTGGACGGGTCGCAAGGACATTGACGTGGGTGGCCGTGAGGCCTTGCGCTCGTTCTATGGCGATTCCTTCGGTCACCCGGCCGCTAAAGTCTGGATGTGCGAACGGCTGATCCGCGGACATAATGGTCCGCTTCAATCGATACCGATTTTCGACGCGCCGCGGCTCGTGGTGGATCGCTGGCCAACGGCGCTCGCGCACTGCCCAGACGCAGGTTTGACCTGGCTGGACCTGAAAGGTGGCTTTGTAGGGGGTGAGCAGCCAAAGGATCCATGGCTGCGTGCGGTCCAAATTAACAAGCACGGCTTTTCGTGATCACTGTTCGCCGTCCAAAATCGGGTGAAGTTGGTGAAGTTGCAAAATTGATCTCTTGGGCGATTCGCCCGAGCTTCGGTCAGGGATGGTCCTGGATCGATGCTCGGCATGTTCCTCAAATTCTTCGAACGCAAGAGCGACGCCTATGACGCGTTGCTCGGGATCGGCATGCAGACGGCTGCCAATATCGCCGTCACGCCCGAACTGGCCCTGAAATGCGTTCCGGTCCCCCTTAGCTCTCGGGCAGCGACGCGTGCCGTCCTGGGTCCGGGGGGTCCCGCCCCTCCGAACAATTTGGCCCCAGATCGGGAAAGCCAGCTCCCGCAAGGAGCTGCCGAGGCCGAGACGGCTGGATTTCAACGCGGGTGCATGAAATTTATCGATTGACACGGATTTGGTTGATACCTCCGGGATGGCGGCCCCGACCGAACCCTTCCGAAATCGGCCTCAATATCTGATAGTTGCCGCAGTGCACCTGAGTTGCCCTCGTATTGCACACCTTTGCACTACATTTAGCAGTTTTGTTTACGGGACCCTACAAGTTCTTGACGGTAACACCTTCTTGGCTGATATAGCGCATTGACCCGGAAACGGACGAAGCCGCCAGCCCTGCAAGGCGAAGCGGCTTCTAAGTTTCCGACCCGCATTTCCCCTAGCCGGGCGCGGGACGTTCGAGTGCGTGGGTACTTAGAATCGATATTCGACTCGTGGTCAAGCCCGGCTCTAAACAGGAGAACGGCGATGACCGTTTATGTTGTGAACTACGACTTGCGAAAGCCTGGTAGGAACTACCAACTCCTTTGGGATCGCCTTGGAGCGTGGAGGGCGGTTCGCGGATTGGAATCCATGTGGTTCATAACGACCACATCGACCGCGGACGAACTGCGTGACGACCTGCAAAAATACGTTGATCCGAATGACGGCTTGTTTGTCGCCGCTCTGGTCGGTAGATGCGCCTGGTTTAATTTGGCCGGCAACTCTGCGCAGCAACTCTTGGATCAATTCGCAGTCGCTGCGTAGCGCGCTGCCGACTGAGATAAGCACGGGGAGGCGCGACTTCTGTTGCGTCTCTTCCGTTCCGTACTAAGAATTCAGAGGCACGCTATGAAAGAGCACGTTCGCGCCGCGGTCGCAGGCATCGCCCTTTGTCAAGCTCATGGGCGCAAAGTTTCCGCCATCTATGATTATTCCATCCGCCGGTACCGAACCATTGAGGTATCGATCACCAACGGCCAGGTTTCCGGCTACGACTACGATATTCGCTGCCACGTCGATGGAACGATCCCCAATCTCTATCACTATGGGGAAAAAAAGCACATTGACTTCAAGTCAAAGGATGGCGGAAAATTCGAAGGCTATGACTATGGCTCAAATAGACACTTCGAGGTGACCGTCCGCGGCAACAATGCCGACGTGTACGACTACGGGGAATCTCGCTATTTCTCATATTCGATATAAGAAACGTCGCACTTTAGTTCAGTAAGGTTTATGGATCGAAGGAGCGTCAATTCCGACGAGACGAGAATAGAATTCAACACAATATCGATCAGTCATGCTGGCGATAAAGTCGCATACTGTTCTGTACCGCCATCCTTCGCCAGAGCGTCCAAAGTAGACCTTGCGGTAATCCTCTGGAAGAAGTCGACGGCCGTCGTCGGTATTCAACAACGTGTCAAAAATTCTCTCAATGATTTCGCTGCCGCGAGTTTCCGCAATTTTCAATCGTGGTGACAGAATCAGTGATCGGAATGCGTATTTTTTTAGTATCTCCACCATCTTGAATGTTTCGAGGTCAAATTTTACGTAACTCAAGCATGGAAATTGTTTATTCGGGAAGAATTTGATCCCACTCATAAATAAGTTCACGAGTTTTGAAGTAAAGTCAGTGCGAAAATAACCATTCTCTCCCAAGACGCACGATTCGCGATAAACTTGCGCAGCTTGGCTGTAGGCGCCGCCCGATGGGGGACTATCTTCGTCGAATAGATCGTAGAACACGCTGTGAAGACATTTGTCGATCTCCTCAACAGTCAAACGATTTGATGTACCTGGATATTCTTCTGAAATTTTCTCATTAATTTCGGCCACTATCTCACTCTTTTCGTCAGCCGTTGCAGCAGCCATACCGATTGGTGAGAGGAATTGCGCCTTAAAAGCGTCCTCCAAATCATACGTAGAATACGCAATATCATCAGCCAAGTCCATTATGCTGCACTCAAGGGTTTTAAATATTCCCGTGTATCCAGGTGCAACTGCATCCTTGATCCGACGCACGAGCTCAGATTCTGCACTGTAGTAGCCTTTAACAGGCCGCTTGGAGAAACCTGGTGACTTTCGCTCGAGCTCCTTTCGCTCCTCCTCTGTTTCAGGCAGCTGACGATCATATTTCATCACGGATGCAAGGGAGCGATATGTAAGGTTTAAACCAAGTCTGAGATCGCTATGATCCGCGCCAATCGGTTCAGCGGTAACCGTGGCTACGGGGAACCCGATGGTTTCCTTCTTTTCTAACCGCGCAAGGATACGAAGGGTTTGCGCATTCCCTTCAAAGCCACCATATCTCTGCATCCCGCTCCGTGCGCATCATCATCGCGTTTGCCGCCGGCGGCACCATCGACACGCTCGGCCGCATCGTGGCGCAGAAGCTTAGCGATGCATGGGGCCAATCGGTGTTCGTGGAGAACCGTCCCGGCGCCAGCGGCAATATCGGCGCCGCGGCGGCGGCGCAGGCGTCGCCCGACGGCTACACGCTGCATCTGGGCGGGCAGGTGCTGGCGGTGAACGTGACGCTCGCGCCGATGAAGGGCCTCGATCCGGTCAAGGACTTCGCGCCGATCATGTGGATCGCCACCGCCCAGGACGTCCTGATGGTGCCGCCCAACTCGCCGTTCCGCTCGGTCAAGGAATTGATCGACTACGCCAAGGGGCACCCGGGCGAGCTCAACTACGCATCGCTCGGCATCGGCTCGAGCGGCCATCTCGCCACCACGCTGTTCAGCGATCTCGCTGGCATCAAGGTCCAGCACGTGCCCTACACGTCCTACAGCCAGGCCGTGACCGACATGATCTCGGGCCGCATCTCGCTCTGGATCAGCACGCTCGGCGGCGCCGTCGGCAACATCCAGGCCGGCAAGATGCGGGCTCTGGCGGTGTCGAGCCGCGCGCGCGCCGCGCAGCTTCCCGACGTTCCGACCTTCAACGAGCTCGGCATCGGCTTCGTCGACGAATCGAGCTGGTACGCGCTCTTTGCCCCGAAAGGTACGCCGAAGGAGGTCGTTGCCAAGATCAACGCCGACATGACCCGCATCCTCGCGCAGCCCGACATGAAGGCGCGCGCGACCACGCTGGGCTACCGTTTCATCGGCGGTTCGCCCGACAAGCTTAAGGCGATGCTCGAGCATGAGATCGCCAAATGGGCCGAGCTTACAAAGAGCGCGTCGTTGCAGTGAGACTCTCTCGGCCTCATGCTGAGGAGCATTGCAGCGTAAGTGGATCGAGCAGCCCGCGCACCCCCGTTACGCTGCGATGCGTCTCGAAGCATGAGGCCGCCCCCATCCTTCGAGACCCGCGCACCCGAGCATCCTCTTGCTGAGCCGGCACGTCATGCGCGCTCCTCAGGATGAGGGCGCAGGCGCGCGCTCTCAATACCCCGCGGCGCGTGCCCCCAGCGTGCGGTTGTCGGCGGCGCCGACGAGGCCGTCCGGCGTCACCAGGATCGAATTGGCAGAGGTCGGCAGCGGTGCCTGCACCACTGTGTGGCCGCGGGCCTCCAGCGCGCGGATGAGATCGGGCGAAAAGGCGCGCTCGACCAAAACCTCGTCGGGCAGCCATTGGTCATGCAGGCGCGGCTGCGCGACCGCTTCCGCGATCGGCAGCTTGCGGTCGATCACGTTCGAGATCACCTGCAGCACGGCGGTGATGATGCGGCTGCCGCCGGGCGAGCCGGTGACCAGGAACGGCTTGCCGTCCTTGAGCACGATGGTGGGCGTCATCGACGACAGCGGCCGCTTGCCCGGCCCCGGCGCGTTGGCCTCGCCGCCGGTGAGGCCATAGGCGTTGGGCGCGCCCGGCTTGGCGGCGAAGTCGTCGAGCTCGTTGTTGAGCAGGATGCCGGTGCCCTCGGCGACCAGGCCGACGCCGTAGCTGAAGTTGAGCGTGGTGGTATTGGAAACCGCGTTGCCGAAGCGGTCGACCACGGAGAAATGCGTGGTGTTGCCGCCCTCGCGCGGCGGCGGCAGCGCCGGGCGAATCTCCGCCGCCGGTCGCGCACGCGCGGGGTCGATGCGCGCGCGCAGCTCGGCGGCATAGCCTTTCGAGATCAGGCGGGCGAGCGGCGCCGCGACGCTCGCGGGATCGCCAAGAAAGGCCGCGCGGTCGGCATAGGCGAGCTTCATCGCCTCGATCATCAGGTGCAGGCGCCGCACGTCGTCGTCGGCAAGGTCCGGATAGCCTTCGAGGATGTTGAGGATTTCGATCAGGATGACGCCGCCGGAGGACGACGGCGGCATCGACACGATATCGTAGCCGCGATAGCTGCCGCGCACCGGCGCGCGCTCGATCGGGCGGTAGTTCCTGAGATCCTCGCGCGTCATCAGGCCGCCGCCGGCGCGCACCGCCGCGACGATCTTGTCGGCGATCGCTCCCCGGTAGAAAGCGTCCGGTCCGTCGCGCGCGATGGCGGTCAGCGCATCGGCGAGATCGCCCTGCACCAGCGTGTCGCCCGGGGCGAGCGGGCGGCCGTCGGCGTGCAAAGAAAATCCTGGCCGTGGACGGCCAGCGCGCCAGCCGCGCCTGCGAGCGCGGCAGCGAGTCCGCGGTATCGTCCTCGATCGGAATTCCCTCGCGCGCAAGCGCGATCGCGGGTGCGATCAGCTGCGCAAGCGTGAAGTTGCCGGAGCCGTATTTCGCATGCGCGAGCGCGAGCCCGGCCACCGTGCCGGGCACGCCGATCGCGAGCGCGGAATCGCGCGACTTGCGCGGGTCGGCTTCGCCGTTGGCGTCGAGGAAGATTTCGCGCGTGGTCGCGGCCGGCGCGGTCTCGCGATAGTCGATGGCGGTGTCTATGCCGCGGTTGGCGAGATGGATGAGCATGTAGCCGCCGCCGCCGATATTGCCGGCGCGCGGATAGGTCACCGCCAGTGCAAAGCCGGTCGCCACCGCGGCGTCGACGGCGTTGCCGCCGTGCTGCAGGATCTCGACGCCGATGCGCGCGGCGCGCGCCTCCTGCGCCACCACCATGCCCTGACGCGCGGCGACCGGGACGAGAGGTCCGCCGCGCGCGGGCGCGAGCTCCCCCTGCGTGGGCGCCTGCGCGCAGAGCGGTCCCAGCCAAGCCAGCGAGGCGGCAAGCGCGAGCAGCGTCCTGCGCGACATGCCGGTCATGCGCGCGCTCCGGGCTTCATGGTCCCGAGTTTCATGTCCAAGCTTCATGTCCAACACTCATATCCAAGACTCATATCAAAACTCGTGGCCCGAGACTCTGCGGTCCAATCGCGCGCCGTGGGCCGCACACGCCGGCGACTCGCATTCGCGCGCGCCAAACATCCGCCCCCCATCATCGCTATAATGCTTCGGCATTCCCGAGGCGAGGGCTCGGTGCGGCGCCCGCCGTCGCGGCGTGGACTTGCGTGGGCCGCGAATGGGCTGTAGCAGCGGCCGGCGCCCTGCTATCAACGGGAATCGATTACGGAGACATGACATGAGCACCGCATGGAGCGTCCCGCGCCTTATCCGCACCCCCGTGGTCGCGGCGTTTCTCGGCCTGCTGGTTGCGGGCTGCGGCGTCAACAACATTCCGAGCTATCAGGAGACTGCCAAGGCCAAGTGGTCGGAGGTGCTCAACCAGTATCAGCGCCGCGCCGACCTCATTCCCAATCTGGTCGAGACCGTGAAGGGCTACGCCGCGCAGGAGCGGCAGGTCCTGGAAGAGGTCACCAATGCGCGCGCGCGTGCGACCCAGGTCCAGGTGCAGATCCCGCCCGACATCGTCACCAATCCGGAGGCGTTCAAGCGCTTCCAGGACGCGCAGGCGCAACTCACCGGCGCGCTCGGGCGTCTGCTCGCGGTCTCGGAGCGCTATCCCGACCTGAAATCGAACCAGAACTTTCTGGCGCTGCAATCGCAGCTCGAAGGCACGGAGAACCGCATCGCGGTCGCGCGCCGCGACTATATCGAGGCGGTGCGGCAGTACAACACGGAGCTGCGCACGTTCCCCGGCGTGATCTGGGCCTCGACGCTCTACAAGAGCAGCAAGCCGATGGAGACGTTTACGGTCGCCGAGGACGTGACCAAGCCGCCGCAGGTCAAGTTCTGACGGCGCAAGATGCGCGCGGCGAGTGAGCTCCGCGTGAGCGCCCTGCCTCGGCGCGAGCTTGGTGTGCTCCCTCCGCCGCTGGCAGGGGAGGGCCGGGGCAGGGGCGACCGCGGACGCCGAGGGAGCGACGGCAGGAGCCGGGATGCAGGCGTCGCGCTCCCGCTGTTCTTCGCGGCCCTTCTGCTCGCATTCACGCCCGCCCTGGCGCTCGATTTCCCGACGCTTACCGGCCGCGTGGTGGACGAGGCCAATGTCCTCGACCCGGCCGCGCGCGCGGCGCTGACCGACAAGCTCGCCGCGCTCGAAGCCAAGACCACCGACCAGCTCGTGGTGGTCACGCTCAAGTCGTTGCAGGGCACCTCGATCGAGGGTTACGGAGTCGAGCTCGGCCGCCGCTGGCAGATCGGGCAGAAGGACAAGAACAACGGCGCGCTGCTGATCGTGGCGCCGACCGAGCACAAGGTGCGCATCGAGGTGGGTTACGGGCTCGAAGGCGAGCTCACCGACGCGGTCTCGCGGCTGATCATCGAGAACGCGATCCTGCCGCGTTTTCGCGCCAGTGATTTCGCCGGCGGCATCACCCGCGGGGTCGACGACATCATCAGCGTGCTCACCGGCGACGCCGCCGAATGGCAGCAGCGCGCGGCGCAGCGACCCGACACCATCTCGCGTACGAACTCGACGCGCGACGATCCGATCTGGCCGGGGATCTGGTTCGTGCTGATCGTCATGGGCGTGGTCTGGTTCTGCGGCATGCGTCGCGGCGTGATCTGCGGGGCCATCCTGCGGCTGTTCGCGGCGCTGTCTCTGCTCGGCGGCGGCAGTTCGCGCTCGGGCGGCTTCTCCGGAAGCGGCGGCTTCGCCGGCGGCGGCGGATCGTTCGGCGGCGGCGGCGCGTCGGGACGGTGGTGACAATGGCGATCGACCGAGAGCGCATGCACCCTTACCGCACGTTCGCCGCGCCCCCTCCCCCGCTTGCGGGGGAGGGTTGGGGCAAGGGCGATGAGAGACGCCATCATGTGGGCGTCGCGCTCGTGCTCTTGCTCGCGTGTCTTCTGCTGGCCGTCACTCCCTCCCGGGCGCTCGATTTCCCCACGCTGACCGGCCGGGTGGTGGACGAGGCCGGCATCCTCGACCCCGCCGCGCGCGCGGCGCTGACCGACAAGCTCGCCGCGCTCGAAGCCAAGACCACCGACCAGCTCGTGGTGGTCACGCTCAAGTCGTTGCAGGGCACCTCGATCGAGGGTTACGGGGTCGAGCTCGGCCGCCGCTGGCAGATCGGGCAGAAGGACAAGAACAACGGCGCGCTGCTGATCGTGGCGCCGACCGAGCGCAAGGTGCGCATCGAGGTGGGCTACGGGCTCGAAGGCGAGCTCACCGACGCGGTCTCGCGGCTGATCATCGAGAACGCGATCCTGCCGCGCTTTCGCGCCGGTGATTTCGACGGCGGCATCACCCGCGGGGTCGATGACATCATCAGCGTGCTCACCGGCGACGCCGCCGAATGGCAGCAGCGCGCGGCGGCGCGCCCGGAAGCCGTCACGCAATGGGGCTCGATCCTGGTCGTGCTCCTGGTCATGGCGGTGTTCGGCCTGGTCCTGTTCACGCTCGTCGGCACCATCCCGCGCAACCGCGGGCGCGGCACGTCGCGCGGCGGCTGGATCATCGCTCCGCCTCCCGGATCCGGTTCGCCCTGGTCGTCCGGCTCCTCCGGCGGCTTCTCCGACGGGGGCGGGTTTTCCGGCGGCGGCGGCTCGTTCGGCGGCGGCGGGTCGTCGGGAAGCTGGTGAGGAACCAGTGTCCCGAACCCGAAGTTCGCGCACACCGTGCTGCAAATGCGATCGCGAACTTCGGGTTCAAAAGGGGGCACTGGAATTATAAAGTTGCTAGTGTCCCTTTGATTCCGCAGTTCGCATCAGAGGGTGCCGCAAGGGTTTGCGAACTTCGGAATCGGGACACTAACCATGATTTCGCAGGCCGACAAAGCGCGCATCGCCGACGCCATCCGCGCGGCGGAGGCGAAGACGTCGGGCGAAATCTTCTGCGTCATCGCGCGGCATTCCAGCGATTACCGCCTGGTGCCGCTCGCGTGGGCGGCCGCGCTCGCGCTGGCGGTGCCGGCGCCGCTGATCTATCTGACGCTCTGGCCGGCGTCGCTGATCTATCTGGTCCAGCTCGTCGTCTTCATCGTCGCGGCGCTCGCGCTCTCGCTGCCGGCGATCCGCTTCCGCATCGTGCCGCGCCGCACCCAGCATGAGCGCGCGCATGTCGAGGCCATGCGGCAGTTCTTCGCCCAGGGCCTGCACCACACCGAGAACCGCACCGGCGTGCTGATCTTCGCCTCGCTCGGTGAACGTTATGCCGAGATCGTGGCCGACGCCGGCATCCACGCGAAGGTGACGTCGCAGGTATGGGACCAGGCGATCGCCATCCTGATCGCCGGAATGAAGCGGGGACAGCCGGGCGACGGCTTCGTCGCCGCGATCGGGCGCTGCGGCGCGGTCCTGGCCGAGCACTTCCCGCCCGGCGCGCTCGACCGCGACGAGCTGCCCAACAAGCTGGTGGAGATTTGAGGCCGTAGTTGCGGCAGCGGTGTGTAGGGTAGGCAAAGGCGCGAGAGCGGATCGGTCTGGTTGCCGAGCAAACAACGCAGCGCCGTGCCCACGCGGAGAAGGTCATCCACGGATAGATACGCGTGGGCACGGCGCTCACCGTCGCGATCATTTCGGAGAGCCGCGTCTTGCGCCTTTGCCCACCCTACTTTCGGGCGGCGACCTGATGACAATGCCTGTGTCTACGACTTCCCCGCCTCCTCCAAAAACGCCTGCACCGTCTCGAACAGCATGAGGCGGTTCTTCTCCATCATGATGGTGTGCGTGCCCTCCGGCAGCTGGACGTAGCGCTTTCCCGGCGCGTTGGTGAGGAGCGGAAACAAGGTCTGCGCCATATAGGCCGGCGTGTCGCGATCCCATTCGGCGTGAACGAGCAGCGTCGGCACGGCGATCTTGGCGGGGTCGTAATAGGGCTTGCCGGCGGCAAAGAACTCATCGCCGTCCTGTTGCACGCCGTTCGGCGCGCGGATGACGGGCGGCGTCCTCTTGGCGCCGACCGGGTCGGTGGCGAAGGTCGCGTCGGCCCAGCGCTCGAACCAGCCGGCCGGGATGAGCGCCGCCTGCTTGTCCTGCGGCACGCCGGTCAACCACCGCGTCTTCGCCTGCTCGCGCGCTACCATGCGATAGGCGCCGAGCGGCCCGGCGGGCCGCGAGAGCGACGGCGTGGTTCGAATCCAGGCCGGGGCATAGAGCACGAGCCGCTCGACCTTGCCCGGGTTGTGCGTGGTGTAGGTCGCCATCAGCGTGGTTCCCCACGACCAGCCCATGAGGTGGAGGCGCGCAATGCCGCGGCGCCCGAGAATGAAATCGACGACGGCCGAGATATCCTTGACCGCGTCGGTGCCGCGCACCACCGGCGCATTGGCCTGCGGCTCATCGTCCATCGCTTTCGGGCGGGTGGACTTGCCGTAGCCGCGCAGGTCGAGGAGATAGACGTCGTAGCCGCGCGCGGCGATGTATTCCATCCACGAGACGCCGTCGAGCTCGAGATCGAACGAGGTGTGGGCGGGATAGGTCGCGCCGTGGACGAACAGCAGCGTGCGCTCGGGGCGGAATGAATTCATATCGGCAGGGTGCCTGTTGCGCACGTAGAGCTCGATGCCGGGCTCCGACGGCACCATCATCTCTTCCATGACGACCTTCTGCGATTGCGCGAAAGCTTGCTGGGCGAACGCCGCCGCGATCGCGGCGGCGAGCAAATAGGCCGGCCCCATGATTCCTCCTGTTGTTTTTGTTACCGTGCCTGCCCGTGGTAGACGCTGTTCGGCCGCATGTCGGTCGCGGAGGCGAGCCGGTTGGTCATGTTGTAGAAGGCGGCGACCGAGGCGATGTCCCAGATGTCGCGGTCGTCGAAGCCGGCGCGCCGCAGGCGATCGCGGTCCTCCTCCTCCACTTCCCACGGCTGGTTCGTCAGCTTCACCGCAAAATCGAGCATGGCGCGCTGGCGCTTGTTGAGCCGCGCGGCGCGATAATTCATCACCATCATCTCGCCGAGCACGGGATCGCCGAGCTGGCGCACCGCATTGCCGTGCGCGGTGATGCAATAGAAACAGCGGTTCTGCGCTGACACCACGGTGGCGATCATCTCGATTTCGAGCTTGGAGAGAGTGGCGGCGTTCTGGACGAGCTGTTGCCGGTAGTCCACGAATGCCTGCAGCTTGCCATCGTCGAAGGCGAAGGCCTTGAGCACGTTGGGCACGAAGCCCAGCTTTTCGTCGCATTTCTTGAAATAGGCTTCCATCTCCGGCGAGAGCTTTCCCGACGGAAGCTCGAGCGCCGTGATCTTCACGTCGTCCTCGGCGCCGCCGCGCGGCGGCGCTGGTGCCTTCGCAGCTTTGATGAGCGGCGATCGCCTGGTGGGAACCGGTCGCTTCTTGGCGGCGTTCTTCGTTGGCTGGGTCACGGGCGTTCTCTCCTGTCGCGGGATGGCCGATCCTACCGACTTTGACCGCGGAGCGGTATCGCTTCAATCAGGCCGGGCTGAATTTAAGCCTCGACGCCGCAGCCTCGATGGGAAAGACTTGGACCTCGAAAAAGACTTGGGCCTCGAAAAAGACTTGGGCCTCGAAAAAGACTTGGGCCTCGAAAAAGACTTGGGCCTCGAAAAAGACTTGGGCCTCGAAAAAGACTTGGGCCTCGAAGATGGGCCGCAAGCGCTCGTCATGAAGAGGTCGTCATCACGTTTCGTCATAAAGGCGTCGGTCGACCGGGTTTAAGTCTCGGGCCTCGAAACTTCAGCCCCAACTTGCGCCCTGAGACTTGAGCCCTGAGACTTGAGCCTCAAGACTTTGGCCCGCGAAAATTTCGGGGCTTGAAATCCGGGCTCGAAAACGCCGGCCGAATGGCACGGGACGCGCCGAGGGAATGCCATGCCAGCCGCCGATCCTTCCGGCACCGATGAAGAGCGCGCCGAAGCGGCGCTGATCGCGGCCGCCGGCAAGCTCCTGCGCAGCGACCACCCCGATATCCCGCAGGACTTCATCGCCGCGCTGTTCGCCTATGCCGTCCCCGAGGATCTCATGCGCTACGATCCTCGCCAGCTCGCCGAGCTTGCCGCGCACGCCTGGTCCCTGCTCGCGCAGCGCAAGCCGGGCGTGCCGAAAATCCGTCTCGATACGCCGGAATATCCCGTCGGTCACGAGCGGCTGCGCAACGAGTCGGTGCTCGAGATCGTCAACGACGACATGCCTTTCCTTGTCGATTCGGTGCTGGCCGTGCTGGCCGAGCGCTGCGTCGATGTCCGCTTCGTCGTGCATCCCGTCCTCACCGTCGAGCGCGACGAGGCCGGCCGCCTCATCGCCTTCGGCGGCGCCAAGCCCGCCCCCGGCGCGTTGCGCGAAAGCGTCATCTACATCCATACCGAGCGCATCGACGAGGAGGCGCGCCGCGCCGAGATCGTCGAGGCGATCGAGCGGGTGCTCGCCGATGTCCGCCTCTGCGTCCAGGACTGGCGCGCGATGATGACGCGCGTGGCGGCCGAGATCGCCGAGCTCAAGGCCAACCCGCCGCCGCTGCCGGCAGCCGAGATCGCCGAGGCGATCGCGTTCCTGGAATGGCTGATCGACAACAACTTCACCTTTCTCGGCGTTCGCAATTACCGGCTCACGGCAGGCGAGGAGAAGCTCGAGCCGCTGTTCGAGACCGGGCTGGGAATTTTGCGCGCCCGCGACATGCCCGTGGTGCAGCGTTGGAACCGGCCGCTCGTCATCACGCCGGAGATGCGGGCGCTGCTGAACGCGCCGACGCTGCTCGATCGTCACCAAGGCCGCGGTGCGCTCGCGCGTGCACCGGCGCGTCTACATGGACTATGTCGGCGTGAAGCGCTTCGATCGCGACGGCAAGCTCATCGGCGAGTTCCGCATCGTCGGCCTGTTCACCTCCACCGCCTATACGCGCTCGACGCGGACGATTCCCTATCTGCGCCGCAAGGTCGACGCGGTGCTGACGCGCGCCGGCTTCGACCCGGACGGGCATTCCGGCAAGGCGCTGGTCAACGTGCTGGAGAACTATCCGCGCGACGAGCTTTTTCAGCTCGACGAGGACACGCTCTATCAATTCGCGATGGCGGTGCTGCAGCTCGACGAGCGGCCGCGCGTGCGCGTGTTGCCGCGGCGCGACCGCTTCGACCGCTTCGTCTCCGTGCTCGTCTACGTCCCGCGCGAGCGCTACCACAGCGGCGTGCGCAAGGCGATCGGCGACTATCTCGCCGATGTGTACCGGGGCCACGTCAGCGCCTTCTATCCGTTCTTTCCCGAAGGGCCGCTGGTGCGCGTGCACTTCATCATCGGGCTTTCGCCCGGCGAGGTGCCGAATCCGGATCGCGCGACCCTCGAGCGCGCGGTCGAGGCGATCGTGCGCACCTGGATCGACGAGCTGGGCGAGGAGCTGGCGCGCGCATACGATGCGGTAAAGGCGCGCGCGCTGTTCAGCGCTACCGCGACGCGTTCTCCGAGGGGTATCGCGAGAGCTATTCTCCCGTCACCGCCGTCGGCGACATCCGCGTCATCGAGGGTCTCTCGCCCAGCCGCCCGCTCGGCGTGGACTTCCATCGTCGCGCCTGCGATCAGCACGACGCCGTCGGACTGAAGGTCTGGAGCCACAACCGGCCGATCCCGCTGTCCGAGCGCGTGCCGGTGCTCGAGAACATGGGCTTCAAGGTCGTGGACGAGCGCACCTATCAGATCGCCCGCGGTGGCGCAGAGGCGGGGCGGGAGAACGCGGACGTCTGGTTCCACGACATGCTGCTCGAGCGCGCGGACGGTCACGCGATCGATCTCGACGCCACCAAGCAGGGCCTCGAAGCCGCCTTCCTGGTGGTGATGGGCGGCGGCGCCGAGAACGACGGCTACAACGCGCTCGTGCTGACGGCCGGCATGATGTGGCGCGACGTGGCGCTGATCCGCGCCATCTCGCGCTTTCTGCGGCAGATCCGCGTGCCCTATTCGCAGGACTATATGTGGGCGACGCTGGTGAAGCAGGCGCCGATCGCTGTCGAGATCGTGCGCCTGTTCCGCGCGCGCTTCGATCCGCGTCTCACGATCCCGGCGACGGAGCGCAAGGCGCGCGAGGCCGAGATCGCCGCCGCCATCGAGGCGTCGCTGCAGGAGGTCGCAGAGCCTCGACGAGGACCGCATCCTGCGCCATTTCGTCAATGCGGTGCAGGCGGCGATCCGCACCAATTTCTACCAGATCGACGCCAACGGACGGCCGAAGCAGCTCATCGCCATCAAGTTCGCCAGCCGCAAGCTCGACGGGTTGCCGCTGCCGCGCCCGCTCTACGAGATTTTCGTCTATTCGCCGCGGGTCGAAGGCGTGCATCTGCGCTTCGGCAAGGTCGCGCGCGGCGGCATCCGCTGGTCCGACCGGCCGCAGGACTTCCGCACCGAAGTTCTCGGCCTGGTCAAGGCGCAGCAGGTCAAGAACGCGGTCATCGTGCCGGTCGGCGCCAAGGGCGGCTTCGTGCCGAAGCGGCTGCCCAAAGACGGAACGCGCGAGGCGGTGCAGGCCGAGGGCACCGCCGCCTACAAGCTGTTCATCTCCACCCTGCTCGACCTCACCGACAATCTCGGCGCCGAGGGCGTCATTCCGCCCGACAACGTGGTGCGCCACGACGACGACGATCCCTATCTCGTGGTCGCCGCCGACAAGGGCACCGCCACTTTCTCCGACATCGCCAACGCCATCGCACAGGAGCACGGCTTCTGGCTCGACGACGCCTTCGCCTCCGGCGGCTCGGCCGGCTACGACCACAAGAAGATGGGCATCACCGCGCGCGGCGCCTGGGAATCGGTCAAGCGCCACTTCCGCGAGATGGATGTCGACATCGCAAGGACGCCGTTCACCGTCGTCGGGGTCGGCGACATGTCGGGCGACGTGTTCGGCAACGGCATGCTGCGGGAGCGGACGATCAAGCTCGTCGCCGCTTTCGATCATCGCGACATCTTCATCGATCCCGCGCCCGATCCGGAAAAAAGCTTCGCTGAGCGCCGGCGCCTGTTCGATCTGCCGCGCTCGAGCTGGCAGGACTACGATCGCGCGCTCATCTCCCGGGGCGGCGGCGTGTTCCCGCGCTCGCTGAAGGAAATCGTGCTCGCGCCGGAGGCGCGCGCGGCGCTCGGCTTCGCCGCCGCCAAGGCGACGCCGCAGGAGGTGATCAGGGCGATCCTCAGGGCGCCGGCCGATCTCCTGTTCTTCGGCGGCATCGGCACCTATGTGCGCGCGTCGTCGGAGACCGGACGACGCGGTCGGCGATCGCGCCAACGACGCGGTCCGCGTCACCGGCGCCGAGATCGCGCGCCAAGGTGATCGGGCGAGGGCGCCAATCTCGGCATGACCCAGCGCGGCCGGGTCGAGGCGGCGCTGCGCGGCGTCCGGCTCAACACCGATGCCATCGACAATTCGGCGGGGGTGAACACCTCCGACGTCGAGGTCAATCTCAAGATCGCGCTGGCGACGCCGATGCGCGACGGCCGGCTCTCGCGCGCGGCGCGCAACGCGCTGCTGGCCGACATGACCGAGGACGTGGCGGCGCTGGTGCTGCGCAACAACTACCTGCAGCCGCTCGCGATCTCGCTTGCCGCGCGGCGCGGGCTGGAGGACCTCGGCTTCGAGCAGCGCCTGATGCAGACGCTGGAAACGGCCGGCGAGCTCGACCGTGCGGTCGAGTTCCTGCCCGACGACATGGAGATCGCCGAGCGCCGCCGGCGCTCGCAGGCGTTGACCCGGCCCGAGCTGTCGGTGCTGCTCGCCTATGCCAAGCTCTCGCTCAACCATGAGCTCGTGCAATCGAGCGTGCCGGACGATCCTTATCTCGGCCGCGAGCTCGAGCGCTATTTTCCCAAGGCGGTCGTGGAAAAATTCCCCGATGCGGTCGAGCACCACCGGCTGCGGCGCGAGATCATCGCCACCCAACTGGCAAATTCCATGATCAACCGCGGCGGCCCATCGCTCTTGGTGCGCATCGCCGATCAGACCGGCGCGTCGCCGGCGGACATCGCCGCCGCCTTTGCCGCCGTGCGCGACAGCTACGGCATGAGCGCGCTCAACGGCGAGATCGACGCGCTCGACAACAGGATTTCCGGCAGAGCTGCAGCTCGAGCTCTATCAGGCGGTGCAGGACCTGCTGCTCGATCGCCTGGTCTGGTTCCTGCGCAACGTCGACCTCACCCAAGGGCTCGCCGGGATCGTCGCGCATTATCGCCAAGGCATCGCGGCGGTGGCTGCCGCGCTCGACGCGGCGTTGCCGGAGGCGGCGGCGGCCGCGCGCAGGGAGCGCGAGGCCGACCTGAGGAAGCAGGGCGTGCCCGAGGAGCTCGCGCGCCATCTCGCCGCCTTGCCGGCGCTCGCCGCCGCGCCCGACATCGTCATGGTCGCCGACCGCGCCGGTCAGGACATCGCCGACGGTCGCGGCGACCTATTTCGCGGCCGAGGCGTTCTTCCGCCTCGATCAGCATCGCGCGCGCCGCGCGCGGCATCGTGATCTCGGATTATTTCGACCGGCTGGCGCTCGACCGCGCGCTCGATTCGATCGGCGATGCCGAGCGGCGGCTCACCGCCGCGATGTCGGGCAACGGCGCCGCTGGAACGACGGCGGTGGAAGCCTGGGTCGCGCCGCGCAAGGCCGAGGTCGACCGCATCCGCATGTCGGTGCACGAGATCGCCAATTCCGGGCTGACGCTGTCGAAGCTGTCGGTGGCGGCGAGCCTGCTCGGGGATCTGGTGAAGAATTAGAGCATGATCCGGAAAAGTGGATACCGGTTTTCGGAAAAGATCATGTTCCAACAATAGCGTGTCCCGGGCGAGCGGAGCGAGACCCGGGACCCAGGGGCCACGCGCGCGGACAGCACGAGCGACAGCAAGAACAAATGCAGAGACGAGCGCTGTCGCCCTGGGCCCCCGCTCGCGCTCGCGCGTGAGCTGGATGTCTCACTGCGAAAAAATGGGGCGCTCGCTCGGCCGGGGCACGAGATCAATGCCGGAAATGCCGTGTCCCCGTGAACACCATGGCGATGCCGTGGTCGTCGGCGGCCTTGATCACCTCGTCGTCGCGCACCGAGCCGCCGGGCTGGATCACCGCGGTGGCGCCGGCTTCGATCGCGACCAGAAGCCCGTCGGCGAACGGGAAGAAGGCGTCGGAGGCGACGACCGAGCCCTTGGTGAGCGGCGTCTGCAGGCCCGCCGCCTCGGCGGCGTCGGCAGCCTTGCGCGCCGCGATGCGGGCGGAATCGACGCGGCTCATCTGGCCGGCGCCGATGCCGACGGTGGCGCGATCCCTGCCATAGACGATGGTATTCGATTTCACGTGCTTGGCGACGCGGAAGGCGAAGGCGAGATCGGCGCAGTTCGGCATTGGTGGGGGCGCGCCTGGTCACGACCTTGAGCGTCATGTCGTCGACCACCGCGTTGTCGCGGGACTGCACGAGCAGGCCGCCGGCGACCGATTTCACGATCATGCCGGGCGCGCGCGGATCGGGTAGCGCGGCCGGCGACCAGCAAGCGCAGGTTCTTCTTCGCGCCGATGATGGCGATCGCCTCCTCGCTCGCCTCCGGCGCGATGATGACCTCGGTGAAGATCTCCGTGATGGCGCGCGCGGCCTCGGCGTCGAGCCGGCGGTTCACCGCCACGATGCCCCCGAAGGCCGACACCGGATCGCAGGCCAGCGCCTTGCGATAGGCATCGAGCAGGCTCTCGCCCTCGGCGGCGCCGCACGGATTGGCGTGCTTGACGATGACGCAGGCCGCGGTGCGGGCAGGATCGAACTCGGCGACGCATTCGTAGGCTGCGTCGGTGTCGTTGATGTTGTTGTAGGAGAGCTGCTTGCCCTGCACCTGCCGCGCGCTGGCGACGCCGGGACGCCGCTCGCTCGTGCGGTAGAACGCCGCCGACTGGTGCGGGTTCTCGCCGTAGCGCAAGGGCTCGATCAGCCGGCCGCCGATGGCGCGAAAGGCCGGCGCCGGGTCGGCAAGCTCCGCCGCGAACCAGTTGGAGATCGCGGCGTCATAGCTGCCGGTGCGGGCGTAGGCCTTGGCGGCGAGCTTCCTGCGCAACGCGAGCGTGGTCGCGCCGCCATGTTGTGCGAGCTCGGCCAGCACGACCGCGTAGTCGCTCGCGTCGACCACGACGGTCACGTCGGCGTGGTTCTTGGCCGCGGCGCGGATCATGGCGGGGCCGCCGATGTCGATGTTTTCGATGCAGGTCGCAAAGTCGGCGCCCGCGGCGACGGTGGATTCGAATGGATAGAGATTGACGACGAGGAGATCGATCGGGCGGATGCCGTGCGCTTGCATCGCGCCCGCATGCTCGCGGTTGTCGCGGATCGCGAGCAGGCCGCCGTGGACCTTGGGATGCAGCGTCTTCACGCGGCCGTCCATCATTTCGGGAAAGCCGGTGAGCTCGGAGACATCGAGCACGGCAATGCCGGCATCGGCCAGCGCCTTGCGCGTGCCGCCGGTGGAAACGAGCTCGATGCCGTGCGCGGCCAGCGCGCGGGCGAAATCAAGCAGGCCCGTCTTGTCGGAAACGGAGACGAGGGCGCGCGCGATGCGGCGGAGATGGTCGGTCATGACGTCCTGGCGAGTATCACAGCGGATTGCAGCGGAACAAGCGTCACAGCGGCAGTTGCGGCTCGTCGTCGCGCGGGCGGCGCGGGCTCCCGGTGCCGGCCGCGGCCTGCGCGGCGAAGCTCCACTCCACCCGCATCACCTTGCGCGCGCGGCCGTAGATGACGAGCTGCACGGTGCGGCGCGGTCCGTCCGGACCGGCGAGATAGACGCTCTCCTCGATATCGACCCGGTCCTCGTAGGCGCTGAAGGTCCAGACCTCCTTGTTCGGCATCTGCAGCATGGCGCTGTGTCCGTCGGCCAGCCGGTTGGCCTTGACCGTCGGATGCAGGTGGAAGCGCACCGCGAACTGATCGCGATCGGCGGGTACCGCCTCGCCCTTCGCCGGCGTGAACGAGATCCTCGCCGTCGAGCCGGCGTCCGTCGGGCGTGAGCACGAGCACGCGCTGGTGGATCACGTTGAAGAGGTCGGCGTAACCGTCGTGCGACGCGCGCAGCACGATGCCGCCGGGCTCTTCCTCACGCCCGACCGCGACCTCGCGCGGGCCGCCGATCAGGGGCGTGCCGTACAGCATGCGCTTGATCGGCCCCGATTCGACGAAGCGGGCTGACGACGTGTCGTTGAACGTGACGGTGGAATGCGCGGCGGTCGCGCGTGCGACTTGCCGCCAGCCTTCGCGGCTCGTCGCCGGCAACCCGCAATTGACCACGATCCGGTTCTGCTTGGCCGAGAGCTCGAACGCCAGGCAGCCGGCGTGGGCCTCCTGGCTCACCGCCATGGGCGGCGGACGGCCGGTATCCATCAGGACGAGGGTGCCGGCGCTCTCCAGGCGCTGGTAGCCGGAATGGGGCGCATTCGCGAGCGGCGCGCCGCGGGCATCGTCATAGGCCAGGATGGTGGTGAGCAGATCGGTCGGGGTCGGGCCCATGCCGTTGAAGAGGGCGAAATTGCCGTCGCCGTGGCGGAAGAAGCGCAGCATCGGCATCATGCGGTCGATGGCATTGAGCAGCGCCGGCGGCGGGGCGATGTTGCGGGCGGTGAACACGGTGCGCAGCGGCAGGAGGTCGACCAGCAACCCGATGAGCGCACCGGGATTGCGGCTGATATGGCCGCCGTCGGGCAGGATCTGCCGCGCCAGCTCGTCCGAGAGCCGCCTGGTGGCGGCGCGGATATAGCGCTGCTGGCGCGCCATGCACAGCGCCGCGTAGCTCAGCGCGATGGCGGCCTGCAGGCGCGGGACGCCGTCGCGCGCCTGCGACACCGTATGCCGCAAATGGCGGACCTGCCGGGTCAGGCTGCGCAGGAAGCGGCGATAGAATTGCGGGTCGGCGTCGTCGAGCACCAGCTGTGCCTGGCACAGCCAGGAGATGACCCGGCGCGCAATCACGTCGGGGCGCCAGCCGATCGGATCCTGGGAGCTGTTGAGCGTGATCCACTCGTCGACCAGCGCGCGGGCGTTGGCGCGGGTGATGCCGGATTCGGCGGCGCGCAAGTGGCGCAGCCATCCGAAACCCAGGAGCGCCACCGCCCAGTCCTCCGACGGGGGCGCGATCTCGAACGGAGAACGGGAATCGCAGGAGACGACCTTGCCAGCAAAAACGAAGCGGCCGGCGTAGATTTCGCTCGCGCGCGTCGCATCGGTGGTGCGCAGATCCTGCGGCGCGATCACGACGCGGTCGGCCTTGCCGAAGGAGAACGGCCAGTTGACCAGCGGATGCGTCGTGACGCGGCTGGTGAGCTTGCGGGCGAGCCCGCGCGCCAGGAACACGGACAATCTGGTTCGTTCCGCGACCGAAACGCGCGACATCGCAGCGCTGGCTCCCCCGCCTGCGGGCGTCACCGTCCCGCGGACCGGAACATAGCGAAGGGTGGGCCCCCGGCCAACCGCGGATAAGTCCTTCAAACCCTTTGCAGTCGCGCGGCGTAGAAGCCGTCGAGGCCGGCCATGCGCGAATCAGGGTCGTCAAGCTGGCAGGGCAGGGTCCGCAGGTCTCCCTCCGGAGTGAGCCACTCGCTGCGGCCGTAGACTTCGCCGGCCGAGATCGGCCGCCGGCGCAGGCCCGGATTGCGGGCGATGAGAATCTCGGACGATCTCGACCCCCTCCTCCGGCTCGAGCGAGCAGCTGCAATAGACCAGGATACCGCCCGGCCTGGTGAGCGCGGCCGCGCGGTCGATGAGCCGCCGCTGCAGCGCTGCGAGCGCGGCGATGTCGGCTTCCCGCTTGAGCCAGGGGATATCGGGATGGCGGCGGATGGTCCCGGTCGAGGAGCACGGCGCGTCGATGAGGACGGCGTCGAACGGCTCCGCCTGCCATTGCGCGACGTCGGCGGCGATGGTTTGCGCCGCGAGATGCAGGCGGGCGAGATTGCCTCGCAGCCGTTCGAGGCGCGCCGGCGCACGGTCGACGGCGACGACGTGGGCGCCGGCGGCGGCGAGCTGCGCGGTCTTGCCGCCGGGCGCGGCGCAGAGGTCGGCGACGGCAAGCCCGCGGACGTCGCCGAAGAGTTTTGCCGGCAGCGCCGCCGCGGCGTCCTGCACCCACCAGGCGCCCTCGGCATAGCCCGGCAGCTGCGACACCGGTCCATGCACCAGCGCGCGCAGCGAGCCGGTCGGCAGCACGCGGGCGTGGAGCGCTCGTGCCCAATGCTCGGGATCGCTCTTCACGGTGAGATCGAGCGCCGGCTCGCGGCCGTTGGCGACGGCAATCGCCCGCCCGGTTTCTGCCCCGTAGTTTCTCACCCAGCGCGCCATCAGCCAATCCGGCGTGTCGAGCAAGGTCGTGTCGACGGTGGCGAGAGATTGCGCGCCCTCGCGCGCGACGCGTCGCAGCACCGCGTTGGCGAGGCCGGCGTAGCGCGCGGCGCGCCGGTCGGCCCGCACCAGATGCACCGCGAGGTCGACGGCGGCATGGTCCGGCACCTCGAGCCACAGGATCTGCGCCGCGCCCAGGAGCAGCGCGGTGTCGAGGCGCGGCGCATCGGCGGGAAGCTTGAGCCACTGGCCCAGCAGGTGGCGCAAGGTTCCGAGCCGGCGCAGCACCGTGCTCGCCAGGGCGCGCACCAGGGCGCGGTCGCGCTCGGCAAGGGTTGTGAAATCGGCATGCGCCGCAAGATCGTCGAGCTGCTCGTCGAGGGAACGGCGGCGGCGCAGCACGCCGTCGAGCACGTCGGCAGCGATCCGCCGCGCGGCAAAGCCGGGAGGGTCGACGGCAGGAGCGGCGCGAGCCATGCCCGTCATTCGCCGCGAAACGGCATGACGCAGCGGGCGCTGGCGGATATCAGCCCCAAGGACCGCGACCATCCGCACGGCTGCCACCGGGATTGCCCCAAGGGCTCGCCGCATGCGCGGGATAGCCCGGCGCGGCCGCGCGTCGGCGCAACCCGCCTTGTCCCATTTCCGCCGCCAGGCGTTGCAGCGCCGCGATGCGGTTCTCGGTCGAAGGATGGGTCGAGAACAGGTTGTCCATCCCGTGGTGGGTCAGCGGATTGACGATGAAGAGGTGCGCAGTCGCCGGATTGCGCTCGGCGGAATAATTCTCGATCTGCTCCGCGGCGCCTGACATCCGCAGCAGCGCCGATGCCAGCGCGTCCGGCCGCTCGCTGATGCGCGCGCCGAGCTCGTCGGCGGCGTATTCCCGCGTGCGGCTGATGGCCATCTGCACGATCATGGCTGCGATCGGCGCCAGGATCACCATGGCGAGCGTGCCGATCAGGCCAAGCCCGTTGTTGTTGTCGCGCTGGCCGCCGAAGAACAGCCCGAACTGCGCCAGCATGGAGATCGCGCCGGCGATGGTGGCGGTGATCGTCATCGTGAGCGTGTCGCGGTTCCTGATGTGCGCGAGCTCGTGCGCGATCACGCCGGCGATTTCCTCGCGTGAGAGCATGCGAAGCAGCCCGGTCGTCACCGCCACCGCCGCGTGCTCGGGGCTGCGGCCGGTGGCGAAGGCGTTGGGCTGCGGATTGTCCATGAGGTAGACGTGCGGCATCGGGAGCCCGGCGCGGCGCGCGAGGGCGCCCACCAGATGCACGAGGTCGGGAGCCGTGGTGGCATCGACCTCGTGGGCGTCGTGCATCGCCAGCACGAGCTTGTCGGCATTCCAGTAGCTGACGAGGTTCATGGCGGCGGCGACCAGGAAGGCAATCACGGCGCCGCCCGGGCCGCCGATGAGATAGCCGACGCCCATGAACAGGGCGGTCAGCCCCGCCAGCAGGATGGCGGTACGCAGATAGTTCATGGGTCGGTTCCTCGGCCGCAGTCTGGTCGAGCGCGCTCGCGCCGCGGCGGTCCAAACTGCATAACGATATGTGGACGATATGTTGGGTCGCTGCGGGCCGGTTGCCAGATGCCGCTTCCCCGCGCCGCACCGGGGGGTCTTGACGTTGTCGCGCCGCGGGGCATTTAAACGGCACATGGCACCTGAGCAGCACATTTCACCGAAGCAGCACATGGCGCCGGACGCGGCAGAACCAAAGGACGCACCCGCGGCGACCATCTCCGGAAAGCCTGTTCCGGCCGCCGCCGAGCGCGCGCTCGCCGAAGCCGCGGCCCGGCGGGCGGAGCGCGACCGTGCGCGCTCGCAGCCGCCGCAGGAGCTGCACGGCCGCGGCGGGCTCGATCCCGTGCGGTATGGCGACTGGGAGGTCAATGGCATGGCCTCGGACTTTTGAGCGCGGACCAGCCGCCCGCCGGGTTCCGACGTTTCAAATAGCATCCCAGGGATGCAGCACGATGCGGCCCACGAGGTCCTTGCCGCTCTCGAGCATCGCGTGCGCCCGCGCCACCTCGGCAAGCGGCAGCACCGCGTGGATCGGCATCCTGATGCGGCCTTTTTCGACGAGTTCCGCCACCACGCGCTGATCGTTGCGCGTGGCCCCGCGAATGCCATGCACGTTGAGCTCCTTGCTCACCAGGTCGACCACGCGCAGCGGGAGCTCGCGCAGCTCCCCGCCGACCGGGCAGAACGTGCCGCCGAGCCGCAGCGCGTCGATGCACAGCCGCATGAGCTCGGGTGCGCCGGTATATTCGACCGCGGCATCGACGCCTTCGCCGTGGGTCGCGGCGCGGATCGCGCGCACGGCGTCGTCGCCGCTGCCGTCGACGACGATGTCGGCGCCCTCGCGCCTGAGCTTCTTGGCCTTGCCGGGATAGCGCGTGGTGGCGATGACGGTGGCGCCGGCGAGCTTGGCGAGCTGCATGGTCGCCGTGCCCATGCCGCCCGATGCGCCGGTGACGAGGATATTGTCGTTCATGCGCACGTTGAGCCGGTCGGCGACGACGCGGTGGGCGGTGGCGCAAGGCCACATGGCGGCGGCGCCCTGATCGAGATCCAGGTCGGGCCGGGTCTTGATCCAGTAGCCCTCCGGGCGGGCGACGAACTGCGCATAGCCGCCGAACATGGTGTGGCCGGGAAGGTCGATGCCGCCGGAGAGATTGCCCAGCCCGCGAATGCTCGCAAGCGAGAGCGTGTTTTCGGGATTGGTCATGCCGAGCACGCGGTCCCCGGGTTTGAGCGTCGTCACGCTTTCGCCCACCGCCGCCACGTCGCCGGCGACGTCGCGCCCGAGCTGCATCGGCATCGGAAAGGCGCGGCGGCCGTGGATGCCGCCATGGTGCCCGGTGGACTTGCCGTAGAACTCATGCACCTCGCCGGTGCGGTACTTGACGTCCCAGCGCGAGACCGAGGTGGCGAGCACCTTGACCAGGACGTCGTCCGGCCCGACGTCCGGCATGGGATAGTCGCCATAGACGAGCTTCTCGGGCCCGCCAAACTCGAACAGGCGTACGGCTTTCATGGTCGGGATCGCAGTTCCGGCATGAGCGCCTATAACATGCGGCGCGCTCGCGGGTGACACCCGCCTGCGCGCCGCCGGGGAAGTCGATACGATCCGATGCCGGCCGCGCGCGCAACGGTCCGTCGCGGCGAACCTCATGCGCCCGGCCGGCATCGAAGCCGATGCGAAGCAGGAACCGGATGCGGCGCGCCGGCCTCGCTCCGGCTTGACGCGATCATCGTTGCAGCGCCCCCTGATCGAGACGAAAATTGCGCGTTCAACGCGCCGGGACAGCATGATCACGCTCTACGATTTCGGCAACTCGGTTTGCTGCCAGAAGGTCCGCATCACCTTGTGCGAGAAGGGTCTCGACTGGCAGGCCGTCAAGGTCGATCTGTTCCGCAGCGAGCAATACGACCCGGCCTACCTCAAGCTCAATCCCAAGGGGGTCGTGCCCACCCTCGTTCACGACGGCAGGCCGGTGATCGAGTCGACGCTGATCTGCGAATACCTCGATGAGGTATTTCCCGCGCCGCCGCTCGTTCCAGCGGATCCCTGGCGGCGCAGCCGCATGCGGATCTGGAGCAAGATGGTCGACGAGGGGCTGTTCGAAGGCGTCACGGAAATCAGTTTTTCCGCCATGTTCCGCGAGCGCATGAGGAGCATGCCGGAGGAGATGCGCCAGAAACGCTTCCGGAACATCGGGGATCCGCGCCGGCGCGACCGTTTCAAATCGACCTATGAGCTCGGCGTGCACTCGCCGTTCGTCCTGCATGCCATCGCCGCCTACGAGCGGGCATTCGGCCTGCTGGAGCAGACGCTGGCCGACAACGGTCCTTGGATCGTCGGCGCGCACGCGACGCTGGCCGACATCAACCTCATGCCGTTCGCCGCCCGGCTCGACTATCTCGGGCTGCTCGATCTCTGGATCGCGAACAGGCCGCGCGTCGCCGAGTGGTGGGCGATGGCGCGCGAATGGCCGAGCTTCAAGCGCGGGTTGAGCGATCTCATCAGCGCCGCGGAATTTGCGGAGATGCGAACGCACGGACCGAAGATACGCGACGACGTGGCCGCCGTGCTCGCCGGGCTGCGCAACGGCGGGCCGGCGCCGGCCGGGTGATTGGCGCGAGCTTGCCCGGATACGCGCGCCGACACGGCTTTGCGCCTGCGCGGGCTTGGGTCCCGGCGATGACTGCGCCGACGGCTCACTCCGCCGCGCGCGCCAGCACGTGCCGGCGGAATCGCGGCATGACCTCCTGCGCGAGGAGACGCATGGACTCGCGCTCCCAGGCCGCGTTGGGACCGCCCCAGTCGAGCCCGGTCATCAGCAAGGTCCCGAACGGGCCGACCTGCTCGCGGAAGGCGACGAGCTTGTCGAGCACGGTCCTGGGCGAACCGTAGATCACGCATTCCCGGGTGATGGCTTCGACCGTCGCCGTTTCGTCGGGCATGTCCGGCCGCGGCTTGAGGATCACCAGCAGACCGACCCGGCTGAGCACCTCGCGCATGTAGGTGTAGAAATAACGGTTCGACCCTTGCTCGCCGAACACGCGATCCTGCGCCTCGGTATCGGAAGGGGCCACCAGCACGTTGCGCGCCACGCGCCAGTTTTCCCCGCGCGGCGACACCCCTGCCTCGCCGCAGGCCTTGCTGTAGACCTCCCAGTGGCTCGCCACCGCGTAGCTCGGGATGATGTTGGCCGAGATCATCCCCCAGCCCTTGAGCGCGGCAGTGCGCGCGGAGGATGAATGCGGGCTCGCGAGCGAAATGGAGATCGGCGGCCCGGGTTTTTGAAACGGCTTCGGCATGTAGCCGACGCCGAGCGCGGGCACGATGCCGTCCTTGATGCGCACCCGCCAGAACTCGCCCTCGAGATCATAAGGCGGGTCCTGCGACCAGATGCGCTGGATGAAATCCACGGCCTCCACCACCATGCGGTGGCGCGCATGGACGTCCGGATTGGCGAACAGCTCGAAATCCGACACGAGGCCGCCGGGGCCGACGCCGAGCATGAAGCGGCCTTTGCTCATGTGGTCGAACTGGGCGGCCTCCGCGGCCACGATCGCGGGATGATGATTGGGCAGATTGATGACGGCGGTGCCGAACGCGATGGTCCTGGTGCGCCGCACGAGATCCGCGAAGAACATCATCGGCGAGGGAATCGGCTCGGTGGTCGCCGAGAAATGCTCGCCCAGCCACAGCTCGTCGAAGCCGAGTTGATCGGCCAGCACCGATTTCTCGCCGTCCTCCTCGAGCGTGCTCCAGAACGTCCGGTCCGGCGGATGGACCGGCATCATGAACATCCCCAGCCGCATGCCGTTCCTCCCGTTGGCCTATGGCGACACGGTCCGCGCGTCGGCCGGACGGGATCGGTCGCCCGCGCCCGCCCAACTCATGGAAGCCGCCTGGTCGGCGATGCGTTGCACGTCTTCCGGCAGAAGATATCCCTCCTGCGCCAAGGCGTCGGCTGCCTTGCGCACCTTCGCGGCGTAGTCGGCGCCGTCGCGGTAGCGCTCTTCCAGCGAGGGGCGCGTGTCCCCTTTCGTCTCACGTTGCGCTTTGGTCCGCGCGAACGGCACCGACGAGCCGTCGAGATAGCAAAGCTCATCCGCCGCGCCCGCCTCTGCGCTGCGAACCGCCCATCCGGTGGTCGTCGCGGTCGGGACGGCGATGTCGGGCAGCCGGATGCCGCTCGTCTCGTTGCCGTCGGCGTCGACCGCGGGCACCAGCACCCGGTAGCTGTCCTTGAGTGCAACCGGCAGGATCTTGCTGATGATACCCTTGCCGAAGTCGGGGCCGTAGTCGAAGCGGGGCCGCGGGTTCGGTCCTTTCGCCCAATGCAAGCCGGGGATCGCAACGTCCGGCGAGGTCATTTCCACCAGCGTCCCGTCGACCAGGCGCGGGTGCCGGCTCGGCGGCGGCGGCGTGCCGTCCTTCACCCAGCGGTCGAGGGAGGCGAGCGCGGCGCGCAGCAGCGGCCGGTAGTCGACGGCGTTGTAGGAGGTGGCGCAGACGCCCTTCGGCATGGTCTGGATTTCGACGTGCTGGGTGCCGGCGAAATGATAGATGCGAACCGTTTCCGGCGCGCTGCCGTCGCGGCGGCCGAGCGGATCGGTGACGATCAGCGATTGTCCCGACTGCCAGTACTCGGTGCGGGTATTGGTGTGGATCACCTTCGGGCAGTTTCCGCGCGCCGCGCAGCGGGCGAGAATGCCGTCGCTCGCGCCGGTGAATGGATCGGTCTGGGTTTCATAGGCGAAGGGGAAGCTCACGTCGGGGAAGAACATGAAGCCGTGGGCGATGTGCACCATGCGATTGGGCTGCGCAAAGCGGTAGTTCAGGAACAGCCGCGCCGTGGCGACATGCGGGTTGATGCCCTCGAACACGATGCGGTTGCTCTCGTCCTCGTTGAAGCCGCGATAGACGAAGTCGCGCAGGTAGCGCCCGCTTTGCGAGGTCCCGTGCGCGAGCGCACGATCGAGGGCCGGCCGCCCGCCGCTCGACAGCGGATTGGGCGCGCCGGCATCGTCCGCCGCCGCGTAACGCAGGAACGACACGAGGTCGCGCGTCGCCGCAAAGCCGATGCCCGCCACGGGCGGATTGGCGGCCTGGTAGATGAGCTGATAGATCGCGCCGATCTGGAACGGAGCCGCGGGCTTGAAGCGGATCGTCCGGGCATCCACGAATTCCCAGTGATCGGGCGGAACGACCGTGGGCTCCTGCGCGTTGCGGGCGCGCACCAGCAGCGTGGCGCGGCCGGTGTCGGTGCTGCTCGCGGGGAAGCTGAGGCGTCCCTGCATCGCGCCATTGACGTTGAACAGGAACTCGTCCCAGACCATCTGCTCGATCGGGCCGGCAGCGGGGGCCGCGGTCGGCACCTCGATGCGCAGTGCGTTGTTGGCCGCGGGCAGGCCCGCGATCCAGCCGCTCCACACCACGGTGAACCCGTTGCGCATGAGGAAGCCGTTGCCGGCTTGCTGCGCTGTCGTGGGATCGTTGCTCGCCGGCGCGTTGTTGAATTGAATGAGCGCGCGCTTGTTGCCCCGGTTGTTGACGTCGTAGAGCAGCGCGCCGTTGCCCTTGGCGAGATCCACGGGCTTGAGGATTTCGAAGTCCGAGGAATATTCGACCCTGCCGCGGCCATTGCGGGGAGCCTTGTCGAGGTCGACGATGCCGGCGTTGAGCGCATGCGCCGGATCGAGCTCGCCGTAGTATCGGCCCACGATCCGCTCATACGCGCCGACGGTTGCGAACGCCTGCCCGGCTGCGAACGGTTCGCGCCGGCTGATCTCGATGCGGGTGACCCGTGCGTCCGCCGCCGCCGTCGCCAAAACGACGATCAGTCCGGCGCATCCTGCCGCGTACTTCATCCCCAGCCTCCCTCGATGTCCGATTGGGCCGTCGAGGGGCGACTATATAACGGATCAAAGAATGAAGCGCGACAGATCGGCGTTCTTGGCGAGGTCGCCGATGTGCTTGTGCACGTAGGCGGCGTCGATCGCCACCGTGTCGCCGGAGCGGTCGGGCGCGACGAACGAAATCTCGTCGAGCACCCGTTCCATCACCGTCTGCAGCCGCCGCGCGCCGATGTTCTCGACGCTGGAATTGACCTGGACCGCCACGTCGGCGATGGCGTCGATGGCATCGGCGGTGAATTCGAGCTTCACCCCTTCGGTCGCCATCAGCGCGACGGTCTGCTTGATCAGCGACACCTCGGTTTCCGTCAGGATGCGGCGGAAGTCGTCGCGCGTGAGCGGACGAAGCTCCACCCGGATCGGCAGCCGCCCCTGCAGCTCGGGCAGCAGGTCGGACGGCTTCGACAGGTGGAACGCGCCGGACGCGATGAACAGGATGTGGTCGGTCTTGACCGCGCCGTGCTTGGTCGAGACCGTCGTGCCCTCGATCAGCGGCAGCAGGTCGCGCTGCACGCCCTCGCGCGAAACGTCGGCGCCCACGCGTCCCTCGCGGCCCGCGATCTTGTCGATCTCGTCGAGAAAGACGATGCCGTTCTGCTCGACCGACTTGATCGATTCCAAAACCAGTTGATCGGTGTCGAGCAGCTTGTCGGATTCCTCGTTGATCAGGATCTCGTAGGATTCCGCCACCGTGACGCGGCGGCTCTTGGTGCGGCCGCCGCCCAATTTGCCGAAAATATCGCCGATCGAGATCGCGCCCATCTGCGCGCCCGGCATGCCCGGTATTTCGAACAGCGGCATGCCGCCGCCCGTCGCCTGCACCTCGATCTCGATCTCCTTGTCGTTGAGCTCGCCCGCGCGCAGGCGCTTGCGGAAGGCGTCCTTGGTGGTGGCGCTCGCGTTCTCGCCGACCAGCGCGTTGACCACCCGCTCCTCGGCGGCGAGCTGGGCGCGCGCCTGCACGTCCTTGCGCTTTTTCTCCCGTGTCTGCGCGATCCCGATCTCCACCAGGTCGCGCACGATCTGCTCGACGTCGCGCCCGACGTAACCGACCTCGGTGAACTTGGTCGCTTCGATCTTGATGAAGGGAGCGCCGGCGAGCTTGGCGAGGCGGCGGGAGATCTCGGTCTTGCCGACGCCGGTCGGGCCGATCATCAGGATGTTCTTGGGCTGCACCTCTTCGCGCAGCTTCTCGTCCAGCCGCAGGCGCCGCCAGCGATTGCGCAGGGCGATGGCGACCGCGCGCTTGGCATCGTTCTGGCCGATGATGAAGCGGTCGAGCTCGGAGACGATCTCGCGCGGCGAAAAATCGGTCATGACGGGAGTATTTGGCCCCGCTGGCGCGCCGGCGCAATAGCGGCGCAGTGGGACGCGCCGCGACCGCATGCACCGGGCAGACCGGCATGTTTGAGGTGGTCGGCGATCGCGTGCACGAGGCTCATTTCCGGGACGGCTGCGGGCGGGAAGCGGACTGGAGCGGCATCAAAGCTTCTCCACCGTGACATTTCGGTTGGTGTAGACGCAGATGTCGGCGGCGATGTCCATCGCCTTGCGCACGATCGCCTCGGCATCGAGCGGGGTATCGATCAGCGCGCGCGCGGCGGCGAGCGCGTAGTTGCCGCCGGAGCCGATGCCGATGACGCCGGCGTCGGGCTCGAGCACGTCGCCGGTGCCGGTGAGCACCAGCGATACCTGCGCGTCGGCGACGATCATCATGGCTTCCAGCCGGCGCAGATAGCGGTCGGTGCGCCAGTCCTTGGCGAGCTCGACCGCGGCGCGGGTGAGCTGGGCCGGATACTGGTCGAGCTTGCCTTCCAGCCGCTCGAACAGGGTGAAGGCGTCGGCGGTGGCGCCGGCAAAGCCCCCGATTACGTCGCCCTTGCCGAGGCGGCGCACCTTCTTGGCATTGGCCTTGACGATGGTCTGGCCGATGGAGACCTGGCCGTCGCCGCCGATCACCACGCTGCCGCCCTTGCGGACGGTCAGGATGGTGGTGCCGTGCCAGAGGTCGGGGGAGGGAGACTGCATGCGCGAATTCCGTGCCGGGCGATGATTTAAGCATTGCCGCAGGCGGGCGCAATTGCCGGCGCCGCTGCAGTAGCGAAGGCGGCCGACCCCTGATAAAAGGCGCGCAGCTCAGCGCATGTTCCGGCGAAGTGGGAACCGGTTCGCCGACAAGAACATGCGCCACTCAAGTCTCATGCGCCACTCAAGTCCAATGCGAAGAGATCGGTTCATGCGCAAAGGCGCGGTCAAGCGCACCACCAAGGAAACCGACGTCGAGGTCGCGATCGATCTCGACGGCAGCGGTGCGGCATCGATCGCGACCGGGATCGGCTTTCTCGACCACATGCTCGAGCTCCTGGCGCGGCATTCCCGCATCGACCTTGCGGTGAAGGCCAAGGGCGACCTTCACATCGACCATCATCACACCACCGAGGACGTCGGCATCGCGCTCGGCCAGGCGGTGAAACAGGCACTCGGCGACATGAAAGGCATCACCCGCTACGCCGACGTCCACGTCCCCATGGACGAGGCGCTCACCCGCGTCGCCATCGACATTTCCGGCCGGCCGTTTCTGGTGTTCAAGGTCGAGTTCGTGCGCGACAAGGTCGGCAGCTTCGACACCGAGCTGGTGCAGGAGTGGTTCCAGGCGTTCGCCATGAACAGCGGGGTAACGTTGCACCTCGCCACGCTCTACGGCAGCAACGACCATCATATCGCCGAATCCTGCTTCAAAGGTCTGGCGCGGGCCCTGCGCGCGGCGGTCGCGATCGATGCGCGCGCCGCCAATGAGGTGCCGTCGACCAAAGGTTCGCTCGGCGGCTGACGTTCGCTCGCGCGAGCGAGCAGAAAGTGAACGACCATGTCCATCTACACCGTGCACGAGCCGCCGCTGAAAGCCGACGGGTCCGCGCCCGAGCCGGAGCGCTTCGTGTTCGTGCGCGACGGCTTCTCGTTCTGGGCCTTCCTGCTGGCGCCGTTGTGGATGCTGCGGCATCGGCTCTGGCTGGTGCTCGTCGGCTACGTCATCGTGGCCCTGGCGCTGCAGGTCGGCCTGCGCTTGATCGGTGCGTCGGCGACGGTGATCGCCATAGCGGGCGTGCTCTTCGCGCTGCTCATCGGGTTCGAGGCGGCCACGTTGCGCCGCTTTACCTTGGGGCGGCGGCGCTGGAAGAATGTCGGCATCGTCGTCGGCGACGATCTCGAATCGGCCGAGCGGCGGTTCTTCGATGCCTGGATCGACAAATCCTCGGCCGGCAAGTCCTGGGCCAAACCTTCGGCCGGGGGGGCAGCGCGGGCGGCGCCGCCCGCAACGGCCATGCCGCCATCGCGCCGGCCGCCGGCCGCCGGGGTCATCGGCCTGTTTCCCGAACCGGGAGCGCAGCGGTGACCGTCGCCATCGTCGATTACGGCTCGGGCAATCTGCATTCGGCGGCAAAAGCGTTCGAGCGCGCCGCGCGCGAGGAAGGACTGGCGCAGCCGATCGTGGTGACGTCCGATCCCGAGGCGGTGAGGCGTGCCGACCGCGTGGTGCTGCCGGGCGTCGGCGCCTTTGCCGATTGCCGGCGCGGGCTCGATGCGGTCGACGGCATGGTGGCGGCGCTGGAGGAGAGCGTGCGCGCGCGGGGCCGGCCGTTCCTCGGCATCTGCGTCGGCATGCAGCTCATGGCCGAGCGCGGCCGCGAATACGAGGTGACGCAAGGATTGGGCTGGATCCCGGGCGAGGTCGACCGCATCGCGCCGTCCGACCCCGGCCTCAAGGTCCCGCACATGGGTTGGAACACGCTCGACGAGCGCCGGCCGCATCCGCTCTTCGACGGCATCGCGGTCGGGCCGCAAGGGCTGCACGCCTATTTCGTGCACTCCTTCCACCTCAAGCCGGACATGCGCTCCGATCTCATCGCCGAGGCGGACTATGGCGGCCCGGTCACCGCCGTGGTCGGCCGCGACACCATGGTCGGCACCCAGTTCCATCCGGAGAAGAGCCAGCGGCTGGGCTTGCGGCTCATCGCCAATTTCCTGAAGTGGACGCCGTGATGGGTGGTCGTTGAGTTTGTCGTGATCCTGTTTCCCGCCATCGACCTCAAGGACGGCGCGTGCGTGCGGCTCGAGCAGGGCGACCTCAAGCGCGCGACGGTGTTTCACCGCGATCCGGCGGCGCAGGCAAAAGCCTTCGAGGCGCAGGGCTTCGAATATCTCCACGTCGTCGATCTCGACGGCGCCTTTGCCGGCAAGCCGGTCAATGCCGCCGCGGTCGAGGGCATCCTGGAGGCGACCGCGATCCCGGTGCAGCTCGGCGGCGGCATCCGCGACGTCGACACCGTCGAGGCCTGGCTGGACGAGGGCGTCACCCGCGTCATCATCGGCACCGCGGCGGTGCGCGATCCCGCCTTCGTCAGGGAAGCCGCGGCGCTTTATCCCGCCCGGATCGTCGTCGCGCTCGACGCCCGCGACGGCATGGTCGCGGTCGAGGGCTGGGCGCAGACCTCCGAGCTCACCGCCCTCGACGTCGCCAAGCGGTTCGAGGACGCGGGGGTCGCGGCCTTGATCTACACCGACATTTCGCGCGACGGCCTGCTCACCGGCCTCAACCTCGAGGCCACCATCGCGCTCGCCGGGGCGGTCGACATCCCGGTCATCGCTTCCGGCGGGCTCGCCTCGATCGACGGACGTCAAGGCACTGCTCGATCCGCGCGCGCACAAGATCGCCGGCGCCATCGCCGGCCGCGCGCTCTACGACGGACGGCTCGATGCGGCGGCGGCGCTCGCGCTCATTCGCGCGGCGCGAGGATCCGATCGATGAGCGGGAATGCAAGCGGCGCCGGGCGATGGCTGTGGCTGGGCCTGCTCGGGCTCGTCGTCTTCACCGCCGGGCCGATTCTCGTCGCGCTGTCGGCGGGACTGATCGCGGCCGCGCTCGGCTGCCAGCTCGACGAGGGCAACGTCCATGCCTGCCCCGTCTTCGGCATCGACCTCGGCACCGCGCTTTACATGTTCGGGATGTTCGGCTGGCTCACGCTCATGACCATCCCCATCGGCGGCGTCGGTCTCCTGCTCTGGCTGGGGGTCGCCGCCGTCCTGCTGCTCAAGCGCCTGCGGCGCTCCACGCCGGCGTGATCGAGGATTTCGGTGTTCAAGGTCCGTGTCATTCCCTGTCTCGACGTCAAGGACGGCCGTGTCGTCAAGGGCGTGCAGTTCCTCGATCTGCGCGACGCCGGCGATCCGGTCGCGGCGGCCGTCGCCTATGACGCGGCCGGCGCCGACGAGCTCACCTTCCTCGACATCACCGCGAGCCACGAGAACCGCGACATCATCCTCGACGTGGTGCGTCGCACCGCCGAGGCCTGCTTCATGCCGCTCACCGTCGGCGGCGGCGTGCGCACGGTCGAGGACATCCGCCGGCTTCTGGCCTCGGGCGCCGACAAGGTCTCGATCAACACCGCGGCGGTCGCCCGCCGCGCCTTCGTGCAGGAGGCGGCGGAGAAATTCGGCGATCAGTGCATCGTGGTCGCGATCGACGCCAAGAGGGTGTCGAAGCCGGGCGAGGCGGCGCGCTGGGAAATCTTCACCCACGGCGGCCGCAATCCGACCGGGCTCGACGCGCTCGATTACGCGCGCGAGGTGGCGGCGCTCGGCGCCGGCGAGATCCTGCTCACCTCCATGGACCGCGACGGCACCAGGCAGGGCTTCGACATCGCGCTCACCCGCGCCGTCGCCGACGCGGTGCCGGTGCCGGTGATCGCTTCGGGCGGGGTCGGCACGCTCGAGCACCTGGTCGAGGGCATCCGCGACGGCCACGCCACCGCCGTGCTCGCGGCCTCGATCTTCCATTTCGGCGAGCACACCGTGCGCGAAGCCAAGGACTACATGGCGCGCGCCGGCCTGCCCATGCGGCTCGATCCGTAGCGGTGCATCAAGCGGTTCTGGGCGAGCGCATTTTCGGCCCGCCCTGCGCCCAGCGCAGCGCGGCCTCGAGCCGGTCGTTGCCCCAGAACAATTCGCCGTCCGCGGTGGTGAAGCTCGGCGCGCCGAACAGGCCGAGCTGCTGCGCCTCCCCGGTTTGCGTCCGCAGCCGCGCCTTGACCGCATCCGATTGCGCCGCCGCGAGCACGCGGCGCGCGTCGATCTGCAATCCCGCGAGGATGTCGGCAATGGTGGCGGGATCGTCGATGCGGCGTCCGTCGCCGAATTCGGCGCGGAAGACCGCGCGACAGAAATCCTCGCCCCAGGAACTTCTCGCCCCAGGACTCCCCGCAGGAATCCGCGCTGGCGCCGTTCTCGCTCAACAGATCTTCGCCCAAGGAATCTGCGCGCGAGAATTCTCGAGCGTCTGTCCGACCGAGCCCGGCGAGCGCGACGCGGGCGGCGAGCAGGCTGTTCTGCGGAAACGGATCGGGGCGCCGGAACGGCAGCCCCAGATCGGCGCACAGCCGTTCGAGGTCGCGCCACATGTTGCGGCCCTTGGCGGCATAGAGATTGAACGGGGAGGTGGTCCAGCCCTGCGCCTGGAAGATCGGCCCGAGCAGGAACGGGCGAAAGCGCACCCGCACCCCGGCGTCCTCGGCCAGCGCGCCGATCCGCATGGCCGCCGGATAGGAATAGGTCGAGGCAAAATCGAACCAGAAATCGAGAACGGGCGCCGGCATGGCGGCATGCTAGCGCATGTTCCGGCGAAGCGGACGCCGGTTCGCCGACGAGAACATGCGCCACTCGAGGGTTCTAGAGCATGTTCCGATTCCGAAGGAACGGACATGCTCCAGAGCGAAATCGCTTCGCATTGAATCGCGATTTCGCTCTAAGCATTTGTTTGGTCGCATGATCTTATCCGAAAGTCTGCAACTTTTCGGAATCACGCTCGCCGCCGTGCCCGCAATGTGAAGAGACCGCCGCGCGCCGGCTTTTGCGCAAGTCGGGCAATTTGCGGCGGCGGAGAGAGATGATATGCAACAGTGGAGCAAAACCGATGTCGAACTTCACCCTCCGCGATCTCGAGCAACGCGTGCAGGCGCGCGCGCAGGCGCGCGCCGATGCCTCCTATACGCGCACGCTGCTCGACCGCGGGGTGGGCTATTGCGCCAAGAAGCTCGGCGAGGAGGCGATCGAGACCGTCATCGCCGCGGTCGAGGAGGACCGCGAACGGTTGATCGCGGAGGCCGCCGACCTCATCTACCATCTGCTGGTCGTGCTCTCGGCACGGGGGATCGCGCTCGCGGACGTGGAGGCGGTGCTCGCCGCGCGCACGCGGCAGTCGGGCCTGCAGGAAAAGGCGTCGCGCAAGGGCGGCCGCAAGCCTGCTCCGGCGGCCTTGCGCAAGATCAAGACGCGGTCCCGGCAAGCCGGGGCGCGTGAGCAGGGACGGTGATGGAGCAACGCACCGACGAAGGTCTCTCGCCCTACCGCATCTTCTCGCGGGCGGAATGGGCGGCAAAGCGCCACGACACGCCGATGACGCTGACGTCGGAGGAGGTGACGCGGCTGCGCTCGCTGCACGACCGGCTCGACATGACGGAGGTCGAGGAAATCTACCTGCCGCTGTCGCGGCTGCTCTCGTTCTATGTCGCGGCGACGCAGCGCCTGTTCCGCGCGCAGCAGAACTTCCTCGGCACCGAGGACGCCAAGATGCCCTACATCATCGGGGTCGCCGGCTCGGTGGCGGTGGGCAAATCGACCACCGCGCGCGTGCTGCAGGCGCTGCTGGCGCGCTGGCCCAACGTGCCGAAGGTCGACCTCGTCACCACCGACGGCTTTCTCTATCCCAACGCCATCCTCGAGCGCGAAGGCCTGATGGAGAAAAAAGGCTTTCCCGAAAGCTACGATCTGCCGGCGCTGCTGCGCTTTCTCTCCGACATCAAGGCCGGCCGGCGGCCGGTGCGCGCGCCGGTCTACTCGCACCTCATCTACGACGTGATGCCCAACCAGTGGGTCGAGATCGATCGGCCGGACATCCTCATCGTCGAAGGCCTCAACGTGCTGCAGGCCGGCGCTCCGCCGCGCGACGGCAAGGCGATCCCCTACGTGTCGGACTTCTTCGATTTCTCGATCTATCTCGACGCCGACGAGGACGTGCTGCTGAGCTGGTACGTCAACCGGTTCCTGACGCTGCGCGGCACGGCGTTCCGCGATCCGAAATCGTACTTTCACCGCTACGCGACCTTGTCGGACGCGGAGGCGGTCGAGACCGCGGCCTCGATCTGGACGCGCATCAATCTGCTCAATCTCCACGAGAACATCCTGCCGACGCGCCAGCGCGCCGACCTGATCCTGAAGAAGGTCGCGAGCCACCTGGTCGAGGAAGTGGCGCTGCGCAGGTTGTGAACGAAATGTTCAGGCGCTGATGCACGGCTGCGCCGTGAGGGCCGGGGCGCTGGCGGGGAACGACTTGTGAGGAAGGACTTGCGGCCGCATCCGACGGGTGCGGCCGCAAGCATTTATGACCGAGCGGGTGCGCCGTCCTTGCGACGACCCCCATGATCGAGACTGCGCGGCCGCGACGACGAAGAGCGCCGCGACCCGGGTCCCCCCGCGTTCACGCCGCGCGGCGCACCTCGTCGGCGAGCGCGCGGTAGGACAACGCCTCGGCCAGATGCACGCGCGAGACCTTGTCGGCGCCGTCGAGATCGGCGAGCGTGCGCGCCACCCGCAGCACGCGGTGGTAGCCGCGCGCGGAGAGCCGCATGGCGTCGGCGGCATCGCGCAACAGCGCAAGCCCGCCTGCGTCCGGCTTCGCCACGTCCTCGAGCAGCGGCCCGTGCGCGGCGGCGTTGGTGCGCACCTGCGGCAGGCCGACCGCGGCGTAGCGCTCCGCCTGCATCGCGCGGGCGCGCGCGACGCGTTCGGCCACCTCGCGGCTGCCTTCCGCCGGCGGCGGCAGGATGAGATCGGCGGCGGTCACCGCCGGCACCTCGATGTGCAGGTCGATGCGGTCGATCAGCGGGCCCGAGAGACGGCCCTGATAGTCGGCGGCGCAGCGCGCATTCGCTCCGCGCTTGCAGTTAAAGCCCGGCTCGCCGGCGCGGCCGCAGCGGCAGGGATTCATGGCGGCGACCAGCATGAAGCGCGCGGGATAGGTCACGCGGTGGTTGGCGCGCGCGATCGCGACCTCGCCGCTCTCGAGCGGCTGGCGCAGCGCGTCGAGCGCCTGCGGCTGGAATTCCGGCATCTCGTCGAGGAAGAGCACGCCGTGGTGGGCGAGCGAGACTTCGCCCGGCCGCGCGCGCAGGCCGCCGCCGACCAGCGCCGGCATGCTGGCGGAGTGGTGCGGCGCGCGGAACGGCCGGCGGTTGGTGAGCGCGCCGCCCTCGATCTCGCCGGCGACCGAGGCGATCATGGAGACTTCCAGCAGCTCGGCCGGGGTCAGCGGCGGCAGGATGGTGGCGAGCCGCGCCGCCAGCATCGACTTGCCGGCGCCGGGCGGCCCGACCATGAGCAGGTTGTGGCCGCCGGCGGCGGCGACCTCGAGCGCGCGCTTGGCGCTCTCCTGGCCCTTGATGTCCTTGAGATCGACCAGCGCGCCGTCGATTTCGCGGATCTTCGGCTGCGGGCGGGCGAGCACCTGCGTGCCGCGGAAATGATTGGCGAGCTGGATGAGGGAGGCGGCGGCGATGATCTCCATGTCCGGGCTCGCCCAGGCGGCTTCGGCGCCGCAGGCGCCGGGGCAGATCAGGCCCTCGCCGCGGGCATTGGCGCCGATCGCGGCCGGCAGCACGCCGGCGACCGCGGCGATCGAGCCGTCGAGGCCGAGCTCGCCCAGCACGGTGAAGCCCGCGAGCGCGTCGGAAGGGATGGCGCCGATCGCCGCCATCAGCCCGAGCGCAATGGGCAGGTCGTAATGGCTGCCTTCCTTCGGCAGGTCGGCGGGCGCGAGGTTGACGGTGATGCGGCGCGCCGGCAGCGCGAGGCCCGAGGCGACCAGCGCCGCGCGTACCCGCTCGCGTGCCTCCGACACCGCCTTGTCCGGCAGGCCCACGACGTTGAAGGCCGGCAGCCCCGGCGCCACCTGCACCTGGACATCGACGGCGCGCGCCTCGATGCCCTCGAACGCCACTGTCGATACCCGCTGGACCATGGCTGCCCCTGCTCGGCCCAGGAAGCGTAGCGGAAGCCGGGCTGGCTCACAAGAACAATTCGGGAACAGACGGGCGTCCTCCGGGCCACCGCTCGCGGGGGGTAAGCGGCATCAGCGCGCATGCGACGCAGCGACCGGCTCAGCCGTTTTCGCATCGCGCGATGTGGGCGTCGGTCGGCAGATCGGTTACATCATTCGGCTTGCGCGGAGCGCACTGCCGGCCGCGGGCCGCTGGCCGCGCGGTTCTCGCGAGGGAGGGACGAATGGACAAGCCTGCGCGCAGCAAGTCGCCGGCAAGCCGGGGCGATAAGCCCGGGACGGAGGGTGACCGATCCGCCGGCGCGCAGGTTTCGCCCCGCGCCGACACGACCACGCGACGCGACCTGCTGCGGATAGGAGCCGGGCTTGCCGCGGCCTCCGGCCTGTCGCGCGGGCTTGCTGCTCCGGCGGTCGCGCGCGAGCCCATCAACGTGCCGAAGGCGCCGAACATCATCGTCTTGATGACCGACCAGGAGCGCCATCATGTGCACTGGCCGCAAGGCTGGGCGGAAAAGAACCTGCCTTCGTTGCAGCGCCTCAAGCGCCATGGTCTCTATTTCCACCGCGCCTACACGGCGGCGTGTCAATGCTCGCCGTCGCGCGGGCTGATGGTTTCAGGCCGGTTTGCGCCCATCAACCGCGTGACGCAGACGCTCACCTGGCCGGGACTGCCGCACCAGGATCGCCAGCCGAACATCGGCTCGCTGCTCAAGGACAAGGCCGGCTACGAGGTGGTGTGGAAAGGCAAATGGCATCTGAGCTACGCCGCCAACGCGGCGATGGGCAACGGCGGCGCCGACTGGGGCCCGGCCGACATCGCGGCGATGGAGCGGAACTGGGGTTGGTCGGGCTGGAATCCGCCCGATGCCGGCAACGCGATCCAGGAGTGGGAAAGCACTCCGTTCGGCAAATTCGACGGACTGCGTACGCTGGGCGGCGGGTACCCCAACAACGACGGACGCTTCGTCGCCGGCCCCGACCCCGATGACCGCGGGCAGACCGCAGGCGTCGGCGGCGAAAGCGTCGTCGCGTTCCTGAAGGACCGGGCGCGCAAACGCGACAAGCCGTTCTGCATGTTCATATCGCTGGTCAACCCGCACGATATCGGCGTCTATCCCGGCTCCAGGATGAAGCCGAGCGCCTGGGTGCAAGCCGGCTACCGGCGCGAGCAGTTTGCGAATCTCGGCATCACGCTGCCAAGCAACTACGCCGACGATCTTTCCACCAAACCTAAAATCCAAAAGCGCGCGCGCGACGCCTACAACAAGTTCGCGCCGCTCAACGGCGCCCGCGCGATGGCGGACTACGTCAACTTCTACGCCTATCTGCACACCGTGGTCGACAAGCACATCATGACGGTGCTCGACACGCTGGAAGAAACCGGGCTGATCAACGACACCATCATCCTGCGGCTCGCCGATCATGGCGAAGGCGGCCTCTCCCACGGCATGCGCGAGAAGGCCTATACCGTCTATGAGGAGATGATCCACATCCCGCTGATCGTGCACAATCCCAGGCTCTATCCCGAGCCGCTCGAGACCAGCGCGTTCTACGACCATCTCGATCTGTTGCCGACGATCCTGGATCTCGCCGGCGTCGCCGATGCGCAATCCTACGCCATCGGCAGGAGCATCGTCCCGATCATGCGCGATCCGTCGCAGACGGTGCAGGACCATACGATCTTCTCCTACGACGATCTCTTCTTCCTTCCCGCCACCGCCGCGGGCGGCCATATCAGGGCGATCCGCGAGGGCGATTGGACCTATGCCGTCTACTTCGGCCTCGACGGCTCCGGGCTCGAATACGAGATGTACAACATCAAGAACGACCCGGGGCAGATGACCAACCTGCTCCACGGCAAGCCGGCGCGCGACACCAGGCAGGAATGGGCGCGCCTGCACGAGATGCTGACGGATCGCCTGATCGTCAGCGCCAATCTGCCGGACAACTTCGGCTGGCCGCTCCAGCCGGCGCTGGCGTGAGGGATCGGATCGATGCGAATTGATGGCTCACTTCCGCGCACCGCCGCCCGCGCGGCCGTCACGCTCTCCTTGGGGCTCGCCACAGTCGCCGCCGGATTCGGGATGACCGCGAGCTTCGCGCAGCAGCCTCCCTCCAGCCCTCCGATCTGGACCGTGCCGGAGATCGGCGCGCTCCCCAACGACGCCAACGGCCGGATGGTGCGGCGCGGGCGCGACCTCATCACCGCCACCTACGCCCATATCGGCCCGGAGGTTGCCGACCCCGCCAAGCGCTTTGCCGGCAACAATCTCGCCTGCGGCAATTGCCACCTCGAGGCCGGCACCAAGAAGTTCGGGATCGCGCTGTTCGGTTTGTTCGGCGAGTTCCCGCTCTACAGCGCCCGCCTCGGGGCGGAGATCAGCATCGAGGACCGCCTCAACTCCTGCATGACGCGGAGCATGAACGGGCGCGCGCTGCCGGCCGATGCGCCGGAGATGCAGGCGCTGGTCGCCTACATCAAGTTTCTCTCGACCGGCGTGCCGCCGGGGCAGCGGCTGCCCGGGCTCGGGGTCGGCAAGATGCCGGAGCTCGATCGCGCCGCCGATCCCGCGCGCGGGAAGGCGGGCTACGCCAGCACCTGCGCCGTTTGTCACGGCCCCGATGGCAGCGGCCTTCGCCGCAGCCTGCCCACCACCGATCTCGGCTACATGGTGCCGCCGCTCTGGGGCAGCGACAGTTTCAACGACGGCGCCGGCATGGCGCGGCTGATCACGGCGGCGAATTTTCTCCACTTCAACATGCCGCACGGCGCCGATTACCTGAACCCGCAGCTCATCGCCGGAACAGGCGTGGGACATCGCGGCCTACGTCATCTCGCAGCCGCGGCCGCACAAGGCGGGCCTCGACAAGGATTTCCCCGATCTCCTGGAAAAACCGGTCGACACGCCCTACGGGCCCTATGCCGACGGGTTTTCCGAGCAGCAGCACAAATACGGGCCGTTCGCGCCGATCCGCGCCGCGCTGGCGCGGCTCAAGGCGGAGAAGGGCGCGGGCAGACCCGTTCCGGCGCCGCGCTGAGGAGGTTTCGCCACAGTCGAGCTGCAAAGTGCTCTGTGGACGCGCGCGATACGGCGAGCGCGAGGCAGCGAGGACGATGATGGCCGCCATCAACGATCATATCGCCCGCGGCGGAGCCAATCCGTGGCCTGACCTTCGCTACGACGACTGGAAGGACACCTGCGCGACGCTGCAGCTGTGGACCCAGGTGGTCGGCAAGGTCCGGCTCGAGCTCGCGCCCATGGTGAACCATTGGTGGCAGGTCACGCTCTACGTCACCGCGTCCGGGCTCACCACGTCGGCGATGCCGTACCAGGGCCGCCTCCTGCAGATCGACTTCGACTTTCTCCAGCACCGGCTGCTGCTGCGGACCAGCGACGGGAGAATCGACTCGTTTGCGCTGGCGCCGTGTTCGGTGGCCGATTTCTACGCCGAGGTCATGCGGCGGCTGCGCGCGCTGGGCATCGACATTCACATCTGGACGATGCCGTCTGAGATCGAGGACGCCGTCCCGTTCGAGCGCGATCGCGCGCACGCCGCCTACGACCGCGACGCCGCGCAGCTCTTCTGGCGCCAGCTGGTGCAGGCCGACCGGGTGATGACAGCATTTTCGCGGGCGCTTTCTTGGCAAGTGCAGCCCCGTCCATTTCTTCTGGGGCAGCTTCGACCTCGCGGTCACCCGTTTTTCCGGCCGCACCGCGCCGCCGCTCACGAGCCACAGCCCGAACCTCGGCGACTGGGTGATGCGCGAAGCCTATTCGCACGAGGTCAGCAGCTGCGGCTTCTGGCCGGGAAACGGCGGCCTGGGGTATCCGGCGTTCTACGCCTACGCCTATCCCGAGCCCGCGGGCTTCGGCGAGGCTCCCGTCCCGCCGGAAGCCTCCTACCACAAGGACCTCGGGCAATTCATTCTGCCCTACGACGCCGTGCGAACGGCGGCGGCGCCGGACGATCTGCTGCTCGCGTTCCTGCAGAGCACCTACGAGGCCTGCGCCGACAATGCGCACTGGGACCGGCGCGCGCTGGAACGCCAAGCGCCGGTGAAATATAAAATCGAGCATGTCCGCGAGCTTGTTCTGGCCCGCGACAGGGCGCGGTTTCCCCCACGTGTCGAATCCGAATTGGGCCGGGAAGACTTCCAACCACAGATGCTCGATCGGCAAATTATCGCGGAAATAGATGCCGAGCAGTTGCTTGGCCTCGGCCATTTTCAAGGCGTCGACCCCGGCATTGTATGCTGGCGCGAAATCCGCTCGGATCAGTGCGGGATTGAACGTGTGCTTTACCCGGGACGTTCCCATGATGATCGTTTTCGGCCGTAGCCGCGCGGCGTAGTATGGCTTCACGAGTTCGATCGTGGTTGTTACGCCCGACCTTGATCGTGTTGATGTTGGAAATCGATATCGAGATTGGCGAGAGCCCGAACGGATCGATGACGTCGACCGCAAGGCCAATGCACATCAATCCGATCGCCGTGCCGATGGCTATACCACGAAGGTAACCGCCGAAGCCTTCGTTGCCCACAACCCGCCTTCCGTCATGCCCGCCAGAATTGTAGCGGGCCTACGAGCCTTTGCAACCTCGAACTCAAAAGGGAAAAGCGAATTTGCCGAAACTTGCCGTCGCGCTTCCTCGTTAGAGCGCATCCCGATTAGGTCGAAATCGTGATGCGCTCTAGATCTTCGATTATGCGCATGTTTTCTTCGGAAAACCGGTTCCCACTTTTCCGGAACATGCGCTAGCACAGCCTCAATCACTCGCGCGAAGGGTGCAGTATTACAAGTTACGACGCCCTGCTGTGCGAGGTCGTCCTCACCCCCGCCGCTTCGCCTCGATCTTGTCCCAGATCAGCGCCGCCGCGTCCGGGCCGCCGAAATTCTTCACCGCGCGGATGCCGGTCGGCGAGGTGACGTTGATCTCGGTGAGATAGCCGTCGATCACGTCGATGCCGACGAAGATGAGCCCGCGCGCAGAGAGCGACGGCCCGATGCGGGCGCAGAATCTCGCGCTCGCGCGCGGTGAGGTCGGTTTCCTTCGGCGTGCCGCCGCGCACCATGTTGGAGCGCAGATCATCGGGCGCCGGCACGCGGTTCACCGCGCCGGCGAATTCGCCGTCCACCAGGATGATGCGCTTGTCGCCGTCCTTCACGGCGGGAAGAAACTTCTGCACCACCCACTGCTCGCGGAACGTCACCGCGAACAGGTCGTAGAGCGATCCGAAATTGAGATCTTCCCGCGCCAGCCGGAACACCGCCTCGCCGCCCTTGCCGTAGAGCGGCTTCATCACGATGTCGCCGTGCTCGGCGCGGAACGCCTTGATCTCGGCGAGGTCGCGGGTGATCAGCGTGGGCGGCATCAGGTCGGGGAATTCCATCACGAACATTTTTTCCGGCGCGTTGCGTACCTGCGCCGGATCGTTGACCACCAGGGTTCCGGGATGGACGCGCTCGAGCAGATGCGTGCTGGTGATGTAGGCGAGGTCGAACGGCGGATCCTGCCGCAGCAGGACCACGTCGAACGCGGTCAGCTCCGCGCGCCTGGGCTCGCCGAGGGTGAAATGGTCGCCTTCCTGGTCGCGAACCTTGAGCGGCCGCACCGTCGCGAACACCTGCGAGCCGCGCAGCGCCAGCCGGTCCGGCGTATAGTAGGCGAGGGCATGGCCGCGCCGCTGTGCTTCCAGCAGCAGCGCGAAGGTGGAATCGCCGCGGATGTTGATCCGGTCGATCGGGTCCATCTGCACGGCGACATTGAGGCTCATCGATCCCCCGGGAGAAACGGTCGCAGCGTCAGTTGCTGGCGTCGAACGCGGCGATGATATGGCGCGGAATCCGCCCCGGCGCCACCAGCATGGCATCGAAGCGCATATCGCGGATGCGACGGTCCGGATGCTGCGCAAGCCAGGCCTCGGCCGCCGCGGCGATGCGCGCGCGCTGGCGCTCGGTCACCGACCAGGCGGCGTCGTCGAGGTTCTCGCGCGCCTTGACCTCGACGAACACCAATAGGCTGCGGCGGCGCGCGACGATGTCGATTTCGCCCACCGGGCTGCGCCAGCGCCGCGCCAGGATGCGAAAGCCCTTGGCGATGAGAAAGGCCGCCGCCCGGCTCTCGGCCGAAATGCCGGTGCGGAACGCGATCTGGCGCTCGGGACGCGGATGCTGGCGCGCATCGTCGCGCGCATCTGCGCCCTGATCTGCGCGCGCATCTTGGCGCCGGCCCGGCAGCGGACCGCCGCGCCGCCGCTCATCGGCCATGGTCGCGGTCCTTCGCGAGCTCGAGCGCGCGCTGATAGACCTCGCGGCGCGCGCGTCCGGTCACCGCGGCGATCTCGGCGACGGCCTCCTTGACGCTGAGGCGCTCGAGCGCCCGGCGGATCAGCGCGTCGAGATCCGTCGCCTGCGCCTCGTCCTGCGGGTCGGGCGGCGCCACGACGAGCACGATCTCGCCGCGCGGCTCGCCCGCTTCGGCGGCTGCGCGGGCGAGCGCCGCGAGGTCGCCGCGGCGCACCTCCTCGTAGAGCTTGGTGAGCTCGCGGCAGATCGCGGCCTCGCGCGGCCCCAGGCCTTCGGCGAGGTCGGCGAGCGCCGCGGCAAGGCGCGGGCCGGTCTCGAACAGAACGAGCGTGGCCGGAATGCGCTTGAGCTCGGCGATGCGCGCGCGCCGCTGTCCTTCCTTTGCCGGCAGGAATCCCTCGAAGAAGAACCGGTCGGTGGGAAGCCCGCTCACTGCCAGCGCCGCGAGCACGGCCGAGGCTCCCGGCGCCGCCGTCACCGCGAAGCCCCGCTCGCGCGCCGCGCGCACCAGCTTGTAGCCGGGATCGGAGACGAGCGGGGTGCCGGCATCGGAGACGAGCGCGATGGCCGCGCCCTCGGCCAGACGGGCCAGCAGCCTCGGCCGCGCCTCGGCGGCATTGTGGTCGTGATAGGGCGTGAGCGCAGTGGCGATGCCGTAATGGTCGAGGAGCTTGCGGGTGACGCGCGTGTCCTCGCATGCGATCAGGTCGGCCGCGGCCAGGATCTCCAGCGCCCGCACGGTGACGTCGCGCAGATTGCCGATCGGGGTCGCGACCAGATGGAGCCCGGCCGCCAGCGGCGGCGCCGTGACCGCCTGGCTGTTGAGGACATAGCCCTGCCCGCCCCGGTCGCGGGGCATGCGGGCGTCCGGGGCTGCGCGTGCCGTCGTCCTCATGCCCTTTACTCTAGCGGCGCGCGCCCGCCCCGTCATGCGCGCGGCAAAAAAATCGTTATCCTTTTCATTTGGTTAACGACTCATCGGCAAAATGCCCGCTTGCCGGCATGGACTGGCGGCGACATTATCGGTCGTCGCCGAGGAGACGGCCCCCATGTTTGGAGTATTGCAGGCCCTGCGCTCCCGGCCTGCGCCCGCGGCTTTCCCCCGGTTGGCCGCGCTGGCGGCCGTCGTCTTGCTCGCCGGCTGCTCGGGGAATTTCTCCGTGGGCGATCTGGTGCCCGGCTCAGCGCCGAGCGCGCCGTCGCAACCCTCGACCAATATCGGCGAAGGCAAGGTCAAGGCCGGACTGATCCTGCCGTTGTCCGGCAGCGGGAACGCGGCGGTCGCCGCGCAATCCATGCGCAACGCCGCCGAGATGGCGCTGGCGGAATTCAACAACCCGGATATCCAGCTGCTGGTCAAGGACGACGGCGGCAGCGCGCCCGGCGCGCAGCAGGCGGCGCAGCAGGCGCTCGACGAAGGCGCCGAGATCATCCTGGGCCCGCTGTTCGCGCTCACGGTCGGTCCGGTCGGGCAGGCCGCGCGGGCGCGCAGCGTACCGGTGATCGCCTTCTCGACCGATGCCAACGTGGCCGCGAGCGGCGTTTATCTCCTGAGCTTCCTTCCGGAGTCGGACGTCGAGCGCATCATCGGCTATGCCGCCGGCCAGGGCCGGCGCTCGTTTGCCGGGCTCGTTCCCGACAATGCCTATGGCACCGTGGTCGAGGCCGCGTTCAAGCAGGTGGTGGCGCGGCGCGGCGGCCGCGTCATCGCGCTCGAGCGCTATCCGCTCGACCGCGCCAAGATGCAGGGTCCGGTGCGCAACGTCGCGCAGGCGGCGAGCCGGGCCGATGCGATCTTCATTCCGGACGGCGCCGAATCCGTCTCCGGCGTGGTGCAGGCGCTGATCGCGGACGGCATCGACACCAAGCGCGTGCAGCTCCTCGGCACCGGCCTGTGGGAGGACGCGCAGATCTTCTCCAATCCCCAGCTCGACGGGGCGTGGTATGCCGGGCCGGATTCGACCGGCTTTCGCAATTTCTCCGCGCGCTACCGCAGCCGCTACGGCCAGGATCCCGTGCGCACCGCCTCGCTCGCCTATGATGCCGTCGCGCTGGTGGCGGCGCTGGTCAAGACCCAGGGCAAGCAGCGCTTCTCGCAGGCGGTGCTGACCAACGCCTCCGGCTTCACCGGCATCGACGGGCTGTTCCGTTTCCGCCCCGACGGCACCAACCAGCGCGGCCTCGCCGTGCTGCGCGTCTCGCCGACCGGCGGCCAGATCATCAGCCCGCCGCCGAAGGGGTTCGGCGCCTCGGCGACGTAGCGACCGGCCTTACCCGCTCTCCAGAGCGCATCCCGATTGGGTCGAACCGTGATGCGCTCCAGATTCTTCGATTTTGCGCATGTTCTGTTCGGAAAACCGGTTCCCACTTTTCCGGAACATGCGCTAGGCGCGTGATCCCGCGACTTCACGCCGCGAGGTCGGCGACCACGGCATCGAGCACGGGAAAGCCCGCGAGCGTCACCCGCAGCATGCCGTCCGCCGTCGTCTCGACGGCGCCCTGCTCGCGCAGCAGCGCGATGCGGCGCCCATCGAGCGGTCGGCCGGCGAGCCGCGCATAGCGGGCGGGGTCGATGCCCTCGGCGAGCCGCAATCCCATCAGCAGAAACTCGTCCGCCATTTGCTCGCCGGTGAGCGCCTCGTCGCTCACGAGGCCATGGCCGAACGATTCCACCCGCATCAGCCAGGTCTCCGGCCGCTTGTCGGTCGCGGTGGCGTGGCGTCCGCTCGCGAGATCGAGCCGGCCATGGGCGCCCGGCCCGATGCCGGCATATTCGTGCGCGCGCCAGTAGACGAGATTGTGCCGGCATTCGGCGCCCGGCCGCGCGTGATTGGAAATCTCGTAGGCGGGAAGACCGGCGTCGGCGCAGACCGCCTGGGTGGTGTCGTAGAGCGCGCGCGCGGTGTCGTCGCCCGGGATGACCAGCTTGCCCGCCGCGTGCAGCGCCGCGAACGGCGTGTCCTGCTCGATGGTGAGCTGATAGAGCGAGAGGTGTTCGCCGGCCTGCGCGAGCGCGCGCGTGAGCTCGGCGCGCCAGGCCTCCGGCGTCTGGCCCGGACGCGCATAGATGAGGTCGAACGAAAACCGCTCGAAGATCGCGCGCGCGACCGTGAGCGCGGCGAGCGCTTCGTCGGCCGAATGCGTCCGTCCCAGCGCCTTGAGTGCGGCGTCGTCCAAAGCCTGCACGCCGAGCGAGACGCGATTGACGCCGGCGGTGCGAAAGCCGCGAAAGCGCGTCGCCTCGACGCTGGTCGGATTGGCCTCGAGCGTGACTTCGACCCCGGGGGCGATCGGCCAGTGCCGGGCGACCGCGTCGAGGATCGCACCCACGGTCGCGGGCTGCATCAGCGACGGCGTGCCGCCGCCGAAGAAGATGGTCGAGACGGTCCGCCCCGGCACGCGCGCGGCGGTGGCGGCGATCTCCGCGGCAAACGCGCGCACGAAGCGCGCCTCGTCGATCGCGCCATGGCGCACGTGGCTGTTGAAGTCGCAATAGGGGCACTTCGAGAGACAGAACGGCCAGTGGATGTAGACGCCGAAGGCCGGCCCCTCGTTGCGATCGGCGCCCGTTGAGGGATCAACGCTTGCCAAGGCAAGCCTCCGCGAGCTTGAGGAAGGCGCGCGCCCGGTGCGAGAGCCCTTTGCCCCGCGGGGGCAGCCCATGTTTCTCCTCGCTTGCCATCTCGCCGAAGGTGCGGGCGTGGCCGTCGGGCAGAAACATCGGGTCGTAGCCGAAGCCCTGATCGCCGCGCGGAGGCCAAACGAGCGTGCCGTCGACCGCGGCCTCGAATTCCTCGACATGTCGGTCCGGCCAGGCGACGCAGAGCGCGCAGACGAACCGTCCCCGCCGGCGGCTCGCTCTATCGGCGCCGCGCACGCGCAACCTGGCTTCGACTAGCTGCATCGCCTGCTGGAAATCCTTTCCCTGGCCCGCCCAGCGCGCCGAGTAGATGCCGGGCTCGCCGCCGAGGGCGTCGACCGCCAGTCCGGAATCGTCCGCGAAAGCCGGCAGGCCCGCCGCCGTCGCCGCGGCGCGCGCCTTGAGGCGGGCGTTCTCCGCAAAGCTCGTGCCGGTCTCCTCCGGCTCGGCCAGGCCGAGGTCGCCGGCCGCGATCGCTTCGATACCATACGGCATGAGCAGGTCGCGCAACTCCGCGAGCTTGCCCGGATTGTGGGTCGCGATCACCAGGCGGCCGCTGATGCGCCGATGCGCGGTGCCTGCCGGGATCGCAAACGGCGTGCTCACATCACCGCCATTTTCTGCAGGTCGACGAGCTTCATCACGCCCTTCTTCGCGAGCGCGAGCAGATTGAGGAACTGCTCCTCGGTGAAGGGGATTTTTTCGGCCGTGCCCTGCACCTCGACGATCCGTCCGCCGCCGGTCATGACGAAATTGGCATCGGTGTCGGCCTCCGAGTCCTCGGCATAGTCGAGGTCGAGCACCGGCGTGCCGTTGTAGATGCCGCAGGAGACGGCGGCGACGTGGTCGCGCAGCGGCTCGGCCTTCACCATGTCGCGGGTCTTCATCCAGGTGACGCAGTCGTGCAGCGCGACCCAGGCGCCGGTGATGGCCGCGGTGCGGGTTCCGCCGTCGGCCTGGATCACGTCGCAGTCGACGGTGATCTGGCGCTCGCCGAGCGCGGGCAGGTCGAGGACCGCGCGCAGGCTGCGTCCGACCAGTCGCTGGATCTCGATGGTGCGCCCGCTCTGCTTGCCGGCCGAGGCCTCGCGGCGCGTGCGTTCCGAAGTGGCGCGCGGCAGCATGCCGTATTCGGCCGTCACCCAGCCGCGCGCCTGGCCCTTGAGCCAAGGCGGCAGCCGGTCTTCGAGCGTTGCGGTCACCAGCACCTGGGTGTCGCCGAACTTCACGAAGCAGGATCCTTCGGCGTATTTCACCACGCCGCGCTCGAGCGAGATGGCGCGCAGCTCGTCGGGCTGTCGGCGGCTTGGCCGCATGCTGGTCTCCTGCTCGGCGTTGGCGTTACCGTGCAAGCTTTTAGCGCATGTTCCGGAAAAGTGGGAACCGGTTTTCCGAACAGAACATGCGCAAAATCGAAGAATCTAGAGCGCATCACGATTCGACCCAATCGGGATGCGCTCCAGGGGGCGGGCGCCGGGACCGACAAGAGGCGAACGGAGCGGTTTGCATTCCTATGGCGTCGGAAACCGTTCCGCGTCGTCCTGCCTTGGCGCGTCTGCAACGGCACCGGCACCGACGGCGCGCCGGTGCGAATGCGCGGAGCGCGTTGTTCGATTGCGTTCACTCGCTCCGGGGCAACCTGTCCGGCGCAACCCGTCCGGCGCAACTTGGCCGACAGCGCCTCAACTCTGCGTCAAGACCCGGATCAGGTCGAACTTGGTCAGCGTCACCTGCGGGGCGATGCGTGCCGCATTGGCGAGGTGCCAGGCGGTGTAGAGCTCGGGAAACACGTCATCGGCCGACATGCCGTCCACGGGGACGATGACCTTGAATCCGCGCAGCGCGGCCGCGCCGGCGGTATGCAGCACCGAGGTCTGCGCCTGCGTGCCCATCGCCACCACCGTCTTGATGCCTTTGTCCTTGAGGGTCTTCTCGAGCTCGCTGCCGATGAACTTGTCGGGTCCCAGGGGCGGCAGCACCGGTTCGCCCGCCGCCGGCGTGAGCTCCTTGAGAATATCGGTCGCCACCGAACCCGGCACCGCGACGCTGTAGACGATGAAGGCACCCTTGGCGCGCGCTTCGTTCACCAGCTTGAGAACCTTTGCAACCGAGTGCGCGCAACGCGGCCGCCGCTGCTCGCTGCAGGTCTGGTTGGTGAAGTCCATCACCAGCAGGGCCGTCTCCCTCGGAACGATGGTCGCGGGTTTGAGCGCGGGCGGCGGCGGAAGCTTGGCTGTGGTCCATTCCTCGATCAGGGTCTGCGCCGGCGCGCCGGCGCACAGCGTCGACGCCAAGCCGACGGCCGCAACTGCTCCGATCACAAGCTCCCGCAACCTCGTCATCGTGATTCCTCCCGCGGCTGAATTATTATGCGGCCGCAGGCTAGCAGCGATGCCCCGACGGGCAAAGGCCCGGCAAAGGCCACGCTGGCTTGCACTCCGCAGCCCGAATGGACAATTCTGTTGTGAACGGAGGCATCATTGTCCCACGACGTCCCGATCGGCGCGGCGCAGGTCACCCTGGCTCAGCTCAACGAGCGCTCGCGCGATATTTTCCGGCAGATCGTGGAGAGCTACCTCGCTACCGGCGAGCCGGTGGGCTCGCGCAACATTTCCCGCCTGATCACGACGCCGCTCTCGCCCGCCTCGGTGCGCAACGTGATGTCGGACCTGGAGCAGCTCGGGCTCATCTACGCGCCGCACACCTCGGCCGGCCGGCTGCCGACCGAGACGGGGCTGCGCTTCTTCGTCGACGCGCTGATGGAAATCGGCGACCTCGGCGAATCCGACCGGCGCGAGATGGAGGCCAAGGTCGCCGCCGCCGGCAAGTCCATGGAGGCGGTGCTGAACGAAGCCTCCGGCATGCTGTCCGGCCTCACGCGCGCGGCCGGCGTGGTGCTGGCCGCCAAATCGAACGTTCGCCTCAAGCACATCGAATTCGTGCGGCTCGAGCCGGAGCGGGCGCTGGTGATCCTGGTGGCGGAGGATGGGCAGGTCGAGAACCGCATCATCAGCGTCCCGGCCGGGATGCCGGTGTCCTCGCTCACCGAGGCCGCGAACTTCCTCAACGCGCATGTGCGCGGCCGCACGCTGGCCGAGGCCAAGATCGAGCTGGAGAAAGCGCTCGCCGCCGGCAGGGCGGAGCTCGACCAGCTGACCCAGAAGATCGTCGCGGCCGGGCTCGCGAGCTGGTCGGGCGGAGAAAGCGACGAGCGCAAGCTGATCGTGCGCGGCGCGGCGCACCTGCTCGACGACCTCAAGGCGCTCGAGGACCTCGAGCGGGTGCGGCTGCTGTTCGATGACCTCGAGACCAAGCGCGGCGTGGTCGATCTGCTCGGCCGGGCCGAGCACGCCGACGGCGCGCGCATCTTCATCGGCTCGGAGAACAAGCTGTTCTCGCTCTCGGGCTCCTCGACCATCGTGGCGCCCTATCGCGACGGGGCCGGCCGCATCGTCGGCGTGATCGGCGTGATCGGTCCGACCCGGCTCAATTACGCCCGGGTGATCCCGATGGTGGACTACACCGCCAAGGTGGTGAGCAAGCTCATCGGGGGGTGAGGAGCTCGTGGGGTCCCAGGGCTCGTAAACCGGGACCTCGATAGCGAAACGTCCCGGCTCGGCTCGACATCAGCGCAAAGACCGTCCGCCACGAGGTTTCCATCAGTTTCAGCACGGGCGATCGGGCGCGCCCGCGACGCCGGCTTCGGTCGCGCCGCGGGATGAGGCAGGCTCGCGCCGGCCGGCGCGATCAGCCGTTGCGCTTGATTTTTTGGGCCTCAGCCCTGATATCGGGGGACGAACGCAACGCCGATGGGAACAATGTGATGACGGATCCGAATGCCCGCCCATCCGTCGATGCGGGGGCCGAGCCCGAGCCTCCCGAGCTCGCCTCGCGGGCGGGGGAGCAGGCCATCGACCCGGCCGACCTCGCCCGTGTGGCCGCCGAGTACAAGGACAAGCTCCTGCGCGTGCTTGCCGAAATGGAGAATCTGCGCCGACGGACCGAGCGCGAGATCGCCGACGCGCGGGTCTACGCCATTTCCAACTTTGCGCGCGACATCGTCGCCGTTGCCGACAACATGGACCGCGCGCTCGGCGCGCTCGACGCGGAGCTGCGGGAGAAAGCGGACAGCGGCACCAAGGCGCTGCTCGACGGCGTCGAGTTGACGGAGCGCGAGCTGTTGAAGGTGCTGGAGAAGCACGGGGTGAAGAAGTTCGAGCCGCTGGGCGAGAAATTCGATCCCAATCTGCACCAGGCGATGTTCGAGCTCCCCGACCCCTCGCGGCCGGCGGGCACCGTCGCCCAGGTGGTGCAGCCCGGCTACATGATCGGCGAACGCATGCTGCGGCCGGCGCTCGTGGCCGTCGCCAAAGGCGGTCCCAAGACCGCGGCCGAGCCGCCGGCGAACGACAACGCCGGGGCCTCCTCGCGCAATCCGTCCAACTAGACTTTAATCCGCGTCGGGCTCGACGCCACCGTTGTCACGTTCACGCTGTGCTCCCCTCCCCACCACAAGTCGGGCTTGCCCGACTTGTGCACTCAAACCCGAAACCGGGCAGGCCCGGGTTTCGTGGGGAGGGAAGCGCACCGAGTACGCTGCATGTTCTGCATCGAGTCGAACGGGACATGCTCTCGGCGTCACGTCGTTGTTCCACAGCGCACACGGTAACGTCCCTTCCGCGTTGCTCCGGCCGCGCTATGCTGCCGCCTTTCTCCGGCGCCCCGGCCTGCTCGGGTCGCATCCTGATATCGCGTGCGCGGGGCGGATCCGCGTTGGGTGGAGGCGACGATGATGCGCAGCATGGACCGCTTCCTGACCACGCATACCGGCAGCCTGCCGCGCCCCGACGACCTGATCCGGATGATGTATGCCAAGGAGGAGGGGGTGCCGGTCGAGCCCGAGGCGCTGGCGGCGCGCGTGCGAGCGGCGGTGGCCGAGGTGGTGAGAAAGCAGGCCGATGCCGGGATCGATATCGTCAACGACGGCGAGATGTCGAAGCCGAGCTACGCCACCTACGTCAAGGACCGCCTCGCAGGCTTCGGCGGCACCGGCAACACGTTCGTATACCAGGACCTTGCCGAATTCCCCAATCTCGCCAAGCGGGTGTTCGGCGATCCCGGGCGCTCCCGCCGCAAGACACCGGCCTGCAACGCCGCCATCGCCGTGCGCGACGCGCATGCGGCGCAAGCCGACGTCGACAATCTCAAGTCCGCGCTCGCCGCCGTCGGCAGAACCGACGCCTTCATGAGCGCGGCTTCTCCCGGCGTCGTCTCGCTGTTCTTCCGCAACGACCACTATCCCAGCCAGGAGGCCTATCTGTTCGCGATCGCGCAGGCGATGCGCCACGAATACGAAGCCGTCGCCAAGGCCGGCCTCGTGCTGCAGATCGATTGCCCCGATCTCGCCATGGGCCGGCACATTCAATACGCCGCGCTGAGCCTCGCGGAATTCCGAAAGCGGGCGGCGATGCACGTGGAAGCGCTCAATCACGCGCTCGCCGACATCGCGCCGGAGCAGCTGCGCATGCATCTGTGCTGGGGCAACTACGAAGGTCCGCACCATTGCGACGTCGCGCTCGCCGACATCATCGACATCGTGTTCGCCGCGCGCCCGAGCACGCTCTCGTTCGAGGCCGCCAATCCGCGCCATGGCCATGAGTGGACGCTGTTCGAGCGCGTCAAGCTGCCCGCCGGCAAGCGCCTCATCCCGGGCGTGATCGAATCCAAGTCCAATTTCATCGAGCATCCGGAACTGATCGCCCAGCGCATCGCTCGCTACGCGCGCCTGGTCGGGCGCGAGAACGTCATCGCCGGCAGCGATTGCGGCTATGGCACCTGGGTCGGACAGGCCGCGGTCGATCCCGACGTGGTGTGGGCGAAGCTTGCCGCGCTGGCGGAAGGGGCGCGGATCGCGTCACGCGAGTTTTGGGGCTGACGCCAGAATTCATTTCGGCTCGATGCCGTCGCGCACGGCGCGGAAGCGCGGATAGGCGTCCTTCCAGGCCTCGTCGCGCGCGATTCCGACCATTTGCATATAAGCGCCGCCGCCGAATCGGAGCCATTGCACCACGGTCAGCGCGGAGACGCCCGCCGCGTCGCGGGCATTGGCGATGATCTGATGGCCCTGCTGCCCTCCGATCCGCAGCGGCTCGGAGGTGTTGAAGCGGACATCCTTGAGGTTCGGGATCGTGGCGAAAACATCGCGTGCGAAAGTGTCGCGCTCGGCCGATTGCGCCGGCGCGCCGGGCGCAACGGCAACGAAGATGTGGGGCTCCACGGCGGCTTCCAGCGCCCCTGCCGTCCCGGCGGCGGCATCGCTCAACATGACCGCGCGCCCGGGGATGACGCCCGCGATCCGAAAGCCGGAGAATTCCGCGACCTTGAAGGGAAGGAGGCCGAGTTGTTCCTCGGCGGGAACGGCGGCGCGCACCACCAGCGTGGCCAGCGCCGCGCGGATTGCAGCGTCGGGATAGAGCGCATTCGCCGCCTCCGGTACCTGCACGGTGACGAGCGCGGTCAGCGTCGACGAGGAGGCCACCAAAATCCATTTGCGGATTTTCACGTTGTCGACCTCCTGATGCGCGATCACCAGGAAGGCCTTGCCGGCGGGGAGCGTCATCGCTTCGCGCGTTTCCAACGTCACGCCCTGTCGCTTGAGCGCATCGGCGGTGACCGACTTCTCGAGATCGGCGTAGGCCTGGACCGGAAGCGCGACCAGCATGATGGCGACGTTGTTGTCGGGGTCCTCGTAGCCAAAGAAGCTCTTGCTCGCCGCCAGGCCGGCGGGCGCCACGAGCCCGATGCGGGAGCCGGGCGGATAGGCGGGATCGGCGCGCGCGGGCAACGCGCCGAGCGCGAGCACGAGAACGATCAGGAGGCGGCGGATGGGTGCCATGGCAATCGCCACCTTACCGCGATTGCTCGGCGGAAAATACAGCGAGCGTCCCGCCGCCGGTCGCAAAGGCGTGATCGGTGCCCGGCCCGCGGCCGCGGCGCCGGCGCGGAGCCCGCAATATCCGCGCCGAAGGAGGGCAGCCCGCATCGTGGGGGGATGACGATATGGCGGGGCGGCAGCTTCTGAGTCCATCCGGGGATCGGGAGCCGAGATGCCGATGGTCGGGAGTCAGGAATCAGGAAGGACCAGGTTCTTGCCGGGCCGCGAGTCCTGACCATCGCCTGCGGGACCGGCTCCTGGAATGGTCACCCGCCGGAGCGTGAGATTGATCCGCCCGCCTTCCGGCAGCAGGGTCGAGGTCCCCGGCATGATGCGGTCGACCCCGTGAAAGGCGAGGCGCGCCTCGCCGCCGAGCACCAGGGCATCGCCGGAGGCAAGTCGCAGCGTGCGGGTCGGGTCGCTGCGGTTCGTCCCGCCGATGCGAAACAGGCAGGTGTCGCCGAGCGAAAGCGAGACCACGGGCGCGGCGAAATCGCGCTCGTCGCGGTCCTGATGCAGCCCCATCCTCGCCGTCGGGCCGTAGTAATTGATGAGGCAGCTTTCCGGTGGGTGCGGATAGCCGGCGAGCGCATTCCAGGCCTCGAGCAGGATCGCCGGCATCGCCGGCCATGGCTCGGCGGTTTGCGGGTGCAGGGGCTGATAGCGATATCCGGCTTCATCGCTCACCCAGCCGAGCGGCCCGCAATTGCTCATGCGCACCGAGAGCGGCTTTCCGCTCTTCGGCATCCGCGCGGTGTAGATCGGCGCGCTCGTCAGCACCGTGCGCAGGGCGGCCAGCAGCGCTTCCTGCCCCGGGCGATCGAGATAGGCCGGCACGAGCCGCAAGCCGGAGAGCGGGCGCGCAGTGATCATGGCGTTATCGTCCGCGGCCATTGGCGGTTGTCAAATGGGGGATGCCGCGGTTGTCCGGGCGCTCGCGAATCCGTGATCATATGTCTTGCGGCCCAAAGGGGCTCTCCTATATGAGCGAAGACGCCGCCGGGGGCGGCGTGCGTGTCTGTATTTCAGGGGGTCGGAGGACGGGGCCGCGGTTCTCGCGGAAACTCCCGCTCGGGTGCCGAAAGGACCCGTCCGGCCTGCCGCAGAAGAGCAGAAGAGAGGAAGCGAGAACATGGGCAAGGTCATCGGCATCGACCTCGGCACCACCAATTCGTGCGTCGCCGTGATGGAAGGCAAGACGCCGAAGGTCATCGAAAATGCGGAGGGTATGCGGACCACGCCCTCCATTGTCGCCTTCACCGATGACGGCGAACGGCTGGTCGGACAGCCGGCGAAGCGCCAGGCGGTCACCAATCCGGAGCGCACCATCTTCGCGGTCAAGCGCCTGATCGGCCGTCGCTACGACGACCCGATGGTGGAGAAGGACAAGAAGCTCGTCCCCTACAAGATCGTGCGCGCCTCCAACGGCGACGCCTGGGTCGAGATCGAAGGCAAGACCTATTCGCCCTCGCAGATTTCCGCCTTCATCCTGCAGAAGATGAAGGAGACGGCGGAGGCCTATCTCGGCCAGAAGGTCGAGCAGGCCGTCATCACCGTCCCCGCCTATTTCAACGACGCCCAGCGCCAAGCCACCAAGGACGCCGGCAAGATCGCCGGCCTCGAAGTCCTGCGCATCATCAACGAGCCGACCGCGGCCGCGCTGGCCTACGGCCTCGACAAGCAGAAGACCGGCACCATCGCGGTCTATGACCTCGGCGGCGGCACCTTCGACGTTTCGATCCTGGAAATCGGCGACGGCGTGTTCGAGGTGAAGTCGACCAACGGCGACACCTTCCTCGGTGGCGAGGACTTCGACATGCGCCTCGTCAACTATCTCGCCGACGAATTCCAGAAGGAGCAAGGCATCGATCTGCGCCGCGACAAGCTCGCGCTGCAGCGGCTGAAGGAAGCCGCGGAGAAGGCGAAGATCGAGCTCTCGTCCACCACTCAGACCGAGATCAATCTGCCGTTCATCACCGCCGACGCGTCCGGTCCCAAGCACCTGACCATGAAGCTCACCCGCGCCAAGTTCGAGGCGCTGGTGGACGATCTGATCCAGAAGACGGTCGAGCCGTGCCGGCAGGCGCTCAAGGATGCGGGCCTGTCCGCGGCCGAGATCAACGAGGTCGTCCTGGTCGGCGGCATGACGCGCATGCCGAAGGTGCAGGAGGTGGTCAAGCAGCTGTTCGGCAAGGAGCCGCACAAGGGCGTCAATCCCGACGAAGTCGTCGCGGTCGGCGCTGCGATCCAGGCCGGCGTCCTGCAAGGCGACGTCAAGGACGTGCTGCTGCTCGACGTCACGCCGCTGTCGCTCGGCATCGAGACGCTGGGCGGCGTGTTCACGCGGCTCATCGACCGCAACACCACGATCCCGACCAAGAAGAGCCAGGTGTTCTCCACCGCCGAGGACAATCAGAACGCGGTGACCATCCGCGTGTTCCAGGGCGAGCGCGAGATGGCATCCGACAACAAGATGCTCGGCCAGTTCGACCTGGTCGGATTGCCGCCGGCGCCGCGCGGCGTGCCGCAGATCGAGGTGACCTTCGACATCGACGCCAACGGCATCGTCAACGTGCATGCCAAGGACAAGGGCACCGGCAAGGAACAGCAGATCCGCATTCAGGCTTCGGGCGGGCTGTCGGAGGCCGACATCCAGCGCATGGTCAAGGACGCGGAATCGCACGCCGAGGAAGACAAGAAGCGCAAGGCCGAGGTCGAGGCCAAGAATCATGCCGAAGCGCTGGTCCACAGCACCGAGAAAGCGCTCGCCGAGCACGGCGCGAAGATCGGCGAAACCGAGCGCCGCGCCATCGAGAATGCGATGGCGGACCTCAAGGAAGCCCTCAAGGGCGGCGACGCCGATGCGATCACCGCCAAGACCAATGCGCTGGCGCAGGCCTCGATGAAGCTCGGCGAAGCCATGTACAAGCAGGCCCAGGAAGGGGCCGCGTCGGCAGGCGGTCCCGGCGGTGCCGGTCCCGGCGAGAGTGCCGGCGACGGCAAGAACGAGGACGTCGTCGACGCGGAGTTCACCGAGGTCGACGACGACAAGAAGAACAAGAAGTCGGCCTGAGCCGGGCGGGGCGCTACCCATGCCTTGCCTTCGAGTCCAACCATCACCCCCGGCGCCCGCAAGCCCGGGGGTGCGTCTTTTGTGACGCGTCATGAATGACCAGATAAAGTTCGGCGATGACGCGACGGCAGAAATGACGGGGTGGGACGCGGGAATGGCCAAGCGCTGCTACTACGAGGTCCTGGGCGTCGAGCGCACCGCCGACGACGGCGCGTTGAAGTCCGCCTTCCGCAAGCTCGCCATGCAATGGCACCCCGATCGCAACCCCGGCGACAAGAGCTGCGAGGTCCGCTTCAAGGAGATCAACGAGGCCTATGAAGTCCTCAAGGACCAGGACAAGCGCGCGGCCTACGACCGCTTCGGCCATGCCGCCTTCGAGCACGGCGGCGGTCCGGGCGCCGGCGGCGGCTTTGGCGACGTGGCCTCCGCCTTCGCGGACATTTTCGACGATCTCTTCGGCATGGGCGGCGGCGGTCGGCGCGGACGCGGCAGCGGCCGCGAGCGCGGCGCCGATCTGCGCTACAACATGGAGATCAGTCTGGACGAGTCCTATTCCGGCAAGACCGCGCAGGTGCGCATCCCGACCTCGGTGACCTGCGAGGCCTGCTCCGGCTCCGGCGCCAAGACCGGTACCCGTCCCAAGGCCTGCCCGACCTGCGGCGGCCAGGGACGCATCCGCCACGCTCAAGGTTTCTTCACGCTCGAGCGGACCTGTCCGAGCTGCCAAGGCCGCGGCCAGGTCATCGACAATCCCTGTCCGACCTGCTCGGGATCGGGGCGGGTGACGCGCGAGCGCGCGCTCTCCGTCAACATTCCCGCCGGCGTCGAGGACGGTACCCGCATCCGGCTGGCGGGCGAAGGCGAGGCGGGCGTGCGCGGTGGTCCCGCCGGCGACCTCTATATTTTCCTCTCCATCGGCGCGCATCCGTTCTTCCAGCGCGAGGGCGCCGATCTGCATTGCCGGGTGCCGATCTCCATGGTGGTGGCGGCGCTGGGCGGCGATTTCGAGGTGCCGACCATCGACGGCGGCAACACGCGCGTGAAGGTGCCGGAAGGCACCCAATCGGGCCGGCGCTTCCGCCTCCAGGGCAAGGGCATGCCGGTGCTGCGCTCGAAACAAACCGGCGACATGTACGTTCAAATCCTGGTCGAGACGCCGCAAAAACTGACCAAGCGCCAGCGTGAGCTGCTGAACGAATTCGAGCGACTGTCGTCCCAGGAAACCCACCCCGAATCGGCTGGATTCTTCGGCAAGGTCAAAGAGTTCTTGGGTCGTTCCGGCTCGGCCTGAGGAATTTGACGCTTGACCCCTGCGGCCGCCGGCTTTACCGGTGGAATGTCACAAATCTGCAGTCATTGCGCAGCGTTAGCCCCCAATGCCGCTCCCAGCCCTGCAACTCCTCGAAAGGAAATTCGAGCAACAGCGACGGCTGTTCGAATTGCGCAGGGGGGCGTTCGAAAAAGAGATCGGCCGGCATATCGAGCTGTTCGAACGCAAGAAAGGGGCGCTCGAAAAGAAGATCGAGCAGCAGTTCGAGAGCCACCGCAGGCGGTTCGAACAGAAGCTCGAGGTGCAGAAAAAGAGGTTCGAGATCCAGATTCGCCGCTTCGAGCAAAAGAACGGCATTCGCCTCGACGACGAGGTGCGCTTCATCCGGACCTGGATCGAGAAGCCGCTGTCGCTCGGCGCGGTGACGCCCTCGGGGCGCGCGCTTGCCCGCACCATGGCGGGCTACATCGATCCCAGGCGGCCGGGCCCGATCATCGAGCTTGGCCCCGGCACCGGGCCGGTCACCCAGGCGCTGGTTGCGCAAGGGATCGACCCGTTGCGCCTCGTGCTGGTCGAGGCCGATCCGACCTTCTGCCGCCTCTTGCGCGCGCGCTATCCGACCGCCACCGTGGTGCAGGGCGACGCCTATAGCCTCAAGCGCCTGCTCGCGGGACTGCTGCAGCAACCGGCGGCCGGGGTGGTATCGGGCCTGCCGCTCTTCACCAAGCCGCTGCAGACGCGCCTGCGCCTGCTGTTCGAGGCTTTCGGACTGATGTCGCCCGGCGCGCCGTTCGTTCAGTTCACCTACAATGCGCTCGCGCCGATCCCGAAGCGGCTCGATCGCGTGAGCGCGGAAGCATCCGAGCGCGTATGGATGAACATTCCGCCGGCGCGGGTGTGGGTGTATCGGAGAGACTGACGGCTAGTGGTCCGATTCCGAAGTTCGTCAGTACTCTCGGCACGTTCAGATACGAACTTCGGAATTAAGGACCACTAGCACCTCAATAATTCAGTGCCCCTTTTGAACCCGAAGTTCGCGATCAAATTTGCCGCACGGTGTGCGCGAACTTCGGGTTCGGGCAGTAGAGCGCATCCCGATTGGGTCGAATTGTGATGCGCTCTAGATTTCATTTACGCATGTTCTGTTGGAAAACCGGTTCCCACTTTTCCGGAACATGCGCTAGCCGGACGACAGAAGACGGACGACAGGCGACGCAAGTCCGCTTAATCTGTCGTCCGTCGTCGGTTTTCTGTTGTCCGGAACGTCATGGCCGTCCCGAAAATTCTGGTCCTTCCAGGCTCGCTGCGCGCGAAGTCGTACAATGTGCGGCTGGCGGCGCTCGCGACCAAGGAATTGACGCTCGCGGACGCCGACGTCACGCGCATTTCGCTCCTGGATTATCCGTTGCCCATCTACGACGCCGACACCGCCGAGCAATCCGGGCCGCCGGATAACGCCGTCAAGCTCAAGCAGCTGATGTCCGCGCACCAGGGCGTGTTCATCGCCAGTCCGGAATACAACGCCTCGATCACGCCGCTCATCAAGAACACGATCGATTGGATCTCGGCCGTGCGCGCGCGCGGCGATCCGCCGCTCGCCGCCTACCAGAACCGCGTGTTCGCGCTGGGCGGCGCCTCGCCCCGCCGTTCCGGCGCGAGCCATTCGTTGCTGGCGTTGCGCCAAGTGCTGGCGGTGGGTTGCGGCGCGCTGGTGCTGGCGGAGCAGGTGACGGTGCCGAATGCCGAGCACGCCTTCGACGACATGGACGAGCTCACGGATACGCGCGCGGCCAACCAGCTCAAGGTCGTTGTGCGCAAGCTCGTCGATACCGCCAGGCTCCTGGCATAAGGTAGGGGACGGAAACCCGGTGTCCCGTCCGCCGCTCGCCGGCCTCGGGACACGTCCAGGAGGTCGCATCGTGAGCCTTGATCCGCGTGAGCGGTTGATCGTCGCACTCGATGTTCCGTCGGTGGCGGAAGCGGAGAAGATCGTTGTGCGGCTGGGCGAATCGGTCTCGTTCTACAAGATCGGCTATCAGCTCGCCTTTGCCGGGGGGATCGACTTCGCGCGCGTGCTGGCCGGCGCCGGCAAGCGCATCTTCCTCGACCTCAAGCTGCACGACATCGGCAGCACCGTTGCCAAGGGGGTCGAAAGCGTCGCGCGGCTGGGAGCGTCGTTTCTCACGGTGCACGCCTATCCGCAGACCATGCATGCCGCGGTCGATGGCCGCCGAGGCTCGGCGCTGCGCCTGCTCGCCGTCACCGTGCTCACCTCGTACGACGACGCCGATCTTGCCGCGGCCGGCTATGATTTCACGGTCTCGGAGCTGGTCGGCGAACGCGCGGCGCAAGCACGCGATGTCGGCATCGACGGGCTCGTCTGCTCGGGCGAGGAGGCGAGCATGCTGCGCCCGATCATCGGCGCCGGGATGGTGCTGGTGACGCCGGGCATCCGGCCGGCGGGCGCGGAGGCGGGCGACCAGAAGCGCATCATGACGCCGTCGGCCGCCATCGCCGCGGGCGCCGATCATCTCGTGGTCGGCCGCCCGATCGTCGCGGCACCCGATCCGAAGGCCGCCGCGGAGGCAATCGTCGCCGAGATCGCCAGGGCGGCGTGGCCTAGACAAGGAGCATGACAGGGAGGTCGAGATGGCGAAGGGATATTGGATTCCGCACCTCGATGTGAGCAATCCGGAAGGCTACAAGGCCTACATGGCCGCCACGCCGGAGGCCCACCGCAAGTACCACGGCCACGTGCTGGTGCGGGGCGGAACCTGCGAAGTCGTGGAAGGCAGCGGCCGCTCACGCAATGTCTTGCGTGAATTCCCGGACTACGCCACCGCGCTCGCCTGCTACCGCTCGCCGGAATACCAGCGGGCAAGGCCGTTGCGGCTGCCCCATTCGACGTGCGATTTCGTGATCATCGAAGGCTATGACGGCGTGCAGCCGCAGTCCTCGGCGGCGGCGCCCGCCGCGGCCGCGCGCAAAGGCTACTGGATCGCCCACGTCGATATCACCGATCCCGAGGGCTACAAGGCCTACGTGAACGCCAACCAGGCGCCGTTCGGCAAGTTCGGCGGACGCTACCTGGTGCGCGCAGGTGCGCGCGAGGTGGTGGAAGGCAAGGTGCGCGCGCGCACCGTGGTGCTGGAATTCCCGAGCTATCAGGCGGCGCGCGACTGCTATCGCTCGCCGGACTACCAGGCGGCGGCCGCGCTGCGCAAAGGCAAGGCCGAGGCCGATCTCCTCATCATCGAGGGCTACGACGGCCCGCAATCGTGACGGCCGCCGCTCGCTAGTGGTCCGATTCCGAAGTTCGCCAGCGCTCGCGGCACGTTGTGATGCGAACTTCGGAATCCAAGGACCACTAGCAACTCTATGATTTTAGTGCCCCTTTGAACCCGAAGTTCGCGACTGAACTTGCCGCGCGATGTGCGCGAACTTCGGGTTCGGGGCGCTAGCTCGCAACAATCGGACCGGTCGAAGCGAGGATATCTGCAGGCGGGGCTTGCGCGGCCGCTCCTTTCCTTCACGTCACCGCCCCGTTATACCCGCGCCACGTTCCGGGGAGAGAATCGATGTCCGACATGCGGCTGGTCGTGGCCGGCGCCGGCGGGCGCATGGGGCGCACGCTCATCCATGCCATTGCAGCGATCGACGGCGCGACGCTCGCGGGCGCGGTGGAGGCGGCCGGCTCGGCGGTGATCGGCCGCGACGCCGGCGAGCTTGCCGGGCTGGGCAGGAACGGCGTCGCCGTCACCGCCGACGTCGAGCCGCTGCTGGCGCAGGCCGAGGGTGTTCTCGACTTCACCGTCCCCGCCGCGACCGTGGCCTTCGCCGAGCTCACGGCGCGCAACGGGCTCGTGCACGTCATCGGCACCACGGGGCTGAGCGGCGAGAACGAAAAGCTGATCGCGGAAGCGGCCAAGCGCGCGGTGATCGTCAAGTCCGGCAACATGAGCATGGGGGTCAATCTGCTGGCCGCGCTGGTCAAGCGCGTGGCGCAGACGCTCGATGAGGATTTCGACGTCGAGATCCTCGAGATGCACCACAACAAGAAGGTGGACGCGCCGTCCGGCACGGCGCTGATGCTCGGCCGCGCGGCGGCGGAAGGCCGCGGCGTCGATCTCGACCAGCGCTCGGTGCGCGGCCGCGACGGCGTGACCGGCGCGCGCTGCGCGGGCGACATCGGCTTTGCCTCGCTGCGCGGCGGCTCGGTGGTGGGCGATCACACCGTGATGTTTGCCGGTCCGGCCGAGCGGATCGAGCTCGTGCACCGGGCCGAGGACCGCATGATCTTCGCCCGCGGCGCGGTGCGCGCCGCGTTGTGGGCGCGCGGGCGGCAACCGGGTCTCTATTCGATGGTCGATGTGCTGGGCTTGCGCGACATCTGACGGTCGGATCGAACCCCGTGCAGCAGCGAGACCCCGGTCATCTCGACGGGCTGCGGCAGGTCCATCAGCTCGAGCAGGGTGGGCGCGATATCCGCGAGCCGCCCTTCCGCCACGGCAACGTCACCGCCGCCGATGAGCAGGACCGGCACGGGATTGGTGGTATGCGCCGTGTGCGGCCCGCCGGTATCGGGATCGCGCATCAGCTCGCAATTGCCGTGATCGGCGGTAACGAGCAGGGCGCCGCCAGCGGTCCGGATCGCCTCGGCGATGCGGCCGAGCCCGGCGTCGACCGTCTCGACCGCCTTGACCGCGGCCGTCAAGCTGCCGGTGTGTCCGACCATGTCGGGATTGGCATAATTGAGCACGATCAGGTCGTAACGGCCGGAGCCGATCGCCTCCACCGCCTTGTCCGTCAATTCCGGCGCCGACATCTCGGGCTTAAGGTCGTAGGTCGCGACTTTCGGCGACGGCACCATGATGCGGTCCTCGCCCGGATACCGCCGTTCCTCGCCGCCGTTGAGGAAATAGGTGACGTGCGGATATTTCTCGGTCTCGGCCATGCGCAGCTGTGTGCGGCCGGCGTCGGCGACGACCTGTCCCAGAACATTCGCCAGCATCTGGGACGGGAACATCGTCTGCAGGAGCGCATCCAGCCGCTCGCTGTATTGCGTCATGCCGACCGCGGCGGCGAATTGAATGCTGCGCCGACGCGCGAAGCCGGCAAAGGCCGGATCGAGCAGCGCGGCCAGAATCTCGCGCACCCGGTCGGCGCGGAAATTGAAGCAGAGCAGGCCGTCGCCGTCCCGCATGCCGCGGTAGTTACCGACGACCGCCGGCAGCACGAACTCGTCGCTGAGATCATGCGCATAGGCGTCGGCAACCGCCGCGCCGGCATCCGGGAAGCGCGGCCCCTCGCCTTCCGCGATCGCCCCATAGGCCCTGGCCACGCGCTCCCACCGGTTGTCGCGATCCATGGCGTAGTAGCGGCCGATCACCGTTGCGATCGCAACCGATGGCGGCAGGGCCGCAAGCAGACGTGCAATGTCCGCGCCCGCCGATCGCGGCGGCGTATCGCGGCCGTCGGTCACGGCATGCACGACGGTCGCTACGCCGGCTTGAGCGAGAATTCTTGCGAGCGCCGCGGCGTGATCCTGGTGCGAATGCACGCCTCCCGGCGACACCAGGCCCAGGAGGTGGCAGGTTCCGCCGCTCTTCCGCAGGCGCTCGATCAGGTTCCGCAGCGCAGACGCCTTCTCGAACTCGCCGCTGGCAATCGCCGCGTTGATGCGGGGCAGATCCTGCATCACCAGACGGCCGGCGCCGATGTTGAGATGTCCAACCTCGGAATTGCCCATCTGCCCGGGCGGCAGCCCGACGTCCTTGCCCGACGTGCGCAGGAGCGCGTGCGGGCAAGCGGCCCACAGGCGATCGAAGCTCGGGGTGCGGGCCTGCCGGATGGCGTTGTCGGCCGCCTCCTCGCGCCAGCCCCAGCCGTCCAGTACGACCAGCATCACCGGACGACGCTTCTGCATCTTCACGTCCCTCACGCTTCACCGGCGGCGGTGAAATCGCAGCCGCCCGCAACAACGGGGGCGTCGAGCGAGGATGTTTGTGTGGGATTGCGGCTTCATCGTCAACCGCCGGTCCAGCTCGTCGTGAACGGAAACAGGCCGCCACGTGAACCGTGCTTCGCGCAGGATTACCCGGCCGCTAGGCGCCCCGCCTCCCACCCCAGCATGGCGCGCTTGCGCGTGAGCCCCCAGTGATATCCGGTGATGCCGCCGTCCTTGCCCAATACGCGGTGGCACGGCACCACGAACGATATCGGATTCTTGCCGACAGCGGCGCCCACCGCGCGCGCGGCTTTGGTCGCTCCAAGCTTCACGGCGATATCGGAATAGGTCATCGCCCGGCCCAGGGGAATCTTGAGCAGCGTCTCCCATACTCGCAGCTCGAAATCGGTGCCGATGAGCACGACGCGCAGCGGCCGGTTGGCCCGCCACAGCCCGGTATCGAAGATGCGGCCCGCGAGCGGCGCCGTGCGCGCGCCGTCCGCGACGATATTGGCGCGGGGCCACCGGCCTTGCATGTCGGCGAGCGCGGCCTGTTCCTCGCCGGGATCGGCGAAGGCAAGCCCGGCAAGTCCGCGCTCGGTCGCCATCACCAGCGCGGTGCCGAACGGAGACGGATGAAAGCCGTAGGACATGGTGAGCCCGCCGCCGCCCGATTTCCATTCCCCGGGCGACATCGCTTCGTGGGTGACGAAAAGATCGTGCAGCCGCCCCGGTCCGGAAAGGCCGACCTCGAACGTGGCATCGAGCACGCTGGCGGAGTCCCGCAGCAGCCGGCGAGCGTGATCGAGCGTGAGCGCCTGCAGGAATGCCTTGGGCGTGATTCCGGCCCAGCGGCGAAACAGATGGTGGAGATCGCTGCTGCTGACCCCGGCCGCCGCCGCGATGACCTCGATCTCCGGCTGCGCCCGCCAGCGCTCCGAGACGAATGCAATGGCGCGGCGCACGATCTCGTAGTCGGCGGCGTCGCGGCTGAGCGGCTGGATATTTTGGACGCGATCGGGTGAGAGCACGGCGGTCTCCATCATTTGCCCTCCCCATGTAGGCCGCGGAGACAGCCCCGCCCACCCGTTTTCTGTCGGATCAGGGCTAGTGCCCCGAACCCGAAGTTCGCGCACATCGCGCGGCAAGTTCAATCGCGAACTTCGGGTTCAAAAGGGGCACTAGGATCATAGAGTGTGCTAGTGGTCCTTAGATTCCGAAGTTCGCATCGTAACGTGCCGCGAGCGCTGGCGAACTTCGGAATCGGACCACTAGTCGAAAACCGTGCGGGTCGGTCCGCGCTTTGCTTCGCCGAGCGCGGCCGAGAGCGCGTGCGCGAAGCTTTCCTTCTCCCGCGGTCCGAGGAAGCCGGCGATCGCCAGCCGCCGCCCGTGCGACACCAGAAACAGCCGCTCGATGCCGAACTCGGCATGCACCACGCGGTCGAGCCGTACCCAGAGCGGATTGAGCGTCCATTCGCTGATCCGGCCCTTGTGGCTCACCTTGCGCACGGTGAGCTCGGAGGGAGTGACGGTCACCTGCTCATAGGCCTGGGCGCGGCGGTAGTTCACCTTGAACGCGCAATAGATCAGCAGAACGTCGAGCCCGCAAAACCCGAACACCGGCCACGCCCCGGCGAGCAGGAAGGCCATTCCGGTCGCGAAGCTGATGCCGCCAAGCACCAGCATCAACGCCCAAAAACCCTTGCGGTTGAGCGACCGGTGGGGCGTGAGCACCGCTGAAAAGATCGCAGGTTCCCCGGTCGAAGCATGGGTCGATTCCTGGATCGACGCTTGGGTCAATTCCTGGGTCGATGCTTGGGTCGACGCTTGGGTCGATTCCCGGCTCGCTTCTTCAGTCGATTCTCGGATCGGGTCGTTGTCGGCTGCCATGGCGCTCACTATACCGGAACTATGCCTCGCAAGACACCTCGCCGGGTGACCCGGAGAACCGGCCGAAAGGCGCCGGGCAGACCGGCCCAGATCCCGCGCAAGCCGCGTGCGCGCAAGGCGCAGGTCAAGGGTCCGAACAGGCGCGTCGCCGCCGACAGAACGGCCGCCGCCGGCGCGCTGCCGCAAATGACGACCGCCGAAATCGCGGAAGCGTTCCGCCGCTTTCAGGCCGCGCGGCCCGCGCCCAAGGGGGAACTCGAGCACGTCGACCCGTTCACGCTGCTGGTGGCGGTGGTGCTGTCGGCGCAGGCGACCGATGCCGGCGTCAACAAGGCGACGCCGGCGCTGTTCAAGGCCGCCGATACGCCGGAAAAGATGGCCGCGCTCGGAGAAGAGCGCGTGCAGCACGCGATCAAGACCATCGGCCTCTACCGCACCAAGGCCAAGAACGTCGTCGCACTGTCGAAGAAAATCGTGGAGGAGCACGGCGGCGAGGTCCCGCGCACGCGCGCGGCGCTTGAAGCGCTGCCCGGGGTCGGCCGCAAGACTGCGAACGTGGTCCTCAATATAGCCTTCGGCGAGCCGACCATCGCCGTCGATACCCATATCTTCCGCGTGGGCAATCGCACCGGCATGGCAACCGGCAAGACGCCGCTCGAGGTCGAGATGAAACTCAACGAGGTGGTGCCGTCGCAATACAAGCCCCACGCCCACCACTGGCTGATTCTGCACGGACGCTATGTCTGCGTTGCCCGCCGTCCCTTGTGCGAGAGGTGCCTGATTGCCGATCTCTGCAAGTGGCCGGGGAAGGCGGTCTCGCCGGAACCGGTGCGGCCCGGGCAATGAAGGTCGTGCCTGGCGGCCCGATCCCGGGCTGCGCGGGCAAGGGCTGCCGTGGCAGTCTCGTTGGCACCACAATCAACGCTCAGATAAATTCGACCACGATTTGGGGAGGGGACTGCTCGCATGCATCTGTCCTGGGGCAGGATTGCCATCGGCGGGCTGATTGCCGTCGCTGCATTCGGCGGCGCGCTCTGGGCCTCGAACTGGCTTTGGCCCGGCGCGAAGGACCGGCGGCCGGCGCTGGCAGAGGTGCCGCCGCTGGCGCCGGCTGCCCGCAACTCCGTGATCGTAACGCCGGCGACCATCGCGCTGTCGGCGATCCGCGATGCGATGGAAACAGCGGCGCCGCGCAATCTCGCCGGCAAGCGCGACAACGTGTTGCCCCAGGTGCTTTCGAACGCCCAAATCGACTGGACGGTCGCGCGCGGTCCGCTCGCCGTCGCCGGCCGGCCGGACGCGCTCGCGGTGTCGACCGCGCTGACGGGAACGGTGCGGGCAACCGGGCAAGTCGCCGGCGACGCGGGCAATCTCGTAGGCGCGCTCGGCGGATTGCTAGGCGGCCGCCTGGGTGAAAAGGTCCAGAACCTGCAGGGAAAGTCGCTCGATCAACGCGTCGACATCCGCGGCAACGTGATGGTGACGTCGCATCCGGCGCTGCTGCCGACGTGGCGGGTGGAACCCAATCTCGGCTCCCAGGTCGCGATCGCGGATGCCTCGCTGCCGATGCTGGGGGTGAAGCTCAGCGCTTCAAACGAGCTCAAGCCGCTGCTCGACCGTGCCGTCAACGAGCAGATGGCGGCGTTGCAGGCGCGCCTGCGCGACGACCCGTTCCTGGAGCTCGCGGCGCGGCGCGAGTGGACCAAGATGTGCCGCTCCATCTCGCTCGGCGCAGCCGGCGCCGGCATGCCCGATCTTTGGCTGGAGCTGCGGCCGACGCGCGCCTTTGCGGCGCAACCGCGCATCACCGAAGCCGCGCTCGTCCTCACTTTCGGCGTGCAGGCGCAAACGCGGATCGTGCCCAACGAGACCAAACCCGACTGTCCATTCCCGGCCAAGTTGGAGCTCGTCCCGCAGATCGAGCAGGGTCGGGTCAATATCGCCGTGCCGATCGATATTCCGTTCACGGAAGTGAGCCGGTTGCTGGAGGCGCAACTCAAGGGAAAGACGTTTCCCGACGACAAGAGCAGCGCGTTCACGGCCACGGTCCGCGGCGTGACTCTCGCGGCATCCAGCGACCGGTTGCTGCTTTCGTTGCGCGTCAAGGCCAATGAGAACAAGAGCTGGTTCGGGCTCGGGGCCGAGGCAACGATCCATGTATGGGGGCGGCCGGTGCTCGATCGCGCGCGTCAGGTGCTCCGCCTCGAGGACGTCGCGCTCGATGTCGAGTCGGAGGCCGCCTTTGGGTTGTTGGGCGCGGCAGCGCGGGCCGCGGTGCCGTATCTGGAAAAAGCCGTGGCGGAGAACGCGGTGGTCGAGCTAATGCCGCTCGCAGCCAATGCGCGCCGGAGCATCGAGGGTGCGATCGCCGGGTTCAGCAAGAGCGCCGATGGCGTCCGCGTCAACGCGGCCATGACCGATCTGCGCCTCGTCGGCATCGAATTCGACGCCAAGACGCTGCGGGTGATCGCGGAGGCCGACGGCACGGTGCAGGTCGCGGTGACGAAGCTGGAGGGCAGATGACGGGAAGACGGATGGCGAAAGACCGGAACAGCATCGGCGCGCCCGATCCGTCGTCCGTCATCTGTTGTCCGTCATCCGCCTTACGTGCACCATCAGGGCCATGGCGAACAGCGGCGTGCCAAGGTTGACGATCGGGACCGAGACGAAGGCGGCGATCAACATACCCGCCACGAACACCGTGCGCTGGTGCGCCTTGCGCAAGCCTTTGGCTTCGGCGGCGGAATGATGGCGCATCGCCGCCAGCTCGAAATATTCGCGGCCGAGCAGATAGGCCGTGGCCAGGAAAAAGATCACGGCACCGAAGCCGGCGAAGAGCAGGAACGGCACCGCCACGAGATAGACCACGACCGCGAGCAAGGCGGCCTTCACGCCTTCCGCCACCGAGCGCATCAGCGGCGGCGGCGTCCCCACCTCTGCGGGATAGTGCGTGCGTTCCACTTCGAGAGCGATCTCGTCGACGAAAAAGCTCCCCACCAGCGCGGTCACCGCCGGCATTAGGAACACGGAGCCGACGATGATGCCGAGGCCGGCGGCGACGGCAATGATCCAGGCGAGGACCGCAAGCGGCGCGTGCGCGCTGACGCCGAGGATGCTCTCGGCCCAGTCCGCGCCGACGGTCGCGAGCCAGGTCAGCGCCCGATGCAGGCCGACCCCGATGAGCACGATCAGGACGAGCGCGAGTCCGGCGGATTTCAACAGCACCGCGCGGAACGGCGGCGAGAACATCTGGGAGAGTGCTTTGATGGCCGCGTCGAGCATCGGTGTCCTCGGGTCCTGCGTCGGTGTTCCGGCCGCGCAACCGCGGGACCTGCCGACGCCGAGTGCGCCGGAATCCCGAGGCCGCATTCTCGAATAAGGCATCGGCGTTGCGATAGGGCAAGTGCGGCGAGCATGGAAAAGATTTGCCGCGCGGCGCGTTCTCCGTGCTAGACCTCGCAAAAATTCGAGACCATTGCGCGCCATGAGACGTTGGAGCCGCCGCTCGTTCCTTGCCTCCGCCGCCGCGTTGGCGGCCGCGCCCGCGCTCGCCGCGCCGCGTCCAACGCAGGCGCCCGAAGTGCCGCGTTCCGGATGGGTGGATGCCGTCATCGTGGGCGCCGGTGCTGCCGGCATCGCCGCCGCGCGGCGACTGGCGGCGGCGCGCAGGCGCTTTGTGCTGGTGGAGGCGGCCGAGGGAGTCGGCGGCCGCTGCGTCACCGACATGAATACGTTCGGCGTGCCTTACGATCGCGGCGCCCACTGGATCTACGCCGCCGACATCAACCCGCTGGTGAAGCTGGGCGTCCAGGCCGGGCTCGAAATCTATCCGGCGCCGCCCGGCCAGCGCGTGCGCATCGGCCGGCGCTACGCGCGCGAAGGCGAGATGGAGGATTTTCTCGCCGGGCTCGTGCGCGCCAACGCCGCCATCCGGGACGCCGCGCGCAAGAGCGACGTCGCCTGCACCCAGGTGCTGCCGAAGGATCTCGGCGATTGGCTGCCGCCCATCGAATTCGTGCTCGGCCCTTACACCTGTGCCAAGGATCTCGCGGACGTATCGACCGTCGATTTGTCCCGCTCGATCGAGCGTGACAACAACGCGTTCTGCCGGCAAGGATTCGGAACCCTGCTGGCGAAGCTCGCGGCCGGACTTCCGCTGCTGCTGGCGACGCCGGTGAAGACGATCGAATGGTGGAGCCGCCAGCGGCTCGAGGTCGACACCGCCAAAGGCCAGTTCAGGACGGCCGCCGTCATCGTGACGCTTTCGACCAATGCGCTCGTTGCCGGCAAGATCAGGTTCGAGCCCGGTCTGCCCAAGCGGCATCTCGATGCCGTCGCCAAGCTCAGGCTGGGCAGCCACGATCACGTGGCGCTGGAGTTGACCGGCAACCCGCTCGGGCTGCGCGCCGACGAGCTCGTGTTCGAGAAGAGCGAGAGCAGGCAAACGGCCGCGATCCTGGGCAACGTGGCGGGAACCACGATCTGCGTGGTCGACGTCAGCGGCAGTTTCGGGCGCGATCTGTCCGCCAAGGGCGAGGCGGAGATGGTCGATTTCGCGATCGGCTGGCTCGGCGGGCTCTACGGCGCCGACGTGAAAAATGCCGTCAAGCGCCGCCACGCCACGCGCTGGAACAACGAGCCGTGGGTGCTCGGCGCCACCTCCGCCGCCGCGCCCGGCGCGCAGTCCGCGCGCAAGGCGATGATGGAGCCGCTGAGCAACCGCATCTTCTTCGCCGGCGAGGCCGTCCACGAGACGCTCTGGGGCACCGTCGCCGGCGCCTGGGAATCGGGCGAGCGCGCCGCCGATGCCGTGATCAAGCTCCTCGGCCGGCGCTAGCGCATGTTCCGGAAAAGTGGGAACCGGTTTTCCGAACAGAACATGCGCAAAATCGAAGAATCTAGAGCGCATCACGATTCGACCCAATCGGGATGCGCTCTAGTCGATCTAGCGCCGCTTCAGCTCCGCAACGTCCCGCCCGTGCGCTTGCCGACCTCGGCCACGATCCTGGCGGCGACCGTCTCGATCTCTTCGTCGGTCATGGTCTTCTCCCGCGGCTGCAAGGTCACTGCGATGGCGATCGATTTCTTGCCGGGCTCGATGCCCTGGCCTTCGTAGACGTCGAACACCGTGACGTTGGTGATCAGCTTGCGATCGACGCTCTGCGTCGCGCGCAGGATATCTGCCGCCTTCACCGCGCGATCGACCACGAAGGCGAAGTCGCGCTCCACCGGCTGGAACGGGGAGAGTTCCAGCACCGGCTTCGCTCGCGTCGCCTTCGCCTTCGGCTCCGGGATTTTTTCCAGGATCACCTCGAACGCGACCAGCGGGCCTTCGGCGTCGAGCGCCTCGAGCGCGCGCGGATGCAGCTCGCCGAAATGGCCGAGCACGTTCTGCGGCCCGATCTGGATCGTGCCCGAGCGTCCGGGATGGAACCAGGACGGTCCGCCCGGCACCACCTGCAGCGCCTGCGCCGGAGCGCCGGCGGCCGCGAGCACGGCGAGGGCGTCGGCCTTGACGTCAAAGGCATCGACCTCCGTCGGCGGAGCCGACCAATGGCGGCTGATGCCGTTCGGCTTGGCAAGCGCGCGGCGCACGCCGGTGGCCGCGGTGAGCTGGTCCTGCGGACGATCGCCGCGGAAGATCTGTCCGACCTCGAACAGCGCAACGTCGGCAAGACCGCGGTCGGCGTTCTTCTGCGCCGTGGCGATGAGCCCCGGAATCAGGCTGGGCCGCATGTCGGAGAGGTCCGCCGCGATGGGATTGGCGAGCGCGAGCTCGGGTTGACCGCCGCCGAACAGTTCGGCCCGCGGCTTGGCGATGAACGACCAGTTGACCGCCTCGACCATGCCGCGCGCGGCAAGCGCGCGCTTGGCCTTGCGCGTGCGCAGCTGGATGGGCGTGAGCACGGGTTTGCGCGGGGCGTCGCCGCGGTCGAACGGCGTGGCCGGGATGCGCTCGACGCCGAGGATGCGCACCACCTCCTCCACCACATCGGCCTTGCCCTCCACGTCCGCCCGCCACGACGGCACGGTGATCTTGAGATTCTTGCCTGCCTCGGCGAGGGAGAAGCCGAGACGGCCGAGCGCCCGCTCGACCTCGGGCAGGCTGACGTCGAGACCGGCCAGCCGCGGCAGCTCGCCGAGCGGAAAGTCGATCACGCGCTCGGGAATTTCCGGCTTGCCCGCCACGGTGATCTCCGAGGGCTCGCCGCCGCAGAGCTCGAGCACCATCGCCGTCGCGAGCTCGAGGCCGCCCTGCATGAAAGCGGGATCGACGCCGCGCTCGAAGCGGTAGCGCGCGTCCGAATTGATGCCGAGCTTGCGGCCGGTCTGCGCGATGTTCGTCGGTTCCCACAGCGCGGATTCGATCAGCACGTCGGTCGTCGTCGCCGAGCAGCCCGTGGCCTCGCCGCCCATGATGCCGGCAAGCGATTCCACGCCGTTCTCGTCGGCGATCACGCACATGGTCTCGTCGAGCGCGTAGCGCTTGCCGTCGAGCGCAACGAGGCTCTCGCCCGCGCGTGCGCGCCGGACCGTCAGATTGCCGTGCACCTTGGCGGCATCGAACACGTGCAGCGGACGGGCGCGGTCGTAGGTGATGAAATTGGTGATGTCGACCAGCGCGTTGATCGGACGCAGCCCGATCGCCCGCAGGCGCCGCTGCAGCCATTCGGGTGAAGGGCCGTTCGTCACCCCGCGCACGAGCCGCAGTGCGAAGGCCGGACAGAGCGAGGGCGTCGACCCGAAGTCGAGCGTCACCTTGACCGGGCAGGGGAAGCGCCCTTCGACCGGTCCCACGGTCTTATCCTTGAGCCTGCCGATATCGGCGGCGGCGAGGTCGCGCGCGATGCCGTGGACGCCGGTGCAGTCGGCGCGGTTGGGGGTGAGATTGATCTCGATCACGGGATCGTCGAGCCCGGCCCATTCGGCATAATTCGCGCCCACCGGCGCATCGTCGGGAAGCTCGATGATGCCCTCGTGGTCCTCGGAAATTTGCAGCTCGAACTCGGAGACCAGCATGCCGCGGCTCTCGACGCCGCGGATCTTGCCGATGCCGAGCGTCATGTTCTTGCCCGGGATGAAGGCGCCGGGCGGAACGAACACGCCCTTCATGCCGGCGCGGGCGTTGGGCGCGCCGCACACGACCTGCACGGGATCGCCGGCGCCGGTGTCGACCAGACACACCCGCAGGCGGTCGGCGTTGGGATGCTGCTCGGCCGAAATCACCCGCGCGATGGTGAACGGCGCGAGCATTTTGCCCCGGTCCGCGACGTTCTCCACCTCGAGCCCGATCATGGTGAGCTTGTCGACGATCGCCGCCAGCGGCTGCCCGGTTTCCAGATGCTCCTTGAGCCAGGCGAGGGTGAGTTTCATCGACGAGCTCCTCGGGCGCGCGTCGCCGCCGCCGCCAGGGCGGTTGTTCGGTGGCGCGCCGGGCGGCGAACCTGGTGCGGGAACCTCATGAATGGTCTTTCAGCGTCACGGCACATAGAAATAGAGGATCGGCAGGCTCACGAAGATCAGCGCGGTCAGGAAGATGGCCGCGCGGTTGCACCTTATGTAGAGCTCCCGGCGCAGGATGAGCTCGTCGCGCACGGCGTCGCTCACCATCGAAGGAGCGTGGGCGACGGAATGCTCGTTGAAGATCGCCATGCAGCGCAGACATGCGACCGCGACCAGCAGATAGAGCATGATCTCGGCGACGATGACGCCGTCTTCGAGATAGCTGTCCGCGACCAGCCGGCCGGAGACCCCGAGCGCGGCGATCATCATCGAGGTATGGGTGAGAAGTCCGCTCGCCTTGGTGTCGATGAGCTCGAACGTGCGGCTGATGACGCCGGGGAGCGCGCTCTCGGGATCATCGACCTTCATGACCTCGATGTAGTTCTCGACCCGCGCGCGCGGCCACCCGCGCGTGATCACGTCGTAGAGCCAGCGATCCGCGGATCGGATCATCGCGCCGGACCTCGGGCGGCATCGATCACGCGCTCAAGCCTCCCGCCAGCGTCGGAAAATCGAGCGGACGGAAGCCGTAATGCGCGAGCCAGCGCACGTCGGCTTCGAAGAAGGCGCGCAGATCGGGCATGCCGTATTTGAGCATGGCGATGCGGTCAATGCCCAAGCCCCAGGCGAAGCCCTGGTACTCGTCGGGGTCGAGCCCGCAGTTGCGCATCACGTTGGGATGCACCATGCCGCAGCCCAGGATCTCCATCCAGTCCTCGCCCTCGCCGAATCTGATCTCGCCCTTGTCGCGCCGGCACTGGATGTCGAGCTCGAGCGACGGCTCCGTGAACGGAAAGAACGACGGCCGGAAGCGCATCTTGACCCGGTCGACCTCGAAGAATGCCTTGCAGAATTCCTGCAGGATCCATTTCAGGTGGCCGAGATGGGAGCCCTTGTCGATGACGAGCCCTTCGAGCTGATGGAACATGGGGGTATGGGTCTGGTCGCTGTCGCTGCGGTAGGCGCGGCCGGGAATGATGACGCGGATCGGCGGCTTTTGCGCCAGCATCGTCCGGATCTGCACCGGCGAGGTATGCGTGCGCAGCAGCAGCCGCGAGCCGTCCGGCTTCGGGTTGAAGTAGAACGTGTCGTGCATGTCGCGGGCGGGATGGCCTTCCGGGAAATTGAGCTTGGTGAAATTCAGGTCGTCGGTCTCGATGTCGGGTCCCTCGACCACGGCGAAGCCCATGTCGGCGAAGATCGCGGTCAGCTCGTCCACGACCTGGCTGATCGGATGGATGCGGCCGAGCTCGGCCGGCGGCTCGCGCACCGGCAGCGTGACGTCCACGGTCTCGGTGTTGAGCCGCTGGTCGAGCGCCAGATTCTGCAGCGCGTCCTTGCGCGCGGCGATCGCGGCAGTGACGCGGTCTTTGAGGCCGTTGATGAGCGGCCCCTGCTCCTTGCGCGCCTCCGGCGCCATCGTGCCGAGCGTTCTCAGCAGCGCGGATACCGAGCCGTTGCGGCCGAGCGCCGCGACGCGCACGGCTTCGAGCGCGACTTCGTCGCCGGCGGCCGCGATGGCGGTGAGGAGTTCGGTTTCGAGCGAGCGAAGTTCGGTCATCGGTTCTGCTCAGCTGCGCCAGCGCAGGGTCTTGGGTTGGAGCGGATTGACGAAGGCCCGCCCTTCGCCCTGCGCCGCGATCCATTCGTCCTTGACGCGCATCCACCAGCGCGCCTGCGTATCCGCGTCGTTGATGAGCATCAGCCGCGGCTTGTGCACGAGGCCCTCGCGCTGGCGCACGACGACTTTGCGGTCCTGGCCGAGGAAGGTGTGCATGAACGGCTTGATGACGGGCGAAAGCAGCGCCACCCAGCGCGGCGACGCCCAGAAGATCTGATGCACCTCGGTCGCCTCGTCGGTGATCGGCGTGATCGCGGTGAGGCCGACGACGGCGTGGCGGTCGCCGTGCACCTCCTCGATGCGCAGCCCCGGAAGCTGGTAGGAAATCTCGGTTTCGACGTGGCGGCCGAGCAGCTTGTAGACCAGGTTCTGCGGCGGCAGCGGGTGGCGCACCATCCGCCAGCCGAGCTCGATCGGCTCGAACTGCTTCTCCTTGGGGCGCAGCTTGGTCGCCTCGTGCTTGAACCACCACGACGTGTGCACGAAGCCGGCATGGGTCGGATCCATGAGACCGAAGGCGGCGTGATCGGTCGAGCAGGGAAACGGCTGCATGATGGCGGCCGCCGGCTGCGCCGCGTCGGAAAAGACCGGCATGCGCGGGGGGCCGCTCGGCTCGGCCGTCGCCTCGTCCGGGCGCGCGAAATAGATCCACACCAAGCCTTGCCGCTCGACGCAGGGGTAGGCGCCGCAGCGAATTTTCGCGAGGTCGATCTCCTGGCCTTCGCGCAGCGACGGAATCTCGACGCAGGTGCCGCCGAGATCGAAGCGCCAGCCGTGATAGCAGCAGGTGATGGTCGCGCCGTCGAACCGGCCGTAATGCAGCGGGATGCCGCGGTGCGGGCAGATGTCGCGCAAGGCGAAGACCTGCCCGTCGCGGCCACGGCCGATCAGGACGGGCTCGCCCAGCAGCGTCTTGTGCACGAGCCGGCCCGGGCGCACGTCGGCGCCCACCAGCGCGACGTACCACAATCCGCGCACAAGTTCGGCCTTGAGCTCCTGCATCGCCTTTTCCCCGGGGGTGCCGCGGCGCCCGGTCGTCACATCGGCATGATGAACAAGTCGGTATCGCCCGGCCTGCCGCCGGCCTGGGTCAGCAAGCAATGCACCTGACCGCGATGATGGGTCTGGTGATTGAACATGTGCGTGAGCAGAAGCCATTTCGGCTTGGTCACCTCGGCCTTGAGGGCGCCGGAGTACCAGGCGAGATCGCCCGTCAGCGCGGCGGCATCGAGCCGGTCGGTCCAGTCGACGATCACCGCGTCGAAGGCCGCGCGCTCACGCTTGAGGTCGTCCCATTCGCCGTAGGTCGAGACCAATTCCGGGATGCCGCCCGCGGGGCGAGGGGTGCCCGCGAAGCGGCTCATCCAGATGCGGTCGGCCCACAGCAGGTGGTTGAGCGTGGCATGGATCGAGCCGAAGAACGCGCCGCGCTCGCGCCGCCGCTCGGCGTCGGACAGGCCGTCGGCGACGCCGTAGAGATTCGCGTTCTGCCAGTGGTTGTAGCGCGCCATGCATCGCAGATAGCCGGGATCGATCATCGCTTGGCTCGGACGACAGATGACGGACGACGGAGGACGGAAAAGAAAAACGTCTCGCCAACGCGTCGTCCGTCGTCTGTCGTCCGTCCTCCGTCTCTCACGCCGCGACTGCGGCCTTGGCCTTCTCGACGATCGCCGCAAAGGCCGCGGGCTCGCTGATCGCGAGATCGGACAGCACCTTGCGATCGACCAGCAGCCCGGCCTTGTCGAGGCCGTTGATGAACCGGCTGTAGGTCAGCCCGAACGGGCGCACCGCCGCATTGAGACGCTGGATCCAGAGCGCCCGGAACGTGCGCTTCCTTCGCTTGCGGTCGCGGTAGGCGTATTGGTTCGCCTTCTCCACGGCCTGCTTGGCGATGCGAATCGTGTTCTTGCGCCGGCCGTGATAGCCCTTGGCGGCCTTGAGGATTTTCTTGTGCTTGGCGTGGCTGGTGACGCCGCGCTTGACGCGTGCCATGGCGGATCTCCTGGGATTGCGCGCAACGGTGGAATCAGACGGCCGCCGCCCGGCGGCCTCCGGCGATCAGTCGTTGGGCAGATAATATTTCTTGATCTTGTCGCCGTCGGTCTTGAACAGCACCGCGGTGCCACGCAATTGGCGGATCTGTTTTTTGGTCCGCTTGATCATACCGTGCCGCTTGCGGGACTGCTGATAGAGCACCTTCCCGCCACCGGTCACCTTGAAGCGCTTCTTGGCGCCGGATTTGGTCTTGAGCTTGGGCATTTGGCTCTCCTTTGCGGCCGCCACGGGCAGGTGCCCCGGCGGGCCGGATTTTGCTCATTCGAGCGTGCGGATTGTGCACTTCGCCGTCGCCACGGCAGCCCTTTCGGCCGGGCGACGGAAGGGCGGCGTTATGGCAGAGGGCGGGGCGAAATACAACCGGAACCCCGTTTGCCGGTCATTTGTCGGCCCTATTGGCCTGGGCCGGGAATGTCCGCAACGCGCCAACGGGTGCGGGCGCGGGCCGGAACCATCGTTGCGGCCCGGGAGTTGCATGCTGAGCCATGGGGGGCCCTTTTTGCGCACCTTGTGGTGCGTGCGCGCGAGGGAGGAACGCGGCCATGTGGGAAGCCTGGCGCATCCATATCAGCTTCGCCCTGGTGGGCGCGATTTTCGTCATTTGCCAGGCGCTCTCGGGCGGCCTTCCCGCCGACCCGCCCGCAGTCGCCTCCGCCGACCCCGGTGACCGCAGCTATCGCGGCGCTCCGCGCGATGACACCGACGGTCGCGGCGGCATCACCTCCTCCACCTCCCCCGGCCGGCGGATGGTGCCCGCGAAGCGCGTGCCGGGATCCGGCGACGGTCGCCAACTCGATTAGGCCCCCGCGCGGGCGGAGCGAAATCGCTCTACGCTCAATTGCAATCTCGTTCTGACGATTTGCCTGGTCGCATGGCGCTGTCCGAGAAGTCGGCACCTTGTCGCGATCATGCCGAGCGTGGCCGCTCAACCGGCGGCCTGAGCCGCCTTCAGGTGATCGGCCAGGATGCCGGGCAATTCCGACACCGGAATGCGCCCGAAACCGCAATAGGCCGCGAGGCCGAATTCCGGCAGGTATTTGCGTGCCATCGCCACGCGCTGCTCGAACCGCTCCATGTTGTGGATGGCGCCGAGGTAGACGCGTGCGCCGCGCGGCTGAAGCTGCGCGAGCGGCGCGAAGAAAGCTTCGTCATCGGTGTCCAGCAGCGGAATGTGGATCCAGTCCACCCGCCGCCCCGACGCCTCCAGGAATGCGTTCGCAAGCTTCACCGTTTCGCTCAGCGTCGCCGGTTGAAATCGCGGCCAACCGCCGAGCGTGCCGAAGCAGAAGTGATAGCCGAGCGCGGCGTCCGCAGGAATGTGCGGGGAGAGATTGCGCACCTGCGCCACGTTCCGCTCGATCGCGCCCTCCGGCGGCAATTGCGCAATGGCGCCGTAGGCGTCTTGCACTTCGGTCGCACAGTCCCACTGAATGGCGAGGTCCTCGGCCGGGATCTTTTCGAGGATTTTCGCAACCTCGGCGCGCAGCGCCGCCTCGAAGCCGGGCTTGATCCTGTCGAGGTCGCCTGCGACCGGGAATACCCGCGGCGGCAGCGCGCTATTGACCATCGGCATCGAGACTTGAAATCGCAAGTGGCGAGGCAGTGCGCCTCTCTCCTTCAGCGTCTGAAACACGAAATAGGAGTTGATGGCGTCGCGCGCAAAACCGAGCCGCCAGCCGGGGTCGCCGAAGCGCACGCGCTCGACGCCGTTGCGAACCTTGAACTGCCAGCGGTCGGAATTGTCGTGGGGGTAGAGGCGCTCGACGCCATCGTCGGGGCGCGGACGTGCGAGAATCTCGAGCTCCGGATGGCCCGCGAAGACTTGGTAGTGGATGCGGCTGATCCAGTGGCTGCGCGGTCCGACTTCGCCGTCGGGCATCGCGGACAGGAACCGTCCGAGCGGCGCGCCGAAGGTCTCGAACACGTCCTTCGGCGTGTCGAGCGGAATGCTGCCGACCAGCAAAAGCTGCTCACTCATCGCTGCCCCCATTCCCCTGCCCGCGGCTCGATTGCGCCGCCGCCGGCTGCTAGAGCGCATCCCGATTGGGTCGAATCGTGATGCGCTCTAGATTCTTCGATTTTGCGCATGTTCTGTTCGGAAAACCGGTTCCCACTTTTCCGGAACATGCACTAGCATGATCGGCACCAAATGGCGTGCGTCAAGCGACACGCCGGCAACGCGGCCCGGACTCCGGGGGCCGTTGGTGGGAGGAAATCATGGCGAGTGTTCTGCGCACGCTATGTTGCGCCCTTGCGCTGATCGTCGCCGGCGAGGCAGGTGCGCAGACCGGGAATTGGCCGGCACGGCCCATCAAGCTGATCGTCGCGACCGGGCCGGGGCTTGCCACCGACATCATGGCGCGGCTGCTGGGTGAGGGCGTCTCGCGGGCGCTGGGGCAGCAGATGTTCGTGGAGAACATGCCGGGCGCATCCGGGATCGTCGGAGCGCAGGCGGCGGCACGCGCGCCGCACGACGGCTACACTTTCTTCTTCGCCAACGCGTCCGGGCTCACCTCGAACATGTTCATGATCAAGTCGCTTCCCTATGATCCGACCCGCGACTACGCGGCAGTCGCCATGGTCTGTGACAGCGGCCCCTTCGTGGTCGCCGTCCACCCGGATCTGCCGGTGAAGACGCTGGCTGAGCTGATCGCCTATGGCAAGGCGCATCCCGGCAAGCTCTCCTACGCCGTCGACGCTACGAGCGGGTTCGGGGTCGTCGTCGGCAAGCTCCTCAACAGGCGATCCGGCATGGAGATGGTGGAAGTCCCTTATCGTGCCACCGCCCAGATGCTGCAGGACGCGGCGACGGGAACCGTGCAGCTGATGATCTCGTCGGTTGCCGCCTCGGACGCATTCGTGCAGGCCGGCAAACTGCGCCGCATCGCCATCAGCTCCGAGCGGCGTTTTCCCGGGATGGAGGACCTGCCGACGATCGGCGAGACGCTGCCGGGTTTCGTGCTCGATGGCTGGTTTGCCGTCGTGGCGCCGGCCGGTACGCCGGCGCCCATCGTCTCCCGTCTCAATCAAGAGATCGCGCATTTCCTCGAAGAACCCGGCGTGCGCCAGCGCATTCTGAGGTTTGGGCTGGCGCCGAGCGGCGCGGGCACGCCCGAAGCCGCGGGCATGTTCATCCGCGCCGATCAGGAGCGCTGGCGCAATCTCGCCACCGAACTCGGCATCGAGCCGCAGTGACGGCAACGGCCATCAGCGATCAGAAATACCGGTCGTCGCGGGGATAGGAATTGCGGTCTTCTGATCGTGCTTGCTGATACCGAGCCCCGTCACCTCGGCGCCAGCACCATGACCACCTGGCGGCCTTCGAAGCGCGGCTCCTGCTCGACCTTGGCGAGCTTGGAGGTATCGTCCTTGACGCGATTGAGGAGCTGATAACCCAGTTCCTGATGCGCCATCTCACGCCCGCGAAAGCGCAGCGTGACTTTCACCTTGTCGCCTTCTTCGAAAAAGCGCTGCATCGAGCGCATCTTCACGTCGTAATCGTGGTCGTCGATCATCGGTCGGAGCTTGATCTCCTTGACCTCGACCACCTTCTGCTTCTTGCGGGCTTCCGCCGCCTTCTTCTGCGCCTGGTATTTGTATTTGCCGTAATCGAGAATTTTGCAGACGGGCGGGGACGAATTGGGGGCGATCTCGACAAGATCAAGCCCGGCCTCTTGGGCGCGGTCCAACGCGATCTGGATCTCAACGGGCCCATGATTGTGGCCGGTCTGGTCGATCAATTGGACTTCGCGAACACGGATCTCCTCGTTGATGCGCGGGCCGTCCTTCGGGGCGGGCTGCGCGGGTCTCATCGGACGACGAATGGCTCTGCTCTCCTCATGTCGTTGCAACGGGCCTGCGGCCGCAGGTCCGCGAAGGATCAGTACAAACCGTGCATAAGTCAACGGCTAATCGGTCCCCTTGGCGGCCATTTGAAAAGCGCGGGTGGCGGCCTCGGCACGCGAGTCCCGGCCTGGAACGGACCGCAGGCCGCCCGCAATCGGTCCTGCGCTGGAGCATGATCCCGAAAAGTCGATGCCGGTTTTCGGGAAAGATCATGCTCCAAAACGAGTGGTCCGATTCCGACGTTCGTCAGCACTCGCGGCACGTTCAGATACGAACTTCGGAATCCAAGGACCACTAGCAACTCTATGATTCTAGCGCATGTTCCGGAAAACCGGTTCCCACTTTTCCGGAACATGCGCTAGCCGTCGTCGCGTGCCAGCAGCGAGGTATAGACCGCGCGGGTCGCCACCGCGACGCTGCGCGGCGAGAACATGTATTCGGCAAATTGTCGCGCGCGCATGGCCATGGCGCGGTAAGCGTCGTCGCTGAGCGCGAATGCGGCATTGATCGCGCGGGCAAATTCCATCACATCGCCCGGCTTGACCACCCACCCCGTGCGCACCTCTTCCGGCATGTCCGGCGGCGCCACCACGTGTTCCGGCAGAATGCCGAGATCGGACGTGACCACCGGCCGGCCCATGGCTTGCGCTTGCGCGATCACGCGACCGAGGACCGGCGCCTCCACCGCAGGCACGACCACGGTATCGGCGGCGGCAAGCGCCGCCGGCATGTCGCGGCAGTGGCCGGCGAGCCGGATCAAGGCCTGCACACCCTTGGCCTGCGCCTGCTTGACGATCGAGCGCCCATATTCGCGATGGCTGCGGTGTTCGCCGGCGAGCACGAACACGAATCCGCGAACCCCCTCGTCGAGCAGGGCGCGCGCGACGTCGGGCAGAATGAGTTGCCCGTTCCAGGGCGCGACGCGTCCCGGCACCAGCAGGATGCGCGCGTCCTGCGGAATTCGCCAGGCGTTGCGCACTGCCTCGACGCGCTCGGGATGCACGGCAGCGGGGTCGAACGCGGCGATGTCGATGCTGCGCGGGATGACCGTCACCCGCTCGCTCGGCAGCTTGTGGCGGGCCATGACCGGCGCGGCGGCGAAGTTCGAAGACGTGATCACGCGGTCGCCGGCCGCGAGCGCGCCGGCCCAATAGGCGCGCAGGATCGATGTCGCCGGCACGTCGGGAAGCGTGGTGACGAGCCAGACGGCGATCTTCGCCGCTGCCATGTTGGCGATCCAGGCCCCGCCGATGCTTTGCGCATGCACGATGTCGATCCGCTCGGTGGCGATCAGCTCCTCCAGCATGCGGGCGCCGCGCCTGAGCTTGAACGGATTGGCGGTGGCGTTGACGAACGGAACCCATTCGGCGCCGAACGCCTTGAGCTCCGCAGCCAGCGGCCCGTCCTCGGCCGCGACCAGGGCGCGCGCGCCGGATCGCAGCAGCGCGGCCGCCACGATGAGCGCCGTGCGCGCCACCGGTTCCTCGCGCAAGGCCGGCACGATCTGCAGGATGGTGGCGCCCGCGAGCGTGCGCGGAGGAACGTGCGTGTCTTCGTGTTCGTTGCTCACTGAGCCCGTTCCCCTCGACGGCCCCGCCATCTCGCGCTAGGGCGCTCTTGCATTCAACGGCGGCATGCGGCCAAACACGGCACGCGCCGGCGCCCGATGCCTCCATGCCCCCAAAGCAGACCCCGCAAATGAGCGATCTTTGCCTGAAATTCTTGCACGTTGGAACCGATATTGCGGGCCGGCGCATCGCCGTCCGGCGGCGCGAGGGAGCGGCGCCGGAGCTGTTCTGGCTCGGCGGCTTCAAATCCGACATGAAAGGCACCAAAGCCGAGGCGCTCGATCGGTGGGCGGCGGACCATGGCCGGGCGATCACGCGTTTCGATTATTCCGGTCACGGCGAATCGGGGGGCGATTTCACCGACGGCACGATCGGCCGATGGCTGGAAGAAAGCGTGGCCGTGTTCGACGCCTTCTGCCGCGGTCCCCAGATCGTGATCGGCTCGTCCATGGGCGGCTGGCTCGCGTTGCTGCTCGCCCGGGACCTGGCGCGGCGCGCGCAAGCGGGCCCGGGCGTCGCCGCCCTGGTGCTGATCGCGCCGGCGGTCGACTTCACCGAAGAGTTGATGTGGAAGCGCTTCACGCCGGAGGCCAAGCGCGAGATCGAGCAGACCGGCGCCTGGGCGCGGCCCTCGCAATATTCGCCGGAACCCTATCCGATCACCCGCGCGCTGATCGAGGAGGGGCGCAAACACCTCCTGCTCGACGGCATGATCGAAACCGGTTGCCCGGTCCGGATTCTCCAGGGAGTGCAGGACCCCGACGTGCCGTGGCAGCACGCGGTCGAGCTGACCTCTCGCTTTGCGCGCGACGACGTCGTGCTGACGCTGGTGAAAGACGGCGATCACCGGCTGTCGCGCCCGGAGGATATCGAGCGGCTGATCGCGGCGGTGGCGGAGTTCTAGGCGCATGTCGGCAATGCGAGACGACGGTATGGTAGTGCGTAAGTTTGAATCGTGCATGCGCGCGGAAGCCGTCATTGCCCCAATATGCGCTATGCGCTTCTAATCCGCCGCCGCAGGGTTGGCGAGATGATCACCCGCGTCGTGGAGCGCGCGCAGGCCCTCGCGATAGGTCGGATAGCGCAGCCTTACGCCGAGGGCGGCTTTCAGCTTGTCGTTACGCGCCCGGATGCAGCCGTCGTAGAAGCTCAAGGCGAGCGGCGAGAGGACGGTGTGCGCCTGCGCATAGAGAATTTCCGGCGGCGGCTCGATGCCGAGCAGCCGCGCCGCGAATGCGATCTGCGCGCTTGGTGATGCCGGTTCGTCGTCGACGACGTTGAACACGCCGCCGGCGCGCCGCGCCAAGGCCGCATCGATCGCCTGCGCAACGTCGTGGACGTGGATGCGGTTCGACACATGGCCGGGCTTGGCGACGCGATGCGCGGTGCCGTGTAGGAGCCTCAGCATTCCGTTGCGCCCCGGACCATAGATGCCGCCGAGCCGCAGGATCGCAACCGGCAGATTCCGTCCTGCCCCCAGCGCCTGCCAGGCGCGCTCGGCATCGAGGCGCGCCGTACCGCGCCGCCCGCCCGCCGCGGGGGTCGGCGTGGTCTCGTCGACCCAGGCGCCGCCGCTGTCCCCGTAGACGCCGAGCGTCGACAGGTAGACCAGGGATCGCAGCCGCGGCGCCCGCGCGATCGCGTCGGCGAGGACCGCGAGCACGGGGTCGCGCCCTTCGTCCGGCGCCGCCGATATCAGCAGCGCATCGGCCTGCGCGATCGCGGCGGCGAGCCCGCATGGCGCCGGCGCACCATCGAACTGCAGCAACTCGACCGGCCGGCCGCCGATGCGCATTCGGTCGGGCGCGGCCGGGCGTTGCGCGCTGCGCGTCGTGCCGACGATGCGGTGAAAGCGTGCGCCGAATTCGCCGACATAGTGCCGCGCGCAATAGCCGAGCCCGAGACAAACAAGCACGGCCGTCAAGCCGCTGTCGCCGCGAGCGCCGCCGTCCATTCGTCTGCGACCAGCGGCTCCCGCTCCTGCCGGCGGCGCGCGGTTGCGAGCGCGGCGAACCGTTCGGGCGGGAGGAGCCGGCTCAGCGCCCACACCGCGGCGCCGCGCACCAGCGGGGAGGGATCGCCCGCCAGCCGCAGGGCCTCGGCCGCGAGCCTCGCATCGCCGGAATTGCCGATCGCGATCAGCACGTTGCGCACGAAGCGATCGCGTCCGGTGCGCTTGACCGGCGATTTCGAGAACAGCTTGCGGAACGCGGCGTCGTCGAGACGGGCGAGATCGGCGAGGCGCGGAGCCTGCAATTCGTGACGCGCCGCGAGCTTCATCTCGCGGCCGGCGCGTGCGAACTTGTTCCAGGGGCACACCGCCAGGCAGTCATCGCAGCCGTAAATGCGGTTGCCGATCGCCGCGCGCAGTTCGCGCGGGATCGGTCCCTTGTGCTCGATGGTGAGATAGGAGATGCAGCGCCGCGCATCGAGCCGATAGGGTTCGGGGAATGCGGCCGTCGGACAGATGTCGATGCAGGCGCGGCAGGTGCCGCAGTGATCCGTCTCCGCCGCGTCCGGCGGCAGCTCGAGCGTGGTGAAGATCGCGCCGAGGAACAGCCATGACCCCAATTGACGCGAGACTAGGTTCGTGTGCTTGCCCTGCCAGCCCAGGCCGGCGGCGGCGGCGAGCGGCTTTTCCATGACCGCCGCGGTGTCGACGAAGACCTTGACGTCGCCGCCGGCCGCCGCGGTCAGCCAGCGCGCCAATGCCTTGAGCCGCGGCTTGACGATATCGTGGTAGTCGTCGGCCCGCGCGTAGACCGAGATCGCGCCGCGGTCGCGCCTTTGCAGGATCGCCAGCGGATCGCCGTCCGCGCCGTTGTCGGGGCCGTAGTTGAGCCCGAGCATGATGACGGAGCGCGCCTGCGGCCACAGCACGCGCGGGTCGCCGCGCCGCGCGGCGGTCGTTTCCATCCAGTCCATGTCGCCATGGGCGCCCTCGGCCAAGAAGCGTCGCAGCCGCGCCAACGCCTGCGGGATCGCGTCCGGCCGCGTGACGCCGACGGCATCGAAGCCGTGCTGGCGCGCGCGTGCCGCGAGCGCCGCCTTGAGCGCCGCCGGGTCGTTCAGAAGTCGAGATCGGCGTAGGTCTTCGACGGCGGGATGCCCGCCAGCGTCTCCGCCAGGATCGGACGGAACGAGGGTCGCGACTTCACTTGCGCGTACCAGGTCTTCGCGGCCTCGTCTTCGTTCCATGGCACGTCGCCCAGATAGTCGGCCGCCGACAGATGCGCGGCCGCGGCGAGATCGGCGTAGCTCATGCGCTCCCCCGCGAGCCAATCGCGCGTGCGCACCAGCCAGCCGATATAAGCCAGATGATAGCGCATGTTGTGGCGAGCCGCACGGATCACCTCGGTGTCGGGCGATCCGCCGCCGGCGCTGACCGGCATCTGGCGCTTGTACAGGCGTTCCATGGTGAGCGGCCCGCTGACCTCGGCGAAGAACTTGTCGTTGAACCAGCTGATGAGCCGGCGCACTTCGACCCGCGGCCCCGGCTCGCGCGGCAGCAGGCGCTGGTCGCCGAGCTCGCCGCCCCTCGTCTCGTCGAGATATTCGGCAATGATGGCCGCGCCCGGAACCGGGGGGTGGCCTTCCTCCACCAGCACCGGCGTGGTGCAGGCGGGGTTGAGGATCACGAACTCCTGGCGGCGCTCCCATACCCTCTCCTCGACCGTGCGCGCGGGGATGGCGTATTCGCCGAGCGCCAGGCGAACGAAGCGCGAATGCGGGCAGAACGGGTGATGGAACAGCGTCAGCATGCGGCGTTCAGGATTGCGGCGATCTTGGGGCGCGGCGAGGCGCGGGGGTCACGTCGGATTGCGCCGGGACCCTACGGATAGAGGCGGCCGGGAGCAACCTGTGCAATGTTCGCGCTTCCCCGTTGCCCCAAGGTTAATGATGCGGGAAAAGCGCATCTCCCGGACCTTCCGCGCCTGCCGCTGGGCGGCGGTCTTTCTCTCCATTTGTCGGCGGAGCCCGTCATGACGCTCGAGTTGTTCAAGGCATTCGTCCTCGGCGTCGTCGAGGGCCTGACCGAGTTCCTGCCGGTGTCCTCGACCGGGCATCTCCTTCTGGTCCAGCGCTTCTTCGGTTTCGACGACGAGGATTTCGGCAAGACTTTCGCCGTGCTGATCCAGTTCGGCGCCATTCTCGCGCTGCTGTCGATCTATTTTGTCCGCCTCTGGCACATCGCGCTCGGCATGTTCAGCGATCCGGCGGCGCGGCGCTTCGTCATCGGCGTGCTGATCGCATTCCTGCCCGCGGCGGTGGTCGGCGCGCTCGGGCACGATTTCATCAAGTCGGTATTGTTCAACCCCTGGATCGTCTGCTTCACCCTCATCGTCGGCGGCGCCGTTCTGCTGTGGGTCGATCAAATGGACCTCAAGCCACGCTACCGCGACGCCACGCGGTTTTCGCTGCCGATGTATTTCGTCATCGGCGTCTCGCAGTGCGTGTCGATGATTCCCGGGGTTTCGCGCGCGGGCGCCACCATCGTGTCCGCCATGCTGTTGGGCGCCGATCGGCGCTCGGCGGCGGAATTCTCATTCTGGCTGGCGATGCCGACCATGGCCGGCGCCTTCGCCTACGATCTCTACAAGAGCCGCGGGCAGATGAGCATGGACAACGCCATCCTGGTCGCCTTCGGGTTCGTGGTGTCGTTCGTGTGCGCGTGGATCGTGGTGAAGACGTTTCTCGATTACGTGCAACGCCACGGTTTTTCGCTGTTCGCCTGGTGGCGCGTCGTGGTCGGAGCGCTCGGGCTGATCGCGCTGGCGCTGGGATACTGACGACGGATGACAGACGACGGAGGACGGATGAGGCTGCGTCCGTCTTCTGTCGTCTGTCCTCTGTTCACGCGATCACATCGCCGGACACCGCGCGCACGTCACGGACGCCGGTCAGCGTCATGGCGACTTCGAGCTCGGCGCGGATGATGTCGAGCGCCTGGCGAACGCCGGCTTCGCCGTTCGCCGCGAGACCATAGAGATAGGCGCGGCCGATCAGGCAGCCGTGCGCGCCGCGTCCGAGCGCCTTGAGCACGTCCTGGCCGGAGCGGATGCCGCCGTCGAACAGCACCTCGATGCGGTCGCCGACGGCGTCGGCGATGTCGGGCAGAACCCTGATGGTGGAATGCGCGCCGTCGAGCTGCCGGCCGCCGTGATTGGACACCACGATGCCGTCGACGCCCGCGGCGGCGGCGGTCTTGGCGTCCTCGACGTCGAGCACGCCCTTGAGCACGAGCTTGCCCGGCCACAGTCCGCGCACCCATTCGATGTCGCGCCAGTTCAGCGAGCGGTCGAAATTCTGGTTCGACCAGGCGCCGGCCTTCTCCATGCCGACGCGGCCCTTGAGATAGGCCTCGACATTGCCGAAGGTCTTGCGCCGGCCGAGCAGCACCTTGATCAGCCAGGCGGGCTTGGTGGCGATGTCGAAGGCATTGCGCGCGGTCAGCCGCGGCGGAACGGTCAGCCCGTTCTTGATGTCGGCATGGCGCTGTCCGCGCATGGGAAGATCGACCGTCACGAACAGGGCGGAACACTTGGCGGCGCGCGCCCGCTCGATCACCGATTGGCTGAAGCCGCGGTCGCGGAACATGTAGAGCTGGAACCAGAACGGCTGTTTCACCGCGCCGCGCACGTCCTCGATCGAGCAGATCGACATGGTGGACAGGCAGAACTTGGTGCCGGCGGCTTCGGCGGCGCGCGGCGCCAGCATCTCGCCGTCGCCGTGGACGAGTCCGGTCAGCCCGGTCGGCGCGATGGCGAGCGGCATCGACACCGTTTCGCCCAGCATCGAGGTTGCCAGCGACACCTTCGACACGTCGATCAGCACGCGCTGGCGCAGGCGCATCGCGTTGAGCTCGTCGCGGTTGGCATTGAGCGTGAGCTCGTCGTAGGACCCGCGCTCGACGTAGTCGTAGATCGCGCGCGGAATTCTTCGCCGGGCGATTCGGCGCAGATCTTCGATATTGGTGACGGGCGGCATCGTCAGTGGTCGAAGGACGCGCGACAGGGGAAAGGCGAATGGCGAAGAATGGAATGCGGACGGCGGCCGGCCGTGCTTGATCTCCCGGTCATCGTCGTTCCCTGGCCTGCCCTGCGTCGTCCGGTCATGCAATGTGGTCGGCGAACTGGCCGCTCTTGCGGAACCGCCACAGATAGGAGGGCACGATGGCGGCCATGGCGACCGGATCGACGCCGAGCGCCTCGAGCGTGCGTGCTTGGTGCCGTGCCTGCTCGGACACGATGACGTCGCTCCGCAGCAGCTCGACCTGGTCCGGGGTCAACAGCGGCTTGGGCATGAATTGAAGGAAGGCGGCCTGGAGCTTGGCGAGCGCGAACGGGATCGGCACCAGCAGGCGCCGGCGCTCGATGGTCGCCAGCACGAATTGCATCAGTTCCTTGAAGCTCTTCACCTCGGGGCCGCCGAGCTCGTAGGTCTGCCCCTCCTCGGCGCGGCCTTCGATCGCGGCGACGACCGCGTTGGCGACGTCGCCCGCGAACACCGGCTGGAACCGGGTATGGCCGCCGCCGACCAGCGGCAGGGCGGGCGAAAAGCGGGCAATGGCCGCGAACTTGTTGAAGAAGTCGTCCTCGGGGCCGAACAGGACCGAGGGCCGCAGGATGACGGCCGCGGGCACGGCGGCGAGCACGAGCTTTTCGCCGGCGGCTTTCGAGCGCGCGTAGCGCGAGCTTGCGTGCTCGTCGGCGCCGATCGCGGAGACGTGGATCATGCGCGCGCCGAAGGCCGCTGCCGCGAGCGCCACCGCCTCGGCGCCGAAGGCCTGCACCGCATCGAATTTTTGCCGCCCGCGCTCGAACAGGATGCCGACCAGATTGATCAGCACGTCGGCGCCGCGCGCGGCCGCCTCGACCGAGGCGGGATAGCGCAGATTGGCCTGCACGGCATGAATCTGGCCGACGCAGCCGAGCGGCTGCAGGTGGCCGGCAAGCTCGGGGCGGCGGACGGCGACGCGAACGCGGTAGCCGCGCTTGGCCAGCGCGCGCACGACATGGCGGCCGAGGAAGCCCGAGCCGCCGAACACCGTGACCAGGGTTTCGAGGGGGATGGCGGTCATTGTCCTCACGTCCAGCGGGGCGCCGAATACAGGATCGGTTTGACCCTGTATAGGGGCCGCTTGAGCCCGTCTGACAAGCTCAAACCACGGTCCGGCCGCCCATTTGACAAGCCCAAGGCTGCTCCGTACCTAATCGCCGCAAAGCCCAGGTGGCGGAATTGGTAGACGCACTAGTTTCAGGTACTAGCGCCGCGAGGCGTGGAGGTTCGAGTCCTCTCCTGGGCACCACCGGTCTCGTCGCCGCTGCGTGAGCCCGCCATGACCATCCGCCTGCACCGCGGCGATCTGCCCGATCTTGCACGCTATCAGAGCGGGGCGGTGGCAATCGATACCGAGACCATGGGGCTCGATCCCAACCGCGATCGGCTGTGCGTGGTGCAGCTGTCTCCGGGCGACGGCTCCGCCGACGTGGTCCAGATCCCGGCGGGCACGAGTGAGGCGCCGAACCTGAGCAAGCTTCTCGCCGACGCCGCGGTTCTCAAGATTTTTCATTTCGCCCGCTTCGATCTCGGCGTCCTGCGCAAGCGTCTGGGGGTCATGCCGGCCCCGGTCTATTGCACCAAGATCGCCTCGCGGCTGGCGCGCACCTATACCGACAGACACGGCCTCAAGGACCTCGTGCGCGAAGTGCTGGGCATCGAGCTGTCGAAGCAGCAGCAACTCTCCGACTGGGGGGCCGAAGCGCTCACCGATGCGCAGGTCGGCTACGCGGCCTCCGACGTGCTCCATCTGCATGCCCTGCGGGAGCGGCTCGACGCCATGCTGGCGCGGGAGGGGCGCGCCGACCTGGCGGCGGCTTGTTTTCGCTTCCTGCCCGACCGGGTACGGCTCGATCTCGCCGGCTGGGCCGCCGAGGACATCTTCGCCCATTCCTAGGGCATGATCCGAAAAGTCTGCAATTGCTCGCCATCATGCCCTAAGCTGTTCGGGTTGCCGAATTCGAGACCCCGATTGGGCGACGAATTCACGATATGTCCTCGACGGCCCCGCTGTCCGGGCGGGTTTTCTGTTTTATTCTTGACTGCTCGTGCCGCGCCCGGGCCATATTTGGGGGTAAGTATGGGGAACCAAAGGGGTTGATCGAGTGGGGACCGCCCGATTCTCGTCGGGCGGAAGGCTCGGGGATGAACTCGTTGACTGCAGCGTCCGACGTCGACCAGCGAGGATCGCGTGTCCTGGCGCGTTTCGGCCGTGCCGACGGCGAGCGGGCCTTTCGCGCCGCCGTGCGCCACAGCCGCCATGTCCGCATCCTGCGGGTGGCGGTCCCGGGCGCGGTCGCGGTCGCGGTGATCGCAGGTGTGGCGGTGACGGTCTTGCTCCAGCCGCTGCGTGCGCTTTCCGGGATGCCGGTCGATCTTGGATCGCTGGTGGTTTCGGGCACCAAGATCATGATGCAGCAGCCGCGCCTCGCCGGCCTCACCCGCGATAATCGGCACTACAACATGGTCGCCCAGGCCGCCGCGCAGGACCTCACCAAGCCCGACATGGTCGAGCTGCACGGCGTCCATGCGACCATGGAGATGAAGGACAAGGCGATCTTCGAAACCACGGCCAAAGGCGGTTTGTACAACACCAAGACGGAACAGCTCACGCTGAGCCAGAACATCGTGGTGACGTCGTCCAGCGGCTACCAGGCCTTTCTGAGCGAGGCGGTGGTGGACGTTCGGGGCGGCAAGATCGTTTCGGAAAAGCCGGTGGAGGTGAAGACCGCGACATGGACGATCAACGCCAACCGCATGGAGGTCGCCGAGTCCGGTGACCTCACGCGCTTCGAGCGTGGCGTATCCGTGACCCTGGTGATGGACAGCGCGACGACAGGCGCCGGCAACGGGGGGCCCAAGCCATGAACGGCCGGGCAGCCGCACGTCGGCGGGAATGGGTCGCGGCCGCGGCGATCGCCGTGGCCATGACGGTATGCGGATCGCCGGCGGGGGCGCAAAAAAATCAGGGTCCGCCGAACGCGCTGCAGGGCTTCTCGCAGAACCGCGATGAGCCCGTGAAGATCCAGGCGGCGTCGCTGGAGTTGCGCGAAAAGGACAAGATGGCGACCTTCAGCGGCGACGTCTATGTGCTCCAGGGCGACACCGAGATGCGCTGCAAGTACCTCACCGTCTTCTACGATCAGGAGCAGACGGCGAAGGGCCTGAAGGCCGCCGATCCCGGGCCCGGCGGCGAGCGGCAAATCCGCCGGATCGAGGCAAAAGGCAGCGTCGTCGTGGTGCAAAAGGATCAAAACGCCGCCGGGGATGCCGCCACCTTCAACATGCGCGAGAACACCGTGACGCTGGTCGGCAATGTCATCGTGACGCGCGGCTCGGATGTCTTGCGCGGCCAGCGGTTGGTGGTCGATCTCACCAGCGGCGTGTCGAAGATGGATCAAGGCCGGGTCGAGGGTCTGTTCCAGTCGGGTCCGCGCAACCCTCCCGATCCACGAACGCCTCCCGAGCGGAAATGACCCCTGGGCGAAAGGCTCCCCGCTGCCGCCGCCGAGGACGCGCGCGGGGCTCGCTGCCGCTGGCGCAGCGATGGCTTTCGGCTTGCGGCGGGCTGGGCGGTCCGGGCAGATGCTTGATCGGTGCGGCCGGGACGGCAATCAGGTCTTGGGGTTGACAAGGCGGTATGAGCCATTCCAATCGGCGGGGTTTCGCGCCGACAGCCGACGAGTCAGTTGTATCCGGGGGCTTTGAGGACAGACGCGTGCTCGACATCCTCGCGTTGTTCCGCCGCCGCCGGGCTCCTCGACCCCGACCGAAAGCGGGCAATGGCCGTTGGCAGGACATGGACCTGACCGCGCTGGGCGGGCCGATGCCGGCCGCCCGCGTCAAAACCGCCAAACCGTCTGCCGCGCGGCCGCGGGTCCGGCGCGAAGACGCGGCGAGCCGGCGGCAGGGCGCCCAGGGCTACCTCGCCGCCCACGGCCTCGAGAAGAGCTACGGCGGCCGCAAGGTGGTCAACGGGGTGAGCCTCTATGTGCGGCGCGGCGAGGCGGTCGGCCTGCTGGGGCCGAACGGCGCCGGCAAGACCACGGCGTTCTACATGATCACCGGCCTGATCAAGGCCGAACGCGGCCAGATCGAGCTTGACGGCTACGACGTCACGCATCTTCCAATGTACCAGCGGGCGCGGCTCGGAATCGGCTATCTTCCGCAGGAAGCGTCGATCTTTCGCGGCCTCAATGTCGAAGACAATATCCGCGCGGTGCTCGAAGTGGTGGAGCCGGACCGCCGCCGCCGCGAGGCCGATCTCAGCACCCTGCTCGATGAGTTCGAGATCGCGCGCCATCGCAAGACGCCCTCGATCGCGCTCTCGGGCGGGGAGCGCCGCCGCGTCGAGATCGCCCGCGCGCTCGCGAGCCGGCCCAATTACATGCTGCTCGACGAGCCGTTCGCCGGCATCGATCCCAAGGCCGTGGTCGAAATCCAGAGGCTGGTGCGGCGCCTGACCAACCGCGGGATCGGCGTCCTCATCACCGACCACAATGTCCGCGAGACGCTCGACCTCACCGACCGGTCCTACATCATCTATTCGGGCCAGGTCCTGATGGAGGGCCGCAAGGACGATATCGTCAACGATCCCGAGGTTCGCCGCCTCTATCTCGGCGAGGAATTCCGGATTTAGAGGGTTCTCCCCGCTATTTTCAACCGCCCGCCCGCTGTTCACGCCCGCCGCACGGAATGGCTATACTCCGGTCCAAGAACCGGATAAGCAAAAATCGGACCAGTTGAGAGCCTGATGTCAGGCCGAGATGGTGTTCGGTTCAGCCACCGGCTAGTGCCCCGAACCCGAAGTTCGCGCACACCGCGCGGCAAATGCGATTGCGAACTTCGGGTTCAAAAGGGGCACTAGAATCATAGAGTTGCTAGTGGTCCTTGGATTCCGAAGTTCGTATCTGAACGTGCCGCGAGTGCTGACGAACTTCGGAAGCGGACCACTAGTGCGGCAGTTAAGGGCAAGATGGCGCTTACCCAAAGACTCGAAATCCGGCAAAGCCACGCGCTGGTGATGACGCCGCAGCTGATGCAGGCCATCAAGCTGCTGCAGCTCTCCAATCTTGATCTCGCCGCCTATGTGGAGGGAGAGCTCGAGCGCAATCCGCTGCTGGAGCGTACCGGGGAGAACGACACGGAGGCGCGCGCGGCCGATCGCAACACCTTGCCGGCGCCGAACGCGATGGTCGCCGATTGGGCGGAGGGCGCCCGCGACGGCATCGATACCGCAGCGCGGGAACGGCCGGCCACCGACCTCGAAGACGTTCCTCCCGCTGACGCCGACGCTGCCGCCTCGCGCTCGAACGGCGAGGCGCCGACGGGCTATTCGGAATGGGCGGGCACCGGCGGCGGCGGGCGCGACACCGGCGACTACAATATCGAGGCCTTCGTGCCGGTCGAGACGACGCTTGCCGATCATCTCGCCGAGCAGCTCGCGCTCGCGGTGGTCGATCCCGCGCGGCGCATGATCGGACAATACCTCATCGATCTCGTCGACGAGGCCGGCTATCTCAGCGGCGATCTCGGGATGGTCGGCGAGAAGCTGGGCGCTCCGCGCGCCGAGGTCGAAGCCGTGCTGGCGATCCTGCAGGGCTTCGATCCTGCCGGCGTGTGCGCGCGCAATCTCACCGAGTGCCTCGCCCTCCAGCTCAAGGAGCGCGACCGCTTCGATCCCGCGATGCAGGCGCTCGTCGCTCATCTGGATTTGCTTGCCAAGCGCGATCTCGCGGCCCTGCGCCGACTCTGCCGCGTGGACGAGGAAGACCTGGCCGACATGATCGGCGAGATCCGCCAGCTCAACCCGAAGCCCGGCCTCGCCTTCGGCTCGACGCTGGTGCAGCCGATCGTGCCGGACGTGTTCGTGCGCACGGGCCCCGATGGCGGTTTCATCATCGAGCTCAATTCCGACACCCTGCCCAAGGTGCTGGTCAACCAGAGCTACCACGCCGAAATCGCCAAGAGCACGAAATCCGACAAGGACAAGGTCTATCTCGCCGACTGCCTGCAGACCGCGACGTGGCTGATCCGTGCACTCGACCAGCGCGCCAAGACCATCCTGAAAGTCGCGACCGAGATCGTGCGCCAGCAGGATGCTTTTTTCGCCCACGGCGTCCAGCACCTGCGCCCGCTCAATCTCAAGACCATCGCGGACGCCATCGACATGCATGAATCGACCGTCTCGCGGGTCACCGCCAACAAGTACATGGCGACCAGCCGCGGCATCTTCGAGCTGAAATATTTTTTCACTTCGGCGATCGCGGCGGCGGACGGCGGCGAAGCGCATTCGGCGGAAGCCGTACGCCACCGGATCCGGCAGCTGATCGACGCTGAACGGCCCGAGCAGGTGCTCTCCGACGATACCATCGTGGAAAAGCTGCGCGAGGCGGGAAATCGACATCGCCCGGCGCACGGTCGCAAAATATCGCGAGGCGATGCGCATCGCCTCCTCGGTGCAGCGGCGGCGCGAGAAGCATACGTCCTTGGGCGCGACCCCCTGACGCACGTTCTATGATATCGTGTCGGCGCGATGATATCGTGTCGACGCGTGCTCTGCGCGAGCCGGGCTCACGTCGCCGAGCAACGCTTTGTCGTGCACGCAGAGCGCCAGCGCGTCGGGCGGCGCGGCCGGGATTGTCGACCAGCGGTCATCGGAGGTCGATCATGCCATTTCGCGTCTCGGGCAAGAACATCGATGTCGGCGAGGCGTTGCGCGCGCGCATCAATCAGCGCCTCGCGGAGGCGACGGCCAAGTACTTCGACGGCGGATTTTCCGGCCACGTCACCATCGGCAAGGAGGGGTTCGGTTTCCGCACCGAGTGCCTGGTGCATCTCGATTCGGGTATCGTGCTTGAAGCCGACGCGCTGGCGGCCGACGCCTATGCCAGCGCCGACCAGGCGGCCTTGCGCCTCGAGCGGCGGCTGCGCCGTTACAAGCATCGGCTCAAGGATCACCAGGTGGCGCGCCTCGACCATCACGCGCTCGGCCGCTCCGCGGTCGACGCGCCGAGCTACGTCATTGCCGCGCCCGACAGCGAGGAGGAGGTAGCGGAGTGGAATCCGGTCATCATCGCGGAATCGACCACGGCCTTGAAACGGCTTGCGGTCGCCGAAGCCGTGATGGAACTCGACATGACCGGCGCGCCGGTCGTCGTGTTCCGCCACGCTGGACACGGGCGCGTCAATCTGGTTTACCGCCGCGCGGACGGTCACATCGGCTGGATCGATCCGCCCACGATCGACTAGTGCCCCGAACCCGAAGTTCGCGCACATCGCGCGGCCAGTTCAATCGCGAACGTCGGGTTCAAAGGGGCACTAGAATCATAGAGTTGCTAGTGGTCCTTAGATTCCGAAGTTCGTATCTGAACGTGCCGAGAGTGCTGACGAACTTCGGAATCGGACCACTAGGACGCCCATTGACGCGCCACCAGCGGGTACTTATGGTCCGCCGCCTTTGCGACGCTGGGCCCTGCTGAAGCTCCCAGATTCCCGGAAAAGGTCCATGCTGCTCACCGATCTCGTCGCGCCCAACGCCATCATTCCGGCGCTGAAGGTCAACGGCAAGAAGCAGGTTCTGCAGGAGCTGGCCGCCAAGGCCGCCGAGCTCTCGGGTCAAAGCGAGCGCGCGATCCTGGAGATTCTGCAGCAGCGCGAGAAGCTCGGTTCGACCGGCGTGGGCAATGGCATTGCCATCCCGCACGGCAAGCTCCCCAAGCTCAACAAGCTGTTCGGACTGTTTGCACGACTCGAACGACCCGTCGATTTCGAGGCGCTCGACGGCCAGCCGGTCGATCTGGTGTTTCTGCTGCTGGCGCCGGAAGCCGCCGGCGCCGATCATCTCAAGGCGCTGGCGCGTGTTGCCCGGCTGCTGCGCGATGCCGACGTCGCGCGCAAATTGCGTGACTCGCGCGATGCCGAGGCGCTCTACGCCGTGCTGGCGATGCCGTCGGCGAGCGCGGCGTAGGACCGCAGGTCCTTCGCGTCTCTCCCTTGTCTACGGCAGATTTCAGTTGGATTGCATCGCCCTCTCCGTCATGCCCGCGCTCGTCGCGGGCATCCACGTCTTTTAGGGCCTACATTGCATTTTCCGTGAGACGTGGATACCCGGCCATGACGTCGAACATGCGGTTCGATACACGTGGAAAATGCCCTGGCGCCCAAGTCGGGGCTAAGCCGACTTGGGTGGCGCGCCCCGGAATGACGGCGAATCGATTCAATACCGGCGGAAACAGCTCTTGGGACTAGTGCAGGCTCACGGTCTCGATCTGCTGGCTCGCGGCGTCCGCCATCACGGCTTCGCGGCTGTCGGCCAAGAGGATCGGGGTGCCATCCGCCGCATGCAGCACGAAAACGCGGTGACCGGGTGGCAGCACCGGCGCCTCCGCGCAGAGGAAGGCAACCTCTTCCGAGCGAATGGCCTTGATATAGGCGAGACGGTTCTCACCCAGCGCCGCGAAGGTTTCGGGCGACATCGCGGTGCGTTGCGTTGCGGACGGATCGAACATGACACGTGCTCCTCGCGCTTGGTCGCGCAGGAGCACTATCGTCGAACTCGATGACGCTGGCTGTGCCGTGGATCACACAGTCGGGGCAAATGTTCCCGCGCGCCCTGCCATGCCCCCAAAATCAGGGGTTTCCAGTGTGTCCTTGATCACACAGTCGCGCGCAAAACGCTCCGTCGGGGGGGAAAGCAGACCCGGATCAGTGGACGCTGACGGTCTCGAGCTCCTGGCTCCAGGCGTTGGCGATCGCCGCCTCGCGGCTGTCGGTCAGCAGGATCGGCGTGCCGTCGGCCGCGTGCAGGGCGTAGAGCAGCGTACCCGGCGCCAGCTCCGGCGCCTGCGGGAATTGCTTCTGCACGTCCTCGGAACGGATCATCTTGACATAGGCAATCTTGCCCCCGCCCAGAAGCGCAAGCGCCTCGGGGGAGATCATGGGTACTCGGGAGGTGATGTTGTTGTTGGTCATGGCACTCGACTCCTTTCCATGCAACGCGTCGAGCCCTGCTCGGGTTCAGTCACTGTTCGTGATGCTGATCGTTTTCACGATCCGTTCCGGCTCCGGCCGGGCGAGATCGATCAACAACAGCCCGTTTTTCAAGTCCGCGCCCAGGACCTCCATGCCGTCGGCCAGCACGAACGTGCGCTGGAACTGGCGCGCGGCGATGCCGCGGTGGAGAAAGTGGCGCTCCTTGTCCTCCTGCTGCCGCCCGCGGATGACGAGCTGGCTCTCCTCGACCGTTACGTCGAGCTGATCGCGGGTGAAACCCGCGACCGCGAGCGTGATCCGCAGGCGCTCGGGCTGGCTATTCTGGCGGGCGATCCGCTCGATATTGTAGGGCGGATAGCCGTCGGCGGCCTTGGCGACGCGGTCGAGCGCACGCTCGATCTCGTCAAATCCGAGCAGGAACGGGCTGGACAGCGACGGAACTCGGGACATGGTCTCAAAGCCCTCGTAAGCGACTTTGACGGGGCCCTTGCGGCACCCCCTCGACCAACCGCAGGACGCACTGCGCCCCGGCCGGTCCAGCGCAATATGGGGATTTCCCCTTAAGGCTTCAAGAACATGCGGGGGGGGGACCCCGGGCCCAAACCGGTCCCCGCGTCCGGGGAGGAGTGGCACCGCACGATCTGCCGATTGAGCGGGCGGCGGCGGCACAGTATTGATCCGGCCTCTTCCGATCGGCCAGAGGAGTGCAGCGCGTGCGAATTGCGATCATGGGGTCGGGCGGCGTCGGCGGCTATTTCGGCGCCCGGCTCGTCAAGGGTGGCGCCGACGTTCATTTCGTTGCGCGCGGATCGCATCTGGCCGCGATGCGCGAGCGCGGCTTGGCCGTCGAAGGCGGGCCGGAGCCGATCCACCTGCCCAAGGTCAATGTCACCGACGACCCCAAGACCATCGGTCCCGTCGATCTGGTGATGTTCTGCGTCAAGCTCTGGGACACGCAGGCCGCCGCGCGCCAGCTGCTGCCGATCATGAAAGCCGAGACCGGCGTCATCTCGTTTCAGAACGGGGTGCAAAAAGACGACATGTTGCGGCCGATTTTCGGCGCGCAGGCGCTCATGGGCGGCGTCGCCTATGTCGGCACCAATATCGGCCGCCCCGGCGTGATCGTGCAGACCGGTCCGCTGCAGCGGCTTGTGTTCGGAGAATACGACGGCCGCCGTTCGGCCCGCGTCGAGGCCTTCCATGCGGCCTGCAAGCGCGGCGGCATCAATGCGGAGATCAGCGACGATGTCCGCCGCTCGATCTGGGAGAAGTACGTGGTGCTGGTCGCCATGTCCGGCGCGACCACCGCCATGCGCTCGACCATCGGTCCGATTCGCGCCAATCCGCTCACGCGGCAATTCCTGCTCGATCTCGCAAGGGAGGTGGTCGCCGTCGGCCGCGCGCACGGGGTCGCATTGCCCGCGGACTATGCCGAGCAGCGCATCCCGTTCTTCGACGGCTGGCCGGCGGAAATGACGACGTCGATGCACCACGACCTGCAGCAAGGCAAGCCGCTGGAAGTGCATTGGCTCTCCGGCGGCGTGGTCGATCTCGGTGCCGAGGTGGGCGTGCCGACCCCGATGAACCGCGCGGTGCGCGATATCCTGACGTTGCACGCCGCGGGTAACCCGCCCGCCGTTTCTCCGCTCACGTCTCCTTCAGCTTGAACAGCTTGATCGCATTGGTGCGGCCGATCTTGCGGCGATCGGCATCGCTGATTTCCACGTTGTCGAACCAGCCGGCGGCGTCGCTGAAGTCCTCGAACGGATAGTCGACCGAGAACATCACGCGATCGGTGCCGATTTCGGCCAGCGTGTCGATGAACGCGGGCGTGCTGAAATGGCCGGACGTGGTGACATGGAAATTGGCGTGGAAATAGTCGGCCACCCGCTTCTTCGCCGCGTATTTGCGCGGGGCCTTCATCCAGTTGTTCACTTCGTCGATTCGCCACAGATAGAACGGCAGCCCCTCGCCGAGATGGCCGAGAACGATCTGCAGGCGCGGACACTCGTCGAACAGGCCGCTGCCGATCAGCCGCAGGGCATGTAGCGAGGTTTCGGCGGCGAAGCTCCATCTTGGCCCGAACAGCCAGGCGTGCCCCTCGTACAGCGGCGAGACCCCCGCCATGGGCGGCCGCGGATGCAGGTAGAACGGGACATCGAGGCTTTCGAGCGCTCGCCAGAACGGCCGGTACTGCGGCAGGTCGTAATGGACCGGCTTGCCCTCCAGCTCGGTATAGCCGTTCACCAGCGCGCCCTTGAAGCCGAGGTCCTTGATGCAGCGTTCCAGCTCGCGGGTTGCCATCTCCGGGTCCTGCATCGGCAGGGCGGCGACGCCGACGAAGCGGTCGGGGCGCTTGGCGATCTCGCCCGCCAGCACGTCGTTGGCCTGGCGTGCGACCTCGACGGCCCGTTTGACCTCGGGGACGGCCTGGACCGCCGGTGCGTTGAGCGACGCGATCATGATCTCGACGCCCCATTCGTCCATCAGGCGCAGGCGCTTGTCCTGAAAGTCCAGGAGGCGATGCCGCAGCTCTTCCCAGACATGCGTGCCGAAGGGCTGCGAATCGCCGAGCGTGGCCTCGGTCGCGAAATGATCCTCGAGCGTGACTTTTCCCTGCATGTCTCCTCCTGGACAACAATGATGCGGAATTCAGGCGCGGCGATGGGCAGGGCGGGTAAAATCGGCCTGCTGAGGACGCAACCCGCACCGATACTGCGAGCGATTTGCCCGCGCGGACAAAGCGCGTGGGCATTGCGCCCACGCGACAGGTGCGGATGATAGAACCAAGAGCGCGCAATGCCCATCCTGCGGATCAGGACGCCGGAATTCGCTCCGAGATTTAAATATGAACCGCAAGCCAAGCCCTCCCGTCCTCACGCTTCGCGCCCTCCGCTGCGTCGGCGTCGAGGTGCCCATGACCTATGCGCTCGGCACCAGCCGCGGCACCATCACCAAGGCGCCGTTGCTGCTCATCGATCTCGATACCGAAGAGGGCGTCACCGGCCGCACGTATCTGTGGTGTTATTTTCCAGCGGCGATTCCGGCGATCGCGAACATCCTCGAAGACGCGGAGCGCGTCGTCAAAGGCGATCGCCTCGCGCCCGTCGATCTCTGGAGCAGGCTGGCCGAACGCTTCGCCCTGATCGGCGTGCAGGGCGTCGTCCGCATGGCCATGGCCGGGTTCGACATGGCGGCCTGGGATGCGCTGGCAATCGCCGCCGGCCTGCCGCTCGCGGCGCTCATCGGCAGCGGGCCCAAGCGCATTCCCGCCTACAATTCCTGCGGCCTCGGTCTGATGGCGCCGCAGCGGCTCGCCGATGAGGCGGAAAGACTGCTCGCCGGCGGCTTCCGCGCGATCAAGCTCAGGCTGGGCTATCCGACCCTCAAGGACGATCTCGCCGCCCTGCATGCGGTGAAGAAGCGCGTCGGCACCGACGTCGCAGTCATGGTCGACTACAATCAGGCGCTCGAGCCTGGCGCAGGCGCTCGAGCGCGGCCGTGCGCTCGATGGCGAGCACGTCTATTGGCTGGAGGAGCCGATCCGCCACGACGACTATGCCGGCTACGTGACCCTCGTGCGCGAGCTCAAGACACCGATCCAGATCGGGGAGAATTTTTCCGAGAGCTCGGCCATGGCAGCGGCGCTCGCGGCCGGCGCCGCCGATTACGTCATGCCCGACCTCGAACGCATCGGCGGCGTCACCGGCTGGCTGCGCGCCGCGGCGCTCGCCGCCACCAGCCGCATCGAGATGTCGTCGCACCTCTATCCCGAAGTGAGCGCGCATCTGCTCGCGGCGACGCCCACCCGGCACTTCCTCGAATACGTCGATTGGGCCGACAAGATTTTGCAGGAGCCGCTCGAGATCGCCGACGGTTGTGCCGTGGTACCGCAGCGGCCGGGCAACGGGCTCGCCTGGGACCGCAAGGCGGTGGAGAAATATCGGATCGTGTGAGCGACCGTTGCACTCGTGTCCCGGGCGAGTGGGGCGCAGCGAAACGAGACCCCGGGACCCAGCGCGAGAATGGCGAAGCGCAATAAAATAATATGAGTGCTGCCCGCTGTGCGGCCCCTGGGTCCCGGATCTGCGCTCGCCTACGCTCGCTTGTCCGGGACACGAGAGCCCTCGCCCTACGGGCGCTCTCGCAGCCTCAAATCTTCACCCATCCCGGCGGCGGCTTCCGGCCGGGGTGAATGGCGCCGCAGGCCTTGCACTTGCGCGCCTTCTCGTCGGCATAGAATGCTTCGTAGAGTGGCGGCAGATCCTTCACCACGTGCCGGACCTTGACCTCGACGCGGTGGACCAGCGCCCGGCACTCGAAACAATACCATTCGAAGGCATCGAGCGCGTCGGGCCGCGCCGCCTCGACGACGAGGCCGACCGAGCCTTCCTGCGGCCGCTGCGGGGAATGGCGGACATGCGCCGGCAGCAGAAGAACGTCGCCCTGGCGAATCGGAACGTCGTAGAAATTGCCGTTGTCGACGATCTTGAGCACCATGTCGCCCTTGAGCTGGTAGAAAAACTCTTCGACCGGATCGTCGTGGTAATCCGTTCGCTCGTTCGGTCCGCCGACGACCTGCACGGTCATGTCGCCGTCCTCGAACACCTTCTTGTTGCCGACCGGCGGCTTGAGCAGGTGCTGGTGCTCCGTGATCCAGTTCTGGAAATTGAAGGCGTGGAGCCGCCCGGCTGCCATGGCTTGCTTCCTCGTCATCACCGGGGGCGATCCGTCGCGCCGCGGCCGCGATATCCATCGCTTCGATTTTTCCGGCGCTGCTATTTGATCAGGCTGGTGATCCTATCCACGATCGGCTTGGGCGTGGCGTAGATTTTCGCGATCAGCCCGGCCAGGTGCTCGCCGTCTTCCGGTTCCAGTTCGAGCTTCGATTTGTCGGCCTCGGCGCGGAAATCCGCGTCCGTCATGGTGGCATTGAACGCATCGCGCAGCATTCTCAGCCGGTCCGCCGGGAGGTCCGGCGGAGCGACGAACGGACGCCCGATTCCCTGGCCGGCATAGAGAAATTCGATCGCCTGTTTCTCAACGGCGCTATGGGCGAGATCGAGCACGAACGGAACGTCCTTGAGCTCGGGATTGGGCGCGGCGCCGCCTTGGAACAGGATCGAAATCGTCTTTGTCCGAATCCAGTCCGGCCGTCGGATCTTGATGCTGTCGAGGCTTTCGCAGATGCCCTCGACCTCGCCGCGCTCCATCGCCAGGAAGACGTCGGAAGAAGCCGGAAACCCGCCGACCAGCTTGAACTTCATGCCAAGCAGCTCGTTGAGCGCCTTCGGATACGAGCGCGTTCCGGTGCCGGGCCCGGTGTCGCCCACGATCAATTGCTTCTCGAACAGATCCTGCGCCGATTTCACCTGCGCGGTGTGATAGGCGATGCAGACATTGGTTTCCTTGGTCGGCGTCCCGAGCCACGACAGCCGGGTCGGGTCGAAGCGGGCGCCGGTCGCGCCCGAGAGCGGGCCGAGCGCGGCGTCGCGGGCAATGATGCCGAGCACCGAGCCGTCCTTGGGCGCGACGTTGAAGATGTAGCTCGCGGCCACGTAGCTGCCCGCCCCCGGCATGTTCTGCGGGATGACCGTCGGGTTCCCGGGCAGGTGCCGGCCGATGTGCCGGCCGACGGTGCGGCCCCAGAGGTCGTAGCCGCCGCCCGCCCCGAAGCCGATGATCATCTGCACCGGCTTGCCGGCCAGCGTATCGCCCTGCGCCGCAACCGGCGTTGCGGTCGCAAGCATCAGCGATGAAAAAATCGCGACTGCTGGGAGCCGTGTTGGCATGCGCTTCCTCGCCCGTCTGGAACCGGCGTCTAGGCCGCCATTCTATGAATTATTCAGCCGCGGGCCTAGCGATCTGGAACCATAAAATTTGCCGGTGTTCCTTTGATTGCGAAGTGCGCGCGAGGGTGGCGGGTGTGCGAAACGTCGAAGGCGGCCACATAGCACACGTCACGGCAGGTCCGATTCGTGCCATGAGCGGTCGGCACGCTTGTGCTTGTCGGCAGGATTGAATTGGCTCATCATTCCATTGCGTTTCCGCGCTCGTCAGGAAAGCCGGAAAAATTTCATGGAGTTCGAGGATGCCACGTGAGAATGGTAAGCTTGCGATCTCGCGCCGCACGTTGCTGGTGGGTGGAGCAGCACTCGGCGTGCTGCCATCGCGGCGAGCATTTTCGCAGGCGCCGGAGCCGCTCAAAGTTGGATTCCTCACCGTCAATACCGGCCCGCTGGCCGCCGGCGGCAAGCAACAGGTGGAGGGGGCGGCTTTTTATCTCAAGGAACGCGGCGGCATGGTCGCAGGCCGCAAGGTCGAGCTGATCACCGAGGACACGGCCGGCAACCCCGCCCTCGCGAGGACCAAGACCCAGGAGCTGGTCGAACGCTACAAGGTGCCGGTGATGATCGGTCCGTTGGCGACCAACGAGGCCTTGGCGATCGACGATTATATTCGCGATACGAAAGTTCCGCTCATCACCACGACCTCGGCAGCAACCGTCGATCTGAAGAGTCACGCGGTGAACCCGTGGGTGCTGCACGCCTTCGGCACTGCACCGCAGGTGACCTACCCACTGGGCGATTACGCGGCCAAGACGCTTGGCTATAAGCGAATGGCGATCGTCGCGGAGGATTTCACGTACGGCCACGAGGGCGCCGGCGGATTCCAACTCGCCTTCGAAGCGGCCGGCGGCAAGATCGTGCAAAAACTCTGGCCGCCGCTCAACACGCCGGACTATGCGCCGTACCTGGCGCAGATCAAGCCCGACGTGGACGGGATTTATATGGGCTTCGCCGGCAGCAATCCGCTGCGCTTCCTGAAGCAATTCGAGGATTACGGGCTGAAAGGGAAAATCGCCGTGCTCGGAAATACCACGAGCACGGACGAGGGCATTCTCAAGCTGATGGGCGAGGAGGCGGTCGACACTTACAGCGCCGGCTGGTACGCCGCTGGCCTCGATACAGCGGACAACAAGAAATTCGTCGCCGGCATCAACGCGGCCTATCAGCATGATCCCGGTTTCTACACCGCCGGTCCTTACACGGCGCTTCTCATCATCGAGGAAGCGCTCAAAGCCACCGGCGGCAACACCGACAACGCACCGGCTTTCCTCAAGGCCATGCACGACGTTCGCTTGAGTCGCGGACCGATCGGACCCGTGCGGCTTGATGAGTACGGGACGCCGATCCTCGATATCTACATCCGCAAGGTGGCGCGCGTGAATGGAAAGCTCGCCAACACCATCCTCAAGACCTATCCGCAGGTGAGCCAGTTCTGGACCTACGACCCCGCGCAATTTGTCACGCAGCCGACGTTCTCGCGCGATTATCCACCTAGCAAAAATCTGGAATAGCGGCTTATTCGCAACGGGAAGATCAGCGAGAGGAGCCGATCAGGGAAAGCGCGGCAAAGGCGAACGTCCCTTCCCGACGATCGCCTGCAAAACGCCGCCGCGCTATGATGCGCGGCAAATTTCATGGCTCGCAGGGAGGCACTTTTCGAGCATGCATCGCCGCATCATCGCGGGACTGTTCCTGGTCGCAGCCGCTTTCCCGCCGCCGGCTGCGGCGCGCATCGAGCGCGTCGAGATCCTCAGCCGCCAGCCGTTCGCGGGCGGCGCCGAATTCGGTCGCGCCGGCGCCTACGAAAAGCTGCGCGGTCGTGCCTTCTTCGCACTCGATCCGAACGCCGCCGCCAATCAGCCGATCGCCGATCTTGCGCTGGCGCCGCGCGACGGCCGCGGCCTGGTCGAGTTCAGCGCCGAGTTCCTGGTGCTGCGTCCGGCGGCGCCGGCGCGCGGCAACGGCACGCTGCTCTACGAGGTCAACAATCGCGGCAATATCGGCATGCTCCGTCAGCTCGACGAAGCCTCCTTCAGCAACGATCCAGCGACGGCGGCCGATGCCGGCAACGGTTTTTTGTTTCGTCACGGCTTCACGCTGGCGTGGTCGGCGTGGGCGAGCGACGTCGCCACCACGCCTGGAGACAATCGGCTGGTGCTGCGCGCCCCGGTCGCGACCAAGGACGGCGCGCCGATCACCGGCAAGGTCGCCTATGAGCTGATCGTGGACGCGCCGCGGACCACCGCTCGCTTCACCGGCCTTCTCGGCACCGCCTATGCGCCTGCGAGCGCCGGCGCGCCCGATGCCGTGCTCACCGAGCGCGACCGGCCGGACGGTGAAGCCGAATTGATCCCGCGCAGCGCTTGGTCGCTCGTGGCGCCGAAGGACGGCGCCGCCGCGACCGAGATCACGCTCGCGGGCGGCTTCAAGCCGGGGCGCATCTATCAGCTCGTCTATACCGCGCGCGATCCGACCGTGGTCGCGGTCGGAATGGCGGGCATCCGCGATCTGCTCTCCTATCTGCGCGACAATCCGCTGGCGGGCGGGCCAGCCCCGCAACGCAGCCTGATCTTCGGCATCTCGCAATCCGGACGGCTGATCCAGACCATGCTGCTGCGCGGCCTCAACGTGGACGAGGACGGCAAACCGGTCTTCGACGGGGCGTTCATCCACGTTGCCGGCGGCGGCAAGGGCAGCTTCGACTTTCGCTTCGCCATGCCGACGCGGCACTTCAGCATGCTCGAAGACCACATCTATCCGACCGATTTCTTTCCCTTCACGACCGTCACGGCGCGCGATCCCGAAACCGGCGCCGAAGGCGCCGTCTTGGATCGTGCGCGTGCGCTCGGGGCGGTCCCGAAGCTGTTCTACGTGAACAACTCATCGGAATACTGGAACCGCGCCGCCTCGCTCATCGCCACGGATCCGGCGGGCGAACGCGATTTGCCGCCGGCGCCGGAGGCGCGCATCTATATGATCGCCGGCGCGCAGCACTATGTCGGCGTGCTGCGCGAGCGCGGCATCTTCGCCAACTGCGTCAACACGCTCAACCATTACCGCGTGATGCGCGCTTTGCTCCTCGCGCTGGACGACTGGGTGCGCGACGGAACCGAGCCGCCGCCGAGCACCTATCCGCGCATCGCCGACGGCACGCTGGTCACGCTCGCCGCCCAGCGCGGGACGTTCCCGCGGATTGCGAACTTTCGCCTGCCCGAGAGCAATCTGCGCCCGCCGCGCCTCGACCTCGGCGCCCGGTTCGAAACCGAGCGCGTCGCCGACCAGGTGCCGCCGGTCATGGGCGAACCGTTCGTGACACTGGTCCCGCGGCCGGATGCCGACGGCAACGACCAGGGCGGCATTTCGCCTCCGGAGCTGCGGGTGCCGCTCGGCACCCGGACCGGTTTCAACACTCGCAACGATGCCGCCGGTTTCCCCTGGGCCACCGGCCGTTGGGATGGCTCGTTCCTGCCGTTTGCGCGGACAGAGGCGGAGCGGCAGGCCGCCGGCGATCCACGCCCCTCGCTCGAGGCGCGCTATGCCGGCCGCGGCGCGTTTGAAGCCAAGGTGCGCTCGGCGGCGGTCGCCACCGCCGGCGAGGGTTTTTTGCTGGCGGAGGACGTCGATGCGCTGGTGAGCGAGGCGGGCGGCCTTTACGATCGCATCATGGCGCACGATCCCGCCGATCCAAGCTGCCGTTACCTGTTCGACCGCTGAGACTGCTCGACGCCCGCCGCCTGTCGCAACGCCCCGCCTGTCTCCGGCCCCAATATTTGGAGGACTTCTTGCCCGTCATGTCCGGAAAGCGCGCCTTCCTCGACCTGCTCAAGCAGGAAGGCGTCGAGATCATGTTCGGCAATCCCGGCACCACCGAATTGCCGCTGATGGATGCGTTCGCGACCGAGAACGAGCTGCGCTATCTGCTCGGCCTGCAGGAGGCCGCGGTCATGGCGATGGCGGACGGCTACGCGCAGGCCTCGGGCAAGCTCGCAGTGGTCAACCTGCACGTCACGCCCGGCTTGGGCAACGCCATGGGCATGCTCTACGACGCGCAAAAGGCGGGCGCGCCGATTCTCGTCACCGCCGGCCAGCACGAGCAGAGCTTCAACGCCACCGAGCCGATCCTGTGGGCGGATCTGCCGACCATCGCGCGGCCGCTGGTGAAATGGTCGTCGGAGGTGCATCGCCTGGCCGATCTGCCGCGGCTCGTGCACCGCGCCGCGAAGACCGCGCTGGCGCCGCCGACCGGCCCGGTGTTCCTGTCGCTGCCGGGCGATATCCTGCGCGCCGACGGCGACATCGATCTCCTCGCGCCCACCCGCATCGCGCCGCGGCTGCGCGGCGACCGCGCGGCGGTCGAAGCGGCCGCGGCCCTGCTCGCGGGCGCCGAGCGTCCGGTGATCATGGCCGGCGACGCGGTGGCGCAGAGCCGCGCGCATGCCGAGCTGGTCGAGCTCGCCGAGCTCCTCGGCGCGCCGGTCTATACCGAGTTCGTGCCGAACACGGCGTCGTTTCCGACCTCGCATCCGCTGTTTCGCGGGTCCATGGTCCGGCTCGCGCCCGACGTGCGCAAGGTGCTCGACCAGTACGACGTGCTGTTCTCGGTCGGCGGCGATCTGTTCACGCTGTCGCTGCCTTCCGACGTCGATCCGATGCCGCCGGGCATCAAGCTCATTCATCTCGACATCGATCCGTGGGAGCTCGGCAAGAACTATCCGCCGGCGGTCGCGATCCTCGGCGATCCGAAGGGGACGCTGCCGGACATCACCGCCGCCGTGCGCGAACGCATGTCGAGCGGCGCGCGCGGCGCCGCGCGCGGCGCGGCTCGCGACTGCAAGCGAGGCGATCGCCGCCGAACGCGAGGCGCTCAAGGCCAAAGCCCGCGCGCTGGCGGGAGCGACGCCGGTGCAGCCGCTGGCGCTTCTCCACGCCATCGGCGAGATGCTGCCGAAGGACGCGGTGGTCATCGAGGAGGCGCTCTCCTCGGCGCCCGGCATCCGGCAGCTCATCCGCAGCGACGACCCGCAGAGCTATTTCGGCTTGCGCGGCGGCGGCATCGGCTGGGGCCTGCCCGCGACCATCGGGGTGAAGCTTGCCTTGCCGGATCGGCCGGTGGTCGGCCTCATCGGCGACGGCAGCGCCATGTATACCTGCCAGGCGCTCTGGACCGCCGCGCGCTATCGCATCGATGCGGTGTTCGTGATCCTCAACAACACCTCCTATCGCATCCTCAAGCAGCGCCTGCACAACATGCGCGGGCTCGCCGAGCAGGCCGACAGCTATGTCGGCATGGAGCTCCTCGACCCGAAGATCGATTTCGTCTCGCTTGCGCGCTCGCTCGGCATCAAGGCCGAGCGGGCGAAGACCGTGCACGAGGCGACCGATCTCGTGGCGCAGGGATTGCAGGGCGGCGGGGCGCTGCTGATCGACGTCGAGCTCGACCGCGCCTTCAAGCCGATGTGACGGTCGGACGGCGGAAAGGCGAACATCAGTCAGATCCGTCGGTGGACTTGCCGCTCTCCTTCCAGCGGCCGCTGTCATTGGCATATCCACCGTCATGGCCGGGCTTGTCCCGGCCATCCACGTCTTTAAAGTCTCTCGGTATGAAGGGCGGCTGGGTCTATATCATGACGAACCGGCGAAACGGCACGCTTTACATTGGCGTGACATCCAATCTTCCTCGTCGCGCATTCGAGCATCGTGCCGGATTGATCAAAGGCTTTTCCACTCGGTACGGCCTAAAATTGCTTGTGTGGTATGAGTTTCACGACAACATTCACTCCGCAATTCAACGTGAGACCGCGATGAAACACTGGCCGCGCGCGTGGAAGGTGCGACTTATTCACGCGATAAATCCGGAGTGGACCGATCTGTATGACACACTGATCTAGTCTAGGGCTGGGTTTGTTTGGATTGAATCACTCGTTCCAGCGTCATGCCCGCGCCGGTCGCGATCTCCACGTCCACTAGGCCTGGAGTGCATTGAAGACGTGGATGGCCGGGACAAGCCCGGCCATGACGGCTGGATGGATCTCGGCCCGCGGCCGTCAGCTGAGAGCGGGTCAACAATCGAAGTCTACGTGGCGGCGATCGTTGTCGCGACGCCGGGCCTCAGCATTCGCGACCGTGATCGCAGGCCGAGCGCCGTGAAGGCTTGCTCGAGATCGTCGCGGCTTTGGGTGGGATGCGCCCAGCCGTCCCGGTGAACGGGAACGATTGCGGCATCGGGAAATGCCTGGGCCGTCTCGATCGCGTCATTGGTATCCATGGTCAGGTCGAACGGGCCGCGCGTCCGGGCGGCGCCGGCGAACAGCAGGACCGCGCCGGGGCGGAACCGGCGCGCGAGCTTCGCCACGCCATCAAACCAGACCGTGTCGCCGGTGATGTAGATGGGGGGAGTTCGAAGGCTGCTCGAACCTCAGCACAAAACCCATGACCTCGCCGCTCATCGGCTCGATGCCGGCCCCCGACCCTGACCCCCATTCCGCGGCAGTCGTTTGAAATTTATGCGAATTTCACGCATTCCGACGCTCGAACCTTTTGGCCGCCGGCGCGACTAATCATCTGAGCCCAGCGCGGACCTCATAGGGAGGTCCGCGTGGCAACGCACCAAAGGGGGGCCTTCGTGCAGAAGTCTCAGCGGCCCGGTAGGGGCCACTCGATCTATTACCGTCACCGCGAGGCGCTTTTGGCGATGACGGCGAGCACCGCGTTGCTCGTCGGCCTTGCCACCTCGGCGGAAGCGCTTCCGTTCGGCCTGCAGCCGACGGCGCCGCCGCACCCTGCGGCCGCCCGCGCGGCGAAGCCGAAAGCTACCGTCCTCGCCGCGCGCGAGAAGGCGTCGGCAAAGGTGAAGGCGGGCGCCGAGGACATGGCCGCAAAGGCCAGGGGCGTCCTCAGCGTCGTCGTCGCGCTCGATAAGCAGCAGCTCACGCTCTATTCGGATGGCCATCCCATCGCGCATTCGCGGGTGTCGACCGGTGTGCCGGGCCATCCGACGCCGACGGGCGTGTTCAGCATCATCCAAAAGGATCGCTGGCACCACTCCAATATCTACTACAACGCCCCGATGTACTACATGCAGCGGATCACCTGGTCGGGCGTGGCGATGCACCAGGGCGTCGTTCCCATCGGGCCGGCGTCGCATGGCTGCATCCGGCTTCCCGAGGCGTTCGCCCGCCAGATGTGGGGCATCACCAAGCTCGGTGTCCGCGTCATCGTCACCCGCGGCGACGTCACGCCGGTGCCGGTGAGCCATGAGCGGCTGTTCACGATCAAGCGCGAGCCGCTCGAACCGAAGTCCGAGCCGCCGGCTACCTCCGCGGAAGCGCCGAGCGCCGGCAACGGTGCCGCGGACGTCACCCAGTTCGCCTCCAACAAGGTCAACTTGACCGCGTTCGACGCCATCAAGTCCGGCAGTCCTGCGCTCGATGCCATGGCCTATGCCGTCGGGGCCCCGCGCGAGAGCGCCGTGACCACCCCCGAGGCGGTGAAATCGGCCCATGATGCGTTCGAGGCGGCAAAACCTCCTGCAAAATCCGCCGCGATCACGACCGGCGACGAAGTGCGGCCGCTCAAACCCGGTCCGATCTCCGTCTTCATCAGCCGCAAGGAAGCCAAGCTGTACGTGCGCAAGGGCTTTGAGCCGGTGTTCGAGGCGCCGGTCACCTTCGAGCAGCCGGACCAGCCGCTCGGCACCCACGTCTTCACCGCCTTGGCCGTCAACGACGACAACACGACCCTGAATTGGACCGTGATGTCGATGCCGGGCGTCGCCTCGGCGCCGGTCAGGAAGGCGGGAAGGGGCAAGAAGGTGGAAGCCCCGCCACCGGCAGTGCATGCCTCGAACGCGACCGAAGCGCTCAGTCGCGTCGCCATCCCGCAGGATGCGCTCGATCGGATTTCCGCATTGATGTCGCCGGGCGCCTCGCTGATCATCTCCGATAAGGGGCTTGGCTCGGAAACCGGCAAAGGCACGGACTTCATCGTGCTGACGCGCTGAGCCGCCCGCGCAATTCTTCTCTTCATGCCCGGCCTTTCGGCCGGGCATGAGCTTTTTTTGCCGCCTGCAAAATTGGTCTGCCGCCATTACGAGCTGCGCGCGATGCTTCCGGTGGCTCTGGACCGAAGCGCCACTGTCGATGTCAACTGCGCGCCAAGGTCGCGAGCCCCTCCGGCGTTGCGACCGCCGGCGACCAGCCGAGGCCGGTGAGCGCGGCAGGGTCCGCCACCAGTGAGCCGGCCAGCCGCGGGTAGATCTCCGCGCGCCGTGCCGCGCGCAGCGCCGCCTTGAGCACCGAAGGCGGCACCGGGATCAGGCCGGGCCTGCGGCCGAGGCCGCGCCGCAGCGCCGAGATCATTTCGGGGATCGTCAGCGCCTGCGGATCGGCCGCGATGAGCGGCCGCCGCAGCGGCCCCGGCGCCGCCAGCACGGTATCGATGGCGGCCACCAGGTTGTCGAGCGACAGGAGGGAACGCCGGCCGCTGAGCCCGCCCAGCGGCAAAGGATAGGGGGTGCGTGCGAGCCGCACGAGTTCCGCCATGTTGCCTTTCACCCCCGGCCCGTAGACCAGGACCAGTCGCAGCGCGACCCAGTCGAGGGCGAGGTCCGCCAAGCCCTGCTCCGCCGCGAGCTTGGAGCGGCCATAGGCGTCGGTCGGTTGCGGCGCCAGAGCCTCGGTTAGCACGTGGTCCGCGGTTGGCCCGGATTGGGCGCGGATCGAGGACAGAAACACGAATCGCCTGGCGCCCGCCCGCTGCGCCGCGCGCGCCAGCGCGATCGTGGCGTCGGTATTGAGCATGCGATAGTCGTCTTCGGGCAAGCCGGACATGGTGTGGGCGAGACCGGCGGAGTGAATCACCGCGTCGATGTCGGCGAGCGCCGCCGCCATGTTCTGCGGCCGGGCCAGATCGCCGACGACGGCGCTCGCGGACTCCATTGGCACGACGCTCGGGCGCCGCAGCAGGACGCGCAGGCGGTAACCGCGCTTAGGCAATTCCCGCAGCAGGCATTGCCCAATGAAGCCGGTCGCCCCGGTGAGGGCGATGAGGGGTCGGTGGGCCGTGCCGACGGGGGTCACTGGCGTTCTCGGTCCGTCCTAAGGCCTGTGCGGTTCTTGCGACAATATATCGTATCCGGCGGCTTTGGATTTCCGCGAAATCCTATTGCCCCGGACCACTGGTAACCATCTTTCGGACCGAAAGCCGGCCTGATACCTTCCGGCCATCGAAGGGATTGTCTTTGTCCGCTCAGCCTCGTGGAGTCGTCGGCGTCGGACCCGCGCGCGAGGCGTGGCCTTACCCGCCGACTTACCCCCGAAGCCGTCGGCGCGCCCGCCGACGATCGTCACCTCGAGGCGCCGGCTCGCTTCCGCGAGCGCGTAATCGCCATTCCTGGTCAGGTACCCGGCTTGCGACAACGGATGCATCAAAGGCAGACTACAAGAGAATGCAGGCTTGGGAGGGGGCGTGGCACCATGCCATCGTCGACGGCTACGGCATTTAGCTAAAGGTAGCGCGATGTAACGGGCGGCGGGCCGCACCCAGCAGGGAATTCCCGGCGGTGCGGCTAGGCTGTTTTGCGTCCGGCGGAATTCCTCTCTGACCTTGCCCGAGTTCGCGCGCGTCTCCTTCGACGGCGAGCGGCGTGCAGCGCTCGCGCTGCGTCACGTCGCCCATTGGTTTCGGGAGGTTGTTCACCTCGATCTCGGCACGTCGGCCGTTTGCCGTCACTGGCTCTGCAAACAGCCGTCCGATTTGGGATCAATTGCGCAAAAGTAGCTCTTGCTTCGAGAACAGAATCCCAACGTGTAATCTTTTGTGAAATTCTCAAGACACGTATTCATCCAATCGATGCTGATCCGCGCCTTGTCAAAATCCTCCTCACCGCAAGACTTATCGAGGTTCGACGCAGCGCGTGTAAATTCTCGCGGGATAGCCTGTTTGGTCCGCTTGGATAGAGTTTCGGCCTGCTCGTAGAGAGCCTGCGCCACACCGAGACAATCGTTCTTGTTGGTTGGCGTCTGGTCTGTCGGGATGACCGGTTTCGCTGTCGGGGTGGACGACCGGTGTTTCCCGGTCGCGGTGCCCGACCTGTGCTTCCCTGCCGGGGTGCCCGACCGGTGTTTTGATGTCGAAATGACCGTCCTGTGCTTCCCTGACGGGGTGGCCGACCGGTGTTTCGCCGCAACAGCCGAAGTCGCAAACAGGCACAATGAGCCTGCTGCTGCAACAACGCAGAATGCCGCTGCCATACGAAGATTTCGCAGCATTGTGGTTCTCCCGGCGCCGCGGACGAGCCGCTGTTCCACGAGCTTGGCTGGTGAGGCAGAAGCAATCACTTGACGCAACGATCCTCCATTGATTTGATGCCTCAATGGCGCCACGATAAAGAGCGCTTTTCGCCATGGGAGACGAACTTGAACCGGAATGCGTCGCGTAAAGTCGGTTGTAAATCCATCCGTTCCCGCCCCAAGAATGTATCCAAGCGAAAGCGGTTGCGCACCGCGAGGCGGACAGATTTCCGATCTTTCGCCTGGTACGAAAAAGCCGCTTTGTCGGTTGGGATCAGCGCCAGACCATCATAGCAGCGGATGACCGCTTGACGGTCCCGTCGATTGACCGCGCGTCCGGGTGAGCAACGCATTCTGCTGGGGACAGCGCGGTTCGCCGAACCCGGGCACGCGCGGGCGCGATCATTGCGGACAGCTCTGTCTTGAAACCGCGGCGAAGGTGCATGTAATCCATTGAATTAAATCGGAAATTGGTGGAGCCAGGGGGAGTTCGAACCCCCGACCTCTTGAATGCCATTCAAGCGCTCTCCCAACTGAGCTATGGCCCCACGTAGGACGCGATGTCGGGAATGTCGCGTCCGAACCTGCAATAAATTGTAGCGATCCCGCGGCGCCGTGACCAGGAGTCGCCCTGACCGCAGGCACGCCGCCGCAGCCGGCCGAGCACGGGGCGCCGATCTCAGGTCTCCTCCTCGTCGTCCACGTCGCCGATGATGTCGGTGACGTCCTCGTCGCCCTCTTCCTGCTCCTCGATGAAGGCGGCGTCGTCCAGGCCCTCGTCCTCGAGCTCCACCTCCTCTTCGGCGCCTTCAATCGGCTCGCCATCGGCGGCCTTCTTGCCTTGTGCTTCCGCGTCCGCTTCCTCGAGCGACACGAATTCGGCCTCGGCGGTCTCCGGCGCCACGACTTCCTCTTCAGCGGCAGCGGCAGCGGCGGCCGCGCGGGCAGGTTCCGGTCGCGCCCGCGTGCTTACCGCGGCGAGTTCCAGGACGGTATGGCATTTCGGGCAGACGATCGGATCCTTGTTGAGGTCGTAGAATTTCGCGCTGCAATTGCCGCAGAGGCGCTTGGTGCCGAGCTCGGGTTTCGCCACGGTCCGGATTCCTTGAGCGGGGTCTAAAATGAGGTGCTTCACTTGGCGAGTCGCAATGCCGGTGTCAATAGCGCCCCCCGCCGCTTCCGGCTGGCCGTTCCCTTGCCCATTCCGGCCCGGATGACGCCCCGCCGACCCCATGCTACAGAGCGTTTTCCGCAAAGCCGAGGTTGCACGTGGATCACGCCGCCCCGTCCCCGCTCACCGCGCGCCGCGCGGGCGCCCTCAGGGGTCGACTGCGCGTGCCGGGCGACAAGTCGATCTCCCACCGCGCCCTCATCTTCGGCGCGCTCACGGTCGGGGAGACACGTATTTCCGGGCTGCTCGAAGGCGAGGACGTGATCAATACCGCCAAGGCCATGCGGCTGCTGGGCGCGGCGGTCGCCCGCACGGGCGAAGGCGCATGGCGCGTTCACGGCGTCGGCGTCGGCGGCTTCCGCGAGCCTGGTTCGGTGCTCGATTTCGGCAATTCCGGTACCGGCTGCCGCCTGGTCATGGGGGCGGTTGCGGGCTGTCCCGTCACCGCCACCTTCGACGGCGATGCCAGCCTGCGCAGGCGGCCGATGAAACGGATCCTCGATCCGGTCGCGCTGATCGGGGCGCATGCCGTGAGCGTGACCGACGGCGGGCGCCTGCCGATCACGCTTGCCGGTGCGCGCGATCCAATCCCGGTCGTCTATCGCACGCCGGTGCCTTCGGCGCAGATCAAATCGGCGGTGCTGCTGGCCGGACTTGCGGCGCCGGGCGAAACGATTGTCGTCGAGAGCGAAGCGAGCCGCGATCACACCGAGCGGCTGCTCAAGCATTTCGGAGCCGATGTCAGGGTCGAGGCGGAAGGCGCCGCGGGCCGCAGGATCACCCTGCAGGGCGAGCCCGAGCTCGTGCCGGCTGCGGTCGTCGTGCCGGCCGACCCGTCCTCGGCCGCCTTCCCGATGGTGGCGGCAGTGATTGTGGCGGGGTCGGAGGTGATCCTGAGCGATGTGATGACCAATCCGCTGCGCACCGGATTGATTGCCACGCTGCGGGAGATGGGTGCCGACATCGAAGCGCTCGGTATGCGCGGCGACGGCGGCGAAGAGATGGCGGATTTGCGCGTGCGGGCGTCGGTGCTGCACGGCGTCGAGGTGCCGGCCGCGCGCGCGCCGTCCATGATCGACGAGTATCCGGTCCTGGCGGTGGCGGCGAGCTTTGCCGAAGGCACCACGGTGATGCGCGGGCTCAGGGAATTGCGCGTGAAGGAATCCGATCGGCTCACCGCCGTGGCCGACGGCCTGCGCGCGAACGGCGTGGAGGTCGAAATCGACGGCGACGACCTGATCGTGCACGGCAAGGGGCGGGTGCCCGGCGGCAGCACGGTTTCGACCCACATGGATCATCGCATCGCCATGGCGTTTGTGGTCATGGGATTGGCCAGCGAAAAGCCGGTCCGGATCGACGATGCCGCCTTCATCGCGACCAGCTTTCCCGGCTTCGCGGCGTTGATGCGCGCACTCGGGGCCGATCTTTCGTGATCATCGCCATCGACGGGCCGGCGGCCTCCGGCAAGGGGACGCTCGGCAGGCGCCTCGCGACGCATTACGGATTGCGGCACCTCGATACCGGTCTGATCTACCGGGCGGTGGCGAAGGCGTTGCTCGATGGCGGTCACTCGCCCGACAACCGGGCGCAGGCAGTGGCGGCGGCGGCGGCGCTCGACCCCAGCCATTTCGACGAGCGTGCGCTCAAGAGTCCGGCGGTCGGGGAGGCGGCGTCGCTGGTCTCGGCGATTCCCGAGGTGCGCGCGGCGCTGCTCGTGTGCCAACGCAATTTCGGGCGGACGCCGCCCGGCGCCGTGCTCGACGGCCGCGACATCGGGACCGTGGTCTTTCCCGACGCAGACGTGAAAATCTTCGTCACTGCCTCGGTCGAGGTGCGCGCGCGCCGCCGCGCCGCCGAGCTGGGCGACGGCAGCAACGAGGCCGAGGTACTGGCCGACATCCGGCGCCGGGATGAGCGCGATATGAGCCGGGCGACGGCCCCGCTGAAACCCGCGCCGGATGCGCACTTGCTCGATACCACGCATTTGGATATAGACGCCGCATTCCGGGCTGCCATCGACATCGTCGAAGCCGTCCGAGCAGGCCGGAAGCGCGGCTGACCGCGTTTCCGTCGTTGGAGGATGAGCCTGCTCCGCCCGCTTCTTTTGGTGGCGCACCGGACCCGAACCATCGTTTCGATCGCTCGGTCGTTGCGCCGGGCCACCGCTTTGCGGCGGTCACCGGAAGTCCGCGGGACTTTCGGACAGCGTGCTCGAAACGCCCACTCACGAAAATCCGGCACTACCGCACCCTTGGAGAATTCATGGCCACCGCCACCGCCACCAGTTCCGCCGCGCCGTCGCGCGAAGATTTCGCGAAGATGCTCGAAGATTTCTTCACCCAGGGCAGTCCGCAGGAAGGCCAGGTCGTCAAAGGGACGGTCGTGGGGATCGAGAAGGATCTCGCCGTCATCGACGTCGGGGCCAAGACCGAGGGCCGCGTCGCACTGCGCGAATTCGCGGGTCCAGGCCGTCAGGCGGATATCAAGATCGGCGACACGGTCGAGGTCTATCTGGAGCGGGTCGAGAACGCGTTGGGCGAAGCCGTGCTGTCCCGCGACAAGGCGCGGCGCGAGGAGAGCTGGGGCAAGCTGGAAAAGGCCTTCAACAGCAACGAAAAGGTCCAGGGCATCATCTTCAATCAGGTCAAGGGTGGCTTTACCGTCGATCTCGACGGCGCGGTAGCGTTTCTGCCGCGCAGCCAAGTCGATATCCGACCGATCCGCGACGTGTCGCCGCTGATGAATCAGCCGCAGCCGTTCCAGATTCTGAAAATGGATCGTCGCCGCGGCAACATCGTGGTGTCACGCCGCACCGTGCTGGAGGAGACGCGCGCCGAGCAGCGCCAGGAACTGGTGCAGAACCTCGAAGAGGGCCAGGTTATCGACGGCGTCGTCAAGAACATCACGGATTACGGCGCCTTCGTGGATCTCGGCGGCATCGACGGTCTCCTGCACGTCACCGATATCGCGTGGCGGCGCGTCAATCATCCCACCGAGGTGCTCAATATCGGCCAGCAGGTGAAGGTCAAGATCATCAAGATCAACCACGAGACCCACCGCATCTCGCTCGGCATGAAGCAGCTGCAGGATGATCCCTGGCAGGGCATCGAGGCCAAATATCCGGTCGGCGCGCGCTACAAGGGCCGCGTCACCAACATCACGGACTACGGCGCGTTCGTCGAGCTCGAGCCGGGCATCGAAGGCCTCATTCACGTCTCCGAGATGTCATGGACCAAGAAGAACGTGCATCCCGGCAAGATCGTCTCCACCTCGCAGGAAGTGGACGTGCAGATCCTCGAGGTCGATCCGGTCAAGCGCCGAATTTCGCTCGGTCTCAAGCAGACCATGCGCAATCCGTGGGAGGTCTTCGTCGAGAAGTACCCGCCCGGCACGACGATCGAGGGCGAGGTCAAGAACAAGACCGAGTTCGGATTGTTCCTCGGGCTGGATGGCGACGTCGACGGCATGGTCCATCTCTCCGACCTCGACTGGAAGCGGCCGGGCGAACAGGTGATCGAGGAGTACAAGAAGGGCGACAAGGTCCGGGCCAAGGTGCTGGACGTGGACGTCGAGAAGGAGCGGATTTCCCTCGGGATCAAGCAGCTCGAGGGCGATCCCATGGACACCGCCGGCGACCTCAGGAAGGGCTCCGTCGTCACGTGCGAGGTGACGGAGGTGAAGGAGGCCGGCCTCGACGTGAAGATCGTGGGCAGTGATCTCACCACCTTCATCAAGCGCTCGGAGCTGGCGCGCGACCGCGGCGAGCAGCGGCCGGAGCGCTTCGCGGTCGGACAGAAGGTCGACGCCCGCATCATCCAGTTCGATCGCCGCGCCCACAAGGTGCAGGTTTCGATCAAGGCGCTGGAAGTGGCGGAGGAGAAGGAGGCCATCGCCCAGTACGGCTCGTCCGACTCGGGCGCGACGCTCGGCGACATTCTCGGCACCGCGCTCAAGCGCGCAACGGAAAAGCCGGCCGAGAAGAAGGAATAGCACCTGGCTTCGGAATAGCACCTGGCTTCCGCGTCCCGGACGCGCAAGCTCCGTCGGGGGTCGGCGCGACCGGAGGCGCACGTGGTACAAACGATGGCGCTGGCGTTCTCCGGCGAACCGGGAACCGGCTCGCGCAGAAACGTGTCGGACGCAAGGACCCCGGAGCGGTTCGCGATTGCAGCGCAATGCAAACCGCTCCCGGCGCGCGGCATGCGGCGACGATGCGCGGGCCGCGCCCGCCTCCTCGGGAAGCTTCACGCGCACGCGCCGCGGGCGCGCCCGGGTGATGCTCAGGCACCCGTTTCTCTTTCATTTGCCACAATCGCAGGCGCTTCGTGCGCGCCATTGACCACGGCGCAGGACAGCGGCACCGTCCCTGCCCGACTTCATCGAAGGAGATGAGTCATGTCGCTCGATGCCGACACCCTCGTCGATCGTCGCCGCATGCGGCGCAAGCTCACCTTCTGGCGCGTCTTCGCGATTCTCATCGCCATCTGCGCCGTGATCGCGGTGGGCGCAGCGTTGCGCGTGCCCGGCACCGGCCTGTTGACGGGGCAGCCCGGAGGATCGATCGCGCGCGTCACCATTACCGGCCTGATCCGCAGCGATCGGGAAAGGGTGGAGGCGCTGGAGCGGCTCGGCAAGTCGCGCGCACGAGCCGTGATCGTGCATATCAACAGCCCCGGCGGCACCACCTCCGGCTCCGAGCAGCTGCATGACTCCTTGATGCGGCTCAAGGAGCAGAAGCCGCTGGTCGTCGTGGTCGACGGGCTTGCGGCATCGGGCGGGTACATTGCCGCAATCGCGGGCGATCACATCGTCGCGCTGGAGACCTCGCTCGTCGGCTCGATCGGCGTGCTGTTCCAATATCCGAATGTCGCCGATCTTCTCAAGACGCTCGGCATCAAGGTCGAGGAAATCAAATCCTCGCCGCTCAAGGCCGCGCCCAATGGCTTCGAGCCGACGTCGCCCGAGGCGCGCGCGGCCATCGAGGCGATCGTCGCGGACTCCTACGCCTGGTTCCGCAACATGGTGAAGGCGCGCCGCCATCTCGACGATGCGACCTTGGAGCGCGTGGCCGACGGTCGCGTCTTCACCGGGCACCAGGGCCTTGCGCTCAAGCTGGTGGACGAGCTCGGCGACGAGAAGACGGCGATCGCCTGGCTGGCAAAGGAAAAGAATATCGACCCGACGACGCCGGTTCGCAACTATCGGCTGCGCGACCGGTTCGGTGACTTGCCATTCCTGCATACGGCGGTGGTCACCACGCTCGACGCGGTGGGACTGACCTCGTTCGCGCGCCGCCTGGAGGAGTGGGGCGCGGTGCAGGCGATGGAGCGTCTCAACCTTGACGGTCTGCTGGCCCTTTGGCACCCTCCAACCGCGAACTAGAGGCGGAGCTTTCCGCCCAGCCACGGACGGCAGCAGCGATGATCAAATCCGAGCTCGTGCAGCGCATCTCGTCGCAGAACCCGCATCTCTACCAGCGCGACGTGGAGAACATCGTGAACGCCATCCTCGGCGAGATCGTCGCGGCGATGGCGCGCGGCGACCGCGTGGAGCTGCGCGGTTTCGGCGCTTTCTCCGTCAAGAACCGCCCGGCGCGGACCGGGCGCAATCCGCGCACGGGCGCCCACGTCTCGGTGGAGAAGAAGTCCGTGCCGTTCTTCAAGACCGGCAAGGAAATGCGCGAGCGGCTCAACCGTTCGAACGCCTAGACCGAAATCGCTTCGTCACCGCAAGTCGGGTTCGCCCGAATTTGTGCCCCTTCCAGCCCGAAACTCGGGCAGGCCCGAGTTTCGATGCCATCCACCCCTTTCCTGCGATATAGGGAAACAGGGCGTGGATGCCCGCAACAGCTCCGGGCATGATGAAGAACGAGAGGGCTCGGTCATGATTCGCAAGACGGTCACAGCGCTGATCCTGGTGCCGCTCGCCCTCGTTGTCGTCACCCTCGCGGTGGCTAACCGCCAGCCCGTCGTCGTCTCCTTCGACCCTTTCGACCAGGCCCATCCCGCCTTCGCGCGGGCGCTGCCGCTCTATCAGTTGATGCTGCTGGTCCTCATCGGCGGCGTGCTGGTCGGCGGTATCGCCGCCTGGGTCAGGCAGAGCAAATGGCGCCGCGCGGCGCGGCTTGCCGCCGCGCGGGCGCGCGACTTGCAGGCGGAGGTCGACCGCTTGCGGCGGCGCCTGGGATCGGCCGAACTCTCCCTGACGCCGGCGCCGGTCGACGACGCGCCGCGGCTCACCATTCCGCCGCCGGCGGCGTGAGCTGTAAAAATTCTCCTTGAGCAGCAAGGGCCTGGAGAGGCGAGACAAACCGACGGGGCCGATGTAGAACCGCGTCTGCAGGAGCCCGCGGCCATGTCCGTTGCGATCAAAATCTGCGGCCTGACGACATCCGAGGCGCTCGAGGTCGCGCTCGAGGCCGGCGCCGACATGGTCGGCTTCGTCTTCTTTGCGCCGTCGCCGCGTCATGTCGGCTTCGACGCCGCGCGAGCGCTGGGCGAGCGCGTGCGGGGCAGGGCGCAGAAAGTCGCGCTTTCGGTCGATGCCAGCGACGAGGAACTTGCCGCGAGCATAGAGGCGCTCGCGCCCGACCTGCTGCAGCTCCACGGCACGGAGACGCCGGAACGCGTCGCCACGGTACGCAGGCGCTTCGGGCTCGCCGTGATGAAGGCGCTGCCGATTGCGGAGCGGGCGGATCTCGCGGCGATCCGACGCTACGACAAGGTGGCGGACCGAGTGATCTTCGACGCGCGCGCGTCGGGCGCCGCGACGCGGCCGGGCGGGCTCGGCAAGCGCTTCGATTGGCGGTTGCTCGAAAGCTTGGAGATCGCCGTCCCGTTCATGCTTTCCGGCGGCCTCGATGCCGGCAATGTCGCGCAGGCGCTGCGCATCACTGGCGCGCCCGGCGTCGACGTCTCCTCCGGCGTCGAGCGCGCCCCCGGGGTCAAGGACCCCGAGCAAATCCGCGCTTTCATTGCCGCGGCCCGCGCTGCGTCAGGCCAGCTCGGCGTGGCCAAGACGATGATGAGCAGCGCATGACCATCCAGCAGCCCAATTCGTTCCGCACCGGGCCCGACGAGCGCGGGCATTTCGGCCTCTATGGCGGTCGCTTCGTCGCCGAGACGCTGATGCCGCTGATTCTCGAGCTTGAAACGGCCTACGCCAGGGCCAAGAACGATGCCGTCTTCCACAAGGAGATGGATGGGCACCTCAAGGACTATGTCGGACGGCCCACGCCGCTCTATTTCGCCGAGCGCATGACCGAGCACGTGCGGCAGGCGTCGCCTGCGGAGCACGGGGCGAAAATCTATTTCAAGCGCGAGGACCTCAACCACACCGGTGCGCACAAGGTCAACAACGTGCTCGGCCAAATCCTGCTCGCGCGCCGCATGGGCAAGCCGCGCGTGATCGCCGAGACCGGTGCCGGCATGCACGGCGTTGCGACCGCGACGATGTGCGCGAAATTCGGTCTGCGATGCGTCGTCTATATGGGTGTGGTCGATGTCGAGCGGCAGAAGCCGAACGTACTGCGCATGAAGGCCCTGGGCGCCGAGGTGCGTCCGGTCGAATCGGGTTCGAAGACGCTCAAGGACGCGATGAACGAGGCGCTGCGCGACTGGGTCACCAATGTCGCGGATACCTTCTATTGCATCGGCACGGTCGCCGGGCCGCATCCCTATCCGATGATGGTGCGCGACTTCCAATCGATCATCGGCAACGAAACGCGCGAGCAGATGCTCGCGGCGGAAGGCCGTCTGCCCAATTCGCTCATCGCCTGCATCGGCGGCGGCTCGAATGCGATGGGACTGTTCCACCCGTTCCTCGACGATACCCAAATCGAAATCTACGGCGTGGAGGCGGCGGGCCACGGACTGTCCACCGGCTTGCATGCGGCTTCGATCGCGGGGGGTCGGCCCGGCGTCCTGCACGGCAATCGCACCTACCTGCTCATGAATGAGGACGGGCAGATCAACGAGGCGCACTCGATCTCCGCCGGCCTCGATTACCCCGGCATCGGCCCCGAGCACGCCTGGCTCAACGACATCAAGCGGGTGAAATATCTTTCGGCGACGGACGAGGAGGCGCTGGCCGCGTTTCAGCTCTGCTCGCGGCTCGAGGGCATCATCCCGGCGCTCGAGCCCGCGCACGCGCTGGCGAGGGTGATCGACCTCGCGCCGCAAAAGCCGAAGGATCACCTCATGGTGGTCAACCTGTCCGGACGCGGCGACAAGGACCTGGCAAGCGTGGCGGATTATCTGGAGCGGCGCGGCGGGTGACCATCGACGCGCTCACGGGCAGGCTTTGATCAGCCGGCAAAAAATCGTCGGCTGGGTACTGGTCATCGTGTCGGTGGCCTACATCGCGTATTTCCTGCGGGTCCGGCTGTTTGCGCCCGGCCCCATTCTGGAGAAGAAGGAATGGGTGCAGTTCATCGGCTCGATCGTGATATTGATGCTCGGTACCATCAATGTCCGGCTCGCCGCCTTGCGGGAGCGCAAGCGCAAGGGATTGCCCCATTGACCATTGCGCGAAGCGGCCCATAGCCCATGGTCACGCGTATCGATCATCGCTTCGCCGCGCTGAAGGCTGAAGGCCGTGCCGCCTTGGTGACGTTCCTCACCGCCGGCGATCCCGACCCCGACACGTCGCTCGCAATCCTGCGCGCGCTCCCGGCCGCCGGTGCCGATGTGATCGAGCTTGGCATGCCGTTCACCGATCCGATGGCCGACGGCCTGGCGATCCAGATGTCCTCCCAGCGCGCGCTCAAAGCCGGGCAGACGCTGAAGAAGACGCTCGCCATTGTGCGCGCGTTTCGCGAAGCCGACGATGCAACGCCACTCGTGCTCATGGGCTACTACAACCCGATCTACGTCTATGGTGTCGATCGCTTTCTCCGCGACGCCAAATCCGCCGGCGTCGACGGTCTGATCGTCGTCGACCTGCCGCCGGAGGAGGACGCGGAGCTGTGCCTGCCCGCGCTCGACGCCGGACTCAATTTCATCCGGCTCGCCACGCCGACGACCGATGACAAGCGCCTGCCGGCCGTGCTCACGAACACGTCGGGCTTCGTCTACTACGTGTCGATCACCGGCATTACCGGCGCTGCCACGCCCGATCCCGGCGCCGTCAATGCTGCGGTCGCCCGCATCAAGCGCCACACCAGGCTGCCGGTGGCGGTCGGCTTCGGCGTGCGCACGGCCGAGCAGGCGGCGGCGATCGCGTCGGGCGCCGATGGCGTGGTCGTCGGCTCGGCGCTGGTGAACGCGCTCAAGGCGAGCCTCGACGCGCACGACAAGGCGACGGCGAAGACGGCGCCCGCCGTGATCAAGCTTGTTGCCGAGCTCGCCCGCGGGGTGCGCGGCGCCAATGCGGACGGCTCCACGCGCTCCGCGCAAGCCTGAGGGCGAGCGGCATAGACCGCAAGATCCGGGACGCCCGGCAGCGCCCAAGGTGCTAGGATAGCCGCATGATGACGGCACGCTGCTTCACGCTGTTCGAGACGAATATCGGCCGCTGCGGCATCGCATGGGGCGAGCAGGGCGTCGTTGGCGTGCAGCTCCCCGAGGCGGGCGAAGCACGGACCCGCGCCCGCTTGCTGCGGCGATGTCCAAATGCGCGCGACGCGCCGCCGCCGCCCGACGTGCAGCGCGCCATCGACGGCATCATCGCGCTGCTGCGGGGCGAGGCAAGCGATCTCTCCGCCGTCGCGCTCGATCTGGAGGGGGTGGCGACGTTCGATCGCCGGGTCTACGAGATCACGCGTGCGATCGCGGCCGGTGCGACGCTTTCCTACGGCGACATCGCGGCCCGGCTCGGCGACCGCGGCTTGGCGCGGGAGGTGGGGCAGGCGCTGGGACGAAACCCGTTCCCGCTCATCGTGCCGTGCCACCGCGTGCTCGCGGCCGGCGGCAAGGCCGGCGGTTTCTCCGCCAACGGCGGCGTCACGACCAAGCTTCGCCTGCTCACCATCGAACGCGCGCGCATGAGCGACGCGCCCACGCTTTTCGACGGCGATAGTGCGTTCGGGCTGGCGGTCAAGCCGAAGGCGCGGAGCTCCGCCTGAACGTTGCGGCGAGCGCCGATCCCGGTTGCCAGGCCCAAGCCGGCCATCCATATAGAGGGCCGAAAGCGCCGCCGAAGCATTCGCGGGCAAGCAGCGAATGATGGAGGGCTCCCACGCATGAACTGGATTTCGAACGTCGTCCGGCCCAAAATCCGCAACTACTTCGCGCGCCGCGAGACCCCTGAAAACCTGTGGATCAAGTGCCCGGAGACGGGCCAGCTGGTGTTCTACAAGGACGTCGAGGCGAACCAGTTCGTCATCCCCGGCTCCAATTATCACATGCGCATGGGGGCGATGGCGCGGCTCAAATCGATCTTCGACAACCAGACCTGGTTCGACATCGCGATCCCCGCCGTTCCGCTCGATCCGCTCAAGTTCCGCGACGAGCGGCGCTACACCGACCGCCTCAAGGATGCCCGCGGCAAGACCGGCACCAACGATGCCATCAAGCTCGGGTTCGGCAAGCTCGAAGGCTTGCCGGTGGTGATCGGCGTGCAGGATTTCGACTTCATGGGCGGCTCGCTCGGCATGGCGGCGGGGGAGGCGGTGATCAAAGGGCTCGAGACCGCGGTGGACAAGGGGACGCCCTTCATCATGTTCGCGGCCTCGGGCGGCGCGCGCATGCAGGAGGGCATTCTCTCGTTGATGCAGCTGCCCCGCACCACGGTCGCGGTGCAGATGCTGCGCGAGGCGAAGCGGCCCTATGTCGTAGTGCTGACCAATCCGACCACCGGCGGCGTCACGGCGTCCTATGCCATGCTCGGGGACGTCCATATCGCCGAACCGGGCGCGCTCATCGGTTTTGCCGGGCCGCGCGTCATCGAGCAGACCATCCGCGAGAAACTGCCCGAAGGCTTTCAACGCGCCGAATATCTCAGGGACCACGGCATGATCGATATGGTGGTCCACCGCCAGCAGCTGCGGCAAACGCTTGCCAATCTGTGCCGGCTGCTGACCAAGTCGCCGGCCAAGCCAGCTGCGGAAAATTTGCCGATTGCGGCCCAGGGATAGGGGCCCCGCGGTCGTTGCCCGCGCGCGCGGGAGGCCGTGATGAGCGGCAGTTCCAGATATAATCGAATGGCGCTCACGGGTCACCGTTTGGCGGGGACGCCTGGGAGCGGGTTCAAACGGGCTTGCATGACTCCCATCAATTCCATCGTGGCGCGACTCACCGCGCTGCATCCGAAACGGATCGATCTTTCGCTCGATCGGATGTGGCGCATGCTCGCCGCGCTCGGCCATCCGGAGCGGCAGCTGCCCCCGACGATCCACGTCGCCGGCACCAACGGCAAGGGCTCGACCATCGCTTTCATGCGCGCGATCCTGGAGGCAGCAGGCCTGCGCGTGCACGTCTACACCTCGCCGCATCTCGTGCGCTTCAACGAGCGCTTCCGGCTCGGGGCCGAGGGTGAGGGACGTCTCGCTTCCGACGCGGAGCTGAGCGGCGCGCTCAACGAATGCGAGCGCGTCAATGCCGGTGCGCCCATCACGGTGTTCGAGATCACGACCGCGGCGGGACTCCTGCTGTTTGCACGCAATCCGGCCGATGTGCTGCTGCTCGAAGTCGGAATGGGTGGACGGCTCGATGCGACCAACGTTGTCGATCGCCCGCTTGCCACCGTGATTACGCCGGTGTCGTTCGATCACGCCGAACATCTTGGCGATACCGTCGGGAAGATCGCCGCGGAGAAGGCCGGCATTCTCAAACGCGGGGTGCCGGCGGTCGTGGCGGCGCAGCCGCGCGAGGCGCTGCTGGCGATCGAGCGTGCGGCCGCGCGCGCCAAGGCGCCGATCAGGATTGCCGGCGAGGATTGGACGGCGACCGAGGAACGCGGGCGTCTCGTCTACCAGGACGACACCGGCCTGCTCGATCTGCCGCCGCCCAAGCTCTACGGGCGTCACCAGTTCGAAAACGCCGGCGTCGCTATTGCCGCCCTGCGTGCCCTCGGCGAGCTCAAGCTTGCGCCTGCGGCGTTCGAGACCGGCATTGCCAAGGCCGACTGGCCGGCGCGCATGCAGCGCCTCTCGCAAGGACGGCTCGCGGCGATCGCGCCGCCGGGCGGCGAGCTCTGGCTCGACGGCGGCCACAATGCGGACGGCGGTCGCGCCATTGCCAACGCGCTGGCCGATCTCGAGGAGCGGGTTTCGCGTCCGCTGGTGCTCGTGGTTGGCATGCTTTCGACCAAGGACTGCGAGAGCTTCTTGAAGAATTTCGCCGGGCTCGCCCGCCGCGTCGTGGCGGTGCCGATCCCGCATCAGGAGAAAAGCTTTCCCGCCGATGCGATCGCCGATGCCGCCCGCGCCGTCGGCGTTCCGGCGCAGAGCAGCGCCGACTTCGAAGCGGCGCTGGCCGCCATCGCTCGTTTCGAGCTCGATCCGCCGCCGCGCATCCTGATCACGGGCTCGCTCTATCTCGCCGGAGCGGTGCTCAACGCGAACGGCACGCCGCCGGCGTGATCCTGTCACCGTGCCGGCGGCAAGCTCCCCTCACTTCAACAGTTTCGTCAGATCCGCCTGTTTCTGCTGCACCTGATCCAGCGTGCACTGCCGCGGCGATTTGTCCGGACGCCAGCGCACCAGCTTCGTTCCGTGCCGGAAGCGGTCGCCGGTGAAGTGATCGTAGCAGACCTCGACCACCAGCTTGGGCTTGAGCGGCTGCCACTCGCTCGAACGCTTGGTCGACCAGCGGCTCGGCCCGCCCGGTGCGTTGCCGGTGAAGCCGGGCGCCGCCGTCAGCTTTTCCAGCTTCTTGGTCAGCGCCGGCTTGTCTTCGCGCCGGATCGTCGAGGTGAAGCCGACGTGATTGAGCAGGCCTGCATCGTCATAGAGGCCGAGCAGCAGCGAGCCGACGACCGGCTTGCCCTCGTTGTAGCGGAAGCCGCCGACCACGCAGTCGGCGCTGCGATAATTCTTGATCTTCTGCATGCCGGTGCGGTCACCCGAGCGATATTCGAGATCGCGCCGCTTGGAAACAATGCCGTCGAGCGTTGCGCCCACGCGCTTGAGCCAGCTCTTCGCCTCGCTGAGCTTGGTGGTCGCGGGCGAAAGGCGGACCCGCTTCACGTTGCGCAGGTCATTGCGCGCGAACGCTTCGAGCTCTTGGCGGCGTTCACGCAATGGTCTGGCAACTAGCGCTTTGCCGTCGGCGCCAGCCAAGAGATCAAAGACGATGAGGAGCGCCGGCGTTTCCGCCGCCAGCTTCTGCACGCGGCTCTGCGCCGGATGGATGCGCTGCAGCAGCGCATCAAACGAAAATGCGGCCCCGACCGGGACGACGATCTCGCCGTCGAGAACAAATGCCGTCGCCTTGATGCTCCGCACTGCCTCGACCAGATCGGGAAAGTAACGTGTCAGCGACTGGCCCGACTTCGATTGCAGCTCGACCTTGTCGCCGTCGCGAAAGACGAGGCAGCGGAAGCCATCCCATTTCGGCTCGTACTGCCATTCCTCCCCGGTCGGGATTTCGTCGACCGAGAGGGCTTCCATCGGCGGAAATGGCGGACGCAATGCACGAGCCATGATCGATATCCGCTCGGACCCGAAACGGGCGAGCCCGGGGCAATAACGCAAACGGCCGGCATCTCGGCCGGCCGCTGCGAGGGAAAATTTGTGGCTGACGGCGTGGAGGAGCGTCACACCGCGGTGGTGATCCACTGTTCCAGCTTCTGCTTCGGCGCGGCGCCGATCTGGCGCGAGGCCATTTGGCCGTCCTTGAAAATCATCAGCGTGGGGATCGACTGGATGCCGTACTTGGCGGCAGTGTGCGGATTCTCATCGACGTTGAGCTTGACGATCTTCACCTTCGCGCCGAGGGACCCGGCGATTTCCTCGAGCGCGGGCGCAATCATCCGGCAGGGGCCGCACCATTCGGCCCAGAAATCCACCACGACCGGGCCGGTCGCCTTCAACACCTCGGATTCGAAAGTGGTGTCCGAAACCTTGCCAACGGCCATGGGAAATACCTCGTTGTCCTTGGGATTCAGGCGAAGCGCTGCGTCGAGGGTACCGAACCTATGAACGCACCCGCCAAGCGTCAAGGCGGCCTCACGGCGAGGTGACGGCGGCCAGTTCGCGATCCATGGTCGCGGCCGGAATCTCCATCAAATCAGGGACCTGCGTCCACAGGAGGGCGGCACGAATGAGTTTGTCCGGATAGAGCTGCGCCAACACCGCGCGATAGAGCGCAAGCTGGCGAATGTAGGCGGGCGGCACGTCTTCGAATCGCCGGGGGGCCGGGCGATTGGTCTTGTAATCCGCGATCAGGACCGCATCGCCGCTGACGGCGAGGCGATCCACCTGGCCGGAAACGGCGAGCGTTCCGCCCTTGAGGCGCCCCACGATCGGGATTTCGGCACGGCTTCCGGGTGAAAACAGCTCGGAGAAACGCGCATCTTCGAGCACGAGCCGGACCTGCTCGAACAGGCTCTCCTGTTCCTCGACGCTGAAATCGTCGGCCGTGCGCGCGAGATGGCGGCGGGCGGCCGCGGCCCGCGCCTCGCGCGGAATGTCGGGGAGCGACTGCAGCAGCCGGTGCATGAGCACGCCGCGTGCCATCGCCTTCCGCCGTTCGCCGGGGCTGCCGGCCGCGCTTGAACGCATCGGCGCCGCGGCTTCATCGTAGGCACGCGAGGGCGAGAGCGGCAGCATGGCTGGCGGCTCGCTGCGAGCGTTGCGCTCGAGCCATGAGGGTCGCTCAGGCCGTGATACCGCCGCAGCCGAGGTGACGGTCTGGCCGGCCACGGACGGCGTCGGACGGTAACGCCAGACCTTGCCATCGCCGTCGTCGGCCGGCTCCGAGATCGGGCATAAGGCGCCGGCGACCAGGTTCCACCAGCAGCCGTCCGGCCGGCCACGCTCTCCTTCCGCCCCGCACACGACGAGGCGGTCGATGGCGCGCGTCATCGCCACATAGAGCAGGCGCCCGTGCTCGTCCTCGTTCTCGCGGCGAACGCGCTCGCGGGCGGCGGCGACTGGCGCCACGTCGTTGGCCCGCGCCCCCGCCCAGACGAAGTGGCCCGGAGCGCCCGCGACGTTCGCCGCCAAATCCAGGAGTCGCGGCTGACGCTGTCCCGGTCCCGCGGGCGGCGTCGTGGTGTCCGCTAGAATGACGACCGGGGCCTCCAGGCCCTTGGCGCCGTGCACGGTCATCACCCGCACCTCGTCGCGGGTGATTTCCATGTCGCGTTTGACGTCGGTCTGCGCCGCGCGCAGCCAGGCGACGAAGCCCTGGAGCGATGGCGTCTCGCGGCGTTCGTAGTCGAGCGCGCGATTGAGGAACTCGTTGAGCGCGTCGTCGGCCTCGTGCCCGAGACGGGCGAGGAAGCGCTGCCGGCCTCTCTCGGCCCCCAGCACGCGCGCGTAGAACCCGAACGGCGTTTCCTGCCGCGCCCATCGGGCAAAGCGGTCGAACCTGACTGCCGCTTGGGCGAAGCGAGGTTCCGTCGGCGCCTTCGCCCGCAACGCGGCGTACAGGGACGTCTTGCGCTCGAAGGCGATCTCGAACAGGTCCGCGTCGTCCAACCCGAACAGCGGCGACTTGAGCACGGTGGCCAGGGCGAGATCGTCGTCGGGCAGGAGCAGCGCATCCGCGAGCACCATCAAGTCCATGACCGCGATATGCTCGGTCAAAACCAGCCGGTCGGCGCCGGCGACCGGGACATGGGCATCCTTGAGCGAGCGGATGATCGCCTCGAACAGGGATCCGCGCTGGCGCACCAGTACCAACACGTCGCCGGCGCGCGTGCCTTGCTTCAGCCAGCGTTTGACGTTTGCGGCGATCTTCGCCGCCAGCCGGACCTGCGGGCTGCGTTCCGTCAACTCGTCGAAAGGCGCGTCCCAGGCCTCGATCTCGCGCTTGTCCTTCGGCTTGAGCGTCTCCCAGATTTCGACCAGGCCCGGCGCCGCTTGCGGCAGGCATTCGTGCACCGTGCTGACATTGTCGGCGGACAACCCCCTGAATGCTTCCGGCCGCTCGAACACCTTGTCGACGGCGCCCAGCAGGTTGGGACCTGCGCGGAACGAGTGGCGGAACGGCACGTATTGCAAATCGCGATCGATCGCCGCGCACAGCTTAGCGAAGGCACGCCGCATCGCGTCGAATTCGCGCGGCGCCGCCCCCTGGAACGAGAAGATCGATTGCTTCTCGTCGCCCACCGCGAAGATCGTCCGGTTGACGGCGCGGGCGCCTGCGCCGGCAAAAAATTCGGCCGTCAGCAGCCGAATGATCTCCCATTGTTTCGGGCTCGTGTCCTGCGCCTCGTCGATCAGCACGTGGTCGATGCCCTGATCGAGCTTGTAATGCACCCAGGCCGCGCGATCCTCACCGAGCAGAGCGAGCGTCCTGTCGATCAGATCGTCGTAGTCGAGCAGCCCGCGGCGGTCCTTCGCCGCCTGGTAACGGGAGATCACGGCATCGGCGATGGTGATGAGCGCCGCCGTGCGGTCGCGGCAGGCGACGGCCTTGCGACGCTCCATCAGCGTCAGCAAGCGCTCGCCTTCGCGCTGGAGGCAGTCGGCGAGCGCGGGATCTCGGGTCTCGATCGCTCTGGTGACCAGCCGCTGGCGCGACTCGAGCTTGTCGGTGAAAAAAAACTGAAGATAGGTGCCGGCGCGTTCGGAGCCGGAAGCCGCCAGCGCGTCCATGAGCCGCCGCGCCTGCTCCTGATCGCTCCTTGAGCCCTGCGCCAAAGTCCTGGCGGCGGCCGACCAGCGCGTGAACGGGAGCAGCGGGCCCTCCGCCATCTCGCTTTCGATCCGTTCGATCGTGTCATCGGTGCAAATTCCGAGCGTTCCGCACAGCATCGCGACGGCCGCGTCGACGCTGCCGCCGCGGTCGATCCAGGCCCGTACGACGTCACGTTTGCGGATGGCTTCGCCGACCACCTCCTTGAAGGTCCGGTCGGCGGCGACCGCGATCGCGGCGGCGAGCGCGCGGCCGAGCCTGGCATTCGGAGCCAAGGCCGCGTCGAGCAGCACGCCGAGGCTGGTCTCGCTGAGGAGTTGCGCCTCCGCGGCCTCGTCGAGCACGGTGAACCGGGCGGCGACGGCGGCTTCGAACGGAAACTGGTGCAGCAGCCGCGTGCAGAAGGCGTGGATGGTCTGGACCTTGAGGCCGCCCGGGGTCTCCAGCGCCAGTGCGAACAGCCGCCGTGCGCGCGCCCGCCGCGCCGGATCGGGGGCGAGGTTGGAGATCCGCCTGATCGCCGCATCGAGCGTCTCGTCGTCGAGCGCGCTCCAGCGCCGCAACTCGTCGAACACGCGGTTCGCCATGTTGGCGGCGGCGGCCTTGGTGAAGGTGATGCAGAGGATTTTCCCGGGCTCGACGCCCTCGAGCAGGAGACGGATCACGCGTTGTGCGAGAACATGCGTCTTGCCCGAGCCGGCATTGGCCGCGACCCAGGCGGACACCGCCGGGTCCGATGCCGCAATCTGCAGCCGCAGCACGGCCTCCGGGACGATGCGAGGGGCGTTCATTCGCTTACGCCCATTCCGTCTTCCTCGTCGGTACCACCGACCGACCACTCCTTGACGCGCGCGAGATGGTCGTAGGTGCCGTAGCGGTTCTTCCACATCGACAGCACCAGCGGCAGATAGGGCTGTTGCTCGTCCTCGAACCGCGTAGCGACGGCTTTGAGCTTTTCGAGCGCGCGCTCGGCGTGAAAGTCGGCGTCACCCTCTTTGAATACGATCGGCTTTTCGTCGCCCGCGGGCTCGCCGCCCTTGAGCGCGACGTAAACGAGCTCGGCCACGGAAGCGCCGTGGGAGATACCGGAAAATCCCCCATGGCGCAGGATCGCCGCTTCGAGCGTGAGCTGCGGCGAGACGCCGATGCGCACCTGCTTCTCGGTCGGCACCTGCCCGGTCTTGTAGTCGAGAATGGCATGGCCTCCGCCCGCGAGCTCTTCGATGCGGTCGGCGCGCCCGCGCAGCGTGAACACGCGTTCGCCGAGCAGGATGTCGATCTTGCCTGAGGTCTCCGCCTTGAGCGTCTTGACCATGGCGCGCCGCCGCCGCTCCCAGCCGGCAAACCACTGCGCGATGCGCTGGAAACGCGGCCACCAGAACGCCCGCGCCTCCGGGTAGTCCGCGAGCGCGGCGAAGTGCCGGGCGCCGATCTCGATGAGCGCCGCAGCGGGGTCGGGCGGCAGCTCGGCGGCAAAGGTGGTGGTGAACTCGCTCAGCGCGCCGTGGATGAGGATGCCGCGGTCGGCCGCGCCCGGCGGCAGGTCGACCGGGTCGAGCTCGCGCAATTTGAGAATATGCTTGGCGTAGATGGTGTAGGGGTCGCGCAGCCAGCTTTCGATCTCGGTCACGGATAGCGTCGTCGGCCGCGCGGCGCGCGGCGGCTTCGGCGCGGGCTTGTCGATGCGCCTGATCTCGGCAGGCTGATCCAGCGCCCGCGCCCAGGCGAGATATGTCTGGCCTTTGTCGCGCGCCTGGGTCCACCGCTCCTCGCCGGCGACCGCCGCCAGCCGTTGCACGAAGCGCGATATCACGGTCGGCGCGCCGGCCAGCTTGGCGGGATAAGCGAGGATGACCTCGCCCGCGCCGAGCGCCTGCGCGAAATCGTGCGCCGACAGCGAAATCCGCCGCTCCGGCAGATCGAGTCCGAGCGCATGACGCATGGGACGGCTGAGCCAGGGGTCCGGCCGCGTCTCCGGCGGCCAGACGCCCTCGACCAGTCCGCCGAGCACGATGCGATCGACGTTCTGCAGCCGCGCTTCGAGCGGGCCAAAGACGCGAACGCGCACGCCCGGAACCTCCTCCCGACGCACCACGCGATCGGTAATGGCGATCTTGAACAGCTCGGCATAGTCCCGCGGCGCAACGGCGAGTGCGGCATCGGCGGCTGCGCGCGCGATATCGTCGAATGCCTCGTAGAGTTTCACGCCGTCATGGCCGGCGAACGCCGCGGGCTGGCCGCGTTCGTCCCTGCTCAAGGCGGTGATGGCGTCGCAGTGTCGTGCGGCGAGTTCCCCGAAGGTGCGCGGCGCAGCCGAGAGCGTTTCCAGCGGTGCGATCGCGGCCGCAAGCTGCTCGAGCAGCGCGGCCGCGGCCGCGAGCTCGCCTTCGCTCAGGTAGACGCGCGGATCGGACGGATGAAGATCGGATTGCTGGCCATGCCGAAGCCTGGCCAGCTGCTCGCGAAACGTCGCGAGCGCATGCGAAAGGCCGACGCTTCCCGGCTTCGGGCGCGGGCCGCGCAACGTCGCTCTCTCCAAGGCCGCAACCGCGCGCGTGTTCGCCCCCTTGGCAGCGCCAAGGCGTGTCAGCGGGTGCTTGAGCAACGCAAGCAGCGTAACCGGGGCAAGTCCCCCGAGTGCCGCCTCTGCCGCGAGGCGCGCGAACAGTCCGGCGGGCGTGTCGGGAAGGGCATCGCCGCCGGAATCGTCGACCGCGATCTGCCAGCGCTCCAGCGCGGCGAGCACGCGGCGCGCCAATTCGCGGTCGGGCGTCACCAGTGCCGCGGTCTTCTCCGGCACCTCGATCGCTTCGCGCAGGACGACGGCAATGGCGAGGGCTTCTTCCTCCGCATTTGCGGCTTCCACGACCGACAAGGTCTCGAGCGCGGCGCCGGTCCGCGCCGGGAAGTCGGCGCCGGCGAGCTGCCGCCAGCGGTCGGTGGCAGCCGCCGGCCGCAACGCCTCCGACACCGTGCGCTCGCGCCCGTGCGCGGCGGCGTCGCCGAGCGCAACAACCGCGTCGCGTGCGATGCCGATGCGACCCAGCAGTGCCCGCAGGGCGAATTGCGGATGTCCGACCGCGGGCGGGATCAGCTGACGGCCGGCGGCATCGCGCCGCCCGCCGATGAGATCCCACGTTTCCGGATCGAGATCGGTGTCGAGGCCCGGCAGCACCACGGCGCCGTGCGGAAGCCGGGCGATGGTCGCGATCAGCTCGGCGGTCGCCGGCATCGAGCCGGTCGAGCCGGCGGCGATCACCGGTCCGTCCCTATGGATAGCGAGCCGCGCGGCCTCGGCCTTGATCAACGCGTCGCGCCTGGCGGCCGGCTCGATGGCGCCACGCTCGGCGAGGATGTCCGGCCAAGCTTCGCGGGCGATCTTCAGGAATTTGAGCGTGAGTTGCCAATAGCGGTCGAGATCGTCGGGCACGAGTTCATCAAGCCGGTCCCACGGCACGTCACGCGTGGTCATATCGTCGATGAGGCGCGCGAGATCGTCGGCGAGCGCGAGCGCCGAGGCCGGATTGTTGGCGACGAGTGGAGCCTCGCCCAGTTGGTCGGGCTCAAGGCTGGCAGCCCATCTCAGCACTTGTTGCGCCAGCAGCATGCGCCGTTTGAGCCCGCCGATCGCTGGCAGCAGGTCGAGCGCGTCGGCGGCGAGCGCGCCGGTCGCCGCCTGCGCGAAGGCGATCTCGTCCTCGTCGACGTCGCCGATGGGGACGATGCGCGGCAGGATGGCCGCGCTGGCTCCGGTCACGTCGAGGAAGACATCGCGCACCAGCCGACAGGCGCGCCGCGTGGGCAGATAGAGGGTGGCGTTTGCAAGCGCGAGGGGATCGTGCGCGGCGGGAAAGCCGGGCACGAGCCGCCCATCGACGAGCGCTCGGATCAGCGTCGGCACGAACGGCGCCGAAGCCGGAATGGTGAAGACTTGGGGGGGAGCCATGCCGAATTATACACGGCTGTGCTCCGGGCATAGCGTAGCGTGCGGCAAAGGCGAGACGGGTTGTCCTCTGCGGTCACGAACCTGCCTTGGACCAGCAGCGCAACTTGGCGCGGCGCATTCGTGCGCCGCGTCGCGTGCGGGAGCCGAAGTTTGCCTTGCCCCCGGGGTTACGCTGCGCTGGCGAGGATCGCGTCCTCTGCCGCCTTGATGGCCTCCGGCGTGCCGACGTGCATCCAAACGCCCTCCAGCCGCAATCCGCAGAGCCGCCCGGATTCGGCCGCCCGATCGAACAGGGGCGACATCGAGAACGCGCCGGCGGGGGCGCCGGCAAAGAACGCGCGCGTGAGGATCGCGGCGCCGGCATAGACGAAGGGCACCACCTCGCGCTCGCCGCGCCGCGTGAGCCGGCCGTCCGCCGCCATCGAGAAATCGCCCCGGCCGGCATAGCCGATACTCGAGGCCGTCGGTGCGAGCAGGAGCAGCGCATCCATGCGGGCGGGATCGAAGGCCGCCGCGAGGCGGCCGAGATTGGGCTTCACCCCGTCGATCCAGATGGTGTCGGAATTGACGTGGAAGAACGGGCCGTCGCCAAGCTCGGGCAGCGCCTTGAGCACGCCGCCGCCGGTTCCGAGGAGCTCGCCGCGCTCGTCGGAGATCGTGATCTTGGGCCGCTGGCGGTAGGCGAGATGCCGCTCGATCTGGTCCGCGAGGTAATGGACATTCACGACCGCCCGCTCGACCCCCTGCTCGGCGAGGCGGTCGAGCGCGTAGTCGATCAGCGCCTTGCCGCCGACGGCAACGAGCGGCTTGGGAATCCGGCCGTTGAACGCCCGCATGCGCGTGCCGAGCCCTGCCGCCAGCACCATGGCGCGTGTCGGTGCGGTCATGCTTTCGGGAGCTTCGGCCATCAATCGGTCTTGCCTTGAATACCTCTTGTCCCCGGGATGCTTAAATTGTGCTTAACGACGGCACGTGGGCAATATACCACGCATTGAGCGACTCCAGGGCGGGATGGCCGAGCGAGCGCTGCAAATACCCCCATACCCGCGGCAGGTGACGCAAATATTGCGGCTTGCCGTCGCGCATGTCGAGCCGCGCGAAGATGCCGAGAATCTTGCTGGCGCGTTGCGCGGCGAGCGTCACGTAGATCTTGATGAACCGCGCGGGATCGAAATCGGGCTCGGTCTGGCTGCGGCTGCGCACATAACGGCCGAGCAGCGCAAGCTCGGTCTGCTCCGAGACATCGACACGCGCATCCTGCAACAGCGAGGCGAGGTCATAGGCGGCCGGTCCCATCACGGCGTCCTGGAAATCCAGAATGCCCAGCCGGGCGACGCCGCTGCGCGGCGGCAGCCAGAGCAGGTTGGGCGAATGGAAGTCGCGCAGGACCCAGGTCGGGGGCGAGTCGATTGCCGGGCGCAACAGCTCGCGCCACACCGCCCGAAACGAGTCGCGCTCGGTGTCGGGCATCGCTGCGTCAAGGCGCGGCAGGAACCAATCCAGCAGGAGCTCGGCTTCGATCAGGAAGGCGTCTATGTCGTAGGAGGGAATGCGGTGCTCGACATGAGGGGCGACCGGGAGCGTATCCGGCAGCCGCTGCTCGTGCAAAGTAAGCAGCGCGTCGACCGCGGCCTCGTAACGCTCCAGGATGGGCGCGGGCGGATCGCCGCTCACCACGGGCTCGTCGCCGAGATCCTCGATGATCAGGAATCCTTGGGCGAGATCGGCGTGACGGATGGCGGGAGCCGAGAAGCCGTATTGCCGCAGCCCGTTCGCCATTGCGACAAACGGCACGACGTTGTCGGCGAGATGCGCGATCGCGTTGTACGGCTTGCCGGCCCGCACCGGCGGGCCGTCGGGCCGGCGCGGCAAGTTCATCAAGATCGCGCGCTCGTCGCCGAGCGCGATCCGCTCGTAGGAACGGGTGGAAGCATCGCCCTGCATCCGCGTCCGCAGCGCCTTGCCATAGCCGCTCTCGGCGATGAATTGCCGCGCCGCCGCCATGCGGTCGACGCGCGGCGCCATCGCGCCGTGGCCGGTGATGCGCGCGTGGCGGAATTCGGACTTGAGCTTGGGCGCAAGCATGAGCGCGACGTCGAGCCGGTCCGGCGGCAGAAAACTGCCCGCGCGCTCGGCCCATTCGACCAGCACCACCGCGCCTTCCGGCAAGTCGTCGAGGCCGAGCTCGGCCAGCTCGGCCGCTCCCGACAGGCGGTAGAGGTCGGCGTGGACCAAGGGAAAACGCGGCAGGTCGTAGGTCTGCATCAGCGTGAAGGTCGGGCTCGGCACCTCGATGGCCGGATCGCCGGCGAGATAGCGGATGACCGTGCGCGCGAACGTGGTCTTGCCGGCGCCGAGATCGCCGGAGAGCGTGACGAGGTCGCCGCGCTCGAGCCAATTGGCGATATCGATGGCGAGCCGGTGGGTGGCGTGCTCATCGGGCAGCGCCACCGAGAAGCTCGCCGTGGCGGGCGTGGTCAGGGCCATGATGCGTCAGGCAGGGGTCACGCCGCTGTCCGCTCGGCGGTATGCTCGAGCGGGAAGACGCAGGTGACGGTGGTGCCGCGGCCGACCGCGGATTCGAGCGTGACCGAGCCGCCGTGCAGCTCCACGAACGAGCGCACCAGCGAGAGGCCGAGGCCGGTGCCGCGGTGGCGCGAGCCGAGCGAATGGGTTTCGAACCAATCGAATACCTTGTCCTGCACATCGGCCGGGATGCCGGGCCCGCGATCGGTCACCGAGAACACCACGGCATCCTTGCGCCGCTGGGCCGCGAAGCCGACGATCTCGCCCGCGGGAGAAAAGCCTACCGCATTGGCGAGCAGATTGAACAGCGCCTGGCGGACGCGCCGCTCGTCGGCGACGAAAGCTGCCGATGTCGGGCGCGGTGCGGATTTCGAGCCTGATGCCGTTCTTGACCAGGCGGTCCTGCACCCCTTCAGCAGCGGCTTCCATCGTTTTGCGGATGTCGACGGAGCCGAGATTGAGGGTCATGGCGCCGGCGTCGATGGTGGCGAGGTCGAGGATATTGTTGATGATGGCGAGCAGCGCGTTGGTCGAGACCGTGATGTAGCCGAGATATTCGCGCTGCTTCTCCGTTAGCGGACCGGTAACCGGGTCGCCGAGGAAATGCGCAAAGCCGATGATGTTGGTGAGCGGCGAGCGCAGCTCATAGGACACGTGGTGCACGAAGTCGATCTTGAGCTTGTCCGCCGTCTCCAGCGCTTCGTTGCGCTCGCGCAACGCGCGCTCGACATTGACGGTATCGGTGACGTCCTGGAAGGTCACCAGCGTGGCGCCGTCGGGAAGCGGCATGGTGGCGCAGTACAGCACGTTGCCATCGGAGCGTTCGAGCCGGCCGATCACCGGCTCGCGGTTGTCGATCGCCGTGATCGTCGCCCGCAGCCGTTGCCAGACCGGGTCGTCGCCGTGCAGCGGCAAGGTCCGGGCGCTGACCGATTCGATGTGGGGCCGATCGACGAGCATCTCCGGCGAAAACCTCCACATGCGCGCGAACACCGGGTTGAAGAGGCGCAGCCGGCCGTCGCTGCCGAACACCGCGACCGCCTCGGTGAGGTTGTCCAGGGTCTCGCCCTGAACTCGGATCAAGGCGTCGTAGCGGCGCTCGAGATCGAGCCGCTCGGTGACGTCGTCGAAGAGATAGATCACGCCGCCTTCCGGATTGGGCGTGGTGACCACCCGCAGGGTGCGGCCGTCCGGCAGGTGCCACATGTGCTCCTTGGCCTCGACCGCGCGGTAGGCGTCCTGGAGTGCGGCCTTCCACTGGCGGAAATCCTGCTCGTCCGGAAGCCGGCGCGCGGCGCGCAACTGGTCGAGCACCGCCAAATCCGTCGGCCCCTGGTCGAGGAAAGCGGGCGCGAGGTCCCACAGCAGGCGATAGGCGGTGTTGTAGAACCCGAGTCGCTGATTGGCCCCGAAAATGGCGACTCCGGTCGCAAGCTGGTCGAGGGTGCGCCGATGGGCGTCCATCATGCGCTTGAGCTCGGCACGTAGCAGTTCGGCTTCGGTCGCGTCCATGCCGATGCCGGCGCTGCCGCGTGCGGCCGGTACCGTCATCACGTCGAAGCTGCGGCGCTTGCCCGCGACCACGGCCGGAAGCCGCCCCGAATAGTGCTGGGCCGCCGCGTGCGCGCGCAGGAGCTCGCCGCGCGCGCCGCGGTCGAACAGCTCGATCCCGCCCTCGATCGCCTCGGCGGCATTCTTGCTCTCGACCGCGCGGGCATAGGCCTGGTTCACGAATACGAGCTTGCCGGCATCGTCGCGCGCCCACACCGGCGCCGGCACGGCTTCGATCAGCGCGCGCAGGGCTGTGGCGTCGTCGATTTGCTTGCGATGGCGCTGCGCGAGTTCGGCGAGCTCGTATTTGATGCCGCTCACCTCTCGCAGCCGCAGGATCGCCCGTCCCCCGGCCACTTGGCCCTTGGCTTCGATGATGCGGCCGGCGAGCGTGGTCACGGTCGCCGCAAAGCTCACGCCGCGCGCGCGCAAGGCGTCGACCCAACGCTCCATGTCGCGGGCGGTATCCGGCTCGAGCCAGGTGCCGAAGGCGAGCACGCGGTGCGGCGCGTCGGCGGTTGTCAGCAGCGTCTGATCGCCGATGATCTCGGGCTCGTCGGTGGCGGCGGCCCAGGCCACGACGATCTGCGGCTCGGAGAGGAGAAGCGCATAGGCGCGGTCGATCGCGGCCTTGGATGCGATGGAGTCATCGCGCGCCGAGGCCTCGACCTCGATCAGACGCGCGCGTGTGCGCACGAGCAGGATCGCCGTCACCACGGCAAAGCAGAGAATGCCGAGCGTGAGCGCGAGCGCGGCAATCTCGTGGCGATCGAGCGATAGCAGAGCCGCCAGATAGGCGTCGAAGGTCGAAAGCTCGGATCCGTCGCCCGCCGGTGCGGCGTGCGCACGATCATGCAGCAGGAACGACAAAACGACGGCGGCGCCGCGCAATCCGCCGCAGCGAATGCCTGTGGGCGGTTCACGTGCGTCCAAAGCCCGCGAAGACGGGCGTAAACGCCCTTTAGGTCGGGCTGCGGACGCGCGTGAACGCGCTTTATGCTGCGGATGAGCCCCAGAGCCCTCCACGGTGATCCGGATCCCGTCCGGCATACCCGCTTGCCCCATCGCCGCATTGCCGGCGCCGTGCGGACGCCGGTGCGCGGGCCGCGCGGTGCCTCATCCGCCCAACGGCCCACGAATCAAGCCACTTTACTCTCAAGCGGAAACCAACCGTAAGAGTCCAGATCGTGAACAGGCCGACGCCGGCCAGCGGAGATGACGACGGTCGGCGACGATCGAGGACGATCGCTTGGCCGGATGGTCCGGGCGCGCCGATAATCATGCCCGTCCTGCCAGCTTCAGGCCTTTATCCAGGGCGGCGTAGCTGCGCACCGGGGCGGCCATCAGAAAGCGGTAGCCTTCCGTGAGAATGCGCTCCACGTTGCTGGAATCGACGTGGGGATGGCCGACGACGACATTGTGCTGCTTGCAGGTATTGACCACCCGCGCCATCCATTTGAGCACCTCGGGATGTTCGTATTGCCGGGGATAGCCGAGTTCCTGGGAGAGGTCGCCCTCGCCGATGAGGATCGCGCCGATCCCTGGAACCTTCTGCAAAATCTCCGGCAGCGCCTCGATGCCGCGCGTGTCCTCCATCATCAGGATGACGAAGATTTCGCCCTTCGGGTTGAGCGGCCACACGTCGGCGCGATCGTAGTAGTCCTGCTGGGAGAGGCCCCAATAGCGCACCGCCGCGGTCGGGCCGTCGCCGCGGATGCCGGCCGGCTCGTACATCGATGCGGTCTTCAGGCGCGGATAGCGGCAGGCGGCGACGGCGTTATAGGCCTCGTCCAGCGACGAAATGTGCGGCCAGACGATGCCGTAGACGCCGAGGTCGAGCGCCTGTTTGGCGTGGAACTGGGCCTTCTCCGCTCCGTTCGGGGGAATGCGGACCATCGGCGTGACGCCGGGGGCGACCGAGCCGGACTTGGCGATCTGGCCGCGGTTGAGCATGTATTGCAGGCTATCGCGCAGCGCCCGGATGTCCCAGGGATTGTGCTCCATCTCGTAGACGATGCCGTCGTACTTGGCCGTGGCCATCGCGATCGCGGTCTCCGGGTCGGCTTGGCAAAATGACGTGAACGCCGGCTTGCCGGACCCGAGCGCGCGGATCACGCCGTTCAAACGCGGAATATCAGCCATGCTTTCCCCTCTGCGATGTGTTGCGGCCGCATCCTACCAGACCGCAATCCCGGTTTGACAATGGTGAAGCCCGGTTCGTAGCATCCAGCCACCTTGCGGGCCGGCTCGCCGGCTTGCGCTCACGGGCCCTGCCCACCATCCTCAGCGACGGTGTCATGATCATCGATTGCCACGGCCACTACACGACCGAGCCCAAGGACCTGCACCGGTTCCGCAAGGAGCAGACCGAAGCGGTCAAGAACAAGTCGCCGATGCCGTCGAAAGCGTCGCTGAAGATGAGCGACGACGAAATCCGTGAGAGCGTGGAAGGCGCCCAGCTCAAGCTGCAACGCGAGCGCGGCACCGACGTCACGATCTTCTCGCCGCGCGCGTCCGGCATGGGGCACCATATCGGCGACGAGAGCGTCAGCCTGGAATGGTCGCAGATCTGCAACGACCTGATCGCGCGCGTGATATCGCTCTATCCGAAGAACTTCATCGGCGTGTGCCAATTGCCGCAGTCGCCGGGCGTGCCGCCGAAAAATTCAGTCGGCGAGCTGGAACGCTGCGTGAAGATGGGCTTCGTCGGCTGCAACCTCAACCCCGACCCGTCGGGCGGCTATTTCAACGCGCCGCCGCTGACCGACAAGTGGTGGTATCCAGTCTATGAGAAGATGGTCGAGCTCGACGTGCCGGCCATGATCCACGTCAGCGGATGCTGCAATCCGGCGCAGCACACGACAGGCTCGTACTACCTCAACGCCGATACCATGGCGTTCATGCAGCTGATCCTCTCCGACCTGTTCAGGGATTTTCCGACGCTCAAGCTGATCATCCCGCACGGCGGCGGCGCCGTGGCGTTTCACTGGGGTCGCTTTCGCGGGATCGCGCTCAACAACAATCGGCCCGAGCTCGACCAGATCATGAGCAACAACATCTTCTTCGACACCTGCGTCTATCATCAACCCGGCATCGACCTCCTGACCAAGGTGGTGCCGGTCGACAACATCCTGTTCGCCTCCGAGATGGTCGGTGCGGTCAAGGGCATCGACCCCAGGAGCGGGCACTATTTCGACGATACCAAACGTTACGTGGACAACGCGCCGAGCCTCTCGGCCGCGGACAAGACGAAGATTTTCGCGGACAACGCCTACCGGGCCTATCCGCGGCTCAAGGACGCCATCGCCAATCAGGGGAACAAGCAGGGGAAAGTGCACGCCTAGCGAAGCCCCGGCGCCTCGCGCTCAAGCGCTCACGCCCGTCTTCACCGGCGAGGGCGAAACCCGACAATCGCTGCACGCAGGGAAGATGGTGCGGCCTCGCCGCCGGCTCGACCCAATTCACCCGTGGTGATAGTTTCGTCGGCAACGGCTCAGTACCATCGAGGACAAATCATGGGCATCGAAGCTTTGGGCTATATCGGAGTCCGCGCCAAGGATCTGGGCGACTGGGCGAGCTACGGCAGCAACTTCCTCGGCCTGCAGCGTATCGACAGGAGTCGCTCGACGCTCGCGTTTCGCATGGATGACCGCAAGCAACGTCTCGTCGTGGATGCCGACGGCGGACAGGGCATCGGTTTCTTCGGCTGGGAGGTTGCGGACGCGGCGGCGCTCGATGCGCTCGCCGCAAAGCTTGAAACGTCCGGCACCAGGTTCGCGCGCGGGGCGCGGGCGCTTGCTGATGAGCGGCACGTCAAGGACCTGATCGTGCTCAACGATCCCGCCGGCAACCGGCTCGAAATCTTCCACGGCGCGGAGACGACCGCCGATCCGTTCAAGCCCGGCCGCAACATTTCAGGCTTTCGCACCGGGGCGCTCGGCATGGGCCACGTGGTGATGCATTTCGAGCGCATCGCCGAGGTGATGAGCTTCTATCAGGACGTTCTCGAATTCAAAGTCAGCGACTACTGGCTGCGCCCGTTCCCGGCCTATTTCTTCCACGTCAATCCGCGCCATCACAGCATTGCCTTCGTCGAGAGCGGCATCAACATGATCCATCACATGATGATGGAACTCTACAGCTTCGATGACGTCGGCCAAGGCTACGATCTTGCGCTGGGCGATCCCGAACGCATCGGCGTCACGCTCGGCCGCCATTCCGGCGACTACGTCACCTCTTTCTACACCTGGAATCCGTCGGGCTTCCTGGTGGAGTACGGCTGGGGCGGCCAGGTGATCGACGACAACACCTGGAAGCCGTTCGAGCGTAAATTCGGCCCAAGCCTGTGGGGCCACGAGCGGCGCTGGATGTCGGCGGAGAAGAAGGAGGAGTCGCGGCTCCTCTGCATCGAAGCCGCCGAGAACGGCCAGCGTCAGCCCGTGCAGGTGATCGAAGGCAATTACAATCGCATGCCCGGCGTCTGCCCGTGGTGGGATGGCATGAAACAGGGCCGCAAGGCGGGCTGATCGTTTTCCGCGCGCGCGCCCGCGGACTTGCTGTGAATGCCGCTTCAAGTCGCGCGAGGTCGCGGCAGACGCAGCGACGACTGTGCAGGGATTTTCCCTAGAGCGCATCCCGATTGGGTCGAATCGTGATGCGCTCTAGATTCTTCGATTTTGCGCATGTTCTGTTCGGAAAACCGGTTCCCACTTTTCCGGAACATGCGCTAGCCTTCGCCGTCCGATTTCCACAGGCTCTCGGCGGACAGCGCCAAGTCCTCGACATTGATGCGCGCCAGCGCGGCGGAGAACGCGCTCTCGGCCTGTCCCAATGCCGGCAGCACCACGTCGATGAGCAGGATGGATTCGGCAATCGAGGCGCCGTCGATCTCGTCGGCGGTGCCGGCCGCGCGCAAAATATCGTCGGCGGTGATGCGGCTCTGCTCGCGCGCGAGCTCATAGCCGCCATGCGGGCCGCGGATGCCCTTGAGAATGCCGTGGCGCACCAGCGCCTGCAGCACCGGCTCGAGATGCCGCGGCGGCAGGCTGTGGCGGTTTGCCAAGGCCTTGGCGGCCACCGGACGGCCGCGGGCGTTGATCGCGATGTCGATCACGGCGGCAATCGCCAGAATGCCCTTGCGCGGCAGCATGCAACCATCTGCGGGTTGAGAGCGGACGTCGGGTACTATATTACTTCCAAACGCATGGTCTAGTCAGTTCCGCGCCCCTCTTCTCCTCTGCCGGTAGAACCAAAACCCCCAGTTCCGCGCCTGGTTTCATCAAGAATTGCAACTTCGCAAATCGCTGCTTGCATTGTAGCCGCGAGAACCAATTGAGCAATGCGGGCGCCGCGCTCGACCGTAAATGGCTCCCCGCCAAAATTCGCAAGGATGACTAGGATCTCGCCTCGATAATCGGCATCCACGGTCCCGGGCGCGTTGAGCACCGTGACCCCATGACGCAAAGCGAGACCCGAACGCGGGCGGATCTGTCCTTCGACGCCCGCAGGCAGTGCGATCGCCAGGCCGGTCGGAATCGCTGCGCGCTGGCCCGGTGCGATGGTCACGGGTGCGTCGGCCTGCACCGCTGCGATCAGATCGAGCCCGGCCGCGAGCTCGCTCTGGTAGGACGGAAGCGGCAGGTCGGCGGCGTGCGGCAGCCGCACGACGCGAAGCTGGATTCTGTTCACGCCGCGGCTCCCGTGAGCACGCCGGCGATGCGGGCGACCAGGGCGCGCGCCACCTCCTCCTTCGACTGCGGCGGCCAGGATTCCACTCCGCGCGCCGTCACGAGATGCACGCTGTTGCGGTCGCCGCCCATGACGCCGCTGGCGGCCGAGACGTCATTGGCCACGATCCAGTCGCAGCCCTTGCGTGCAAGCTTTGCCTTCGCATGTTCGATGATGTGATCGGTCTCAGCCGCGAAGCCGATCACCAGGCGCGGCCGCGCGCGCGTGCTGTGCGCCACGGTCGCCAGGATATCGGGATTTTCAACGAGGCCGAGGCTCGGAGATCGGCCGCCCCGCTTCTTGATCTTGCTGGCGTCCGGCTTCTCCACCCGCCAATCGGCGACCGCCGCCGCAAACACCGCGACGTCGGCGGGCAGCGCCTGCGTCACCGCGGCAAGCATCTCTTGCGCGGTCACGACCTTCACCATCCTGACCCCGACCGGATCGGGCACGTTGACCGGCCCGGACACCAGCGTCACCTCGGCGCCGGCGGCCGCGGCGGCCGCAGCGATGGCGTGGCCCTGCTTGCCCGACGAGCGGTTGGCGATGTAGCGCACCGGGTCGATCGGCTCATGGGTCGGGCCGGACGTGACGATCACGCGCTTGCCGGCGAGCGCTCCGCCACCGCCGTCCGCGGTAAGCAGCGCCGCGGCTGCCGCGATTTCGAGCGGCTCCGCCATGCGCCCGACGCCGGCCTCGTCCGCCTCCGCCATCTCGCCTGCGTTCGGCCCGATCACGGCAACGCCGTCGTCGACCAGCCGGGCGAGATTGCGCCGGGTGGCCGGATGCTGCCACATGTGCGGGTTCATTGCGGGAGCCAGCAGCACCGTGCAGCCGGTGGCGAGCAGCACGGCGCAAGCAAGATCGTCGGCGTGGCCACCCGCCATCTTGGCCATGAGATCCGCGGTGGCGGGTGCGACCACGACCAGATCGGCTTCACGCGCCAGCCTGACATGGCCGACATCGAACTCGCTCGCGGGATCGAACAGGTCCGTGAACACGCGCTCGCCCGAGAGCGCGCCGGCCGACAATGGCGTGACGAATTTCTGCGCCGCGGCGGTGAGGATGCAGCGCACGAGGAGCCCGCGCTCCTTCAGCCGGCGAATGAGATCGAGCGCTTTGTAGGCCGCGATGCCGCCGCCGATGATGAGCACGACGCGTCTTGCGCCGGCGGCAGAGCTCGCAGGCGGATCGCGCGCGGGCTCTTGCTGCGCGGCCAACTTGCCGCGGCGGCGGCGTTGCGCGCCGCCGGGCTCGGCCGTGCCGTCGGCGAACGCGGCGGCAGCGCGCAGAATCGTTCGCGCCTCGTCCTCCATCGAGCGGCCGTGCCTCGCGGCGCGCAGCCGCAGGCGCTGCTTCAGGTCCTCGTCGAGCTGGCGGATGGTGATGCTGGCCACGGTCTCGCGCTCGGGTGCGTCCGTACCCTAGCGAATGATTGCGATGCAATCAATGCAATCATTCCCGGCCAGGAGGCCCGGCGAAACCGCATCCGCCTTCGGCGGCAGCGGCGGGCACGCAGGCGCTAGTCTAGCGCGCCAGCAGGTAGATCACCCAAGCCAGCAGGCCCGCGATGACCCATAGCGCCACCGCGGTCCAGCGGCCGCGCCGCGCCTCCGCGCGGGCGATATCGGCCACCGTTTCCGGCGCCAGCACCAGGCCGTCGCGCGTGATGGCGTCGAGTTGCTCCACGAGCACCGCGCCGCGCGACAGCAGCCCCGGCACGTCGCCGAGGAAGCGGCCGACCTCGAGCGCGCCTTCAGCGGCGTCTTCGATCCGGCCCATGGGGCCGAGATTTCGCCCGATCCATTCCCGCACCACCGGCTCGGCGACCGTCCACATGTCGAGCTTGGGATCGAGCTTACGGGCCACGCCCTCGACCACCACCATGGTCTTCTGCAACAGCAGGAGCTCAGGGCGGGTGCGCATGTCGAACAATCCCGTGACCTCGAACAGCAGCGCGAACAGCTTCGCCATCGAGATGTCTTCCGCGACGCGGTTGTGGATCGGCTCGCCGATGGCGCGGATCGCCTGTGCGAAGCTCGCGACCGAATGGTGCGGCGGCACATAGCCGGCCTCGAAATGCACCTCCGCGGTCCGGTAATAGTTGCGGGTGATGAAGCCGAGCAAAATCTCGGCGAGAAAGCGGCGTTCCTTCGGCCCGAGCCGTCCCATGATGCCGAAATCGACGGCAACCAGTTCGCCCGCATCGTCGACGAACAGATTGCCGGGATGCATGTCGGCATGGAAGAAGCCGTCGCGCAAAGCATGGCGCAGGAAGGTCTGGATCACCGCGCGGGCAAGGCGCTTGAGATCGAAGCCTTTGGCTTCGAGCCGGCTGCGATCGGAGAGCGGCGTTGCCGCGATCCATTCGAGCGTGAGCACGTCGCGCGCGGTGCGGTCCCAGTCCACCGCCGGCACGCGGAAATCGGGATCGTCCGCGGTGTTCTCCGCCATTTCCGAGAGCGCGGCAGCCTCGAACCGCAGATCCATCTCGATCGCGACCGAGCGCGTGAGCGTCTCCACCACCTCGATGAGCCGCAGGCGTCGCGCTTCCGCGGATAGCTTCTCGGCATTGCGCGCGGCGAAGATGAAGGCGTCGAGATCGACCTTGAAGCGCCGCTCGATGCCAGGCCGCAGCACCTTCACCGCGACCGTGCGGGGGCCGTGAGCGGTGACGGCTTCGGCGCGGTGCACCTGCGCGATCGAGGCTGCGGCGACCGGCGGGCCGAACGAGACGAACAGCTCGCGCAACGGCTTGCCCAAGGCGGCTTCGACCGTGCGTTCGGCCTCCGCCTGCGGGAATGGCGCCATCTTGTCCTGCAGCGTCTCGAGATCGCGCGCCAAGGCCACCCCGACCACGTCCGGCCGCGTCGCCAGGAACTGGCCGAGCTTCACATAGCTGGGGCCGAGCCGGGTAAGCGCGGTGGCGAGGCGATTGGCCGCCACGCGGCTCGCCGGCCGCTCGATCAGGCGCGCAAGCCGCACGGCGGCGCGCGCCGGCAGCGGCAATCGCGTCGTGTCGATCAGCGCGAACACGCCCTCGCGCGCGAACACTAAACCGGCGTGGCCTAGACGGGCGACGCGGGTGAGGCCTGCGATCACAACCGCCAGCCCGAATACAGCGTGACGATGCCCGCCGTCATGCGCTGGAATGACACGCGCGCAAATCCGGCCGCCCGCATCATGTCGGCAAAGGCATCGGGGGTGGGGAAGCGACGGATCGATTCGACCAGATACCGGTACGCCTCCGCGTCGTCGACGACAGCGCGTCCGAGCGCGGGGATCACGTTGAAGGAGTAGAAGTCGTAGAGCGCATCGAGGCCGGGCACATCCACGGTGGAGAATTCGAGGCACAGAAAGCGCCCGCCGATCCGCAGCACCCGATAGGCTTCGCCCAGCGCGGCGGCCATGCGCGGCACGTTGCGGATACCGAAGGCGATGGTGACGGCATCGAAGCTGCGGCCGGCAAACGGCAACGCCTCGGCATTGGCTTCGACGAACGTGATCGCGTCATCGAGCCCGCGCGTGACCGCACGCGCTTGCCCGACGGCAAGCATGTCGGCATTGATGTCGACCACGGTCGTGCGCGTGCCAGCGCCGCCGGATTCGACGACGCGAAAGGCGATGTCGCCGGTGCCGCCGGCGAGATCGAGCAGCGCAAACGGCCGCGCGCCGGCTCCGGCATGCGCGCCGGCCGAAGGCCGGTCCCTGGGGGGATTGACGGCGGTGACGAGCGCATCCTTCCAGGCGCGGTGCAGCCCGCCCGACATGAGATCGTTCATCAGGTCGTAGCGGCTCGCCACGCTGTGAAAAACCTCGTCGACGCGCGCCTGCTTGTGCGCGAGCGGCACCTGTCGGAAGCCGAAATCGGTCGTTTCGCCGCTTGGCGGCATGGCGAATAGTCCTTTGCCGGCAGGACCATAGCGCGGCGGCCCAGAGGACGCTATGTCTTGCGCGGGAGCTTATGCCGATGCCGGAACTGCCCGAAGTCGAGACCGTGCGCCGCGGGCTGCAGCCGGTGATGGAGGGGGCGCGCTTTACCAAGGTCGAAGCCCACCGCGGCGACCTGCGCTGGCCCCTGGCCAAGGACTTCGTCGCCCGGCTCGAGGGCAAGACGGTGGAAGGGCTGGGCCGGCGCGCCAAATATCTCCTCGCCGATCTTTCCTCCGGTGACGTGCTGCTGATGCATCTGGGGATGTCGGGATCGTTCCGCGTGGCGCGAGAACGCGGCAGGAACCGGCGCGGCGAAAGCACGCCCGGCCGCTATTACCACGACCGCTCGCAGCGCGCCGCCCACGACCACGTGGTGTTCCACATGTCGTCGGGCGCGCGCATTTCCTTCAACGACCCGCGCCGCTTCGGCATGATGAAGCTCGTGCCGCGCGCGGAGCTCGATCGGGAGCCGCTCCTGCGCGCGCTCGGTCCGGAGCCGCTCGGCAACGAATTCGACGCCGCCATGCTGGCGCGGGCGTGCAAGGGGAAGAAAACGTCGCTCAAGGCCGCGCTGTCGGACCAGAAGATCGTGGCCGGGCTCGGGAACATCTACGTCTGCGAGGCGCTGCACCGCGCGCGGCTCTCGCCCCGGCGGCGCGCATCCACGATCGCGACAAAATCCGGTGCGCCGAACGAACGCGCGGAAAGCTCGTCGATGCCATCAAGGCGGTGCTCAAGGATGCGATCGAGGCCGGCGGCTCGTCGCTGCGCGATCACCGCCGCACCGACGGGGAACTCGGCGAGTTTCAGCACAATTTCCGCGTCTATGATCGCGAGGGCAAGCCGTGCCCGACGCCGGGATGCCGCGGCAGCATCAAACGCGTGGTGCAGACCGGGAGGAAATCGACGTTCTTCTGCCCGGTGTGTCAGAAGTAGTTGCGTGTCTTACTCCCTTCCCCGGCAGCGTCTTGCCGAGCCATTGCGCGATCGCCGCAGCGATCTCCTTGTTGTTCTTCTCGTTCATCATCACGTGGCTGTTGCCCTTGATGCCGAGATCGGCGAGGCGCATGAAGGTCGGCTGCGCTCCCGCCTGTTGCAGATATTTCACGGTGCAATGGTCATAGGGCGCGTGGTATGACGCTTCCGACATCACCACCAGGATCGGCATTTTCAGATTGGGAAGTTTGCGCGCGGGCTCCTTCTGCAGGTAGCAACGTACGAGATCGGGGCCGTCGGCCTGTTCCTGTTGCACGACGGCGAGTTCTTTGGCGTCGGCGACGGCGGGAGAATAGGTCAGCGGCACCGCGGTGAGCCCGTAGGGAAGTGCCAGCGGCCCCTGCTTGAAATAATCGGGCGCGCCGATGAAATCGACTTGATAGAACGGCGGCCCGTTGGGCTCGACCGCCAGGATCGCCTTGACCTGATCGGGCCGCGCATCCGCCACCGGCCATCCGAAGGCGCCGGCCTGCGAGTGCGCCATGAGAATGGCCGGTCCGATCTTGTCGATCAGCGCCACCAAGGCGTCGCGGTTGAGAAACTGCTGCCTGGTGAAATCCGCAATCTCCGGCAGGTAGCCGGAGATCATCTGCAGGGTGACGGGATCGTCCGGCGCGCCGCTGCCCGGCCATTGCGTGTGCAGATGCGCCTGCGGCCAAAGCTTGAATTTCTCCTGCGAGAGGTAGCGGCGTTGGCCGCCTTCGCCGTCCGCCACTTTCCAGGGTCCGTAGGATTCGGCGAGATAGCCTGAGCGTCCGCGCCCGGGCTGGTCCACGACGTAGACGGCATAGCCCTGGCGGACGAAATATTGCGCCCAGCCCTCGCGGCCATCGGGAGTCCCGAAATAGGTGGTGGCGGAGCGGGTGCCGCCGTGAACCATGATGATGGGATAGGGATGCGTTTGCTGCGCCGGGATACGGACGTCCACATACATCTGGCCCGCGATGTGAGTGCGGCTGTTGACGGTGGTGGGCTTGCCGCCGACGTAGAAGAAGCCTTCGCGCGCCAACGCATAGGGTGGATCGTCCGCGGCCTGGACCACCCCGGCTGCAACGGCGAGCAGCGCGATCGTGGCAGTCGCGGTCAGTGCGGACTTGTGCCGATGGGCGAATGCGCTTGGCGCTCGTTGCGACATTTTCCTTCTCCCTGTTGGCTGTGTTGTCGGTGCAGCGCGCTTACTTCGCTGCAAGTCCGGCGGCTTCGACCAACGCCTCGTTGGCCGCGATCTCGTCGCGAACATAGCTGTCGAACTCCTTGGGCTGCATGAACATCGGATCGGCCCCGAACCTCGAGAGCCTAGCCTGGGCAGCACTCGCGGCACACTCAGATACGAACTTCGGAATCTAAGGACCACTAGAGCGCATCCCGATTGGGTCGAATCGTGATGCGCTCTAGATTCTTCGCTTTTGCGCATGTTCTGTTCGGAAAACCGGTTCCCACTTTTCCGGAACATGCGCTAGCAACTCTATGTTCTGGTGCCCTTTTTGAACCCCGAGGTTCGCGATCGCATTTGCCGCACGATGTGCGCGAACTTCGGGTTCTGGGCACTAGTTATCTTACCCGTGCTTTCCGTGTAAGGCATGGCGTGCCAGCAGGCGTGACAACCGAATCGGGGACCCAAGGAGAGCCATGAGCACCGCAACCATCATCGTCGAAACCTCCGGTCGCGTCGGCGTCATCCGTCTCAACCGGCCGCAGGCCTTGAACGCGCTGAACATGACCCTCAGGAACGAGCTCCTCGCCGCGGCCGAGGCCTTCGATGCCGACGCCGGGATCGGCTGCATCCTCATCACCGGTTCCGACAAGGCCTTTGCCGCCGGCGCGGACATCAAGGAGATGGCGGACAAGTCGTATATCGAAATTTTCAGCGCCGACTACGCCGCCGATTACGAACGGCTCGCCCGCGTGCGCAAGCCGATCATCGCCGCGGTCGCGGGTTTCGCGCTCGGCGGCGGCTGCGAGCTTGCCATGCTGTGCGATTTCATCATCGCCGCCGACAATGCCAAGTTCGGCCAGCCCGAGATCAAGCTCGGCGTCATCCCGGGGATCGGCGGGACGCAACGCCTCACCCGTGCGGTCGGCAAGGCCAAGGCCATGGACCTGATCCTGACGGGGCGCATGATGGATGCCGCCGAGGCCGAGCGCTCGGGTCTCGTCGCCCGGATCGTGCCGGCCTCGAGGCTGATGGAAGAGGCGATGCAAGCCGCCGAAACGATCGCCTCGATGTCGCTGCCGTCGGTGCTGGCGGCGAAGGAGGCGGTCAATCGCAGCTTCGAGACGTCCCTGGCCGAAGGCGTGCGGTTCGAGCGGCGCGTCTTCCACGCGCTGTTCGCTACGAAAGATCAGAAGGAAGGCATGGCGGCGTTTCTGGAGAAGCGGCAGCCGCGCTTCAGGAACGAATGACGCCGCCGGGCGGCAAAACGCTTTGCAACGCGGGGACCAAACTGTGCGCCCGCGGCGTCACTTGCGCACGCAAATCACCCGCACGAGCGAGGTCTTGGCGGCGTCGGCGCCGGGACGGCCCGCCGCGGGCGGAAGCTTTTGCCGGTCGAGGAACGCACGGATGGTCGCCGCCGGCACCACGGTGGCCTGCGGCTGCGGATCGGTCGCGCCGACATTGGCGACCACGGGCATTTTGAGCTTCACCATCCCGGCGATGCGGCCCCGGCCGTCGAGCGCGGCGCCGCCGGAGAAGCCGAGTTGCGGCGGCGGCTCCACCGCGTCGCCCTTGAGCGCTACGGCCAGCGTCGAGATCGCGCCGCCGCCGTCCTGGCTCTCCGGGTCGGCAATGCCGAGGAGCGTGAAGTCGGGACCTTTCGCGCCCTCGCCGCTGAAAGCCGCGGGCACGAGATCGGGCACGCCGTAGACGCGCAAGAGCGCGAGATCGGCGGCCTTGTCCTCGGCCTGCCGATCGGCATCGCCATATCCACTCACCACGATCACGTTACAGCCGTCGGTCACCTGCCGGTCGGTCAGGATGTGGCCGGCGGCGCTGACGACGATGCCGGTGCCGTATTCCACCTTGCGCTTGGGCGCCGGACCGATTTGCGCGATGCCGGAGACGCCGGGGAACGGGGTGAACGTGCTCGACATCACGACCGCGACCGGATCCATGATGGGTGCGGTGGCCTGGTCGTAGAGCACCGTCATGCCGCGCACCTCGCCATCCTTGATCTCGGCGCGCACGTAGAACCTCTTCAGATTCTGCATGCCCGACAGGATGAAGAAGTCCGGGCGTAGGAGATTGACCTCGAGCTTGCGGGTCGACGGTTCCTTCTTCTGTTGCTCGTACACCGCCGCAAGCGTCGTGCCGGGCTCCCTGATCTTGAAGGTCTCGACTTGAATCTGGCCTTGCGCCGAGGACCAGCGGGTGCCGGTGCGGCTCTCGCGCTTGTTCGGCACCTGCTTGGTCGGAAGCCCGATCCGGGCGCCGGTGACCGCATCGTCGACCATGCTCCAGCCGACTTGGGTCTGCTTCGCCTTGGCGGCGGCGGCAAGCAGGGCGCGCTCCTGCGTATTGAGCACGCCGGTCTCCTTGAACTTGCGATTGCGCTGGAACGCCTTGATGGCGGCGGTGGTCTTGTCGCCGGCCTCGCCATTGATCAGACCGTTGTAGTCGCCGGACCAGGCGAGGTCGAACTGGATGGCCACGCGGTCCGCGAGCGGCATGGCGGCCTCGTGGGCCGGACCCGGCGGCGGCGCCGTGCGCTTTCGCGCGGCCGCGCCGAAGAGACGAGACGCGCTTTCGCCGCTTGCCGGCGGGGCGTGCTCGGACGGCGGCACGGCGGGCCGCGCACGCTGGGCGGCGGCGCGGGCTCGTGCCGCCGCGGCGGCTGCGGCTGCCTTGCGGGACTTGGCCGGCTGGGCAGTCGGCTTTGCCGTGACGGCTGGTTGCGAGGTGCTGTCGTTCTGGGCACTCGCCGGGAGCGCGGCGAGGAGAAGAAGGAGAACGGCACCCACAATCCGCATGGGAACTCCGGCACGGCTCAGCTTGCCCCGCTCGCAAATCTAGCGGATCGCCGCATATCCGCCAATGCGGGCACCGCGCGTCCGGCAACGCGAAGCCGGTCCGTGGTAGCAATCAAGCCGGCGCAGACTGCGCAACTCATCTGCGCTCAGGGCTCGCGCATATCGGATGCACCTGACGGCAATGTGGCCGGCTTGGCCAAGCATTGGACGCCGATTCCGGTAAAGCTGTGACCGGCGCGTGCCCGTGGCAACTGAAAGCACGCTCCCGCCAAGCGCGAGCCGCGGGCGTGACGTTGCAAAGCGGCCGCTTTCGCGGATGATGGGAACCGGCGAGAACTGGATCACCCATGCTCAGTGCCGAGGAGCTCGAACGCTACGCCCGCCACATCGTCCTGCGCGAGGTCGGCGGACCTGGCCAGCAGGCCCTCAAGCGCGCGCGTGTGCTGGTGATCGGCGCCGGCGGGCTGGGGGCGCCGGCGCTGCTCTATCTGGCTGCGGCGGGAGTCGGAACGCTCGGCGTCGTCGACGACGACAAGGTCGCGCTGTCGAACCTGCAGCGCCAGGTGATCCACGGCACCCCCGAGATCGGCGCTTCCAAAGTGGAGAGCGCGGCGGCCGCGATCCGGCGCCTCAATCCGCATGTCGCGGTCGAGACCCACGCGACGCGGCTGGTCGCGGCAAACGCACTCGAGCTCATCCGCGGCTATGACATCGTCGCCGACGGCTCCGACAACTTCGCCACGCGCTATCTGGTATCGGACGCCTGCTTTTTCGCGAACAAGCCGCTCGTGACCTCGGCGGTCGGGATTTTCGACGGCACCCTCACCACCATCCGCGCCCACGAGCGCAAGCAGGACGGCACCCCCAACCCGACCTACCGCTGTCTGTTTCCCGAGCCGCCGCCACCCGGCACCGTCCCCGCCTGCGCCGAGGCCGGCATCCTCGGCGCGCTCACCGGCGTGCTCGGCTCGCTGATGGCGCTCGAAGTGATCCGGGAGATCGTCGGCTTCGGCGAAGGCCTCACCGGCCGGCTCGTCATGTTCGATGCCCGCTCCATGCGGTTCGAGACGCTGCACTACGGGTGGGACCCGTCCAATCCGCTGTCGGGCGAGCATCCGACGATTCGGGATTTATCGCTGCACGGAGATCGCTAGTCCCGCCCGGGATGCCAAAGGATCAGGACCGGCAGGCCCAGCTTCCGAAGCCCCATGCTCGCCGCGTCACGTCACTTCGTCCAGGTCGCGACCGCGGTCGTGCCCTTCACCACCGACCATTTTTTGTCGCCGGCGGTGAGGATACGGAAGCAGTTGGCCTTGGAGCCCTTCCAGGTGGTGCAGAAGCCTTCCTTGGTGAGCTTCCAGGTGCCCTCGCCCTTGGCGCCGGCGCTGGCGATCGGCTCGCGCGTCATCTTGCCGTCGGCGGTGAACACCATCTTGAACTTGACATTCGAGGGCGTCGACGAAGTGAACGCCTGACCGGTGAAGAAGGTTGCCTGGATTTCGCTCGGTGCGAGGACCGCGGCGAAAGCAGGCGCGAGCGAGGCGACGACGGCCACGCCGGCCACGAGCAAGGCACGCATCGGCGGCTCTCCTTGAGATTGCGTCGGTCCCGCAATGATACAAGAGATCGTGGCGAATCGCACCAAGGACTGGGCGGCGGATTCTCAAAGCATCGACGGCAGGACGCGGTCCGGGGGCCTGTGCCCATCGAGAAAGGTCTTGATATTGACGATGACCTTCTCGCCCATGTCGATGCGGCCTTCGAGCGTGGCCGAGCCCATATGCGGCAGCAGCACCACCTTGCCCATGCGCGCAAGCTTGACGAGTTTCGGGTTCACCGCCGGTTCGTGCTCGAACACGTCGAGGCCCGCGCCCGCGATATCGCCCGCTGCGATCAGGCGCACCAGCGCGTTCTCGTCGATCACCTCGCCGCGCGCGGTATTGACGATATAGGCCTCGGGACGGATGAGCTTGAGCCGGCGCGCCGACAGCAGGTGGAAGGTCGCCGGCGTGTGCGGGCAGTTGACCGAGATGATGTCCATGCGGGCGAGCATCTGATCGAGGCTTTCCCAATAGGTCGCGGTGAGCTCCTCCTCGACCTTGGCCGGCAGGCGCCGGCGGTTGTGATAATGGATCTGCAGGCCGAAGGCGCGGGCGCGGCGCGCCACCGCCTGGCCGATTCGTCCCATGCCGATGATGCCGAGACGCTTGCCCCAGATGCGATGGCCGAGCATCCAGGTCGGCGCCCAGCCGTTCCACGGCTTGTCCTCGCTCAAGACCGCGGCGCCTTCGGCAAGACGGCGCGGCACGGCGAGGATGAGCGCCATGGTCATGTCCGCGGTGTCCTCGGTGAGGACGCCCGGCGTATTGGTCACGGTGATGCCGCGGCTGAGCGCGGTGGCGACGTCGATGTGGTCGACGCCATTGCCGTAATTGGCGATCAGCTTGAGCTTGTCGCCGGCCTTGCTCAGCACCGAGGCGTCGATGCGGTCGGTCACGGTGGGGACCAGCACGTCGGCGGCCTTTACCGTTTCCGCCAGTTCGGCCTGGGTCATGGGTTTGTCGTCGAGGTTGAGCTGCGCGTCGAAGAGTTCGCGCATGCGGGTCTCGACCCTGTCCGGAAGCTTGCGCGTGACGATGACCAGCGGCTTCTTGCGATTCGCCATGGTTCGACCCTCGCCAGCTCGCGACCTCGGGAAGGGGTGCGCTCCTCCGTTCAGGTCTCCTTAACCGCCGTGCCCGACACTGGCGTCCCTTTCGACGCGGGCGGGTGTCCGTAACGGCGTCCCTCTGTAACAGATGGACGTGTGAAGACAAGCGCCCGCGCCGCCATCGTCCGGGCCGCCGCCGCGGCTCGATCGCCACAATGACTTTGTTCCGGTGTCGTGGGCCGATGACCTCGAAGCATGGTTTGCAGCTCGCCCGATACTGCTGGCAGGCGGCGCTTGCCGCGGCCGCGGCGCTGACCTGCGTCGCCGCGGCGCACGCCGCAGGCGAAATCGCCGTCGGTCCCAAGAGCGGCCTGCCCGTGCCGCGCTTCGTCAGCCTCAAGCCCGATCGCGTGAACGTGCGCGGCGGGCCGACCCGCGACCACGAGGTGACCTTCGTCTATACCCGTGCCGGCTTGCCGGTCGAGATCACCGCCGAGTCCGACAACTGGCGGCGCATTCGCGATTGGGAAGGCTCGGAGGGCTGGGTCTACCACTCGCTGCTGTCGGGACGGCGCACCGCGGTGGTCACGCCCAAGGACAAGACGCAACTCGTGCCGCTCTATGAAGAGGCCGAGAGCGACGCCGCGGTGGTCGCGCGGCTGCAGGCCGGCGTGCTCGCCGCTGTGAAGCGCTGCACCGGGAGCTGGTGCCGCATTGCCGGCCCGGGATTCGACGGCTGGGCCGTGCAAGAACAGCTCTGGGGCGTCTATCCGAACGAGAAGGTGGAGTAGTTCCGCCCGCGGCCGCGCCGCCAAGGACGCCCGCGCCCAGCCGAATCCGAGAACGGGGCGGGAGAAGATTCCGGCAAATCAACTGCTGCAGGCCCGGGCCGATCTGCGCTCACGCAGCCGCCCCCGGCGAAGCCGCTCGAGCCGAGTGTCGTTCAGCGGCCCTTGCGCCGCAACCGGACCACCACGTCGATGCGCGCGACCTCGTAGCCTTCCGGCGGGATCGGCGTCTTGCCGACGACCACGTCGGCGTCGGGAATATCGAGGAGATCGTTCTCGCCCTCGACGAAGAAGTGGTGGTGCTGGGAGACGTTGGTATCGAAATAGGTCTTCGAGCCGTCGACGGCGACTTGGCGCAACAGTCCGACATCGGTGAACTGGTGCAGCGTGTTGTAGACGGTGGCGAGCGATACCGGCACCTTCGCCTTGGTGGCCTCTTCGTAGAGCATCTCGGCCGTGATGTGCCGGTCCCCCTTGCCGAACAGGATCCAGCCGAGCGCCATGCGCTGGCGGGTCGGACGCAAGCCGACGTCGCGCAACATGGACTTGACATCGTGCCACGGACAGCCGGTCAGGACCGAGCGCGGCGGCGCATTCGCGACCCCCTCGACGGCGTTGGTGAAAACGATTGTTCGCGACGGTGTCATGGGCACACCTGAACCTTCCCTACCCTACTCGAAAACGATTGTTGCATTTGTAACATATGGCGCCGGACATGCAACTCCTTCGCAATAAGACTGGGGCAATTCTAATCTGGCCGCCTCCACCGGGGTAGCTGGCTTTGCCCCCCCGGCTGCCTATGTTAGGAGTTCCAGGCTTTGGGATCCGATCAGGCGGCCAGAACAGGGATGCGGATGGAGAACCGGCGCACAAGCTTCGGATACGATGACCTATTGGCCTGCGCCCGCGGCGAGTTGTTCGGCTCGGGCAATGCGCAACTGCCGCTTCCCCCCATGCTGATGTTCGACCGCATCTCCGAGATCGCGGAAGCCGGCGGCGAATATGGCAAGGGCTTGGTTCGCGCCGTCCTCGAGCTCAAGCCGGACCTCTGGTTTTTTCCCTGTCATTTCAAGGGAGATCCGGTCATGCCCGGCTGTCTCGGCCTGGACGCGCTGTGGCAGCTGCTCGGCTTTTTCCTGGGCTGGCTCGGCGCGCCCGGCAAGGGCCGCGCGCTCGGGCTCGGCGAACTGAAGTTCTCCGGACAGGTGCTGCCGACGGTCAAGAATGTCGTGTACGGCATCGACATCAAGCGGGTCATGCGCAGCAAGCTCGTGCTCGGAGTTGCCGATGGCTGGCTGTCGGCGGACGGCTCCATCATCTATCGGGCGATGGACCTCAAGGTCGGTCTGTTCCGCGACGAGGTGATGCAGCCGAGCGGAGGCTGACGGCGGCGGCCCGCGCGCGCTGCCCGAGCCAAGATGCGGACGAGGCATTCATGAGACGGGTCGTCGTCACCGGGATGGGCATCGTCTCATCGATCGGCAACAACACCCAGGAGGTTCTGGCCAGCTTGCGCGAGGCCAAGTCGGGCATTTCGCGCGCCGGCAGATATGCCGAGCTCGGCTTTCGCTGTCAGGTGCACGGCGCGCCCAGTCTCAAGGCGGAAGAGGCGATCGACCGCCGCGCCATGCGTTTTCTCGGCGGCGGCGCGGCCTGGAACCATGTCGCCATGGAGCAGGCGATCCGCGATGCCGGCCTCGAGGACGGCGAAATCTCGCACGAGCGGACCGGCATCATCATGGGCTCGGGCGGTCCCTCGACCCGCGCCATCGTCGAGGCGGCCGACATCGCCCGCAGCAAGGGTCCCAAGCGGGTCGGACCGTTCGCCGTACCCAAGGCGATGTCGTCCACGGCCTCCGCGACGCTCGCCACCTGGTTCAAGATCAAGGGGGTCAGCTATTCGATCTCGTCGGCCTGCGCGACCTCGAACCATTGCATCGGCAACGCGGCGGAGGTGATCCAGCTGGGCAAGCAGGACACGATCTTCGCCGGCGGCTGCGAGGAACTCGACTGGACGTTATCCGTGCTGTTCGACGCGATGGGCGCCATGTCCTCGAGCTTCAATCAGACGCCGAGCAAGGCTTCGCGCGCCTACGACGTCGACCGCGACGGCTTCGTCATCGCCGGCGGCGCGGGCGTGCTGGTGCTGGAAGAGCTCGAACATGCCAAGGCGCGCGGCGCGCGCATCTACGCCGAGGTCGCGGGCTATGGTGCCACCTCCGACGGGTTCGACATGGTGGCGCCCTCGGGTGAAGGCGCGGTGCGTTGCATGCGGATGGCGCTCGCGGGCGTCAAGGCGCCGGTCGATTACATCAACCCGCACGCCACCTCGACCCCGATCGGAGATCTCAAGGAGATCGAGGCGATCCGCGAAGTCTTCGCCGACAAATGCCCGCCGATCGCGGCGACGAAATCGCTGACCGGCCATTCGCTCGGCGCCGCCGGCGCGCAGGAAGCGATCTATTCCCTGCTCATGATGAACAACGGCTTCATCTGCGAAAGCGCCAACATCGAGACGCTCGATCCGGCTTTCGCCGATATGCCGATCGTGCGCGAACGCCGCGACGACGTGAAGCTCGGCTGCGTGCTGTCGAACTCGTTCGGCTTCGGCGGCACAAACGCTTCCGTGGTGCTCAAGCGCCTCGATGTTTGAGGGATGCAATAGAGGCCGATAGCGGCGCTCGCGCGCGAGGAACAGGCAACAGAGTGGCAAATCCGGGCGGCATGATGCAATTGATGCAGGGCAAACGCGGGCTGATCATGGGGGTCGCGAATGACCATTCGATCGCCTGGGGCATCGCCCGCACGCTCGCCGCGCAGGGCGCGACGCTCGCCTTCAGCTACCAGGGCGAGGCGCTCGGCCGCCGCGTCAAGCCGCTGGCGGAGTCGGTAGGCGCCTCGCTCCTGCTGCCGTGCGACGTGGAGCAGGTCGCCTCGGTCGATGCTGTCTTCGCCGCGCTCGCGGAGAAATGGGGCTCGCTCGACTTCCTCGTTCACGCCATTGCCTTTTCCGACAAGAACGAGCTCAAGGGCCGCTACGCCGACACCACGCGCGAGAACTTCGTGCGCACCATGATCATCTCCTGCTTCTCCTTCACCGAAGTGGCCAGGCGCGCGGCGACGCTGATGCCGGCCGGCGGGGCGATGCTGACGCTGACCTACAATGGCGGACAGCGCGCGATGCCGAACTACAATGTGATGGGGGTAGCCAAGGCGGCGCTCGAAGCGTCGGTGCGCTATCTGGCGGTGGATTTCGGGGCAGCCGCCATCCGCGTCAATGCCATCTCGGCCGGGCCGATCCGCACGCTTGCCGGCGCCGGCATCACCGATGCGCGGCAGATATCCGCCTTCCAGCAGCGCCACTCGCCCCTGCGCCGCGGGGTGACGCTGGACGAGATCGGCGGCGCCGCGCTCTATCTGCTCTCCGACCTCTCCACCGGCGTCACCGGCGACGTCCACTTCGTCGATTCCGGCTACAACGTCATTGCCATGCCGCATCCCGGCTCGCTCAAGGATGAGACCGCGGCGAATGAGAGCGTGATCGCCAAGGACGCGGCGCAGTAGCCGTGCGGCCGAGCGCCAGCGCTCAAGGTCGGACGTTCGGCTATGGAATCACTCCTCCTGTACGGCTGGTTCTGTACGGCTGGTTTCGTGCGGCTGATCGCTTCGGGACCGCCCCCGGGCGCACCATGGCCCGCGGCCTGGATTAGGTCTAATCGGATTGCCTGCGCCTGCCGATAAGAATATCTTATAGACGATGGTCACGCTGCGGCAGCTGCGGTATCTCGGCGCACTGGCCGAGCATCGCCACTTCGGGCGCGCCGCCGATGCCTGCGCGGTCACGCAGCCGGCGCTCTCCATGCAGATCCGCGACCTGGAAAAATTCCTGGGCGTGCAACTGGTGGAACGGCGCCCGGGCGCGGTGGCGCTCACCGAGGTGGGCATCGAGGTGGCGCGGCGGGGCGAAAGCATGCTTGCCGCCGGCCGCGACCTCGTGGACCTGGCCCGCCACCGCAGCCGCATCCTCAGCGGCCGCCTGATGCTGGGCATCATCCCCTCGCTCGCGCCCTACGTCCTGCCGAAGATTCTGCCCCCGCTGCAGCGGCGGCATCCGGATTTGCGCATCGAGCTGCGGGAAACCCAGACCAAGGTCCTGATCGACGAACTGGTGCGGGGAACGCTCGACGTGGTGATGCTGGCGCTGCCGGTGCCGGAGGCCGAGATCGAGACCGTCCGACTGTTCGACGATCCCTTCCTGTTCGCGGTGCCGGCCGGCGATCCGCGGCCGGAAACATCCCGCGTCGCCGCCCACGATATCGATCCGCGGCAGCTGATCCTGCTGGAAGAGGGCCATTGCCTGCGCGACCAGGCGCTCGCCTATTGCGCCGACAGCCGGCGCGCCGGCGGCGGCAGCGGCTCCATGGGTCTCGGCGCGACCAGCCTTGCCACCGTCATGCAGATGGTCGCCAACGGCTATGGCGTCACGTTGCTGCCGGAGGTCGCCATCGACGTGGAGGTGCGCGACGAGCGGGTCAAGCTCCTGCGCTTTGCGCCGCCGCAGCCCGGCCGGACCATCGGGCTCGCCTGGCGCCGCAGCTCGCCGCGGAAAATTGATTTCGTCGCGCTCGGGCAGATCGTCACCGAGACGCTCGGAACGGACGCAAGGAATCAAGCGTCGCGCGGCGCCCGGACGCGGCGCGGGGCGCCCCAGTAGTAGAGCATGATCCCGAAAACTTGCGGACTTTTCGGATCAGATCATGCGATCAAACAAATGCTCAGAGCGAAATCGCAATTCAACGCGAAGCGATTTCGCTCTAGGCTGGCGCCATGACGCGACTGCGCGACCTCGTTCGCCGCAAGCCCAAGCCCGCCCTGCAACTGCCGGCGTGGCTCGAGCGGCTGATATCGGTCGGGATCGTTTCAACGGACGCGCTGGTGATCGAGCGCCAACGTTGCGTCAACGTCGCGGCCTTTGCGGTGGCTGCGACCGCGCTGTCGCATCTGATCATCAACGGCGTCCATGATTTTCGTGGGCTCATCCTCGTCAATGCCGACAATGTCTTCATGCTGGCGATTTCGCTGCTGGTCCCGCGCCTGCATCGTCTGGGCGAGCACGTCGGCGCGATCACCCTGGTTGTCGGTGTTCTGTTCGGGCAGATGTTCATCGTGTGGTCGCTCGGCCTCGCCAGCGAGCTTCACGTCTACTACGCGCTTGGCGGGGCGATGCTGTTCTTTTTCGGCGTGGAAAACTGGCGTTTATTCCTCGCCTTCTTCGGCCTTTATGTCATTGCGCTGATGGTCGCGCTCAATCTCGCGCCGGTTTCCGGGCTGGTCATGCCGGAGGATCGCGAATTTCGCGATCTGCTGTCGAGCCAGGCCATGATCAACACAGCCGCGATCGTCGCCGCGATCATCTTCTATGCGCTGTGGGATCGCGATCGTGCCAGGATGGAGCTGCAAGATGAGCACGAGCGCTCCGAGGCCTTGATCGCGACGCTGATGCCGCAGGCGATCGCGACGCGCTTGAAGTCCGGCCGCGAAGCGCGCATCGCCGACAAGATCGACATGCTCAGCGTCATGTTCGCGGACCTGGCCGGTTTCACCGCGGCGGCGCACGATCTCGCGCCCGAGGAGGTCGTCGACTTTCTTGACCGGCTCGTGCGCGCCCTCGACGCGCTGTGCGAACAGTACGAGGTCGACAAGATCAAGACGATCGGGGACAGCTACATGGCGGCGGGCGGCTTCGACGGCCGGGCCGCTGCTGCCGCGGTTGCAGTCGGCCGGCTCGCGCTGGCGATGATGGAGGTGATCGAACGCCAGCCGCCGCTCGGGTGCCGCAAGCTCAAGCTGCGCGCCGGCATCCACTGCGGACCGGCGACCGCCGGGGTGATCGGCGACACGCGCTTCTCCTACGATGTCTGGGGCGATGCCGTGAATACCGCATCGCGCATGGAATCCTACGGTGAACCCGGCCGGATCCAGGTCACCGAGGCATTCCGCGATCTCACCCGGGACGCGTTTGCGTTCGAGGAGCGCGGCGCGACCGAGATCAAGGGTCTGGGCGTGCGGAAAACGTTCTTCCTGGTCGGCACGCGGGAGTGAACCTGTCCGGCGACCCCGCGCTCGGCGGGAGGACGCACCAAGGGGCGATCCTCTCCATCGTGACGTTCCATGCGAAGCGATTTCGGTCTAGCTAGCGCATGTTCCGGAAAAGTGGGAACCGGTTTTCCGAACAGAACATGCGCAAAATCGAAGAATCCAGAGCGCATCACGATTCGATCCAATCGGGATGCGCTCTAGAAAGGCGGCCCGCCGGCCGCCCCTCGACATCTTGCAAAACGCGCGGCAGCTACTCCCCGCCGGCCGCTGCTTCACGCTGCGGATCGCCGCGCTGTTGCTCGGCCTCGGCCTTCTGCTTGGCTTCGAGGTCCTCGCCGGTGGCCTGGTCGACGACCTTCATGGACAGGCGCACCTTGCCGCGCTCGTCGAAGCCGAGAAGCTTCACCTTCACCTTGTCGCCTTCCTTGACCACGTCGGTGACCTTCTGCACCCGGCGCGGCGCCAGCTGGCTGATATGCACCAGGCCGTCCTTGGCGCCGAAGAAGTTCACGAACGCGCCGAAGTCCATCACCTTGACCACGGTGCCCTCGTAGATGTGACCGACCTCGGGTTCGGACGCGATCGACTTGATCCAGTTGATCGCCGCCTTCATGGCGTCGCCGTTGGCGGACGCCACCTTCACCGTGCCGTCGTCCGAAATGTCGATCTTGGCGCCGGTCTTCTCCACGATCTCGCGGATGACCTTGCCGCCGGAGCCGATCACTTCGCGGATCTTGTCGACGGGAATGTTGAACACCTCGATGCGCGGGGCGTGCTCGCCGAGCTGGTCGCGGTGCTGGGTGAGGGCCTTCGCCATTTCACCCAGGATGTGCATGCGGCCGTCCTTCGCCTGGCCGAGTGCAACGCGCATGATCTCCTCGGTGATGCCGGCGATCTTGATGTCCATCTGCAGCGAGGTCACACCCCGCTCGGTGCCGGCGACCTTGAAATCCATGTCCCCGAGATGGTCCTCGTCGCCGAGAATGTCGGACAGCACGGCGTGGCGCTCGCCTTCGAGGATGAGGCCCATGGCGATGCCGGCGGTGGGACGCTTGAGCGGGACGCCGGCGTCCATCAGCGCGAGCGAGGTGCCGCAGACGGTGGCCATCGATGAGGAGCCGTTCAACTCCGTGATCTCCGAGACCACGCGCAGCGTATAGGGGAATTCGTGGTGTGCCGGCAGGATCGGATGAATCGCACGCCAGGCGAGCTTGCCGTGGCCGATCTCGCGGCGGCGCGGCCCGGCCATTCGTCCGGTCTCGCCGACCGAGAATGGCGGGAAGTTGTAGTGCAGGAGGAACGTCTCCTTGTAGGTCCCCTGCAGCGCGTCGATCCACTGCTCGTCCTCGCCGGTGCCGAGCGTCGCCACCACCAGCGCCTGCGTCTCGCCGCGGGTGAACAGCGCCGAGCCGTGCGCGCGCGGCAGCACGCCGACCTCCGAGACGATGGGTCGCACCGTCTTCACATCGCGGCCATCGATGCGGCGACCGGTATCGAGAATGTTCCAGCGCACGATCTTGGCTTCGATCTTCTTGAAGACGCCGGCGACCTGCTGCTTGGAATAGGGCGGGTTCTCCACGCCCTCGGGGCAGAAATGCGCCGTCACCTTGGTCTTGGCGGCGTCGGTGGCCTTGTGGCGCTCCATCTTGTCGGCGATGGCGTAGGCCGCGCGCAAATCCGGCTCGATCAGCGCGAGCATTTCTCGTTCGAGCGTCGAGTTGTCCGCCGCTTGCAGCTCGCGCGGTTCCTTCGCCGCCTTCTCCGCCAGTTTGATGATGGCTTCGATCACGGGCTGGAAATGGCGATGGCCGAACATCACGGCGCCGAGCATCACGTCTTCCGCCAGCTCCTTCGCCTCCAATTCGACCATCAGCACGGCGTCCTGGGTGCCGGCGACGACGAGGTCGAGCTGGCTTTCAGTCATCTCTTCGAGCAACGGGTTGAGCACGTATTCATTGTTGATGAAGCCGACGCGCGCGGCGCCGAGCGGCCCCATGAAGGGCGCGCCCGAGAGCGTCAGCGCCGCCGAGGCCGCGATCATCGCCAGGACATCGGGATCGTTCTCGAGATCATGCGACAGCGTCGTCACGATCACCTGGGTTTCGTTGCGCCAGCCCTCGGCGAACAGCGGCCGCACCGGGCGATCGATCAGCCGCGAAACCAGCGTCTCTTTCTCGGTCGGGCGGCCTTCGCGCTTGAAATAGCCGCCGGGGATGCGGCCCGCGGCGTAGAACTTCTCCTGGTAGTCGACGGTGAGCGGCAGGAAGTCGACGCCTTCGCGCGGCTCCTTGGAGGCGACCACGGTCGCCAGCACCTTTAATTCGCCATAGGTGGCGACGACGGCGCCGTCCGCCTGGCGCGCGATCTTGCCGGTCTCTAGGACGAGCTTGCGCCCTCCCCAGTCGAGTTCAACACGATGGATATCGAACATTGCGGTTGTCTTTCATGGTTTTTGCGAAGGCGCGAAAGCCATGAGCAAGACGGCGAGGGGCTGCGGTCTGTGGCTGTGACGCCAACCGAAACAGCCTCCGGCGATCCTGCCATGGCCTTCGAGCCTTCCATTGAAGGGACGGGCGATCGTTCGGCCCGTCTTCCCAAATCGGCAGCGGCCTGGCTGCCGGATGAACAGCGGATCGACCCGGTATCCGCTTCAAAACGCGCGAGCAACGCGCGCACAAATCTTCAGCGGCGAATACCCAGCCGCTCGATCAACGACTTGTAGCGCGCTGCGTCGATACGGGCGAGGTAGTCGAGGAGCTGGCGACGCTGGGACACGAGCTTGAGCAACCCACGCCGGGAGTGATTGTCCTTGACGTGGGTCTTGAAATGCTCGGTCAGGCTGTTGATGCGCTCCGAGAGAATCGCCACCTGCACTTCCGGCGAACCGGTATCACCGGCCTTGGTCGCATAGGTCTTGATGACTTCGGCCTTGCGGCCGGTCGTTATCGACATCGGGTTGTCCTTTTCCTGTCGGGGTCACGGTCGGCGGCCGGGCCGGGATGTCGTCCAGCACGGTCACCACGAGTCGTCTGCGCGGGCCTTATCGCATTTCCCGCGCCGCGAGCGCCGGTCGATCGAGAAAACGCGTTCAACTCAAAACGCGTGCAATCAATAAGCCAGAGCGGGTCCCGATTCCACGGGAACGCAAGCCGCTCTAGCCCGCGCAACCGGGGCAATAACGCAAAACGCCAGCGGACGCCAGCGGAAATTGCGCGCTCGCTGGGCCGCTCGCATGTGCCGTAGCTGCCGCGCAACCCATTGGCCGGCCTTACGCTTCGCCACTTTTCCGGACCATGCGCTAGTGGTCCAATTCCGAAGTTCGTCAGCACTCGCGGCACGTTCAGATACGAACTTCGGAATCCAAGGACCACTAGCAACTCTCTGATTCTAGTGCCCCTTTTGAACCCGAAGTTCGCGATCGCATTTGCGCGCATGGTGTGCGCGAACTTCGGGTTCGGGGCACTAGGCGCGCGGGAGGTTGAAGATGCGCCGCGGGCGCAATTCGCCCTTCTCGACCTCCGCCAGCGCCAGGAGCGCGCCGTGGGCGCAGACCGACACCCAGCCGGCCATGACCGGCGCGTCGCGTCCGCGCAACAGCACCGCCTGCCCGCGGGCCAGCCGGCCGGCGTCGGCGGGGCTCACCCGCAACATCGGCAGGGCCGCAAGCGCGGCCTCGACCGGGAGCAGCGCCGATGGCTCGACCACGTGCTCGCCGTCGCCGCGGGACTGCGCGAGCTGCTGCAGGGCGTCGAGGCTCATGGCGACATCCTCGCCGAAAGGACCGACTGTCGTGCGGCGCAGCGCCGCGATATGTCCAAAACAGCCAAGCGCACGGCCCATGTCGCGGGCGAGCGCGCGCACATAGGTGCCCTTTCCGCACTCGGCGGCGAGCACGCTGTGATCGGGATCGGGCGTCGCGACCAATTCGAGGCGATGGATCTCGACCGGACGCGGCGCCAGCTCCACCACCTCGCCGTCGCGCGCGAGGTCATAGGCGCGCTCGCCCTCGATCTTCACGGCCGAAAAGCGCGGCGGCACCTGCTCGATCAGGCCGCTGAAGCGCGGAATGAGCGCGCGGATGGCTTCGGCGGTGGGACGTCCGGCGCTCGTCCCGGTGACTTGGCCTTGGGCATCGTCGGTATCGCGCTCCTCGCCCCAGCGCACCGTGAAGCGGTAGATTTTGCGGCCGTCCATGACGAAGGAAACGGTCTTGGTCGCTTCCCCGAGCGCGATCGGCAGCAAACCCGATGCCAGCGGGTCGAGGGTGCCGGCGTGCCCGGCGCGTTTGGCGCGGAACAAGCGCTTCACCACGCTCACGGCATGGGTCGAAGTCATGCCCACGGGCTTGTCGAGCACGAGCCAGCCGTGCACGTCGCGCTTTCCGCGCCCGACATTCGCCTGCGCGCTCGGCTTCTCAGCGATGACCTGCGTCAACTTTCTTCGTCCGTTTTGCGGTCCGGGTCCGAATCGCCCAAATCCTTGTTCTCGAGATCGCGCCGCACGGCGGGCGTTCGCAAAAGCTTCTCAATTCGTTCCGCTTCCTCGAATCGCTCGTCGATCCGAAACCTGATCTCGGGTGCAAATTTCAGGTTAACGTGCCGCGCGATCTCGCCACGCAGGAAGCGCTTGTTGCGCTCCAGCGCGGCCAGCACCGCATCCGCATCGCGGCCGCCGAGCGGCATGACGTAGATCGTCGCGAGCCGCAGATCGGCCGCCATCTGGACCTCCGGCACCGTGATCAGGTGTCCCTCGATCACGGGGTCATGCACCTCCCCGCGCGTCAGCATATCCGCCAGCGCGTGGCGCACCAGTTCACCGACCCGCAGCTGGCGCTGGGAGGGCGAGTGACTCGTGGCGGTCTCGCGCCGCTGATGTCGGCGGGCCATGATCGACCTCATTCGATCTCATCGTCCGCAAAACATCGCTTCGCGAAGCGGGCGGGGGATGATCCGGTAGATGCCGCACGATCACGTCCGGCCGGGGTTGCCCGCGGATACTGGATGGCCGCCGGAGCCTGCCCGCCCTTGGGCGGCGGGAGCGGCATGACCGTGCAGGGGTGGGCGTGTGCTGGCGCCGCCGGAGTTCCGAACTCACAGCGAGCGTTGCACCGTCTCCACTCGGTAGCATTCGATGACGTCGCCGACCTTCATGTCCTGATAGTTCTCGAAGCCCATGCCGCATTCCTGGCCGGCGGCCACTTCCCGCACGTCGTCCTTGAAGCGTTTGAGCTGGGAGAGCTTGCCCTCGTGCACGACCACGCTGTCGCGGATGAGGCGGACATTGGCGCCACGCTCGACCACGCCGTCGGTGACGCGGCAACCCGCCACGTTGCCGACCTTGGAGACTTTGAAAATCTCGAGGATGGTGGCGTTGCCCAGCATGGTCTCGCGCACGCTCGGCGCCAGCAGGCCGGACATCGCCTTCTTCACGTCGTCCACGAGGTCGTAGATGATGTTGTAGTAGCGAATCTCGATGCCGACGCGCTCGGCCGCCTCGCGCGCCTCCTTGTGGGCGCGCACGTTGAAGCCGATGATCGGCACGCCGGATGCCTCCGCCAGCGTCACGTCGGATTCGGTGATGCCCCCTACGCCGGAGTGGATCACGCGTGCGCCGACCTCCTCGGTGGCGAGCTTCTCGATTGCACCGATGATCGCCTCGAGCGAACCCTGCACATCGGCCTTGATGATCAGCGCCAGGTCTTTCCGGCCCGAGGCCTTGAGCTGGCTCATCATCTGCTCGAGCGAGCCGCGCATGCCGGTCGCGCGCGCGGCCAATTTGTCGCGCCGCTGCCGGGCGCGGTAGTCGGTGACTTCGCGGGCGCGTCCCTCCGACTGGACGACCGCCAGCCGATCGCCGGCCTCGGGCGTGCCGTTGAAGCCGAGCACCTCGACCGGGGTGGAGGGCCCTGCCGCGTCGACCGGCGAGCCGGTGTCCGAGACCAGGGCACGCACGCGGCCCCAGTCGGCGCCGGCCACGATGAGGTCGCCGACATGCAGCGTGCCGCGCTGGACCAGGACGGTCGCGACCGGACCGCGACCGCGGTCGAGCTTGGCCTCGATCACCGTACCTTCGGCCGGTCGGTTCGGGTTGGCCTTGAGGTCGAGGATTTCCGACTGCAAACCGATGGTTTCCAGGAGCTTGTCGATATTGAGCTTCTTGGTTGCGGACACCTCGACGTCGAGGACTTCGCCACCGAGCGTCTCGACCTGAATCTCGTGCTGCAGCAGTTCGGTGCGCACCCGGTCAGGCCTGGCGTCCGGCCTGTCGATTTTGTTGATCGCCACGATGATCGGGACCTTTGCGGCCTTGGCGTGATGAATCGCCTCGACCGTCTGCGGCATGACGCCGTCATCGGCCGCGACCACGAGCACGACGATGTCGGTCACCTTGGCGCCGCGTGCGCGCATGGCGGTGAAAGCGGCGTGGCCCGGCGTGTCGATGAAGGTGATCTTGCTGCCCGAGGGCGCCGTCACCTGGTAGGCGCCGATATGCTGAGTGATGCCGCCGGCTTCGCCCGCCGCCACCTCGGTCGAACGGATGGCATCGAGCAAGGAGGTCTTGCCGTGGTCGACGTGGCCCATGACGGTCACGACGGCCGGACGCGGCATCAGCGAGACCGGATCGTCGGCGACGTCGAACAGTCCTTCCTCCACGTCGGATTCGGCCACGCGTTTGACGGTGTGACCCAATTCTTCCGCCAGCAGCTGGGCAGTATCGGCGTCGATCACGTCGTTGATCTGCGCCATGTGGCCCTGCTTCATCAAAAGCTTGATCACATCCACGCCACGCTCGGCCATGCGGTTGGCGAGCTCCTGGATCGTGATGGTTTCCGGAATGGTGACCTCGCGGACGAGCTTTTCCTTTGGCTCGTCGGCGGCGTGACCCTTCAGGCGCTGGACGCGTCGGCGGAAGGCCGCGACCGATCGCTCGCGCTCCTCGTCGGCGCTGAGGGCGGTCACCAATGTGAGCCGCCCGCGACTTTTCTGCGGACCGCTGCGCGTCGGCTTCGGCGCCGGCGCCGGCCGCGCCGCTCCACCGGGACCGCGGCGTACGCGCGGAGCCTCCTCCTCGTCGGGCTCGAGCACGGGCCGCGCGGCCGGGGACTTCGCCGCCGCGGCGGCGTCCTCGCCGAAACGCTTCTTCGCCTCCTGCTCGGCCTTGAGCTTGGCTTCGAGGTCGTGCTTGCGCCGCTTTTCTTCATCCGCCTTGCGCGCTTCGGCGGCGTCGCGTTCGCTGCGCTCGACGCTCTCGCGCGACTTGCGCAACAGCGCTTCTTCCTCGGCGATCTTGCGCTCTTCGGCTTCGCGCAGCCGGGCATCGCCCAACGCGCGCGCTCGCGCGCTGCGCTCTTCCTCGGTGAGGGTTCGCAGCACCACCCCGGACGGCTTCGGCGCGGGGGGCGCCTGGACCGGGGCCACCGCAGCGGCCGGCGCCTTGCCGGCGGCGGGACGCTTGGCGACCGCAGCAGGCGCGGCGGTCTCGGCTTTCGCCCGCGTCGGGATGCGGCTTTTCACCTTCTCGACGACGACCGCCTTGGTGCGGCCATGGCTGAAACTCTGGCGAACCACGCCCTGCTCGACGCCGCGCCCTTTCAGGCTCAGGGTCTTGCTGGGGGTGACGCTCAGCTTCTTTTCGCCAGTCTTTTCCGTCGTTTCAGCCATTCCAATCCCAATTCTCTGGCTTTTCGCCGTGTTCGTCATGTCGTCGCGTCGCAAGCCGGCAATTGCCGCCGCCTTGCGGATTTGATCCTTGCGGGCGCCGCCTGCGCCCGGCATCGGCCGTCCCGGAAACGGTCGAGGCGCGCGCTACGCGCCAGAAACGTCTCGCTTTCGGAGCCGGCAAGCAGGGCTGCATGTATCACATTTGACCGTCCCAATGCCAAACCCAATTGCACCGAGGTAAACGCGTCGATGACGGCAATTTCCGCGGCGTCTTCGCGCCGGTGCAGCGCCGCCACGAGCTTTCTCGTTCCGTCGGGAGCGGCCTCGGCGGCGTTGAGCAGGGCCGCGACGCGCGCGCGCGCGAGCGCCACGTCGGTCTTGGCAAAACCGATCGCGACCTTGCCCGCCTTGTGAGAGATCGCGAGCGCATCGAGCGCGGCCTGCTCGATCAGGCGCTCGGTTGTCTCCACCAGGTCGGAGGCAACGCGGACGTCACGCTTGAAGGCACGGGCAAACGCCTTGCGGGCGATCGCGCTCCGCAACGCTTGCTGTGTCGCCGTGATCCAGATGCCGCGGCCGGGCAGCCGGCGCTTGAGATCGGGCACGGCCGCGCCGTCCGGGCCGACGACGAAACGGATCATCTCGTCGACCGGTTTCACCGCTCCGGTCGCGACGCAAAACCTTTCCGTGCCGGGCGGTGCGGATTTGCGCGGCCCGGCATCGCGTGCGTCGTGGTGTGCTCGACCAAGCATGCGTCTCTCGCCGTCCTTAAGCTGGTGCCGCGGCTGCTTCCGCCGCCTCTTCGGCGGCCGGCGGCGCCAGATCTTCCTCCTTGATCCAGCCGGCCTTGAGGCGTGCCTGCATGATCAGCGCTTCGGCGTCGTCGCGCGCCAGGTCGAACCCGTCGAGGAAGCCGGGATAGCGCGTGGTCTCGCCGTCCTTGCGTTCGCTCCAGCCGAAGAGGTCGTCGGTGGCGCAGCCCGCCAGATCGTCGACCGTCTTGATGCCGTTCTCGCCCAATTTCACCAGCATGGCGGTGGTGACGCCCGGCACCTCCTTGAGCGCGTCCTCAACCCCGAGCTCCTGGCGCTTGGCATCGAGCTCGGCTTCTTGCCGGCCGAGATAATCGCGCGCGCGGGTCTGCAGCTCGTTGGCGGTGTCCTCGTCGAAACCCTCGATCCCGGCCACCTCCTTTTCGTCGACCATCGCGAGTTCCTCGACCGAGTTGAATCCCTCCGACGCGAGCAGCTGGCCGACCACCTCGTCGACATTGAGCGCCTCGATGAACAGCTTGGTGCGCTTCTCGAATTCGGCCTGGCGGTGCTCCGATTCCTCCTGCTCGGTGACGATGTCGATGTCCCAGCCGGTGAGCTGCGAGGCGAGCCGCACGTTCTGTCCGCGGCGGCCGATGGCGAGCGAGAGCTGCTGGTCGGGCACCACCACCTCCATGCGCTGGCGGTCCTCATCGAGCACGACCTTGGCGACCTCGGCGGGCGCGAGCGCGTTGACCACGAAGTTGGCGGGATCCGCCGTCCACGGAATGATGTCGATCTTCTCGCCCTGCAGCTCATTGACCACCGCTTGCACGCGAGAGCCGCGCATGCCGACGCAGGCGCCGACCGGATCAACCGAAGAATCCCGCGAAATCACCGCGATCTTGGCGCGCGAGCCCGGATCCCGCGCCACCGCTTTCACCTCGACGATGCCGTCGTAGATTTCCGGCACTTCCTGCGCGAACAGCTTGGCCATGAATTGCGGGTGGGTGCGGGACAGAAAGATCTGCGGCCCGCGCGGCTCGCGGCGCACGTCGTAGATGAAAGCGCGGATGCGGTCGCCGTTGCGGAAGGTTTCTCGCGGCAACATTTCGTCGCGGCGCACGATCGCCTCGCCGCGCCCGAGATCGACGACCACGTTGCCGTATTCCACCCGCTTGACGATGCCGTTGACGATGTCGCCGATGCGATCCTTGTATTCCTGATATTGGCGGTCGCGCTCGGCTTCGCGCACTTTCTGCACGATCACCTGCTTTGCCGACTGGGCGGCGATGCGGCCGTATTCCAGCGGCGGCAAGGCTTCGGCGATGTAGTCGCCGACCTGAGCGGCCGGGTTGCGCTTCTTGGCATCCTCGAGCGCAATCTGGGTCGCATCGTTTTCGATCTGATCCACCACCAGCAGCAGGCGCGACAGCCGCATTTCGCCGGTCTTGGGATTGATCTCGGCGCGCACTTCCGTCTCGCTGCCGTAGCGCGAGCGTGCCGCCTTCTGGATCGCATCCTCCATGGCGGCGATGACGATGCCGCGGTCGATTGCCTTCTCGCGCGCGACTGCATCGGCGATTTGCAACAGTTCGAGCCGGTTGGCGCTGACGGCCATCGGTCATTCTCCTTCGTTGCGGGCGGCATCCGCCCCATTCTCGTTTCCTTGATCGGACGACGGACGATGGCCTCGCGGTCCTGCATCCTCCGTCGTCCGTCCTGCGTCGTCCGCATCCCGCCGTTGCCGCGCTGCACGTTCCGCCGCCTTGCCGCGCCTGAGCGATTCGGCGATCAGCGCCTCGGTGAGGACGAGCTTGGCCTCGGCCATGTCCTCGAGCGGCAGCGCGACCTCGCTGGCCTCGCCGGGTGCGGCGTCCGCGCGGCGAATGCGCGCGGCGGTGCCGTCCACCCCCAGCAGCAAGCCGCGGAACCGGCGCCGGCCGTCAATCGCGGTCGCCATCTCCACCTTGAGCTCATGGCCGGCGAAGCGTTCGAAATCCGAGCGCCGCACCAGCGGGCGATCGAGCCCGGGCGAGGACACTTCGAGCCGGTACGCGCGCTCGATCGGGTCGGCCACGTCGAGCACCGGCGAGAGCGCGCGTGAAATCGCCTCGCAGTCCTCGACCGTCATCGTCCCGTCCGGCCGCTCGGCCATGATCTGGACGGTGCAGCCGTCCAGTCCCGAAACCTTCACCCGCACAAGGCGGTAACCGATGCCGACCAGCACAGGCTCGGCAATGGCGGCCACGCGGGCCGCGATGCCCTGCTCCACAATGAGGCGCCGCTCGCAATTCGCCGCGACGGTGTCGATCGCTTGCGTCATACGCTCGTTCGATCCGCAACCTGGCCTGCCGTCTCCGGTTCGACCGGGCGCGCAGCCCATTTTCGGTAACAAAAAAGAGCGGGTCCCCGGGGGAACCCACTCTCAAAAACCGACCGGATCGCATCCGGCCGTTATGAGATATCCAAACGCTGGACAGCCCAAATATAGCGATTTGCGGCCACGGCGCAAGGGCCGCACAGGCGCCCACTCGCAACTAACCCTTCCTTCAGACTCCTCTTTTAGCCTTCGGTCGCACGGCTGCAATCGATAGGCCGCGGCGTCGCGATTTGCCGGTTGGGGACTTGTGAATGTCCGCTCACGCCTCGCTCATTCCGGAACTGGAACGGATGGTCGAGCGTGGCTCGCCCCAGCGCCGGGCGGCGACGCTCAAGCGCATCACCGCCCTTTTCCTCGCCGGGGTGAGCGGATTCAGCGACGATCATATCGAGCTGTTCGATCTGGTCTTCAGCCGGCTGATCGCCGCGAGCGAGGCGAAGGCGCGCACCGATCTCTCGCACCGCCTCGCGCCCCTCGGCAAAGCGCCGATCGAAACGGTGCGCCGTCTCGCGCAGGACGACGATGCTGCGGTCTCCGCGCCGGTCCTCAAACAGTCCTGGCGGCTGACCGAGGCCGATCTCGTCGACATCGCGCGCAGCAAGAGCCAGGCGCACCTGCTCGCCCTCGCCGGGCGAGCCCGGATCGCGGAGCCGGTGACCGACGCGCTCCTCCAGCGCGGCGGTCGTGACGTCGTGCACCGAGTGGCGGAGAACCGCGGTGCGCGCCTGTCCGACGACAGCTTTTTCACGCTGGTGAGCCGGGCGGAGAGGGACGACGAGTTGGCCGAGAAGGTCGGGCTGCGGCCCGACATACCGCCGCGGCTGTTGCGCGACCTGCTGCTCAAGGTCACCCCTCAGGTGCAGCGGCGCCTGCTCGCGTCCGCCACCCCGCAGGCGCTGTCCGAGATGCGTCGGGTGCTGGTCACAGTTTCGAACGGAATGGGCGCGGCGGCGCCGCCGCCGCGGGAGGACGCCGACGCGGCACGCACGGTCGACGCGTTGCGCGCGCAGGGCCTGCTGAACGAAGCAGCCCTCGCCGATTTCGCGCGGAGCGGACAATACGGGGAAACGATCGCGGCTTTGGCCTCGCTTTGCTCGGTGCCCATCGAGGTGATGGATCGGCTGATGGCGGCCGAGCAGCCCGATCCACTCCTGATCCTCTGCAAGTCCGCCGGCTGGAGCTGGCCGACCGCGAAGGGGATCATTGCGATGCGGCGGGGCGGCGAGGGACGCTCGAGCCCGGGACTTGATGCCGCGCATGCCGATTTCGAGCGCCTGTCGCCCGCCACCGCCCGGCGCGTGCTGCGATTTTGGCAGGCCCGACCGGACGGCTTGTGACGGCGGCCGCGGCGAGATCGCTTCCCGCACAGTCGCGATCACTGCAAGCGGCGGTTCGGTCGCACGACTCGATGCGAAAAATGTGCAACCTTCGCGATCACGCGCCAGGTGCTCCGCTGCCGTCCTGCGGCCGTTCATTCACCGTCCGCTGGAAAATCAGATAGCACGGCACCCGGCTTTCGCGCTTGGCCTTGGCCTCGTAGCGCGTACCGGAAAAACTTGGCCACGCCTGTTGCCAGTGCTCGGCGCGCTCGGCAGTCCACGCAAAGTCGGGCGATCGCATCAGGTGCTTGAGCGTCCAGGCCGCATAGTCCGGAATGTCGGTCGCGAACCGGAACTCGCCGGCAGGCCGCAGGGTGCGCGCGATCGCTGCGACGCTCTGGTCCTGAACGAAGCGGCGTTTCCAATGCCGTCGTTTCGGCCACGGATCGGGATAGATGAGATCGACGCGCGCGAGCGAGGCGGGCGGCAGCCAGGCCAGGACCTCCGTGGCGTCGCCGTGATGGAGCCGGATGTTCGTGAGGTTCCCTTCGGCAATGGCCGCCAGCGCCTTGGCCATGCCGTTGACGAACGGCTCGACCCCGATGAAGCCGGTGCGCGGATGGGCGCGCGCCTCAGCCACGAGGTGCTCGCCGCCGCCGAAGCCGATCTCGAGCCGCACCTCGTCGACGGGGTTGGGAAACAGGGAGCGCGGCGAAGGCGCCGGCGCGCCGAGGTCGAGCGCGAGGCGCGGCAGCAGCGTCTCCAGCAGCCCGGCCTGCCGCGACCGCAGCGCATGACCTTTGCGGCGCCCGAAAAAGGCGCGCGACTTTCGTGCCTTGTCGTCAACCGTCATGACGAGTGTCACCGTCGATGCCGTGGCCGCGGCAAGCGGGCATCGAGCGGACACAGAGGGCGCCGATGCCGCTCGACCGTGCCCCACCGGCGCGCCGGCGCATGACCGGATCATTGGCCTGCGTCGACGATGCCAGCGCGCGGAAATGCGGAGAGCATGATCCCGAGGATGCCGACTGTCGGACAAGATCGAGAGCGGCCAAATTACCGAGGCGAAGTCGCGACACAACGCGCCGCGGTCTCGCTTGCGGGCGGATCACCCCACCGCGCTTCTGATGTCCTTCACCAGATCCGTCTTCTCCCAGGAGAATCCGCCGTCCTTGTCCTGCGCGCGGCCAAAATGGCCGTAGGCGGCGGTGCGGCGATAGATCGGCCGGTTCAGCTTGAGGGAGCGGCGGATATTGGTCGGGGTGAGCCGGAAGATTTCCGGCAGGGCTTTTTCCAGCTTCTTCTCGTCGACCTTGCCGGTGCCGTGGGTGTCGACCAGGAGCGACATCGGATCGGCGACGCCGATGGCATAGGCGATCTGGATGGTGCAACGCTCGGCGATGCCGGCGGCGACGACGTTCTTGGCGAGATAGCGCGCGGCATAGGCGGCCGAACGATCGACCTTGGTCGGGTCCTTGCCGGAGAAAGCGCCGCCGCCGTGCGGCGCGTAGCCGCCATAGGTATCGACGATGATCTTGCGGCCGGTGAGACCGCAATCGCCATCGGGCCCGCCCACGACGAAATTGCCCGTCGGATTGACCAGGAAATCGGAGGCCCGCTTGGGCATCCAGCCCTCGGGAAGCGCAGAGGCCACGGCATCGCCGATCAAGTCCTTCACCATCGCGGGCGAATACTTCTTGCCGTTGCGGGTCTCGGCATTGTGCTGGGTCGATACCACGACCTTGGTGCACCCGACCGGCTTGCCGTCGATATATTGCACCGTCACCTGGCTCTTGGCGTCGGGCTGCAGGTCGAACAACTGTTTCGAGCGGCGCTTCTCCGCCAGCACCTTCAAAATCTTGTGCGCGAAATAGATCGGCGCCGGCATGAACGAGCCCTTCTCGTAGACCTCGCTCTCGGTGCAGGCGAAGCCGAACATCATGCCCTGGTCGCCCGCGCCCTCCTGCTCCTCGCCCCGCTTCTTCTTGGCATCGACTCCCATGGCGATGTCGGGCGATTGGCCATGCAGCAGCACCTCGATATCGGCGCCGTGATAGGAGAAGCCGTCCTGGTCATAGCCGATGTCACGCACGACGTTGCGCGCGATCTGGGTAACCATCTCGCGATTGATCACCGCATGACTGCCATATTTGCTGAACAGCGGCGCCTGGCCCCGGCCCTCGCCGGCAATGACGATCTTGTTGGTGGTGCACAGCGTTTCGCAGCCGAGCCGGGTATTCACCAGGCTGTCGTCGGCGATACCGAGCTTGATGTCGTTCTCGATGAAGGCATCGAGAATGGCGTCCGAAATCTGGTCGCACACCTTGTCGGGGTGGCCTTCGGAAACGGATTCGCTGGTGAAGAGATAATTGGCATGTGACACCGAAAACACTCCCCTCGCAGTATTGATTGCAACCCGCGCTGCTGCCCAGCGTGAGGTTGTTTCTTGCAGCGTCCCGAAACCGGGTCAAGATGTGGGCAGGGTGGGATGACGGAATACCGGCGAGGTCGCGCCGATCCGGGGCGGACGACGGACGGCAGAGCAGCGATGCATCGGGCGTCGTTCAATCGTCCTCGTCGCCGGCGATCTGTTCGACAAGGTCGACAATGCGGCGCCGCAGCTTGGGCTCCTTGATCCGCATGAAAGCCTTGGTCAGCGAGAGGCCTTCGGAGGTGGCGAGGAAATCCGACACATAGGCCGGGGAAGGCGCCTCCTTCATTCCATCGGTCGAGCCATGCAAATTGGGCGCGCCCTCGAAGAAGAACGCCACCGGCACCTGCAGGATATGGGAGATTTGCTGCAACCGGCTCGCCCCGATGCGGTTCGTGCCCTTCTCGTATTTCTGCACCTGCTGGAAGGTGAGGCCGAGCGCATCGCCCAGCTTCTCCTGGCTCATCGCGAGCATCATGCGGCGCATGCGAACCCGGCTGCCGACGTGCTTGTCGATGGGATTCGGAGCCTTCTTCGCAACGGCCATAACGATCTCCTATGCAGCTATTGTGCGCGCTAATGTCCCCGCTGCGAGGCCGGAACGCAATCGTATTCCACGCAGGATGGTAACCACCGCTAAATTTGTTGAAAACGCAATACAACCACTAGTCTACATCAGACGGCTGATTGGAAAAGGCAATTTATCGATAGTTTCAATTGCAACGTGTGGCCGCCGAGTTGTATGCGGGACAAAACAGCGCATCTTCTGGTTGAAACAAGGACATGCGCGGGGCGCCGGGCTGTTCTGCGTTAGCCTGATCGGTGGCGCCGGCGCGAGCGCAACACGGCCAAAAAGGCGATGGCGATCATGATACCCGCGATGCCGTCGCCGAACCGTGCGTAGGGAGTGGGCGCGGTGGGCCGCGGCAGAGGCGCGTCGAGCACGCCTTCGGTCCCCAATGGCAGCGACTCGACGATGCGCCCGAGCGGATCGACCACCGCCGAAATCCCCGAATTCGCCGCCCGCACCAGCGGAAGGCCCTCTTCGACGGCGCGAATCCGCGCCTCCTGAAAGTGCTGGTAGGGGCCTGCGGTGGCCCCGAACCATCCGTCATTGGTGAGGTTGAGGAGCCAGCCCGGCCGCTCCCCGTTGCCGGCGACGAACGGCCAGTCGAGATAACGGCCGACGTGGTCATAGAGCCAGCCCGGCCGTTCGCTGTGAGGCACCGCATCGCTCGGAAAGATGATTTCGTAGCACACCAGCGGCAGAAAATCCGGCGCGCCGGGTACGCGCTGATTGCGGCGGCGGTCGCCGGGGATGAAGCCGCCGCGCACCTTGGTGAGTTGCATCAGCCCGAGCCGCTCGAGCAGGTTTTGAAACGGCAGGTATTCGCCGAACGGTACCAGATGCACCTTGTCGTAGGCCGACAGAATCGAGCCGTGGTGGTCGATGACGTAGATCGAATTGTAGGCCCGGGTGATGACGGCATCGCGCGCCGTGTCGGGCGGGCGCACCGCGCCGGTGATCAACACCGTTCCCTGCGGCAGGAGCGCTGCGATCTGGGCGAGCGCGTCGGCTTCGCGCGTGAGGAAGAACGGGAATGCTGATTCCGGCCAGATCAGATGCGTCACCTCGCGAAGGCCGCTCGATCGCGCGCCGTTTCCGCGCTCCGACAATGTGAGATAGTGATTCATCACCTGCTGCTTGCGTGAATAGTTGAACTTGTCGTCCTGCTGCAGATTGGGCTGCATGATGCGAAGGTGCACGCCCTCGACGTAGCTCGTGGGGGTCCGGGCGAGCCGCACCGCCCCATAGAGCGCAAGCACGGCGATCACGCCGAGGCTCAGTGCTGGAGCCAGCCAGGGCCGTCGGGTGTCGGCGCGGCTGTCGGCGAGCACGGCAGGCGACGCATAGACCGCGACCGCCAGGAAGGTGAGGCCCCAGATGCCGATGAGCGCTGCGCCCTGGGCCAACCAAAGCGGCGAGACCAGCGCATACCCGTAGGCGTTCCAGGGGAAACCGCTGAACATGTGGCCGCGGAGCCACTCCGCGAGCGTGAGCGCCGCCGCGAGCGCCAGCACGCGGGTTGCCCCGCGCGTCCAGATCGCGCGCGCCAAGGCGAGACCCAGCGCCGAGTACACCGCCATGGCGGCCGGCAGCGCAATGACTGCGAATGGCAGCAGCCAGCCGAAGGTCTTGGCGTCGACCAGAAACGCGTGGCCGACCCAATAGAGGCCGGCGAGCAAATAGCCGAAGCCGAACCACCAGCCTGCGGCGGCGGCTGCCGGCACTCCACCGAGACGGCCGCCCTCCGCGCCGTCGACCAGCCAGACCAGGATCGGAAAGGTGACGAACGGGACGGGCCACACATTCGTCGGCGGCAGCGCCAGCGTCGAAGATGCGCCGGCGAGGAACGCGATCAGGATCCGCCGCCATCCCCGGGCCAGCACGATTGTCTGGGCGAGGCGGGTGAGCGTCACGGCCGGCGGGCCGACTTCGATGGCGCTGCGTCGGGGGAAAGTTTGACCGAATCGTCGCTGTTGACCGGCAGGGGAGAGGCGGGCGCGGGCGGGCCGGGCGGTGGCGTGGACGCCGGTGCGGCAGCTTGCCGCCGGGTCTCGCGCCGCTCGCCGTTCTGGCGATCCATGCTGCGGTAGATCCTGAGTTTCTTCACCCGGCGCGGGTCGGCATCGAGGATTTCGAGCTCGAACGGACCGGGACCGGGCACGAGCTCGCCGCGGACCGGCACGCGGCCGATCCGGGTGGTCACATATCCGGCGAGCGTGTCCACCTCGCGCGCGACCTCGCCGACGTCGAATTCGGCACCGACGATCGAGGTGACGTCCTCCAGGCCGGCGCGGGCGTCGGCCAGGAACGAACCGTCGGACTGGCGCACCACGCCCGGCGCCGTGTCCTCGTCGTGCTCGTCGGCGATGTCGCCTACGATCTCCTCGACGATGTCCTCGATCGACACCACGCCGTCGGCGCCGCCATATTCGTCGACGACGAGGGCGAGATGAATGCGGGTGGTCTGCATCTTGGCGAGCAGGTCGAGCACCGGCATGGAAGGCGGCGCGTAAAGAATTTCGCGGACGATCTTTGTCGCCGACAACGGCATCGACAGGTCGACGGCCTTGAGGTCGAGGCCGGCGGGAAACGGCCGCTTGCGTCGCGTATTGGCCTTGGCGCTGGCGGCGGCGCGCACCGTCATGAACGCGACCAGGTCGCGGATGTGCACCATGCCCACGGCATCGTCGAGGGTGTCGTCGTAGACCACGAGCCGCGAATGGCCCGCGCTTTCGAAGACCTTCATGAGTTCGCCGAGCGCGATGTCCCGCTGCACGGCGATGATGTCGGCGCGCGGCACCATGACATCCACGGTGCGCCGCTCGCGCAGGCCGAGGATGTTCTTGAGCATCGTGCGTTCGGTCGGGGAGAAGCCGGTCTCGCCGGCGCCGTCGAGCACGTCCTTGAGGTCCGCACGGATGGTGCTCGATTTCCAGCCGAAGATCGCCCGCAACGCGCGCGTGAGCCAGCCTTCCGCGCGCTCGTGCGCGACTTGCCCCGGCTGCGGCACCAGCGCGGGCAGATTGCGCGTGGGGGTCGGTTCGCTCGTACTGGCAGGATCGGAATCAGACATCGAGATTAGCGGGCGCCGCGCGCAAGATAGGGATTGGGCACATCGAGCCGGGCAAGGATCGCGGTTTCGAGCCGTTCCATGGCGTCCGCCTCGTCATCCGCCTCGTGCTCGTAGCCGGCGAGATGAAGAAATCCATGCACCGCAAGGTGCGCCAGATGGTGGCCGAAGGGTTTATGCTCGTCGCGCGCCTCGCGTTCCGTGGTCTCGTAGGCGATCACGATATCACCGAGCAGGCGCGGCGTTCCAAGAGCGGCGCCCGGTTCCTTGGACGGAAACGACAGCACGTTGGTCGCGGTGTCCTTGCGACGCCACTGCCGATTGAGCGCGCGGATGGCCGAATCATCGGTCAGCACGATAGCGAGCTCGCCCCCGCTCGTGGAGACGATGGCTGCCGCCGCGACGATCGCCCGGCGCAACAGCGCCTTGGCGCCGCGCTGCGCCCTCCAGAGCGGGGATTCGATCACGATGTCGAGCGTGGGCGGCGGCGGTCGTCGGCGCATGGAGCCGTCTCCGCGTCGGTTGTCGGCGGTCAATTTCATCTCGCTCCCCCGCCGTTGCGGGGGACGGGCAACGCAACTCATTCCCTGGTCTCGCGCGCTTGCGCGGCCTTGAGCGCCGCCCTGTCGTAGGCGTCGACGATGCGCGCCACGAGCTCGTGCCGGATAACATCCTCGGCGGTGTAGACGACGTGGCCGATGCCCTCGACGTTCCGCAGCAGCCGGGTCGCTTCCGCAAGACCCGAGGTCTGTCCCGCCGGGAGGTCGACTTGACTCGGATCGCCGGTGACGATCATGCGGCTGTTCTCGCCGAGGCGGGTGAGAAACATCTTCATCTGCATCGCGGTCGTATTCTGCGCCTCGTCGAGAATGATGACCGCGTTCGCGAGCGTGCGTCCGCGCATGAAGGCGAGCGGTGCGATCTCGATCTCGCCGGTCTGCAGCGCGCGCTCGACGATGCGCGCGTCCATCAGGTCGTAGAGCGCGTCGTAGATCGGGCGCAAATACGGATCGACCTTCTCGCGCATGTCGCCGGGCAGGAATCCCAGCCGCTCGCCCGCCTCGACCGCCGGGCGCGAGAGAATGATGCGGTCGATCTCCTTGCGCTCGAACATCTGCACCGCGTGGGCGACCGCGAGCCAGGTCTTGCCGGTGCCGGCGGGGCCGGTACCGAAGACGAGCGCGTGTCGGCGGAGCGCGCGGATATACGCATCCTGCGCCGCGGTGCGCGCGCGCACGGGCCGCTTGCGCAGATTGATTTCCTCGAAGCTCGGCCGGGCGGTGGCGGCGTCGTAGTCGAACAGCGAGCCCTGCGCGATGGCCAAGCGGATGGCGCCTTCCACGTCGCCGGAAACGAGATCGTCGCCGCGCTTGAGCTGGTCGTAAAGGCCTTCGAGCACGCGCCGGGCCCGTTCCACTCCGTCGCGCGAGCCCGCGACGGTGACGTGATTGCCGCGCTGCTCGGCCACAACGCCGAGCCTGCGCTCGACCAGCGCCAGGTTCTGGCCGTATTGGCCGAACAGCAGGGACGCGAGCCGATTGTCGTCGAACGCGAGCACGACCTGGGCCGCGGCATTGTCGCCGGGGGCAGTCGGTGAGGACACGAACGATCCGTTGTCCGGTCGGGGTGAGCGCAACGGTTCAGCCCTCCGCCGGCATCGGTTCGGCGCCGGCGCGAGCCGCTGCGAGCGTCCCGAACAGGCTGTTGGCGCTGATGTCGGTGATAGTCACCGCTGCGATGTCGCCGATCATTGTCGGTGGGGCCATGACCTGAACCGGCTGAAGATATGGGGAGCGGCCGACGAGCTGGCCAGGATAGCGTCCAGACTTTTCGAACAAGATGTCGAAGGTGCGGCCCACGCATTGCGCATTGAACGCGGCCTGACTGCGGTCGATGGCCGCTTGCAGGCGCCGCAACCGCTCTGATTTCACTTCCTGCGCACACTGGTCCGGCATGTCGGCGGCCGGCGTTCCCGGCCGCGGCGAGTATTTGAAGGAGAACGCACCGGCGTAGCCGACCTCGGCGACGAGCGAGAGCGTCGCGCGAAAATCGTCCTCGTTCTCGCCGGGAAAGCCGACGATGAAGTCGGTGGAGAACGCCACGTTGGGCCGCGCGGCGCGCAGGCGCGCGACGCTGTCGAGATAATCCGCTCGCGTGTGGCGGCGGTTCATGGCCGCGAGGATGCGGTCGGAACCCGACTGCACCGGAAGGTGCAGATAGGGCATCAGGCTGGGCAGGTCGCGATGCGCCGCGACCAGGCTATCGTCCATGTCGCAGGGATGGCTGGTGGTGTAGCGCAGGCGCGCGATTCCCGGCAGCTCCGCAAGACGGTGCAGCAGGCGCCCGAGCGCCCAGGGCCGTCCGTCCGGTCCTTCGCCGTGATAGCCGTTGACGTTCTGGCCGATCAACGTGATTTCACGCACGCCGGCGGCGGCGAGACGCTCGACTTCGGCGACGATCTTGGTGACGGGCCGCGAGAGCTCGGCGCCGCGCGTATAGGGTACGACGCAAAACGTGCAGAACTTGTCGCAGCCTTCCTGCACGGTGACGAAGGCGGACACGCCGCGTGCGCGAATCGCCGCCCGGCTCGGCGCTGCGAGCGCGTCGAACTTGTCTTCGAGCGGAAATTCGGTGTCCACCACGGCGCCCTCGCGCTCGACGCGGGCGAGCAAGCGGGGCAGGCGGTGATAGCTCTGCGGCCCGACCACGAGATCGACCGCCGGCGCGCGGCGGATGATCTCCCGTCCCTCGGCCTGGGCGACGCAGCCCGCGACCGCAATGGTCAGGCGGCGCCCGTCCCGCGCGGCCGCCTCCTTGAGCACGCGGATGCGACCGAGCTCGGAATAGACCTTGTCCGCCGCCTTCTCGCGGATGTGGCAGGTGTTGAGAATGACGAGATCGGCGTCCTCGACGCGTGCGGTCTCGGCGAAGCCTCCGGGCGCGAGCATGTCCGCCATACGATGGGAATCGTAGACGTTCATCTGGCAGCCAAAAGACTTGATGTGGACCTTACGCGCTCCGCTCATGCCGCTCGGATCAGTTTGCACGCCCGCGGCTTCGCTGTTCGGACGCACTCAACCATTTGATACGCCTCACAAATCCCGGACGCGGGCGGTCGGATGACCACGGTCTTAACCGGTCCGGCGCCAAAAGGAAATGGGGATGGTTTTCCCCATCCGCTATTGCGGCGCATGGATATCGGCGTCCTTGATGACCTGCGACCACTTGCCAAGCTCGGATTTGATATAGGCATCGAGCGCCTCGGGCGGGCCGGCGTCGATGGTCATGCCGAGATCCGCGAAGCGTTGCCGGGTGTCGGGCTGATCGACGAGCCGCGTCACCTCCGTATTCAACCGCAGCACGATCTCGCGCGGTGTGCCCGCCGGCGCAACCAGCGCGAACCAGGTCGCGGCGTCGAAACCGGGCAGCGCCGCCTCCGCGATCGTGGGAATTTCGGGCGCGGTTGCGGCCCGCTGCGCGCTGGTGACCGCAAGCGCGCGCAACGTGCCCGCCTTGACGTTGCCGATGACGGCGGAGAGGTTCGCGAAGATCAGCTGCAACTGTCCGCCGAGGAGATCGTTGATCGCCGGCGCTTCCCCGCGGTAGGCCACGTGCACCATTTTGATTCCGGCCTGGATCGAAAACAGCTCACCGGCCATGTGCGGCGTGGTGCCAAGCCCGCCGGATCCGAAATTGATGGCGCCCGGCCTCGCCTTGGCGAGCGCGATCAGCTCTCGAACCGACTGCGCCGGCACGGAGGGATGAACGACCAGGACGAGCGGCGAGACGCCGGCCATCGCAACGCCGGTGAAGTCTCTGGCGGCGTCGATCGAGAACTTGCGATAGAGCGTCGGCGCGACCGCGAGCGTGGTCTGGCTGCCCATCATCAGCGTGTATCCGTCGGCGACCGATTTCGCGACCGTTTCCGTGGCGATCATGCCGCTTACGCCGGGGCGATTTTCCACCACGACCGACTGGCCCAAGGTTTCGGTCAGCTTCTGCGCCAGGATTCTGGCGGCAACATCGGTGCCGCCCCCCGCGGCGAAGCCGACCAAAATCTTGACCGGCTTGTCCGGGTAGCGCGCGATCTGCGCCTTGGCTTCGAGCGCAGGGAGGCCCGTGGCGAGCGCGAGACCGAGCACGATGCGCAACCATCGCAGCAACGCGCTCCGCGTGGTGGCAGGACGCGCCATCAGCGTTTCGGCTTGTCGTCGAGCGGCACCGCATAGAGCTCGAGTCGGTGGTCGACCAGGCGATAACCAAGGCGCCGCGCCACCTCGGCCTGCAGCCGCTCGATGTCTTCCGACTGGAACTCGATCACCTCGCCGGTGCGCAGGTTGATGAGATGATCATGATGGCTATCAGGCATCTGCTCGTAGCGCGCGCGACCGTTGCGGAAATCGTGGCGCTCGATGATGCCGGCATCCTCGAACAGCTTCACGGTCCGGTAGACCGTGGAGATCGAAATGCGGTCGTCCACCGCCGAGCAACGCCGGTAGAGCCCTTCGACATCGGGGTGGTCATCGGCTGCCGCCAGCACGCGCGCGATGACGCGGCGCTGCTCGGTCATGCGCATGCCCTTGGCCGTGCATAAAGCTTCGATGTCTCTAGGCTTCGGCGCGCTCACGACGCTTCTCCGTCGGACCGGAATATCACGGCCGGGGGGTTGGAATCCACCACGCTCCGGGACTGCCAATCAGCGATCAGCGCTCCGGTTGGTGAGCCCCGGGAACCGGCGATGTTTCCGGAGCTATCGCGCGCGCAGCGCAACATGAACCGGCGCAATATCGGGTGACCGTGCTTCAGGCAGCCGCCTCGAAAGGAGCGCGCGGGCCGCGCCAGTCCGGCCTGCCGTTCCCGGTCACGCCAGATCGCGGCGAAGAATCAGCGCGGCGGCAGCTCGGCCGGCCGGGTAATACCTCTCCCGGCGCCCGACTTCACGGAAGCCGGCACGGCGATAGAGCCGGCGCGCCGGAACATTGCCTTCATCCACTTCGAGAAACACCGTGCGCGCGCCAAGGCCCGCGAGCCGGCGCAGATTGAGATCGAGCAGTTGCCGCGCCAGTCCCTTTCCGCGCCGGGAAGCGACGACCGCGATCGACAGGATCTCCGCCTCGTCGATCACGATGCGCGACACGATGAAGCCCACGAGGTTGCGTCCCAGCGTGGCGCGATGGGCGACGACGTTGCGGTCGAACAGCAGGTGCTCGAACTCGCCATCGCTCCATCCACGGTGAAACGATGCCGCGTGCAGCGCGGCCAAGGCGCTGGAGTCGCGCGGGCCAGCTTCGGAGAGCACCGGCTCGCCGCGGGTGAACAGGCGGGAGACGATCGCCATCATCGACGCGGCAGCCGCGCTGCGTCTTGCGGCCGCGCGTCGGGCGCGCGCAGGTAGAGCGGCTTGGGCGGCCCATACCCTTCCGCCGCCGCGGCGCCGAGGCGGGCGATCCAGCCGATATCGGGCGCAGCACGGTGCTCGACCAGCATAGGCGGCTCGGTTCCTCGGGGCCACGCCGCCGCCAGATGGTTCGCGGCCGAGCCGACGATGCGGGCAGGCCCGGTCATTGCCGCGCGAATGGCATCGCGCAGCGTCGCGAGGCGCGGGCTGACAAGCGTACGCCCGCCAGTGCCGAATACCTGCAGATAGACGTGGTCGTGACGGGCATCGATCGCGGCCACCACTTGCGTGCTGTCGTCTTCGGCGATCAGCGGGGCCGCAAAGCCGACGAGCGTAGAGAGTCCGACCGCCGGCTTTCCCGCCGCCAGTGCGATGCCGCGCGTGGCCGATATCCCGACCCGCAGCCCGGTGAAGCTACCGGGTCCGGTGGTGACGGCGATACGGTCGAGATCGGCGAATTCGACCTCTGCCAGGCTCATCACCCGGGCGACGAGCGGCATGAGGGCCTCGGCGTGGCCGCGCGCCATCGGCAGGCTCTCGCTGGCGGTGATCCCGCCGCGGGCGGTGTCGAACACGGCGGCCGAGCAGGCCTCGAGAGCGGTGTCGATGGCAAGGACGCGCATGGTCAGACGACGGAGGGCAGACCACAGAGGACGGAGTAGCGCGAATGGCGACTAGGAAACGGCGAATAATGGCGGGGCTCATTCGCCATTCGCGCTATTCGCTATCTGCCGTCTTCCGACCTCCGTCGTCCGCTAGCCCATCGGTCGGACTTCGACCACGTCGGGCAGGTAATGGCGCAGCAGGTTCTGGATGCCGTGGCGGAGCGTCGCGGTCGACGAGGGGCAGCCCGAACAGGCGCCCTTCATGTCGAGATAGACAATGCCATCCTTGAAGCCGCGGAAGGTGATGTCGCCCCCGTCATTGGCGACCGCCGGACGCACCCGCGCCTCGATCAGCTCTTTGATGGTGGCGACGGTCTCGGAATCCTTGCTCTCGAAGAACTCGTCGCCGCCGGCGGGTGTGGCGGCATCGTCCCCCGTCACGATCGGTGCGCCGGACATGAAGTGCTCCATGATGGCGCCGAGGATTCCGGGCTTGAGCTGCTGCCATTCGCCCGCGCTCTTGGTCACGGCAATGAAATCCGAGCCGAAGAACACTCCGGAGACGCCTGCGATCCCGAACAGGCGCTCGGCCAATGGCGACTGGGCGGCCGCCTCCTTGTCGCGCATTTCGAGCGTACCGCTGGCCAGTACCGCCCGCCCAGGCAGGAACTTGAGCGTTGCCGGATTCGGGGTGGGCTCGGTCTGGATGAACATGGGCTCGCTCCTCGCCACGCGCAGGATCAAAGGCCTACGCAAAAGATGCATTGTTCGTCATTGTAATAGGTGGCGCCGCCGGGCGGAAGTTCAAGACGAATGGCAACCGGGGGCCGTCGTGGCCGGGACCGCCGAGTTGGCGATTGTGCCTGTCCGCCCGCCGCTGGGCGCTCTGCCTTGGGTGGTCCGAGTTCCGCGTGGTGAAGCCGCAGGCCAGGGCAGCCGCGGACCCCAACCTTGTAACCGGAGATGGTGCCGGAGCGGCCATGGCCTCACGACATCGCATCGAGGTCTTCATCGCTGAGATGGCCGGGCACGATCGCCACCGGAATGGGAAAGTCGCCGGCGTTCTTGCCGATGCTGGAAACAAGCGGGCCCGGCCCCTCCTTGCCGGTGGCCGCGGCGAGCACCAGGATTGCGATGTCTTCATCGTCCTCGATGAGATTGAGGACCTCCTGTGCCTTCTCGCCTTCACGGATGACGCGCTGCGGCATGACGCCGGTGATGCCGGCCGAGCGCATCGCGTGGCGATCGAGCACGGCATTCGCCTCCTCGTGCGCCTCCGCCCGCATGATGTCGGCGACGCCGAGCCATTGCTGGTTGCGGTCGTGGGTCTCGATCACGCGCAGCATGAGCACGGTTGCGCCAATGCGCAGCGCGCGGCGGCTGGCAAAATAGAGCGCGCGATCGCATTCCGGCGAATCGTCGATGACGACCATGAATTTCGGTGAGTGACCGGCCTCGTAGCTGCGGCGCTTCTTGCTCATCGGCTCCCCCGGCCAATAAGAGAATCCTGCCACGCCGCTCGGTCGCGGCACAAGTCCAGAACAGGCGAGACGGTTGCAGGCGGTCGGATCGCGCCCGTCGCCTCGATGCGTTTTCTGCGGCGAGCCGCAAACCCGCCTGGATCAAGACCGGAGCGGGCGCGAGCCGAAAAGCGCCATGGCTTCAGCGGCGCACGAAGCCGACGATGTCTTTGACCGCTTTCATCGTGTCCGCCGCGAGCGCTTGCGCGCGCGTGGCGCCATCGGCGAGCACCGAATCGATATAGACGGGGTCGGCAACGAGGCGCTTCATCTCGGCATTGATCGGTCCGAGCTTGGCGACCGCGAGATCGACGAGCGCGGCCTTGAAGGTCGAGAATTGCGCGGCGCCGAACTCCTGCAAAACCTCCGCCTTGCTCCGCTCGGCGAGCGCAGCATAAATGCCTACGAGGTTGTCGGCTTCGGGTCGTGAAACGAGGCCCTTTTCTTCGCTCGGCAACGCCTCGGGATCGGTCTTTGCTCTTCGAATCTTGTGCGCGATCGCGTCGGCGTCGTCGGTCAGGTTGATGCGCGACTGATCCGAGGCGTCGGACTTCGACATTTTCTTCGAACCGTCGCGCAGGGACATCACTCGCGTCGCGGGCCCCTGGATCAGCGGCTCGGGCTGGGGAAAGAATGCGTCACCGTAGCCGTGCGCCTGGATCGATGCCGCGAAGTCGTTGTTGAATTTCTGCGCGATGTCGCGCGAAAGCTCCAGGTGCTGCTTCTGGTCCTCGCCAACGGGCACGTGGGTGGCGCGATAAACCAGGATGTCGGCCGCCATCAGCGTCGGATAGGAGTAGAGACCCACCGAGGCATTCTCGCGGTCCTTGCCCGCCTTCTCCTTGAACTGGGTCATGCGGTTGAGCCAGCCGAGACGGGCGATGCAGTTGAACACCCACGCGAGCTCGGCGTGCTCGGCGACCTGGCTTTGGTTGAACACGACGTGCTTCTTCGGATCGATGCCGCAGGCGATGAAGGCGGCGGTGACCTCGCGTGTCGCTTTCGGCAGTTCGGCCGGATCCTGCCACACCGTGATGGCGTGCAGGTCGACGACGCAATAGATGCAGTCGTATTTCTCCTGCAGCGCGACGAACTTCACCAGCGCGCCGAGATAGTTGCCGAGATGCAGATTGCCGGTCGGCTGCACGCCGGAAAACACCCGCTCCTTGAAGGCCATGCCGGAAACCCCGTCAATTGCGCCGCCAGTTGGCATGACCCGCGGCACCGGCGCAAGAGGAGGAGCGCGCGTCGGAAGGCCCGGCGTTGGGGTCTCGCGATTGCCTCGATGAATTCGACCGCTATAGTGCGCGCGCCGCTTTGGGTGGGAGCTTTGAATGGCCGCAACTCGATTCGACGTGCTGGGAATCGGCAATGCGATCGTCGACGTCATCGCGCGCACCGAGGACGATTTCCTCGCCAGGCAGAAGATGCGCAAGGGCACCATGCAGCTGATCGACGAGGCGCAGGCGACGGGCATCTACGACGCCATGGGTCCGGCGGTGGAGGTGTCCGGCGGCTCGGCGGCGAACACCATCGTGGGTGCGGCCAGTCTGGGTGCGCGCGCGGCCTTCATCGGCAAGGTCAAGGACGATGAGCTCGGGCGCGTCTTCGCGCACGACATCCGCGCCGCCGGCGTCGCCTTTGCGACACCGCCCGCGTCGGCCGGGCCATCGACCGCGCGCTGCTACGTGCTGGTCACGCCCGACGGCGAGCGCACCATGAACACCTATCTCGGCGCCGCGCAGGATTTGCATCCCAACGATATCGACGCCGACGCCGTCGCCGCCGCGCAAGTCATCTATCTCGAAGGCTATCTCTGGGATCCGCCGCGCGCGAAGGAAGCGTTCATCAAGGCGGCGAAGATCGCGCACGGCGCCGAGCGCGACGTTGCGCTCACCCTCTCGGATGCGTTCTGCGTCGATCGGTATCGCGCGGAATTCCTCGATCTCATCCGCGCCGGCACCGTCGATCTCATTTTCGCCAATGAACGCGAGCTGCACAGCCTTTATCAGACTGCCGACTTCGATACTGCCCTCAATGCGCTGCGCAGCGATGCGCGGCTTGCGGTGGTCACGCGCAGCGAGAAAGGTTGCCTGGTGGTCACCCGCGAGGAAACGGACGCGGTTCCCGCGATCCCGGTCGAGCGGGTGGTGGATGCGACCGGGGCAGGCGATCTGTTTGCCGCCGGGTTTCTGGTCGGACTGTCACGCGGCGCCGACTATCGCACGGCAGCGCGGCTCGGGGCGCTTGCCGCCGCCGAGGTGATCCAACATCTCGGCGCCCGGCCCGAGACGTCGCTGAAGGCCTTGGCCCAGGACAATGGCTTCGATCTTTGAAGGCCGGGAAAACCTCCATTCGAGGCCGTTTCCACAGCGATTCACAGCAATCCACGGCTGTTTTCGTCCTGTCTCGGAACCGTCGCGCTGATCTGGCATTAGTGCTCGCGCAGGGGCAAGTTCCCTGGGAGGGTTGTCATGAGTTCGCCAGTCGATCGTCTGCCGAGCCGTTTTCCCGTCGGCACGCGTTACGTGGTGGAGGGCCGCGGCGGCGGGCAGGGCCGTCTTCGCATCCACTCGCGCTATCTCGAGTTCCCGGACGGCCGGCATGTCGAACTGCCGGCCGATGTGGCAGATCGAGCGCGCTCGCGCCGCCATCCCCGCCGCCGGGCACCCGCTCGAAAATAATTCTGCCGGCAGGAACCGTGGGAGCGCCGGGGCGTTGAATGGTCAACGCCGGGTGGCGTGCCCCCCAGCCCCCAACCCCTCACCCATCCGGCGACAGACCCTGGCCCTTCGGGTGCTGGGGTCTTCTTTTGTGTGCGGATTGGTGGAAACGGCGGCGATAGTGGAACTCGACGGTCCGGTCGCAATTGGAAGTCCCGCGCGTTACCCTTATGCGAACTGGCGTCGGCGCCGGGTTGGCGGACCTGTCCCCTGCGGACGAAACCCGGCGCATTTCTTTTCTTTTTGCGGAATCGCGGACCGCGGCAATTCGATGCATCTCGTCCCCGCGTGCTCCGCATAAGCTCGGGTTCCACCGGCGAACAATAACGCGATTGTGATCTCAAAGCTGAGTCCCGAAAAGCCGCAGACCCTTCGGATCAGGTCATACGGCCCGAGCAAAATCCTGAAAGTGAAATCGCGACTCAATACGAAGCGATGTCGCTTTTCGCCGCCCGCGTTCATCACGCTCGTCCCACCACCAGGTCATCGCGGTGCACCATCTCGGTGCGGCCGCCAAATCCGAGGATGGAGAGAATGTCGGCCGACGAGCGGCCCTTGATCTTGGCGGCGTCCTCGGCGTCGTAGGCGACAAGGCCGCGGCCGATCTCGGCGCCGTCGGGTCCGCGGATGACGACGGCGTCGCCGCGCGCGAAAACGCCATCGATGCGAATGACGCCGGCGGGCAGGAGGCTCTTGCCGCTACGCAACGCTGCCACCGCCCCGGCATCGATGGTCAAAATGCCTTTCGGCTCAAGCGAGCCGGCGATCCATTTCTTGCGCGCGGTGACCGGATTGGCCGGCGTCAGGAACCAGGTGCAACGCGCTCCGGCGCCAATCGCCGCCAGAGGATGTGCGACGCGGCCGGACGCGATCACCATATGCGTGCCGCCGTGGGTCGCGATCCTGCCGGCCTCGATCTTGGTCTGCATGCCGCCGCGCGAAAGTTCCGAGCCGGCCGCCCCCGCCATGGCTTCGATCGCGGGCGTGATGCGCTCGACCAGCGGCACCAGCGCGGCATCGGCATTACCGGCAGGCGGGGCGTCGTAGAGCCCGTCGACGTCGGACAGCAGCACCAGGAGGTCCGCGCTCGCCATGGTGGCGACGCGCGCGGCCAGCCGGTCGTTGTCGCCATAGCGGATTTCGTTGGTCGCAACCGTGTCGTTCTCGTTGATCACCGGCACCGCTCGCCATTCCAGCAGCTTGTCGATGGTGGAGCGCGCATTGAGGTAGCGCCGGCGCTCCTCGGTGTCCTGCAGCGTGACCAGCACCTGCCCCGCGGTGATGCCGTGACGGCCGAGCACTTCCGACCATGTCCGCGCAAGCGCGATCTGGCCGACAGCGGCGGCGGCCTGGCTGTCCTCGAGCTTGAGCGGCCCGGCCGCCAGCCGGAGCACGGCACGGCCGAGCGCGATGGCGCCGGACGAGACCACGAGCACGTCGCGCTTGTCCCGGTGCAGCCCGGCAATATCCTCCGCAAGCGCGGCGAGCCACGCGTCATGCAGTCGCCCGCCGTCGCTATCGACCAGGAGCGAGGAGCCGACCTTCACCACGATGCGGCGGAATTCGGCGAGGCGCGGGGTTTTGCGGGACATCTTGCGAGGCATGGCCGGCGACGCGCGACAACCATTGTCGCGCCGACGCGTTGTTTAGCATGTGCTCGCGGGTATGCGCCAAGGCGTAGCGGCATGAGCAAGGTCTGGATCGGAACCTCCGGCTGGACCTATGAGGGCTGGCGCGGGCCGTTCCACCCGGCGCGGCTCGCGAAGAAGAATTGGCTGGCCTGGTATGCCCGCCAGTTTGCGACCACCGAGATCAACGGCTCGTTCTACCGCACGCCGTCGCTCGAAGCGGTGCGGAGCCGGCGCGATCAGACGCCCGCGGAGTTTCTGTTCGCCTGGAAGGCTTCGAAGTTCATCACGCACTGGAAGCGACTGGGCGCGACATGCGCGAACTCGATCGAGCTGATGGAGACGCGGCTCAAGGCATTGTCGCCGAAGGTCGGCGTGGTTCTGTTCCAGCTGCCGCTGCAATTCTCGAAGAACCGCGAGCGGCTGGCGTCATTCCTGCCGATGCTGCCGCGCTGCTATTCCTATGCTTTCGAGTTTCGCCACAACAGCTGGTACGACGACGACGTATTCGATCTGCTGCGCGAGCACGATGTCGCGCTCTGCCTCTCCGACCACACGACGCCCCGGCGCCGTGGGAGGTGACTGCGCGCCACGTCTACGTGCGCGGACATGGACCCGACGGCCGCTACCGGGGTCACTACCCGAACAAGACGTTGCGCGCGTGGGCGCGCGACATCGCCAAATGGCGGCGCCAGCGGCGCACGGTCTTCGTCTATTTCGACAACGACCGGAAGAGCGCGGCGCCGGCCGACGCATGCAGGCTGGTCGCGCTGCTGCAGACCGCCCGGCGCTGAACGCTGGCGCGCGTTCGGGACAAAGCCTGCCCCGGACTTGATCCGGGGTGGCGACCGGTTTTCCGGATAGAACGTGCGCAAGAGAGTCCAGGGCTCACTCTTGCGGATGCCAGGCTTGCGCGGCGGTCCGTGGCCGCTGCTCGTGCCGTCCTTCATCGATCGCCTTGCGCAACGCGCGCAGAACCTCGGGCACGCCGGCGCCGGTCGCCGCCGAAACGACGAACGGACTGGTCTTGGCGGCGCGCTTGAGCCGCGTCGTCTGCGTCCGCAGCTGCTCCGGGGCGAGCGCATCGGCCTTGTTGAGCGCCACCACCTCGGGCTTCTCGCCCAGCCCATGGCCATAGGCATCGAGCTCCGCGCGCACGGTCTTGTAGGCCTTGCCCGCATGCTCGACCGTGCCGTCGACGAGGTGCAGGAGCACGCGGCAGCGCTCGACATGGCCGAGAAAGCGGTCGCCGAGCCCGGTGCCCTCGTGCGCGCCCTCGATCAGGCCGGGAATGTCGGCGAGCACGAATTCGCGGCCGTCGCTCGCCACCACGCCGAGCTGCGGATGCAGCGTCGTGAACGGATAGTCGGCGATCTTCGGCCTTGCCGCGCTTACCGCCGCGAGAAACGTCGACTTGCCGGCATTGGGCAGGCCGACAATGCCGGCATCCGCGATCAGCTTGAGCCGCAGCCGGATGGTATGTTCCTCCCCGGGCTGGCCGGGATTGGCGCGGCGCGGCGCCCGGTTGGTCGAGCTCTTGAAATGCGCGTTGCCGAAGCCGCCATTGCCCCCGCGCGCGAGCAACGCCCGCTGGCCCACCTCGGTGAGGTCCGCCAGCAAGGTCTCGCCGTCCTCCTCGTAGACTTGGGTGCCGGCCGGGACCTTCATCACGAGGTCGTCGCCGCTCGCGCCATGGCGGTCCTTGCCCATGCCGCCGCGGCCGTTCTTGGCCTTGAAGTGCTGCTGGTAGCGATAGTCGATGAGCGTGTTGAGCCCGTCGACCGCCTCCACGATCACGTCGCCGCCCCTGCCGCCGTCGCCGCCATTCGGCCCGCCGAACTCGATGAACTTTTCGCGCCGGAACGACACGCAGCCGTTCCCGCCGTCGCCCGAGCGGATATAGACCTTGGCCTCGTCGAGGAATTTCATGACGCAGATATGCGGTCGTTCGCGCAAAAAGGCGAGATGCCGCGCGGCGCGAACGACGCAAAGAATTCAGAACCCATGGGTTTTGAAGGAAATGGGCTGCCGAGCATTCGCCGGGAGGGGCCAAGGCGGGCCATGCCTCACTGATGCGGCCCAGTAGGCCGCTCCCGACGCTGCCGTTCGCAAGGTGTGCCGCTACGCCTCGGCCCGAACGATGCCGTGGCGGTCATCGCGGCTTGCGTAACCCGGGGGCATTGCACCTCCCTCGGTTGTCGTGCGCATCACCCCCGATGAGTATCCGCGCACATTGGAAATCTTGGTGAGCGAGGGTGCGGATGTCAATGGCCGTGCGCCCGCGGTCCCCTCAAATCATGTGTCGTTTAGTTCCCTGTTCTCAACGGTTTCATCCGGGATGACGATCCGCCGCGGCGTCGGTCGGGCGCGCCGTTCGTGCGCGGCTCGGCGGCGATCCGATGGCATCTCCCAGGGCCGGTGTGCCTGCCTTGATGCCGTCCAGACGTGAGGATAGACGGTTGGCGGCAGGAGCATCCGGTCGACGGTCCTGCTCAAGGGGAAGAGGGCGCCAGCGTGTGGTCGGTGTTCAAGTTCGCCGCGGGTGCCGCCATCTGGCGGGCCACGCCCGATCCGCCGCGTGTTGGATTGGGCACGCTGCTGGGCTGGACGCTGGTGCTGGCCCTGGTTCGCGGTGCGATCCAATTCCTCGACGCGGCGCCGGCCCCGGTCTTCGCTCCCTACGGTCTCAACGCCCTGGTCGCATGGCTTGTCATCGCGCTCGCGGTTGCCGCCTTTTTCGTGCGTCCGGCCGTGCGCGCGACGTTTCTCTCCGCCATGGTCGCGCTGTCGGTCCTGACCGAGGTGATATTTTCCGCGATCAGGCTCGGACTGCCGCTTGTCCTGCCGGCATCGCCGCCGGGCATCGTTCTTGGGTTTTTTCCCGCGCTGAATATCGCTGGAGTGGGCTATTGGCTCAATTCGGGGCTCTCCATTTCGTTCTTCCTGGCGCCCCTCGTCTCCTGGATCGGTGGCATGTTCGCGATCATTCGCAGCGTCGAGCCCGACGCGCGCTTGCGATTGCTGGCCAAGGTGATCGCGCTCTGGGCCGCGCTGTTCGTCGCCAAGAGCGTCGTGCCGCATGCTCCCGTCTTCGTGGGTCCGAACTTCGATGCCCGCAACGCCAATTGGTGGGAATACGCCCGGGCGGAATATCTCGCGCGCGGCGAGCGCAATGCGCATCCCGCCGCCGGCACGGCGCGCCTCCAGAATCTGCAGCCCGCGCTGCTGCAGGCGGCGTTTGCTCATCTGGCTCCGCAGACCAAGGGATCGACCGACGTCTATGCGATCGGGATCGCGGGCTGGTCGGACCAGGACGTCTTCGTCAAGGAGGTCGACGGCGCCTTCGGCGCGCTCGCGCGCTCGCTGCCGATCAGGGACCGGGCGTTGCGGCTGATCAACAACTCGCAGACGGTTGAGACGACGCCGCTGGCGAGCCGCCGGAATTTTGCGGCCGCGGTGCACGCGGTCGCTCAGGCCATGGACAAGGACGAGGACGTCTTGATCTTGGTCATGACGTCGCACGGAGGTCCCAGCGGTGTCGCCCTGCAGCTGCCGGGCGGCGGCTCGGCGGTGCTGAGCGCGCAAGAAGTCAGGACAAGTCTCGACGGCGAGGGGATCAAGAACCGTGTCGTGATCGTCTCGGCTTGCTACGGCGGGGTGTTCGTGCAGCCGCTGGCCAACGACAACACGATCATTCTGACCGCCGCGGACGCGCACAGCACCTCCTTCGGGTGCGCCCCCGGACGGGACTGGACCTACTTTGGCGATGCCTTGTTCAAACAAAGCTTGCGGCCGGGAACGGATTTCAAGCACGCCTTCGATCACGCCAGGATCCTCATTCGCAGCTGGGAAATGATGGACCGCTTGCCGCCGTCCAATCCGCAGGGCCATTTCGGGCCGGCGCTGGTCGAAAAGCTCGACCCCGTGTTCAAGGCGGTGGCCGGCCAGTGAGCACGGTCGCTGTCGAGCGCATTCCGTTTGCGATGAGTCGCCGAGAGGGCGCGCGCCCAACTTCCGGCGTCCGCCGGCCTCCAAGCGGCCCGGTTATTGTAAACAACAATAAAAATACAGAAGCCTCGTCTTCGAAAGCCGGGTTTCCGGTCGCCGGTGGGCATTCGCCCCATGTCAAGCGCCCCATGTCGAGCGCCCCATGTCGAGCGCCCCATGTCGAGCGCCCCATGTCGAGGCGCGAACCCTGACCGGACGCAGCCCCGACCGCACCGGCACGCGGGCACGCGCCGGCGAGGCAGTGCGGCCGAGCGCGACCGACATCGATACATCCCGGCGCAATTTGGCCGGCGCAATTTGGGAGATTGCGCCTTCCATACATGATTCGCGTTACGGAGTCGAGCAAAATTTCTCGCGGGGGGATCAAGCCACGTGGCCGTCGCGATGGCGCCGCAGCACCTTGCCCGGCAGCGCGCCGGTATGGCTCGCGTCCTCGACCACGACGGTGCCGTTGACGATCACGGTGGTGCGCTCACCGGTCGGATATTGATGCGGATCGGCGTAGGTGGCGCGGTCCCGGAAGTCGGCGGGATCGAAGATCGTCACGTCGGCGCAATAGCCTTCCCGAAGCAGGCCGCGGTCCTTCAGTTTCAGGGCCCGCGCGGTCGCGCCGGTCATCTTGTGCACGGCGAGCTCGAGCGGGATCAGTCCGAGCTCGCCGACATAGTGGCCGATGATGCGCGGGAACGTGCCGTAGAAGCGCGGATGCGGCAGGCCCTGGCTCACCGTGCCGTAGCTCGCGACGCAGTTGCCGTCGGAGCCGACGAGCGCGAGCGGAGACGCCACGATCGTGCGGATGTCGTCTTCCGAGATCGACGTGACCAGCACGCGGGTTGCGCCCTGGTCGGCCACGAGATAGTCGGCCACGGTATCGATCGGGTCTTCGTTGCGCTCGGCCGCGAGCGCACCGATGGTGCGCCCGGCATGCTGCGGCAGATGCGGTGAGATCGAAATCTGCACGCAATCCCACGACGGGATGCGTCCCCAGTTGTTGAGCCCGTCGCGGGCGACGTCGGTCCGGATGCGCCGGCGTGTCTCGTTGCGCGCGAGCCGTTCCAGCATCGCCGCGACGCCGCCGGCCTGCACCCATTGCGGCAGCAGGTTCTTGAGCGGATTGCTGCCGGCGGCATAGGGATAGGAATCGCAGTCGACGTCGAGCCCGCGCGCCTTGGCGGCCGCGATCATGTCGAGCGCGCGCGCCGCCTTGCCCCAATTGTCCGTGCCCGAGCACTTGAAGTGCACGATCTCGACGTGCACGCCGCAGGTCTGCGCAATCGCGATCGCTTCCGCGACCGCCTCCAGCACCTTGTTCGCTTCGTCGCGAATATGCGTGAAGTAGCCGGCGTTGTAGCGTCCGACCACGCGGCAGAGCGCCGTCATCTCGTCGGGCCGCGCATAGGAGCCGGGCGCGGTGAACAGGCCCGAGGAGAGCCCGAGCGCGCCGGCCTCGAGCGCGTCCTCCAGCAGGGCGATCATCTCGTTCAACTCGTCCCGGCTCGGCCTGCGGTCGGCCATGTCCATGACCATCAGCCGCAGCGTGTTGTGTCCAACGAGCATGCCGGCGTTCACCGCGGTCGCGGGGAAGCCGTCGAGGTAGTCCGGAAACGTCGTTTCCCGGAACGGGAGCCAGGGCGCGCTCGGGCTCAGATAGTCGCGCAGGAGCTCGACCTTGCCCGGCAGCGCGGGCGCGACCGAGAAGCCGCAATGGCCGATGATCTCGGTGGTGACCCCTTGGCGCACCTTGCTCTCGGCCCTGGGATTGATCGGCAGGGTGAAGTCGGAATGGGTCTTGATGTCGATGAAGCCGGGTGCCACCGCCAGGCCGGTCGCGTCGATCACTTTCGCCGCATCGTCGCCGAGATCGGTGCCGATGGCGGCGATGCGGCCATCGCGGATCGCGAGGTCGCCAAGCCGGCCCGCGGCACCGGTGCCGTCGAGCAGCAATCCGCCGCGGATCAAGATGTCATGCGCCATGGAATTGCGGACGTATCAAACGCCGCCGCCGCGGACAACCGGGCTGGTGTCCCGGTTCCGACATTCGTATCCCTTTTGCAGCACGCGCTCGGGCGAGCTGCGCGGTGGGGGATGCACGGCAGCGAATCCGAGCGCGTCGCGCCGGTTACTGCCAACCCCGGAGCTTGCCCGATTTGATGTACCCCACCGATTGCAATATTGGAGTGAACGACGCCTGCACCTGCCGGCTGTCCGGATCGGGCCAGTAAGTGCTGCGATAGGGAACATTGATCTGGGTGACGCGTCGCGGCGCGAGATTTCGTTGCTCCAGTTGAGGAATCCCTCCTATGGCATTCCCGGGCGCGCACAGCGAACCAATCGCGGCCTTCGTTCCCGACCTCGACGCTCTCATCGCGGAAGCGATGGACGAGTGGAAGATTCCGGGCCTAGCCATCGCGGTGGTGCAAAACGGCGAGGTAGCGCTACTCAAGGCTTACGGCCTTCGCGATGTCGAAGCCGGCTTGACGGTGACCACCGACACCCATTTCATGATCTGCTCGATCACGAAGTCGTTCACCTCCTCGGGCTTGGCCCTTTTGGTGGACGAGCGGCGTCTTGATTGGGAGAAGCCGGTCCGGGATTACATCCCGGAATTCCGCCTATATGACGCCGTCGCGACCGACCGGATCACGGTGCGCGATTTGCTCTGCCATCATTCCGGGCTGCCACGCCACGATTGGATTCATATGCCTTGCGATTTATCACCCCAGCAAATGCTGGCGGCGATGCGCTATTTGGAGCCGAGCAAAGACATTCGCAGCACCTTCCAATACCAGAACCTCGGCTATCTCGTTGCCGGCATGGTGGCCGAACGCATTAGCGGTCAGCATTGGACCGAATTTACCCGCGCCCGATTGACCGACAAGCTGCGCGTGACTGTGACCTTCACGGCGGCGGAACTCGCCGCAGCCGACGACGCGGCCGTGCCCTACGCAATGGACGGGGACACCCGCCTGCGCGCCAAGCTGTGGCCGATCAGCACCACGGCCTCGGGCGGCATCAACACCTCCATTGCAGGCTTCGCGAACTGGCTTCGCCTTCATCTCGACAAGGGCGAGTTCGAGGGGCAACGGCTGCTGTCACCAGGCTTGATACGGGAACTGCAGACGCCGCGCGTTCATGTCATGGCCTCCGAATTCGCTGAGATCTGTGCATTACGGCCTCGGCTTCGGCTTGCACAGCTATCGCGGAGAGCGCGTCGTTACCCACGGTGGCGGCTGGATCGGCTGGAGCACGCTGATGACGATGTTGCCCGAGCGCGGTGTCGGTGTCGCCGTGTTCACCAATCGTGATTCCAGCCCAGTGCCGGACATTCTCGTCCATTTTGTCCTCGACCGTGTGCGCGGAAAAGAGCTGGTGCCCTGGCTCGATCGGTATCGTGAGCGGCGCCGCAAGGGCGTGGCGCAGCTCGACCTTGACCGGCAGGCGCGCAAAGCGTTGCGGCGGCCGAACACGCGACCAAGCCATGACCTCGCCGACTATGCCGGCGACTACGCCCATCCTGGCTACGGTCGGATGGCAATCACGCACGCCGGTGACGAATTGCGGTGGGAGTATCGCGGCATGTCGGAGCTGCTCGCGCATCGTCACTACGACACATTCGAGCTTCCCGAAGCGTCCGGCCGTCTATTGCCTGACCGGCTCGCCATTTCATTTTCCACCGACCGCGAAGGAAACATCGCGATCCTGTCGGCTCCCTTGGAGCCGCTCGTCAAAGACATCGTCTTCACCCGCGTCCCCGCCGGCGATTCCGACGATCCAGCCTTCCGTAAGGACTGCATCGGCACTTTCAGCCACGGGCTGACGAGCATCGTGGTGGGGCAAGACAAAGATGGACAGCTCACACTGACAGTTGGGAGTCAGCCAACCTCCAAATTGCTCCCCTACCAGGCCCGAACGTTCGCCATAGCCGAGCTTGAGGGCTACCGCGTAGAATTCCGCCGCGGTCCCGACGGGGCGATGGACGAATTGATCTTCTATCAGCCGAACGGCACGTTCGTGGCTCGACGAGCGTAGGTTGCAGCGTTTGCCCGAGCAGACATAGCGCGCCTGTCGCTTTGGTCTGTTTATGACCCGATGTATGGTCCGGCCGTGCGTTGCAAGACGGTTTCGTCGATCTGGCGGATGTGCGGTCTTGCATCAATGTATCCGGCCTCTGATTGGAGCGTGTTGAGCTCCGGGCCATCATGGATATCAGCGCGCCTGCGATCTCATTAGCGGACAGGCCTCGACTGGGCCATTTGGGTCACCAGTGTTCGCAGGCGCCGGAAAGACCGATCCTCCATCTCATCTCATCCTCTCGCAGACCTCGGCGGGAAACAGGTTGTATGACTACGTCATCGATCGCTCCTTAATCTTAGGCAGTTCCTTTGTTCGTGCCGGTGAGGCCGTTCCTTCGTCCCGGCCTGCGCTGGTCCCGAGGCGCCGCGCGCAAGGGGCGGTCAAGGCTGGCCGTCGCGCTGACCTTGCCTCTTGCTTCGGTGTTGCCAGGCCACGCGTTGACCGGTCCGAGCACGGAGCGACACTTAAACTGGTCGGGGCGACATCGCATGCCTGCTGATGCATTCGAAGTTCCGCTCCTTGTTGAGTACAGCCCAGGCGATGCGGGCCAGTTTGTTGGCCAGCACGTTGTGGTGCAATCGCTTCCTGGCGGCTTCGATCCAGGGCTTGAGCCCGTAGCGTTCCCAGCTTTTCGGTTTGATCAGCACGACCCAAGCCGCCTGTACGAACAGGACGCGCAGGTAGCGATTGCCGCGCCTGGATATCTTGCAGAGGATCGTGCGGTCTCCCGTCGAGATTTGCTTCGGGACGAGCCCCAGCCAAGCGCCGAAGTCGCGGCCTTTGGAGAACACATCTCCAGCGCCGATTGCGGCAACCATCGCGCTCGAGATGATCGGCCCGACGCCGGGGACCGTCATCAGCCGTTTGCAGGCCGCATCTTGATAAGCCAGCGCTGCGATCTCGGTCGACAGGCCCTCGATGCGTTCGTCCAGCCGGCACCAGTCGCCAGCCAGTTCCTCGACGACGCGCACCATGCGCGGCGAGAGGACCTCGGTGCGCGTGGCGAGGATGGCCGGCTCGGCGCGCAAAAAGCGCAGCCCCTGTCGCACCGCAACGCCACGCTCCAGCAGGAACGCGCGGATCTGATTGATGACGCCGGTGCGCTGACTGACCAACCGCTCACGCACGCGGTGCAGCGCCCGCAGGTCGAGCTGTTCGGCGGTCTTCGTTGCGACGAACTTCATCGTCGGGCGTTGGACCGCCTCGGCGATCGCCTCGGCGTCGCGGAAGTCGTTCTTCTGTCCCTTGCTATACGGGCGCACGTATTTCGCCGGCATCAGCCGGGCATCGTGACCGAGCAGCTTGAGCCTGCGACTGAGGTGATGCGCGCCGACGCAGGCCTCCATGCCGATCAGGCAAGGCGGCAGGTTCGCCAGCCGCGTTTCAAGCTGACCACGTGACCACTTCTGGTGCAGCACAATCGCGCCGCGCATATCAAGACCTACGACGTGGAACGAGTTCTTCCCGATATCAATGCCGATTACGGCGGTGGCAGTGTTGAGTGTCTGAGACATGGCGTGCTCCTTGTCTTGGCGCCCCCTGGCCAGCTTATTGCTGGCGGGGCACGAGCACGGCCGGACCATTCCATTCGCGGACCCGGCGACCGACCGGCAAAACTCCCCCGCGCGCCAATCCTCGCCCAATTGGAGGTAGCGCATCCGCTGCCGGGGGCACCGACGAAGCGATCGATCCTGAGAGGCACGCATATCGGACGGTCGAGCGGGCGTACTGGAGAAATTCTCGTCAGCCGCAAAGTCGACGGTACATGCAGAGATAGGACGGGGCGGCTCGTGAGCCGCCCCACAAGAACTATTGACCAGGCGGCCTGTAGGAATTCTGGAGCTCTACCCTCTTCTGTCGGGCAGCACGCACTTCGTCACCAGATAACAGACGCTGCAATCTCACGTTTGTAACGCCATCAGATGACGCTGCAACAGCGGCCACGGCGGGTGCCACAGCGGGATCGGCCTCAAAGATCACCATTGCACCTGGACCCTCGGCAATGGTGCCGTACATAGCGACCAACTTGCCGCCGGCGGCGTTCACCAGTTTCTCGACCGCTTCTCGGCGGTTGGTGTTTGGGTTCTTGCCCATGGCGTCTAGCGCCTTCGGCGTGTAATTCGCTGTGATACAGAACAACATTGCAGCTCCTCCATGGCTTGATTTAGGGACAGCCCACCCGTCTAAGGCACACGCACGTGCAACCTTGGCGCTCGCACCGAGCTTTTCCGGTTCTGACCTCAGACTCGGCCATTCAGCGATGTCGGGCTCAACGCCGCTCACCTGTGACCCATGTCACAGGCTTGTCGCCGAGAGAACGCGTACCCTTACCGCGCTCTCAGGTTGACAACTTCCCTGGAGGGCTAGCCCCGATCCGTTGGCTAATCGCAAGGGCTGATGGATCGGGGCACCGACATATTTCAATTCTTTTCGGTTTGTCGTGTCAATTGCCGCCGCCTGCAAGTTCTCATCTCCATACGTTGTTTGATTCCGTCGCTCCGACTGCCGGCCTACAACCAGAGCCCTCAACCCGGAGTGCCGCGGTTGTTTGAGGCCGGCGGGATTGCTCGGCTTGCAATACGGATTTCCAAAGCCACACTTCGCACAACCGACGATGCGCGATTGCAGGGGAGGCGCGGACAAAAAACTTTGCGCACCTATGAAATGCGTCACAGGCTTACTGCTCAGTCTCGGCAATTATAGATCAGCACCACAAGTGCTGCACCCGATGGATGGGGACTGACCATGCGCAGCAACATCATGCAATGCACCATCAGAATGATCGTTGCACTGGGAATCGCGGTCGTCGGCATTATTGCAATCAGCGACGTAATTACGTACTCGTCGTCTGTTGAGCGAGCCTGGGTGGTCAAGCAAGAGAACCCACTGCGATCCCCGGTTCCGAGGGCCGAGTTTCGGCTGAGCGAATATCAGCAGCTCGGCGGACATTTTTTCGAAAGACAGCCACTTCGGTGACGGGCTCCGATCCGTCGCGCTCGGCGCGACGGATCCCGGCTTCGAGCGCTCGATCGCGTCGCTGCACCGGCAAACCCTGCCGCCGGTCGAAATCATCATCGTGCGATTGGGCCTACGGAGTCGTGAAAGCAGAGTACGGGACTCGCGCGGCGCAGACGTCCGACTGCGCTGCCTAGATGTAGGAAGCCATTTTCATATCTTCGAAGCTGAGCAGAAAATGCATGGATCGCGGGCGGACGAGTGGCCGAATTGATCGGTGGCCACCTCATTCCCCTTTATCGAATGTCTCCTCCTGGCACTTTTCTGCCGTGCCAACCACGCCGAGCAATGTCCGGTTTCAGGGGTAAAGCAGCCGTGCCGCAGAAATCTCGAAGACGGCAGAGTTTGATGTGGTGGACGGCGCCCGCTCCCAGCAACGAGGTGCCATAGGGTGATCGTTGCGATCGAATCACATCAGGGAGCCCTCCACATGCAAATTTCGACGATCGGCTTGGATATCGCCAAGAACGTGTTCCAGGTTCACGGGATCGACGCGGCCGAAAAGGTCGTCGTCCGGAAACGGCTCCGACGGCGCCAGGTGCTGGAGTTCTTCAAAGCGTTGCCACCGTGCCTGATCGGCATGGAGGCCTGCGCCACGGCCCATTACTGGGCACGTGAACTCACGAAGCTTGGCCACCGGGTGCGGCTGATGCCAGCGAAGGACGTGAAGGCCTACGTCAAGCGCAACAAAAACGATGCGGCCGACGCCGAGGCGATCTGCGAAGCGGTTCGGCGACCGACCATGCGCTTCGTGCGGATCAAATCGGCCGAACAGCAGGGTCAGTTGATGCAGCATCGCACGCGCGATGTGCTGATACGCCAGCGCACCCAGATCATCAACGCCTTGCGGGCGCATCTGGCGGAGCTCGGGTTGGTGGCGGCGCCGGGCAACGCCGGGGTCAACGAATTGCGCGCGATCGTGACGGACGAACAGGACACGCGGTTGCCGATCGATGCACGGGCCAGCGCCATCGTGCTGGCTGCGCAGCTTGAAGCGTTGGAGAGTGTCATCGGAGCGATCGAAAAGCGGATCAAGATGCAGCATCGCTCGAGCGAGGCGAGCCAGCGGGTTGAGGCGATCCCGGGCATCGGGGTTATCGGGGCGACTGCGATCGTGGCGACGGTGGCGGACCCGACTATCTTCCGGTCGGGACGCGATTTCGCGGCCTGGATCGGACTAGTGCCGCGGCAGGATTCGACCGGGGGCAAGCAGAAGCTCGGACCGATCTCCAAGCAGGGAGATCGCTACTTGCGGCGCATTCTCGTCGTCGGGGCGATCGCTGTGTTGCGGCGCGCCCAGGAGAATCCCGGGAAGTATCCCTGGCTCACGCAACTCCTGGCGCGGCGACCCTTCAAGGTCGTGGCGGTGGCGCTCGCCAACAAGATGGCGCGCATGGCCTGGGCGCTGCTGGCCCATGGTGGCACCTATCGGGCGCCTGAGCTTGCTGAAACTGCCTAAAGGGGCTCGGCGAGGAAGAGAAGAGGAGATGTAACCGCGTTCACGAACTGCAGGGGTGATGAAGACATTGATGCGAAACGGTCGAGACCGTCGATCGGAAAACCCGTCTTTGGGTCATGCGAAGAAAGAACGCGTGAGTTTGTTTGGGACCGATCAGCGGATCACATCAGGGCCAGCGGCCAGACGGCCGCGCTCAAAGGCCGAATACATGACCGCACCCGAACGCTTCGCTGATAGTCAGATTCCTCTTGCACCGCGGGCGCCGTCCATACATGAACCCATCTCGGACGTCGGCCGGAGGCAAAGGCACACCGGAGAGAGGTGCCAGCCAGTAGCACCTTAGATTCAGAACGATTCAGGTCTAGCCCAAGGACCTGGGTGCCGTAGCGGGAGTGGTTGGAAAATGAAGGCGGCGTAATCTCCAGCTTGATGCAACAAGCAATTCCGGCGTTGAAGCGCCGGCGGAGATCACGCCATGACAAGCGATATCACGACCCCTTGCCTGCCGCAGTCGGAAATCGAGGCGACGGAGCACCTTTTCGACAACTGGTTCGATCCGATCGAAGCTGGCCTTCGGGATCGAGCGCGTGAATTCCTGCAAGCCATGCTCGAAGGCGAGCTCGACGAAGTTCTGGCGCGCTCGCGCTACGCCCGTCGCGCAAAGCCGGCGAGCGGTGATCCGCAGGAGCCCGCGGTCACCGGCCACCGCCACGGCCATCGGTCGCGCTCGCTGCTGGGAACATTCGGGAAGGTGGAGATCGCGCTGCCACGCGCGCGGCTGAACACTCCCGAGGGCAAGACAACCGAGTGGAAGAGCCGCACGCTGCGGGCCTATCAGCGCCGCACGCTTGCTGCCGATGCACTGATCGCCAGCTGCTACCTGGCCGGCACCAACACGCGCCGTGTGCGCCGGGCGCTCGGTGCTCTGTTCGCCGGCGCGGTCGGCAAGGATACGGTGAGCCGGGTCTGGCGCAAGGTGAAGAGCGATTGGGACGCGTGGAATGCCCGCTCGCTGGCGGGGGAACCGATCGTGCGGCTCATTCTCGACGGCACCGTGGTGCGGGTGCGGCTCGACCGCAAAGCGACGGCGATCTCGCTGCTTGTCGTCATCGGCGTGTGCGCCGACGGCCAGAAGGTCTTGCTCGCAGTCAAAGCCATGGGCGGCGAGAGCACCGAGGCCTGGCGGGCGGTGCTCGACGATCTCATCCAGCGTGGTCTGCGGCGGCCCGAGTTCCTCATCGTCGATGGCGCGCCGGGACTCGAGAACGCGGTCGCCGCCGCGTGGGACGGCGTGCCGGTCCAGCGCTGCACCGTCCATAAGCACCGCAACCTGCTGGCGCATGCACCCGAGCGGCTGCATGAGGAGATCTCCGCTGAATATAACGATATGATCTACGCCACGACGCGAGAGGAGATCGAGACGCGGCGCAAGGCCTTCATCCGTAAATGGCGGCTCAAGCACCGCGCCGTCGCCGACAGTCTGCAGGAAGCCGGTGACCGGCTCTTCACCTTCACGCGGCTGCCGCCGAGCCAGTGGCGCAGCGTTCGCACCACCAATGCAATCGAGCGGCTGCACGAAGAGTTCAAGCGACGGATCAAGACGCAAACCGTCCTGCCATCGGCGGATACCGCAGCCATGTTGTTCTGGGCGTTGCTCGCTTCCGGCCAGATTAACATGCGCAAGGTCGATGGCTGGCAAACGCTAGCCACCAAGCCCATCGATCAGCCAATTGACCTCGCCGCCTGATCAGATAGCTTCAAGTCGCCGGAGATCGCGCCGCGCAAATTCCAACCACATTCCGGGCGGCACCAGGACCTGCCGGCGCTTCCGCGGCAACGTAAGCATCGGTAAGCTGACGGAGTTCCGTTCCGAGAGGGTTCCGGAGGGGAGCCCATGCTCGACATGAGACGGCGCGAGTTCATCATGCTGCTCAGCGGTGCGGCGGCGTGGCCGCTCGCTGCGCGCGCGCAGCAAGCTGGCAAGGTACAACGCATCGGATTTCTGGGCTCAGCGAGCCCCGCAGGATCGGCTAAAATAGTAGAGTCACTCCGAACGGGTCTCCGCGAATTCGGCTACGTTGAGGGTACGAACATTGTCATTGAGTTTCGGTGGGCGGAAGGGATCTACGATCGGCTCCCTCGTCTCGTAGCAGAGCTTATTGTGACGAATGTCGATGTTCTCATCACCCACGGAACGCCGGGCACGCGCGTGGCCAAGCAGGCGACCACAGGGCGGAACATCGCAATCGAGTACCGCTATGCAGACGGCCAATATGATCGGCTGCCGGCGCTGGCGGCCGATCTGGTCCGCCGCCAGGTCGCGGTGCTCGTGGCGGGCGGCGGAGAGCCTTCGGCGCTGGCGGCGAAGGCCGCGACCTCGACCATTCCCATCGTCTTCGCCATCGGCAGCGATCCGGTAAAAGCGGGCCTGGTCGCGAGCTACAACCGACCGGGCGGGAACATCACCGGAATCAACATTTTGACCGATGCGCTCGAAGCTAAGCGGCTCGGCCTGTTGCATACGCTTGCCGCAGGCCGCCACCATCGGCTTTCTCAACAACCCGCGATTTGCGTCGGCCCCCTATCGCCATGTCCGTGCATGAGGCCAGTGAGATCGAGCACGCAATTGACGATTTTGCTCACACGTCGGACGGCGGTTTGCTCGTGCTGCCGGACGCCACGACGAACCTTCATCGCGCGCTGATCATCGCGCTAACGGGCGATATCGGCTCCCCGCAATTTATGCATTCCGCAATCTCGCAGAGGAAGGCGGACTCATGTCCTATGGCGTAAACGTGGCGGAGCTGTTTCGGCGAGCGGCAAATTATGTCGATCAGATTTTGAAAGGGACCAAATCTGCTGATCTTCCTGTTCAACTGCCCGAGAAGTTCGAGTTTGTGATCAATCTGAAGACCGCCAGAGCACTGGGGCTGATCGTCACCAATCAGATGCAATTGCTCGCCGACGAGGTGATCGAATAAGCATCCTTTGTGCACGTGGTTTGCTGCAGTGCATGAGTTGGCTGGTGGCCCGGACCGGACTCTCGCCCGCTCGGGAAGCCAACAGCACTAGGCGGATTCAGAAGGATGCAGGCCTGCCCCAAGGAAGTGCGGGTGCTTCCGCGGCAGCTTGAGCGTGCGGTAAATGCTACAGCGGATTTGGCAGGCGGGAGGGGTCTATGCTGGACGCGAGGCGCCGCCCGTGAGGCGGGCGAGCTCGTCACTCTGTTCGGCGGCGCGGCCGTAGCATGCCGCTCAACGCGCGCAGTAGTCCCTGGAATGCCACGCTGCCAATACCCCGCCAAAAGTGGTCGTCCCGCTTTTCTTCGCTTATGGACAAGAATGAACGCAAATCGTGGAAATCGATGTGTCCGTATCTTGACACCTACGCGGCAGCCCGAACGTGCGTATAATTTTACAGTCGTCGCCTGCGCTTTCGGTCTAATGGATCCCCGAGGCTCGGCGGGAACCTGGTGCGGCTCTGACCGAGGCCACTGCAACGCTTTGGAGGCGGATCACGGTCGCAGGCGACAAGCGAAGTGGGGGGGCAAGCCGTGGGGAGTCATCGGAAGCTGGGCGTGCTGACAAGCGTCACCGCGAAACGTCGAAAATCTTGGCTTATCGCGGCCTCTGCGCTGGGGTCTGCGTCACTGGCCATATCGGAACCGGCGCTGGCAGCGAACGAATGCGGGGCACTCGGGGCAGGCGGGGTCCCCGACAGTGCTACCTGCACATTTGCCGGCAACCCCTATCCCAACGGCATCAACTACTCAACCAGTAATACTCCTATCTTCGTCGCGCTTGATCCGGGACCGCCGCCCGTCAATGTCGTCATCCCCATTGGCTCGCCCATCGCAAACGCGGTCAACCTTTCGAACGCCACGGGCGGGTTTCAGCCAGAAGCCGACGCCACTCTGACCGTGAATAATGCGTTCATCGACAATACCCTTACTTTCAGTGCCCCTAACAAATCTGGGCTGCGAATACAGGCCAGCGGGAACGCCACAATTACCGCAACGGACACCGAAGTTCATGTGACCGGCGCCCAAAGCACCAATGCGATATGGGCGATCGTTCTGCAAAGCTCGAACCCGAATTTAGCGGCAACCGTAAACTATAACGGTCCGGGCGTGACCTCCATCGGAACGACATTCTCGACCGTCATCCAAGCGGAAAACGACGGGGCCGGTCCCGCCATCATCAAAGCAGCCGGGAATATGACTGGCGTCGCGCTGGGGCAAGCCGCCAACGGTATCACTGGTCTGTTTGCCGCCGGGGGGAGTAATGGGACGGTGAACTACAGTAGCGGCACGATCGATGTGCGTGGAAACTTTGCAAACGGCATCTTCGCGGCTGGCAACTCGGCTTTTGTCACCACCGGTCCAGGCACCACCATCAATGTCTTGAGCCTAACTGGAGAACGTTTGAAGCCGGGCATCGCCCTGGATTCGTTCGGGACTGCGGGGACCAATGAGCTAACGGCGACGGTGGCGTCGACAATCCAGATGCTCGGTCCCGCGGCCCCAGATCCCGGTCTTCGCAACAACGGTTACGGCATTCGGGCATTCAGCTTTCAGGATGCGCCTATTACGGTGACCCTCACCGAGAAGGGCAGCATTACGACGTTCGGCGGGAACGGCATGGGTATTGTTGCTCTTTCCGGTGGCGGCAGCATCAATGTGACTTCCTCCGGGCCAATCACGACGCACGGCTCCGGCGCTGTCGGCATCTTCGCCGACAGCACCAATTTAATCGCAAGAGCCCCAAGCGAATTCCGGGCGACGCCGGTTTTCAATGCAGCGCCGACCGGCACGGTGCAGGTGAATGCGACCAATGTGACGACCACGGGACAGTTCAGCACCGGAATCGTCGCGAACGGGGCACGTGACGTGATGGTCAACATCGCGCCAGGTGGATCCGTCAGTGGCGGCTGGCAAACCGGCCTTACCGGTGGCTCGGATCTCTTTGGTCTGCCGGCGGCCGGCGTTATCCTGAACTCGACCGGTGGCGTCGCGACCCTAATCAATGACGGCAGCATCGGGGCACTCTCCGACCGCGCTGTTGCCGGCGATCCGCAGGTCATCAACAACGGCACCATCACTGGCTTCGTGCAATTCACCGGCGGCGGCAACAGCATCCTCAACAATGGCACGTTCGACCTGAGGCACTTCGCCGACACCGATGGGGACGGCGTGCGCGATACGGTTCGGGTGGCCAGAGCGGACCTCGGCGAGGGCCCAAACAACAGCTTCACGAACAACGGAACGCTGAGGCTCCCCGCAGTGACAGGCGCCACGGCGCTGGACAGCACGGGGCAATATCTCCCGCTTGGGAACCCCAACAACGCAATGACGCCCGGCGGGCCGTTGCAGGGCCACCTGGTCGGGGTGGCGACGTTCACCAACTCGGGCACGATCGATCTGCAAAGCAACCCCGTCGCTGGCGACGTGCTCGCGATCACCGGCGCACGCCAGGTCGGCCCGGCGCCCACGTTCCCCATCGCGGGCGTTCCCGGCCCCGGAACTTTCATCTCCAATGGCGGCACGCTCAGGCTAGACACGGTCCTCAATGAGGGCGGCGCCGCAACGCACTCCGATACGTTGGTTGTGGATGGCACGTCGGTCGGCGCGGGCGGCGCAACAAGCATGGCGATCCGCAACGCCGGCGGCGCGGGTGCGCTGACCGTCGGCAACGGCATCCTGGTGGTGGAAGTACTGAACCCGGCCCTCTCGGCTTCCAGGGCGTTTTCACTCCAGGGCGGCTCCATCACCGAGGGCGCGTTTGACTACTTCCTGTTCAAGGGCGGGGCCTCTCCGGGATCGCAAGGTAATTGGTATCTCCGCAATGAGGTCATAGCGCCGCCGATCCAGCCGCCGACCACGCCGCCTATACCGCCGCCTGAGGCGGCACCCGGCACGCCGCCGTTGCCCACCCCCGTCCCCGGCGCGCCGCCAATTCCGCTCTTCCAGCCCGGCGTCGCGGTGATGTCAGTCGTGCCATCCGTCGCGCGAACGCTTGGCTTGCTCACGCTTGCCACCTTCAACGAGCGCCAGGGCGATCAGCTGCTCGTGCGGGACGGTACGAAGATCGGTGCATGGGGCCGTGTGTTTGGCCAAAACACACGCGAACATTTTGCTCAGGGGGCACGGCCGGACTTCGATGGCACTTTTGCGGGCTTCCAGGCCGGAGCCGATCTGTGGCGGCTGGAGAGCATCAACGGCCACCATGACAATATCGGCTTCTACGTCGCCCAGGCGCGTGCATCGGGCTCCGTGCATGGTTCGGTCGATGGCTTCGAAGGCGCCCTCGCCGGTCACGTTGACCTGGATGCCAGCAGCTACGGCGGGTATTGGACCCATCTTGGTCCGTCGAACTGGTATATCGACACGGTGGTTCAGGGCACCCATTTCATTGGTACTCCGAATTCCATCCGCGGCATTAGCACCACGGCGAAGGGAGACGCCTTCGCGGGTTCGATTGAGGCTGGCTATCCGATCACGCTGGCGCCGTGGCTGACGTTCGAGCCCCAGATCCAGGGGATCTGGCAACGCGTCTGGTTAAACGATGCGGTGGTCCCGGTCGCGACCATCTCGTTCGACCGTGCCGACGTGTTCACTGGGCGCGCAGGCGCGCTGTTGCGGGGGACTTTTGGCAGCACCGGCGCGGTGTGGCAGCCTTATCTCAAGGGCAACGTGTGGTGGGGATCCAATGGCTTCGACACCGTCAGCTTCAACAGTTTCGGCATCCCGACAGGGCGCAACGGCGGCACCACGCTCGAAGGCGGCGGTGGCGTCACCGGCAAGCTGACCCGCTACGTCAGCGTCTACGGCGATGCCAGCTATTTGACTGCGGTGAGCGGAGAATCGCTCATCGCCCTAAAGGGCAATGTCGGCCTGCGCGTGACGTGGTGAGGCGCGCGGCTGATCCAGCACTTGCATCTCGTGTTCTCAAGGGCGCCAAGCCCGCGGACCTAGTGGATTCGACTCTAACTTTTCTTTCCCTCGTTTGACAGCAGCGAGGATGCGGCTTGGACGTGCGGTCCAGGTGAAGGGTTTGGGATCGGCGTTTGTCTCTGCGAGAAAGCGTTCGATCGCGGCGAGAGCTTGAACTGCTTCGGGCGATTCGGGAATCTTCCGTTTGAATCACACCACTAGCAGGCTCCAGGACCAGCACCTCACAGGCCGCGATATCACGGAGATGCGCCACCCGATGTTTCCACAGCCAGTCGCGGCCACCAACTCCAGGAATGAAAATGATGTGCTCTTTCATTCGCTTCTCCTGGACAGCTCAGGCCGTAGAGCCCAGGGGCGGTGGCGGTGTCCGGACGCAAGGGTGCGGTCTGGCTCGCGGGCCAGAGAACTCAAGGTGACCATAATGAATCCGCTATGGGGCAGATAGCGACCGAAATTCCGGGCGGGAGGGTTGTGACTTGTTGCCGAGCCTTGATTCAAGACTTCAAGCCCCGCAACTTCGAATCATGCGCTACGGGTTCACCGACCGCCGAAGCGACGGGACAGGCGGTAGATGTCGGCGGCGCCGAGCTTCGCGACCAACGGGCCGATCGGTGCGATCGGCCGGCCCGCATGGAGGTTCCGCAAGAGGTCGCTTCCGGCCTGCGTGGGCCAAGCCGGGATCGGCGTGTCCTCGCCCAACGCGGACAAGACCCGTTCTGCCAGCGCCGGCACGATGCTCCAGGCCACGACCGCCGACAGGCGCACCAGGTTGAGCGCGGTGCGCGTGGCGACCGCGGCCCGCGCGGGATCGGAGTTGATCGCGGTCCAGGGCGCCGCCTCCTGCACATAGGCATTGGCGCGCGCCCAGAGCGCGCGGGTTTCCGCGGCCGCCTGCCGGAACTCCAACGCTTCGTGCTGCGCGCGCAGCCGCGCCACACGCCGGTCGATCTCGGCCGCCAGCGCGTGCTCCCGCTCGCCCGGCTGTCCCTCGCTCGGCACGCGTCCGCCGAAGGCCTGCGCTGCGAATCGAACGAGGCGGTTGACCAGGTTGCCGAACACGTCGGCAAGGTCCTTGTTCACGTCGGCGGCGAAACGCGCGAGGGTGAAATCGCTGTCCGCTGTCTCCGGAGCGTTTGCGATCAGCCACCAGCGCCAGAGGTCGGCCGGCGCCTCTTCCAGCGCCGCATCCGCGAAAATGCCGCGCCGGCGGCTGGTGGAGAACTTGCCGCCCTCGTAGTTGAGCCAGTGAAATCCTTTGATGACGTCGACGGTCTTCCACGGCTCGCCCGATCCGATGAGCGTCGCGGGGAAGCTCACGGCGTGAAACGGCACGTTGTCCTTGCCCAGGAACTGGAGGTAGCGAACGTCGTCGGCCTCCCACCACCATCGGCGCCAGTCGTGACGGACGGGGTCTCGTTCCGCCCATTCCTGCGTGGCCGCGATATAGCCGATCGGCGCATCGAACCAGACATAGAACACCTTGTTCTCGAAGCCGGCTCGCGGCACCCGCACGCCCCAGGCGAGGTCGCGGGTGATGCAGCGATCACGCAAGTCGACGGTGAGCCAGCTCTTTGCCAGCGAGACAACGAACGGCGGCCAGCCGTGGCGGGTATCGAGCCAGGCATTGAGGCGGTTCACCAACAGCGATTGCCGCAGGAACAAGTGGCGGCTCTCGCGCAATTCCAACCGCGTGTCGCCGGAGAGCGCCGACCGCGGCCCGATGAGATCGGGAGGATCGAGCAGGCTCCCGCAGCCGTCGCACTGGTCGCCGCGCGCATCTGCCGAGCCGCAATGCGGGCAGCTGCCGAGCACGTAGCGGTCGGGCAGGAAGCGCCGGTCGACCGCCGACCACACTTGCCGCAGCGAGCGCTCGTCGATGAAACCGGCGGCGTCGAGCCGCCGATAGAAGTGCCGGGTCAATGCGCGGTTCTGCCGGCAGGACGAGCGGCCGAAATGATCGAACGACAGACCGAAGCGTCGGTAGACGTCGGCCTGGATCGCATGCTGCGCGTCGCAATAGCGCGCGACGTCCTCACCCGCCGCGACGGCAGCGAGCTCGGCCGGGGTGCCATGCTCGTCCGTGCCGCAGATGAACAATACCTCGTCCCCGATCTGACGGCGGAAGCGCGCATGGACGTCGGCGGGCAGCAGCGAGCCGACGAGGTTGCCGAGGTGCTTGACGCCATTGACGTAAGGCAGCGCACTGGTGATCAGAATCCTGCTCATGACACATCCGTTCCGCGTGAAGGCGCGCCGAACCCGAAAACAAAAGCCCTTCCGCTGGCGCGGGAGGGCTCGGGTCTTGGGCGCATGCCTCGCGCGATTGGACGCGCGTCAACCCCTCCGGCCGGACCTCTTGCGGTCGGGCCGGCGCATTCGCGTCGCATGGGCGAACTGCGTCAGTGTCATGGTCTGCTCACGACGATCCTGGAGTGAAATCGCTTCACATTGAATCGCGATTTCGCTCCGAGCATTTGTCTGGTCGCATGATCTTATCGGAAAAGTCTGCAACTCTTCTCGATCATGCTTGGTCCCGGCGCGAACGTCGACGACGTCACTTTCATTCAGCCCGCGACCGGACCCTTGAGCTCGACGCCGTTGCCCTCGGGATCATGCAGGTAGACGGACGGGCCCTGGCCCTCGGCGCCGTAGCGCGAGGCCTCCTCGCCGCAGGAAACGCCGTGGGCGGCGAGATGCCTGCTGATCGCCGCGGCGTCGAACGGCTCTATCCGCAGGCAAAGATGATCGAGATTGGCGCCGCCGGTCGACGACGTGCCCGCCGCCGGGCCGGCCGCGTCGGCGGGAACGATGTCGATCAGCGCCTCGCCGGCGCGCAGTTGCGCCAGCGTGCCCTGGCGCTTCTCGAACGCGCAGCCCAGCACCTCCATGTAGAAGCGCTCGAGCGCGGCCGGATCGGCGGCGCGCAGCACGACGTGGTCGATGCCGAGAATGGCGAAAGGCGTGGGCATGGCTTGCTCCTGATGCTAATCCGCCTTCTTTACCTTGCCCCAGCTCTTGAGCGACGCCCAGAGGCCGCGGTCGAGACGGAAGCGATCGACCGGCGCCGACGAGGCGAGCGCACGGATGCGGTAGAGGCCGACGCCCGTCCACTCGAAACCGCATTTCTGCAGCACCCGGCGCGAAGCGGGATTGCTCACCCGCGCGCCGCTGACGAGCACGTCGTAGCCGAGATCGCTAAAGGCATGATCGATCACGGCGCGCGCGGCCTCGGTGGCGTAGCCCTTGCCCCAGAACGGAACGCCGAGCCAATAGCCGATTTCGGGATGCTCGCCGTCGAGCTTCCCGATTCCGCAGCAGCCGAGCATGGTGCCGTCCCTCGCGGTGATCAGGAACACGATCTCGCCGCCGCTCGCGTTGGCGGTGGTGATGAAGGCCTGCGCGTCCGCGAGCGCGTAGGGGTGCGGAATGCGCAGCGTGTTCTCGGCGATCCGGCGGTCGTTGACCAGGGTCGCGATCGTCTTGGCGTCCTCGAAGCGCGGCGCGCGCAGGAAGAGCCGCTCGGTCTTCAGGACGGAAGTATTCCGCTCGCGAAAGGTCTCCGACGCAGTCCGATCCAGCAATGTCATCGCACGGGCTCCTCGAACGCGAAGAGGGGAGCCGGCATCCCGTCTCCCCTCATGGAACCCGTATGGGTCCGCCGGTTCGATGGATGCCGGCAGACCTGAATGAAGTCTACCGTCTACTCGGCCGCAGCCTCCGACATCGGGAGCACCGATACGAAGACGCGACCCTTGGCTTTGGTACGGAACTCGACGCGACCGTGCGTCAGCGCGAACAGCGTGTGGTCCTTGCCCAGGCCGACATTGGTGCCGGGGTGCCACTTGGTTCCGCGTTGCCGCGCAATGATGTTGCCGGCAAGCACCTGCTCGCCGCCGAAAATCTTCAAGCCGAGCCGCTGGCTATTGGAGTCGCGGCCGTTGCGGGATGATCCGCCTGCTTTCTTGTGGGCCATGGCTTTAAGTCCTTCAGTCGCCCCGTTATGTAGTCCAACTTTGTGACGAAATCATCACCTATTGGTGCCTTTGCCGCCCAATTTGGGTTTGTCCGCCTTATGCACCGTCACCTTGCCCTGCGGCGGCCGGGGCCTCGGCGTCCTTGCCGGGCGCCGCTTGCGCGGCGGCCCGTTTCGCCCGGGGCTTGGGGGTCTTGCTCGGCTTCGCCCCGTCGGTCAGGATTTCGGTCACCCGCACCAGCGTGAATTCCTGCCGGTGCCCGCGCTTGCGGCGCGAGTTCTTTCGCCGGCGCTTCTTGAAGGCGATGACCTTCGGCCCGCGTCCCTGCTCCAGCACCTCGGCGGCGACCAAGGCGCCCGCAATGGTCGGCGCACCCAAGGTGACGCTGTCGCCGCCGACCACCAGGACCTCGCCGAACTCGATGATCTCGCCGGGATCGCCCTTGACCTTCTCGACCTTGATCACGTCCTCGGCGGCAACGCGGTATTGCTTGCCGCCGGTTTTGATGACTGCGAACATCGTTCTCGTCCTTCGTGTTCGATTCCGGCGCTCGGATTTCCGGACCGGCTTCTTTCAGTCGCTGTCTGGGTTTTTACGGCGCTGATGGCCGCAACTAAAGCGCGGAGCCCAAGGCTCCGCGGCCGCGATGCTTATGGCGGCCGGGGCCGAAACTGTCAAGGAAACAGGGCTATTTGGCGCTTAGCGCCAGCCCGGCCCTTGGGCTAGCCTCGCAACGGCGATCGGCGCCGAAAAGGCCGAGGTGAACCATGAGGGCATTGTTTCTGGCGTCGGCGATCGCCGTCGCGGTCCCGCCTGCGGGCGCGCTTGCCCTGGATTACCCCTCCAGGCCCGTCACGTTCGTCGTGCCTTATGCGCCCGGCGGCGGAACCGAGACCATGGCCCGGCTGCTCGGGCGAGCGCTGGAGCAGCGGCTCGGCAAGCCCTTCGTGATCGAAAATCGCCCGGGCGCCGGCACCAGCATCGCCGCCGCATTCGTTGCCAGGTCGGCGCCGGATGGTCACACCATCCTGCTCGCCACCAGCACGACCATGGCCATCAATGTCAGCATCTACAAGAATCTCTCCTACGACCCCGTGAAGGACCTGGTCCCGGTCGCCCTGTTTTCCGACATCCCGTTCGTGCTGGTGGTCAATCCGTCATTGCCGGTGCGCTCGGTCGAGGAGCTCGTGACGCTCGCCAAGCGCACGCCGGGCGGCCTCGCCTATGCGTCGAACGGATACGGCGGCGCCGGCCATCTCTACGCCGAGCTCCTGAAGAGCATGAGCGGCATCACGATGACGCAGGTCCCGTACAAGGGGCTCGCGCCCGCGTTCAACGACGTGGTCGCCGGACACGTGCCGCTGATGTTCGGGGATTTCGGGACGGCGCTCCCGCTGATCAGGTCCGGCCAGCTGCGCGCGCTCGGCGTCACGACCGCGCAGCGGGTCTCCGCGGCGCCCGAAATTCCTCCGCTCTCGGAAGCGGGGGTGCCCGGCTACGTGGCTTCATCCTGGCAGATGGTGGTTGCGCCGGCGGGGCTTCCCGAGCCGATCCTCGACAAGCTCAACGCCGAGCTGCGCGCCATCCTGGCCGAGCCCGACATCCGCAAGGATTTCGCGGACCGCGGCCTCGTTCCGGTCGTGAGCCCGCGGCCGGACGAGTTGCGGCGCTACGTCAAGTCCGAAATCGCGCGCTGGGCCACGGTGGTCGAGCAGGCCGGCGTTGCCCATTCGCAGTAGGCGCGCGCCTCGTCGATAGGAAATTCGGTATCGAGGCTTGCGCAGGCGGGCTCCCTCTCCCATAGGGAGAGGGGCGGGGTGAGGGGTTAAGGTCTTTCGATGGGCCGGTAACCCCCTTACCCCCCACTCTCTCCGCAAATGGGGAGAGGGAGCCTACTCAGCCCGTTGCACCGGTATCGGCAAACTCGTCCGGCGACGTGCTGAAGCCGACGGGTTTCGCATGAGCGCGCTCGCCAATCGCCCTTTCATCAAGATGAACGGCCTCGGCAACGAGATCGTGGTGGTCGACATGCGCGGGCAGCCCGGCGCAATCGGCGCCGCCGATGCGCGCGCCGCCGCGCAGCCCGGCGGTGCGCCCTACGATCAACTGATGGCGCTCCATGCGCCGCGCACGCCCGGAACCGATGCCTATGTGCGCATCTACAACAACGACGGCTCGGAAGCAGGCGCCTGCGGCAACGGCATGCGCTGCATCGCCGACCTCCTGTTCAAGCAGACCGGCAAGGACGCCTTGACCTTCGAGACCAGGGCCGGATTGCTGCAGTGCTGGAAGGGCGGCGCTCCCTCGCTCTGGACCGTCGACATGGGCAAACCACGCCTTGCCTGGAACGAGATCCCGCTCGCCCGGCCATTCCCGGATACCCGCGTGATCGGGCTCAAGGTCGGACCGCGCGACAAGCCGCTCCTGCAGGCGCCCTCCGCGGTCAGCATGGGCAATCCGCACGCGATCTTCTGGGTCGACGACGTCAACGCCTACGATCTCGGCGCGCTCGGGCCGGCCTTGGAAACCGACCCGATCTTTCCGGAGCGCGCCAATATCTCGCTCGCGCAGGTGGCGAGCCGCGCGCACATCATCGTGCGCACCTGGGAGCGTGGCGCCGGCCTCACCAAGGCCTGCGGATCGGCTGCCTGCGCCGCCGTGGTCGCCGCTGCGCGTCTTGATCGCACCGGCCGCACGGTGACGGTGACGCTGCCGGGCGGCGACCTGCGCATCGAATGGCGCGAGCGCGACGACCACGTGCTGATGACCGGGCCGGTCGCGTACGAGGACGAGGGCAGGTTCGATCCCGCGCTGTTCGCCGGGGCGGGAACGGCATGAGCGTCGACGTCGTCACCTTCGGCTGCCGGCTCAACGCCTACGAGTCGGAGGTGATCCGCCGTCACGCGCAGGCGGCGGGCCTCGTGGACACGGTCGTGGTCAACACCTGCGCGGTGACGGCCGAGGCGGTGCGGCAGTCGCGGCAGTCCATCCGCAAGCTCAAGCGCGAGCGTCCGCACGCATGCATCGTGGTGACGGGCTGCGCGGCGCAGATCGAGCCCAGGGCTTTCGCGGACATGCCCGAGGTTGCGCTCGTGCTGGGCAACGACGAGAAGATCCGGGCGGAGGTCTGGCGCGAGCATCGCGCGGCCCTGGCGCGGGCATCGTCGAGGCTCGCGGCCGAGCGAAAGATCGCGGTCACCGACATCATGGCGGTAAGGCAGACGGCCGCGCATCTCGTCGACGGTTTCGAAGGCCGTACGCGCGCCTTCGTGCAGGTGCAGAACGGCTGCGACCACCGCTGCACGTTCTGCATCATTCCCTATGGCCGCGGCAATTCGCGCTCGGTTCCCATGGGCGAGGCGGTGAGCGAGGTGCGCAGGCTGTGCGCGCGCGGCTATCGCGAAGTCGTCCTCACCGGCGTCGATCTCACGAGCTACGGCGCCGATCTTCCGGGTGCGCCCAGGCTCGGCACGCTGGTGAAGCAGGTCTTGAAGCACGTGCCCGAGCTCGAGCGCCTGCGGCTGTCCTCGATCGATTCGGTGGAAGCCGACGACGATCTGCTCGACGCGTTCGCGGGCAACGCGCGGCTGATGCCGCATCTGCACCTGTCGCTGCAGGCCGGCGACGATCTCATCTTGAAGCGCATGAAACGCCGGCATCTGCGCGCCGACGCGATCGCCTTTTGCGAACGGGTGCGGCGGCTGCGGCCCGACGTCGTGTTCGGCGGCGACATCATCGCCGGATTCCCGACCGAGAGCGCGGACATGTTCGCCCGCTCGCTCGATCTGGTCGAGGCATGCGGGCTCACGCATCTCCACGTCTTTCCGTTTTCGCCGCGGCCCGGAACGCCGGCCGCCCGCATGCCGCAAGTCGCGCGCGAGGTCGTCAAGGAGCGCGCGCGACGGCTGCGCGACGCGGGCGCGGCGGCGTTGCGCCGCCATCTCGATGCGCAGGTGGGCGCCACGCACCGGGTGCTCACGGAATCCCATGATCTCGGCCGCACCGAGCATTTCGCACAGGTGAGGCTCGCGGCGCAGAGCGAGCCGGGCGCGATCGTCGAGGTCAGGATCGCCGGCCACGACGGCCGCCGGCTGCTCGCGGCATGAGCAGCCGTGTGCTAGGAATGCCGGCGCAACCGGAACAATTCCCCATGACCGACACGCCCGCTTCCGATCATCTCGTCACCAGCGTCGAGGCGCTCGAGCGCCTTTATGGCGCGCCGTTCGGCCCGTCGCTGGTCAAGGAGACCGATCGCATCACCGCGCCCTACCGTGCCTTCATCGAAGCGGCGCCGTTTTTTGCGATCGCCTCGGGCGGTCCCGACGGTTTCGACTGCTCCCCGCGCGGCGATGCCCCGGGCTTCGTGCGCGTGCAAGACGAGCAGACGCTGCTCATCCCGGACCGGCGCGGCAACAACCGCATCGACACATTGCGGAATATCCTGCACGACCCGCATGTGGCGCTGCTGTTTCTCATCCCGGGCTGCGGCGAAACCATCCGGGTGAATGGACGCGCCAAGATCTCGACCGATCCGGCGCTCACGCAAAGCTTTCCGGTCGACGGCAAGACGCCGCGCACGGTGATCGTGGTTTCGGTCGATCGCATCTACTACCAGTGCGCCAAGGCGGTCGTGCGCTCGAAGCTGTGGGACGCTTCCCGCCATGTCGACCGCAAGAGCCTGCCGAGCGCCGGCACCATCCTGGCCGATCTCACGGCGGGCAAGATGGGCGGGCCGGAGCACGACCGCACCGCCCCCGAGCGCTTGAAGGCGACGCTGTACTGATCGCGGCGGCGTCCGCTCGCGGTATCCTTGGTTCGTCATGCCCGGGCTTGACCCGGGCATCCATCGAAAGAAGCGGTCTGGCGAAGCGAATGGATTGCCGGGTCAAGCCCGGCAATGACGCGGATGGATCGCTGCCGGCACGTTATTCACCCCTTGAACGTATCTCCGCGCCATCCGCATGCGCGGAGTCGTTCGTGCATGTGCGGCGGCACCGGCGCGGTCACCTGGATCGGCGCGCGGTTCTTGTAGAGCGGCAGGACGATCTCGCGGGCGTGCAGGTGCAGCCCGGGACCGCCCGTGCGCGCGGTGTTGCCGTAGACGCTGTCGCCGATGATCGGCCATCCCATGGCGGCGCAATGCACCCGCAGCTGATGGGTGCGGCCGGTGAGCGGCTCGAGCGCGAGCCAGGTGAGGTGATGTACGCCGTCAGCACTGGGCGATGGGACAGCTCCCTTGTTGCTTGCTCGGTGTGCTCCCTCCCCCGGCGGAACCCGGGGTTGCCCGGGTTCCGAGTTATTTGCGCAAGTCGGGCGGGCCCGACTTGCGTTGGGGGAGGGGTGGGGAGGGGGGTGGTGCGATGATGCGACTGTTTTTTCAAATCGCTCGACCCCCACCCCCGACCCCTCCCCACAAGGGGGAGGGGAGGAACCCGTGGCGCCGGCGGTACCTGACGCGTGATCGGTGGATGCAGCAACATATTTAGCCCGCCCCAGCACCCTCCACGTCGTCGCCGCCGGCTGGCCGGCGGGGTCGTGCTTCATCCACCAGCCGCGCGTTGCGTCCTTGCGGCCGAGCGGCAGGTCGATGCGGCCCTCGTCCTGCGCCGGCCCGCCCTCGACCAGCGCCCAATAGGTCTTGCCGACGCGTCCGGCCTTGAACAGGCGGCCGAGCTCGGCCAGCGCCTTGCGGTGGCGGCCGAGGACGAGGCAACCGGAGGTGTCGCGGTCGAGCCGGTGCGCGAGCGCCGGCGCGCGCGGCAGCCCGAAACGCAACGCGCCGAAATAGTCTTCGAGGCTCTCGCCGCCCTTGGGCCCCTTGTGCACGGCGAAGCCCGGCGGCTTGTCGATCACCAGCATGAGGCCGTCGCGATAAAGCACGCGGGCCACTATCTCTTCCGGGGTCATGCCGCTATCACGACGAAATCATGAGCGAAGTAAAGCAGGCGAGCGACTCCGGTGCGAATGCCGCGTTGATCCGCCGGTTCTATGACGAGGTGTTCAATTGCGGGAACGTCGTGTTCGCCGAACGCGTCCACGGTCCCGGCTACCGGTACCACGATATCACCACGACCGACGCCGCCGTCGATCATACGACCTATATGGCCCGCAATGCCGGCTTTGCGGCCGCGTTCCCCGACCGGCGGGTGGATATCGCGGATCTGATCGCCGCGGGCGACCGCGTGGTCGCGCGCGCCGTCATGCGCGCCACGCACACCGGCGCCCTCGGCGCAATCGCGCCGACCGGCAGGAAGGTGCGGCTCGCCTCCGCGATCGTCTATCGCTTCGACCGCGGCCGAGTGGTCGAAGAATGGGAGATTTTCGACAAGCTCGGCATGTATCAACAGCTCGGGGTCGCGCCGCCTCGCGCCTGAGCAAAGCATCCGGAACACGATGGACGATCAATCGACAGAGAAGCAAAGCTGGTGGCTGCGGCTCAGCGGCGGGCTCAAGCGCACGTCGGCCTCGATCGGCGGCGCGCTCACCGATCTCGTCGTCAAGCGCAAGCTCGACCAGGAGATGCTCGACCAGATCGAGGAGGTGCTCATCCGCGCCGATCTCGGCGTCGACACCGCGGCGACCGTCGCCGCGGCGGTCGGCGAAGGCCGTTACGACAAGGCGATCACGCCCGATGAGGTGAAAACGGTCGTCGCCGCCGAGGTGGAAAAGGTGCTGGCGCCGGTGGCGAAGCCGCTCGCGATCGGCGAGGAGAGGCCCTTCGTCGTGCTCGTCGTCGGCGTCAACGGTTCCGGCAAGACCACCACCATCGGCAAGCTCGCCGCCAGGTTCCGCGGCGAAGGCCGCTCGGTGATGCTCGCCGCCGGCGATACGTTCCGCGCCGCGGCGATCGACCAGCTCAATATCTGGGGCGGGCGCAGCGGCGCGGCGGTGATCGCGCGGCAGCCCGGCGCCGACGCCGCCGGCCTCGCCTTCGATGCGCTCACCGAGGCGCGCGGCGAAGGCATCGACGTGCTGCTCGTCGACACCGCCGGCCGCCTGCAGAACAAAGCGGTGCTGATGGACGAGCTGCAAAAGATCGTACGCGTGATGAAGAAGGTCGATCCGGCCGCACCGCATGCCGTGCTCCTGGTGCTCGACGCCACCGTCGGGCAGAACGCGCTCGCCCAGGTCGAGGTGTTTCGCAATATCGCGGGCGTCACCGGGCTGGTCATGACCAAGCTCGACGGCACCGCCCGCGGCGGCATCCTGGTGGCGCTGGCGGCGAAATTCGGCCTGCCGGTGCATTTCATCGGGGTGGGCGAGGGCATCGACGACCTCGCGCCGTTCTCGGCCACGGATTTTGCACGCGCCATCGCCGGGATTGAAGCGGGCGATCGCGGGGATTGAATGAGCGTCGCGCCGACCTCGGCGCCGTTGCGGCGGAGCAATCCCGGCTCGTCGTGCCCGCGCCAGCGGCCATCCAGCCGCATGAACTCGTCCGACCAATCACGCTACATACCGGCCATGAACACGAAAAAGCCGCAGCTCAATCCCGGCCTCAAGCTCGTGCTCGATCTCGGGCCGCTGGTGCTGTTCTTCCTCGCGAATTCCCGGCCGGCGCTGTTCCTGCCGCTGGTCTCGCCGCTGCTGCCGGCCGATGTCGCGTCGGGCGCGCGCGTGGGCATCTTCGTCGCCACCGCGGTGTTCATGGTCGCGATCGTGATCGCGCTGATCGTGTCCTATGCGCTGACGCGGCACTTGCCGGTCATGCCGCTCGTCACCGCGGTCATCGTGCTGGTGTTCGGTTCGCTCACGCTCGTCCTGCACGACGAGCTGTTCATCAAGGTCAAGCCCACCATCATCTATCTCCTGTTCGGCGGCGTGCTGCTCGGCGGGCTCGCCTTGCGCAAGCCGCTGCTGGGCATGGTCTTCGATTCCGTCTTTCATCTCACCGAAGAGGGCTGGCGCAAGCTGACGCTGCGCTGGGCGCTGTTCTTCTTCGCGCTCGCGATCCTCAACGAGATCGTCTGGCGCACGCAGACGACCGACGTCTGGGTGAGCTTCAAGGTGTTCGGGGTGGTGCCGCTGACCTTGCTGTTCGGCGCCTTGCAATATCCGCTGCTGACGAAGTACGCCGCGCCGGAGGCGAAGGAAACCAGCGAATAGGCGGAAGGTGGGCAAAGGCGCGCGGAAAGATTTTCGCCGCGCGCACAAATCGTGAGCAGCGACGTGCCCACGCGTATCAATTCGTCTGCCGTGTCCGCGTGGGCACGGCGCCCGCGATCGAGTTCGCGCGGAGAGGGTGGCTTCTGTGCGCGTGCGCCTTTGCCCACCCTGCGGCGTTGCCGCCTGCGCTTACGGCGCTGTCGCCGCCAGCGCCCTCTCGATCGCGGGCTTCAGGTTCTGGTCGAGGTTGTCCGGCGTGATCGGCCCGATCAGCTTGTAGGCGATGCGCCCATCGCGGCCGACGACGAACGTTTCGGGCACCCCGTACACGCCCCATTCGATCGCCGCGCGACCGTTGGCGTCGATGCCGTTGGCGGCAAAAGGATTGCCATAGCGGCCGAGAAAGCGCCGCGCATTGTCCGGCTGGTCCTTGTAGTTGATGCCGGCGATGCGGACGCGCCGGTCGGCCGCGAGCGTCACCAGCAGGGCGGCCTCCTCCCGGCACGGCACGCACCACGAGGCCCACACGTTGAGCACCGTCACTGCGCCTTTGAAATCCGCGCCGTCGAGGCCGGGCACCGCCTTGCCGTCGCGCTCGAGGCCGGGAAGCGGCGGAAGACTGGTCTGCGGCGCAGGATGTCCGATCAGCGCGGATGGAATGCGCGAGGGATCGCCGGCGCCGAGCCGCAACATGAACAGCGCGGCGAGCGCGAGGAAGGCCAGGAGCGGGATGAACACGATCATCCGGCGCCGCCACACGCCGGCATCTTTCTCGGCCGAGCTCTGTTCGGCCAAGCTCTGTTCGGCCAAGCTCTGTTCGGCCAAGTCCTGTTCCGTCAAGTTCTGTCCGGCCGGATTGTTTTCGCTCGAGCTCACAACGTCTCCTCGTGCGCGCGCCGCGCGCGCCGTGTGATTCCCCGCGCCTCGAAATCGTCGAGCATGCGGGTCAGGTGGCGATGATCGAGCACGACCCACACGACCAGCGCCGCGACGATCACGATCGCGGCGGCATAGGCGGCCACGATGAACGCGGCGTGCGGACCGAGATCCATCGTCACCAGCCCGCCGCGGCGTCCGCCTGCATCATCAGCATGGTGCGGACGCGCCGGCGCATGATCTCGTTGCGCATGGCGGCCAGATGCAGGGTCAGGAACAGCAGCGTGAAAGCAACCAGCATGACGATCAGGGGCACCAGAATGGTCGGGTGGATGGTCGATCCGCCGAGGCGGAGCACCGAGGCGGGCTGGTGCAGCGTATTCCACCAGTCCACCGAGAACTTGATGATGGGGATGTTGATCGCGCCGACGAGCGTGAGCACCGCCACCACCCGCGCCGCCCGCGCGGGATCGTCGATCGTTCGCCACAACGCGATCACGCCGAGATACATCAGGAACAGGACCAGCACCGAGGTGAGCCGCGCGTCCCAGACCCAGTAGGCTCCCCACATCGGCCGGCCCCAGAGCGAGCCGGTGACGAGGCACATCAGCGTGAACGCGGCGCCGATGGGCGCCGCGGCCTTGGCGGCCACGTCGGCGAGCGGATGGCGCCAGACCAGGGTGCCGAGCGCGGCCGCGCTCATCACCATCCAGGCGAAGAGGCCGAGCCATGCCGCCGGCACGTGAATGAACATGATCTTGACGGTCGCACCCTGCTGATAGTCGTCCGGCGCGAGATAGGCCTGGTCGACGCCGACGGCAAAAGCGAGCAGCGTCGCGACCGTGAGCCACGGCAACAAGCGCTCGCTGAGCGCGCGGAAGCGCGAAGGATTGGCGAGATCGGTCAGGGTCATCGCGGGTCTCTCAATCTGCGCCAGTTCTTAGTCGTGCCGCACGCCGACGGCAATGTGGCGAGGCTTCGCAGCGCACCCCGATCGGCCTTGACCGTCACGCGCTCCGGGATTCCTCGATTTTGCGTCTTTGATTTTGCGCATGTTCCATTCGGAAAACCGGTTCCTCTTTTGCGCAACATGCGCGAGCCACGCTGCCTTCACGATCGCGTCATCCCGGCATGTCTCAGTCCAGCCCCTGCCGCAATGCGACGGCGGCCGCCACGGGGCCGATCACGAGGCTTGCCAGCGTCAGCGCGCAGAGAACGCTGAACGGCGTGCCGAACGGGACCGGCCCGACGATGGCGGCGTTCGAGGCCGCAACGCCGAAGATGAGCACGGGCACCGTCAGCGGCAGGACCAGGATCGCGAGCAGGAGGCCGCCGCGCCGCAGCGCAACGGTGAGCGCCGCGCCGATCAGGCCGATGAAGGTCAGCGCCGGCGTGCCCGCGAGCAAGGTGAGCGCAACCGCGCCGGTCGCCTGCGGGTCGAGGTTGAGCAGGAGGCCGAGCAGCGGTGCGGCAATCACCAGCGGCAGACCGGTGGTGAGCCAATGCGCGAAGGCCTTGGCGGCGACCGCCAGCTCGAGCGGTACCCGCGCCATCAGGATCAGGTCGAGGGACCCATCCTCGTGGTCCATGGCGATGAGCCGATCGAGGGCGAGCAGGTTGGCGAGCAGCGCGCCGAGCCAGAGGATGGCCGGCCCGATGCGCGCCAGCAGCGCCAAGTCGGGCCCGATGGCGAACGGCACCAGCGTGACGACGATGAGAAAGAACAGCACGCCGATCAACGCACCGCCGCCGACCCGCACGGCGAGCCGCATGTCGCGCAGGAGCAGCGCGGCGAGCGCGGTCACGTGGGCGCGCTCCGTTTCTTATTGCACGACGGCTGCCTCCGCCCCGCTCCGTACGATGGCTGTTTCGGTTCCCCTCCCCCTTGTGGGGAGGGGTTAGGGGTGGGGGTGGCGCAATATCTTGCGTGAGGCTCCGTCGTCGTCTCACCGCAACACCCCGGCCCGGGTCGGGTGGGGGAGGCAGCAGACCGAGCAAGCGGCGAGTGCCTCGCCGGAACGCGCCCGCCATTCATCGCATCTCTCCCAGTCGCAGTTCCTTCGCCCGCTCGAGCCCGATCGGCCCGTGCGTGGCGGCGACGATGAGGCCGCCGCCGGCGAGATGCGCGCGCATGAGGTCGGCCAGCAGCACCTGCCCCGCGCTGTCGAGTGCGGACGTCGGTTCATCGAGCAACCAGATAGGGCGCGTGACCGCAATCAGCCGCGCAAGCGAAAGCCGGCGGCGTTGGCCGGCGGAGAGATAGATCGCGGGCAGGCGGGCCAGCCCGTCGAGCCCGACGGCGGCAAGCGCCGCGTTCCCCTTTGCCGCGCCGCCGAGAAAATCCGCCCAGAAGGCGAGGTTCTCGTGCACCGACAGCGAGGTCTTGAGCGCGTCCTGGTGGCCGAGATAGTGGGCTTGCTCGGCGATGGTCAGCTCGGCATCGCGGCCCTCGAGCTCGAGCCGGCCCTGCTCCGGCCGCAGCAGGCCCGCGAGCAGGCGCAGGAGCGAGGACTTGCCCGCGCCATTGGGCCCGGTCACGATCAGGGCCTCGCCTGCGCCGACCGCAAAGCTCAGCCCGCGGAAGACCTGCCGGCCGCCCCGGACGCAGGCGAGATCGAACGCCAAAAGCCGCATCGTCTGCCGCATCGTCTGCCGCATCACCGGCCGACCCCCGATGCGCGTCCCGGGGGCTGCGCGCGCCGGCACGATCGGCGGCTCCGGCGCGCTCCGCTGCCGGTGTCTTGCGCCCGAACGAGGAGCGGAAAAACCGCTGGTTTTGTGCCCATGTTGTTGACGAGTGTCGATTTTCTGGAACGGCGCAAAAAAAGACCTTATAAGCCCATCGTTCCGCGCTCACTATCAACCCGCACGGAACTCGCGGCCGACGACGAGGACGCGCTTCCGGTATCCCCGTACCGTAGAGCCGCTGCCTTCCCGGTTGGATGGGAAACGATCGCTATGATGTCAGTCGACAGTTTTCGCTGCTGCAAACCCCTGAAGGTGGGCAGCAAGACCTACGCCTATTACAGCCTTCCGACCGCCGAAAAGAACGGCCTCAAGGGCATTTCGCGCCTGCCGTTCTCGATGAAGGTGCTGCTGGAGAATTTGCTGCGCAACGAGGATGGCCGCTCGGTCACCAAGGAGGACATCCAGGCGGTGGCGCAATGGCTCAAGACCAGGACCTCCGAGCGCGAGATCGCGTTTCGTCCGGCGCGCGTGCTGATGCAGGACTTCACCGGCGTGCCCGCGGTGGTCGATCTCGCCGCCATGCGCGACGCCATGAAGATGCTGGGCGGCGACCCCAAGAAGATCAATCCGCTCGTCCCCGTCGACCTCGTCTGCGATCACTCGGTGGCGGTGACGTTCTTCGGCACCAACACCGCGGTCAAGAAGAACGTCGAGGAGGAATACCGGCAGAACCGCGAGCGCTACGAATTCCTCAAATGGTCGCAGAAGTCGTTCGACAACTTCCGCGTGGTGCCGCCCGGCACGGGCATCTGCCACCAGGTCAACCTCGAATATCTCTCGCAGACGGTGTGGAGCAAGAAGGACAAGGTCAAGCTCGACGGCAAGCCGGCCATGATCGACGTGGCCTATCCGGACACGCTGGTCGGCACCGATTCCCATACCACCATGGTCAACGGCCTGGCCGTGCTCGGCTGGGGCGTGGGCGGCATCGAGGCCGAGGCGGCCATGCTCGGCCAGCCCTATTCCATGCTGCTGCCGGAAGTGATCGGCGTTAAGTTCACCGGCAAGCTCAAGGAGGGGGTGACCGCGACCGACCTCGTGCTCACCGTCACCCAGATGCTGCGCAAGCGCGGCGTGGTCGGCAAGTTTGTGGAATATTTCGGCCCCGGCCTGGCCAATCTCTCGATCGCCGATCGTGCCACCATCGGCAACATGTCGCCCGAATACGGCGCGACCTGCGGCTTCTTCCCGGTCGACGACGACACGCTGAGATATCTCGCCGATACCGGCCGGCCGGCGGCGCAGATCGCGCTGGTCGCCGCCTATACCAAAGCGCAGGGCATGTACCGCACCAAGTCGACGCCGGACCCGATCCTCACCGACGTGCTCAAGCTCGAGCTGTCGCAGGTCGAGCCCTCGCTCGCCGGGCCCAAGCGCCCGCAGGATCGGGTCGCGCTCAAGGAGGTCAAGGCCGGTTTCACCCTGGCGATGGAAAAGGAGTTCAACAAGGGCGGCGACGGAAGCAAGGACGTGTTCGATCTGCATCCCTCGCTTGCCACGTCGCTCGACAAGAGCTTCTCCAAGGCCGGCGGGCCGAAGCGGGTACCGGTCGAGGGCCGCCAGCACGATCTCGGCCACGGCGACGTGGTCATTGCCGCGATCACCTCTTGCACCAACACCTCGAATCCGAACGTCATGGTCGGGGCCGGGCTCCTGGCGCGCAAAGCGGTGGCAAAGGGCTTGAGCGTCAAGCCCTGGGTCAAGACCTCGCTCGCGCCGGGTTCGCAGGTCGTCGCCGAATATCTCGACAAGTCCGGCCTGCAGAAGGACCTCGACAAGCTCGGCTACAACCTCGTCGGTTTCGGTTGCACCACCTGCATCGGCAATTCCGGGCCTTTGGCGCCGGAAATCTCGAAAGCGATCAATGATAAGGATCTGGTCGCCGCCGCGGTGCTGTCCGGCAATCGCAATTTCGAAGGGCGCGTCAACGCCGACGTGCGCGCCAACTATCTCGCCTCGCCGCCGCTGGTCGTCGCCTATGCGCTCGCGGGTTCGATGTATTCCGACCTCCTGAAGCAGCCGCTCGGCATCGACAAGAAGGGCAAGAAGGTCTTCCTCAAGGACATCTGGCCGTCGAACCGCGAGATCAGCGGCGTCGTGCGCAAGGTCATCAACAAGCAGATGTTCACCAAGAAATACGCCGACGTCTTCAAGGGCAACTCGAATTGGCGCGGCATCAACGTGAAAGGCGCCTTGACCTACAGCTGGGACAAGAAGTCGACCTACGTGCAGAACCCGCCCTATTTCGTCGGCATGGGGCGCCATCCCGCCCCGCTCACCGACATCGTCGATGCGCGCGTGCTCTGCCTGCTGCTCAATTCGATCACCACCGACCACATCTCGCCGGCGGGCTCGATCAAGATCAATTCTCCGGCCGGCAAATACCTGATCGATCACAAGGTGAAGCCGGCCGATTTCAACCAATACGGCACGCGCCGCGGCAATCACGAAGTGATGATGCGCGGCACCTTCGCCAATATCCGCCTCAAGAACCAGATGGTGCCGGGCGTCGAGGGCGGCGTGACCGTGCACTATCCGTCACGCCAGCGCATGTCGATCTACGACGCCGCCATGCGCTACAAGAACGACAAGGTTCCGCTCGTCATCTTCGCCGGCAAGGAATACGGCAGCGGATCCTCGCGCGACTGGGCGGCGAAGGGACCGAACCTGCTCGGCGTGCGCGCGGTCATCACCCAATCGTTCGAACGCATCCATCGCTCGAATCTCATCGGCATGGGCGTGCTGCCGCTGTGCTTCGAGGAGGGCACGTCCTGGCAGTCGCTCGGTCTCAAGGGCGACGAGCAGGTGACGATCCGCGGACTGCACGGCGAGATCAAACCGCGCCAGCGCATGATCGCCGAGGTCGTCGCCTCCGACGGCGGCCTCAGGCGCATCCCGCTTCTTTGCCGCATCGATACGCTCGACGAGCTCGATTACTTCAAGCACGGCGGCATATTGCAGTACGTGCTGCGGCAGCTGGTGGCGGCCTAGGCTGATCCCGAAAAGTCTGCGGACTTTTCGGATAACGATCATGCGACCAGACAAATGCTCTAGCAGGCTGCTGAAAAACTCTCTCGACGGCAAGAGCTGATCGTGATTCCGTTGTATTGGACCACGGCGGGGTGATTTGCGATGCGCGGCGAGCAACGAGGATCAGAGGGGCTGTTTTCGTATATCCGGCTGGAGGAGCGGGTCGCACCGGACCACCCATTGAGGGCGATCCTGGTTCTGGTGAATGAGGTGCTTGCGGCGCTGTCGGATCGGTTTGACGAACTCTATTCGCATATGGGGCGGCCTTCGATTCCGCCGGAATATCTTCTGCGGGCCACACTGCTGCAGGCATTCTTCACCGTGCGCTCAGAACGGCAGTTGATGGAACAAATCAACTACAATCTTCTGTTTCGCTGGTTTGTCGGTCTGTCGATCGACGACGCCGTTTGGGACGCTACGGTCTTTACGAAGAACCGTGACCGGCTGCTGGAAGCCGATGTGGCGCGTGAATTCTTGTCCAGCTTGCTGTCGCTGCCGAAGGTGAAGCGGCTTCTATCGAGCGATCACTTCTCGGTGGACGGAACGCTGCTGAAGGCTTGGGCCTCGATGAAGAGCTTTCGGCCGAAGGACGGGAGTGACGGTCCGTCCACGGGCGGCCGCAATGGCGAGCGTAACTTCCACCGTGAGAAACGATCGAATAAGACCCACGAGAGCACGACAGATCCTGATGCCAAGCTCTACCGCAAGGGTGACGGCCAGGAGAGTCGGCTGTGCTACATGGGCCATGTCCTGATGGAAAACCGCAACGGTCTGGCAGTTGCTGGCGACGTGACGCAAGCGACCGGCACAGCCGAGCGCGAGGCAGCCCTCACCCTCATCGACAATCATCGACCTGCCGAGCAGCGGATCACGCTCGGCGCCGACAAAGCCTACGACGTGGTCGAGTTTGTCGAAGCGCTGCGTGAACGCGAAGTGACGCCCCACATCGCGATCAACGGTCACGTCACCAAGACGGGCAAGATCCGCAGGACGGCAGTGGACGGTCGCATCACCCGACATCCCGGCTACGCGATCAGCCAGGTCATCCGCAAACGTATCGAAGAAATCTTCGGCTGGACCAAGCCGATTGGAGGATTGGCACAGGTCAAAGTTCGCGGGCTTGCCAAGGTGCAAGCCGTCTTCATCTTCGCAATCCTGGCCTACAATCTCGTGCGGATACCCAAGCTTCTGGAGGCCACATGCGGCGCGGCGCCAAGAGCGCGCTGATCGGCAAGTGGCGGATCATCGAGATGGAGCTCTGGGACAGTGATTACTTGGATATGGTTGAGCCCGCCTACATCCAGTTCCAAGCTAACGAGCTCGGTGAGTTCAAGTTCGGATGCGTGATCGGCGGTCTCGATTGCACCCTCTTTGCCCCTGCCGCCGACTTCACTTGGCAAGGCTCCGACGAGATGGACCCGGTCTCCGGAGATGGATGGGCCGAACTCGACGACGATGGTACGATCAACGGCGAAATCAGCTTCCATCTCGGCGACGAATCAGCCTTCAAAGCTCGCAAATGGTGACTTCTTCAGCAGCCTGCTAGCGCATGTTCCCGGAAAAGTGGGAACCGGTTTTCCGAATAGAACATGCGCAAAATCGAAGAATTTAGCGCGCATCACGATTCGATCCAATCGGGATGCGCTCTAGGCGCATGCTCCGGAATAAGCCTGCCCCGGACTTGATCCGGGGCGGGAAACCCGGTTTTCCGCACAGAACATCCGCAAATCGGCAGACCCAGGGCGCATGACGATTCAACCCAACGGCGATGCGCCCTGGCGCCTCGCGGCATTGTGGCTCACCTCGAATTGAGTGGCGGGTGATCGCGCGGCTCATTATGAGTACGCCTGCGGCGAATACGGAGCCGGCCTGCGCGAGGACGGGAAGATCGTGATGGTGCGTTGCTGTCTCGCCTACGCGGTGGTCGTCGTTTGTTCCTCCGTGGCAACCTCCTCGTCCGTCCAAGCCGAGCCGCGCGCCGTCATCGAGCTGTTCACCAGTCAAGGCTGCTCCTCCTGCCCGGCGGCCGACAAGCTGCTCGGCGAGCTCGCGGCCGATCCTTCGTTCGTTCCCATCAGCGCGCCGATCGACTATTGGGACTATCTCGGCTGGAAGGACACCCTCGCCGATCCCCGCAACACCGCCCGGCAAAAGGCCTATGCGCACGTGCGCGGCGACGGCCAGATCTACACGCCGCAAGTGGTGGTGAACGGCAGCCTGCACGTGCTCGGCAGCGACAAGGCCGCAATCGAGCTCGCCATCGCCAAGAGCCGGAAGAGCGGCGCGATGTCGTTGCTGCCGGTGACGCTTGCGATCGGCGACGGGCGGCTGAACGTCACCGTGCCCGACGAGGCGGCGGTTGGTCGCGCCGGCGCCGAGGTCTGGCTGTTCGGACTGTTAAAGGCCGCCACCATCGCGATCGGGCGCGGCGAGAACAAAGGCCGCACGGTCACCTATCACAACGTCGTGCGCCGCCGGATCAAGCTTGGGGATTGGAACGGCAAGGCCAATTCGTGGAGCATTCCGATGCAGACGCTCAGAGGGGGCGATGGCATCAACGAAGCGGCCGTCCTGGTGCAGGGCGGCACGACGGAAAAGCCCAAGGCGATTCTTGGCGCCACGCTCGCGGCAATCCCGTAAACGCGCGACGACGCACCGGCTCGCCGGCTTGCGTTCCTCTTCCGTTGCGCGCCATCCCGACAAGATGAGTGCCGGCAAGAAACGAGCCGGCCCGAAAGTATCCGGGCCGGCCCGCAGTTATTCGGGAATCCAACCACACGCGAAACGCTGACTTGACGCGACTTGTACTTGACGCGACTTGTGGCCGTGGGCTCGATCCGCCCCGAACTCCGGGGGGCTGGGGGGCTGAGAAATCCGGCGCTCGAAGGCAGACCGAGCCCTGAGGCAACAAGGTCTCAACTCTCATTTCAGCTTGGCGCGTGCTTGACCGGAATTGGGCACTATTATGATTCCATTAACGAATCCGTGATGTGCAAGGAACTCGTGCGCGGACGCGAGGTCGCAGCTTTCAGCGCCCGTTGTTCTTCATTCCCTCTTGCCCATGCTTGCGTCCGGCGCGATCATTATCGTTACGCGCGTGTCACAGGGAAGGAGGCGCCGCATGAGCTACGGCGACACGGAACCGAGCGAGTTCCACGGGGGCGAGGCCCCGGGCTATTCCCTCGCCCCCGCAAGCCGAGTGACCTTCGACCGGCGCGAGCTCAACCGCATTTTCGGGCTCTACGGCCGCAAGGTCGCCGCCGGTGAATGGCGCGACTACGCCATCGACTTCCTCAAGGACCGCGCGGTGTTCTCCGTATTCCGCCGCGCCTCGGAAGTTCCGATCTACCGCATCGAGAAAAGCCCCAAGCTGGCGCGCCGGCAAGGCGCCTATAGCGTGATCTCCGCAACCGGTCTGATCGTGCGCCGCGGCCACGAGCTCGATCGCGTGCTGCGCGCAATCGACAAATCGCTGAGCGTGGTGGCGGGCTGACGGGGCCGACGCACTATTTCCCCTTCGAGGTTTCGACTCCGGCTCCCGGCCCGCGCCGTGCTCGCCCGGGCTACGAGACTCATGGCCCCGTCGTCGCTCCGCGTCCGAGCGCGCGCTGCAGCAAGACGATGTCGAGCCAGCGGCCGAACTTGAAGCCGACATTGTCGAAGGTGCCGACCAGGCGGAACCCGGCGTTGCGATGGAGCTCGATCGATGCTGTGTTGGCGGAGTCCCCGATCACCGCGATCATCTGCCGGAAGCCGCCGGCTTCGGTCTCGGCGATCAGCCGCTCCAGCAGCGCGCGGCCGATGCCGCGCCGCTGCGACTGCCGGGCGATATAGATCGAATCCTCGACGCTCCAGCGGTAGGCCGGCCGGGCGCGATAGGGCCCGGCATAGGCGTAACCCATGATCTCCCCGCCCAGCTCCGCCACCAGATAGGGATAGCCGCCGGCGCGAAGCAGCTCGTATCGGCGCGCCATTTCGCTTTCGTCCGGCGGCTCGAGCTCGAATGACGCCGTGCCGTGCCGCACGGCGTGGTCATAGATGCCGGTGATCGCCGCGAGGTCGCGCGGTTCGGCGGGGCGAATGAGCATCGGCGGACGGCCGGCGGAGGACAGACGACGGAGGACGGATCACAGAGGACAGATTACAGAGGATCGTGCACGGAGATAAATAGTCGGCTCCCGGTTGCTTAGAGCAGATTTCAGTTGGATTTGCATCGCCCTCCCCGTCATGCCCGCGCTTGTCGCGGGCATCCACGTCTTTTAGAGCCGACATTGCATTGAAGACGTGGATGGCACCGGAACGCGGGCTTGCCCGCGTTCCGCACGATGAAAGCGCTGCAAGTCGGGTAGATAGACCCGACTTGCAGCGCGAGCCCGGCCATGACGTTGAACGTGTGGTTCGATACAAGTGGAAAAGTCCGAAAAAAAGCGCCCCGGCGATGAGCCGGGGCGCAGCAATCCAATTCCGTCCTGACGCGTCAGCGGCGGTCGCCGACGAAGCGCAACAGGAACAGGAACAGGTTGATGAAGTCGAGGTAGAGCGACAACGCGCCCATCACCGCCTTGCGGCCGACGACGGTGCCGTCTTCCATCGGGTCGTACATCTCCTTGATCCGTTGCGTGTCCCACGCCGTCAGCCCGGCGAAGATCAGAACGCCCGCGGCGGAGATCACGAAGTCGAGCCCGGTGCTCTTGAGGAACAGATTGACCAGCATGGCGATGATCAGGCCGATCAAGCCCATCATCAGGAACGATCCGATCGGCGACAGGTCACGCTGCGTGGTATAACCATAAAGACTCAGCGAGCCGAACGCGGCCGCCGAAATAAAGAACACCCGCGTGATCGAGGCGCCGGTATAGGTCAGGAAGATCGTCGACAGCATCAGCCCGAGCAGCCCCGCATAGAGCATGAACAGTGCGAACGCCGTTGACGGCTGAAGCGAGTTGATCCGAAAGCTGATCAGAAACACCAGACCGAGCGTTCCGAGGAACAGCACCAGCACCGCCGGTCCGCTGAAGATCATCTGGCCGAAGGAGGTCATTCCGACAATCGCGCCGCTGGCGTCGGTGACGACCGCCGCCTGGAATGTGAGCCAGGAGACGATGCCCGTGAGCGCGACGCCCATGGCCATGTAGTTGTAGACGCGGATCATGTAGGCCCGCAGGCCCTGATCGATCGCTACCGCCCGGTCCGCACCGACGCCGCGTCTGGCAGCCGCGTAGTTCCGGTCGAAATCCGACATGGAAGTTTCCCTCTCTCTTTCGGCCCGCGGGCCGGCTCATATGGCGCCCTGCCGGCGAGCGGCTGGCGTCCGATGCGCGGAATCTAGTGCGGGATTGGTTCCGGCGCCAGATGCCACAAACGCGATTTGTTGACGCCGGCTCACTCCCCCGGCTTTTCAACCCCGGCAGCTTACATTTCTAGTGGTCCGATTCCGAAGTTCGTCAGCACTTGCGGCACGTTCAGATACCAACTTCGGAATCCAAGGACCACTAGCAACTCTATGATTCTAGTGCCCCTTTTGAACCCGACGTTCGCGATCGCATTTGCCGCACGGTGTGCGCGAACTTCGGGTTCGGGGCACTAGCAATGTAGAGCCGGCGCGACGTCACGGCGGGGCGCGGCGCGTTGTCGCTTGCCGCGGGCGGAGAATTGGCAGGAATTCAGAGGTTGCGCAACACGGTCGCGGGCTTCTGCCCGAGCGCCGTGAAGGTGCCCACGAGTCCGAGCGCAACCGTCGCGGCAATCGCGCCGGCAGCAGCCGCGAGCGAGGGCCCCGGCAGCCAGGCGAACGGCAGATTCATGATCTTGATGACGACGAAAGCGGCGGCAGCCGTGCCTGCCGCCACCCCGAACAGCGCGGTGGCCGCACCGAGCGCGAGATATTCGAGCGCATAGGCCGACAGCAGCCGCATGCGCGTAGCGCCGACGGTCTTGAGGATGACGGCGTCGTAGACGCGGTGGCGTTGCCCGGCCGCCAGCGCTCCGCCCAGCACGAGCACGGCGACCAGCAAGGTGAGCATGCTCGCCCCGCGGATCGCGAGCGTCAGGTTCGACACGATGTGGCCGACGGCATCGAGCGCCTCGCGCACGCGCACCGTGGTGACCGCCGGGAAGGCATCGGCCACCGCCTTGAGCAGCTCGACCTCGTCGGCGGTGGTGCTCCCGCCGGGATAGGTGAGCGTGGCGATATGGGTATGCGGCGCCCCCCGGAACGTGCCGGGCGAGAACACCATGACGAAATTGATGCCGAGGCTCTGCCAATCGACCGTGCGCAGGTTGGCGATGGTCGCGGTCAGATTGCGGCCGAGGACGTTGACGGTGACCTGGTCGCCGAGCTTGAGGCCGAGCCCGTCCGCGATGCGCTTCTCGAACGAGACCAGCGGCGGACCCAGGTAGTCGGGCTTCCACCATTGTCCCGCGACGAGGCGCGAGCCGGCCGGCACCTCGTTGCCATAGGTGATGCCGCGGTCGCTCTGCAGGACCCAGGCGGCGTCGGGAGGCGGCTTCAGATTCTCAGCGGCGACGCCGTTCGCCGCCACGATGCGGCCACGCAGCATGGGCACGCGTTCGAGCTTGGCGCGCGGCGCGCGCGCGTGGATGAAGGCGTCGAAGGTCTCGGCATCGGCGGCCGGGATGTCGATGAAATAGAACGACGGCGCTCGGTCCGGCAGCGCCGCCAGAAATTGACGCCGCAGATTGCCGTCGATGGCGATCACGGTGACCAGGAGCGCAAGCCCCAGCCCGAGCGACAGGACGACGCTCGGCGTGATCGCGCCCGGCCGGTGGATATTGGCGAGCGCGAGCCGGACGATCGGCGAGCGCGGGCGGGGCAGGCGGCGCGCGATCAGCATGAGCAGCGCCGCCACCAAACGCAGCAGCACGAACACGCCGGCCGCGGCCGCGACGAAGATCGCCGCGATGCGGCGGTCGTAGGCGAGCTCGATCGCGAGCGTCGCGAGCACGCAGCCGACCAGCACCGTGGCCGCGACATAGGGCCGGCGCGGCGCGCGCCATAGAGTCGCCGCGCTGGCCGCTCGCTTCGCTCGCCAGCGCGGCCAGCGCTGATCGCCTGCGACCTCGTCGCGGAACAGCGCCGAGACCGGCACGTCATGGGCTCGCCCGAGCGGCCACAGCGCGAAGGCGGCGGCGGTGAGCAATCCGTAGAGCAACGCAAGTGCAAGCTCGCCGGGATGCAGCGCCGGCGCGATCGGCAACGGCAGCACCGCGCCGAAGCCCCAGGCGAGGGCGAACGGCAGCGCCGCGCCCACGGCCAGGCCCGGCAGCGCGCCGAGACCGGCAAGCACCAGCACCTGGGTCAGATAGATCGCGAATACGCGCGCGCCGGTCGCGCCCAGCGCCTTGAGGGTGGCGACTACCTCGCGCCGGCGGTCGAGGTGGCCCTTGACCGCGTTCGCCACGCCCACGCCTCCGACCAGCAGCGCCGTGAGACCGACCAAGGTGAGGTACTGCGTGAAGCGCTCGACGTTGCGTTCGAGCGCGGGCGAGGCATTGCCGCGCGAGCGCACTTCCCAGCCGGCCTGCGGCAGTTGCGCCTGCGCTGCCGCCGTCACCGCGCGCACCGCCGCATCGGTCGCGTCGTTGCCGGGCAGGCGCAGGCGGTAGTGCCAGCGCACCACGCTTCCGGGCTGCAGAAGCCCGGTGGCGCGCAGCGCCGCCTCGCTGATGAGGAGGCGCGGGCCGAAGCCGATGCCGCCGGCAAGCTTGTCCGGCTCGGACGTCAGCGCGGCGCGAATTTCGATGGTCGCGGCGCCGACCGCGATGCGCGCGGGAGGCTTGAGATCGAGGCGCGCCAGCAGCGCGGGGTCGGCGGCGGCGCCGAATGCGCCGTCGCGTTGCGCCAACGCCTGCGCAAGCGGCTGCGGCGGCTCGAGCGCGACTTCGCCGTAGAGCGGATAGGCGGCGTCGACCGCCTTCACCTCGACCAGCGCCGTGCTCCCGTCATCAGCGCGTTTACGCGCGTCTTCCGACGCGCTATGGGTGCGCGCCATGGCGCGCAGGGTGGCGGCGAGCGAGACCAGGCCGCGGCCGGCGAGAAACGCGCGCTCGTCGGCGCCTGCTTCGCGCAGGCTGAGCGAGAATGCGAGGTCACCGCCGAGGATGACGCGGCCCTCGCGCGCGAGCCCGTCGGCAAGTCCGGACGCCACCGAGCCCACCCCCGCAATTGCCATGACCCCGAGCGCGATGCAGGCGATGAACACGTAAAATCCGCGCAAGCCCCCGCGCAGTTCGCGCGCGGCAAAGCGCAGCGCCAGCATCGTGCCGCCGCGCGAAGCCCGCGAGCTGCCGAACACGCTCATAAACGTTGGAGCCGTCACGACCGAGCCGTCTCCAGCTGCGCGCCCCCTTCGATGCGTCCCGAGCGCAGGCGCACCACGCGGTCGCAGCGCGCCGCGAGCGCGGCATCGTGGGTGACGAGCACCAGCGTGGTGCCGCGTTGCACATGACCCGCGAACAGAAGATCGATGATCTCGGCGCCCGTGGCCTCGTCGAGGTTGCCGGTCGGCTCGTCGGCGATGAGGATGGCCGGGTTGGGCGCGAGCGCGCGGGCGAGCGCCACCCGCTGCTGCTCGCCGCCGGACAGCTGCGCCGGGTAATGGTGTTGCCGCTCGCTCAAGCCGACGGCGGCAAGCTCGTTCGCCGCGCGCTCCTGGGCGTCCTCCACGCCGGCCAGCTCCAGCGGCACGGCGATGTTTTCCACCGCCGTCATGGTGGGAATGAGGTGGAAGGACTGGAACACGATGCCGATATTGCGGCCGCGGAAGCGCGCCAGCGCGTCCTCGCTCAGGCTGCCCAGCGCCACGCCCGCGACCGTCACCGAGCCGGTGTCGGCGCGCTCCAACCCGGCCATGACCATGAGCAGGGTCGATTTGCCCGAGCCCGAGGGGCCGACCAGGCCGATCGCTTCGCCGCGTCCTATATGCAGGTCGATGTCTTTGAGGATATGAACACGGGCCGCCCCCCGCCCCAGCGACAGATTGACGCCGCTGAGCGCGATCGCCGCGTCGGCCCGCCGTAACCCCGAGGTGTCGTGCATGTTTCGTTGCTCTTTGATGCCTGCGGTCGCGGCGAGGGCGGCGATGCCCCGGTCATATGGGAGCTGGGCGGCGCTGGTCCAGGCATTCGCGCCGGTTGTGGCCGCGCTGGCGCTCGCTGCGACGATGGGCCAACCCGCCGCCGCGGCCGATCGCCCCGTGCGGATCGTGGCGCTGGGCGATTCGCTCACCGCCGGGTACGGCCTGCCCGCGGACGCCGCCTTTCCGGCGAGGCTGCAAAAGGCGCTCGCGGCCAAGGGTCTCGCGGTCGAGGTCGCCAATGCGGGAGTGTCCGGCGATACCGCCTCCGGCGGGCTCGCCCGCCTCGACTGGTCGGTGCCGGAGGGGACGGACGCGGTCATCGTCGAGCTCGGCGCCAACGACATGCTGCGCGGGATCGATCTGAAGGTCACGCGCCACGCGCTGGCTGAGATCGTACGCCGCCTGGCCGAGCGGCACATCGCGGTGCTGCTCGCCGGCATGCGGGCGGCGCCCAATCTCGGTCCTGACTACGGGCGCGACTTCGAGGCCATCTATTCCGATCTGGCCGCCCAGAACAATCTGCTGCTCTATCCCTTCTTCCTCGACGGCGTCGCCGCCGACGCCAAGCTCAATCAGCGCGACGGGGTTCATCCTACCGCGGCCGGCATCGACGCGATCGTCGCGCGCATCCTGCCCCAGGTGGAGGCGCTGGTGGCCCGCGTGCGTGACAAACGTGTCATGTGAATACCGTCAGGGGGCGTGCAAATCTCCCCGCGTTGCCCTATATGGCGATCCAAGCATTGCAAACGTCCCATGCCCCGCCTCTTCACCGGTCTCGAAATTCCCTCCGAAATCGGCCAGTCGCTGGCCACGCTGCGCGGCGGCCTGCCGGGCGCGCGCTGGATCGACCCCGAAAACTACCATGTGACGCTGCGCTTCATCGGCGACGTCGACGATGTCGTCGCGCACGAGGTCGCCTCCTTGCTGGGACGCGTGCGGCGCCAGGCCTTCGAGCTGCGCGTGGAGGATCTCAAATCGTTCGGCGGCCGCAAACCGCGCGCAATCATAGCCACGCTCGGACCGGCGCAGGCCCTGATGGAGCTGCAGGCCGAGCACGAGCGGCTGATGCAACGGGTCGGGCTGGAGCCGGAAGGGCGCAAATACACGCCGCATGTTTCGCTCGCGCGCCTGCGCGAATCATCGAACTGGCAGGTCGCGGATTATCTGGCGGTGCGCGCGCCCTTCCGCTCGCCGCTGTTCACGGTCGCGCGCTTCGTGCTGTTCTCGTCGCGAGCGTCGGTCGGCGGCGGACCCTACGTGGTCGAGGCCACCTATCCGCTGGCGGCGTAGCGGAGGACGGAGGACAGACCACGAATGGCGAAACATTCTTCGTCCGTCCTCCGTCGTCCGAATCACACCGGCCGCAGCAAGCGCGATTGCACGTCCAGCATGGCGGTGGCGAAGCCGTGGCTGTCGGCAAGAATTTCACGCATCAGCGAGAGCGGCGTCGGCCGCGGCGTGACAACCTCGCCCACCACGCTCGAAAAATCAAAGCTCAGCTCGGCATCGTATTTGCGCGCGAGCTGCTGCATGCGCTTGTTGTCGGCGAGGCACGCCATGTGCAGGAATTTGAGCCCGCGATTGCGCGCGGCGAGCAGCGTGCGCTCGAGCAGCAGGGAGCCGACGCCATGGCTCTGCCAGGGCTTCTCGATCGAGAAGGCGGCTTCCGCTTCGCGGGTGCCCGGCGCGCCGATGACCCGCAACTCCGCCGCGCCGCACAGCGTGCCGTTGACGAAAAAGCCGTGGATGATCGCGTCGAGGCCGAATGACAGATCGGCATAATGGCGCACGAACTCGTCGGAGACCGTGCCGGCAAAGCGGTTGCGGCGGCTGTCGGCATCAAGGCGCAACAGGTGGTCGCGATAACGTTCGGCTTCGCTGATCCACAATTTGCGGATCAAGCCGCCGTTGGGGAGCGCGTCACGCATGGGCAAAATCCCTCTGGTTGCCGAGGTCGCGAATCGGTCACTTGATGTTGCGATGCAATATGAGCGGCGCAATGGCGATCAGGTGACGGCATGCGACTTAAGGCGATGATATTTCATGTAAAGTAACATGGCAGCCATGCAGCGGCTGCTTCCGCCGGTCTCTATGTACCGCAGTGCACCAGCGATTGCGGAATGCCCTGGAGGTTGCAGAACGCGTTCACATTCCGTCCCGGCGGGAGAGCATCGTCAGCGCGCGGCGGGTTGTGCGAGGCGCTCGGCGATGGCGCACCTGCCGATCGGTGCCGGGCCAGGTCGCCGCTCGCTACGCGATGTTGGACGCGAGCGCGCCCGTGCACGAAAGTTCGACTTGCGGGTAGCGGCGCAAGGCCGCTATTTGATCCGGGCCCATTCAACGCTCCCCCCATCCCCTCATGTCGGCTTCCGTCTCGGTGCAGTATGCGGCGCGCGCCGCCGTGGGAAAGATCGAACGCGACGAGGCCCAGGAGGCGGTCGTCGCCAAGCTGGCGCAGCTCGAGCGGCGCCTGGCGGAGCAGCGTCTCGCGCGCAAGTCGTCCTCGCTCGGCTGGCTGTTCGGCGCGCGCGCGAATCCGGCGGAGCCGGTCAAGGGCCTCTATATTTTCGGCGACGTCGGCCGCGGCAAAACCATGCTGATGGACCTGTTCTTCGCGGCCGCCCCCGTGGTGCGCAGGCGCCGCGTTCATTTTCATGAATTCATGGCCGAGGTGCACGAACGCATCTATGCGTTCCGGCAGAGGGCGAAGTCGGGAGAGAACGGCGGCGAGGATGCGGTCGCGCTTGCCGCCGCTGCGATCGCGCAAGAGACCCGGCTGCTTTGCTTCGACGAGTTTCACGTCACCGATATTGCCGACGCCATGATTCTGGGCCGCCTGTTCGGCCGCCTGTTCGATCTCGGCGTCGTGGTGGTCGCCACCTCGAACGTGCCGCCGAGCGAGCTCTACAAGGACGGCCTCAACCGTGCGCTGTTTCTGCCGGTCATCGCGCTCATCGAGCAGCACATGGAGATCGTTGAGCTTGCCGCCCGCACCGATTTCCGGCTGGAGAAGCTCGCCGGCGCGCCGGTGTGGTACGTTCCCGACGATTGCGCGGCCGAGGCAGCGCTCGATGCGGCGTGGCGGCGGCTGACCGCCGGCCACGCGGGTGAAGAGCTGGACCTGATGGTGAAGGGGCACACCATCCGCGTGCCGCGCGCGAGCATGGGCGTGGCGCGATTCTCGTTTCACGATCTGTGCCAGCAGCCGCTCGCCGCCGCCGACTATCTCAAGATCGCGCACGAATTCCACACCATCGTGCTCGGTCATGTCCCGGTGATGGACTACGACCGGCGCAACGAGGCCAAGCGTTTCATCATCCTGGTCGACACGCTCTACGACAACGCGGTCAAGCTACTGGCCTCGGCCGAGGCCGAGCCCGACGCGCTCTATCGCGCCAACGAAGGTTTCGAGGCCTACGAGTTCAGCCGCACCGCCTCGCGCCTGATCGAGATGCGCTCGCAGGCCTATTTGGCCTTGCCGCACGGCCATGCGGCGCCATCGGGGTCGTCGGCGGGGCTGGTGGAGACGTGAGGACGACGGAGAGCAGATGACGGACGACAGACGACGGACGATAACGGTCCTTCCATCCATCTGTCATTCGTCGTCCGTCCGCCATCACTCCGGCTTCACGCCGGCCGCCTTGACGATCGGCGGCCAGCGCCGGGTTTCGTCGGCGAGGAACGCCGCATAATCCTGCGGCGACCAGATTTGCGGCTCGAAGCCGAGCCTGGCCATGCTGGCGGCGAGCTCCGGCGTCTTCATGGCCTCGTTGATCTCGGCGTTGAGCTTGGTGATGATCTCGTCCGGCGTGCCGGCGGGCGCAAGCAGGCCGGCTGAGAAGATGAGCGCGAGTTGCGGCAAGCCGCTTTCGACCATGGTCGGCACGTCCGGCAAATCCTTGCTGCGCTTGTCCGTGGTGACCGCCAGCGCCCGGACCTCGCCTTGCCGGATCAGCGACAGCAGCGTCGCGGTCGTGCCGAAATTCATCTGGATGCGGCCGCCGAGCATGTCGGTGATCGCCTGCGCGCCACCCTTGTAAGGAATGCTGGCGATATCCGTCGCGGTGACGGCCTTGAACGACTCGCCCAGGATCTGCGGCAGGGTCCCCAATCCGAAACCGAAATTGAGCTCGCCCGGATGGGCTTTCGCGTAGGCGATGAATTCCGGCACGGTGGTCGCCGGCACCGACGGTGCGATCACCAGCACTTGCGGGCTATGCGCCAGCATCGCCACTGGCGCGAAGCTCTTGAGCGGATCGTAATCGAGATTCGGATAAAGCAGGAACGAGAGAATGAAGCTGGTCGCGCCCATCAGCAAGGTATAGCCGTCGGGTTCGGCGCTCGCCGCCATCTTCGTTCCGAGGGTGGTGCCGGCGCCCGGCCTGTTGTCGATGACGATGCTCTGCCCAAGACGCGCGGAGACGTTCTGGGTGACGACGCGGGCCAACACATCGACCGGCGATCCCGGCGTGTAGGGGACGATCACCTTGATCGGCTTGGCCGGATAAGTCTGCGCGTCATAGGTCTGCGCGTCATAGATCTGCGCGTCCGCCGCCGTCGCAGCGATCGCGATCATGGCTGCCGCGAAAACTCGCCCGCCCCACATGGTCCGGTATCCTCGTCTTGCGCGCGCGATATTAGAGCACGTTCGGCGAAAGCGGAATCGCGCGTGACCTCGCCGGTGACTTGAACGGCGGGCCGGAAAAGGTCTATGACCCATTCCGCCGGGCCCTTCGCCGCTCTGATCCGAGGTTTTTCCCCACATGGCGCGTCCCAAGATTGCTTTGATCGGTGCCGGCCACATCGGCGGCACGCTCGCCCACCTCGTTGGCGTCAAGGAGCTCGGCGACGTGGTGCTGTTCGACATCGCCGAGGGAATCCCCCAGGGCAAGGCGCTCGATCTCGTGCAATCCTCGCCGGTCGACGGCTTCGATGCGCATTTCACCGGCACCAATTCCTACGACGCGATCGAGGGCGCCAGCGTCTGCATCGTCACCGCCGGCGTGCCGCGCAAGCCGGGCATGAGCCGTGACGATCTCCTCGGCATCAATCTCAAAGTCATGGAGCAGGTCGGCGCCGGGATCAGGAAATACGCGCCCGGCGCCTTCGTGATCTGCATCACCAACCCGCTCGACGCCATGGTGTGGGCGCTGCAGAAGTCCTGCGGCCTGCCCAAGCAGATGGTCGTCGGCATGGCGGGCGTGCTCGATTCGTCGCGCTTTCGCTTTTTCCTGGCCGATGAATTCAACGTCTCGGTCGAGGACGTGACGGCCTTCGTGCTCGGCGGGCACGGCGACAGCATGGTGCCGCTCATTCGCTATTCGACGGTCGCGGGCATTCCGTTGCCCGACCTCGTCAAGATGAAGTGGACGACGCAGGCGCGGCTCGACGAGATCGTCCAGCGCACGCGCGACGGCGGCGCCGAGATCGTCAACCTGCTCAAGAGCGGCTCGGCCTTCTACGCGCCGGCGGCATCCGCCATCGCCATGGCGGAAAGCTTTCTCAAGGACAAGAAGCGGGTGATGCCGTGCGCCGCCTATCTCAACGGCGAGTACGGGATCAAGAACCTCTATGTCGGCGTGCCCACGGTCATCGGCGCCAAGGGCGTCGAGCGCATCGTCGAGATCCAGCTCAACGGCGCCGAACGCGCCATGTTCGAGCAGTCGGCCGAGGCCGTGGCCAGTCTGGTCGAGGCTTGCAAGAAGATCGCGCCCAATCTCGCCGATTGAGGTTGGTGCGGATACGAGGTGTCCGCTTTCGCGGGCATGACATCTGTGGCGGTGGCGGCCGACGAGACGAGCATGGCAGCTGTCGGGAAATCCGCATGAACATCCACGAATACCAGGCCAAGGCGGTACTGCGGGAGTTCGGCGTGCCGGTGCCGCGCGGGCTCGCCGCGTTCTCGGTCGCGGAGGCGGTCAAGGCCGCCGACGATCTGGCGGCGCCGGTGGTCGTGGTGAAGGGGCAGATCCACGCCGGCGGCCGCGGCAAGGCCGGCGGCGTCAAGGTGGTGAAGTCGAAGGAGGAGGTCCGCAGGGAGGCCGAGCGTCTGCTCGGATCCGTGCTCGTCACCCACCAGACCGGCCCGCACGGCAAGCAGGTCCACCGCCTCTATATCGAGGAGGGCTCGGCGATCGACCGCGAGTTCTATCTCTCGGCGCTGGTCGACCGCGAGACCTCGCGCATTGCCTTCGTGGTGTCCACCGCGGGCGGCATGGACATCGAGGAGGTCGCGCGTCGGACACCCGAGAAGATCATGACTTTCGCCGTGGATCCCGCGACTGGGATCATGCCCTACCACGGGCGGCTGCTCGCGCAGGCGCTTGGGCTCGGCGGCGATCTCGCCAAGCAGGCGGCGGGGCTGGTGACCAAGCTCTATGCCGCGTTCATCGCCAAGGACATGAGCCTGCTCGAGATCAACCCGCTCGTCGTCACCAAGAGCAACCAGCTCATCTGCCTCGACGCCAAGATCGGCTTCGACGACAACGCGCTCTACCGCCACCCCGACATCGTGGCCTTGCGCGATCTCAGCGAGGAGGACGAGAAGGAGATCGAGGCTTCGAAATACGACCTCAACTACGTCGCGCTCGACGGCACCATCGGCTGCATGGTCAACGGCGCCGGCCTCGCCATGGCGACCATGGACATCATCAAGCTCTACGGCGAGGCGCCGGCGAACTTCCTCGACGTCGGCGGCGGCGCCAGCAAGGAGAAGGTGGCGGCCGCCTTCAAGATCATCACCTCCGATCCCAAGGTGAAGGGCATCCTGGTCAACATCTTCGGCGGCATCATGAAATGCGACGTCATCGCCGAGGGCGTGGTGGCGGCGGTGAAGGAGGTGGGTTTGCCGGTGCCGCTGGTGGTGCGGCTCGAAGGCACCAACGTGGACCTCGGCAAGGAGATCATCCGCAAATCCAACCTCGACGTCACGCCCGCCGACGACCTCGACGACGCCGCGCAGAAGATCGTCAAGGCAGTGAAGGGGAGCGCGTGATGAACGAGCGTTGCCACGACGCCCGTGTAGGGAGGGCAAAGGCGCGGGACTCAGCTGCCGATCCAGGCACGGCGATCCGCGCCTTTGTCCGCGCGGCTACGGTCGGCTTGCATCGGTCGCCGCGTGGGCACGGCGCGGCTCCGTTCGCGTGCCAAGCTCACCATTCCCGGCGCGCGCCTCTGCCAATCCTACGGGGGGTGTGCCGAGCTTGCCGCACCGTCGGGGCTCACGCATGAGCATCCTCATCGACAGGAACACCAAGGTCATCTGCCAGGGCTTCACCGGCAAGAACGGCACGTTTCATTCCGAGCAGGCCATCGCCTACGGCACCAAGATGGTCGGCGGCACCTCGCCCGGCAAAGGCGGCAGCACGCATCTCGGGCTCCCCGTGTTCGAGACCGTGGCCGAGGCCAAGCAGAGGACGGACTGCGACGCGAGCGTGATCTACGTGCCGCCGGCGGGCGCGGCGGACGCCATCTGCGAGGCGATCCAGGCGGACATCCCGCTCATCATCGCCATCACCGAAGGCATCCCGGTGCTCGACATGGTGAGGGTCAAGCGCGCGCTGTCGGGGGGAAAGTCGCGCCTGATCGGTCCGAACTGTCCGGGGGTGATGACCGCGGGCGAATGCAAGATCGGCATCATGCCGGGCAATATTTTCAAGCCCGGCAAGGTGGGGATCGTGTCGCGGTCGGGGACGCTGACCTATGAGGCGGTCTTCCAGACCACGCGCGAAGGGCTTGGCCAGACCACGGCCGTCGGAATCGGCGGCGACCCCGTGAAGGGCACCGAGTTCATCGCCGTGCTGGAGATGTTCTTGGCCGACAAGACGACGCAGGCGATCGTCATGATCGGGGAGATCGGCGGCTCGGCCGAGGAAGACGCCGCCCAATTCCTCATCGACGAAGCCAGACGCGGCCGCAAGAAGCCCATGGTCGGCTTCATTGCGGGACGCACGGCCCCACCCGGCCGGCGCATGGGCCACGCCGGCGCCATCATCTCCGGCGGCAAGGGCGACGCGGATTCCAAGATCGCGGCGATGGAAGCCGCCGGCATCAAGGTCTCGCCCTCGCCGGCGCGCCTGGGCAAAACCCTGGTCGAGGTGCTGGGGTCGTAAAGGCGACGCCGCGCGCCGCGAGCTACGCGCCAGCCCCTCCTCTGGCCCCTGCCAAAAAAGCGGTCAAATGACCTACCCAGGTGCCTCCCGAGGCTACTTTACCGCCGACTGTTGCTGCCAGGTCACAGCTTATTTCGAGTACCCGGTCTAGGATCGCAATGGGTACGCGGAGGGCGTTATCCGAGCGCTTGCGTACAGGGTTCGAGTCGTTGCCGGGGAATGTAAGCGACGACTTGCGAATCTGATCGAACATCGGGACAGGGGATACTGTGATGAAGAAGCTCCTCCTTGCGACTACCGCCTTCGTCGTGTTGACAGCGGCCTCCGCCAGTGCAGCGGACCTGGCCAGGCCGGCCTACACTCCGCCGCCTCCGGCCTATAGCTGGAGCGGGCTCTATTGGGGCGCGAACATCGGCTACAGCTGGGGCCAGTCGAAACGTGATTTGACCTTGACCGGCATTGGCGCGGCATCGGACTCGCAGGACATCAACGGCGCCATCGGCGGCTTTCAAACCGGCTACAATTACCAGTTCGGCAATTGGGTGTGGGGTTTCGAGTCGGACTTTCAGGCCACCGGCCAGAAGGGCGGCGAAACCTTGGTCCTCGGTCCGCTCACCACACTGACCACTGACCACAAGCTCCAGTGGTTAGGGACGTCGCGGTCCCGCCTGGGCGTCCTGTGGAGTCCGAACGTCCTGCTCTACGGCACGTTCGGTATTGCGTATGGCCAAGTCAAGGATAGCGCGACGGTCTCCGTGACCGGCCTTGGGTCCGCGACCGGAACCTTCAAGGACTGGAAAGCCGGATGGACTGCTGGCGCGGGCATCGAGAGCGCCTTCGGCGGCGGCTGGAGCTGGAAGCTCGAATATCTCTACGTCGACCTGGGCAAGACAGAGGAGACGCTTGCCACCCCTGCGCTAGGGACGATCGCTACGGATACCCGCCGGACAACCGACAATATTGTGCGCGTCGGTCTGAACTATAAGTGGGGTGGCGGAGGCTATGGCGGGGCCTACTAAGCGCTCGGAGAGCTGAAGGGTTTTATTGGGGCCAGGGCCCCGGCCCGGCTTGAACTATAAGTGGGGGGGCGGCGGCTACTGATCTAACTCGCCGCTTCCTGGGGAAAGGGCCGCCTGCGGGCGGCCTTTTTTTGTCGGCTATCTCAGGCTGGCGGAAACTCGGCACGGGCGATACAGCGAATGCAGGTTCACAGCTTGTGCATTGTGACAACGCAAGTGCAGCATAAATAGTGTAGGGAATAGTCAGCGTGGGACCCGTGCCCGCGCAGACCTCTGCTGCACATCGGGCGAAAGCCCTTGCGTCAGCCCAGCCAACAGGACCCTGAGCATGTCCCGTCAGGACGCCAATGCCGCCTTCGCCCGCACCTCGTTCCTCTACGGCGGCAATGCCGACTACATCGAAGACCTTTATGCCCGCTACGAGAGCGACCCGTCGGCGGTCGATGCCGAATGGCAGGCGTTTTTCCAAAGCCTGAGAGACGAGCGCGCCGACGTCCTCAAGAGCGCTCGCGGGCCGTCCTGGCAACTGCCGAACTGGCCGCCGCGCGCGCGCGGCGAGCTCGTTTCCGCGCTCGACGCGGATTGGGGCGAGGTCGAGAAGGCGCTCGGCGACAAGGTCAAGGCGCGGGCGCAGGCGGCGGGAATCGAATTCTCCCCGGCCGAGGTGCAGCAGGCGACGCGCGACTCGATCCGCGCCTTGATGCTGATCCGCGCCTACCGCGCGCGCGGGCATTTCTACGCCAATCTCGACCCGCTCGGCCTCGAGCCGCACCGCAACGAGGAAGATCTCGATCCGCGCTCGTACGGTTTCACCGACGCCGACTACGACCGCAAGATCTTCATCGACAAGGTGCTCGGCCTCGAATTCGGCACGCTGCGTGAGATCCTCGCCATTCTGCGCCGCACCTATTGCCAGACCCTCGGCGTCGAGTTCATGCACATCTCCAACCCCGCGCAGAAGAGCTGGATCCAGGCGCGCATCGAGGGGCCGGACAAGGAGATCACCTTCACGCGCGAGGGCAAGCGCGCGATCCTCAACAAGCTGGTCGAGGCCGAGGGTTTCGAAAAGTTCTGCGACCTGAAATTCACCGGCACCAAACGCTTCGGCCTCGACGGCGCCGAATCGATGATCCCCGCGCTCGAGCAGATCATCAAGCGCGGCGGCGCGCTCGGCGTGAAGGACATCGTCATCGGCATGGCGCACCGCGGCCGGCTCAACGTGCTGGCGCAGGTGATGGGCAAGCCGCACCGCGCCATCTTCCACGAGTTCAAGGGCGGCTCCTCGACCCCCAACGAGATCGAGGGCTCGGGCGACGTGAAGTACCATCTCGGCGCCTCGTCCGATCGCGAGTTCGACGGCAACCGCGTGCATCTGTCGCTCACCGCCAATCCGTCGCATCTCGAAATCGTCAACCCGGTCGTGTTGGGCAAGGTGCGCGCCAAGCAGGACCAGCTCGGCGCCACTCCGGGAGACCGGACCATGGTGATGCCGCTGCTCATTTCCGGCGACGCGGCCTTTGCCGGACAGGGGGTCATCGCCGAGTGCTTCGGTCTGTCGGGACTGCGCGGGCACCGCACCGGCGGCTCCGTGCACTTCATCGTCAATAATCAGATCGGCTTCACCACCTATCCGCGCTATTCGCGGTCTTCGCCCTATCCGTCCGATGTCGCCAAGATGATCGAGGCGCCGATTTTCCACGTCAACGGCGACGATCCCGAGGCGGTGGTGTACGCGGCCAAAGTCGCCACCGAGTTTCGGCAGAAGTTCCAGCGCCCGGTCGTCATCGACATGTTCTGCTACCGTCGCTTCGGGCACAACGAGGGCGACGAGCCCTCGTTCACCCAGCCGCTGATGTACAAGGCGATCCGCAAGCATCCGACCACAAAGGAGATCTACGCCAAGAAGCTGATTGGCGAGAACGTCGTCACCGAAGGCGAAGTCGAGAAGATGCAGGCCGATTGGCGCGCCAGGCTCGATGCCGAGCTCGAAGCGAGCCTGGGCTACAAGCCCAACAGCGCCGATTGGCTCGACGGCCGCTGGGCCGACATCAAGGCGGCGCGTGATGCCGAGGACCCGCGCCGCGGCCATACCGGGGAGTCGCTCGAACTGCTCAGAGAGGTCGGACAGAAGATCACGGCGATCCCGCAAGGCTTCCACGCGCACCGGACCATCCAGCGGTTCCTGGAAAATCGCCGCAAGGCGATCGAGACAGGCGAGGGCATCGATTGGGCGACGGCCGAGGCGCTGGCGTTCTGCTCGCTGCTGCTCGAGGGCCACCCGGTGCGGCTCTCCGGCCAGGACACCGAGCGCGGCACCTTCTCGCAGCGCCATTCGGTGCTGATCGACCAGGAGAACGAGGACCGCTACGTTCCGTTCAATCACGTGGGCGAGCACCAGGCCCGCTTCGAGGTGATCAATTCGATGCTCTCGGAGGAGGCGGTGGTGGGCTTCGAATACGGCTACTCGCTCGCCGAGCCGGACGCGCTCACGCTGTGGGAGGCGCAATTCGGCGATTTCGCCAATGGCGCGCAGGTCGTATTCGACCAGTTCATCTCCTCGGGCGAGCGCAAATGGCTGCGCATGTCCGGTCTCGTCTGCCTCCTGCCGCACGGCTACGAAGGGCAGGGGCCGGAACACTCCTCGGCCAGGCTCGAGCGTTTCCTGCAGATGTGCGCCGAGGACAATATGCAGGTCGCCAACTGCACCACGCCGGCCAACTATTTCCACATCCTGCGCCGGCAGCTCAAGCGCGACATCAGAAAGCCGCTCATTCTGATGACGCCGAAGTCCCTGCTCCGCCACAAGCGCGCGGTGTCGCGGCTCGACGAGATGGGGCCGGACACCACCTTCCATCGTCTGCTGTGGGACGACGCCCAGATGCTCCCGGACCAGGCCATCAAGCTCGTGGCCGACGACAAGATCAGGCGCGTGGTGATGTGCTCGGGCAAGGTCTATTACGATCTCTACGAGGAACGCGAGAAGCGCGGCGTCGATGACGTCTATCTGCTGCGCGTCGAGCAACTCTATCCGGTGCCGCTGAAGGCGCTGGTGCACGAACTCGGCCGCTTCCCCAAGGCGCAATTCATGTGGTGCCAGGAGGAGCCGCGCAATATGGGCGCGTATTCCTTCATGGAGCCGTATCTCGAATGGGTCCTCAACCAGATCGGGGCCAAGAACAAGCAACCGCTCTATGCCGGCCGCGCCGCTGCCGCGGCGACGGCGGCCGGCCAGATGCCGCAGCACCTCAGGCAGCTCAAGGCGCTGCTGGACGAGGCGCTCAAATAGATGTGGCACTCGAGGCAAATGCCGAACCGTCATGCTTGCGCAGGCCGACCGCCGGTAATCCCGGAGCCGCAGTCCGGCCGCGAGCGCCGGTGAACGGCCCTCGCTTGCGCGGATGATGAGGTCGGCGGAGCGCGAAACACTGGGAAAGACCATCATGGCTGAGATCCGCGTCCCCACGCTCGGCGAATCGGTGACCGAGGCGACGATCGGCAAGTGGTTCAAGCAGGCGGGCGACGCGGTCGCCGTCGACGAGCCCCTGGTCGAGCTCGAGACCGACAAGGTCACGATCGAAGTGCCGGCGCCGGCCGCCGGCGTGCTTGCCGAGATCGCGGCCAAGGATGGCGAGACGGTCGCGGTCGGCGCGCTGCTCGGCGAGATCAAGGAAGGCGCGGGTGCGCCCAGCAAGGTCACGCCCGCTCCGCTCGGCCGCCCCGATCAGAAGACCGACACGACGGCGCCCATCAATGCCGCGGAAGAAGAGCCGCGGCCGCGCCCGCAAACCGCGGCCAAGCCGGCGGTTGCTGCGCCGGTCGCGCCCTCGGTGCGCAAGCTGGCCGCGGAGAGCGGACTGGACGTCGCCACTGTTCCCGGCTCCGGCAAGGACGGCCGCGTCACCAAGGGCGACATGATGGCGGCGATCGAGCGCGCCGCCTCCGCGCCGACACCCGTTCCCCAGCCGGCCGCCGCTATTCAGGTCCGCGCGCCGTCCACTCCCGACGACGCGTCGCGCGAGGAGCGCGTGAAGATGACGCGGCTGCGGCAGACCATCGCGCGCCGTCTCAAGGAGGCGCAGAACACCGCCGCAATGCTCACGACCTTCAACGAGGTCGACATGGGCGCGGTAATGGAGCTGCGCGGCCGGTACAAGGACCTGTTCGAGAAGAAGAACGGCGTGAAGCTCGGCTTCATGGGATTCTTCGTGAAGGCCTGCGTGCAGGCGCTGAAGGAAATCCCCGCGGTCAACGCCGAGATCGACGGCACCGAGATCATCTACAAGAACTATTATCATATCGGCGTCGCGGTCGGGACCGAGAAAGGCCTGGTGGTGCCGGTGGTGCGCGACTGCGACCAGAAATCGTTCGCGCGGATCGAGAAGGAAATCGCCGATTTCGGCCGTCGCGCGCGCGACGGCACGCTCACCATCGAGGAGATGCAGGGCGGCACCTTCACCATCTCGAACGGCGGCGTCTACGGCTCGCTAATGTCGACGCCGATCCTAAACGCGCCGCAGTCCGGCATCCTCGGCATGCACAAGATCCAGGAGCGGCCGGTGGCGGTCGCCGGCAAGATCGAGATTCGCCCGATGATGTATCTCGCGCTCTCCTACGACCACCGCATCGTCGACGGCCGCGAGGCGGTGACGTTTCTGGTGCGGGTGAAGGAGATCCTGGAGGAGCCGGCGAGGCTGGTGGTGGATTTGTGAGCTATCAGTCGTCGTCGCCGGTCAAGGAATGCGCCGAGTTGGACGAGCGCGGGTTGCGCGCAATCCATCCTTCTTCCTACGTAGATGGATGCCCGCGCCAAGCCTGGCCAAGCCAGGCCAAGCCCAGGCATGACAGCGAAGGGTGCTACCAGCCATGCCCTACGACCTGATCGTCATCGGTTCCGGCCCCGGTGGCTACGTCTGTGCCATCCGCGCGGCGCAGCTCGGCATGAAGGTGGCGGTGGTGGAGAAGGACAAGACCTTCGGCGGCACCTGCCTCAATGTCGGCTGCATTCCATCGAAGGCGCTGCTGCACGCTTCCGAGCGCTACGAGGAATCCGGCCACCTGTTGGGCAGGATGGGCATCAAGCTCGGAGAGCCGAAGCTCGATCTCGCCGCCATGATGAAATTCAAGGACGAGGGCGTTGACGGCAACGTCAAGGGCGTGGCCTTCCTGTTCAAGAAGAACAAGATCGAGACCTTTCAAGGCATCGGCCGCATCGTCGCGCCCGGCAAGGTCGAGGTGAAGGCCGGCGACGGCAAGAAGCAAACCATCGAAGGCAAGGCGATCGTCATTGCGACCGGCTCCGACGTGGCGCGCCTGCCGGGCGTCGAGCTCGACGAGCGGCGCATCGTGTCATCGACCGGCGCGCTGGTGCTGGACAGAGTACCCGAGCGGCTCCTCGTGATCGGTGCCGGCGTGATCGGGCTCGAACTCGGCTCGGTGTGGCGGCGGCTCGGCTCCGAGGTGACCGTGGTCGAGTTCCTCGACCGCATCCTGCCGGGCGTGGACAACGAGGTCTGCCGGCAGTTTCAGCGCATGCTCGAGAAACAGGGCCTGACATTCAGGCTGTCGTCGAAGGTGACGGGCGTCGAGGCGTCGGGCAACAAGCTCAAGGCGACGGTGGAACCGGCCGCGGGCGGCAAGGCGCAAACAATCGAGGCCGACGTCGTGCTGGTGTCGATCGGGCGCGTGCCGTTCACCCAAGGGCTCGGGCTCGAAGAGCTCGGCGTGAAGAAGGACAACAAGGGCCGCGTCGTGGTCGACGCGCATTTCGCCACCAGCGTGCCCGGCATCTACGCCATCGGCGATGCGATCGCAGGGCCCATGCTGGCGCACAAGGCGCAGGACGAGGGCGTGGCGGTGGCGGAAATCCTCGCCGGACAGGCCGGCCACGTGAACTACGACGTCATCCCCAACGTGGTCTACACCTATCCGGAGATCGCCTCGGTCGGAAAGAGCGAGGAGGAATTGAGAGAGGCCGGCATCGCCTACAAGGTCGGCAAGTTTCCCTTCACCGCCAACGGCCGCGCCAAGGTCAACCTGCAGACCGAGGGCTTCGTGAAAATCCTCGCCGATGCCAAGACCGACCGCGTGCTCGGCGTGCACATCGTCGGCGCCGACGCCGGCAATATGATCGCCGAGGCCGCCGTCGCCATGGAGTTCGGCGCCGCGGCCGAGGACATCGCCCGCACCTGCCACGCCCATCCGACGCTTCCCGAGGCGGTGAAGGAGGCGGCATTGGCCGTCGACAAGCGCGCCATCCACATGTGAGGCTGAGACGGGCTCGCGCTCGGTGAACACGCCGGCGCGCCAGGCCAGCCTCGCGTCCATGCCTCCCGCAATCGCGCCGCCGTACTTCCCTTTACCAGTGCTGCAGCATAGGTCACAGGCATGCGCCGCCTGCTCCGTCCGTTCCTGATCCTGCTCGCCCTCGTCTTCCTGTTCGAGGCCTGGCTGTGGACTGATCTTGCCCCGGTCGTGGCCTGGATCGTCGCGCGCATTCCGCTGCGCGTGATCAAGACGACGATCGCGGTCTGGATCGAGGACCTGCCGCCGTCCGCCACGTTGACGGTGTTCATCGTGCCGGTGCTGCTGCTCTTGCCGCTCAAGTTTCTCGGCCTGTGGATGCTGGCGCATGGCTCCTGGCTCGGCGCGTTCGGCGTGTTGGCGTTCGCCAAGGTGGTCAGTGTCGGCGTCACCGCCTTCATCTTCGAGGTGACGCGGCCCAAGCTCCTCGAGCTGGCCTGGTTCCGGTGGCTCTATGACCGCGTGATGGTATGGCTGGCTTGGGCGCATGAACTGGTCGACCCGGTCAAGCGCCAGCTCAGGATCTGGTTCCGGATGTGGGCGCCCAAGCGCGCGGGACGCACGCTGCGGCTGTTCGCACGCATCCGACGACGCATGCAGGCGATGCGCGCCGCCACCTAAGTCCCGCTGGTCGCGATCTCCCCGTCGCGCAACCAAGCCTCGCGCGCGCGGCGGTTAATGTGCGCCGCTCGCCGCAAAGAAGTGCTCGATCCAATGCAATATGTCGTGCGGCATATTCGGTGCGAACAGGCCCATGCCGGTGAAGATGAGCCCGACGATGCCGAGCCCGATTGCGCCATAGACGAGGGCGATTATGCCGGTAATGACGGCGGCGGATGCCAGCACGATGCCGATCTGAAAGGCCGCCGACCCGAATTCATAGTTGTGATATCGCGCCAGGTGGGTATCGCGTTCGCGCTCGTATTTCTCGGCAAGCGCGCGCAGTTCCTTGCGCCCGTCCTTCTCCGCCGGATCCGATTCGTAGCGCGCCACGGTCTTCATCCAGTCGTCGGCCTGCTTGAGTAGCGTCGCCTTCCTTGCTTCATCCGGCACCGTGGCGGCTTCGACCAAGAGGGCCTGGGCGGCGGTGCGCAACGTGGTCTGACGGATGGTCTTGGCCTGGAAGAAATTCCAGCTGTCGGACGCCTTGATGTTGAACGAAATGCCTTCGGTCTGCGAGGCCTTGCCGAGCGTTTCAGCAAGCGCCAGGAACAGCGCAATCACCGAGATCAGCAGCGCGATTTTTTTGTTGTTGCGCTCACCCCGCGGCTTCCCGCGGCCGCCGCCATGCCCGTGCTCCTCATGTTCGATCTGGTGCTCGACTTCATGCTGAACCGCGTGCACGCCGTGACTCATCTCGCCCTCCATGCCCTCATGGCGTCTTGGCAAAGCGACAGCGCTTGGCCGCAGAAAACGCGTCAAACGCAACAGCCGGACGGACGATGTAGCGAACCGGCGGCTTTCGCAAGGGGCGCAGAGCGCGCACCGCTTGTCACACCGGCGTCATGCGCGTGGACGGAGGGTATTTCGCAACGCGTGCCGACGCTGCCCGCACGGCTGTTTCGGCGTCAGTTGAGCACGCCCCGCTCGCGCAGCAGCTTGAGGAACGCTTCCTGCGTCTCCGCCGTCATCGATTGCATGCGCGGGAGCACGCTGGCGAATGCCTCGGGCAGGATTTTGGGCATCGCCTGCAGCACCTTCGCGCCGGTCGCGGTGCCGTAGAAGGCGGCCAGCACGCGCATGTCGTCGGCGCTGAGATAGCGCGCGTAAATCGCGGGAATATCCTTCACGACCTCGGACAGCCGCGCCAGACGGATGCGCTCGAATTCCCGCCGCAGCTGCGCGAGCGTCGCCGGTTCGATGCCCGGCTTCTGCGTGCGCAAGGCGCTTTCGATCCCGGGCCATGCCGTCTCCACGGCCTGCGCGTTGAGCGCCGTGAAGCCGTGAGCGAACAGGACGGCGAACAGGGCCTGCGCCGCTGCCATGCTTTCGGGCGAAGGTTGCTCCTCCGCGCGCGCGGCAGCGGGCAAGCAATTGGCCGCCGCGAGCGCGGCGGCCAGAGCAAGAATGCGCAGGCGTCGCATTTTTCGTCTCCGGGCAATCGCCGGGAGGCTAGTGTGGCGGATTTGACGTTCCTACCAGCATCGCCGCGAGTCCTTCGTAGGAACGTCAAATCCAAAGCCACACTAGAATCACGTATGATTGGTAGTGTCCCTTTGGTTCCGACGTTCGTACGAGCGTCGTGCTGCAAAGGCATACGAACGTCGGAACCGGGACACTAGCATTTCATCGCGATCGTGCAACGGGTAGGCGCGCGCTGTCGCGGCCGTCAGGCGCGGGGATGGGCGCTGCGGTAGACTTCCAGCAGCCGTTCGGTATCGACCGCGGTATAGACCTGCGTCGTGGACAGCGAAGCGTGGCCGAGCAGTTCCTGGATCGCGCGCAAGTCGCCGCCGCGCGCCAGCAGATGGGTCGCGAAGGAATGGCGCAGCGCGTGCGGCGTCGCGGTCTCGGGCAGGCCGAGCGCGCCGCGCAGCCGCGCCATCGCGAGCTGGACGACGCGCGCCGAAAGCGGGCCGCCCTTGGCGCCGACGAACAAGGGACCGTCCGCGGGAAGCTCGTAGGGGCAGAGCGCGACGTACTCGGCGGCGAGTGCCGCGACCCGCGCCAGCACCGGCACCATGCGCGCCTTGTTGCCCTTGCCGGTCACCGTGATGGCGTCGCCGCGCCCGGGCGCGGGCATGTCCTTGCGCTTGAGGCCCAGCGCCTCGGCGAGGCGCAGGCCAGAGCCATAGAGCAAGGCAAGGACCGCGGCATCGCGGGCCAGGATCCAGGGCTCGCGCTCCTCGCCGGCGCGCAGGTCGGTCTCGGTGACCCGTTTGGCCGCCGCAATCGCAAGCGGCTTCGGCAGCGTCTTCGCCAGTTTCGGCGTGCGCACGGCGGCGAGTGCGCCGACCTTGCCCTTGCCGCCGCGTTCGAGAAAACGGGCGAAGGAGCGCGTCCCCGCGAGCATGCGCATGAGCGAGCGGCTGCTGATGCCGTCCGACCGCCGTGCCGCCAAGAACGCGCGCACGTCGAGCGGTACCAGACGCGACAGCGCGGACAGGGTCACGCGGCTGCCGCGATGGCCGCAGAGGAACAGAAGGAATTGCCGCACGTCGCGCTCGTAGGCCTCGACCGTCTTCGGCGACATTCGCCGCTCGGTCGCCAGGTATGCGAGCCAGCGCGTCAGTTCGCGTGCGACGTCGGCGGCGGCAAAGGCAGGATCGGCGGCGGGTGTTGCGCTTGACATGGCCGGATATATCTCACCCCCTTCCTTCACTCTTCCTTAAACCCCTTGAACCGGCCGATCTTCCATGGCCAAAGCCGTCGTCGATGTCCTCCTCCCGGTTGCCCTCGACCAGGCCTATTCCTATCGGGTGCCCGAAGGGCTCGAGCTCGCGCCCGGCGACCTCGTGACCGTGCCGCTCGGCGCGCGCGACGCAATGGCGGTGGTATGGGCGGAAAACGCCCGGCCCAATCCCCGCCTCGACAACCGCATGAAGGAGGTCGAGGACAAGCTCGATATCCCGCCGCTCAAGGAGGAGCTGCGCAACTTCATCGAGTGGGTGTCGGGCTACACGCTCAGCCCCCGCGGCATGGTGCTGCGGATGGCGTTGCGCATGGGGGCGCATCTGGGCCTTGCGCGGGCGCGGGTCGGCGTGCGGCTCGGCGGGCCGGCGCCGCAGCGGATGACGGCGGCGCGCAAGCGGGTGCTCGCGCTGCTCGCCGACGGGATCGCGCGCGGCAAGAGCGACGTCGCCGCCGAGGCCGGCGTCTCGCCCGGGGTCATCGACGGCCTGGTCGACGAAGGAGCGCTGGAGAGCGTGGTGCTGCCGCCGGATCCGGTGGCGAGCGCGCCCGATCCGGATTTTGCACCGCCCGAGTTCACGCCGGCGCAACGCCGGGCGGCGGATGCGTTGCGCGCGTCCGTTGGCGGCTATGGCGTTACGCTGCTCGACGGCGTCACCGGTGCGGGCAAGACGCAAGTCTATTTCGAGGCGATCGCGGAGACCATCCGTCGGCAAAGGCAAGCGCTGGTGCTCGTGCCCGAGATCGCCTTGACCAGCCAGTTCCTCGACCGCTTCGCCGAGCGCTTCGGCGTGCGTCCGGCCGAGTGGCATTCGCAGTTGTCGCAGCGCCTGCGCGCGCGCAGCTGGAACGCGGTCGCGACCGGCGAGGTGAGCGTGGTCGTCGGCGCGCGTTCGGCGCTGTTCCTGCCCTATGCCGATCTCGGGCTGATCGTGGTCGATGAGGAGCACGATCCGGCCTATAAGCAGGAGGACGGCGTACGCTACCACGCCCGCGACATGGCGGTGGTGCGCGCGCGCGGAGCCGACATTCCGATCGTGCTGGTCTCGGCGACGCCCTCGGTCGAGACCGAGGTCAATGCCCGGCGGGGCCGCTACACCCGCCTGCATCTGCCGGAGCGCTTCGGCAGCCAGCATCTGCCCGCCATCGAGACCATCGATCTGCGCGCCGAGGGGCCGCCGCCCGGCCGCTTCATCGCGCCGCGGCTCGCCGAGGCGGTGACGATCGCGCTCGAACGCGGCGAGCAGGCGCTGCTCTTTCTCAATCGCCGCGGCTATGCGCCGCTCACGCTCTGCCGCCGATGCGGATTTCGGCTCGCCTGCCCGAATTGCGACGCCTGGCTGGTCGATCACCGGTTCCGGCGCCGGCTGGTCTGCCACCATTGCGGTTTCTCGCTGCCGCCGCCGGTGCAATGCCCGCAATGCCAGGCGACCGACTCGTTCGTCGCGGTCGGCCCCGGCGTCGAGCGGCTGCAGCAAGAGGCGGCGGCGTTGTTTCCGCAGCGCCGGATCCTGGTGCTGTCGAGCGATCTCGTCGAATCCGTGGAGCGGCTGCGCGCGGAGCTGGACGACGTTGCCCAGGGCCGCTTCGACATCATCATCGGCACGCAGCTCGTCGCCAAGGGCCACCACTTCCCGAAGCTCAATCTGGTCGGCGTCATCGACGCCGATCTCGGCCTGGCGAACGGCGATCCGCGCGCCGCCGAGCGCACGTTCCAGTTGCTGCATCAGGTCATCGGCCGCGCCGGCCGCCAGGAGGGCCGCGGCATCGGTTATCTGCAGACGCATCAGCCCGAGCACCCGGTGATGCGCGCGTTGGCTGCGGGCGACCGCGAGGCGTTCTACACCAGCGAGATCGAGCTGCGCGAAAAAACTCACTATCCGCCGTTCGGACGGCTTGCGAGCCTCCTGGTCTCGGCCGGCGAACGGCCGGCCGCCGAAGCCTATGCGCGCCGCCTCGCCGGGATCGCGCCGCGCGCCGACGAGGTGCGCGTGCTCGGACCGGCGGAAGCGCCGCTCGCCCTCGTCCGCGGCCGCTATCGCTTCCGGCTGCTGGTGAAATCTCCGCGCGCGTTCGATCTGTCCGGCTACCTGCGGCAATGGCTCGCCGCCGCGCCCAGGCGCAAGAGCGACATCAAGCTCGAGGTCGACGTCGACCCCCAGAGCTTCTTGTAAGCTGCACCGCTTCGCGCGCGACGGGGATCATCGCCGCCACGCGTGAGCCCGGTTCACGTCACGAGCTTGAGACCGACGATCCCGCAAAGGATCAGACCGATGCATATCAGCCGCAGCGCGGTCGCCGGCTCTGCGAACAGGTAGATGCCGAGCATGGCGGTGCCGACCGCCCCGATCCCGGTCCACACCGCGTAAGCGGTCCCGACCGGGAGCGTCTTGAGCGCGAGCCCGAGCAGGACCACGCTCAGAATCATGCTGACGGCGGTCCACAGCGACGGCAACAGGCGGGTAAAGCCTTCGGTATATTTCAAGCCGATCGCCCAACCGATCTCGAACAGGCCGGCAACGGTCAGATAAATCCACGCCACGACAGACCTCCAGGGACAGTGAGCGGCAAGGGGGTGCGCAAACGCCGCATCATTGTTCGATCGGAGCGGCTTCGGGCGAACGCGCACTGGGCGCCAGCAGCACGCAGGCGGCGGCGGCCAGGATGAGCGTAAAGCCGATGACGTCGGCGATGGTCGGCCGCTCCCCCAGCACCAGCACGGAGGCGACGATGCCCACCACCGGCACGCTCAGCACGCCGAGCGACGCGGTCGTGGCCGGCAGCCGCCGCACGATCTCGAACCAGACCAGATAGGCAAAGGCGGAGCCGACCAGGCCGGAAAACGCCAGCGCCCCGAGGGCGAGCGCGGGAGCGGGCCACAGATGCAGCGATCCTTCGAACAGCAGCAGGCCGGCGACGGTGATCACGAGCGCGACCAGCACCTGCCATAACGCGATCGCCATCGGATCGGCGTCGATCTGCGCCCATTTCAAATAGACCGTTCCGGCCGCCCAGGTCACCGCCGTCGCCAGTGCGAGGCCGATGCCGATCAGGTCGCTCGCTCCGAGCAGCGGATAGACCAGCACCGTCAATCCCAGGGCGCAAAGCAGGAGCGCAAAGCCGCGCGCCGGGGTCAGCCGCTCGCCCAGGATCGGGCGCGCGAGCAGCGCGGCCCAGATCGGCATCGTGTAGGTGAGAACCGTGACCCGCGAGGTCGCGGTCGCGAGTTGGGCAAAGGCGGAGAACACCGTGAAGCACGCCACATTCAGCGTGCCGGCGACGGCGAGATGCACGCATGCGACGGCGCTGTGGATGCGGATGGTGCGACGCTGAAGCAATGCGAGCGCGAGCAACGCGAGGGTCGCAAGCCCGGAGGTGCCGACGCGCATGCTGAACGGCGGTATTCCGCCGAGCGCGATCTTCATTGCCGGCCAGGTCAGGCCCCAGGCCAGGCTCACCGCGACCAGCATCAAGCGGGCGGTCGAATCGGCAGCATCGCGCGGAGGAAGGCTGGGCACGTCGGCGGGTTCCGGGAGGTTCAAGGGTGCGGCTGGCAGGCCCGCCTGTGTAGCACCGGTCCCGGCCGCCCGCACAAGGGCGCGCTCGGCATGAACGCCCGTCCTGCCCGGACGTTTGGTCGTGTTGCACCGCAGTTGACGGTGTGTTACGGAACCGCGCGTTTTTCGTGGCGCTAGGGGCGCGCCGGCGCGCTCCACGAAAATGCAAGGTCCCATTGCATTTCAAGGGCTTGGCGCCCACCGTCCGCGACGGTGCCGAGCCTGCGGAATTGCCGAAAGAGCACAGAACGAGTGGCAGGCGAAGGCGCAATCGTATCCGGCATGGCGGGCCGCTATGCGACCGCGCTGTTCGAGCTTGCGCTCGAGCAGAATGCGGTCGATAGGGTCAAGGTCGACCTCGACCGGTTCGACGCTCTGGTCGCCGAAATCGCCGATCTCGCGCGGCTGCTGAGAAGCCCGGTGCTGTCCGCCGACGAGCAGGGGCGCGCACTTTCGGGCGTGCTCGACAAGGTGGGCATCGACGGGCTCGCCGCCAATTTCCTCAAATTGGTCGCGACCAACCGACGGCTCTTCGCCGCCCTCGACATGGTGAAGGCCTACCGGGCGCTGGTCGCCAAGCACAAGGGTGAGGTCACCGCCGAGGTGACGCTGGCGGAGAAGCCGAGCGAGGCGCACCTTGCCGCGATCAAGGACGCACTCGCGGCGGTGACCAAGAAAGAGGTCAAGGTGGACGTGAAGATCGATCCCTCGATCATCGGCGGCCTCGTGGTCAAGCTCGGCTCCCGCATGGTCGACTCTTCGCTGCGCACCAAGCTCAATGCGATCAAGTTTGCGATGAAAGAGGCCCGCTGATGGACATCCGCCCCGCCGAAATCTCGGCCATCCTGAAAGAGCAGATCAAGAACTTCGGCCAGGAGGCCGAGGTGTCCGAAGTCGGCCAGGTGCTCTCGGTCGGCGACGGCATCGCCCGCGTCTACGGCCTCGACAACGTCCAGGCCGGCGAGATGGTCGAGTTCGAGAACGGCGTTCGCGGCATGGCGCTCAATCTCGAGACCGACAATGTCGGCATCGTGATCTTCGGCGAGGACCGCGAGATCAAGGAGGGGCAGACCGTCAAGCGCACGCGCGCCATCGTCGACGTGCCGGTCGGCAAAGGCCTGCTCGGCCGCGTGGTCGACGCGCTCGGCAACCCCATCGACGGCAAGGGTCCGATCGAGGCCACGGAGCGCAAGCGTGTCGACGTCAAGGCGCCGGGCATCATCCCGCGCAAATCCGTGCACGAGCCGATGGCCACCGGCCTCAAGGCCATCGACGCGCTCATTCCCATCGGCCGCGGCCAGCGCGAGCTGATCATCGGCGACCGCCAGACCGGCAAGACCGCGATCGCGCTCGACACCATGCTCAACCAGAAGGCGCTCAACGCCAGCGGCGACGAGAAGATCAAGCTCTACTGCGTCTACGTCGCGATTGGGCAGAAGCGCTCCACCGTGGTGCAATTCGTCAAGGTGCTGGAGGAGAACGGCGCGCTCGACTATTCGATCGTGGTCGCGGCCACCGCCTCGGACCCCGCGCCCATGCAGTACCTGGCGCCGTTCTCGGGCTGCACCATGGGCGAATATTTCCGCGACAACGGCATGCACGCGGTGATCACCTACGATGACCTGTCCAAGCAGGCCGTCGCCTACCGGCAGATGTCGCTGTTGCTGCGCCGCCCGCCCGGACGCGAGGCCTATCCCGGCGACGTCTTCTACCTGCACTCGCGGCTGCTCGAGCGCGCGGCCAAGATGAACGACGCCAACAAGGCCGGCTCGCTCACCGCGCTGCCGGTGATCGAGACGCAGGCGAACGACGTGTCGGCCTATATCCCGACCAACGTCATCTCGATCACCGACGGCCAGATCTTCCTGGAGACCGACCTGTTCTATCAGGGCATCCGCCCGGCGGTGAATGTGGGCCTTTCGGTGTCGCGCGTCGGCTCGGCCGCGCAGACCAAGGCGATGAAGAAGGTCGCCGGCCGTATCAAGGGCGAGCTCGCGCAATACCGCGAAATGGCGGCGTTCGCGCAATTCGGCTCCGATCTCGACGCCACCACGCAGCGCCTGCTCAACCGTGGTGCGCGGCTGACCGAGCTGCTCAAGCAGCCGCAGTTCTCGCCGCTGAAGATGGAGGAGCAGGTCGTCGTCATCTATGCCGGGGTCAACGGCTATCTCGACCCGATTCCGGTTCATCGGGTGCGCGCCTTCGAAGAGGGGCTGCTGGTCCTGGTGCGCAGCCAGTATCGGGACATCCTCGACGCCATTCGCGACAGCCGGGATCTCGACGACGCCACCGCGGCCAAGCTCAAGGCGGCGGTCGACGGGTACGCGAAGACATTCGCGTAAGCGGAAGACGGAAGACGGACGACAGAGGACAGAGGACGGAGGATGGACGAAAGATGACCGACGATCGATAGCTGAAGCCAATGCTCGGCCTTCCAGCATCCGTCGTCCGTTGTCCGTCGTCATCGAAAAATGCCCAGCCTCAAGGACATGCGCGTTCGCATCGCCGCCACCAAGGCGACGCAGAAGATCACCAAGGCCATGCAGATGGTGGCGGCCTCGAAGTTGCGGCGCGCGCAGGTGGTGGCCGAGGCCGCGCGTCCCTACGCCGAGCGCATGGAAAAGGTGCTCGGCAATATCGCGGCCGCGGTCGGCGACCTCGGCAGCGCGCCGAGGCTGCTCCTCGGCACCGGCAGCGAGGCCGTACATCTGCTGGTGGTCTGCACCGCCGAGCGCGGCCTGTGCGGGCCGTTCAACTCGGCGATCGTGCGGCTCGCGCGCGAGCGGGCCAACACGTTGATGGCCGAGGGCAAGGAGGTCAAGTTCTTCTGCGTCGGTCGCAAGGGCTACGAGCAGCTCCGCCGCCTCTACCAGCGGCAGATCATCGAGCACATCGAGCTGCGCGCGGTCCGCACGCTCGCCTTCGAGCACGCCGAAGAGATCGGCGACAAGATCGTGCGGCTCTACGAGGAGGGCGCGTTCGACGTCTGCAGCCTGTTCTTCTCACGCTTCAAGTCGGTCATCGCGCAGGTTCCGACTGCGCAACAGCTCATTCCGCCCGTGTTCGAGGGCGATCCCGGCAACGGTGCTGGCGCGGCCTACGAGTACGAGCCCGACGAGGACGAGATTCTGGCCGAGCTTCTGCCGCGCAACGTCTCGGTGCAGATTTTCCGCGCGCTCCTGGAGAATGCCGCCTCGTTCTACGGCGCGCAGATGACGGCGATGGACAACGCCACGCGCAATGCCGGCGAGATGATCCGCAAGCAGACGCTGACCTACAACCGCACCCGCCAGGCGATGATCACCAAGGAGCTGATCGAGATCATCTCCGGCGCCGAGGCGGCGGTGTGAGGCTGGCGCGGCAACCCGCTATGCCCCTACGTCTATGAGATAACAAGGACCATCCATGGCCAATCCAGTCGGACACATTACCCAGGTCATCGGCGCCGTTGTCGACGTCCAGTTCCCGGGCCATCTGCCGGCGATTCTCAACGCGCTCGAGACCAGCAATCAGGGCCAGCGCCTGGTGCTCGAAGTCGCCCAGCATCTCGGCGAATCGACGGTGCGCACCATCGCCATGGACACCAGCGAAGGCCTCGTGCGCGGCCAGGAGGTCTCCGACACCGGCGAGCCGATCGCGGTGCCGGTCGGCGACGGTACCCTCGGCCGCATCATGAACGTGGTCGGCGATCCCGTCGACGAGGCCGGCCCGTTGCAATACCAGGAGCGGCGCCCGATCCACCAGCCGGCGCCGGCTTACACCGACCAGTCGACCGAAGCGGAAATCCTCGTCACCGGCATCAAGGTCGTCGATCTGCTCGCGCCCTACGCCAAGGGCGGCAAGGTCGGCCTGTTCGGCGGCGCGGGCGTGGGCAAGACCGTGATCATCCAGGAGCTGATCAACAACATCGCCAAGGCGCACGGCGGCTATTCGGTGTTCGCCGGCGTCGGCGAGCGCACGCGCGAAGGCAACGACCTCTATTACGAGTTCATCGAGTCCGGCGTGAACAAGGATCCGAAGAAGAACAACGGTTCGACCGCCGGCTCGAAATGCGCGCTGGTCTACGGCCAGATGAACGAGCCGCCCGGCGCGCGCGCCCGCGTCGGGCTCTCCGGCCTCACGGTCGCCGAGTATTTCCGCGACCAGGGGCAGGACGTGCTGTTCTTCGTCGACAACATCTTCCGCTTCACGCAGGCCGGCTCGGAAGTCTCGGCGCTGCTGGGCCGCATTCCCTCGGCCGTGGGCTATCAGCCGACGCTGGCGACCGACATGGGCGCGCTGCAGGAGCGCATCACCACGACCACCAAGGGGTCGATCACCTCGGTGCAGGCAATCTACGTGCCGGCCGACGACCTCACCGACCCGGCGCCGGCGACCTCGTTCGCGCACCTCGACGCCACCACGGTGCTGTCGCGCTCGATCGCCGAGAAGGGCATCTATCCCGCGGTCGATCCGCTCAACTCGACCTCGCGCATGCTCTCTCCCTTGGTCGTCGGCGAGGAGCACTACGCCGTGGCGCGCCAGGTGCAGCAGATCCTGCAACGCTACAAGGCGCTGCAGGACATCATCGCCATCCTCGGCATGGACGAGCTCTCGGAAGAAGACAAGCTCACGGTCGCGCGCGCGCGCAAGATCGAGCGCTTCCTGTCGCAGCCCTTCCACGTCGCCGAGGTATTCACCGGCACTCCCGGCGTGTTCGTCGACCTCGCCGACACCATCCGCGGCTTCAAGGGACTGTGCGAGGGAAAATACGACCACCTGCCGGAGGCAGCCTTCTACATGGTCGGCACCATCGAGCAGGCGGTGGAGAAGGGCAAGAAACTCGCGGCCGAAGCGGCGTAGGCGGACGACCGAGGACAGGCGGAGGACAGGCGACGGAGGACAGATCATGGCGACTCGCGGTCCGTCCTCCGTTGTGCGTCGTCTGTCCTCGTCAACCTCATATCGACAAAGTTGAACAGAAGCACCCATGGCCACCTTTCACTTCGATCTCGTCTCGCCGGAGAAGCTGCTGTTCTCCGGCGAGGTCACGCAGGTGGACTTGCCGGGCTCCGAAGGCGACTTCGGCGTGCTGGCGGGGCACGCGCCGCTCGTCACCACGCTGCGGCCGGGGATTCTGGTCATCCACGGCAGCGCCGGGGAGTTGCGGATCGTGGTCAACGGCGGCTTTGCCGAGGTTGGTCCGGCCGGCCTGAACGTGCTCGCGGAGCTGGCGGTGCCGGTGGAGGAGTTCGACGTCGCGGTGCTCGCCGGCGTGATCAAGGACACCGAGGAGGACGTCGCCGACGCCACCGACGACTGGCGGCGCGACAAGCTGTCCCGCAAGCTCGATCAGCTCAAGGCGCTGCAGGCCGCGTTGCAATAGCTCGGGCCGAGCAGCGTAGGGTGGGCAAAGGCGCGAGCGGAGATTTCGCCGCGCTCACAAACGGACAGCAGCGCCGTGCCCACGCGTACCCGTGTCTGCGTTGTCCGCGTGGGCACGGCGCACGCGATCGGGCTTGCGCAAAGACCGTAGCTTGTGCGCGCGTGCGCCTTTGCCCACCCTATGCCGCTTCGCGATGCGCCGCTACCGCTTCGCAAACTTCGCGAATTCCTTCACCACCCGCTGGTACACCGGTCGCTTGAACGGCACGATCAGGTCCGGGAGGTTCGCGAGCGGCTCCCAGCGCCATTGTGCGAATTCCGGATCGTGGCCGCCGGCGGGATGCGCGATGTCGATTTCGCTGTCCTTTCCGGTGAAGCGCAGCGCGTACCAGGTTTGGCACTGCCCGCGATATTTTCCTTTCCAGGCACGGCCGACGAGCTCGCGCGGGATATCGTAGCAGAGCGGCTCCTCGATCCCGCCGAGCTTCTCGACCGAGCGGATGTTGGTCTCCTCGTGGAGCTCGCGCAGCGCCGCCGGCCACGGATCCTCGCCGCGATCGATGCCGCCTTGCGGCATCTGCCAGACATGGACCTCGTCCACATGCTCGGGCCCGTCGATGCGGCGGCCGATGAAGACGCGGCCCTCGCGGTTGAACACCGCCGTGCCGACGCAGGGGCGGTAGGGCAGGGATTCGTAGGGAGGCATGCGCATTCCCTCACTGCGGCGTGGCGCGCCGCGGGCTTCCGGCCCGAATCGAGCGTGCGCGCCCCCAAAAACGCGGCGGGGCGGCCGGTGGCCGCCCCGCGTGTCGGTCGTTGATCGGGCCGTCCTAGTTCGGCACCGGCGCCTTCGGATTGGGCGGATAGGCCGAGTTCTTCTGGACGCCGCGGATGAGATCGAGCGCGGTGTGCAGCGCCTTGTCGTCCTTCGGATCCGGCGGGATGTAGGACTGCGAGCCGGTCGCTTCGTCGCCTTCGGCCTTGAGATGGCCGCGCAGCGAAGCCTCGCCGCGCGTGTCGGTGCGCGCCTTGAGCTCCTCGGGCACGTCCTGCAGCACCTCGATATCAGGCGAGATGCCCTTCGCCTGGATCGAATGGCCGGACGGCGTGAAGTAGCGCGCCGTGGTCAGCCGCAGCGCCCCGTTGCCGGAGCCGAGCGGAATGATGGTCTGCACCGAACCCTTGCCGAACGAGCGCGTGCCGACGACGGTGGCGCGGCGGTGATCCTGCAGCGCGCCCGCCACGATTTCCGAGGCCGATGCCGAGCCGCCGTTGATCAGCACGATGAGCGGCTTGCTCCTGGTGAGGTCGCCCGCGCGCGCATTGAAACGCTGGGTCTCCTCGGCATTGCGGCCGCGCGTGGAGACGATCTCGCCCTTCTCCAGGAACGCATCGGACACCGAGATCGCCTGATCGAGCAATCCGCCCGGGTTGTTGCGCAGATCGATGACGAAGCCCTTGAGCTTGTCACCGGTCTGGGCGGACAGGTCGGCGATCGCCTTCTTCAATCCTTCGGTGGTCTGCTCGTTGAACTGGGTGACGCGGATGAAGCCGACGTCGTCGCCTTCGAGCCGCGAGCGTACCGAGCGCACACGGATGACATCGCGCGTGATCGACACCTCGACCGGCTTGTCCTGGCCTTTGCGCATGATCTTGAGCTTGATCTTGGTATTGACGGGGCCGCGCATCTTCTCGACCGCCTGGTTGAGGGTGAGCCCCTGCACCGGCTCCTCGTCGAGGTGGGTGATGATGTCGTTGGCCATGACGCCGGCCTTCGCCGCCGGGGTCTCGTCGATCGGTGCCACGACCTTGATCAGGCCGTCCTCCATCGTGACCTCGATGCCGAGCCCGCCGAACTCGCCGCGGGTCTGCACCTGCATGTCGCGGAAGCTCTTCGAGTCCATGTAGCTCGAATGCGGATCGAGCCCGGCCAGCATGCCGTTGATCGCCGATTCGATCAGCTTGCCGTCGTCGGGTTTCTCCACATAGTCGGCCCGCACCCGCTCGAACACGTCGCCGAACAGGCTGAGCTGCCGATAGGTATCGGCAGCCGCCGCTTGTGCGCGCGCGCCGTCGAGCACGATGCGGGGATGGGTTGCGATCAGCGTCACGGCTATGCCGGCCGCCGCACCGAGGAGAATCAGGGGAGTTTTGCGCATCATCCGCGAACCTTCTGGCCTTCGTTTGCGGCCCACCATGGGCCTGGGTCGACGGGGATCCCGTCCTTGCGGAATTCGACATATAGTACGGGTTGGCTTGCAGCGCCCGCTCTCACCGCGGCCGATTGGGCTCCGCCGCCCATCACCGCAACGGGCTCACCCGTCAGCACGAACTGCCCCAAGTCAACGGATATCCGTTCCATCCCAGCGAGCAAGACATGATATCCGCCGCCGGCATTAAGGATCAAGAGTTGGCCATAATTGCGGAAGGCGCCGGCGTAAACCACCCATCCGTCACACGGGGCCGTGATCTGCCCGCCGGGGCGGGTCGCGATCGATAGCCCTTTTTCGGTCCCTCCGAGGCCGTCGGGGGCGCCAAATTCCTTGATTCTGGCCCCATTGACCGGCAGCGGCAGCATTCCTTTGGCTGTGGCAAAGGCGACGGCAGGGGTGAGCCGGCCCGGATCCTTGAGCGCGGCGAGGTCCGGCCTGGCTTTTGCCGCCTTGCCATCCTCGCTCGCGCGCGCGGCTGCCCGCGCGGCGCGGGAGGCGGTATCGAGACCCTGTTCGAGCTTGACGATAAGTTGATTGAGGTCTTCGGCCTGACGCCCAAGCTGGGCGGCGCGCTGGCGCTCGTCGGCAAGGGCCTGCTCCGCTTGCCCCAGCCGGCGCTGGCGCTCATCGACGAACAGCGAGAGGCGTTGGCGGTCGTCCGCGAGCACGAACAGGTCGCGCGCGAGACCGTCGCGCTCGTCGGCAATCTGCTTGCGCAGGCGCACGAGCTCGGCGAGATCGGCGACCAGCGCCTCGGCCTGGTGGCGCAGTTCAGGCAGCACCGCTCCCAGCATCATCGCCGAGCGTACCGAGCGCAGCGCGTCCTCGGCCCGGATCATGAGGCCGGGCGGGGTCTGGCGGCCGATCCGTTGCAGTGCCGCCAGCACCTCGGCGGTGACGTCGCGCCGTTCCTCCAGCGATGTCCGCAGCGCCGCCTCGCGCTCGTCGAGCGGCCGCAGGCGCTCCTCGGTCTGGGTTGCCCGCTCTTCCAGGTTGCCCACGCGGGCGGCGATCTCGATGATCTGCTGATTGAACTTGCGCCGGTCGTCGCCGATCGACTCGATCTCGCGCTTGAGCTTGGCCTCGTTCTCGAGCGTCCTGCGCTGATCGGCGCGGAGCCTTTCGAGCTCCTGGTCGCGCTGCTTGAGGGTGTCGAGGCTGGCGGGCGGAGCGGCCGGGCCCTTGGTCTCGGCCGGCGTCTGGGGGCGCGGCCGCGGCGTCTGCGCCGCCGCCATGAGCCCAAGCGGCAAAACCCCCAGCACCGCCAGGGCCAGCGGGCGGAGAGCGGCGGGAGAAGGCAACACGGCCTGCATCAATCCGTTCTATGCAAAATCGGTTCCAATGCCGGAATAGATCATCAGGATTGGTACCGGATTAAGACCGGACGCCGGGCCTGGCCGCGGGTGGGCGCAGGGCCCGGGGACTTTCTTCCTTTTGCTTCCTTTTGCGCGCCGCGGGGCGAGCCCCGATCACGACCGATGATAGGGGTGTCCCGCCAGCATGGTAACGGCGCGGTAGAGCTGCTCCAGCAGCATGATCCGAATGAGCTGGTGCGGCCAGGTCGCCGCGCCGAAGGCAATGGCGAGGCTCGCCTTTTCACGCAGGCTGGGCGCGAGGCCGTCGGCGGCGCCGATGATGAATACGACCGCGGGCTTGTCCTCCTTGCGCCAGCCCTGCAGCCGCCCGGCGAAGGACGCGCTGCTCATGTTCTCGCCGCGCTCATCCAGGATCACCGTCACGGCGCGCTCGGGGATGAGATTGGCGATGGCGATCGATTCTTCGAGCATGCGCCGGGCGGCGTCGCCGGCGCGGCTCTCCTTGATGTCGACGATGTCGATGCTGCTCAAGCCGGTGCTGCGACCGGCATCGGCCGCGCGCTTGCGGTAGCGCTCGGCGAGCTCGCGCTCCGGACCTTGCTTCAACCGGCCGACGGCGGCGACCACGATGCGCATGCGTCACGATACGCATGGACCGGGCGCGGGCTCAAGCCGCCCGACAGCCGCTACCGGGGTCGGTCGGCGCCGGTCAGCTTGCCCGCCGCCCATGCGGCCGTGCCGGCGCCCACATCTTCTCGAGATTGTAGAAGGCGCGGACTTCCGGCCGGAACACATGGACGATGACGTCGCCGGCGTCGATCAGCACCCAGTCGCAGTGCGGCATGCCTTCGACCCGCGCGTCGGGCACTCCGGCCTTGGCGAGGTCTTCCAGCAGATGGTCCGCGACCGAACCCACATGGCGGTTGGACCTTCCGGAGGTCACGACCATGGTGTCGGCGATGCTGGATTTGCCGGTGAGATCGATGGTGACGGTGTCCTCGGCCTTCATGTCGTCGAGGCCGGCGAGGACCACGCGAAGAATCTCCTCGGCGTCAGGACGCACCTTGGAGATGGGTTCGGCGGCGCGGTGGGCGCCAGCGCGAGAGAGTGCAGGTGTTGGCAGGGTTCCTTTCCTTTCGTTGCATCACTGCTCCGCGCGACGCGGAGCACCACTAACATAGGCACGGGCGGTTAACGGTTTCAACCCGCCGCCGTTCCACAATCCCCATACTGTGGCCGTTTGGCATCGCTTTTATGACGGGCCGCGCGCAACGCGGTCGACGACAGCGGCGACTTCAAGCCATGGAGGTAAACCCAGGCCGGCGGTTTGCGGTCGGCGAGCGACTTCGCCGCCGCTTCCGGGATGCGGGCTTGCGCGAGCGCCTGACCCGCGACGCTGGCATTGGCATAGAGGCTGGGTCCGAGGCGGTCGACCACCGCGATCGGCACCATGGCGGCAATTCCGCGCCATTTCTGCCAACGGTGAAAGCTGCGCAGGTTGTCGGCGCCCATGATCCAGACGAAGCGCACGCCCGGACAGTGGCGGCGCAGATAAGCGATGGTTTCATAAGTGTAGCGCGTGCCGATCTCTGCCTCGAGGCCGGTGACGTCGATGCGCGGATGGCGCGCAAGCGCCTTGGCGGCAACGATGCGGTCCGCGAGCGCAACCAGCCCGCGCGTGTCCTTGAGCGGATTGCCGGGAGTCACCAGCCACCAGACCCGATCGAGATGGAGCCGCTTCATCGCGATCAGGCAGGCGCCGAGATGCGCGTCGTGCGGAGGATCGAACGTGCCCCCGAACAGGCCGATGCGCATCCCGCGGGTGTGCGGCGGGAGCACCGGGCGTGGCGCCGGCGCGTTGGCCTCGCCCCCTGCAGGGGAGGGTGGCAAGCCGCGCAGCGGCGAGCCGGGTGAGGGGTCCCTCGTTAATTTGCGCACAGGAAACAACCCCCCACCCGGTCCCTCGCTGTCGCGCGCAGCCAAGCTTGCGCAGGCGGCGTGGACTTGCCTGCGGTCCAACCTCGTCCCCGAGTGGAGAGGGTGGCAGCCGCGCAAGGCGCGGTTTTCACGGCCTGATCTGTCCCGAGCCGTGCACGCGATATTTGAAGCTCGTCAATTGCTCGACCCCGACCGGGCCGCGCGCGTGGAAGCGGCCGGTGGCGATGCCGATCTCGGCGCCGAAGCCGAACTCGCCGCCGTCGGCGAATTGGGTCGAGGCATTGTGCAGAACGATCGCGGAATCCACCTCGGCGAGGAATTTTTCCGCCGCGGCCGGATCTTCCGTAACGATCGAGTCGGTGTGGTGGGAGCCGAAGCGCTCGATATGCTCGATCGCGCCCGCCACGCCGTCGACCACCTTGGCGGAGATGATGGCGTCGAGATATTCGCTCGACCAGTCTTCTTCGCTCGCCGGTTTCACGCGGGAGTCGACGGCGCGCGTCGCCGCGTCGCCGCGCACCTCGCAGCCGGCTTCGAGCAGCATGCCGACCAGCGGCTTGAGGTGGGTCGCCGCCGCGCGATCGACGAGCAGCGTCTCGGCCGCGCCGCAGACGCCGGTGCGCCGCATCTTGGCATTGAGCACGATCGTCTTCGCCATGTCGAGCTTCGCCGCCTTGTCCACGTAGACGTGGCAAATGCCTTCGAGATGGGCGAACACCGGTACGCGCGCCTCTGCCTGCACGCGCGCGACCAGGCTCTTGCCGCCGCGCGGGACGATGACGTCGAGCGCGCCGTCGAGGCCCGCGAGCATCATCCCGACCGCGGCGCGCTCGCGGGTCGGCACCAGCGAGATCGCCGCCTCCGGCAGCGCGGCGCGGCGCAATCCCTCCGTCAGCGCCGCGCAGATGGCGCGGTTCGAGCGGTGGCTTTCCGAGCCGCCGCGCAGGATGACGGCGTTGCCGGCCTTGAGACAGAGCGCGGCGGCGTCGGCGGTGACGTTCGGCCGGCTCTCGTAGATCACGCCGATGACGCCGAGCGGCACGCGCACGCGCTCGATGGTCATGCCGTTCGGCCGCGTCCAGCGTTCGGTCACGGCACCGACCGGATCAGGCAGCGCGCGCACCACGTCGAGGCCGTCGGCCATGGCGGCGACGCGCTTGTCGTCGAGGGCGAGGCGGTCGAGAAAGGCCGTCGTCGCGCCGGACGCCTTGGCCTCGGCCAGGTCCTGGGCATTGGCCGCAAGGATGCCGCCCGCGCCGGCGCGGATCGCCTGCGCCATCGCCGCGAGCGCCTGGTCCTTCTGCGCCGTCGCGGCGAGCGCAAGCACGCGCGCGGCGCCTTTCGCCTGCCGGCCGAGCGCGTGCATCAGCGCGGCGATGTCGGAGCCTTCGACGGTCTTGAGCGGCGCGGCCACGGCGAAATCCATGTTCTGAGCATTTCTCCTATCATGTTCGCGGGCCGCCCGCGAGACCCGCGCTAGTGGTCCGATTCCGAAGTTCGTGCGCACTCGCGGCACGTTCAGATACGAACTTCGGAATCCAGGGACCACTAGCAACTCTATGATTTTAGTGCCCCTTTTGAACCCGAAGTTCGCGATCGCATTTGCTGCACGGTGTGCGCGAACTTCGGGTTCGGGGCACTAGAGCGCCTCCCGATTGGGTCAAATCGTGATGCGCTCTAGATTCTTCGATTTTGCGCATGTTCTGTTCGGAAAACCGGTTCCCACTTTTCCGGAACATGCGCTAGTGCCCCTTTTGAACCCGAAGTTCGCGATCGCATTTGCCGCACGGTGTGCGCGAATTTCGGGTTCGGGGCACTTGTTGCCGCCCGCCGGTGGTGAATGTAATGACACCGGGCCAGGGACGAAGGGGACAGCCGATGAAGCTCAGGGATCAGGTGGCGATCGTGACCGGCGCCGGCCGCAACATCGGCGAGGAGATCGCCAAGCTGTTCGCCGAGGAGGGCGCGAAGGTCGCGATCGTCGACATGGACAAGCCGCGCGGCGAGCGCGTCGCCGCCGCGATCAGGACAGCGGGCGGCGAGGCCGAGCTGTTCACCGCCGATGTCTCCAGGGCGAGCGACGTCGCCGCCCTGGTCAAGGCGGTGGTCGATCGCTTCGGGCATATCGATATCCTGGTCAACAACGTGGCCATCTCCGACAACAAGCACATTTTCGACATCACCGAGGAGGAGTGGGACCGGGTGATGGCGGTGACGCTCAAGAGCCAGTTCCTCATGGGCAAGCACGTTGCCCAGCAGATGGCGGCGCAGGGAACCGGCGGGCGGATCGTCAACATCGGCTCGACCTCGGGCTTCATGGGGCGAAGCCGCGCCGTTGCCTATTCCGCGGCGAAAGGCGGGGTCGCCAATCTGACGCGGGCGATGGCGGCGCAACTGGCGCCGCACAAGATCCGGGTGAACGCGATCGTGCCGAACAAGATCGGCTCGCCGGTCGGCAAGGACGAGTTCGACCCCGCTCGCCCGGTGCCGAACATGGTCAGGCGCCCGGGCCAGCCGCGGGAGGCGGCCAAGGCGGTGCTGTTCCTGGTGAGCGAGGATTCCTCGTTCGTCTACGGCGCCAATCTGTTCGTCGATGGCGGCGTCTCGGCGATGGATTTGTCGTAGTCGTTCGACGACGCTCTGGCTTGGTTCACTAGAGCGCATCCCGATTGGATCGAATCGTGATGCGCTCTAGATTCTTTGATTTTGCGCATGTTCTATTCGGAAAACCGGTTCCCACTTTTCCGGAACATGCGCTAGAAGTGCCGCACACTCCGCGCGCTGCCTCTCCCGCTTGCGGGGGAGGGTTGGGGTGGGGGAACGCGGGCACGAATCTTAATGCATGCCCCCTCCCTGGCCCTCCCCCGCAAGCGCGGGAGGGGACGATGTGGCGCCGATATGCCTTCGCCGATATGCCTTCGCGTAGCGTGGATCAACCTACGGAGCTGTCCCCGTCCATTTCGGCGCGCTGGTGGCCTTGATGCGGCGCGCGTCCTTGACCAGCTCCTTGATTGCGCCGGTGATCGGCAGCGAAAGCCCGGCCTTGTCGGCGAGGTCGGCGACGATCTGCATGTCCTTGAGCGCCCAGGTGAAGGAGATCATGTCCCACTCCTTGAGCGCATCGGACGCGCCCGAGCTCATCAGCAGCGCCGCGCGCAGCTTGGCGAGATCGATGCCGGTGGTCTCGGCCAGCCGGCCCGCTTCCATCAGGCCCACGGCATTGATCCAAAGCAGCAGGTTGTTCATGGTCTTGCCGACCTGGCCATGGCCGACCTCGCCGAGATGGACATAGTCGGAGCAGAAAGCGCGGTAGACGGCGCGCCCGCGCGCGACCACCTCCGGCTTGCCGCCGACCAGCGCGAGCAGGGTTCCCTCGTCGGCGGCAAAGCGCCCGCGGCAGATCGGAGCATCGAGCACATCGACGCCTTGCGTCCGCGCGCGCTCATCGAGCGTCTTGACGGTGTCGGGCTTGGCGGTCGAGGACACCGCGATGATCGCGCCGGGCGCGAGCTCGGCGAGCAATCCGTCGGCGCCGAGCACGACGGCATTGACCTCGTCGTCGTAGCCGACGCCGATGATCACGAAATCGGCCGCGCGCGCCACTTCGGCCGGAGTCGTGACGGCGGCGGCGCCCGCCTCGCGCGCTTTCGCCAGCTGCCTGCCGTCGATGTCGCAGGCGGTCACGGGGTGGCCGTGCTTGACGAGGTGCTTGAGCATGGCGAGCCCCATGCGCCCGACGCCGACGATGCCGACCCGCTCCTTCGCTGCGTTTGCCATCCATTCCTCCCGCGTCAATTCCGGCGATGACGATCTGCTAGAGCACGTCCCGTTCGACTTGATACAGAACATGCAGCGTACTCGGTGCGCTCCCCTCCCCCTTGTGGTTCTCGGGGTGGTGTTTCCCGTTGATGGAAGTTCGTTCCTGGCGGTTCATAACATACTGATTCTCTTTGCGGCGAGGCAGACCTGATATTACCATCGTTCCTGTCGTTTCATTCGCCGTGCTACCTATTTGCGGGAAAGGTAGCACCGGAGCGTAGGTGCAAGTCATGCCTCGGGTCAAATTTACGAAAACTGTCATCGACGGGTTGCCCATACCCAAATCGGACACGGTCTACTGGGACGCCGCTGCTCCCGGGTTCGGCGTTAAGGTCACACCCACGGGCCGCAAGGTATTTATCGTGCTCTACCGGACTGGCGGTGCCGGTTCGAAGCTGCGGAAGTATACCATCGGCCCATATGGTCGCGTGACTCTGCATCAGGCCCGTGTGGCTGCCCAGAAGGTGTTCGCGGCGAAGCTCGAGGGGCGCGATCCGGCAGCGGAGAAACGCCAGAGCAAACGCCGTGAGGTGGTGGATCGGATCGGGGATCTACTGGAGACCTATATAACCCAACGCTTGGCGCAGAATCGATCTGCCGCTGAGACTTCTCGACTGCTTCGACGGGAAGTCGGAACCCCATGGGCCGGCAGCAGCGTTCATTCGCTTGGTAAGCGCGATGTGGTGGAACTCATCTCGGCTATCGTGCACCGCGGGGCTCCCGGCTCTGCCAATAAGACGTTGAAATCGCTCAAGACGTTTTTTGGGTGGTGCGTCGGTCAAGCAATCCTGGATCGATCTCCAGCCGAAGGAGTGCCGCTCCCGAAGAAAGAGGTCGCGCGCGACCGCGTGCTGGATGATGCCGAACTTGCGCAAGTCCTTATCGCCGCGCGAACGATGGGGGGCCCGTATGGGGGCATTGTTGAGTTTTTGGCGTTGACGGCTCAGCGCCGCGAGGAAGTAGCAGGTCTACGGTGGGACGAGTTAGATCTCGCTCAACGAGTTTGGACAATTCCCAAAGCAAGAACAAAGAATGCCAAAGCACACATGGTTCACCTGTCGATGCAGGCCCTGGCCGTATTGAAACGCACAGATAGGAAGGGGCCTATTGTCTTTACCCTGCTGGGAACCAAGCCCTTCCAGGACTTCACTCACGCCAAGCGCCGATTAGACCAACTGTCCGGCGTGACCGGATGGCGTCTTCACGACTTGCGTCGTACGTGCGTGTCTGGGATGGCGCGGTTGGGCATCGCACCGCATATTGCAGACAAGATTCTCAATCACCAAACCGGCACCATTTCAGGAGTTGCTGCGGTCTACCAACGTCATGATTTTCTCGCGGAGCGCCGGGCTGCTCTCGATGCATGGGGGGCTCACGTTGACCGGCTTCTTGCGAACATTCCGGGCGAGCGTGCCGCCATTGGCTTAAAAGCCGTCGCATGACCTATGTCGCCCTGACGGCCGCTCGACCCGCCATCGTTTGTGTGCGCTGGGAAGCGCTTCGGTAGGAATGACTAGAGATCAACAAATTCGAAAAGCGCTAGAGTTGCTCGCCCCACCGGCCGCTGAGCGCGAAGAGTGCCGGCACGAGATTTGCCTGGCACTCGATAGGGTCGAAAACTTCACGGCACTCGCGCGTTCTTCTCGGGCGGCCCGTTCGAAGAAAAAGGGCGGCTTGCTGCGTTACCATGCTGCGCTGCGGCGGCTGCTCATCGCCTTTGATACTCTCGATCCGGCGCTCATGCCTTGGTTCAATCTAGCCCCGCTCTCCACTACCAGAACCGCGATCGAGAAGGAGATTGAGAAGGCCAAATTACTTCTGGCCCAACCATCGGCTCCTCCACGTCGTGATGGTGGTCGCAACAAGGCTGCAGCAGCAGCTGCATACGATCTCCTTACATGGCGGGGGCACGCCGCGACCCTCACTCGCGGGGGAAGATGGGAAAAGCTAGCTAAAATTTTGGCACGCGATTTGACGGTGGATCTCTTTGATCACCTGCGCAAATCAAAGCAAAAGCCTGGTCTGAGCATTGAGAAAGTGCGGTTAGGAGACGGACGCATCCTGTATCGCTCACGAAGACGGGAACCGGGCATCAAATTGTCTCCGGAAAAGTCCGGCAACTAACATAGTAGGCTCCGGAATACTGTCGCCTACAGCTATTCCTGATGGAGCATCATGCCTCAGCTCGCGCGTCCGAAGCCGCCTCACGAACAACGTTTCGAATCGGATCATGAGCTGAATACTCGGGAGCGTCTGCTTACAGCTAAAGACGCTGCCAGTCTTCTACGACTTAGCCCGTCGTGGCTGGCCAAGGCGCGCATGCGAGGCGATGGGCCACCCTATGTGAAGTTGGGCCGATCAGTGCGCTACTGCGCAAGTGCGCTGGCCAAGTGGACTCTGGACACGCACAAGATTCTCGACGAGCGAGCGATAGAGACCCGGCGTCTTGCTGGGCAACTTAACAGCAGTTCGGCGGCACACACAGGAACTGATCACAAGCGTCGAGATGATAATCGTGGCCAGCAGCCGACAACGAACAAACAAGACAAAAACTGTCGCTTGCGCGATCTGCCGGAAATCGTTCACTCAGCGTCGTTCAACGGCACGCTTCTGTAGTCCCAGATGTCGGCAACGGGCACACCGTCGCGCCGGGCTATCGTCACTCGGTGAGCTCAGAAATGCCAAAGCGTCTAGCAAGCGCGATGTTAGGCCAACTCGAGGTCCGTGCGGCTCAGGTGTGGGGCTATGTACTCTTCACCCGTCACCTAAGACGGCGTCGCAACAACCGGAGCCCGTTTCGGGTAGTGTGGCGCGAAGCTTCACTCCACGCCTAATGGCAGATCAGCATTGGCCCGGCATGCGGCGTATCGTATTCCAGAATGGCCGCCTTTCGGATATGCTCAACATCACGCGGGCCAAGGAAGCCATGAAGCGCGCGCAACGATCCAGCCGACGTGTCTATCGCTGATATTGTTCTCAAAAAAAGGAGAACAAGCTCGCAGGCGCGTGCGCCAGATTGCTCCATTTGCGAGCTTTCGAGCTACCCGCATCGAAAGCGTTTGCTCATGTGGATTAGCCGCCATGCGTTCAATCAGGGCAAGCGCCAGGGAAAGGTCTGAGGCTATACTCCCACATGAAAGAGGTTAGGCATCGCCTCAATCGTGTTTTTAAGCTACGGAACATTGGATCCCGATTTCAGCAGAACCTGACTAGTCTTACTGTGTCACAAATTTCGGTATCTGTTTCGAGCCGCGCAGCATGGGCAACGCGATAGCGTCGTGGCGAGAGCGGCGACCAATCTCCGTCGCATTGTTGCAATCGAGTTCGGAACGTGGCGTTCAGGCCGCAACGGCGGATCCTCTGGGCGGGTAACCTTCGCGTAAGGCAAATTGCGGGAACACCCTGGTGGCACGATCCGTTGAGGGGGGAATCGTCTCTCGCTCGGAGATCAGGAAGCCGTAGGCCGCAATGCAAAGGGTGGCGTGATGGTGGAAGCCGCGCCATCCCCGTCCTTCAAAATGTCCCAGCCCGACCTCCTGCTTGAGTTCCTGATAGTCGCGTTCGATCCGCCATCGCAGCTTGGCAGTGTCGACGAGCTCACGGAACGCGACGTCCTCCGGAAACGTCGACAACCAATATTTGATCGGCTCCTTCTCGCCATCGGGCCATTCAATCAACAGCCATTCCTCCGGCCGACTGTCGGCGAGCCAGTAATCCCGATGCGCGACACGAACGCGCACACGGGAAAATCGCGAGGACAACTTCTCCCCCGTGGCTCCCGGCCACGTGATCCTGCGCCAGGCACGCGTTGGCAGGGCCAACGCAAGCTCCTTGACCGAGGCCGGTTTGTGCTTGTCATCGCGGCGCAACAGCTTCGGTGGTCGCCCCTGACCTGACCACTTCTTTGGCGGACGCGGCCCTGTGCCAGGTGCCCATACGGTCGTGTGTGACTGGATGCCGGCGACATAGCTCAAGCCCAATGCCGTGATGCTCGCGCGCAGATCAGTGTCGACCCCGTAGCCGGCGTCCATCAGCACCGCCCCGCGCGGTAGCCCGGCCTCGCACGCCCAACGGATCTGTGCCAGCGCGATCTCGGGTTTGGTGTTAAAACTGATCTCGTCAGGAACTCCTACCTTGCGCCGACGTTTGCGATCGCTCGCCCACTCCTTCGGCAAATACAGCCGATAGGCCACCGGCAAGCTCGCATCGTGATTGGCGATCGACAACGTCACCGCGACCTGACAATTGTCCTGCTTGCCAAGCTCGCCGCAATATTGTCGAGCCACCCCGACCGAATGCTGCCCTTTCTTGGGGAAGCTCGTGTCGTCGATGATCCACGCTTCGATCGGCCCGTGGCGCTTTAGCTCTGGCAGCACCAGTTCCCGCACCTTCGCGAGAACCTTCTCGTCCGACCATCTTCCCTCGCCGATAAAATGCAGCAGCGACTGATGCTGGGCTGCGGTCCGTTCTGGCGCCGTGATCGCTGCCATCGGCTCCACGCTTTTGCGCTCGCAAGGCATCATCAAACCCAAGCAATAATCGCCAAGCGGCTTGGCCCGGTCCGCATGCCCGATCACGCTCGTGAGCCCCTCCACATAGGCTGAAAACCGCGCTTCACCATCGTTTGATCTCGGCAGACCCATTCCAGCCCCCATCGCTGAGATATGAATCTTGCCAAATAGATGATTTGTCCTCTCCGTCAGCCGCGACTTTCTGACTCAGTAAGACTAGCAGTTTGCTGAAAAAGCTCGCCAGAGCGAAGGGGTGGTGATTCACTTTTCCCGCAGTGATTCTGCGGGAGGGTGAGATGCGCGGACGGTTCCAGGATCAGGGCGGCCTTTTCTCGTACATTCGGCCGGAGGAGCGGATTCCGGCGGATCATCCGCTGCGCGAGATACGCAAGCTCGTTCGCGAGGTCTTGAAGGAGCTGAGCCATAGCTTTGGCAAACTTCTATTCGCAGGAGGGCCGGCCATCGATCCCGCCTGAGCAATTGCTGAGTGCCCTGCTCTTGCAAGAGTTCTACGGCCTCCGCCCGGAGCGCCAGCTGATGGAGCAGCTCAACTACAATCTCCTGTTTCGCTGGTTCGTGGGACTATCGCCCGATGATCCGGTCCGGGATGCGACCACCTTCACCAAAAACCGGGACCGGCTTCAGCGCGGCGATCTGTTCCGGAAGTTCATGGAAAGGCTTTTGGATCACCCAAGGGTCAAGCCCTTGCTGTCGGACGAGCATTTCCAAGCTCTATCGCAAAGCGGCCGGGCGCGAGGCCAAGCTCTGCTATATGGGTCATGCGGTTATGGAGAACCGCAACGCTGTTGACGGCACCGTCACGCAGGCCAGCGGCACCGCCGAGCGGCGTGCCTCCGAGGCGATCCTCAAGAAGAAAACCAAACGATCGTGACGAAGAATCACGGTCGGCGCGGACAAAGCCTACGACACCAGCGATCACGTTGCGGCGCTGCGCGAGATGAACATCACGCCGCATGTTGCGCAGAACGACAGCCTGACTAAGACCGGCAAGCATCGCAGCAGCGCAGTCGATGGGCGTACGACCCGCCACATCGGTTACCGCATCTCACAGTCGTGCCGCGCGATGAGCGAGTGCATCTTCGGCTGGGGCAGTGGCCGTAGCCCTAATTTACCGTTGTTCGACGCTGCTTGCGCAGAGGCGATCGTAGAGCGTTCACTCGGCCGATATCTGCGTCAACATCCTTGCCGGTCAACGCGTTCCCGGGTCCGGCCCATGACCTCAAATCGGAAGGGCTGACATTACTCTTCGCTCTGTGCACTTGGACGAGCTTGAACGGCAGACGGAGGTAACGGTGATTATCCTCAATCCAACGTTTCTGGTTTTCATTCAGCTTGTCGCTGCATGATTTAACTTCAGCTAAAAACCACTGATTTGCCCCATAAACCAGCAGGTCGGGCCACCCTGAGTAATGCTCCCAGTAATTCAGGACCAGATAGCCAAGCATGCTTTTAAGAACAACTGGTGGAATGAGCTCTATAAGCTTTCTCGCCGTGTCAATGGATTCCTGGCGATGTGCCCAAAGGTACTGTCTTAGGCTGACACTTGGCGCGAGCCAATTGTCAAAGAGCCGAAGCAGCCCTGCCCGGTCTTCGGCAATGGATGATAGATGCTTGGTGATGGCCTTGGCCCGACGCCGTGCGTAATCGGGAGTCCCAAAGTCCGAGGGGTGTGGTATCCATATCACCTCGGCGGGGCGGCGCTGATCGTAAGCATGGCGAGCGCCAATACCGACCATTCGGACTCGAGGATCGGAGCGATCTTGAATCAGCGACCAGAAATACACACTGAACAGCACTTTAAATGGCGCGCTTTCGAGGAATGTCGCCTCAAACCCCGAGCGACGAAAATGGCGTGCGGCAAACTCCTCGACTCGACAGAGTTCCGTCCCGTCGAAGATTGCAGCCGACTTCATTCCAGGACTGCGGATATAGCTGCCCTTCAGGTCAACAATTTCGACCTGACATTTATCAATGACTGACTGAGATTTCATGCGA